>JAGRDY010000028.1 GCA_020446815.1 Paracoccaceae bacterium
CCGCCCTTGCCGCCGTCAAGAAGGGCACCGGCTCGCTGACCACGAAGATCAACAACCACCTGTCCAGCCAGACCATCGTCAGCACGTTCTGAACGATCCGCGGACCACGATTTTCAAGCCGCGTCCCCTGGGGGGCGCGGTTTTCGCTTATCTGGCCCGTTGTTTCCATTGGGCTGACCGATTGTTCCTGATTTGCGGCAAGAACGCGCAAATTTGACCAATGTCTGCCCAAATCATGACACGAAGCTTCCCATAGTGATTTTCAGGACTTCAAAATTCTTTATCTCGGGATTGTGCCAATAGTCAGTCTCGCGTCACATCGGAGCAAAACATGAACATGTGGACGATGACAACCGCTTACACCACCGCAGAAGACGGTGCAGTGACAGTTGACTGGGTGGTTCTCACTGCCGCCGTGTGCTCTTTGCTGGCTGTCGCCATGGCTGGGCTGCAAGGCAATATGTCAAGCGTCGGGCAGAAGGTCGAAGACCATCTGAGCAGCCAGGCGATCATCTCGACGTTCTGACAGCCGCCCGACGGGCGACTGCCCGGTCAGCAAGAATGCGCCCATGCCACAAAGCGCCCCTTTAGGGGCGTTATTTCTGTCTTTAGGATCGCTTCCAGTTCGATATGTTTCCGAATTCGGCAAATTCCATCGGTTGGGCGCTCTTTAACCACCATTTAGCCGCATTCGCTGATCATATCTGAATACGACGAGGTGGCTTTGCGTTTCGGGCGTTGCTCCGGCGCCGCAGCCTCATTGATGAAAGGACACGGCATGCGGTTGGTTTTCGGTTTGGTTTTGATTGTGGGGCTGGGTCTGGCCGGTTTTGCTGTCTACATGGTGCAAGATTATGTCGAACAGGCACAGGCCGAAGCAGATCGGCTGGCCGTTGAGCAGGCGAATGCGCCCAAGCTTGTCGATGTCGTCGTCGCCGGCAAGGCTCTGAAATACGGCGATCGCCTGACCCGCGCCGATCTCGAAGTGATCAAATGGCAGGCAGACAAGGTTCCGGCTGGTGCCTTCAACGCGGTCGTTGCGCCGCAAGGCGGTGATCCGGCAATCAAACCTGTTTTCTGGGAAGGCGAGACACGGCCGCGTGCCGCATTGCGAAGCCTGGAAGTGTATGAGCCCCTGCTGTCGGCAAAAGTGACGGAGCCCGGGGTCGACGCAGGCATCAATGCCAACCTTTCGCCGGGGATGCGGGCCTTCACCATCAACGTCGACGTGTCGTCGGGCGTTTCGGGCTTCCTGCGCCCGGGCGACCGCGTGGATGTCTACTGGACGGGCAACGCGGGTGGTCAGGAAACCACCAAGCTGATCGATCAGGCGGTCAAACTGATCGCCATCGATCAAAGCGCCGATGCGGATCGTTCCGAGGAAACGCTGGTTGCGCGCACCGTCACCATCGAGGGCAAACCGCAACAGGTTGCGTCTCTCGCGCTTGCCCAGCAGACCGGGCGCCTGACGCTGTCACTGGTTGGTGCCGGTGATGTCGCCCAGATCGACGCCATCGAGATTGACCGCAACAGCCTTCTGGGGATCGTGGAAGAGGTTGCCGCACCGGAGATCGAGCCGGAACGCGTCTGCACGATCCGCACCAACAAGGGCGGTGAGATCATCGAGACCGAGATTCCCTGTACGAACTGAATCGCCGCGACCCGATCGCCGACGACCCCACCAATCGACGAATGCCGCCCGGCAGGTGCCAGGCGGCATTCTTCCGTCAGCGCGCCCGAATCCTGGCCGCGGCTGGCAAATTCACGCGCCGTCCGCTGCCTTCGATACAAACTGCCAATATCATTGCCATTTTCGGCACCGGTCCTGTCACGCCGGGACTTTCAGACACCAAAAACCGTACTCGATGACGACATTATGTCTGTTTTCACCGGCAAGTTGACGTGGCTTCCGGCAATCACCCTTGCATAATTGTCTTGTGCCATGTGGCGCTCGCGGTAGTTTCCTTATACCAACCGCCGGTTCTGGCGGTCGAATTGAATCAAAAGCAACAGGGGGTTCATTCAATGAACAAGCTTCTTCTTTCTACCATCCTCAGCCTTGGTATGGCGCTTCCGTCCGTGGCCGCCATCGTGGCACCTGGCGACACGCTTGCGGAAAACCAGGATTATACCTACTGGCTTCTTGACGCAATCAAGTCGATGGACCCGCAGATCAACACCGATGTCGAAGGCTCGGGTGTGCTGCGCTCGCTTTTCGAAGGCCTGATGAACGAGGACCAGAACGGCGGCCTGGTTCCCGGCGTGGCCACGGGGTATGAGCTTTCCGACGACAAGACCACCTATACCTTCCATCTGCGCGACAATGCCAAATGGTCGAATGGCGACCCGGTTACCGCCAACGACTTTGTTTATGCCTGGAGGCGCCTGGCCGATCCGGCGACCGCTTCGGAATATGCCTGGTATATCGAACTGATGCAGGTGGCGAATGCGGCCGAGGTCATCGCCGGTGAAAAACCGGTTGACGAACTGGGCGTTCGCGCCGTCGACGATCATACCTTTGAAGTAAAGATCACCGCACCTTTGCCCTATTTCCCGTCGATGACCACCCATGCGTCGGTCTTTCCGGTCAATCAGAAGGTCATCGAAAAGTACGGCGACAAATGGACCGAGCCGGGCAAGCTGGTCGGCAACGGAGCCTATTTGCTCAAGGAGCATATTCTGGGCGAAAAGGTGGTCATGGAGCCCAACCCGCTTTACTGGGACAACGAACACACGATCCTTCAGCACGTTACGGCACTGACCATCAACGACAATGATGCCGCGCTCACGCGTTACCTGGCCGGCGAGCTTGATCGCGTACAGATCCCGGCGGGCCGTTACCCCCAACTGAAGGCCGAATACCCCGATGAGGCGATTTCGGTTCCGCAGTCGTGTTCGTATATCTACATGTTCAACCTCGACAAGGACAAAGGCCCGGCGGCGCTCAAGGATGTGAATGTCCGCAAGGCGCTTTCCTATGCGATCGACCGTGACATCATCGTCAACAACATCCTGCAAGGCGGGCAGGCACCGTCCTACAACTGGACACATGCCGCCACCGCCGGGTTCGAGATGCCCGATATCGACTATGCGCACTGGACCCAGGCAGAGCGCACCGCGAAGGCCAAGGAACTGCTGGCGGCGGCCGGCTATGGGCCGGACCATCCGCTAAAGTTGACGCTGAACTACAACACATCGGAATCGCACAAGAAAATCGCGATTGCCGTTCAGCAATTCTGGAAAGCCGTGGGCGTCGAGATGACCCCCAACAACATGGAATGGAAAGTCCATACCGACAAGATGCAGAACCAGGACTTCGAGATCGCGCGCTATGCATGGTGCGGCGATTACAACGAAGCTTCCACCTATCTGGACCTGTTCACATCTTATTCGGGGCACAACAACGGCAAGTTCTTCTCGGAAGAGTATGACAAGCTGATGAAGGACTCGAAGACGGCAGCCGACCCGGCGCCGATGTACAAGAAGGCCGAGCAGATCCTCGCCGATCAGATGCCTTTCGCGCCGATCTACCAGTACACCAAGGTTGAAATGATCAAGCCCGACATGCGCGGGATGAGCCTGAACAACCTGATGCAGAACTGGTACCTGAAAGACATGTACCGCGTCGCCAACTAACCGGCGAAGGGGCGCGTCCTTGCGGGCGCGCCCTCGCCCAGCGCAGTCGGGAACTCGCACATGTTCACCTATATTGCCAAGCGACTTGCCATTGCAGTACCGACGCTTCTTGTGCTCATCATATTCTCGTTTTTGCTGATGCATGCCGCGCCGGGCGGCCCTTTCACCCAGGAACGTGCCCTGCCCCCGCAGGTGCTGGCCAATCTGGAGGCGAAATACGGGCTGGATCAACCGCTCTGGCGGCAGATGGCCAGTTATATCCGGGGGCTCATCAGCGCTTTCGATTTTGGTCCCTCGTTCATCTACAAGGACCGTACCGTCAACGAAATCATCGCCCAGGGCTTCCCGGTCACGCTGACCTACGGCGGTATTTCTTTTGTTGTCGCGGTCACTGTCGGTGTCACGCTTGGCGTGCTTGCCGCGATCTTTCACAACAGCTGGCTGGACTATCTGGCGGTGGGGGTTTCCATCGGCGCACAGGTGCTGCCCAATTTCGTCATGGCGCCAATCTTGCTGCTGACCTTCACGCTGTGGCTGCGCTGGCTGCCCGGCGGCGGATGGGAAGGCGGCCAATGGCAGTATCTGGTCATGCCCATCATCGCCTTGTCGACATCCTTCATGGCCTCGATTGCCCGTATTACCCGTTCGTCGATGCTGGAAGTGCTGAATTCAAACCATATCCGGACGGCCCGTGCCAAGGGGCTGCCGGAACGCAAGGTCATCTTGCGCCACGCGCTGAAACCCGCGCTATTGCCGGTGATCTCCTATCTGGGGCCGACATTCGTGACGATGATCACCGGCTCGGTCGTGGTCGACATCTATTTTTCCACCGGCGGGATCGGCAAGGCATTCGTCGATTCAGCACTCAACCGCGACTATGCGGTGATGATGGGCGTCACCATTCTTGTCGGTACGTTGACGGTATTGTTCAACCTTCTGGTCGATATCCTTTACGCCTGGATCGACCCAAAGATCCGGTACTGAGCGATGGTCATTGACAAGACGAAAATGCAGAACCTCAGCGACCGCCTGGTGGAAGAAGAAGTCAAGGGCCGGTCACTCTGGGCCGACGCGCGCAAACGTTTCTTGCGCAACAAAGCCGCTGTGGGGGGGTTGATCATCCTCGTACTGGTTGCATTATTCGCGCTTTTTGGGAACTTCGCCGCGCAATGGTCCAACGAGGAATTGGACTTTTCCGTGATGGGCAATGTGCGCGACGCAGGCGGCCCGTCGCTGGCGAACGGGCATTTTTTCGGCACCGACGATCTGGGTCGCGATCTGTTCGCCCGTACGGTGCAGGGCACGCGCATTTCGCTGATGGTCGGGATTGTCGGCTCTGCCATCGCCGTCATAGCCGGCACGCTTTACGGTGCCATCGCCGGGTATACCGGCGGGCGGGTCGACAACATCATGATGCGGACGGTCGATATCCTGATGGCCATTCCCTACATGTTCGTGCTGATCCTGCTGCTGGTCGTCTTCGGCCGGTCGATCACCATGCTTTTTGTCGGTATCGGGTTGATTTCCTGGCTCGACATGAGCCGGATCGTGCGCGGCCAGACCCTGAGCCTGCGCCGCAAGGAATTCATCGAGGCCGCCGAGGCGACGGGTGTGGCCCCCTTCACCATAATCCGGCGCCATATCGTGCCCAATCTCTTGGGGATTGTCGCCGTTTATGCGACGCTGCTGGTGCCCTTGATGATCCTGACGGAAAGCTTCATCAGTTTTCTGGGCCTAGGCGTGCAGGAGCCGCTGACAAGCTGGGGGGCGCTCATTTCAGAAGGGGCGAGCACGATGAATTATGGCACGCTCTGGCAACTGGCCTTTCCGCTGTTCTTCTTCATCATCACCCTGTTCGGGTTCTTCTTTGTCGGTGATGGGCTGCGCGACGCGCTCGACCCGAAGGATCGCTGAGATGGCCTTGCTGGAAATAGACGACCTCGGCGTCAGCTTTGCCACCAACGACGGCGAGGTGAACGCCGTCAACGGTGTCAGCCTTGCGCTCGACAAGGGTGAGACGCTGGGAATCGTCGGCGAAAGCGGGTCTGGCAAGAGCCAGCTTGCCTTTTCCATCATGGGGCTGTTGGCCAGGAACGGGCGCGCGCGTGGCTCCATCAGGTTCGCCGGGCAGGAAATACTCAACGTGCCCGCATCGGTCATCAATCCGATCCGCGCCAACCGGATCGCGATGATCTTTCAAGATCCCATGACCTCGCTCAACCCTTACATGCGGGTATCGGACCAGATGGCCGAGGTGCTGACCCATCACAGGGGAATGGGCAAGGCCGAGGCGGTGGCCGAAAGCGCGAGAATGCTCGATGCGGTGAAAATTCCCGACGCAGCCGGACGCATCAGACTTTTCCCGCACGAGTTTTCCGGCGGCATGCGGCAGCGGGTGATGATTGCGATGTCGCTGCTTTGCCGGCCTGAACTGCTGATCGCCGATGAACCGACCACGGCGCTTGACGTGACGGTGCAGGCGCAGATCATGTCCCTTCTGGGGGAATTGCAGAGCGAATTCGGCATGGCGACGATCCTGATCACCCATGATCTTGGCGTCGTCGCCGGGTTTTGCGAAAATGTGATTGTGCTTTACGGCGGCCGGGTCATGGAAAAGAGCCCGGTCGATCCGCTGTTTGCCAGCCCGAGCCATCCCTATACCCGCGGCCTGTTGCGTGCCATCCCGCGCGTTGATCACGAAGGCGACACACTTGACAGCATTCCCGGCAGCCCGCCGAACATGACCCGCATTCAGGAAGGCTGCCCTTTCGCCCCGCGCTGCGAATTCGCGATCCCGGAATGCCGGCAGTTCCTGTCGCCGCTGACCGAATTCGCGCCGGGACGCTGGCGTGCCTGCAACCGATCGCTGGAGGATATCGCATGACTGCCCCCCTGCTTTCGGTCCGTGATCTTCGCGTCGAATTCAAGATCCGTAATGAAAGCGACATGCCCTGGACCAGACCCCGCACCCTGAAAGCCGTGGGCGGGGTCGGTTTCGATCTGCAGCCGGGGGAAACGCTGGGCATCGTCGGCGAAAGCGGCTGCGGCAAGTCAACGCTTGCCCGCGCCCTTATTCAGATGGTTCCGGCGACGGGGCAGGCCATCTGGCAGGGCGAGACCGACCTTCTGTCGCTGCCCCGCCGCGCCATGCTGAAATATCGCGCCGACATCCAGATGGTCTTTCAGGACCCGCTGGCCAGCCTCAATCCGCGCATGACCGTTGGCCAGATCATCGCCGAGCCCTTGACGACCCATCATCCCGATCAGAAGTCCGCAGAGGTCAAGACCAAGGTCAAGGCGATGATGGACCGGGTGGGCCTGTTGCCCAATCAGATCAACCGCTACCCGCATGAATTTTCCGGCGGCCAGTGCCAGAGGATCGGCATTGCCCGCGCCCTGATCGTCGGGCCGAAACTACTGATCTGCGATGAGCCGGTGTCGGCGCTCGATGTCTCGATCCAGGCTCAGGTCATCAATCTTCTGGTCGAACTGAAGCGCGATCTGGGGTTGGCGATGATCTTCATCGCCCATGACCTCAGCGTCGTCAAACATATTTCCGACAGAGTGAAGGTGCTTTATCTGGGACGGACCATGGAAGTGGCAAGCAGCCATGACCTTTATGCCAACCCCGAACATCCTTATACGCAGGCGCTGCTTTCTGCCGTGCCGATCCCCGACCCGATTGCCGAGCGGGCCAAGGTGATGATCCCGCTGGAGGGCGATCTGCCGTCGCCGCTGTCGCCGCCTTCGGGCTGCGTCTTTCGCACCCGTTGTCCGCGCGCCCAGACACGTTGCCGCGACATTGTGCCCGAACTGACGCAAGGAAACCACGCCGTCGCTTGCCACTTTCCGGGACCGGTCCGCAGGACCGAGACAGCCCGCGAACCCGCCTGAACGCCGGCGTCTCAATAGCGGACCACATGCTGGGTCTGAATCCCCAGTCCGTCGATGCCCAAACGCATCACTTCGCCGCCTTGCAGATAGAGAGGCGGTTTTTGCCCCATGCCCACCCCCGGCGGCGTTCCGGTGGAGATGATATCGCCCGGCTGCAAGGACATGAACTGGCTGACATAGGCAATCAGGTAGGGCACGGGAAAGATCATCGTCGCAGTCGACCCCGCCTGCCGACGTTTGCCGTCGACATCCAGCCACATCTGCAAATCGCCAAGGTTGCCCAGTTCATCCGGCGTCACCAGCCAGGGTCCGATGGGGCCGAATGTATCGCAGCCCTTACCCTTGTCCCAGGTGCCGCCCCGTTTCATCTGATAGTCCCGTTCACTGATGTCGTTGGCGATACAATACCCGGCCACATGTGACGGCGCATCGGTCTGCGCGATGTATTTGCCGCCGCGTCCGATCACCACGGCCAGTTCCACTTCCCAATCGGTCTTGGTGGCGCCCAAAGGGATGATCACATCGTCATCCGGCCCGCAAATGGCCGATGTCCATTTGCCGAAGATCACCGGTTCATCCGGCGCCGCCAGGCCGGACTCGGCCGCGTGATCGGCATAGTTCAATCCGATGCAGATGAATTTGCCGACCCGGCCGACACAGGGCCCCAGCCTCAGCCCGGCCTGGGGATTTCCCGGCACCAGGGGCAAGGTGCCCGGATCGATCGACGCCAGCCTTGCCAGATTATCGGGCAGCAAGACATCGCCCGAAAGATCGCCCGCATGACCCGAAAGATCGCGCACCCGCCCGTTCGGGTCGAGCAAACCCGGCTTTTCCCGGCCTTTGGCCCCAAAGCGCACGAATTTCATGAATTTTTCCTAACTTGCATGACTAAGCTCCGAACACATTGCGCCATCGTGTCGAAACGCATTATCCATTACCCGCGACACAGACGGCCTTTCGCACCCATCAACCCCCGAGGCAACATGATACCGGTATTTGACGGCCACAACGATTTTCTTCTGCGACTGCTTCACGCCCCACAGGACCGTGACGAAATCTGGCTCGGAGGGCAAGGCAAGGGGCATCTGGACCTGCCAAGAATGAAGGCGGGCGGTTTTGTTGGCGGCTTTTTCGCCGTCTACGTCCCTTCTCCGCATATCGAAGGCGGCCCCGATACCGAGGCGCTCATGGATGCGCCGCCCTATGACATTCCGCTGGGCGATCTCATCGGGGCGCAGGCAGCGCAACCGGTTGCGATGGCGATGGCCGGACATCTGATGTGGATGGAACGAACCGGGGCTCTGTCCATCTGCACCACCGTCGGCGAAATCCGCGCGGCCATGAAAGCAGGCAGGATCGCTGCCATTTTGCATATGGAGGGCGCCGAGCCGATCGGCGAAGACCTGGATGCGTTGCATGTCTGGCACAAGGCAGGGCTGCGCTCGCTCGGGCCGGTCTGGTCGCGGCCCACGGTATTCGGGCATGGCGTTCCTTTCCGTTTCCCCGGCGGGCCGGATACCGGACCGGGCCTGACGGACGCGGGCAAACGTCTGGTCAGCGAATGCAACCGGCTTAAAATAATGCTCGATCTGTCACATCTGAATGAAAAGGGTTTCGACGATATCGCCTCCCTTTCGGATGCGCCGCTGGTGGCGACACATTCCAATGCCCATGCGGTCACACCGTCAACCCGCAACCTGACCGACCGGCAGCTTGACGTGATCCGCCAGACCAAGGGCATGGTCGGATTGAATTTCGCCACCATATTCCTGCGCGAAGACGGGCGAAAATCGACTTTTGCCGGTTGGGATCCGGTGTTGCGTCACCTCGATCATCTGATCGACAAGCTGGGCGAAGATCACGTCGGCCTTGGATCCGATTTTGACGGCGCCACGGTACCGGCCGATATCGGCGACGTCGCGGGGCTTGCGCGCCTGTTCGACGCGCTGCGGGCGCATGGTTACGATGACGCCATCCTGCGCAAGATCGCAGCCGACAACTGGCTGGCCGTGCTGGAGCGGACCTGGGGGGCGTGAGTTTGCCGGCGCTGAACAACCGGGCTGCGCGGCGGCTCTTTCTTGACCGCCATGCCTTGATCGAACCACCTGCGGGAAACGCCGGGGGCGCGGACCTTCTGGCGCTGATCAACCGGCTGGGGTTCGTGCAGGTCGACAGTATCAATACTGTCGAACGCGCGCATCACATGATCTTGTGGTCGCGGCGTCAATCCTACCGCCGCGACAACCTGCGCCCCTTGCTCGAACAAAGCCGCTGCCTTTTCGAGCACTGGACCCATGATGCCTCGATCATTCCCAGCGCATTCCTGCCGCAATGGCAGCTTCGCTTTGCCCGCGACGGCGCACGCATCAGGTCGCGCTGGACGGATTGGCACGGGCCGGCTTTCAAGGACAAGATCGATGACGTGCTGGAATACATTCGGAAGTATGGCCCGGTTGGTTCGGGTGATGTGGGCACGGACGAGAGGCGCGGCAAGGGCGGCTGGTGGCAATGGCACCCTTCCAAGACGGCGCTGGAATATCTGTGGCGATCGGGGGTCTTGTCGGTCTGTGAAAGGCGTGGGTTTGCAAAGATATATGACCTCACAGAACGGGTCCATCCGCAAACGGCGAACCAGATTCCACCCCACCCGGCAGAGACGATCGACTGGGCCTGCAACGGCGCTCTTGACCGGCTCGGTTTTGCGACACCGGGCGAAATCGCCGCATTCTTCGATCTGATCACCCCCGCCGAAGCCAAGGCGTGGTGTGCCCGCGAGATGAAGAAAGGGAGCATCGAAGCGATCGAGATCGAAGGCGTCGATGGCCGCTGGCGCAAATCCCTCGCGCACCCCGGCGCCCTCTGTCGTGCCCGTGAACTGCCCGCGCCGTCACAACGATTGCGCATCTTGTCGCCCTTCGACCCTGCCCTGCGCGACCGCAAGCGCTGCGAAAGACTGTTCGGCTTTCACTACCGCATCGAAGTTTTCGTTCCCGAGGCGAAGCGCCGCTATGGCTATTATGTTTTTCCGGTCATGCAGGGCGACAGGCTGATCGGCCGCATCGACCTGAAATGCCAGCGCGCCGACGGCCGGCTGGCAATCACCGCCTTCTGGCCGGAACCGGGCATCGCGATGGGCCAGGGTCGGCTGGGCCGGCTCGAGGCGGAGTTGAACAGGTTGGGCCGCTTTACCGGCTGCAACAGCCTGGACTTCGCCAACGGATGGCTTCGCGAGACATTGCAGGCGTGATCGCCCCTGTCATATGGGCCGAAACCGACGCCTGAAAACGTCGGCCCCGTGACAGAAGGGGCGCGTCTCTCACGCCAATCTGGCCGGAAGCGGTGGAGGCCGGATGCAACGGGAATTCAGCTATCTTCAAAGCGTTGTCATGGTCGTTCTGGCGGCCGTGTTCTGGTCTTTGATGGCTCTGGTCATCCGCTTTCTGGGTGATGCGGGTACATGGCAGATATTGCTCTACCGGTCTTTGGGGATGATTCCGGTTCTGGCTTTCTTCATCTGGCGCAGATCCCAAGGCAAGACACTGGCGCGTATCCGCCGCGCCGGGCTGCCCGGTTTGGTTGGCGGCACCGGTTTGGCCTTCGCCTTTGCCGGGGCGATCTATGCCATCCAGGCGACATCAGTGGCCAATGCCGTTCTGCTTTTTGCCGCGGCACCGCTGATGACCGCTGTCATGGCCTGGGCGCTGCTGAAAGAACCCGTCCGCCCCGCCACCTGGGGCGCCATCGCACTGGCCAGTATTGGCGTTTTCATGATGGTCCGTGTCGGGTTGAACATCGGTACCGGTTGGGGAAGCCTTGCCGCGCTGATGTCGGCCGGCGGTTTCGCCGCCTTTACCGTGACTTTGCGCTGGGGGCGCATGTCGGACATGTTGCCGGCGGTGCTGATTGGCGGGCTCATTTCGGTCGTGGTCGCCTCGCTGGTGATAACGCTGCGGGGCGACGATTTTATGCTGTCGGCGGGCTCGGTGGTGCTGGCGATGGCGATGGGGGCCATTTTGCTGGGCATCGGCATGTCCTTCTATACGGCGGGCAGCCGAGCGGTCGATGCGGCTCAGCTCGGGGTGCTGTCGCTTGCCGAGGTGATGCTGGCACCAGTCTGGGTGTGGCTGTTTCTCGGTGAAAGCACCAGCAGGGATACATTGATCGGTGGCGCCATCCTGCTTCTGGCGATTGCCTTCAACGCGGCAAGCGGCATGCGCCATCGGCCGGCCAAGCTGATCTGATTCACCGCAAGCGCCGGAAGAAACGCGATTTCGCGTAAAGCTCTTCCAGCCGCTTCATCCGCGCTTGCGTATCTTCCCATGTCAGCGTCTGGACAGCGGCCAGCAGCGTTTCCACCAGAATCTGAATGGCGACCGTCGAATCCCATGCCGATGGCACCTCGATATGGGCGGAAAGGCGGTAGCGCGCGCGTGCCGCCGCAGGCGAAACCCATTGATCGGTAACAAGAACCACTTCTGCCCCCTGATCACTGGCGATTTCGACCAGTTGAAGGACGTTGTTTTCATAACGGCGAATATCGAAGGCCAGCAAAACGTCACCCGGCGACATGTCGATGAGCGCGGGCGGCCAGGCGTTCGACATGGCGGAAATCAACGCGACACCCGGGCGGATGACCCGCATATGGGTGACGAAATAATCCGCCATCGTATGGGTGATGCGCCCGCCCATGGCAAAAACCTTGCGGTCCTTGTCGGCCAACAGCCCCGCAATCGCGTCAAAGTCTGCATGGTCGATCTGGCCCAGCGTCGCTTGCAGATTGCCAACGACCGCATCGGCAAAACGGTTGAGGATATGCGTATCCGGCACGCCTTCGGCCCATCTGTCGTGCTTGGTCAGGGGAGAGACAAGTCGTTCCTCGACTTCAAGCCGGATCGACGCCTGAAAATCGGTATATCCCTTGAACCCCAGTTTCTGAACCAGCCGCACCACCGTCGGCGTCGAAACCTCGGCCGCCTTTGCCAAGGCCGTGATCGACCCCAATGCGGCAACAGGATAATTTCGCGCGATATGTTGGGCCAATTGCCGTTCAGCCCGGGTCAAGCTTTCGAACGCGATGCGGATTTGTTGCTCGATCGTGGGCAAAGCGGCAACCAAACGTCTCTCCCGCCTGTTTGCACCAACCGGTGCGGGCACTCTCTGTAACGATTATAACGAGTTTTTCAAAAATGAAAATATATTGACAAACATGCTTCGATGCCCGGATCATCAAGTCATCGAACAGGGGGATTCTCAGCGCATGACGGGGCAATCCGCAAACGCACTTCCGGTCGCCAGGCTGGAAAACGCGGCCGCGCCGGGGCCGTGCCTGATGGTTTGTGAACATGCCTCAAATCACATCCCGGCAGAATTTGCCGGTCTTGGCCTGTCACAGGCAGATCAACGCGCCCATATCGCATGGGATCCAGGCGCGCTCGGGCTGGCGCGCGAACTGGCCGAGCGGTTGCGGGCCCCCTTGGTTTTTTCGGGAATTTCCCGCCTCGTGTATGATCTGAACCGTGCGCCCGATGCCGTTGGCGCGATCGCGGCGCGCAGCGAAACCTATGATATTCCTGGCAATCAGGGACTTGACGCCGCTGACAGGCAGCGCCGGACGTCGGCGATCTACCTGCCGTTTCATGCCGCTCTGCGCGAAGAGATCGCCCGGCGGCTGGCGGCATCCCTGCGCCCGGTGATCGTTACGGTGCACAGCTTCACGCCGCTCTATTTCGGCCGGCGCCGTGACGTTGAACTCGGGGTGATTCACGACGCCGACGCCACTTTCGCCCTGGCCGTGCTCGACGCCGCTCAGACGCAGACTTCGCTTAACGCGCAACTGAATGCACCCTATTCGGCGGCCGATGATGTCACCCATACACTGCGGCTTCAGGCGACACCTTACGGGCTCTTGAATGTCATGCTGGAAATCCGCAATGACCTATTGGCCGATGCCCGCGCCGAAAAAGCGATGGCCGACACGCTGGCGCCCGTTCTCAGCGCCGCGCTCGACACTGTGGGGGCCCATGCCATAACAAGCAAGGCCTCATGACATGCCCAAATGGACCCGCACATATGTTCGCCTGATCGAAACCGTCAGCTACCGTGTCGGGCGGTTTGCGATGTATCTGCTGTTCGTCATGATGGCGATCCTGCTCTGGTCGTCGATCACCAAGGTCATCCGGCTACCCGCGATCTGGACCCTGGAAATGGCGCAATTCACGCTGGTTGCCTATTACCTGCTTGGCGCGCCTTATACATTCCAGCTTGGGACCAATGTCAGGATGGACCTGCTATACGCCCGCATGACCGCGAAGACCCAGGCGCTATGGGACGCGTTCACCATTTTCGCACTGATTTTCTATCTTGGCGTCATGCTTTACGGAGCCTGGGGCAGCACCATCTATTCGATTGAAACGGGCGAACGCGCGCCGACAGGCTGGCGGCCCTATCTGTGGCCGATCAAGGTGATCATCTGCGTCAGCTTTGTCCTGATGATCCTGCAATCCACAGTCCATTTGATCCGCGACATTGCGGTCCTTCGCGACAAGGAATTCTGATGTCCCACGAAGCGATCGCTATCCTGATGTTTTCGACCATGCTCTTGATGATGATCACGGGCCAGCGGGTCTTTGGTGCCATCGGATTTGTCGCTGTTGTCTCGGCGATGCTTCTCTGGGGTCCTGGCGGCTCGGATATGGGTTTTTCTTCGGTCATGAAACTGATGAAGTGGAATACGCTTCTGACCCTGCCGATGTTCGTTTTCATGGGCTATGTGATGTCCGAAAGCCGTCTTGCCGAAGATCTCTACAAGATGTTCCATGTCTGGTTCGGCCCCCTGCCCGGCGGTCTGGCGGTGGGCACAATAATGCTGATGGTGATGATTTCGGCGATGAACGGACTATCCGTCGCGGGCATGGCCATCGGGGCCACGATCGCGCTGCCGGAACTGGTCAAGCGCGACTATGACAAATTGATGATTTCGGGCGTCATTCAGGGTGGATCCAGCCTCGGCATACTTATCCCGCCTTCTGTCGTTCTGGTACTTTTCGCTCAGATCGCCCGACAGCCGGTCAGCCAGCTCTGGCTCGCGGGGCTCTTTCCAGGATTGCTGATGGCGACCTTGTTTGTCATCTACATCACCCTTCGCTGCTGGCGCAACCCAAGCCTGGCGCCTGCGATGCCCGCCGAGGAAAGAGCGGAAATCTCATGGTCGGAGCGCATCGCTTTGCTTCATGCCGGGATTTTGCCGCTGACGATATTCGGCGCCATGATGATTCCCTTCATTAAGGGCTGGACCAGCCTGACCGAGGCTTCGGTCGTCGGGGCCCTGACCGCCGTGGCTGCCGCCGTCATCAAGGGGCGTTTTACCAGGGATGTGTTCGAGGTCGCGACGCGCAACACGCTGGCCATTACAACGATGTTCATGCTGATCATCATGGCCGCGTTGTCATTCGGTTCTGTCTTTGACGGACTTGGTGCCGGGCGCGCCATCGAAAACCTGTTTGTCCGCGATCTGGGGCTGAACGCTTGGGAAGTGCTGATCCTGATGCAGCTCAGCTTTCTCATAATGGGCATGTTTCTCGATGATACGGCAATGCTGGTGATTGTCGCCCCGATCTATGTAGGCCTTGCCAAGTCCCTGGGCTTTGATCTGATCTGGTACGGCGTACTTTACACGATCACCTGTCAGATCGCCTATCTCACACCGCCTTTCGGCTATAACCTTTTCCTCATGCGGGCGATGGCACCCGCCGACTTTACCTTACCGATGATCTACCGGTCGGTGTTTCCCTTCGTGCTTGTAATGGTGTTGACACTGATACTGGTGATGATCTTTCCCGAAATCGCCCTCTGGCTACCCGAAAAGCTGCTGTAACCTCAACCAGAACAGACCCCGATAACGGGGCAACCCATCCAACAAGGAGAACGACAATGACCACAAGACGCAAGTTTCTAACCTCCGGTGCTTTGGCCGCCGGAGCCGCAACGCTGGCTGCGCCCGCCGCGATTGCCCAGTCACCGATCAAATGGCGGATGCAGACCTATGCCGGAACCGCTCTGGGTGCCGAGGTCGTCAAACCCGCCATCGACGCCTTCAACGAAATCGCGCAAGGCCAGATGGAAATCGAGCTTTTCTATTCCGATCAGCTCGTGCCCACATCGGAGCTGTTCCGTGCCATGCAGAATGGAACGATCGATGCCGTGCAATCGGATGACGACAGCATGGCGTCGCCGACCGAAGTAACTGTTTTCGGAGGTTATTTCCCGCTTGCATTACGGTATTCACTGGATGTTCCGGCACTCTTTTACAACTATGGGCTGGATGAAATCTGGAAGTCGGAATATGCCAAGGTCGGTGTCAAACATATCTCTGCCGGCAGCTGGGATCCGTGTCACTTCTCGATGAAAGAGCCGGTCACCAAACTTGACGACCTGCACGGCAAACGTGTTTTCACTTTCCCGACGGCGGGCCGTTTCCTTGCGCAGTTCGGTGTCGTGCCCGTGACACTTCCGTGGGAAGATATCGAGATTGCCCTACAGACCGGCGAGTTGGATGGTGTTGCCTGGTCTGGCATCACCGAGGTCTATACCGCCTCGTGGGCAAGACTCGCGCCATATTTCCTGACCAACAACATCTCGGGCGCCTGGATCGGACATTTCTTTGCCAACATGGAGCGCTGGGATGCCGTCCCGCCGCATTTGCAGCTGCTGATGCAGACGTGCTTTGAACAGTCGCACTACTACCGTCAGCATTGGTACTGGGCTGGCGAAGCACGGTTGCGGGTGGACGGCCCGGAAACGAAACTGACGTCGATCCCGGATGCCGAATGGGCCACTGTGGAAGCGGCGGCCGAACGGTTCTGGGACGAGATTGCCGCCGAAAGTGAAACCAAGGCCAAGGTTGTCCAGATTTTCAAGAACTACAACGCCTTGATGGTCAAGGCAGGCCGCCCCTACCGCTACACATGATCGGTTGATATGAAAAGGCCCGGGCGGGGATAGCCCCGCCCGGCTTCCACCCCAGGGAGAAAGGCACAAATGCCCGCAAATCTGACATTCGACGCGCTGAAAAAGGCGGTTGCCGCCGGGGAGATCGACACGGTGCTGGTCTGCATCGTCGACATGCAGGGCCGCCTCATGGGCAAGCGGTTCGTCGCCCGGCATTTCCTTGATGGCGCGTGGGAGGAAACCCATTGCTGCAATTACCTGCTGGCTGTCGATGTCGAAATGTACACGGTGCCCGGGTATAAATCCGCAAGCTGGGCGGGGGGTTACGGCGACTACGTCATCAAACCCGATCTTGCGACGCTGCGCCGCGTCCCGTGGCTGCCGGGTACGGCGATGGTCATGTCGGACCTCTTGGATCACCATACCCATGAGGAGGTTTCCGTATCACCACGCGCGATCCTTAAACGCCAGATCGTCCGCGCCAAAAATCTCGGGTTCGACGCGATGATGGCCACGGAGCTGGAATTCTATCTTTTCCAGTCGAGCTTCGATGCCATTCACGACAGCAACTATCAGGATCTGCAAACGCTTGGCCGCCACAACGTCGATTACGCAATTTTCGGCACCTCGAAGGAGGAAACCGTGATGCGCGCGATTCGCAACGGCCTGTGGGACGCAGGGATTCCGATCGAGTGTTCCAAAGGCGAAGCCGAAATCGGACAGGAAGAGATCAACGCGAAATATTCCGACGCGCTCGACACCTGCGACATGCACGCGATCATCAAGAACGGTGTCAAGGAAATCTGCCACGCCCACGGTCATGCCGCGACCTTCATGGCCAAATACAGCCACGAACGTGCCGGATCATCGAGCCATGTGCATCAATCGCTCTGGAAAGGCGGCAAACCCGCCTTTCACGATGAACGCGATCCGGCAGGCATGTCGGCACTGATGAAGCACTATATCGCCGGCCAGCTTGCACACGCCCGGGAAATCACCGCGCTGCTGGCGCCCAATGTCAACAGCTACAAGCGCTTTGTCGTGGGCATGTTCGCGCCTACCAAGGCAGTCTGGTCGATGGATAACCGCACCGCCGGGTTCCGGGTCTGTGGCGAAGGCACCCGATCGATCCGCATCGAATGCCGCATCGGCGGCGCCGACCTCAACCCCTATCTTGCATGCGCCGGATTGCTCGCCGCCGGGCTTGCAGGAATCGAACAGAAATCGGTTCTGGAGGCTGCTGTTTCCGGCGACATCTATCACGCAGACGATGTTCGCGAAATTCCAAGGACATTGGGCGAGGCGGCCGACCTGCTCCACGGCTCGAAAATGCTGCGTTCGGCTCTTGGCGGCGATGTCGTTGACCATTACACCCATGCCGCCCGCTGGGAAATCGAACAACAAAACCGCGTCGTGACGGATTGGGAAGTGAAACGGGGTTTTGAGCGACTGTGATGACATGATCGGCGCGGATCGCGCCAAGCGAGGACCAAATGACCAAGACGATTCAATGTATCTCGCCGGTTGACGGGCGCGTCTATGCCGAGCGTTCAACCCTGACGCTGGCCGAGGCCGAGGCCGCCGTGGAGCGCGCCAGACAGGCCCAGATCGATTGGGCCGAGCGCCCGCTGGCCGAACGCATCAAGCTGGTCAAGGCCGGCATCGCCGCGCTCAGCGCCATGAAGGAGCGTGTCGTCGAGGAACTGGCCTGGCAGATGGGTCGCCCTACCCGCTATGGCGGCGAATTCGGCGGGATCAACGAGCGCACCGACTACATGACAGGCATTGCCGCCAAGGCGCTTGCCCCTGTGGTGGTCGAGGCGTCGGACAGGTTCGAGCGGCGGATCGAGCGCGAGCCCCACGGCGTGATCCTCGTTGTGGCACCCTGGAACTATCCCTATATGACCGCGATCAATACCATCGTCCCTGCGCTCATTGCCGGAAACAGCGTCGTGCTGAAACATGCCAGCCAGACCCTTCTGGTCGGCGAACGGCTGGCCGAAGCGCTGCACGCAGGCGGCGTGCCTGGCGATGTGTTCCAGAATGTCGTTCTGAGCCATGACGTGACCGAATCGCTGATCGGCCAGCGCGCCTTCGGCTTTGTCAATTTCACCGGGTCGGTGGGCGGCGGTGCGGCGATCGAGAAGGCCGCGGCCGGCACCTTTACCGCGACGGGCCTGGAACTTGGCGGCAAGGATCCCGGCTATGTCATGGATGACGCCGATCTCGACGCCGCCGTCGACAGCCTGATGGACGGCGCCATGTACAATGCGGGCCAGTGCTGCTGCGGGATCGAGCGGATCTATGTGCATGAAAGCCTTTATGATGCCTTCGTCGAAAAGGCGGTGAAATGGGTCGGCGCCCTGAAACTCGGCAACCCCTTCGACGCGGACACCACCATCGGCCCGATGGCCAACCGGCGGTTCGCGGATACGATCCGTGGCCAGATCGACGATGCCGTAGCCGAAGGCGCCAAGGCGCTGATCGACCCGGCGCTTTTCCCCGCCGATGATGGCGGGGCCTATCTGGCGCCGCAAATCCTTGTCGATGTGAACCATGAAATGCGCGTCATGCGCGAAGAGAGCTTCGGCCCCGTTGTCGGGATCATGCCGGTGGCGGATGACGAGGAAGCCATCGCCATGATGAACGATTGCGACTATGGCCTGACGGCGTCGTTATGGACCAATGATGCCGACCGCGCGGCCCGGATCGGGCGGCGCATCAACACCGGTACGGTATTCATGAACCGCTGCGATTATCTCGACCCGGCGCTATGCTGGACGGGGTGCAAGGATACCGGTCGCGGCGCGGCGCTTTCCGCGCTCGGGTACATGTCGGTGACACGGCCCAAATCCTACCATCTCAAAAAGGTGACAAAATGATCCCTTCCGTCAACTGGTCTTACCCCACCGCCATCAAGTTCGGACCGGGCCGTATCAAGGAACTGGCCGATCACTGCAAGGCCGTGGGCATGAAGAAACCCCTGCTCGTCACCGACAAGGCATTGGCATCCCTGCCGATTACCGCCGGGGCGCTGGGCATCCTCGATGCCGCGGGGCTGGGCCACGCGGTCTTTTCCGAGGTCGACCCGAACCCCAACGAAGCGAACATGGCCGACGGCATCAGGGTTTACCGCGCCGGGGGGCACGACGGGGTGGTTTGTTTCGGTGGCGGTTCCGCGCTGGATCTGGGCAAGATGATCGCCCTCATGGTCGATCAGACGATATCGGTCTGGGATCTGGAAGACATCGGCGACTGGTACACCCGTGCGGATGCCTCAAGGATCGCGCCGATCATCGCCGTGCCGACCACGGCGGGCACCGGCTCGGAAGTGGGGCGTGCGGGGGTATTGACCAATTCCGCCACCCACAAGAAAAAGATCATCTTTCATCCCAAGCTGTTGCCCGCGGTCACCATCTGCGACCCGGAACTGACCGTGGGGATGCCCAAATTCATCACGGCGGGCACCGGGATGGACGCCCTGGCACATTCCCTGGAGGCCTATTGCTCGCCCTTCTATCACCCGATGAGCCAGGGCATCGCGCTGGAAGGGATGCGGCTGGTGTTCGAAAACCTGCCCAGGGTCTATGCCGATCCGGGCGATCTGGAGGCACGCGCGCACATGATGTCGGCCGCCGCGATGGGCGCGGTCGCCTTCCAGAAAGGGCTCGGGGCGATTCATTCGCTCAGCCATCCGGTCGGCGCGATCTACGGCACCCACCATGGCACCACCAATGCCGCGGTGATGCCGATGGTGCTGGACTTCAACCGCGCCGCCATCGAATCCCGCATCGATGCCGCCGCGGCCTATCTGGGCATCAAGGGCGGGTTTGCCGGGTTCCATGACCGGATCATGGCGTTGCGTTCGGAGTTGAGCATCCCTGCCAACCTGAGCGAGATGGGGGTGCAGAGCGCGCGGCTCGACGAGATGTCCGCGATGGCACTGGAAGATCCGTCCTGCGGCGGCAATCCGGTCAAGCTGACGCTGGAAAACCTGCGCGCACTTTATGACGCCTGCATGTGACGGGCAGGTTCTGAAAAAGTTTCAGGGCCTCCGGCGGGAGTATTTGGGCAAAGAAGAAGCCCGGGACGGGACAAAAGCGCATGACGGAAAAAAGCGGCTGTGAGGTGGCGGTGGTTGGCGCGGGCGTCGTCGGGCTTTGCGTGGCCTATCAGCTTGCGCGCGAAGGCCGCGATGTCGTTCTTGTCGACCCTGAAGCGCCGGGGGCCGGGGCGTCTTTCGGCAATGCCGGAACCATCGCGGATTACGCGGTCGAGCCGGTCGGAACACCGGATGTGTTGCGCAATCTGCCGTCCTTGCTTTTCGATCGCAACTCACCTCTGTCGATCCGCCGGGCGGCACTGCCGAGCCTTGCACCATGGCTTTTGCGGTTCGCGCGCCAGTCCTTGCCGGGGGCGGCAAGGCGCAATGCGCTGGCGCTGGCGGCACTTCTTGGCGATGCCGCGCCTCGCTGGCGCAATCTGGCCAGCGACATCGGCGAATCCGGCCATTTGGCGAACCGGGGCTGTCTTTACATGTTCGAATCGACCAGGGCGCGCAAGGCGGCAGAAGGCGGCCTGGCAAGGCGGCGCGATCTGGGGGTTTCGGTGGATCTGGTTTCTCCGGAAGAGTTGAAGCAGCTAGAGCCGGGTCTTCCGCCATGCGAGGGCGGGGGAGCGTTTTTTTCCCAGGCCCTGTTCATGACCGATCCGGGGCGCATGATGGCACGGCTGGCGGCCGCAGCGGAAGCAGCCGGGGTGCGGATGATGCGGGCGCGGATCACCGGTATCACGCGCCAGACTGACCACGTTGTCTTGACCGCGAAGGCAGCGTCGCTCAGCGCCAGGCATGCGGTTCTGGCCGCGGGTGCGCATTCCAAGGATCTGGCGCGGCAGGCGGGCGACCGCGTGCCGCTGGAGACCGAGCGCGGCTACCACGTCGAATATGACATGCCCGTGGCCCCCGTGACGCGCCCGGTCTGTCCGACGTCGCGCGGCTTTTACATATGTCCGATGCATGGGCGGCTTCGCATGGCGGGCACGGTCGAGCTTGGCGGGCTGACGGCCCCGCCCTCGCCGCACCGGATCGCGCGCATCGAAGAAGGGGCCCGGGCCATCTTCGACAACCTGCCCGCACCGTCGCGCAACTGGATGGGGTTTCGTCCTTCGATGCCGGACAGCCTGCCGGTGATCGGCTTCTCGAAGGGCGGCCGCGACGTGGTGCACGCCTATGGCCACGGCCATATCGGACTTACCCTGGCGCCTGTCACCGGTGCGCTCGTCGCGGACATGATCGCCGGGCGCGGCACGTCGATTGATGTCGCGCCCTACCGCCCGGACCGGTTCTGAGACTTTTTTATCCTAGTCGGGGCGCATTTTCGCGCAAATGGGGGCGTGTGCCGCCTTAGGCTCTCGAAGCCTGCGCCGTTCCATGTATAGTGCCAATCGACAGCGGACGGAGATCTTCTTGGGCAGGAATGGGCGCACAGGGCTGATATTGGCGGCGGGCGTTCTGGCAGGCGCGACGGCACTGGCCGATCCGTTGCTGACCGATCACCGTGGCACCTTCGGCCTGCCCGGATTGATCGACATGCCAACGGCGGAAAGCGCGCCGGAAGGCATGCTGGGGGCGTCGGTCTTTCGTTTTGACGGGGCGTTGCGCATTTCCATGACCTTTCAGGTCACCGACCGCCTGTCGGGAGCATTTCGCTATTCGCGGGTTCCGGGCATCTTCACGGGCGGTTCCGCGCTTTACGACCGATCCTTTGACCTTCACTACCGGCTTCTTGATGAAAAGGGTCTTCGCCCGGCAATCGCCATCGGCCTGCGCGACTTTGTCGGAACCGGCATCTATTCATCGGAATATGTGGTCGCCACCAAGACCCTGACCCCCCGGCTGCGCGCCACCGCCGGCCTTGGTTGGGGCCGGCTTGGCAGCTTCGGGTCCATCGGCAGCCCTTTCGGCAGCCGCCCGCCTCTCGACTTTGGCGAGGGTGGCAAGGCGAATACCGATCAATGGTTCCGTGGGCCCGTCTCGCCGTTTTTCGGTCTCGCCTATCAAGTCAATGACAAGCTGACGCTGAAGGCCGAATATTCATCTGACGCCTATGCCCTGGAAACCGCGGCGGGGACGTTTTCGCGCGATTCTTCGATCAACCTGGGCTTTGACTATGCGATCAACAAATCGTTCAGCGTCAGCGGTTATTACCTGTACGGATCGCAAATCGGCTTGCAGTTCAATCTGGCCGTCGACCCCAGGCGCCCGCCGGTGCCCAGCGGGCTGGAAACCGCGCCGCTTCCGGTACGCCCAAGACCATCGCGCCTTGTAGACGCCGCAGCCTGGGGTACCGACTGGACCGGCGATCCCGAAGTACATCCCGGAGTCCAGAGCGCTTTGGCCACGGCTCTCGCCAAGGACGGACAGGTTCTTGAAAGCATGGCGTTGTCGGCGACCCGTGTCGAGGTGCGCATTCGCAACCAGCGTTATCTTGCCTATCCGCAGGCGGTTGGCCGGACGGCCCGCACCCTGACGCGCGCCGTGCCGCCTTCGGTGGAAACATTCGTCATCACATCGGTCGTTGACGGTATGGCGTCGTCTTCCGTGACGCTGAAGCGCAGCGATATCGAACGGCTCGAAAGCGAGGGTTCGCTGGAAATCCTGCGCCGGGCGGAATTCAGCGACCCCTTGCGCGGGCCGAACACCGGCCTGGTGGCAACCGAATCCGTCTATCCGCGTTTCGTCTGGGCGCTGTCGCCTTATGGCGAAGTCAGCGTTTTCGACCCGGATGATCCGCTGCGTGCCGATGTCGGTTTGCAGTTATCGGGAAAATACGAATTTGCACCGGGGCTGATCCTGTCTGGCGCGGTTCGCAAAAAGCTTCTCGGCAATCTGGATGAATCAACCCGCGTTTCGGATTCGACCATCTATCATGTGCGTTCTGATCTTGTGGAATATCAAAAGCAGGGCGATCCGGGCATCGAACATCTGACCCTGGCCTGGTATGCCCGTCCGGCCCCGGACATCTACAGCCGGGTGACAGTGGGGTATCTTGAACGGATGTATGGGGGTATTTCCGGGGAAATTCTCTGGAAACCCGTCGATAGCCGGCTCGCGCTCGGCGCCGAAATCAATTACGTCAGGCAGCGCGACTTTGACGAGATGTTTGCCTTCCGCGACTTCGATACCGTAACCGGACACGCCTCGGCCTATTACGATTTCGGCAAGGGATTTGCCGGCCAGATCGACGTTGGCCGCTATCTTGCCGGCGATTGGGGGGCTACGTTCACGCTCGACCGTGAATTTGCCAACGGCTGGAAGGTCGGCGCTTTCGCCACCTTCACCGATCTGTCGGCAGCGGATTTTGGCGAAGGTTCCTTCGACAAGGGAATCCGGGTGACCATCCCGGTTTCCTGGACCACCGGCAAGCCGTCGGTCAACAAGGTATCGACGGTCATCAAGCCGCTGAACCGCGATGGCGGCGCGCGGCTTTATGTCGACGGCCGCCTTTACGAGACGATCCGCAACACCCATCAAGGCGACATGCAGATTCAATGGGGGAGATTCTGGCGGTGAGCCGGATGTCATGGCCGGGGCCGCGGTGCGGCGCGCTGTTGCTGGCGATGCTTGCGGCATTGGCGGTCTCGGGGTGCGGAAGCGACACGTCGCGCACAGAAGGTACGAAAATCGCCCTCGATGTCGCCAAGGGGCTCAAGGCCAAGCTCTTTTCATCGCGCAAATCACCCGCAGCCAAACCCGAGGTAGACGCCGAGGCGCTTGCGGCGATCGCGATGGACTCTTTTCCCGGCCCGCTGATCATGGCGAGAATCGACAAGTTGGGCACCGTTTCGGCCATGGGCGAGTTCGGGCGCAATGGCGCGACCCGGACATTCGCAACACCGCAGCGGCAGACTCTCGTTTTCCGCAATGGCCTTTTGGTCGGGACAAGAGGCCTGGGCCACGATCTCATGTCCGCCGATTTCGGGCCTGCCGCAGAACTGGTATCCCGGCGTCAGGCGGGAACTTACCGCCGTACCTACCGGTTTCTTGATGGCGAAGGCATCGAAAGACCTGTGCCGATGGCCTGCGAACTGACCCCTGGGGAGCCCCGCTCGTTTTCCTTTGCCGGGACGCGCTATGCGACGCTGCAATTGGCGGAACGGTGCGAATCCTCGGGGCTGGCAATCGTCAATGACTATTGGGTGACGCAAGGTGGCACCATTGCCATGTCCCGCCAGTGGATCGGTGCGGCATTGGGCTATGTGACCATCACTCTGGTCCGCGAAAACAGGCTCTGACCCCAGGCAGGCATCTCGCTTCCGCTAAAGAAAAGGCCGGTCGATCGACCGGCCCCTGATGTGAATCGAACAGGCGCGCCTTATTCGGCCGCTTCGACCTGCGGAAGCACGGAAATGAAGGTCCGGCCCTTGAAGCCTTTCTTGAAGGTCACATGGCCTTCGACGGTGGCAAATATCGTGTGGTCGCGACCCATCCCGACACCGGTGCCCGGCCACCAGGTAGTGCCACGCTGGCGCACGATGATATTTCCCGGAATGGCCGACTGGCCGCCAAACAGCTTCACGCCAAGACGGCGTCCGGCACTGTCGCGACCGTTGCGGGATGAACCGCCTGCTTTTTTATGTGCCATTGGATGTTATTCCTTCGTCTTCTTGGCGGCGGGCTTTTTTGCCGCAGCCGGTTTGGCAGCCGCTTTTTTCGCAGCGGCGGGCTTGGCCGCGACTTTTGCGGCAGGCTTCGACGCGGCCTTGGCGCCAGCATCCTTGGCGGGGGCCTTGGCAGCCGGTGCCGCATCATGCGCGGCGACGCGCGCTGCGGCACTGCCGACAGCTTCTTTCACACCGGATTTTTCCGCGCCCGAGGCAAGGATGTCGGTTACCCGCAGAAGCGTCAGTTTCTGCCGGTGGCCACGCGTGCGCTGCGAAGAATGCTTGCGGCGGCGCTTGTGGAAAGTGATGACCTTGTCGGCCTTGATCTCGTCGATGACTTCGGCCTGGACTGCGGCACCCTTGACCATCGGCGCCCCGACGGTCGGCTTGTCGCCACCAATCATCAGAATGTCGTTGAACTGGATTTTTTCACCGGCAGAGGCCGCCAGCCGTTCGACGCGCAACACATCGCCCGTCTGAACCTTGTATTGCTTGCCGCCTGTCTTGAGGACCGCGAACATGGGTCTTTTCCTTCATTTTAGCCGCGTCCTCCGGCCCCGGTTTTCCGGCGTTGTCGGGTTTAGCCCGCCTCGGACAGCGCGCCCCGGATATGGGGCGACATTTCATACGATAGGCCCCGACCGGGCCAGAGGCCCACCGGAACCCCGGGCTTATCGGGCAGCAGGCGGGGAAAGTCAAGCCGTGCGATGGTGGAAATTTGCCCCGCCGTCAACCGACCGGAGGGGCGCCGCCGGCCTTGTGACGGGCGGCGATGAAACCGGCCAATCTGTCGGCGACGTCGATGCCCGTCGCAGGCGGAACGTAATCGGCCAGCACCTGTTTCCAGATACCGGTCGCGCGCTCGGTCGAGGTCTTGGCCCCTGCCGCAGCCCAGTTGCCGTAATTGGACAAATCCGCCACCAGCGGTGTGTAAAAGGCCCTGTCGAACCGGTCCATCGTGTGGCGGGTGGCAAAGAAATGCCCCCCCGGCTGAACATCGGCGATAGCATCCCAGGCGAGGTTGTCGGCGTCATCGGTCAGGGGCGTACAAAGCTCGGCGATGATTTGCAAAGCTTCGATATCGTTGATGTATTTCTCATAGCCAAAGGTCAGCCCGCCTTCGAGCCACCCCGCCGCGTGGACCGTCAGCGTCGCATTGCCCATAAGCGCCGCCCAAAGCCCCATATGGTTTTCGCCCGCGGACTGCATATCGGCCACATTGCCCGCCGACCCGGCCGCCGAGCGCCATGGCAGGCCGATGTGACGGGCAAGTTGACCCGAACCGATCGAGAGCCGGACATGGCTGGGGGTGCCAAAGGCAGGGGCGCCGGACTTCATGTCCACATTCGAGGAAAACCCGCCATAGCTGACCGGTGCACCGGGGCGCACCAGTTGCGCCAGCGCGATGCTCGCCAGTGCCTCGGCGTGTTGCAAGACCAGCGCGCCTTCGACGGTGACAGGGGCCATGGCCCCGGCCAGGCAGAAGGGTGTGATGATCAAAAACTGCCCGGCGCGGGCGAAATCGATGATGCCTTCGGCCATCGGTATGTCGATCTGACGGGGCGAGTTGGTGTTGATCACGGTGGTCGCCCAGGCCCCGTCCACGAAATCATCGCCGCTCAGACCATATCCGAGCTGGATCATTTCGAAACACTCCGCCACCTGGGCACGTCCGCGCGCATAGACGAACATGGGTTTGTCGCAAAGCGACATCTGGCCTTTCATCATTGCATAGTGGCGCAGATGGGCCGGGATATCCTGCGGCTCCGCCGACGGCCCAAGCTTGTGAATGACATCGAAGCTCTGGTGCAGTTTCAGCGTTTCCTCAAAGGTCGCCAGATCGCCCGGCCTGCGGCCGCGATCGGCGTCGGTGGCATTCGGGCACCCGCCCGCCGGCGAAAAGATCAGCGCGCCATCCTCATAGGTCAGTTCACGGGCCGGATTGGCCGCACGCAGCCTGATGGATTTGGGCGCTGTGACCAACGCGTCGGCGATGATATCACGCCCGACAAAGACCATTTCACTGGTTTCGTTCACCCTTGCGCCCGCAGCGGCAAATATCTGCCTTGCCTCGGGAAGCAAGATGCGCAACCCCAGTTCCTCCAGCACTTTCAGTGCCATGTCGTGGATTGTGGCGACCATATCGTCGGACAGCACCTTTTGCGGCTGGAAAGGGTGACGAAGCCCCCGGTAGTTCACAACACGCGCTGGAGGGGCGGCACGGCGCGCCGCGCGGCCCCGTCGCTGATGTGTGTCAGACATGTCTTCGCTCCTGTCTGCTGGCCCGGCCCTGCGTGGCGCTGCATTGCAAGTTGTCGACGCAGCGCCACTATCGCGCCTTTGTGCCCGCAAAAATCGTCTGTCCGCGACACGCGGCCGGATTTCGATATGGCAATACAGGCTTTTCGGCGGCAGGGATTTCCCGTAAACCGCCCCTGACGAGCGAACCGGAGGCGGCATGACGCTAACCATTCTCGAAAGGTGCGAAGCCAAGGGTCTCAGGATGACCGAACAGCGCCGGGTCATTGCCCAGGTGCTCGAATCGGCCGCCGATCACCCCGATGTCGAGGTGCTTTATTCGCGCGCCTGTGCGGTGGACCCGAAAATTTCACTGGCGACGGTCTACCGGACGGTCAAACTGTTCGACGAGGCGGGGATTCTCGACAAGCTCGAATTCGGCGACGGGCGCGCGCGCTACGAGGATGCCGAGCGCGACCATCACGACCACCTGATCGATCTGACCACCGGAGAAGTCATCGAATTCGTCGATGGCGAAATCGAGGCCTTGCAGGACAAGATCGCCCGGCGGCTGGGCTATCGGCTGAAGGGGCACCGGTTGGAATTGTTCGGGGTGAAATTGAAAGCCGGGGATCGCTGAGATTGGAAAACGCCCGCGGTGCCGCATTGATGGTTCTGTCAATGGCCGGCTTTGCCCTTGAGGACATGTTCATCAAGCTCATGGGCGGGGCGTTGCCGGTGGGGCAGATCCTGATCGGACTCGGGTCGGGCGGAGCGCTGTTTTTCGGGAGTTGGGCTGTCTTGCGGGGTCAGCCGCCCCTGACGGCATCCATGCTTGTCGGCGCATCGGGGCTGCGCGCGCTGTTCGAGGCGCTGGCCTCCATCGGATTTGTCGCCGCCCTTACGCTGGTGCCGATTTCGGTCGTCACCACAATCATTCAGGCCAACCCCCTGCTGGTCACGCTGGGCGCGGCGTTGTTTTTCGGTGAACCTGTCGGCTGGCGGCGCTGGTCGGCGATCGTTGTCGGGCTGGCCGGTGTCATCATCGTGCTGCGCCCGCTTGGCGCCGGGTTTCAGGCGGCAACGCTGCTTGCGGTACTGGGCGTTCTGGCGCAGACCGGGCGCGATCTGGCGACAAGGCGAATTTCAGGGACGATCACCACGATACAGCTTTCGACACTGGGGTTTGCCGTGGCGATTCCGGCGGGGGTGATGGTGTTGCTGGTTTCGGGTGACAGGCTGGTTGTTCCCGATCTGCGCAACCTGGCCTATCTGTTCGGGGCCATCGGCATCGGCATCCCGTCGCTTTACTGCATCATAGCCGCGATCCGGATCGGTGACATTTCCTTTGTGGCCCCATTTCGCTACAGCCGGATCATCTTCGGGCTGCTGATCGGTTTCAGCGTCTTTGGCGAAACGCTCGACTTCTACACATTGCTGGGGGCGGCGATCATCGTTGCATCGGGCCTTTATTCCTTTGCCCGCGAAGCGCGGCTGCGCCGTCGCCCTTTCCCTGCATCTGCCGCCACGCTATAGAGCGCCAACTGCCCCGACACCGCAAGCCCGAGGTTTTCCCATGAGCACAATCATCGACATTCACGCCCGCGAAATTCTCGACAGCCGGGGCAATCCGACCGTCGAGGTTGATGTGACGCTGGAGGACGGCACGATGGGCCGCGCCGCGGTGCCGTCGGGGGCCTCGACCGGTGCCCATGAGGCCGTGGAAAGGCGCGACGGCGACAAGAAGCGCTATCTCGGCAAGGGGGTTCTGGAGGCGGTCGCCGCCGTCAATGGCGAGTTGGCCGAAGCCCTGGTAGGCGAGGACGCCACCGAACAGGTGGCCATCGACCGGCTGATGATCGAGATCGACGGCACCCCCAACAAGGCGCGTCTAGGCGCCAATGCCATCCTTGGCGTATCGCTTGCCGTGGCCAAGGCGGCCGCAGATTTCACCGCACAGCCCTTGCACCGCTATGTTGGCGGCACCTCGGCCCGTGTCCTGCCGGTGCCGATGATGAACATCCTCAACGGCGGAGAGCACGCCGACAACCCCATCGACATCCAGGAATTCATGATCATGCCGGTGGCCGCACCCGACCTACGCGGGGCGGTCCAGATGGGGTCGGAGGTGTTTCACACCCTCAAGAAGGAACTGCAAAAGGCCGGCCACAATACCGGCATCGGCGATGAGGGCGGCTTTGCGCCCAATTTGAAATCCGCCCGCGAAGCGCTTGATTTCATTCTCAAAGCCATTGAAAAGGCCGGTTACGAGCCGGGCAAGGATATATATCTGGCGCTCGATTGCGCGGCGACCGAGTATTTCAGGGACGGCAAATACGACATGAAAGGCGAGGGCAAGGCCCTGAGCTCGGCCCAGAATGTCGATTTCCTTGCCGGGCTCGCCGCCGATTATCCGATCATTTCGATCGAGGACGGCATGGCCGAGGATGACTGGCAAGGCTGGCAGGCCCTGACCGAGCGGCTGGGCGCCACCATCCAGCTTGTCGGCGACGATCTTTTCGTTACCAACCCCGCCCGGCTTGCCCAGGGTATCGCCCAGGGTTGCGCCAATTCGATGCTGGTCAAGGTTAACCAGATCGGCACGCTGACCGAAACGCTGGCCGCCGTCGATATGGCGCACCGGGCGGGATTTACCAACGTGATGTCGCACCGATCGGGCGAGACCGAAGACGCCACCATCGCCGATCTGGCGGTGGCCACCAATTGTGGGCAGATCAAGACCGGGTCGCTATCGCGTTCCGACCGGCTGGCAAAATACAATCAATTGATCCGCATCGAGGAAATGCTTGGCGAGACGGCGGAATATGCCGGCACAGGCATCTTGCGCTGACGTTTTCTCGATTCCTGCGCGGGTTGATCCATGTATTGCGGCTGAAACCCGATCCGACGCACGCAAGATGGCGCATCCAATGCGAACCGGGCACAGGTATTGCTGCGTTGACAAAGGCAGTCACGCTGCGCCAACTATGGTCGGGTCTGATTGCCGAACCTCACGCGAACCATGGACCACAAAGCATTCCTGGCCGCCCTGCCCGCCGAAACCAAAGCCTCGCTTTGTGCGACCGAGAACCTGGCAGGCATTCGGCACCTGACGATCCATGCCGGGCTGATCCTGTGCGGCGCCATCGCGATTGCGTTAAGAGTGCCGCTTTGGCCATTGTTGCTGCCTGTTCAGGGCGTCCTGATCGTTTTTCTGTTCACTCTGGAGCATGAATGCACCCATCATACACCGTTCGCGTCGCGGCGCCTGAACGACTGGGTCGGGCGAAGCTGCGGTGTGATGCTGATATTGCCCTTCGAATGGTTTCGCTACTTTCACCTTGCCCATCACCGGTTTACCAACATCGCGGGCCAGGATCCGGAACTGGACGCCCCGAAGCCCGAAACACGCGCACAATGGTCGATCCATGTTTCGGGGCTGCCGTTCTGGGCTGCTAACGCCCGTTTGCTGATACGGCTGGTCCGCGGGCGGGAAAACGCCGGCTATCTTCCCGCCAGGGCCCTGCCCCGCATGCAATCCGAAGCCCGGATCATGCTGGCGCTCTACGTCTGTGCCGCTGGGTCGCTGTTCTGGTCGCCGGTGCTCTTGTGGGTCTGGATCGTGCCTGCGATGCTGGGCCAGCCGTTTCTGAGGCTTTACCTGCTGGCCGAACATGGTGACTGCCCGAAAGTCGCGAACATGTTCGAAAACACCCGAACGACCTTCACGACCGCGGTGGTCCGTTTCCTGGCCTGGAACATGCCCTACCACGCCGAACACCATGTGTTTCCCGCCGTTCCCTTTCACAAACTGCCTGACTTGCACCGGCTGATGCGGGCCCGGTTGCAGGTAACCGCCGATGGCTACGCCGCATTCACCCGCGCCTATCTGGCGCGGCGCTGGTGACCCTGCCTTCGCCCTCGTCGCAACGCCGGCAGATGCACCCCGCCCCTCTGCCTCAGTTCGGCTGACTGATCTGCCCGCCGCCGACCGCCGCGCCCACCCCGGTGGTGCCGGGGCACGAGGTCGAAAATCCGCGCGCGACCCGCACCGCGAGAAAGGCGAAGGCCTGCGCTTCCAGCATGTCGCCGTCAAGCCCCACTGTCTCGACCGGCGCCGCCGCGCAACCGGCCCCTTCGGCGATCATCTTCATCAGCACCGGGTTGTGGCGCCCGCCCCCCGTCACCAGAAGGCGCGTGACCGGTCGCGGAAAATGCTCGACCCCGCGCCTCACCGCCGCGGCCGCAGCCGCCGTCAGCGTCGCCGCGGCATCGGCGTCGGACAAGTCGGCGACGGATGACAGAAGATCGGGAAAACCGTTCCGGTCCAGCGATTTTGGCGGCATCCTGAGAAAATAGGGATGGCGTAGCAGTCGCTCGATCACGGGTTGATCGACGTCACCCTCACCGGCCAGCACCCCATCCAGATCGCAGGGCAAACCGCGCCGCGACTGCATCAGATCATTGATCGGCGCATTGGCTGGCCCGGTGTCAAAGGCAATCAGGGCTCCGGGCAGATCGGGTGCCCCGAGTCCCGGATCAATCCAGCTCAGGTTGCCTACTCCGCCAAGATTGAGAAACGCCAGCGGCTCCGTTGCACCGATCCACCTGGCACAGGCAAAATGGAAGAATGGCGCCAGCGGGGCCCCCTGCCCGCCCAGCCGCACGTCGGTACTGCGAAAATCCCACACCACCGGAAGCCCCAAGCCATCAGCAAGCACACTGCCTGCCCCCGCCTGATGCGTTCCGCGCCCCGAAGGATCATGGGCCAGCGTCTGGCCATGAAATCCGATGATATCCGCACCCGCGGCAAGCCCGGCCAGGACATCGACATGGGCCGCTTCGACAACCGAGGCCGCCTCGGCCACACCGTCTTCTTGCGGCCATTTGCCCAAGGCCCGCCGGAGGATGGCGCGCTCGGCTTGCGAATAGGGGCGATAGGCGCTGGCGCCGAATTCCAGAATACGCTCGCCGTCGGTGCGCAACAATGCCGCATCAATCCCGTCAAGCGAAGTGCCCGACATCGCGCCCAAGGCCCAGACCGCGCCCGATTTCAACATGCCCTTCCCCTTGGCCGCGCCCGCCGATATATGGCGTCGGGCAACAGAATGGACGATATGGCGATGACCTACCACCCGAAATCAGACTTCATGCGCGTGATGAAGGAGCGCGGATTTCTGGCCGACTGCACAGATTGTCAGGGCCTGGACGAGGCGTTGCTCAAGGATGTGGTGCCGGCCTATATCGGCTATGACGCGACCGCGAAGTCGCTGCATGTCGGGCATCTGCTGAATATCATGATGCTGCGCTGGCTGCAAAAGACCGGGCACAAACCGATCACGTTGATGGGTGGCGGAACGACCAAGGTGGGCGACCCGTCATTTCGCGCCGAAGAACGGCCGCTGATTTCCGCCGCTCAGATCGACGCCAATATCGAAGGCATGAAACAGGTCTTCGCGAAGTTCCTCGCTTATGGCGACGAGCCGGCCGACGCCTTGATGCTGAACAACGCCGAATGGCTCGACACACTCAATTACCTCGATTTTTTGCGCGATATCGGGCGGCATTTCTCGATCAACCGGATGCTGTCATTCGAGAGCGTCAAATCGCGGCTGGACCGGGAACAATCGCTGTCGTTTCTCGAATTCAACTACATGATTCTTCAGGCCTACGATTTTCTGGAACTGAATCGCCGCTATGGCTGCCTTTTGCAGATGGGCGGGTCGGACCAGTGGGGCAATATCGTCAACGGCATCGACCTGACGCGGCGGGTACTCGACCATGAAATCTATGGGCTGACCTCGCCCTTGCTGACCACCAGCGATGGCAGGAAGATGGGCAAATCGGCGGGGGGTGCGGTCTGGCTCAATGCCGACATGCTTTCCCCTTATGAATTCTGGCAGTTCTGGCGCAACACGACCGACGCCGATATCGGCCGGTTCCTCAAGCTTTACACCGAGTTGCCCATCGACGAATGTGACCGGTTGGGCGCGCTTGCAGGCTCGGAAATCAATGACGCCAAGATCGTACTGGCCAACGAAGTCACCCGGCTGGTGCATGGGTTCGCGGCGGCAGAGGCGGCCGCGTCTACCGCGCGGGAGGTGTTTGAAAAAGGCGGTGTCGGCGAAGATCTGCCAACGCTGACGCTGTCAAAGGCCGTCCTGGAAGAAGGGATCACGCTGGCGCAGCTTTTTGTGCGATCAGGTCTGGCAGGGTCGGGCAAAGAGGCCAAACGCCTGATCACGGAAGGCGGCGCGCGGGTCAATGACGCGGCCGCAACCGATGCCGGGCGGATGTTCAGGCCGGCCGATCTGACCGCGCCGCTGAAGCTCACGGCGGGCAAGAAGCGCCACGTGCTGGTTGTTCTGGGCTGAGATTTTCCGCCGGCACCGGGCGATTATCTGGCAGCGCAAAGCGGCCCCGGACCGCCGTCCGCGACGGCTCTGGAGGCTGCCCTGTAACCGATCAGGGCCGGTCAGCGCCCCAGCATCCATTTTCCGTTCGGGTGAAAGGCATGAAAGGCGAAGGCGAAGATCACGTCATGCACGAGATCACGCCCTGTCGCCGCATCGCGCACACGGATATTGCCGACGTCGCGGCCATTGGCGATCTCACCGGTATCAAGCGCCGAGGCCTGTCCCTCATCCCAACTGATCGTCACGCCGTCTTCGCTGATCCGGCCCGCGCGCGCCACCCGCTCCAGTGGCCAGGCACGCGCGCCGACGCGCACCACGCGGGACAACGGGTCAATCCCGAAAGGCGGCAATTCCCCGTTATAGAGGTAGGGGCGGGAAAGACTGTCATAGCCCACATAGGGGTTCCGGCCATACCGGCGCGGCCAGTCGGGCTCATCCATCACCAGCCCACCTGGGTTTCGGGCGCGAAACGCCCCCCAGCTTTCCATCCAGCCGGGCAGTTGGGTCAGTTCCTTACCGGTCATCGTGCCGACGATCCCCTGCCCCAGCGCCTGCTGCCACCAGCTTTCGCTTTGCCGGTCATACATGATCATGTCTGAATGGCGCAGCTTGCCCGAAACGCCAAAGCTGAGCACCTGCCCGTCCAGCCGCCGGTCGAAGATCATCCCGGCATTGCAAAGCGGGCAGAACGTCACCGCGACAGGAACACCGCCCGCCATGTCATTGACGATTTCATGCCAGGTCAGATAGCGGATCGGCCAGGCGCGCGGGGTATCGCCCGGCAGTTCCAGAACCATCACCGGTTCACGGTCATCGAGCCGGGTTTCCCCGGCCACAGGGATCATGGTCACTTCGTCGAGGGCGGGAATACCATCTTTCGGCGGGCCGCCCGAAAGGATGTCCATGAAATCGACCGACGACCGGCTGAAATCGGTGCGGGGCCATTCGTTGCGCCAGAATTCCGGATTGGCCAGCGCGGCACCGGCCAGCCCGGCGAAGGTTGCGCATACCAGAACAATGCCTCTGAACATGGTTTACCTCCGCCCCGCAGAGTGCGCCGGGCGGAGGTTTTTTCAAAGTAACGAAACCCGCACCTCACCCGAAGGTGAAGCCGAACCGTTATTCCACGACGGTCACACGCACCATCCGGTCGGGATCAACTACCGCGCCGTTCAGGTCGGGATCGCCCTTCTTGATCGCGTCCACCACATCCATGCCGGAAATGACATTGCCGACAACGGTATATTGGCCGTTAAGGAAATCGCCCGGCTGATACATGATGAAGAACTGCGAATTGGCGCTGTCGGGCTGGCCCGCACGCGCCATCCCTACCGTTCCGCGCCGGAACGGTAGGTCGGAGAATTCGGCCGGAATGTCGGGCAGATCGGACTTGCCGGTGCCGGCAAGCGACAGATCTTCGCCCGCGCGCCCGTGCTGCACATCTCCGGTCTGGGCCATGAAACCGTCGATCACCCGATGAAAGACCACGTTGTTATAGGCGCCGATGCGGGCAAGTTCGGTTATCTGGGCAACGTGCTTGGGTGCGACATCGGGCATCAGGTCGATGACCACGGTGCCGTTGGCCTCGCCCGCGACTTCGATCACAAGGTTGGGACCGGGTCCGTCTTCGGTGCTGAGCGGGCGCTGGGTTTCATGTGAATACCACCAGAACGCCGCCCCAATGGCCACCGCGGCGGCTAACGCGCTTGTGACAAAGACGCGGGTATCAGACATCGGCGGCCACTTTGACCGAGATCATCCTGTCGGGGTCAGCCGGCGGTTCGCCGCGCGCGATCTTGTCGACATGTTCCATACCTTCGATCACGCGGCCATAAACCGTGTATTGGCCGTTGAGAAAGTCATTGTCCTTGAAGTTGATGAAAAACTGGGAATTGGCGCTGTTCGGGTTGGCGGAACGCGCCGCGCCGACGGTGCCGCGCCCGTGCGGCAACTTTGAAAACTCCGCTGGCAGGTCGGGAAGATCGGAACCGCCAGTACCCGAACGGCCGGGGTTATAGTTCTTTTCCATGTTGGCGTGCTGCACATCGCCTGTCTGGGCCATGAAACCTTCGATCACGCGATGAAAGGCGACATTGTCATATTGCCCGGCGCGCGCCAGTTCCTTCATGCGCGCGGCATGTTTGGGCGCCACGTCATTCAAGAGTTCGATGGTCACCGGGCCGTCCTTGAGGGTGATGATGATGGTGTTTTCAGGGTCTTTGATATCTGCCATGGTGGGCTCCTTCGGATTTCGGCGGCGAGACTAGTTGCTGTTGAAGCTCGTGAAAAGGCCAAAGCGCCGAGATCGGTTGACCTTGGTCGCCGGTTCGGGTGATTTGAAGGGCAAAGCGGCCATGGTGGCACTTGCGCGCCCGTGGCATTGGCGAAGGAACACACGATGCGCTGGAAAACACTCGATGACATGGATCTCAAGGGCAAGGCGGTTCTGGTGCGCGTCGATATCAATGTACCGGTATCGGCGGGTGTGGTCACCGACACCACGCGGATCGACCGAATCGTCCCAACGATCCGCGACATTCTGGCGGCGGGCGGCAAACCGATCCTGCTTGCCCATTTCGGCCGCCCCAAGGGGCAGGTCGTGCCGGAGATGAGCCTGGCTGTGACATTGCCTGCCTTGGAGGCGGCCCTGGGCCAGAAGGTCGCATTTGCCAGCGATTGCATCGGCGGCCCGGCCAAACAGGCGGTGGCGGCGATGCGCGAGGGTGACGTGCTCTTGCTGGAAAACACCCGGTTTCATCCGGGTGAGGAAAAAAACGACCCGGTGATGGCGGCGGCACTCGCGGCGTTGGGGCAGATCTATGTCAACGATGCGTTTTCGGCGGCACACCGCGCCCATGCGTCTACCGAAGCCATCACCCATCTGATGCCGGCTTGCGCGGGCCGTCTGATGGCCGCGGAACTGCAAGCGCTCCAATCCGCGCTGGGGGAGCCGAACCGCCCGGTCGTGGCGGTGGTCGGCGGGGCGAAAGTGTCGACCAAACTCGACCTTTTGGGAAATCTCGTGGCCAGGGTCGACCATCTGGTGATCGGCGGGGGCATGGCCAATACATTTCTGGCGGCCAAAGGCATGGCTGTCGGCAAATCACTGGCCGAACATGACATGGCCGACACGGCGCGCGACATTCTCGCCAGGGCGGCGGAAAGGGAATGCCGTATTCATCTGCCGGTCGATATCGTCGTGGCGCACGAACTCAGGGCCGGAACCGAGAGCGAGATCCTGCCGGTCGATGCCTGCCCTGCGGATGCCATGATCCTGGATGCCGGGCCCGATAGCGTGGCCGAGATCGGCGGCGTGTTCGAGACCTGCCGGACGTTGATCTGGAACGGCCCCCTGGGCGCTTTCGAAATCGCGCCCTTCGACAAGGCCACCAACGCGGCTGCGGTCAAGGCAGCAGAATTGACCAGATCCGGAAGGCTGGTGTCAGTGGCAGGCGGGGGCGATACCGTGGCCGCACTCAACCAGGCCGGAGTAGCGGGCGATTTCAGCTATGTTTCGACAGCGGGGGGCGCATTTCTGGAATGGATGGAGGGCAAGCCATTGCCCGGGGTGGCCGCACTTATGGTGTCGTGACATCGCGCGAAAAAAGGCAATGGAGCACGCCGGCGTGGCCTGGAGCGGGCCTGGGCGCTCCATTGTTTCCGAATTGCACGACGCGGTGTGACGTTAGCGCCACCATGTTTGCAACGCAACCGGCGCTATCCTAGAACGGAGCCACGAAACGGCGCGCCGGCGCGCCACGAACAGCCTTCAACCACCCGAGCGGAGATGGATATGTCACGGCAAGAACAGGCGCAGCGGATGCGGACCGCAAAAGGCTTCATCGCGGCGCTGGATCAAAGCGGCGGATCGACACCCAAGGCGCTCGGGCTTTATGGGATCGGCCCGGAGGCTTATGCCGACGAAGCCGAGATGTTCAGGCTGATCCATGAAATGCGTGCCCGTATCGCCACGGCACCGGCCTTCGACGGCAGCAAGGTGATCGGCGCGATCCTTTTCGAGCGGACCATGGACGACACAATCGGCGGCAAACCTTCGGCCCGGTTTTTGTGGGAAGAACGCGGCGTCGTGCCTTTTCTGAAAGTCGACCAGGGCTTGCAGGATGCGAACGATGGCGTAAAGCTGATGAAACCGATTGCCGGGCTGGATGCCTTGCTCAAGCGCGCCAATGACGCAGGCATCTTCGGCACCAAGATGCGATCCGTCATAGACGCGGCATCGCGTCCCGGCATCGCCGCCAATGTGACGCAACAGTTCGACATCGCAGGGCAGATACTGGATCGGGGCCTGATGCCGATCATCGAACCGGAAGTAACCATTTCCATTGCCGACAAGGCTGCCGCCGAAGATATCCTGCGCGAGGAAATCCTGCGCCATCTGGACGCCCTGCCCGCCGGGCGGCAGGTCATCCTCAAGCTGACGCTTCCGAGCACGGACAATCACTACAAGCCATTGATAGATCATCCCAAGGTGATGCGCGTGGTGGCGCTTTCGGGCGGGTATTCGCGTGATCAGGCCAATGCGCTGCTGGCCCGCAACACCGGCATGATCGCGAGCTTTTCGCGCGCCCTCACCGAAGGGCTGTCGGTCCGGCAGGACGACGCGACCTTCAACCGCACGATCGCCACCACGATCCAGAGCATCTGCGAGGCATCGAACGCCGGGTAGCGGCGCCTGCCCGTCGAGTATTTCCTGCCAAGGGGATTCCCTTCGCGAATCATCTGTGCCATGGTCCTGCCCAGCCGCCCGCAAGAGGCGGTGAATCGAGGCAGCAGATGGCCCAGGCTCTCAAACGTCCCGCGCTTGGCGTGGTTTTGTATTTCGCCCTGACTTTTGGGATGGGCTTTTATTTTACCTTCGCCGCCGTTCAGGGCGATTTCGGGGTATTCCGCCGCGTTCAGGCGCTTTCGGAAAAAGAGACGTTGACGGCAGAACGTGACCGGCTGCGCCAGGAAGTGAGGCGCATGAAGAATCTGACGCTGCGATTGTCGGATTCATATCTCGACCTTGACTTGCTGGATGAACGCGCCCGTGATGTCCTGGGGCTGATCCGCAGCGACGAGATCGTCATTCGTTGACGCGAGCCGCAAGGGCTTCAAGATTTTTCTCGCCCCGCAGGGACAATTGCGATATAAGATAGTTTAACGATGAACTATTTTTTATGACTGGGAGATTGCCGAAATGGCTGCGCGAAAAGCCTCTGATAAATCAAATGCCTCAAAGGACGAATTACTTAAATTCTATCGCGAAATGCTGTTGATCCGGCGATTCGAGGAAAAGGCGGGGCAGCTTTACGGAATGGGGCTGATCGGCGGATTCTGTCACCTGTACATCGGGCAGGAAGCGGTCGTCGTCGGACTGGAGGCTGCCGCGGAGGATGGCGACAAGCGCATCACCTCTTATCGTGATCACGGTCATATGCTGGCCTGCGGCATGGACCCCAAGGGCGTGATGGCCGAATTGACCGGACGCGGGGGGGGCTACTCCAAGGGCAAGGGTGGCTCCATGCATATGTTCTCAAGGGAAAAGCACTTTTATGGCGGGCACGGCATTGTCGGCGCGCAGGTGCCGCTGGGGGCGGGGCTGGCTTTCGCCGACAAGTACAAGGAAAATGGCCGCGTCACCTTCGCCTATTTCGGCGACGGTGCGGCCAATCAGGGCCAGGTCTACGAAACCTTCAACATGGCCGCTCTGTGGAAACTGCCAGTCGTTTTCGTGATCGAGAACAACCAATATGCGATGGGCACCGCGCAAAAACGCTCCACCTCGACGCCCGATCTTCACACGCGCGGCGAAGCCTTCGGCATTCCCGGCGAAATTGTCGATGGGATGGATGTGCTTGCGGTGAAGGCGGCAAGCGCAAAGGCCGTTGCGCATTGCCGTTCGGGCGACGGGCCTTACATCCTTGAAATCAAGACCTACCGCTATCGTGGCCACTCCATGTCGGACCCGGCCAAATACCGGACCCGCGACGAGGTGCAGAAGATGCGCGAAGAGCGCGACGCGATCGAGCATGTGCGCGAACTGCTGCTTCAAGGCAAGCATGCCAGCGAAGATGACCTCAAGGCCATCGACAAGGAAATAAAGGTGATCGTGAACGATGCCGCCGAATTCGCCAAAGAGAGCCCCGAGCCCGCGCTCGCGGAACTCTGGACCGATATCTACGCGTAAGGGAGAGAAGACATGGCAACCGAAATCCTGATGCCCGCCCTTTCGCCGACGATGGAGGAAGGCACATTGGCGAAATGGCTGGTCAGGGAAGGCGACAGTGTTTCGTCAGGCGATATTCTCGCCGAGATAGAAACCGACAAGGCCACGATGGAGTTCGAGGCGGTCGATGAGGGAATTGTCGGAAAAATTCTCGTGGCCGAAGGTACGACGAATGTAAAGGTCAACACGCCGATCGCCGTGCTGGTCGAAGATGGTGAAAGCGCAGATACCGCCGCCGCATCCCCGGCCACCGCATCCCCGGCCACCGACACTGCAAAGCCAGAGCCGCGACCGGTCGCCGCCGCGGCGCGCTCTGCGCCACCGGCGCCACCGCAGGTCGATGCTGCACCCGACTGGCCCGAGGACACACCGATGAAGACCATGACCGTCCGCGAAGCCCTGCGCGAGGCCATGTTGGAAGAAATGACTCGTGACGAGGATGTCTATCTCATGGGCGAAGAGGTGGGCGAATACCAGGGCGCCTACAAGATCAGTCAGGGATTGCTGGAAAAGTTCGGCGCCAAGCGGGTGATCGACACACCGATCACCGAACATGGCTTTACCGGCATCGCGGTGGGGTCGGCCATGGGCGGGCTCAGGCCCATCGTCGAATTCATGACCTTCAACTTCGCCATGCAAGCCATCGACCAGATCATCAACTCGGCCGCCAAGACGCTTTACATGTCCGGCGGCCAGATGGGCTGCCCGATCGTCTTTCGTGGCCCCAACGGGGCGGCCGCCCGTGTCGGCGCCCAGCACAGCCAGGATTACGCCGCCTGGTACGCGATGGTACCGGGCCTGCGGGTGGTGATGCCCTATTCGGCCGCCGATGCCAAGGGGCTGCTGAAAACGGCAATCCGCGATCCGAATCCGGTGATTTTTCTTGAAAACGAGATACTCTATGGCCGGTCCTTCGAGGTGCCCGATCTCGAGGATTTCACCATTCCCTTCGGCAAGGCGAAAATCTGGCGCGAGGGAAGCGACGTGACGCTGGTCAGCTTCGGCATTGGGGTTGGCCATGCGCTTGAGGCTGCCGAAAATCTGGCCGGGGACGGCATCAGCGCCGAGGTGATCGATCTGCGGACATTACGCCCGATGGACACCGCCACGGTGATCAAGTCGGTGATGAAGACCAACCGCTGCGTGACGGTCGAGGAGGGCTGGCCCGTGGGATCCATCGGCAGTTACGTCTCATCGGTGATCATGCAGGAGGCGTTCGATTACCTCGATGCGCCGGTGATCACCTGCACCGGCAAGGACGTACCGATGCCCTACGCGGCCAATCTTGAAAAACTGGCGTTGATCACTCCGCAAGAGATTGTCGCGGCGGTCAAAGAAGTCACCTATCGCTGAGGAGAATGCAAAATGGCGACCGAAATCCTGATGCCCGCGCTTTCTCCCACGATGGAGGAAGGCTCGCTGGCGAAATGGCTGGTCAAGGAGGGCGATACGGTGTCGTCCGGCGATATTCTGGCCGAGATCGAGACCGACAAGGCAACAATGGAGTTCGAAGCCGTCGATGACGGGATCGTCGGCAAGATACTGGTGGCCGAGGGAACAGCGGGGGTAAAGGTGAACACCCCCATCGCCGTGCTGCTCGAAGATGGCGAAAGCCTCGATGCTGCCCCGGCGGCACGGGCCGAACCAGCCGCAAAGACGGCCGCCGCCCCCGCACCCGCCCCGGCCCCCGCGCCTGGGCCTCAACCCGCCCC
>JAGRDY010000029.1 GCA_020446815.1 Paracoccaceae bacterium
CATACGCCTTGAAATCGCCGTAATACTTGGTGATCGCCGCCGTCAGCGTCGTCTTGCCGTGGTCAACGTGCCCGATCGTGCCGACGTTCACATGCGGTTTGTTGCGTTCAAACTTTGCCTTTGCCATTTCGCGGGCGCCTTATGTTCTGGGGGCCATGTTTTCCCCGTGCCAATATCGGGCGCTGCCTATCGGCACTGGCGCGAAAAATCAAGCACCAGTTGGCGGAACGATCAGGGCAGCGTGATCAGATCGCCCGCCGCGTCGCGCGGCGCAGTCGCGGGGGGCACCGCCACCGGCTCGGCCGGGACGCCCGGCGCGGCAACCGGTGCGGCCGGCGCGGGCTGGCCCGACCGGGCCGCAACCGCCTCGGGGGTAAACCAGACCTTGTTTTCCACCAGCCAGTTGTTGATCAACCGGGCGGCGTTTTCCGCCAGATTCCGCATCTGCTGTTCGCGGGTCTGGGTCAGCCCGGAACCAACCACGGTTTCCCCGGAAAGTCGCTCAAGAACAATCAGTTGTTTTGGTTTTTCATTCAGCTTCAGGCCCAGCGCATCGTCCCAGATATTGACGGTGATCGCCAGCACCGATTTCGGGCTGAGCAGGATCGGCACACCGGGAACCGCCAGCGCATAGCCGTCGACCCCGACGGCGATGTTGTAGATCCGCTCACCTTGATAGCGCCCGATCCGTGCGGCGATCTTTTCTTTCAAGAGGGTTTCCCATTCTTCCGGCTCGGCCTTGCGCGACGGGCCGACGGGCTCGGCGTTCTTGGCCACCACGATGGTGTAGCCCAGCACGAAATCACCGATCGGTTCGGGAGGTTCGGACAAATCCTGTCTGGCGCAGGCCGACAGGAAAGCCAGAACCACGATCGAAGAAAGCACCTTGCGAATATTCATCTTGCCCCCGTCCGGTTGCCCTAGCCTTAGCCGAGCGCAAACCGGCGGGCAATGTCGAACTCTTGGCGCCTGCCGGGGTGTTGCCTATATTGGCGCGGGCGAGGAGAACGCGATGAACGACGCTGAACTGCCGGTGCAAGTGCCGCTGGTCACCGAAGCCTGGGGCATCTGGCAATCGTTTCAGGCGGCGCGGCGCAATCTGCTGGAACTGATCCCCGAGATTGCCACCCGCCAGCCGATCGTGTCAGGGCGCACCGGCAAACGCTGGCACATGGTGATGGACCCGGCCGCCAACCGGCATATCCTGCGCGATGCTCTGGCCGATTATCCGAAATCGGATGTCACCAAGCTGATCCTGCGCCCCGGCATCGGCGAAAGCCTGTTCGTGGCCGAAGGGGCGCACTGGCACTGGCAGCGCCGCGCCGCGGCCCCGGCCTTTTCGCCGCGCAATGTGCAGGCGCTCGCGCCGGTGATGACGGCAGCGGCACAGCGCGCGGCAGAGCGGGTCGGCACACAAGCCGGGCGTGCGGTCAACCTTTTCGACGAAATGGTGGCGACCACTTTCGAGGTGATTTCCGATGTGACCTTTACGGGTGGCGAGCGGTTCGACCGGGATGCGGTTCACCGGGCGATCAATGCCTATATCGACCAGACGGCGCGGGTTTCGCTTCTCGATATCATCGGCGCGCCGGGATGGGTACCGCGCCTGGCGCGGATGCGCGCGGCCCCGGCGATGCGGTCGATGAAAGCCATGGCCGATCGGGCGATCGATCAGAGGCGCGATTCGGGGCCGAGCCCGGTGCCCGACCTGCTTGATCTGCTTTTGGAGGGCGAAGACCCCGAAACCGGGCGCCGCATGACCACAGCCGAACTGCGCGACAACCTCTTGACCTTCATCGTGGCCGGGCATGAAACCACCGCGCTGGCGCTGGCCTGGGCACTTTATCTGGTGGCCTTCGACCCGGCCGTGCAGGACCGCGCCCACGCCGAGGCGGCAGCGGCGCTGCAGGGGCGCGCAGCCGGGGTCGCCGACTTGCCGCGCCTGAAATTCATCCGCCAGATCGTCGATGAGGCGCTGCGCATGTATCCGCCCGCCGCCTTTCTGTCGCGCACCGCGATGCGGGCCGATACGCTGTGCGGCCGCGAGGTGCGCCGCGGCGATACGGTGATGCTGCCGATCTATGCGCTGCACCGCAACCACCGGCTCTGGCCCGATCCGCACCGGTTCGACCCGGACCGGTTCCAAGACCCCAGGGCCATCGACCGCTTTGCCTATCTGCCTTTTGGCGATGGGCCGCGCATCTGCATCGGGGCGTCATTCGCGCTGCAAGAGGCGGTGATCATCCTTGCCACCCTGCTGTCACGCTTCCGGTTCTCGCGGGTGCCGGGGCGCGAACCGAAACCGGTCCTGATCCTGACGCTGCGCCCGCAAGGCGGGGTGTGGCTCAAGGTCGCGCCGGCCTGACCGCTGGCGCTCAGGTGAATGTGTTGTCGCGTGGAAATCCACGCGGCGCCATGCGCCCGGCACTGGCACGTTTGGCGATCCATTCGGCCAGGTCGGTTTCGGTGCGGGTGCGCCCGGCGGGGTCTTTCCAGCTCAGCCCGCTGGCCAGGGTGCAGGTGGTCGCATCCGACAGTCCGCCATCCTTGTATTTTTGCAACCTGACCCCCTTGCCGCGCGCCATTTCCGGCAATTCGGACAGCGGGAAGATCAGCACCTTGCGGTTCTGGCCGACAACGGCGACGTGATCGCCCCGCACCGCGCGACAAACCTGCGCCTTCACGCCGCCGCGAGTGTTGAGCACGACCTTGCCCGCGCGGGTCTGGGCGACGACCTCGTCGGCGGGAACGACAAAGCCGTCGCCCTCGCTCGAGGCGAGCAGGAGTTTTTCCCCCGCCCGGTAGATCAGAAGGTCAACGATATCGGCTTCGTTGGGCAAATCGATCATCAGCCGCACCGGCTCGCCCATGCCGCGCCCGCCCGGAAGATTGGCCCCCAGGATGGTGTAGAACCGTCCGTTGCTGCCAAACAGCATGATCTTGTCGGTGGTTTCTGCGTGCAGGGTAAAGCGGCCTTCGTCGCCATCCTTGAACTTGACTTCGGCGTCGAGCGGCTGATGCCCCTTCATCGCGCGTATCCAGCCCATTTTAGAACAGATGACGGTGATCGGTTCGCGCTCGATCATCGCCTCGATCGGAACATCCTCGACCGCGCCTGCCTCGGCGAACCGGGTGCGGCGGGCGCCGCCGGGGGCATCGCGGCCAAAGGCCTTGCGGGTATCGCGCAGCTGATCGGCGATCCGCGCCCATTGCAGCGATGGGCTGGCCAGCAGGTCATCAAGATCGGCGCGTTCGATCATCAGCGCGTCCTGTTCTTTCAAGAGCTCGATCTCCTCGAGCCGCCGCAACGAACGCAGACGCATGTTCAGCACTGCTTCGGCCTGAACTTCGCTCAGACCCAGCGCGTCGGCGGCCTGGGGCAGGCCCAGCGGTGAGACATAGTCGCGTTCGGACGACGCGCGGGCCTGTTTGCGGCCCCAATCCTCGGCCTGCAAGGCGGCTTTGGGGTCGTCGTCATAGCGGATGATGTCGATCACCCGGTCGAGGTTCAGGAACGCGGTGATGAATCCTTCGAGAACCTCCAGCCGGTGGTCGATCTTTTCCATCCGGTGCCGCGACCGGCGGATCAATACCTCGCGCCGGTGATCGAGGAAGGCGCGCAACACTTCCTTGAGCGAACAGACCTTGGGGGTGCGCCCGTCGATCAGCACATTCATGTTGAGCGAAAAGCGCGTTTCCAGATCGGAATTGCGAAACAGCATCCCCATCAGCATTTCGGGGTCGACATTCCGTGAACGCGGTTCGAGAACGATGCGGATGTCATCGGCGCTTTCGTCGCGGACATCGGCCAGAAGCGGGACCTTCTTGGTCTGGATCACCTCGGCCAACCGTTCGATCAGCTTGGATTTCTGTACCTGGTAGGGAATCTCGGTGACGACGATGTTCCAGGCGCCCCGGCCCTGATCCTCCACCGCCCATTCGGCGCGCAACCGGAACGCACCGCGGCCGGTGCGGTAGGCATCCAGGATACTCTCGCGCGGCTCCACAATGACGCCGCCGGTGGGAAAATCGGGGCCGGGCACGAAACCGGCAAGCGTGTCATCGCGCGCATCAGGCGTCTTGATCAGATGCAGGCAGGCGTCGATCAGTTCGTGCAGGTTGTGGGGCGGGATGTTGGTGGCCATGCCGACCGCGATCCCCGAGGATCCGTTGGCCAGGAGGTTGGGAAACGCGGCGGGCAGCACCACCGGTTCTTCCAGCGTGCCATCATAATTGGGCCGGTAATCGACGGCGTTTTCGGCCAGGCCATCCATCAGCGCCTCGGCGGCGGACGTCAGGCGGGCCTCGGTATAGCGGGCGGCGGCGGGATTGTCGCCGTCGATATTGCCGAAATTGCCCTGCCCGTCGACAAGCGGGTAGCGCATGTTGAAATCCTGCGCCAGTCGCGCCATCGCGTCATAGATCGCGGCATCGCCGTGCGGGTGATAATTGCCCATCACATCGCCGGAAATCTTGGCCGACTTGCGAAAACCGCCGGTGGACGAAAGTTTCAGTTCCCGCATGGCAAAAAGAATACGCCGATGCACCGGTTTCAGCCCGTCGCGCGCATCAGGCAGCGCGCGATGCATGATGGTCGACAGCGCATAGGTCAGATAACGTTCGCCGATCGCCCGCGAAAGCGGTTCGGAAGCCGTGGACGGTACCGGAATGTCATCGCTGGCGTCGCTCATAGAAGCCATGTAAATCGTGGCGCGCGGCAGGTCCAGACAGAATGAGGGCGAAGGGCAGATGCAAAAATCGATCCTGATCACCGGTTGTTCGTCGGGCATCGGCCATGACGCCGCGCTCGGGCTGCAACAGGCGGGCTGGCGGGTCTTTGCCACCTGCCGGGCCGAGACCGATTGCGAACGCCTGCGCGGCGAGGGGCTGGAAAGTTTCCGGCTGGATTATACCGATGAGGCCAGCATGGCCGCGGCGCTGGCCGAGGCGTTGGCGCGTACCGGCGGCACTCTGGATGCGCTGTTCAACAACGGCGCTTACGGCATTCCGGGGGCCGTGGAAGATCTGCCGACGCAGGCGCTGCGCGAGATATTCGAGACCAATCTTTTTGGCTATCACGAATTGACGCGCCGCGTGGTCCCGGTGATGCGGGCACAGGGGCACGGCCGGATCGTCAATTGTTCTTCGGTTCTGGGTTTTGTCGGCATGCGCTGGCGCGGTGCCTATGTGGCGACGAAATACGCCCTTGAAGGGTTGACGGACGTGCTGCGCCTGGAAATGGCCGATACCCAGGTCAAGGTGATCCTGATCGAGCCGGGCCCGATCACCAGCCTGATCCGTGAAAACTCCATCGCGCATTTCGAACGCTGGATCGACTGGCGGGCCAGCCCACATGCCGACCGATACCGCGCGAGCCTGCTCAGACGGCTCTACCGCGAAAAGGCCAAGCCGGATGCATTCGAACTGCCGGCAAGCGCGGTGACGGCCAAACTGCAAACCGCCCTGGAAAGCCCGCGCCCGCGGCCGCGCTATTTCGTCACGGTGCCAACCCATGTCATGGGGATCGCGCGGCGTCTTATGCCATCGCGCGCGCTGGACTGGCTGCTGGGCAAGGCCTGAGGCATGGCGGTGCTGGCCTTGGCCGCCCGAGCGGAGTACAAAGCCCCGCATGACCCTCATGGGAGGCTGATATGGCCAAAGATCCACTGTTCCTGATTACCGCCTTCGCCTGCCTCGCGGTTCTGGTCATCCTGATGATCGGCATCGGCGGCTTTGCCAGGGGCGGTGATTTCAACCGCAAGCACGCCAACAGGATCATGCGCTATCGGATCATCGCCCAGGCGATCGCGGTGGCCCTGATCCTGGTGTTCGTCCTGGTACGCAGTCTGGGGGGGCGGTGATGGTCGTTCTCAACAAGATCTATACCCGGACCGGCGATGCAGGCCAAACCGCGCTTGGCAACGGCGCACGGGTGGCCAAGCACGCATTGCGGGTGGCGGCCTATGGCACGGTGGATGAAACGAATTCGGTTCTGGGGCTGGCGCGGCAGCACGCCGGGGGCGACATCGACGCGGCACTGGCGCGGATCCAGAACGATCTTTTCGATCTTGGGGCCGACCTGTGCCGCCCGGATATGGAAAAGGATGGCGAGGCGGGCTATCCGGTCTTGCGCATGGTCCCGGCGCAGGTCGAGCGGCTTGAGGCCGAGATCGACGCGATGAATGCCCGGCTGACACCGTTGCGAAGCTTCATCCTGCCGGGGGGGTCGGCCTTGTCGGCGCATCTGCATCACTGCCGCACCGTATCGCGCCGTGCCGAAAGATCTTGCGTCGAACTGGCGGATCAGGAACCGGTCAACGAGGCGGCCTTGAAATATCTCAACCGCCTGTCGGACTGGTTCTTTGTCGCCGCCCGCACGGCCAATGACGAGGGTCGCGGCGATGTGCTCTGGGTGCCGGGGGCAAACCGGTGAGCCGGCCTGTTAGCGCCAACTCTGGCGACCGTGCGACAATCGGCGTCGATTTTGCACTGTTTTCGGGCGCGTGAAGCCGTTAAAGGGGCAATCAAGTAGTTGTTGCGCCGCCATGAGGGCGGCTTTGGCTTGAAGGAGATGTGCCGATGAAGGTTTTGGTGCCGGTGAAACGGGTGATCGACTATAACGTGAAGGTCCGCGTCAAGGCGGATGGCAGCGGTGTCGATCTTGCCAATGTGAAGATGTCGATGAACCCGTTTGACGAGATCGCCGTCGAAGAGGCGATCCGGCTGCGCGAGGCGGGCAAGGCCGAGGAAATCGTCGTGGTTTCCATTGGTGTCAAGCAGTCGCAGGAAACCCTGCGCACCGCTCTGGCGATGGGGGCGGATCGGGCGATTCTGATCCAGGCCGCCGACGACGTGCATACCGATATCGAACCGCTGGCCGTGGCCAAGCTGCTGGCCGCCGTGGTCAAGGAAGAAAACCCCGGTCTGGTGATCTGCGGCAAGCAGGCGATCGACAATGACATGAACGCCACCGGGCAGATGCTGTCGGCGCTGCTGGGCTGGTCACAGGCGACGTTCATTTCCGAACTTTCCGTCGATGGCGACAGCGCCACGGTAACGCGCGAAGTCGATGGCGGGTTACAGACGATCAAGGTCAAGCTGCCCGCGATTGTCACGGTCGATCTGCGGCTGAACGAACCGCGCTATGCGTCCTTGCCCAATATCATGAAGGCCAAGAAAAAGCCCCTGGACGAAAAGACGCCCGCCGATTACGGCGTCGATGTCGCGCCGCGCCTGAGCGTGCTCAAGACGACGGAACCCGCCGGACGCAAGGCGGGTGTGAAGGTCAGCTCGGTCGATGAGCTGATTGCGAAACTCAAAGACGAAGCGGGGGTGCTCTGATGGCTGTTCTTCTGTTGGGCGAAGTGACCGATGGTCATCTGTCGGTCGATGCTACCGCCAAGGCGGTAACCGCCGCGATGAAACTGGGCGATGTGACGGTGCTGTGCGCCGGGGCCAAGGCGGCCGATGCAGCGGCGGAGGCGGCCAAGATCAGCGGGGTCAAGAAGGTACTCTGCGCCGAGGATGGCTCGCTCGGGCACCGGCTGGCGGAACCGACGGCGGCGCTGATCGTGTCGCTTGCTGGGGATTATTCGCATATCGCCGCCCCGGCGACGACCGATGCCAAGAACGTGCTGCCGCGCGTTGCCGCCCTTCTGGATGTCATGGTGATTTCGGATGTGTCGGGCGTGGTCGATGCCGATACGTTCGAACGGCCGATCTACGCGGGCAACGCCATCCAGACGGTCAAGTCCTCGGACGCCAAGAAAGTCGTCTCGATCCGCACCTCGACCTTCGATCCGGCCGAAATGGGCGGCGCGGCCAGCGTCGAAAACATCTCTGCCGTGGCCAATCCGGGCCTGTCGGAATGGGTTGAAGACAAGGTGGCCGGCAGCGACCGGCCCGAACTGACCAGCGCCGGCATCGTGGTTTCGGGCGGGCGTGGCGTCGGCTCAAAAGACGATTTTCACCTCATCGAAAAACTTGCCGACAAGCTTGGCGCGGCGGTCGGCGCATCGCGGGCGGCGGTCGATTCGGGTTATGCCCCGAACGACTGGCAGGTCGGCCAGACCGGCAAGGTGGTGGCTCCGAGCCTTTATGTGGCGATCGGCATTTCCGGGGCGATCCAGCATCTGGCCGGGATGAAGGACAGCAAGGTCATCGTGGCGATCAACAAGGATGAGGAAGCGCCGATCTTTCAGATTGCCGACTACGGGCTGGTGGCCGATCTCTTCACCGCCGTGCCGGAACTGATCGAAAAGCTGTAGGCGCTGACGCTCGAAACGCTTGCGCGATGAAACCAAGCAAGACCCGCCCACCGGCGGGTCTTTTTCTGTCAGCGCGGGTCACAGATGCGCGCGCAACACCGGCAAGAGCGCGCTGGCTATCTCTTGATGCACTTGCGGGCCGGGAAGTTCGAGCGCGACGGGTTCCTCGAGTGGCGCGAAAAACATGCCCTCGTTGCGCGCGGCCCGCGCCCGATCGCTGGGCTGGACCCTCACGATATCGCTGGCACAGGGGCGCACGGCGGCGATCATGCCTTCGTCAACCATCAACGGGTCGGGGCCAAGGACTTCCCGGTCGGACGATCCAGGATGATGATCGCCCACCAGAAGCAACAACGTCGTACCACCGATCCGCTCAAGCAGGGCCTGCATCCGCGTCACCCAGATACTCTTGAGTTCTTCCTCGACCAGGGCGAACCTTTCGCGGGCCCGCGTCTTGAGCGTGGTGAGCATGTGCCGGATAAAGTGGAATTCGGTGAAATCCACCTCCCGGAAAAGCGATCTCATCATCAGCGACGCCTTGAGAAACCGGTCATTGCGGCGCGGATGCACCGTATAGAACCGGTTGGACATGTTGGGCGCCCCCAAAAGCTGGACCACGGTCACGCGCGCCTTGCGGCAAGTGTCGATGACAACCGGATCGCCCATGAAGACATCCAGCCCGGCGTTCATGTATCCGAAATTCACCACCGGCAGGCCGAGCTTTTCTTCAAGCAATGCCGCATATGGATCGGGGACGAACTTGCCATAGGTCTCGGTGCCGCCCATGACCACCGCATAAGCGCCGTCAAGATTGCGCGGCGGCCCGCGAAACAGCAGCCGCGATTGCCCGTAACGACACGGAAAATAGTCAAGGGCACGGTCGCCCCCGTATTCATAGGCCATCTTTCCCACCTTGATTTCGATTCACCCGGGGGCAATCTGCGCCGCAGGCGTTGCCAAAGAGCTAAAAGAAAAATTCGAACGGTCCCGGCGGCCGCTTATGCCTTGCGCCCGGTAACGGCCGGGGCCTATGGTCTGGCGAATTCGGAAAGCAAGGTTGTATCATGGAAATCAAATCGGTCGGGGTTGTCGGTGCGGGGCAGATGGGCAATGGCATTGCCCATGTATTTGCGCTGGCCGGGTTCGACGTATTGCTGAACGATGTCAGCGAGGATGCACTGCAATCCGCCATGGCGCTGGTGGAGCGCAATCTCGACCGGCAGGTGAGCCGTGAAAAGATCACCGCCGAATCCAAGAAAGCCGCCCTGGCCCGGATCAAGACGACGATGCAACTGAGCGACCTCGGCCAGGCCGATCTGATCATCGAGGCCGCGACCGAGCGCGAGGCCGTCAAGCAGAAGATTTTCGACGGATTGCTGCCGCATCTGAAGCCAGACACCATCCTGACCTCCAACACATCGTCGATTTCGATCACCCGGCTGGCATCGCGCACCGACCGGCCGGAAAAGTTCATGGGATTTCATTTCATGAATCCGGTGCCGGTGATGCAGCTTGTCGAGCTGATCCGGGGAATTGCGACGGATGATGAAACCTACAAGGCGATGCTCGCGGTCGTCGAAAGGCTTGGCAAGACGGCCGCCAGCGCCGAGGATTTCCCGGCATTCATCGTCAACCGCATCCTGATGCCGATGATCAACGAGGCGGTCTATACGCTTTATGAAGGCGTGGGGTCGGTCAAATCAATCGACGAATCGCTCAAACTCGGGGCCAATCACCCGATGGGGCCGCTGGAACTGGCCGATTTCATCGGGCTCGACACCTGCCTTGCGATCATGAACGTGCTGCATGAGGGGCTGGCGGATACCAAGTACCGGCCTTGTCCGCTGTTGACCAAATATGTCGAGGCCGGATGGCTGGGCCGCAAGACCCAGCGGGGGTTTTACGACTATCGCGGAGATACCCCGGTGCCGACGCGATAACGGCGCGATAGCGGCGGGTCAGGATTTCAGCGACAGCGTATGCTCGCGCAGCCAGGATAACATGCCGCGCGGGTCGCCCGCGTATCTGGCCAGGGTTTCAGGCCCGATCGGGTCGCCGATGACCGGGCTTTGCGGCTTGTTCAAGGCGCCCTTGATTTCATGCAACAGCAATCCCTGGCGCAGCGTCGCCGAAAGCTTGTCGGCGATGTAATAGGCCCGCGAATTGCCGCCCGGAAAACGGATCGGCAGCACGGATGCGCCGGAACGGATGACCATTTTCGCGGTAAAGGGATTCCAGTCCGGCTCGATGGCTGGGCCAAAGAAGGTTTCGGAATTGGCCACGCGGCCGGCAGGAAACAGCACGATCACACCGCCGTTCTTCAGATGCGCCATGCATTCGGCGCGCATTTCCAGACTGTCGGCGCGGGAGTTTTCTTCGTGCGGGAAAGGAACCGGGATCAGGAATTCGGCAATCTCGGGAATGCCGGTCAGGAGCGACCGGGTAAGTATCTTGTAATCGGTCCGCACCCGGCCGATGAGCTCGGCCATGACCATTCCGTCGACCAGACCGTGCGGGTGGTTGGCCACGACCACCAGCGGCCCCTTGGGTGGAATGCGCACCACCTGTTCGTCCGGTGTGAGAATGTCGATCCCCATCGCCGCCATCGCCTTGGGCCAGAAGGGCTGCCCGAACGGCACGCCGGACCGCTCGAAATCACGGATCTTGCGCAGAAGATGCAGTTTGCCCGTCATCCATTCGATGGTGCGGATGGTTCCGGCCTTGAACGGGTTAGTGAAGGTGCCCGCATAGGACAACCGCCGCATTTCATAGGGTTTGAAATCGGGGTCAGTCGGAACTGATTGGGTTTTTTTCAGCACGTTTCGGGCGCCCTTCGATGCCGGTCCCGGTGTTGTCAGTAATCCTCGTCGAAGCGATTGGCAACAAGGGTGGCCAGGGCCTCGGCCAGCCGATCGGCATCATTGCCGCTGGTGCTGACCTTTATCGTGGTTCCGCGCGATGCCGCCAGCATCAGAAGGCCCATGATTGAATCGCCGGATGCGGACATGCCGTTCAAGGATACGTCTGCACTGGCATCGAAGGCCTCGACCACTTCCACGAATTTTGCGGATGCCCGTGCATGAAGGCCCTTTTCATTGATGATATGGAGATCAACTTCCGTCACTGTCCACCCTGCCCTGACCCACCATAGCTGTTGATGTATTTCCGCCCGGCATCGAGCGCGGAATTGACTGCATCGGCCACGGAAAGCTGCCGGGACTTGGCCAGCTTGATCAGCATCGGCAGGTTTGCTCCGTAAAGGATACGCCTGTCGGTGGGGGTGCAGGCGCTCAGGCTGAGATTGGAGGGAGATCCGCCGAACATATCCGTCACCACCACGACACCCGCCCCGCTGTCAACGGCGTCTGCGGCGGCGCAGATTTCGGCCTGCTTGGCGGCACGGTCATGGTCTTCTTCGATGGAAATCGCGCGAATGCCTTCCTGCTTGCCCACGACATGTTCCACAGCGGCAAGGTATTCCCGCGCCAGACCACCATGTGCGACAATCACGATGCCGATCACGCCCGATCACCCTACCTTCTTGCCAGACACGCCAGCCGACCGTCTTTCCAGTTCACGGTGCCTTATAGACACTTGCCACCCGGCATCCGCAAGCGCTTTGGCCATGTTTTCCGCTACGGCAACCGACCGGTGTTGCCCGCCGGTGCAGCCAAAACCGATTGCGACGTGACTTTTGCCCTCATCGACCTGCGCTGGCAACAACAGCGTAAGCAGATCCAGCGTTTTGTCAAAAAAGGCACTGAATCGTTGATCATTGACCACGAAATCAGCCACCTGCGGGTCGCGCCCGTCAAGCGGGCGAAGCGCTGCTTCCCAGTGCGGATTGCGCAGGAACCGGCAGTCGAGCATGATATCGAGCCCGCGCGGCACGCCGCGTTTGTAGGAAAACGAATGAATCGAAACCGCTAGGCGCGCCGAACTCGCGCCGCCGAACCAGCGATCGATTTCTCCCTTCAGATCATGTGGCGAAAGATCGGTGGTATCCATCAGGATATCGGCGCGCGCGCGTATGGGCCCCAAAAGATCGATTTCGGTTTCCACCCCCTCGGTCGGGGTTCCTGCACCAGTCAGGGGGTGGCGGCGCCGGGTTTCGCTGTAGCGCCGGATCAACTCGTCGGCGCCGCAATCAAGAAACAGCACCTCGGGCGCGATCTGCGGAAGCCGGGTCAGCCGGTCGATGAGTTCGATAAGCGCAGTTGCCGAAAAATCGCGGTTGCGCACGTCGATACCCAGCGCGATGGGCCGGCTGTGCGGCGGCCCGTCCAGCAGGCGCGGCACCAGAGTAAGCGGCAGATTGTCAATGGCTTCATAGCCAAGATCCTCGAGCGCATGAATCGCCGTCGACCGCCCCGCGCCGGAGGGGCCTGTCACCAGAACAACACGCTGCCCGTCCTGTGGCCGGGTCTTGTCCTCAGTCACCTCACGCTCCGTCATGCCACGCGGCCACCCTTGAGATATTGCAGGATTGCCGCCGGAAAATGGGTGCTCTCGACCCTGTGAAGCAAGGCCAGTTCACATCCGAGTATTTCGGTTCCGTGCCAGACGGGCAACCGGTGGGTTTCCAGAAGACCCAGATCAACAACCAGTATCAGCCGCGCGGTGCGTCGCGCCTCGGCCGCCAGCAATCCGACGCCGCGCGCCTCGATCCGGCCGCGAATGGTTTGTGGCGCCGTGGCGAACAGGGCCCCATCGCGGACGATCACGCAGGTACCATCGTCGCTGACCAACTGGCAGCCAAAGGCCATGAGTTGCAGCGCCAGACCGGATTTTCCGCTTCCCGAAGGCCCGCGGATCAAGACGGCCCGGCCGGCCCAGGCAACGCAGGTCGCGTGCACAATGACTTCCTGCTTTGGGCTCTCGCTCACAAGGGGAGGCCCACGACAAAGCGTGCCCCCAGCGGTTCAGAGGTTATGTCGGCATCGGTCGGGCGGATGTTTTCAGCCCAGATGACCCCGCCATGCGCCTCGACGATCTGTTTGGAGATCGCCAGCCCGAGGCCGGAATGGTTGCCGAACTGGCCTGGTGGCCGTTCGGAATAGAAGCGTTTGAAAATCTTGGTCAGCGCTTCGTCCGGGATGCCTGGGCCGGTATCCTCGACCACGATCAGCACCCGGTTTTCCCGCTTGCGCGCCCAAACCCGCACCGCGTCACCCTCGGCGCAAAATGACACGGCGTTGCCGATCAGGTTGACGAAAACCTGCGCCAGGCGGGCTTCCAGCCCCTGAATGATGATCGGTTCCGCCGGCAGGTCGGAAATGAAATCGACGCCGTTGGCCGAGGCCTCCTTGCCGAGATGCTCTATGATATTGCTGAGCATCTTCAGAAGGTTGAAGCTTTCTTCCTCTTCCTTGACCAATTCGCTGTCAAGCCGCGAGGCATTGGAAATATCGCTGACCAGCCGGTCGAGCCTGCGCACGTCATGGTCAATCACATCGAGCAGCTTTTGACGGTGGTCGTCGCGTTTCGTCAACCGCAGCGTTCCCACCGCCGAGCGCAGGCTGGCCAGCGGATTCTTGATTTCATGGGCGACATCTGCGGCGAATTGTTCATTGCTTTCGATCCGCTCATAAAGGGCGGCCACCATGCCGCGCATGGCCCCCGACAGGCGGCCGATTTCGTCCGGCCTGGCGGTGAGATCGGGGATGCGCACCCGGCTCGGGCTCATCTTGCGGGCGTTCTTGTCACGGCCGAGTTCGGCTGCCGCGGCCAGATCGGAAAGCGGGTTGGCGATGGTCGAAGCCAACACCAGGCTGAGGCCGATCGACACGATAATGGCGATGACGAACATCTGCAGCACCTGTTCGCGCTCGACCCGCACCAACTGGTCGATTTCACCCGCAACCGATGTGACGGCGACAACCCCCAGGACGCTGTCGTTCTGGCGTATCGGGGTGGCCACGGTGAAGATCGAATCGCCCGATCTGTCATGGCCGGTACGAATCTGGGTTTCACCCAGCAACGCCGCGCCGACCAATTGGCGGGCCATGTCTTCGGCGGCGTGGGCGGGGTTCTGGTCATTGGCGGGCGCCAGCAGGCTGGCGATGGCCTCCCACACCGAATTGAGAATATCCGTGATCAGCGTCGAGCGCCGGTCCTGATGAAGGCCCGCGACGGTTTCAGGATCGGGGCGCGCCACACCCTGAGTGGTTTCCACCAGGTTTTCCGCCCGGTCGAACACGAAAAGATCCACCCCGACGGGAAGCTCGATGCCGGCGGCGATACGCGCGACATCCAGGCCTTCGCCATTTGCAAGATTGACCGGATTATCGGCCGAAAGCTGTGCCTCGAACACGTCGGCGATCAATTGCGCTTCTGCGACAAGCCCGCTTTCGCGTTGCAACACCAGGCTGTCGCGAAAAGGGTTCAGGTAAAGAACACCGGCCACCAGCACGATCATGGCCATGAGATTGAAGGTGATGATCTTGCGCGCCAGTGGCGAGCGGTTCAGCGAGATGAAACCCCGGCGTTCGCGCCCGGCACGCAACTCGATATCAACGATGCCTTCAGGCGCGGTCCAGTCCTCGCCGAGGACAACATCCGCGCGTTCAACCTGTTTTGGGTCGCGCAAATCAATCCTCGATGCTTTGGTCATTCCTCGTTGTATCGATAACCGATGCCATAAAGGGTTTCGATTGCGTTGAAATCATCGTCGACCGTGCGCATCTTCTTGCGCAGCCGCTTGATATGGCTGTCGATGGTACGGTCATCCACATAGACCTGATCGTCATAGGCCACATCCATGAGCTGATCCCGGCTCTTGACAAAGCCCGGACGCTGCGCCAGCGCCTGAAGCAGCAAGAATTCGGTCACGGTAAGCGCCACATCGCGGCCCCGCCAGCTTACGGCGTGGCGCAGCGGATCCATCGTCAGGCTGCCGCGCGTCATGATCTTGGTTTCTTCGGTGGTGGCGACCTCGCCGCTGGCAATCGCCTCTTGCCGACGCAAAAGCGCGCGAATGCGTTCGACCAGAAGCCGCTGCGAGAACGGTTTCTTCACATAGTCGTCCGCCCCCATGCGCAGTCCGAGAACCTCGTCGATCTCGTCGTCCTTGGAGGTCAGGAAAATGACCGGCATGGCGGTTTTCTGACGCAGGCGCTGCAACAGATCCATTCCGTCCATGCGGGGCATCTTGATATCGAGCACCGCCATGTCCGGCATCCGCTTGTTGAAGGCGTCCAATGCGGATTGTCCGTCATTATAGGTTTCGACTTCGAAGCCTTCGGCTTCTAGCGTTATCGAGACTGACGTCAGGATATTCCTGTCGTCGTCGACCAATGCGATCCTCGACATATCGTTTTCCTTGTTCTGCTCTCGTTAACTCGCGCTTTTTCCGACATATTCCATTTTCCGGCGTTCTTAGGCAACTGATAACTTCGAATCACCCGCCGCAATCGAATCAGTTGATGCTAATAATCCGGATGTTTGACTAATTTACGTCACTTCGGCGGATCGTTCGCGTTTCCGCCCCCCCTTGCATCGGATGATTGCGCTAAACCGGCGATGTTGGCGCTAACCGCGACAATGCTTCCTGTTCCGGACCTCGGGCGACGTGCTAAGGGGTGGGCACCGGCCGATTTCCGGCCGGTGCTTTGGCGTTTCGCACCGAACCGCCAGATCATTTACGGCACTGGGAGCTACCTGATGACAGTCGGAACCGTGAACCCTGCTAATCGCCTGGAAGATCAAGGCATAACGGGGGTCGGAAATGTCTACTACAACCTTTTGGAGCCGGCGCTGGTCGAGGCGGCGCTGGTGCGCGGTGAAGGGACGCTGGGCAAGGGCGGCTCGCTTCTGACCCAGACCGGCAAACACACCGGGCGTTCGCCCAAGGACAAGTTCATCGTGCGCACACCCTCGGTGGCCGATTCCATCTGGTGGGAAAACAACAACCCGATGGAGCCCGATGCCTTCGACCGGCTTCACGCCGACATGCTGGCGCATATGAAAGGCCGCGACTATTTCGTTCAGGATCTTTATGCCGGCGCCGACGCCGAGCATCGCCTCGACGTGCGCATCGTGAACGAACTGGCCTGGCACGGGCTTTTCATCCGCCACATGCTGCGCCGGCCCGACCGCGACGAATTGCTCAGCTTCGTGCCCGAATTCACCATCATCAACTGCCCGTCCTTCAAGGCCGATCCCGAACGGCACGGTTGCCGGTCTGAAACGGTGATCGCGCTGCATTACGACAAGAAACTGATCCTGATCGGCAATACCGCCTATGCCGGCGAGAACAAGAAATCGGTCTTTGGCCTTCTGAACTACATCCTTCCCGGCAAAGGCGTCATGCCGATGCATTGTTCGGCCAATCATGCAACGGGAAATCCCGAAGATTCGGCGGTTTTCTTTGGCCTTTCGGGCACCGGAAAAACCACCCTGTCCGCCGATCCGGCGCGCACGCTGATCGGCGACGACGAACATGGCTGGTCGGATCAGGGGATCTTCAACTTCGAGGGTGGCTGTTACGCAAAGACCATTTCGCTATCGCCCGAGGCCGAGCCGGAAATCTATGCCACGACCGAGAAATTCGGCACCGTGATCGAGAACATGGTGTTCGATCCGGTGACCAAGGAGCTTGATTTCGAAGACGCGAGCCTGACGGCCAACATGCGCTGCGCCTACCCGATGAGCTATATCTCGAATGCCTCGCACACCGCGCTTGGCGGGCATCCGAAGAACATCATCATGCTGACCTGCGATGCCTATGGCGTGCTGCCGCCGATCGCGCGGCTGTCGCCGGCGCAGGCGATGTATCATTTCCTGTCGGGATTCACGTCGAAAACACCGGGGACCGAGGTCGGCGTGACTGAACCGATCCCGACTTTCTCGACCTGTTTCGGCGCACCTTTCATGCCCCGCAGGCCCGAAGTCTACGGCAAACTGCTGCAGGAAATGATCGCCAGACACGGCTCCAACTGCTGGCTGGTCAATACCGGCTGGACCGGCGGCGCCTTTGGCACCGGCAGCAGAATGCCGATCAAGGCGACGCGGGCACTGTTGACCGCCGCGCTGGACGGATCGCTGAACACGGTAGCCTTCCGCAAGGATGCGAACTTCGGTTTTGAGGTGCCGGTATCCGTGCCGGGTGTGGAAGACAGCCTGCTGGATCCGCGCCAGACCTGGCCGGATGGCGCGGCCTATGACAGGCAGGCGCAAAAGCTGGTGACGATGTTTGCCGACAATTTCGCGCAATATGTCCCCCATATCGACGCCGATGTGAAAGCCGCAGCGATCGGCTGATCGGGCCCGGAGGGGGCGCTGCCCCCATCCCCGCCGACGGGGGGCGCCATCTTCGCCGAAAGAAATGCGCGTCACCTGTGCTTACAGGGTGAGTGCGCGCCGGATCAGGTTGAGCCCGGTGACCGCCAGCACGATCAACGTCCAGCGCCGGAAAAGCCTGGCATCAAGCAGGTTGTTCAACTTGAACCCCAGCCATAGGCCAGTCAGCGAGGGAACGAGCAGGGCAAGCGAGAACGGCAGGGTTTGGGCGTTCACCACGCCGGATCGCCAATGGGCGAAAAACAAAAACACCGTCGCCAACGTATAGACCACGCCCTGAACGCGCGTGTTTTCACGTTTCTCGACATTGAGCGAGGTCAGCAAGGCGATGACCGGCGGCCCCCAGATGCCGGAAAGCCCCCCGTAAAACCCGCCCACGGCCCCGGCCATGATTTCGGTGCGGGCACGGTTTCCGGGGTCGAACCTGAGCCGATATCCCATGAGCTGCGAAATGGCAAAGCCGACGATCGGCACGCCGAGTGAGGCCAGCAGCACAGGCTGCGGGATATAGGGCACCAGTTGAGATGACGCAAAGACCACGAGGCAATTGGTTCCGATCAGCCAGCGGAAATCCCGGATCGAGCGCAGCGCCGCCGCCGAACCGTCGCGCAGCGACTGGATGAGGTTGGTGGCCAGGGTTGGCAGGATAAGTGCCGCCAGTGCCTGTTCGGCCGGCATGAAAGAGGCAATGCCCGAAATCATGATCATCGGCATCGCAAAGCCGACGGCTCCCTTCACGAATCCGGCGAAAATGGCGATAATTGCCGCGAGGATCAGAATCGCGATGTCATGTCCGAACACGGGTCACGGCCTGTTGTGATTTTTCAGGTGCTATAGCGCCAGACGCCGGGGATAGCATCAGCGAATTTGCGCGCGACATTTTTATGCTGAACTAGCATATCTCGCGAATTAATATTGCGCTGCATGTGCGAAATGCCTATGACGATGCTGCCGCAGCGAAGGAGAGCGATCATGGCGCATGACGGGGTGGAAATGCCAATGAATGCTGGCCTTGCCGATATTGTCACCCTGACGGGTGCGGCGCTCGGGCCGGTTGAAAGTCTTTTGGCCAGCGCGACGGCCCGCCTGCGCGAACAGGTCTGCCAAAAGGGCCGGGTAAGCGCCACGGCGCTGGAGGAAAACCAGTATGGCGCACATGCCCTGTCCTGGCTGGCAACCTATGTCGAAGCGCTCGGCCGGCTCCATGCCTGGGCCGGGCGGCTCGAGGCCGAAGGCAAATTCGGCGAGATGGAGCGCCTGATCCTGCAAATCGGCTTTGGCGAATATCTGGCGCAGATCAAGGGCGGCATCCCGATGAGCCAGAACGAAACGGCCCGGCTGGCCGACCTCGGGGTGGAATGGCCCGACGAGACGGCACCAATCGCCACCCTTCTGGCGCGGGCGAACGCACCGGCGGCGCGCGCGCGGTTGGTCGCGCTGATGCGGGAAAACCATGGCCGGGCGACCTTTGGGGCGAGCGGCCTGGACGACGAGCTGGAAATGATCCGCGACCAGTTCCGCCGTTACACAGACGAACGCGTTGCCCCGAATGCCCATGGCTGGCATCTGAAGGACGAACTGATCCCCATGGAGGTCATCGGCGAACTCGCGGAAATGGGTGTGTTCGGCCTGACCATCCCCGAGGAATTCGGCGGGCTGGGGCTGTCCAAGGCGTCGATGGTGGTGGTCTCGGAAGAACTGTCGCGGGGGTATATCGGCGTCGGATCGCTGGGCACACGCTCGGAGATCGCCGCCGAACTGATCCTGTGCGGCGGCACGGCAGAGCAAAGGGCGCGGTGGCTGCCGGCTCTGGCGCGCGGAGAGATCCTGCCGACGGCTGTCTTTACCGAGCCGAACACCGGTTCCGATCTGGGGGCCCTGCGCACCCGCGCGACCAAGCAGGGCGAAGACTATGTCGTGACCGGCAACAAGACCTGGATCACCCATGCGGCACGCACCCATGTCATGACGCTTCTGGCGCGAACCGATCCGGACACGACAGATTACAGGGGCCTGTCGATGTTTCTGGCCGAAAAGACCCCCGGCACCGAGGCCGAACCCTTCCCGACACCGGGCATGAGCGGAGGCGAGATCGAGGTTCTGGGCTATCGGGGCATGAAGGAATACGAACTGGGCTTCGACGGATTCCGGGTGAAGGGCGAAAACCTGCTGGGCGGGATCGAGGGACAGGGCTTCAAGCAATTGATGCAGACCTTTGAAAGCGCGCGGATCCAGACCGCGGCGCGGGCCATCGGCGTGGCGCAATCGGCGCTGGAAGCTGGCATGAAATACGCCGAAGACCGCAGGCAATTCGGCAAATCGCTGATCGAATTTCCGCGCGTTGCGGGCAAGCTGGCGATGATGGCGGCCGAGATCATGATCGCGCGGCAGTTGACCTATCATTCGGCCCGGCAGAAGGATGGCGGCAAGCGCTGTGATCTGGAGGCCGGGATGGCCAAGCTTCTGGGCGCCCGGATCGCCTGGTCATGCGCCGACAATGCGCTGCAAATCCATGGCGGCAACGGGTTTGCGCTCGAATATCAGATCAGCCGCATTCTGTGCGATGCGCGCATTCTCAACATTTTCGAGGGGGCCGCGGAAATCCAGGCCCAGGTGATCGCGCGGCGCCTTCTGGGCTGAACGAACGCAATGGCCGGGCCCGGTGAAAACCCGATTCAGCTTGTCTTGGGGCTTCGCCCGGCGCTATTCCGCCGGAACCCTGCCCCGTGACGGGCGCGATGTGCCAAGCCTCGGGTGAAGGCGTCGGGCGATATGACAGGCGCCGCCCATCGCAAGGCCGCAAACGGCAAATATCGCGGCGGTCGGTGCGACGGACAGCACCAGCCAGGCCACGCCGGGCGTAAGCACCGACGAAACATCGCGAAAGCTGGAATAGACCGCCGACATCTCGGTTCGTTCCGACGGCTTGACCGACATCAGGAACGGCAGCCCGGCGACCACATCGAGCGTGATCAGAAAAACCGAGGCCAGCATCGCCACCGCCAGGGTGAGCCAGGGCAAAGGCGAAACGACCGCCGCAATGAAGAACAGCGCACCGCAAATGCCGAACCCCATCCGCACCGATATGCGCACCGACGCCCTGCGCGCCACACGCAACACGAAGGGCGACAGGAACATCAGTGCGTTCGACGCCGACAGCGCAATTCCGCCGACCTTGTTGCCCAATCCCGCCTCGATGCAGAAATAGGGCAGATAGACGACATAGACCCACCAGCCGACCGACCGGATCACGGCAAAGCTCCAGCCGGCAATCAGGCGGGGCTGTGCGATGAACCGGCTGAGATAGCCAAGCGGATTGATAGCGGGGCGCCGGGCGCGGGTGATCTGCTTGCCGTTGCCGAGGCGCAAAATCCAGAACACGCAGATCAGCAGGCAGGCGAAAGCTCCGGCCAGAAGAAACGGCGCCGGTCGCCAGAGTTCATAGAGCCAGACCCCGAGCACCGGGCCAATCGTCCAGGGTCCGGCGGTAAACACCATCTGGGTTGACTGGCCGCGGCCCAGTTCCGTGCGTTCGATGTAATCGAGAAGATAGGCATTGAAACAGACAAAGGTGGTGGCCGTCGCCATGGCGCTGGTCAGCAGGGCCAGCGGTATGGTCAGGGTTGTTCCGGCCAGCGCCAGGCACATGGAAAGAAGATAAAGCGAACACCCCAGGCTGTACATCCAGCGCCGCGGAATGAACCGCGATGCCCCGGGCACCAAAAGCCCCCACAGCATCGAAACGACACCCGCCGCGAAATAGACGCCCGACGCCCCCGACGGCGATCCCATGGCATCCAGGATGGCCAGCGGAAATACCGAAACGAGGGTACCGCGCGTCGTGGCCTCGATCCCTGCGAGGGTCGCAAAGGACATGATGCCCGGTACTCTGTGATGGCGCAGAACTTCTGGAACGTTACGGCTGAGCATCAGACCTCCGATCACCACAAACCGCAAAACCGGAACGCCTGTCGCGACAAAATGCGACGCCACGTTGTCGTGGGATTGCTCGCAAGCGAAAAATGCCTTTTTCCGATAGCGGGAAGTTCGACCTTTGAAGCCCGTTCCTTTCGCGCCACCACCCTGACCGGGCGGCCATCAGCCGCCGTCAGCCCCGACGCGACAACGCATCGACAAGGCGGCTCCGCGCATCGGGCAAGGGCTTTGACAGCAATTCCCGCGCCAGCCGGTGGTGCAGGAAATAGCCCGTCACCTTCAGCCCCTGAACCAGTTGCCCGGTCGAGGCGGGCCCCTGCCCCAGAAGACAGGCGGGAAGCGGCAGCAACCTGTCGGCCCATTGGCCCGCTGCCCCCCTGGCTACGGCGCGCCCCGATTTCGGGCTGACATAGGCCAGATCGTCGCGCGAACCGGACACGGCACAGGAACCGAGATCAAGCCCGAAACCCAGTTCCTCCAGCAGCAGCAATTCCCAGCGCAGGTAGGCAAGCGGCCAGTCGTCATCCGAACCGAGAGCGTCGAGCAGGGCGACCGACGCATTGTAAAGCGATACATGCGCTTCGCGTTCGGGCAGCGCAAAGCGCAAGAGCGCACAGATTGAATTCAGGCCCGCCAGCGCGAGACGGTCCGAAAGAATCGAGGCGCGCGACCGCAACGGTTCCGCCGAAAAGGCACCGATATGTTCATCGAGCCGCCCGCGCCAGGTGACGTCCAGTTGCGCGCCCGGTTGCAGGACAGCCGCCATCCGGCGCGAGGCACCGCCCCGCACCACACCCGCATGACGGCCCTGGCCTTGGGTGAAAACCTCGATGATGGCGGCGGTTTCACCGTGCAGACGCACGGATAGCAAAACCCCTTCGCTGCGCCATTCCATGCGGTCGGTCCTATGTCACGCCGGGCGAATATCCCCGACCGGCACGTCGATGTCCACATAAAGCGTTTCGCGTAATTCCTGACCACCACATAGCACCAAAAGCCAGAGAGCGCCGCAGGCTTGGCAGGGTTCTGGCGGTTCGGGGCCGCCCCGCAACGCCCTGGCAGGGCAGTCATTCGCGGCGCGTTCAAACCGCGGTCAGCCGGCGAATCCCTCTTCGTCCAGAAGCGTACGCCCATCACGGTTTTCGATTTCGATGATCCAGAGATCGGGGTCGCGGCCTTTCTGGCGGGCGATGGCGCGGTCGACCTCGGCCTCGGCCCCTTCGGCAAGCGGTAGCCAGACGCGGGCGCCGCTCATCGGATCAAAGCTGCGATGAAAGGCGCGGGCCTGCCCGTCAAGGGTTGCCAGCTTGACCAGGACCGCCCCTGCCGTGGCATCACCCCTGGCGGCAACAAAGGCCGGAATGGCCGCCCGTTCGAGCCGCGCCAGATAGGCGCGCACCCAGAAATCGGCGGTCAGGCGCGGCTCAGTCGCCATCCTTGAAATCAAGCCCCATTTCGGTGAATCGTTCCCGTTCTTCAAGCCAGTTCGGCCGCACCTTGACCTGAATGAACAGATGCACCGGGCGGCCGAGGAAATCGGCCAGCTCGACGCGCGCCGCCTGACCCACGGCCTTGACCGTCGCGCCCTTGTGGCCAAGAACGATCCCCTTGTGGCCGTCGCGCGCGACATAGACGACCTGGTCGATCCGCGCCGACCCGTCGGGGCGATCCTCCCAGGCCTCGGTCTCGACGGTCAGTTGATAGGGAAGTTCTTCGTGGAGCCGCAGCGTCAGCTTTTCGCGGGTGATTTCGGCGGCGATCATCCGCAGCGGCAGATCGGCAATCTGATCCTCGGGATAGAACCACGCACCTTCGGGCACCTCGTTGGCCAGCCATGACCGGAGATCATCAACCCCGTGGCCCCGCTCGGCGGAAATCATGAAGGTGCGTTCGAACGGATAGGCCGCGTTCAGCCTTGCCGACAGATCCAGCAGCGTTTCGGCCTTGACCCGGTCGATCTTGTTGATGGCAAGGGCGATGCGCTGATTTTGGCTGATACGGTCGCGCATCGCCCCGAGAATCGCCTGCACACCCTCGGTCAGCCCGCGGTGCGCCTCGATCAGCAGCACGACTATATCGGCATCCGCCGCCCCGCCCCAGGCCGCGGCCACCATCGCCCGGTCGAGCCTGCGGCGCGGGTGGAAAAGGCCCGGCGTGTCGACGAAAACGATCTGGGCATTGGCGTGCATGGCAATGCCGCGGATGCGCGTCCGGGTGGTCTGAACCTTGTGGGTCACGATCGACACCTTGGCCCCGACCATCCGGTTCAACAGTGTGGATTTGCCGGCATTGGGTTCGCCGATCAGGGCGACGAACCCGGCCCTTTGCGGTGCCGGGGCGGGGTTTTCAGGGTCAGCCATCGGTCTTGTTCATCCGCGCCAGAAGCGCCCTTGCCGCGGCCTGCTCGGCCTGGCGTTTCGATCCGGCGCGGGCGGTTTCGGTTTCGCCGCTTTCGAGCGTCACCGAAACGGTGAAGACCGGCTGGTGATCCGGGCCCGCGCGCGCCTCTTCCCGGTAGGTCGGCGGCTGTTGGCCGCTGGCCTGGGCGATTTCCTGAAGGCTGGTCTTGGCGTCGCGCGCGTCCGGCTCGACAGCCGCGATCCGCGGCCCCCAAAGGTGCAGGACCACCCGCCGGGCCGCCGCGAACCCGGCGTCGAGATAGACCGCCGCGATCATCGCCTCCAATGCGTCACCAAGCAGCGCCTCCTTGCGCCGACCGCCCGACATCATCTCGGACCGGCCGAGCTTGAGAACCGCACCGAGATCGACGCTGCGCGCAACGTCGGCGCAGGTTTCCTTGCGCACCAGGGCGTTGAAGCGCGGGGCAAGCTGGCCTTCGCTGGCACCCTTGTCGGCGGCCAGCAGTGCTTCGGCCATGACCAGACCCAGCACCCGGTCGCCAAGAAATTCCAGCCGCTGATTGTCCGGCCGCGTCGGTGTGGCGATCGAGGCATGGGTGACGGCGCGCACCAGCAAATCGGGGCGCGCGAAATCATGGCCGATGCGGGCCGAAAAGGCGCGAAGATCGGCGGCCAGCCTCACTCGACCGCCTTGAAGAAACGATCGGGCCGCCACGTCCAGAAGAAAAAGAGCGATCGGCCCGCGGACGAAAACATGATGCGGTCGGCGCGGCCGATCAGATATTCGGCGGGCAACATGCCGACACCGCCGGTGGTAACGGCAAAACGGCTGTCCTGGCTGTTGTCGCGGTTGTCGCCCATGAAGAAGTAATGGCCCGCCGGGACGGTAAAGACAGGGGTATTGTCGGCCGCCGTATTGGCGATGTTCAAGACATCGTGGCGGACGCCGTTGGGCAGGGTTTCGATGAACCGTTGCTTGATGCAGATACCGCCCTGCCCGACCGGGTCGTTGGCGCAGCGCGGCATGCCGCCCTGCGAACCCTGGCGCTCCTTGATTTCCTCGAAGTTGCCCGCAGGGGTCTGCGGCGCGGCCACACCGTTGATATAGACGATACCGTCCTTGACCTGCACCGTGTCGCCGGGCAAGCCGATCAGGCGCTTGATGAAATCGGCGCCATTGGCCGGATGGCGGAACACCACGACATCGCCGCGCTGGGGTTCTGCCGAAAAAAGCCGCCCGGTGATGGGGCAGGCCGAAAAGGGGCAGGAATAGCGCGAATAGCCATATGCCATCTTGTTGACAAAGAGGAAATCGCCGATCAGCAGCGTATCCTTCATCGAGCCGGAGGGGATCCAGAAAGGCTGGTAGAAAAGGGTGCGAAAGACCCCCGCAATGAGCAGTGCCCAGACAACCGTCTTGATCGTCTCGACGATCCCGTCCTTTGCCTTGCTGGCCATGATTGTTCCTGCCTCGCTTTTGGTCCCGCGCTACATGATCGCCCGGGCGGGCGAAGTCAAGTTTCGCCGTTGGGGCGGGCTTCGATCACCACGAAGGCCTGTGCCCAGGGGTGATCATCGGTGAGGGTGACGTGGACGATCGCCTCATGCCCTTGGGGGGTCATTTCCGCCAGCCGCTCGGCCGCCCAGCCGGTCAGTTGCATCACCGGCTGGCCTGTGCGCAGGTTCGATACCGCCATGTCTTTCCACGATATTCCCATGCGCAGACCGGTGCCGAGCGCCTTGGAACAGGCTTCCTTGGCGGCCCAGCGTTTGGCATAGGTGCCCGCCTTGTCCCGGCGCTGTTCTGCCTTGCGCTGTTCGACGGGGGTAAAGACGCGGTTGCGGAAACGGTCGCCATGGCGGTCGAGCACGCCCTGGATGCGGTCGATATTGGCCAGGTCGGTGCCGATGCCGAGGATCACGAGGCCCCCCGATCGCCGTGGCTGCCATCCGTCCCGCCTGCGTCCCGCATCCGTCCCGCATCCGTCCCGACACGCGTCCCGACACGCGCACCGACACGCGCGCCGACACGCGCCCCGGCGCGACACCCGCATCGCCGCGCACAAACCGGCCGGCGCCGGCGGCGGGCGCTCATGCCCGCGCCTCGTCCATGAAGCGGCGCATTTCACGGATCGCGGGTTTGAGCCCCATGAATATCGACTCGCCGATCAGGAAATGGCCGATGTTCAGTTCCATCACCTCGGGGAAGGCGGCGACGGGCGACACGGTGTCATAGGTCAGGCCGTGACCCGCATGAACCTCGAGCCCGCGCGCATGGGCCAGGCGCGACATTTCCGCCAGCCGCGACAGTTCGGCGTCGCGTTCGGCGAATTGCCCGTCGGCGTGATGGTCGCAATAGGCGCCGGTATGCAGTTCGACGACCGCGGCACCGATCCGCGCCGCCGCCTCGATCTGGGCGGCGTCGGCGGCGACAAAGAGCGACACGCGGCACCCGGCGTCGCGCAGGGGCGCGATGAAACGGGCCAGGCGGTTTTCTTCGCGCGCCACGTCCAGCCCGCCTTCGGTGGTGCGTTCCTCGCGCTTTTCGGGGACGATGCAGACGGCATGAGGTTTGTGGCGCAGGGCAATTTGCTGCATCTCGTCCGTCGCGGCCATTTCGAAGTTGAGCGGCACCGACAGCGCGGCCATCAACCGGTCGATGTCGTCGTCAGCGATATGGCGGCGATCTTCGCGCAGATGGGCGGTGATGCCGTCGGCCCCCGCCGTTTCCGCCAGTTTGGCGGCGCGCACCGGATCGGGGTAGGCCGATCCGCGCGCGTTGCGCAGCGTTGCCACATGGTCGATATTGACACCCAGCCTCAGCTTGCCCAGAGGTTTACGACGTTGCATGTATCTTCTCCTGCATTTTGGCCAGGACTATAGCGTTTGTTGAATCAGACTTGCCAGCGCAACGGATCGGGTTGCGGCTCTCATTACCTGAATTGGGGTTTTGCATCCAAGGCAATTCCTGCGCCGGCCAAGCCGCCCGATTGCCGGCATTCGGGCGGGAATGGCCGGTCTTGTTTCAGCGCTTTTCCCGCCGTTCTTCGGCGCGTGCATGAAGCCGCGACCTGAGCTTGTCGAAGCGTGCCTTGATTTTGGTGCGGCGGCGTTTCTGATAGACCGCGATCAGCGGTTCCGAGAGGTAATAGCAGATCAGACCGGCGATCAGCCCCGGCACTAAGCCCCCCACCAGATAAGGCAGGAAGATTTCGTTGTAGAAGTTATAGAGATTTCCCCATTGCGCGGTGGAATCGGAAAAGATCGCCAGGAAGTTATGCTTCAGATCGGCGCCCGCGCCGACGAATTTGCCGAAGATCGTGGCATGGGTCGATTCGTCGAATTTGGTGCCGAGGATCAGATGGCCCAGCTTCACCGACATTATCGCGATGATCGGAAAGGAAATGGGGTTGCCGAAAAAGGTCGCCAGAATGGCGGCAAGGATATTTCCCCTGACCAGTTTGGCGATGATCACCGCGGTAACGAAATGCAGCCCGAAAAGCGGGGTGAAGCTGGTGAATACGCCGGCAAAGACCCCGCGGGCGATCTTGTGCGAACTGTCCGGCAGCCGTCTGACCCGGTGGCGGACATAGTGAAAGGCGCGCGTCCAGCCGCCACGAGGCCAGAATGCCTCGGCGAGCATCCGCAGGTAGGTGCGCGGGTTTCGCCGCTTGAACACCACGGGTTTCGTTCCTTTCTGCGCCCGCTCAGGGCTTGCGGTTCAGATCGCGGTATCGTTCCACCTGCGCCACGTCGCTTTCCGCCTCGAGCGCGGTCAGCACCATGTGCAGGTGTTCGGCATCACGCAGGTCAACTTCGACAATAAGACGGTAAAAATCGGGTTTTCGATCGACAAATGTCAGATCGGATATATTCGCCTTCTGCTGGCCGATCAAAGAGCAGATTCGCCCCAGCACGCCCGCATCGTTGGCGATGGTCATGTTGAGGCTGACGGTATGCACCGGCGCATGGGCGCCGGAATGCCAGCGCAGATCGATCCAGCGGTTCGGCTGTTGCTCGAATTCGGCCAGGGCGGGGCAATCTATGGCATGCACGACCACGCCCTGCCCGCGATAGGTGATACCGACGATGCGTTCGCCGGGAACCGCCTGGCAGCAATTGGCCCGCCGGTAGGATTGATCGGCGGTCAGGCCGATCACCGGGCGGTTGGCATCGACGACCTCGGCCGGCTGGGTGGCAAGTTCGGGGTAGATCGCCTGAATGACTTCGCTGGCGGTCAGTTCGGCGCTGCCGAGGCGCGCGAAGACTTCGCTTTCGTCGGGCAGCGCCAGGGTCTTGGCGGCGATGCGCATCGCCTTGTCGGTTGCCTTGCGGCCGATATGTTCGAAGGCGACGCGGGCCAGTTCCTGACCGAGTTTCACGAATCTTTCGCGATCTTCCTCGCGCAGCGACCGGCGGATCGCGGATTTGGCGCGGCCCGTCACCACGATGTCGATCCAGGTCGCCTGGGGACGCTGGCCGGCGGCGGTGACGATTTCGACCGACTGGCCATTCTTGAGCCGGGTCCACAGGGGCACGCGGATGCCGTCGACCTTGGCGCCGACGGTGGAATTGCCGATGCGGGTATGGATCGAATAGGCGAAGTCGATCGGCGTCGCGCCCTTTGGCAACTGGATCACGTCACCCTTGGGCGTGAAGCAGAACACCTGGTCGGAATACATGTCGAGCTTCACGTTTTCGAGAAACTCGTCATGGTCCTCGCCGCTGTCGAATCGCTCGGTCAGGGTGGCGATCCATTTGGCCGGATCGACGGCGAAGGGGTTGCGGGCGCGTTCGCCGTCGCGGTAGGACCAATGCGCCGCCACCCCGGATTCGGCTACCTCGTGCATCTGGCGGGTGCGTATCTGCACCTCGACGCGCTTGCCGTCGCGGCCCGAGACGGTGGTGTGGATCGAGCGGTAGCCGTTCGACTTGGGCTGGCTGATATAGTCCTTGAAGCGGCCCGGCACCGCGCGCCAGCGCTGATGAATCGCCCCGAGCACACGGTAGCAATCGGCCTCGCTCTGGCAGATGATGCGAAACCCGTAGATGTCGGAGAGCCGCGAGAAGGCGAGCTGCTTTTCCTGCATCTTGCGCCAGATCGAATAGGGCTTCTTGGCGCGGCCGAACACCTCGGCCTGCACTTGCGCCTTTTCGAGCTCGGTCCGGATATCGGCGGTGATCTTGTTGATCACGTCGCCGGTTTCGCGCTGCAAGGTGATGAACCGGCGGATGATCGAAGAGCGCGCTTCGGCGTTCAGCACCCGGAACGACAGATCCTCGAGTTCCTCGCGCATCCACTGCATCCCCATGCGCCCGGCCAGCGGCGCGAAGATATCCATGGTTTCACGGGCCTTGCGGACCTGTTTTTCCTCGGGCAGGGATTTGATGGTGCGCATGTTGTGCAGCCGGTCGGCCAGCTTGACCAGGATGACCCGCAGATCCCTCGACATGGCGATGAACAGCTTGCGGAAGTTCTCCGATTGCTTGGTTTCGCTCGACGAAAGCTGAAGATTGGTCAGCTTGGTCACACCATCGACAAGTTCGGCGATTTCCTCGCCGAATTGCCGGGAGATTTCCGCATAGGTGGATTTGGTATCCTCGATCGTATCGTGCAGAAGTGCTGTGACGATCGTGGCGTCATCGAGCCGCTGTTCGGTGAGGATGGCGGCAACGGCGACCGGGTGGGAAAAATAGGACTCGCCCGAATAGCGTTTCTGGCCCGCGTGCATCTTGCGCCCGTAGTCATAGGCCGCCGCGATCAGGTCCGCGTTGGTGCGCGGGTTATAGTTGCGGACCAGCGCGATCAGATCATTCACATCGATCATTGCGGTCCGCTCGCCTCGGCCGTCGGGGTCAGCCCTGCCCCTGAGCTTCCATCAAGGCCCGCAAGAGCTTTTCCTCGGACATGTCGTCCTCTTGCGGGCGGTCGTTTTCGGCGCCCATCAACAGGGCCATCGCGTCGTCTTCGGGTTCATCAACCTCGATCTGGGTCTGATGGCTTTCGATCATGCGTTCGCGCAGGGTGGCGGCGCTTTGCGTCTCGTCGGCGATCTCGCGCAGGCTGACGACCGGGTTCTTGTCGTTGTCGCGATCGACCGTGACCGGGGCCCCTGCGGCGATTTCGCGCGCGCGGTGCGATGCGAGCATAACCAGTTCGAACCGGTTGGGAACCTTGTCAACGCAATCTTCGACCGTCACACGGGCCATGGGCAACTCCAATCGACTTGAAAGATGTGGAAACCGCTACTTAAGCGCTTGACTGCATCATGACAAGCGCCGAATCGCCCTCAGACCGGGCAAATCGCTGCTTTTTCCGCGTCCGGCAGGCCGGCTGTCATCGCCGAAACGCTGTGGCCGGTGACCGGATGGCGCCAGCGCGGCGCGATTTCCGCCAGGGGCACCAGAACGAAGGCGCGATCCTGAAGGCGCGGATGCGGCAGGATCAGCGATTCGGGGCAGTCGATCTGTTGGCGCTCGGGCAACAGATGCATCCATTTCACCTGAATGTCGCGGTTCGGCAGAACGCAGTCACCAACAAAGAGCAGATCGAGATCGAGCGTTCGCGCCGCCCAGCGGGACTTTCTTTCGCGCAGGTATCGCGCCTCGATCGCGTGCAGCGCGCGCAGGATGCATTCGGGGGCCATGTCCGTGTCAACCAGCACGGCCGCATTGACGAAATCCGGCCCCGACCCCGGCGGAAAGGCGGGCGAGCGGAAAAACCGCGACACGCCGGCGATCCGAAAGCCCCCGGCAAGGTCGCGCAAGCCCGCCGCGAGGGTCGATCTTGCGTCGCCGGCCGGTGACGGAAGGTTCGCCCCCAAGCCGATCGCCGCCGTCCGGATGGCAGTTTCGCGATTCAATTCTTGTGCCATTGGCAAGGTTTCTATACCAGTTCAGCAGTTTTCGCGTTTTTCCGGTTTGTCCACCCAAACGTCAATTGGGACTGACGCGATTTTTTTTTGAAGGATAAGATTGATGTTCTACAAGGACGAACGGCTCGCGCTGTTCATTGACGGATCGAATCTCTATGCGGCGGCGAAGGCGCTTGGCTTTGATATCGACTACAAGCTGCTCCGGCAAGAATTCGAACGGCGCGGCAAGCTGCTGCGGGCGTTCTACTATACCGCGCTGCTGGAAAACGATGAATATTCGCCGATTCGGCCGCTGATCGACTGGCTGAATTACAACGGCTCTCGCATGGTGACCAAACCGGCCAAGGAATATACCGACAGCATGGGGCGGCGCAAGGTCAAGGGCAACATGGACATCGAGCTTGCCGTCGATGCGATGGAGCTGGCGCCGCATGTCGATCACATGGTGCTGTTTTCCGGCGACGGCGATTTCCGGCCCCTGATCGAAAGCCTGCAACGGCAGGGCGTGCGGGTTTCGGTGGTGTCGACCATCCGTTCGCAGCCGCCGATGATCGCGGATGAATTGCGCCGGCAGGCCGACAATTTCATCGAACTCGACGCGCTGCGCGAGGTGATCGGCCGCCCGCCGCGCGAGGGCCAGCACAGCCACGAGAACCAGGGCGAGTTGGTGAAATAGGCCGAACCGGGGCGACGCCGCCGAGGTTTTCGGGTTTCGGCTCTGGACGCCCGGCGCACGCGGCCTTAGGTCTCGGGGGGTGTCACTTCGGGATTTGCCATGCCAAAGCCAAAGCTCACCCTCTATCTTGCCGCGCCGCGCGGCTTTTGCGCGGGTGTGGACCGGGCGATCAAGATCGTCGAGATGGCGCTGGCCAAATGGGGGGCGCCGGTCTTCGTGCGCCATGAGATCGTGCACAACAGGTTCGTCGTGGACGGGCTGCGGGCCAAGGGCGCCGTCTTTGTCGAGGAGCTTGGCGAATGCCCCGCCGACAGGCCGGTGATCTTTTCCGCCCACGGGGTGCCGAAATCGGTGCCCGCCGAGGCCCGCGCCCGCCAGATGATCTTTGTCGACGCGACCTGCCCGCTGGTATCCAAGGTTCACATCGAGGCCGAGCGGCATCACCAGAACGGCTTGCAGATGGTGATGATCGGCCATGCGGGGCACCCCGAGACGCTGGGAACCATGGGCCAGCTTCCCGAGGGCGAGGTGTTGCTGGTGGAGACGCCCGCCGATGTGCAGCGTCTGGCCCCGCGCGACGCGGAGAAGCTGGCGTTCATCACCCAGACCACGCTTTCCGTCGATGACACGGCGGAAATCGTCGCGGCGCTGAAATCACGCTTCCCGGCGATTGTCGGGCCGCACAAGGAAGACATCTGCTATGCAACGACGAACCGGCAGGAGGCGGTCAAGGCGATGGCCGGAAAGATCGCCGCGCTGCTGGTGATCGGCGCGCCGAATTCGTCGAACTCCCGGCGGCTGGTCGAGGTGGGCCGCGCCGCGGGCTGCGCCTATGCGCAACTGGTGCAGCGGGCGGCGGATATCGACTGGCGGGCGCTTGAGGGGATTGACGCGCTGGGTGTGACGGCGGGCGCGTCGGCGCCGGAAGTGCTGGTCAACGAAGTCATCGAGGCCTGCCGCGCGCGGTTCGATGTCACGCTGGCACCGGTGGAGACGGCACGCGAAAACATCGAATTCAAGGTGCCACGCGCCTTGCGGGAACCGGCATGAGGAGCATCCGGACATGATCAACCTGCAATTCCTGCTGACCGCGCTTGTCGTCGTCGTCGCGCCCGGAACCGGGGTGATCTACACCCTTGCCGTCGGCCTCGGGCGGGGGCGCGCGGCCTCGGTCTTTGCCGCGCTTGGCTGCACGCTCGGCATCGTGCCGCACCTCACCGCCGCCGCCCTGGGGCTGGCCGCACTTCTGCACACCAGCGCGCTGCTCTTCCAGATCGTCAAGTTCGCGGGCGTCGCCTATCTGCTCTACCTCGCCTGGCAGGCGATGAAATCGGGCGGCGCGCTTGCCCTTTCGCGCGAGGCCGGTAGCGAACCCGGCTGGCGCATCGCACTGCGCGGCATTCTGATCAACCTGCTCAACCCGAAGCTGTCGCTCTTCTTCCTCGCCCTTTTGCCCCCGTTCCTGAGCGGCAACCCGGCGACGGTCACGGCCGAGATGTCGGTGCTGGGCGCCGTCTTCATGGCCCTGACCTTTGCCGTTTTCGCCCTTTACGGCGCCTTCGCCGCCGCAGCGCGCGACCTGCTTCTGTCTTCCGACCGGGCCATGCGCTGGCTCAGCCGCAGCTTTGCGGCAATCTTCGTCGCGCTCGCCGGCCGGCTGGCGATCGAGCGGACATGAGCGCGGATGAAAGGACCATCGCGGCCTATGACGCGCGGGCGGGCGCCTATGCCGAACGGTTCGACGCGGCCGGACCTGACCGGAATTTGCAAGACTTCATCGCCGCATTGGCGACAGGGGCGCGTGTGCTCGACCTGGGCTGCGGGCCGGGCAATGCCTCGGCATTCATGCGTGCGGCGGGCCTGAAACCCGATCCGATCGATGCGTCGGCGAAGATGGTTGCCCTGGCCAACGCGCGCCATGCCATCGGGGCGCGGCTGGCCACTTTCGACGATATCGGCGGGGTTGGCGAATACGAGGCGGTCTGGGCCAATTTTTCGCTGCTTCACGCGGCGGCCGGCGATCTGCCCCGCTATCTGGCGGCGCTGGCGCGCGCATTGAAACCGGGCGGGCTTTTGCATATCGGCATGAAGACCGGCAGTGGTGCGGCGCGCGACCGGATCGACCGGTATTACACCTATGTGACGCGCCGCGAATTGCTGGAGCTGCTGGCCGGCGCGGGGTTCAGCGTGACCGCGATCAGCGAGGGCCGCGAGACCGGACTGGCAGGCACGGACGATCCCTTCATCATCATGCGCGCCCATGTCTGAGCTGTTCGCCTATACTGACGGGGCCTGTTCGGGCAATCCCGGCCCCGGAGGCTGGGGCGTGCTGATGATCGCGCGCGAGGGCGGACGCATCGTCAAGGAGCGCGCGTTGCAGGGCGGCGAGGCGCATACGACCAACAATCGCATGGAGCTGCTGGCGGCGATTTCGGCGCTCGAGGCGCTGAGCCGCGGCGCGGCGATCACCGTCGTAACCGATTCCGCCTATGTCAAGAACGGCGTCAGCCAGTGGATTCACGGCTGGAAGCGCAACGGTTGGCGCACCGCCGACAAGAAACCGGTCAGAAATGTCGATCTCTGGCAGCGGCTCGATGCGGCGCAGGCGCGCCACGAGGTGAGCTGGCAATGGATCAAGGGCCATGCCGGGCACCCCGAAAACGAACGCGCCGACGAACTGGCGCGGGCGGGAATGGCCCCGTTCAAGCCGGCCAGGCCGGCCGGAAGCTGACCGGCCCGGTTTTCGGGGACCGGTCTTCTGGGATCGGCTTTCGGGGGCCGGCGGTCGGGGGCCGGTCTTCTGGGATCGGCGGTCAGGGGCGTTTCGGCCCGTATCTTTCCCACAACCAGATGAGCGCGATGGCGCCCAGAACCGCGCCCAGGAAACCGGCGGCGAAACCGGTGATCGCCAGCAGGATCCGCAGCACCAGCCCGCCGATCAGCGCCCCGAAGATGCCGATGGCGATGGTGGTGATGACATCCGTCTCGACCTTCATCGCACGGGTGGCGATGAAACCGGCGGTGGCGCCGATGATGATCAGGGCGATGATCTGCATGGCCGGGCTCCTTTCGGTTGTCCGGCCACTATGGCGGCAAGGGGCGGCAATGTGAATGGCCGATGGCGTTTGGCGAAACGCTTCAGGACAGCCGGTCCGGCAAGGTCAGGCCGCGCAGCAGTTCCGCCGCCGCCATCGGGCGTCTGCCCTGCCGCTGGGCTTCGAGGATGTCGAGGGCGCCTTCGCCGCAGGCCACGCGAAAGCCGCCAAGTATTCGGCCCGGCGCGCCCTGCCCCTTGACCGGCCTGGCGCGCAGAAGCTTCAGCCGTTCGCCCGCGACCTCGCACCAGGCCCCGGGAAAGGGCGCAAGGCCGCGGATCAGCCGGTCGATCTCGGCGGCGGGGCGCGACCAGTCGACGCGGGATTCGGATTTGTCGATCTTGGCGGCATAGCTTGCGCCCGCGGCGGGTTGCGGGGCGGCCACCAGGCTGTCGATCCGCGAAAGCGCCGCGCCGATCATCCGCGCGCCCATCTGCGCCAGGCGGTCGTGCAGTTCGCCGGTTGTTTCGGCCGGGCCGATCGGCGTAGCCTCGCGCAGCAGCACCGGGCCGGTATCGAGCCCGGCCTCCATCCGCATGATCGAAATGCCGGTTTCCCGGTCGCCCGCCATGATCGCCCTGTGGATCGGCGCCGCACCGCGCCAGCGCGGCAGGAGCGAGGCATGGATGTTGAGACAGCCGAGGCGGGGGGCATCGAGGATCGCCTGCGGCAGGATCAGGCCGTAGGCCACCACCACGGCGATATCGGCGCCGAGACCGGCGAAGGCGGCCTGTTCGGCGGCGGATTTGAGGCTGACCGGGTGGCGCAGCGGCAGGCCCAGCGCCTCGGCGCGGCACTGCACCGGAGAGGGCCGGTCGTTCCTGCCGCGGCCCGCCGGGCGCGGCGGCTGGCAATAGACGGCGACAACCTGGTGCGCAGCGGCAACCGCATCGAGCGCCGGGACGGCGAAATCGGGCGTGCCCATGAAAACGACCTTCACGCCCGCTTCCTCAGCTTGCCGGCCCTGGCCACCAGCATCTTGCGGCGCATCGGGCTGAGGTGGTCGACAAACATCCTGCCGTTGAGGTGGTCGATCTGATGCTGAACGCTGGTCGCCCAGAGGCCGGTGAAATCGCGGTCCTCGGTTTCGCCCGCGTCGTTGAGAAACCGCACGGTGACGGCGCGCGGACGCGCGACGATGGCTGACACGCCGGGCAGGTTGGGGCTTGCCTCTTCGTGGCGGCGCATCTGCACCGAGGCGTGCAGGATTTCGGGGTTGGCCATGCGCACCGCCTGGCCGCGCCGGTCGGAGCAATCGACCACCGCGAGGCGCAGCATGATGCCGATCTGCGGTGCCGCAAGGCCATAGCCGGGCATGGCATCCATGGTGGCCACCATGTCGTCCCAGATCATGTGCACGGTTTCGGTGATGGCCCGGACCGGCTCGGCCGCGGTGCGCAGGCGTTTGTCGGGATAGGGCACGAAGGCGCGCAGGGTCACATCCGCGCCCGTTCACGCTTCAGCTTGGTCATCTTGCGGGTGATGAGCTGACGTTTCAGCGGCGTCAGGTAGTCGATGAACAGCCTGCCGTCGAGATGGTCGATCTCGTGCTGCACGCAGGTGGCCCAGAGACCGGTGAAATGTTCGCTCTGTTCGGCCCCGTCGAGCGAAAGCCAGCGTACCTCGACCTCGGCCGGGCGTTCGACATCGGCATATTGATCGGGGATCGACAGGCAGCCTTCCTCATGAATGTTGCGGCTTTCCGATGACCAGACGATCTGCGGATTGATCAGGACCATGGGGCGGGGGGCGGCCTCGGGATCCTTGATGCAGTCCATCACGATGATCCGCTGCATCAGCCCCACCTGCGGGCCGGCAAGGCCGATGCCGGGCGCGTCATACATGGTATCGAGCATGTCATGCGCGGTCGCGCGAAGCGCGTCGGTGATCTCGGTCACGGGATCGGTCTTTTTCTTCAGCCGCGGGTCGGGATGGATCAGGATCGGTCGAATGCTCATGCCCCGGATTTAGGCGATGCTTCCGGGCCTTGCAATGGGCAAGCGCATCGGCACTTGCACCCGCCGGTGGCTGGTATAATTTCGCGGCAAAGAGGAGCCCCCCATGAGTTTCGACGACATCATCGACTTTCGCGGCCAGCATTCCCAGAAATGGGACGAGATGCACGAGCTGATGGGCGTTGCCCCCGAGGACGGGCTGGCGATGTGGGTCGCCGACATGGATTTCCGCCCGCCCGAAGGCATGATCGAGACGGTGAAGCAGGTGGCCGCCAACGGCGTCTTCACCTATTTCGGCGACAAGTCCGCCTATACGGATTCAATCTGCTGGTGGATGCGTGAACGCCATGGCTGGGCGGTGGACCCGAAAGCGATCCTCACCACCCATGGCCTGGTCAACGCCGTCGCCATGGCGATCGAGGCGTTCACCGCACCGGGGCACGGGGTGGTGATCTTCACCCCCGTCTACCACGCCTTCGCACGGACGATCGCGGCCAATGACCGCGCCGTCGTCGAATGCCCCCTGGCCATCGCCGACGGTGTCTATCAGATGGATTTCGACGCCTGGGACGCGCAGATGACCGGCAACGAGAAAATGGCCATCCTCTGTTCGCCGCACAATCCGGGGGGGCGGGTGTGGACGCGCGCGGAACTTCAGGGCATGGCCGATTTCGCCAGGCGTCACGACCTGATCCTGATTTCCGACGAGATTCACCATGATCTGGTCTTTCCGGGCCAGAAACACTTCGCCATGCCGACGGTGGACGCGGGCATCGCCGATCGGCTGATCACCATGACGGCCACGTCGAAAACCTTCAACGTCGCGGGAATGCATTGCGGCAATGTGATCATCGAGGACGCGGCGTTGCGCGCGGCCTTCGCCAAACGCCTGCGGCAACTGTCGATTTCGCCCAATTCCATGTCGATGCGCATGACGCCGGCACTTTACACGCCGGAAGGCGCCGCCTGGGTCGACCGGCTGGTGGCTTATCTCGACGCCAACCACCGCCTTTTCGCCGAGGGGATCAACGCCACCGCGGGGCTGAGGATGATGCCGATGCAGGGCACCTATCTGGCCTGGGTCGATTTCGCCGGAACCGGCATGGCGCGCGAGGAATTCGCGGCCCGTGTCGCGAAAGACGCGCGCATCGCCGCCAGCCCCGGACCGGTCTTCGGGCTGGGGGGCGAAAACTGTCTGCGTTTCAACATCGCGCTGCCGCGGGTGCGCATCACCGATGCTGTCGCGCGCATCCAGAGGGCTTTTGGCGATTTGCAGTGATTGCGATGCCCGGGCTCAGTTCCCGGGCAGGTAGCCCACCGGGGCGTCTTCGTCGCGCACATAATCGAGCGGCGCCTTGTCGAGCGCCATCGTCGAGCGTTTCATCGTGCAGATCAGTTCGCCGTTGCTGACCTCCGAAGTGATGATCAGGCACTGATAGAGATGGCGCGGCCCGTCGAAGATGTCGACCAGCCCGCGCATGTGCAGAACCTGATCGGCATCGAGCGAAAACCCGCCCCCCCAGAAACGCAGGATTGGATAGACCTCGTCGCCGACCATGACGCGCAGTTTCGCGCGCCGCCGCAAATCGCGCTTGCGCGCTTCCTCCAGCCCCGCCAGCACTTCCTTTGGCAAGTAATCAGACATCGCAGCCTCCCCGGTTCGACCAGCATGAAGCCTTTGCCCCGAAAATCAAGCCAGCGTTTGATCCCGGCCCGGCTTTTTTTGCGCCATATCCACGGCTTGGCGGCATCTGACGGCAAAAGCGCCGCCTGCGAAGGGCCGGCGTTGCGCGAAACGGCCGGCCAGGCCGTTGCCGGCGGGCAGGCTGTGGGTGCGGCTATTGTTCAACGTTTGGAAACAGTCCTGGCCGAGCGGCCGGATTGCCGGGGTTTCGGGTGGCCCGCGCGGTGCGGCCGGCAAAGCGCCCGCGCCGCGTTGCGGCGCAAGACACCGGTTGCCTGCGCCCGGCAGGCTGATAATCTCTGCCCGCCACCAACCGGAGAATGCGATGCGCCCGATCATCCCTGCCCTCGCGCTTGCACTGGCCCCGCAATGCGGACTGGCCGCGTGCGGCGGCGATTTTTCCACATTCGTCGAGGGCCTGAAAAGCGAGGCCATCGCCAAGGGCCATGACCGCGCCGGGGTGGACCGGTTCTTTGCCAGCGTCCGGCAGGATCGGAAGGTTCTGAACGCCGACAGGGCACAAGGTTTTTTCAAGAAGAGCTTCATCGAGTTTTCACAGGCGGTGATCAGCCGCAACCGGATGCAGAACGGTCAGGCCAACGCCCGAAAATACGCCCCTGTCTTTCAGCGGGTGAAGGCCGATTATGGCGTTTCGGCGGGGGTGTTGCTGGCCTTCTGGGCGCTGGAGACGGATTATGGCGCGGTGCAGGGCGATTTCAACACGCTCGACGCCCTGACCACGCTGGCACATGATTGCCGGCGCCCGGAACTGTTTCGCCCGCAGATTTTCGCGGCGCTGGAATTGTCCGAGCGCGGCAATTTCGATCCGGCGCGCACCACCGGCGCCTGGGCGGGCGAAATCGGCATGGTGCAGATGCTGCCCGACGACATTCTGCGCAATGGCGTCGATGGCGACGGCGACGGGCATGTGAGGATGAAGACCTCGGCGCCCGATGCGCTGCTGTCGGGCGGGCGGATGCTGCGCGGGCTGGGCTGGCGCGCGGGCGAGCCGTGGTTGCAGGAAATCACCGTTCCATCGGGGCTTGACTGGTCAAGGACAGGGCTGGACACGCCCTTGCCGGTCAAGGACTGGGAGGCGATGGGCGTCAGGGCGCGCAACGGCAGCCTGGCGCGCAATCTCAGCGGGGCGGTGCTGCTGCCGATGGGGCGCAAGGGGCCGGCCTTCATGGCCTATCCGAATTTCAACGTCTATTTCGAATGGAACAAGAGCTTTGTCTATGTCACCACCGCGGCCTATTTCGCGACGCGGCTGGAAGGCGCGCCGGTCTATGACCCCGGCAACCCCGATCCGGCGCTGTCGGACGGCGACATGAAAGCGCTGCAAAAAAAGCTGGCTGCGCGCGGCCATGACGTTGGCAGGATCGACGGGGTACTGGGCAAGCTGACGCGCGATGCCGTCCAGAAGGAGCAGTCGCGCCTTGGCCTGCCCGCCGATGCCTGGCCCACCAGGGAATTGCTGGCACGGTTGTGAGCCGCGCCTCGAGGTCGATGAGGGCGTGATGGGGCCGATGCCCGCGACCGGCATGGATTTCATGGTGATCGCATCGCACAAGCCGGGGCTGGCGGATCAATTCCCCGGTTCGACGGCCGCGCAAGTGGTCCGCATTGCCCCGTGCAGCGTTCCTGTGCTGCGCCGGGGGCCTGCCTTGCCGGCGCCGGGGCTGATCCGGCATTTTCGACAATTTGCCGCTGGAAAGCATGTTTCCAATTCAGTTTGACGCAAAACCGCGCTAGAGGGGCATATGCACCTTTACCTGCCCATCGCGGAAATTTCCGTCAACACCTTCCTGCTGTTTTCGGTGGGCGGTATCGTCGGCGTTCTGTCGGGCATGTTCGGGGTAGGCGGCGGTTTCCTGATCACGCCGCTGCTGTTTCTGATCGGCATCCCGCCCGCGGTGGCGGTGGCGACTTCGGCCAATCAGATCGTTGCCTCGTCGGTTTCGGCGATCCTCACCCATATCCGCCGCAGGACCGTCGATTTCAGGATGGGCGGCGTCTTGCTGGCGGGCGGGCTGGCCGGTTCGGCGATGGGCCTGACATTGTTCAACTACCTGAAATCGCTCGGGCAGGTCGATCTGCTGGTCAAACTGTTTTATGTGATCTTTCTGGGAACCGTCGGCGCGCTGATGTTCGTGGAAAGCCTGCGCGCGATCATCAGGGCACGACAGAAGGACCGGCCGGTGATCAGGCGGCATACCCATGGCTGGGCGACCAACCTGCCGGTCAAGATGAAGTTCCGTGCCTCCGGGCTTTATATCTCGGTGATACCGCCGCTTGCCATCGGAGTCTTTGTCGGCATCCTGGGGGCGATCATGGGCGTCGGCGGCGGGTTCATCATGGTGCCGGCGATGATCTATCTTCTGCACATGCCCACCAAAGTCGTGGTCGGAACCTCGCTTTTCCAGATCATTTTCGTCTCGGCCTTCAACACGCTCATGCATGCCGAGACCAATCACACCGTCGATTTCGTTCTGGCGGTCATATTGATCATCGGCGGGGTGATCGGCGCCCAGGTCGGCGCGGCGATCGGCCTGAAGATGAAAGCCGAACAGTTGCGCATTCTTCTGGCCATTCTGGTTCTCGCGGTCTGTTTCCAGCTGGCTCTCGGGCTGGCCATCATGCCGGCCGAATTGTATTCGTTAAGCTGGGCCGCCGGATGAATGCCCTGCGCGCAACGCGCCGCCGACCGCATTGCCGACCGCATTGCCGCAGATCTCGACAAGGCCGCGACCCGATGCGTAGGGCCCGGTCACAGGTCTGCCGCGGCCAGCCTTCAGCAACCGCCGAGCGCCAGGGCGATCGCGCCTGATTTGCAGGTCTTGGTCACTTCGGCCTGCCCCGATTCGATGCCGGCCAGGGCGAGAAGCAAGAACAGCGTGGCGATGGAGATGGTTTCGCGCATGGCAATTTCCCGAATGTTTTGTTCACGCCCTGTTCTATGCGTTAACCATTAATGCGGCGTTACGGCAGCGCGGCCCCGGCGCCGCCCGTGATTTTCCTGCGGCGATGATCGCATCGCCCCGCCTCATGCAACCAGCGCCTCGGCCTTTTTCAGATCGACGCTGACAAGCTGGCTGACACCCTGTTCGGCCATCGTGACCCCATAGAGCCTGTCCATCCGCGCCATTGTCACGGCATGGTGCGTGATGATCAGAAATCGCGTGTCGGTGCGCCGCGTCATCTCATCCAGAAGATCGCAAAAGCGGGTGACATTGGCGTCGTCGAGGGGCGCGTCGACCTCATCGAGCACACAGATCGGCGCCGGGTTGGCGAGAAACACCGCGAAGATCAGCGCCATCGCCGTCAGTGTCTGTTCGCCGCCTGACAAAAGGCTGAGCGTGGCAAGCTTCTTGCCCGGCGGCTGGCACATGATTTCCAACCCGGCTTCCAGCGGGTCGTCGCTTTCCACCAGCACCAGATTGGCCTCGCCACCGCCAAACAGATGGGTAAAGAGCAGGCGGAAATTGGTGTTGACCTGCTCGAACGCGGTCAGGAGCCGTTCGCGGCCTTCCCGGTTGAGCCCGGCAATGCCGGCACGCAGCTTTCTGATCGCCTCTTCCAGATCGGTCTTTTCGCCGACCAGCGTGTCATGTTCGCCCTGAACCTCGCGCGCGTCTTCCTCGGCGCGCAGGTTCACCGCCCCAAGGGCTTCGCGCTGGCGTTTCAGCCGGTTGACCTCGGCGTCGAGCGTTTCGGCCGAGGGCATTTCATCGGGCTCGGCATCGAGGCTTTCCAGCAGCGCGCCGGGTTCGCTTTCGGTCACTTCGCGAATCCGTTCGGCGGCAAGGGCGACGGTTTCGCGGGCGGCATCGGCGCGGGCTTCGGCGCGGGCGCGTGCTTCGCGGGCTTCGGATGCGGCCCTTTCGGCGTCGCGCTCGGCCTCGGTCATCTGGCGCAGCGCCGTTTCGCCTTCGGCCAATCGGTCGGCGGCGGCCTTGCGGCGCGTTTCGGCGGCCTCGATCGCGTCGGAAAGTTCGGCCCGTTTGGCGGCGATCCCGGCCGGCGCGGCAGAGGCGGTCTTGAGCTCTGTCTCGCTCTGACTCTTGCGGTCGGCAAGTTCGGCCATGCGTTTTCCGGCGGTATCGAGACGAAGCTGCCAGCCGGATATTTCCTTGACGATTTCCTGGCGCCGTTTGGTGCGCGCCTCGCCTTCGCGGCGCAGCTCGTCATGCGCGGATCGCCTGGCCAGCATGGTCACACGCGCGGCTTCGACCGTCAGTTTCACATCCTCGACCCCGGCGCGCGCCGCGTCGAGATCGGGAAGTGCGTTTGCCGCCGTTTCCGCCTCGGCGAGGCGGGTGCGCGCGGCCGTCGCCTCTTGCTGGTGGCGCGTCAGGGCAAGCCGGGCGCTTTCCAGCTTGCCACCGGCGATGGAGCGGTCGGCCTCGGCCCGGGAAAGCGCGCGCGAGGCCTCGGCCATGCGCTGGTCGGCGGCGCGGCGGGCGGCGCGGGCGGCGCCATCGGCCTCGGTGGCTTCGGCAAGACGGCGGGTCAGGTGTTCATGGGCCCGGCGCGCCCCTTCGGCACGCGCCGACACCTCTTCCAGATCGCGCTTGAGTTCGACGAGACGGTTGAGTTGCTGCAACCGAAGGGCGGCAGCCGAGGGCGCATCTTCGGCAGCGGCGCGAAACCCGTCCCAGCGCCACAGATCGCCCTCGATCGTGACCAGCCGCTGGCCGGGCTTGAGACGCGGTTGCAGGCGCGGGCCGTCGGATTTCGCCACCAGGCCGATCTGGCCGATCCGGCGGGCGAGCACGGCGGGAACCTTGACGAAAGCGGTAAGGGCCTCGACCCCGTCGGGCAAGGTCTGCGGCGCGGCATAGCCGGGCAGCACCGCCCAGCCCGAACCGGCCTCCGCAGCGACTTCGGGCGCGCGCAGGTCATCGGCCAGCGCGGCGCCCAGCGCGGCCTCGTAGCCCTTGCTGACATCGACCCGGTCGAGCACCTGCGTGCCGGCCGAGGCCTCGCGTTCGACGAGTTTGGCCAGCGCGGCGGCTTCGGCGCGCAGGGCGCCGGCCTCGCCTTCGGCGGCGGAACGGCTGGCGCGGGCATCGGCCTCACGCGACTGGGTTTCGCCGCGCGCATCGTCGGCGGCGACCAGCGCCGATTCGGCGGCGGCGGCGGCGTTTTGGGCGGCCTTCTGCGCCGCCTCGGCACTGGTGAAATCCTCGGCGGCCCTGGCCAGGGCGGCTTCGGCCTCGGCGGCGGCGCTGCGGGCCTTGGCGGCCTCGGCGTCGCTGCGTTCCAGTGTGGTGCGTGCCTCGGCGTGCAGCCTTTGGGCGGACTGGTGCCGGGCAGAGAGGCGGGCCACATCTTCGTTCAGCTCGGCCAGCGCAGAATCGCGGTCTTGCAGGACCGTTGCCGCGGATTGCGCCGCCTGCAACGCTTCGGCCAGGCGCGCCTCATGGCCTTCGCTTGCCTTGTCGATCTGGGACCTTTCCCATTCGAGCCGGCCAATGGTTTCACCCGCATCGCGATTGAGACCCGCCTCACGCTCCATATCGCGCGACAACTGGCCGATACGGGCCGTCAGGGTTTCGATTGCCTGAAGCGCGCGCGCCTCCTGATCGTTCAACGTATCGCGCTGAACGGCGAGGCGCTGCAACACCGCCGCGGCGATGGCCTCTTCCTCGCGCAGGGGGGGCACGGCGGCTTCCGCCTCCGCCCGCGCGCTGGCCGCAGCGCGCGCCGCGGTTTCGCTCTGGGCGGCGTGCCGGGTGCGTTCGGTCAGATCGGCGGCGGTCAGGGCGCGGGCCTGATCGGCTTCGCGCCAGCGCCGGAAAAGCAACATGCCTTCGGCGCGGCGCAACTGTCCGCCGATGTCGCGGTAACGCGCGGCCTGGCGGGCCTGCCGCGCCAGTGTCTGCAACTGTGCGGCCAGTTGTTCGATCACATCATCGACGCGCAGCAGGTTCTGTTCGGTGCCATTGAGCTTCAGTTCGGCCTCGTGGCGGCGCTGGTAAAGGCCGGAAATTCCGGCGGCCTCCTCGAGGATGCGGCGGCGGTTCCTGGGCCGCGCGTTGATCAGCTCCGAGATTTGCCCCTGCCGCACCAGAGCCGGCGAATGGCTGCCGGTCGAGGCATCGGCAAAAAGCATCTGCACGTCGCGGGCGCGCACGTCCCTGGTGTTCGCCTTGTAGGCGGAACCCGCATCGCGGGTGATGCGTCTTACAATTTCAAGATTGTCCTGATCATTGAAGCCCGAAGGCGCCAGACGTTCGGCATTGTCGATGGTGATCGCCACCTCGGCGAAATTGCGCGCCGGCCGCGTGGCGGCGCCGGCAAAGATCACATCTTCCATCCCGTCGCCGCGCATCGCGGTGGGGCGGTTTTCGCCCATCACCCAGCGCAGCGCCTCCAGAAGGTTTGATTTGCCGCAGCCATTGGGCCCGACGACACCCGTCAAGCCTTCGTGGATCACCACATCAGTGGGGTCCACAAAGCTCTTGAAGCCATTGAGACGCAGACGGGTGAAACGCAAAAGCAAGACTCGCGGCGTGATTCCTCGGGTCAGCAATCTTTTGGCCGCAGGGCGCGTGAGTCAATCGAAAACCCCTTTATCTGGCGGGTTTCTTGACCTTATCCACAATATATTGTTGAATTCGCGGCGATTCCTGCCCCCTAAAGGCGCACGCCGGATCGCGGAGGATCTGGGCGATATCGCGCCGCCAGACGATCCAGACCACCAGAATCAGGAACACCGGCAGACTTTTGACAAGGCCGAAACCCGTGGCATTGGCATAGTTCCTGAAGCCGACATGAAGCTCGAGCTGGCGCAGCAGGATGTAACTTTGGCAAAGCCCCAGCACGATGGCCAGAGCGAGCAGACAAAGCGCCGCCGCCGGCAGGTAGCGGCGTCCCGCGATCAGCAGGGCGATGACGGGAAAGAGCCACATCAGGTAATGCGCCCAGAGCACCGCCGACAGCGAAAAGACCACCATGATGCCGGTCAGAAACATCACCTGCCGCCGGGCATGGCCGGGCAGATCGCCGCGCAGGCTCAGGTAGCCGCCATAGCAGACAAGGCCCGCCGTGAGCGGCCTCAATACCCTGATCGGGGCGGTTTGCCAGGATTGCAGATAGGTGTCGCTTCCGTAGATCGCCGGGTCGATCAGGAGCCCCGAAATCCAGGCAAACGGAGCGCTGTTCATCCAGGGGCCGAGCAGGCGGTTGTCCTGCATCGCCAGCCTTTCCAGGAACTGGGCATGGGGCGCCCAGCCATAGATGGCCAGGGAAGCGGCGGTCAGGACCGCCATCACGATCAGGGCGGTCAGGCGAAAGCGGTTGCCAGACACGACGAACAGAAGGATCGCCATCGGCGCGAACACCGGCTTGAGCACGACGATCGCCGACATGAGCAGTGCCGCCGCCACCATCCGGTTGCGCACATAGACGCCATGCGCGATGACCAGAAGCAGAAAGGCAAAGGGTGTGGTCTGGCCGCCGACGCGCAGAAATGTCCAGAACGGTTGCCAGAACATCGCCGCCACCAGAAAAAGCGCCAGATAGGTCTCGGGTCTTGCCGCCAGGGGCCGGCATTGCCGGTAAAGCAGCGCCAGCCCGGCGACGACGGCCGCACTGCCGGCCAGCTTGAAGACGAAGATCGCGATATGCGGCGAAAACAGCGACAGCGGAGTGTAAAGATAACCCGCGATCGGAAACCCGAGGAATTTCATGTGGCCCAGCGGCTCCTGGCCGCCGATCGGTGCCCAGGCGTCATAGAGATTGTCGAATTCGCCCAGCCGTGTCTTGCGGCCTATATCGTAGAAATTCGCGAAATCGAGCCCCAGGCCCCAGGGTGTGACCAGCCCCCAAACCAGAAGCAACGCGATGATCAACACGGCCAGCGCCGAGATCAATCGGGGAAAAGGGATACGTGTCACCAGTCTTCTTTCAACCAGCGGCCGAAATCGCGGCCCAGCGGTGGTCACAAGGCCAGCCCGGGGCGTTTCGGGCAAGAATAATTGGCGATCAGGGTTTGCGGGGCGTCCATGGCAAGGACAATACGCAAGACCATCCCTATTGACGCCCCAACCGCAACAGCGGCAGATAGCCGCCGGAGAGACCCATGCCCGCAACCGTTACCACCGAATCGCCGCTGACCGCCGATGCCCGGGCGCTGATCGAAGGCAGTCAGGAATTCCTGCTGCAGATCTATCCGCCCGAACAGATCTTCAGCTTTTCGCCGCAAGAACTCGCCACCCCGGATGTGGCGTTTTTCGTGGCCCGCGAGGCGGGGTGCGCGCTCGGCTGCGTGGCGCTGGTCGATTGTGGCGATTACGCCGAGGTCAAAAGGCTCTTTGTGACGCACGAGGGGCGCGGCAAAGGGCTGGCCAGGGCCATGATGGACAGGGTGGAAACCCATGCACGCGCCGGCGGCAAGGCCGCGATCCGTCTGGAAACCGGCAAGGCGCTGGTTCGCGCCGTGGGCCTTTATGAAGCTTTGGGGTTTCGCCGCTGCGGGCGCTTTGGCGATTACCCCGATCACCCGGCCAGCCTGTTCATGGAAAAAATCCTGTGACATCCGCGGCCGGCAGGCGCGTCGCCATTGCGAAATCTGCCGGTGCGGGTGTCAGGCCGCCTTCATCAGGCCCCCTTCAGCAGCCATTTCGCCGCCCCGTTACACCCCGGTCGCGGGGCATGGCCGGGCCTGTTCAGAAACTGTCGCAGACCCTGAACCCCTGCGGTATCGTATCGCGCCCGTCCAATACCAGATCGGCCAGGACCGCGGCCACTTTCGGCGCCATGCCAAAGCCGATCTTGAACCCGCCATTGGCGATGAAATGTCCGGGACGGCCAGGCCATTGCCCCAGCATCGGCGCGCGGCTGCGGGCGCGGGGCCGCAGCCCGGCCCAGCGTTCGAGCACCGGTGCGGCCGCCAGCGCGGGACAGAGCGCGCGCGCCCGGTCGATCAGCGCCTCGAGCCGCCCGTCCGTGCCCCGCGCCGTCTCGAAGTCGCGCTCCGAGGTCGATCCGATCGCCACCGTCCCGTCGCCATGCGGCACGATGTGGAGCCCGTCGGCGAATAGCTGCGGCCGGTCGCGCGCCGCGAACCTCAGCACTGCCGCCTGCCCCTTGATGGCGCCGCCGACGGGCCTCTCAAGATCGGCCGACAGATCCGCCAGCCCCCCGACCCCCGTCGCCCAGATCACCGCGCCGCCCGTTCTCTTGTTCGAAAATACCTCCGCCGGAGGCATCGGCCGGCCAAGCTCGATCCGGCCGCCCCCGGCGCGGATCGCCGCCACCAGCGCCACCGCCGCCTGTCGCGGGTGAAGCCGCGCGCAAAGTGTGTCCTCGATCATCCAGCCGCTCGCCGCCGCCGGCGCCCAGCCGTCATCGCGCGCGGCAACGATGCGCCAGGCGGCCCGGCCCTGCCAGAGCGTTGCCGCCCCGTCCGCGCGCGCGCGCGCGCGCGCCACGGCCGCCGCATCGGCCAGAGGCTGGAGCCGCCCGGTGCGCGCATAGCCCGGATCACGGCCGGACCGGTCAGCCACATCCGCCCAGAACGCTTCGGCCATCAGCAGGCTATCCAGTTGAAAGGCCTTCTTGGCGTTCCAGTTTTCCGGTACATGCGGGGCCAGCGCGCCGACGATGCCCCCCGAAGACCCCGCACCGATGGCGGCCTTTTCCATCACTTCCACCCTTGCCCCCCGGCGGGCGCATTCCCAGGCGCAGGCCAGCCCGAATATCCCCGCCCCGATGACGGTCACATCCGCCATTTCCGATCTTGCCAATTCTGCCCCCTTTCGCCATGGTCGCGCGGCTATGGGTTAGGGCAGATGGGCGACGAGAACCAGAGCGAACGGATCGAATGGCGCAACGGCGCAACACCGGTGTCGTCGCTTTTCGGTGACCCCTATTTCAGCCTTGCCGGCGGACTGGCCGAAACCCGGCATGTCTTCGTCGCCGGAAACGGCCTGCCCGGGCGCTTTGCCGACGGGTTCGGCATTGCCGAGCTTGGCTTTGGCACTGGGCTGAACCTCTTGGCGACCGCCGCCGCCTGGGCCGGCGCGGGCGTGGCCGGAACCCTGCGCTATACCGGCTTCGAGGCCCATCCGATGCCCGCCGCGGACATGGCCCGCGCGCTGGCGGCCTTTCCCGAACTGGCAGGATTCGCCGCACCGTTGCTGGCCGCCTGGCGCGCTGGCCGGCGCCGCTTCGATCTGGGTCCGGTCGCGGTCGAGATCGTGATCGGCGATGCGCGCCGCAGCCTGCCGACCTGGCGCGGCGCGGCCGATGCCTGGTATCTCGACGGATTCGCGCCGGCCAGGAACCCCGAACTCTGGCGCGAGGAACTGATGGCCGAGGTCGCCCGCCATACCCGGCCAGACGGGACATTCGCCACCTATACCGCCGCCGGATTCGTCAGGCGCGGCTTGCAGGCCGCCGGTTTCCAGGTAGAGCGGGTGCCGGGCCACGGACACAAGCGCCACATGTCGCGCGGCAGGCTGGGCAGGGCGGAATGAGCGAACAGAATACCCGCCTCGGCATCCTGCTGATGATCGCGACCAGCATCATCTTTGCCATCCAGGACGGCATTTCGCGGCATCTGGCGGGGGAATACAACGTCTACATGATCGTGATGATCCGCTACTGGTTCCTTGCGGTTTTCGTCGCTGTGGTGGCCGCGCGCAAGGCCGGTGGCATGCGCCGCGCGGTGACGACCCATTTCCCGGTGATCCAGGTCATTCGCGGGCTTTTGCTGGCGTTGGAAATCTGTGTGACGGTCACGGCCTTCGTGCGTCTGGGGCTGATCGCCTCTCATGCGGTGTTTGCCTGTTACCCCTTGCTGATCGCGGCGCTTTCGGGGCCGGTCCTGGGCGAAAGGGTGGGCTGGAGACGCTGGATCGCGATCGGTACCGGATTTGTCGGCGTGCTGGTCATTCTGGAACCCGGCTACAAGGTTTTTTCGCCCGAGGCGCTGATTCCGTTTCTGGCGGCGGTGATGTTTGCGCTTTATGGTCTTCTGACCCGCCATGTCGGGCGCAAGGACCCGGCCATGGTCAGCTTTTTCTGGACCGGCGCCAGCGGGGCGGTCATCATGACGGCGATCGGTCTTTGGTACTGGCAGCCGCTTTTGGGCATCGACCGGGTGTGGATGGCGCTTTTGTGCGGCACTTCCGCGACCGGGCACTGGCTGCTGATCCGTGCCCTGGAAGTGGCCGAAGCCAGCGCCATCCAGCCGTTCGCCTATTTTCAGCTTGTATTCGTGTCGCTGATCGGGCTGCTGGTTTTTGGCGAAACCCTTGAGGCCAATGTCGTCGCGGGCGCGGCCATCGTGGTTGGCGCGGGGCTTTTCACCCTGTGGCGGACGCGCCGCAAAGCGATCCTTCTGGAGGGCCCCGGATAGGGCCTAGCGGCCCTTCAGTTCCTGGCTGAAGCGCAAGGGGCCGGTCTTGCCGGTCAGGCGGGCGCGGTAAATCGGCAGGCTTTCGGTCACCCGCATGATGTAATTCTGGGTTTCCCGATACGGGACGTTTTCGATCCAGTCGACCACATCCACCTCATTCGACCGCGGGTCGCCCAGATCGGCGATCCATTGCCGGGGCCGGCCCGGCCCGGCGTTGTAGCCGGCCGTCACCAGAACCGGCACAGGGCCGAATTCGCCGATCAGCCGGGCCAGATAGGCGCTGCCCAAACGGGCGTTGTATTGCCAGTCGGTGGTCAGTTTTCCGCCGTCATAGCCAAGACCGGCCTGGGCGGCCATCAGCTTGGCGGTACCGGGCATGACCTGCATCAATCCGCGCGCGCCGGCGCCAGAGACGGCGGCGGTGTTGAATTCACTCTCGCGGCGCGCGATCGCCAGCGCCAGTTCGGGATCGACCGGCAGGTTCATCGCCTCGATCCCGTTCATCGGAAAATAGGCGGCGGGCCAGATCACCCCCTTGTCGGCGGCCGCCTTGGCCAGGAGCAAGGCGGAATTGGCATCGCCCCATTCCAACGCCAGGCCGGCCAGCCGCCCGATATCGCTGCCCGACAGGCTTTCGCCCAGATGCAGCAGGAAGCGCAGGGCCTGCACCCGGTCGCCTGCCGCCTGCAGGAGCCGCGCCATCTGAAAGACGGACGATGCCGCAATGTCAGAGCCGCGCCAGTCGGGATAGGTTTCCTGCCCGACCATCGCGGGGCTGAGCGGCAGGCCGATCTTTTCCGCCGACAACAGGCCGTAAAATGCCGTCTGATAGCGCGCGCCCTCGCCATAGGCGCTTTGCGCATCCGCGCTGCGGCCAAGCGCCTCATAGGCTCTGCCCTGCCAATATCCGGCCCGTGCCAGGCTGATCGGGCCGTTCACCGCCTTGGCGAAGCGCTGAAAATGCTTCAGCGCCGTTGCGGGATCGTCGAGCCTGCGCAGCGCGATATAGCCCGAAAGCCATTCGAGATCGGCGAAATCGGCACCTTCGGTCAAAAAATGCCGCGAGGCGATTTCATAGGCGCGCCGCGCGCTGCCGTCGCGCATTTCCCGCCGCGCCAGCCGCCGTCGCCAGTCGGCCCATTGTTGCGGGTCGCCCAGGCGCGCCGCGCTGGTGGAGCGTTCGAGCAGCAGATCGGCGGCACTGTCATAGAAATTCCTGCGGATCCGCCAGCGGAACCGGTCATAGGCCAACCCGCCAGAATTCAGCGCCCGTTCGGGCAGGGCCGCGATCAGATCATCGACGCCGTTTTCATTGGCCTGAAGCGCCACGCGGACGGTGGCGACGGCCCTGGTATAGGCGCTGTCGAGCGGCAGCATCCGCCGTACGTCGGCGATATTTCCGGCGCGCAGCATGGCAGCGGTGCGCCCGTCGTGATGGGCGGCCAACATCGGCGCATAGCGATTCACGAACAGCGCGTGTTCGGCATCGCTCATCGGCAGGATGCGCCAGGCGCGGGCGGCTTCGGCCGCCGCAGCCTTGCTGTCATGGCGTGCAAGATATGCGTCGATCAATGCCGCGCTGCCTGTTCCGGTCTGCGGTGCGAGATCCCTGAAATAGGCGACGACCGATGCCGGATCGGCACCGGCGCCCAGCGATGCCTCGCCCTTTTCGCGCAAGAGCGGCAGGCCCGGCCAGTCGGGATGGCGCGCCAGAAAATCCCGGTATTCGGCGAAGCTTCCCTTTCCGTCACGAAGCCGCTGCCACAGGATCATGTCCGCCGCCAACGGCCCTGCCGCCAGGGCGCTGGCGGTGGCGGATGGCCAATCCTCGGCCTGTGCGGCACGCAGCGCATCGGCCAGAAGCGCGGGACTGTCCGCGCGCGCCGGCGCGTTGATCATCGCCGAAATCGAAAAGCAAATCGCAAGTGCGGTGGGGCGCAACATGGTTTCCGGGGCTGCCTCTTTATTTTTGCGCGATCCTAACCTTCCTGCTCCGCGCTGCAATACACAAACTTGGCAAGACGGATCGTTGCCTATAGGTTTCGCGCGATTCCATCGGGCCACAGGTGCCCTTCGCAAAATAAAGGAGCGTGTCATGTTCAAAGGGTCTTTCGTTGCCCTCGTCACGCCGTTCAGGAACGGCGAGCTGGATCTGGACACGCTCAAGAAGCTGGTCGACTGGCATATCGCCGAAGGAACCGACGGTTTGGTGCCGATGGGCACCACCGGCGAAAGCCCGACGCTGAGCCATGCCGAGCATAACCTTGTCGTCGAAGAGGTGGTCAAGGCCGCCAGGGGGCGGGTTCCGGTGATCGCCGGGGCGGGATCGAACAACACCGCCGAGGCCATCGACCTTGCCCGCCACGCCGAACAGGTGGGCGCGGATGCGATACTGGTGGTGACGCCCTATTACAACAAGCCGACGCAACGCGGGCTGATCGCCCATTTCACGGCGGTGCACGACGCCTGCAACCTGCCGATCATCATCTACAATATTCCGCCGCGTTCGGTCATCGACATGTTGCCTGAAACCATGGGAACGCTGGCGAAACTGCCGCGCATTGCCGGGGTCAAGGACGCGACCGCCGACATTTCGCGCGTCTCCAAGCAGCGCGCCGCGTGCGGCAAGGATTTCGCCCAGTTTTCCGCCGAGGACGCGACCGCGCTGGGGTTCAACGCGCATGGCGGGATCGGCTGCATTTCCGTCACCGCGAATGTGGCCCCACGGCTTTGCGCCGAGTTTCAGCGGGTCATGGCGGCGGGCGACTGGGCCAAGGCGCTGGAATATCAGGACCGGCTGATGCCGCTGCACGAGGCGATCTTTGCCGAGCCGGGTCTGGTCGGGGCCAAATACGGGTTGTCGAAACTCGGCCTATGCCGGGATGAGGTGCGCCTGCCGCTGACCGGGCTTCTGGACACCACCAAGGCGCAGATTGACGCAGCGATGCGCCACGCCGGGCTGATCGGCTGAACAGCCCGTGGCGCGCGGCGCGCAAACGTGCCGGCCGCATTTCCGCCGGGCAGGCCGGGGCGCAAGGCGGGGGACACAGGATGAGCTATGACCGAGAGCTGATTTCCAACGGCAATCCGATGGAGAGCATCGTGGGGTTTTCGCGCGCGGTGCGTGTGGGGCCGTACATTTCCATCGGCGGCACCGCGCCGGTCGGGCCGGATGGCAAGACGGTGGGTATCGGCGATGTCGCCGCGCAGACCCGGCGCTGCATCGAAATCATCGAGGATGCGCTCGTCCGCGCCGGATCGGGGCTGCACGATGTCGTCCGCACGCGGGTGATGCTGACCGATATCGACCGCTGGCGCGAGGCGATCGAGACACGCAAGGACTATTTCCGTGAAATCCGTCCGGTCGATACGATCGTGGCGGTGACGCGGTTCGTGAACCCCGAATGGCTGGTCGAACTGGAAGTGGATGCCGTGATTGCCGGCTGGCCGGGCGCAAGCCCTTGACGCGGGCACGGGCATTGCTGACGCTTTCAACCTTTTGTCCTAGCCGGCCATTCGGCTCTGGATGAAACCGTTCCAAAAAAGAGGCCATCATGACCCCCGACCTGATTCTGACCAATGCCCGCGTCCTGACCATGGATCCGGCGCGACCGCGCGGCGAGGCGGTTGCCCTGGCGGGGGCGAAGATACTGGCGGTGGGCAAACGGGCGGAAATCGAAGCGCTGGCGGGAAGCGCCACCGAAATCCTTGATTGCCACGGCGGCTCGCTGCTGCCCGGCTTTGTCGAAAGCCATCTGCATCTTGTCCTTGGCGGGGCCGAGCTGGCGCATCTGCAACTGGGCCATGTCGAGGGGGCCGCGGCGCTGGCCAGGGCATTCCACGATTTCGCGGCAAGCCACCCCGGCCGGCCGCTGCTGATGGCGCAGGGCGGGGATTACGCGATGCTGGACCATCCGATGCGCCGCCAGGACCTGGATGCGATCATCGCCGACCGCCCGATCGCCATCGCGTCGCACGATCACCACACGGTCTGGGCCAATACGGCGGCGCTGAAGGCGGCGGGGCTTTTCGATGGGGCCGAGATGCCCCATGGCCATGAGGTGGTAATGGGCGCGGACGGCCACGCCACGGGCGAGCTGCGCGAATTCGAGGCCTTTTCGGCGGTCATCGCCCTTGGCGGCGAGGCCCGGCTCAATCTGGGGATTGCCACCGGCGAAGAACCTTCGCCCTGGCCGGCCGATGCCGAACGGGCGATCGACCGGGCCAAGATCGCGGCGGGGCTGAAACATGTGGCGCGCCATGGCATCACCTCGATGGTGAACATGGATGGCAATCGCTATACACTTGAACTGCTGCGCGAAATGCAGGCGCAGGGCGCTCTGACGGCGCGCGTCAAGGTGCCGTTCCACTTCAAGCCACACATGGAACTTGCGGCGCTCGATCGTGCCGAGGCCATAACCCGCGACTTCGCCGACGACTGGCTGAGCTGCAACTTCGTCAAGATGTTCATGGACGGCGTGATCGACAGCGGCACCGCCTATCGGATAGATGAATATCCGTTTCGGCCGGGCCATCATGGCGAGCCGCTGTTCGCACCCCGCCGCTTCGATGAAATCGCGACCGACGCCGACCGGCGCGGGATGCAGATCGCGGTTCATGCAATCGGCGACGGTGCGGTCAGAACCACGATCGACGGGTATGAGGCGGCCCGCAAGGCCAACGGCAAGCGCGACAGCCGCCACCGGATCGAACATATCGAGATGATCGACCCTGCCGACATCCCGCGCCTGGGAACGCTTGGCATCACCGCTTCCGTGCAGCCGCCGCATGCGCCGGGGGCAATGGATTTCGCGCTCTTGCCCACCATTGATGTGATCGGCAGAGACAGGATGCAGCACGCCTATCTGTGCCGTACATTGGCCGAGGCCGGCGCGCCGCTGGCCTTTGCCTCGGACTGGCCGGTCACCGATGTTTCGGTCCTGCGCGGCGCCGGGGCCGCGCTGACCCGCCCGACCTATGATGCGCCCGGCTGCACGGATCAGCGTGTTCCGCTGATGGATGTCTTGCGCGCCTATACCGCAGGCGGGGCCTGGGCGGCGCATCGCGAGAACGTGACAGGTACACTCAAACCGGGGCTGGCGGCGGATATCGTCGTTCTGTCAGCAGACATCGAGACGACGGCCCCCGAGACCGTGGCGGAGATGGGCGTTGCACTGACCATCTGCGGCGGGCAGGTCACTTACCGGGCATAGATTGCCCCGGCGGGCCAGGCCTGGCGCCGGTTCGAAAAGGGCGTTTCACCCCAGCAACGCCACTTCCGCGGCATCAACGACAATCGCCATGTTCCAGAACCGCTTCAGCTCTTCCTCGAAGGCCGATCGTTCTGCGTCGGTATCGCCCAGAATCCGTTCCACCCTGAAGCCGAACCGTTCGAACCCGCTATTGTTCAGCGTCGTCAAGATGATCGGTGTGATCCCCCGCTCCAGCGCCGCCGAGGCCAGCCGGAGCGCGGTTAGGGCATTGTCGGCAAGCGGGGCGGTCAGGCGTACGCCAAGATAGGACAGGTCATTTTCGCTGCGGCACCAGAGTTCGGCGGAAGGCGCGGGCGCGGGGCAGATCGCGGCGATGAATTCGCGATCCGGCGTCGGGGCCGCCGGATTTTCGGAACCGCAAATCACCGTTTCGAGATCAATCGGCTGCTGCGGGGTGATCCGCGCCAGAACGGCAAGCCATCTTTCATCCATCGCAAAGCCCTTCGATCAACTGTGCGGCGGCGCGATTGCCGGGTTGAGGCAGCTCTGCCTTTTTCAGGTTTCGCCGAATCTCTGCGGCCTTGCCTCCGTCGAGGAATGCCGCCACCTCACGCTCCAGAAGCAGCATTTCGCTGGCCAGGATCGTCCCCGACAATCCGCGTTCGGACGCCGCGAGCGCGCGTCTTTCCTGATCGTCCATGTAAGCGGCCATCTGTGGCACGAAAATCGCCGGAATCCCATGAAAGAGGATTTCATGGAAAGAATTGTAGCCCGCCGCCGAAATCACCAGATCGGCGGCCTGACACAGCGCCAGTGCATTCTTTGTCTGCACCGCGCGGCTGTTTTTCCAGGCATAGACACCGGGGTGAACCTTGGAACCGGGCCAGACCAGGATCAGGTGCAGGCAGCTGGCGCGCCGTTCGAAAAGATTGCAAAGTGTCTGTAACTGCGCCGAGCGATCCGCCGCGACGCCGCCGCCCAGCATCGTCACCACCAGTTCGTCGAACTCGACGTTCAAATGCCGTCGCAACCGGTCCTTGAGCCGGGCCGGCCCCCTGGATTTCACGGGCAGTTGCTGGACGATGGGGCCGACGTGGAAAACATTGCTTTCCCAACCCGGTGCCGCATTCAATTCGCCAAAGGCTTCGTCAGGCACGATCACCCTTCGGAATGCCTTTTGCCGGTCAAGCGACACCGGACTCATCTGTCCGGCCTGCCATAATCCACGCCGGATCCAGTAGGCTTCCAGCCCCTTTTCCATGATGGTCCGATAGATGGAATCGAAGACATAACCGCCATCAAAGACCAGGCGGTCACCCCGGCGCAGCGACCGCTGCAGGCGCAGGTAATTGAGCAGATCGTTGGCGAATTCTTCCGGGTGCTCGTCACTGCGCTGCACAAGCGGCAGCGCCGCAAACCCCTTGCTGGCGACCAGCGAAACGCAGCTCTTGAAAGCCGCAAAGGCACAGTCGCTCGGATTTTCCATTGCCGCGGCGATCAGCGTACAGCGCTGCGCATGTCCCAGGCCATTGCCGTTTGTCGGAACGAAAAGCGTCTTGGCTTTTCGCTTCGCCGGACCCGGGCCGTCAGGCGGCGTCAGCCCGAGCCTTTGTTCCAGCCGTTCGATGGCATGGTTCTTCAGCCAGGCGCTGATGCCGGCCTGGCGGCCGATTTCGGCGCAATTTACCAATACGGTCTGATCGAGATAATTCGGCAAGGCGGCCAGATCCTGCGGCCCGCGCAAGGCCGGTGCTCCGCGTGAAACCAGGGCGGCCCGCGTGGTACCGTCGATGACCACCTTGGAGGAACGCATCATGTCAAGCGCCAGGGCCGCCATCTTTTCACCAGGGACACTGTCGCCGAAAAAAACCACTATGTCGGCCATGTCGGCAAGCGCGGTGAGCGATATTTCGGTGTAGCTGAAGACTGAAAGATACTCATGGCGCGTCGCGCGTATCTGCTCCTTGCTCTTGCCCGTAACGATCAGGTTCAACCGAAAACCCGCAAGCTGATCCATCGCGCCGAGGATCGGCAGCGTCATGGGTTCGTCGAGCATTTCCGGCGGCAGATAAACGAATAGCTGCGGGACGGCAGATGGCGGGCGTTCAGAGGACCCAACCGCCATGAGCGGCGCAACCGTCCCGTCCATCAGGGGTTTGATTTCGGCGTCGGTCAGGTCGAGCATCTGCGGTTCGCGGCCCAGGGCATAGGCGATTTTCGCCCGCGACCCGACCAGCGCCTGAAGATCGGCAAACCTGCCGACACAAAAGATCTTCACCTTTGGTCCCAATGCGTGATCGCGCAATCGCAAAAGCGTTTCGTTGTCGATGTTTTCGGCGCCGATAATGACCAGATGTGTCAATGCCTCGGGCGGTATTTCGACCAGCAAAGGCGCGATCTCAAATTTCTGGTTGCGGTCGAGAGCTTGCGGAATACCCTTGTCATCAATGGCCACCGCATAGCCGCGCCGGGCAAGCTGCAACGCGAACAATACCTTGGCATCATGCGATCTTTCACTGCATTCGCCGGCTTCGACCAGAATCATGCGGCCACCCCGACCGGCGCGCTCAACACCTCTTGCAACATCTTGCCGAACGCTTGCGCGGAAAAATCGGCAAGCCGGGCCTGCGCTTTCAGGACGTGCCGTCTGTATTCAGCCGGATGGGCGACGAAATGCCCGATGATCGCGTCCACCTCGGACGGTTTTGCCGCAACCACGGCCTGACCGAAGGCCGACGCGGTGCCCGCGTCGGAAATCACGACCTTGCCGGCGGCGATCGCCTCGGCAAGGACGCGCCCGAAACTTTCGCGCCATGTGGGGGCGGTAAAATAAACCATGAAATCGATCATCGCGAAATAATCAGCGATTTCAATGGCCCGGAACGAGTGAATTTCCCAATGCGGGCGCTGCGGCCCCGTTTCCAAATAGGTGTCGCCGCCCAGAATGACATTTCGCGCGGCATGGTCGGGAAAACAGCGATCCATATCTTCCAGGGCGGGGAATTTCTCGAATCCGGGGCGGGAATGGCGGCCGCGGCGGTCGCGGGGCGACCGATTTGGCGCCAGTATCGGGAAGTCGCAGATGTTGAACCAGTCGCGCGCAAGGACATTCCATTGGCACACGGGGTTTTGAGCGAGCCAGTCGCTGACCGTGCGCCGGTTATAGGCCGAGATCGGGGCGATGGTCTTGCGCAGGGCGAACGCGCAACGATCGATCAGGCCAAGGCAGGACGCCACGTCAAAAGCCTCGATCCGCCCGGGCCGCAGGAAATTTTCATGCGTAACCACGACGACTTGCCGCGCAATTATCCTTGCATTCCATGTTTTTTGAAATTTCAGGAAAGTCGGGTTGTGAATGACAACCATGTCCGCGGCGATGGCCGGACGATCCCAGATCACATTCAGGCCCAGATCGGCAAGCGTCCGTTTCAGCTGCGGTGCGATATCGGTTCCACTGAACATTTGCGAGGCGACCGCGTGGACCGTGACATCTGCCATCCGCGACGTGACGCGCAGTTCCTGTGCAATGGCCGAAGAGGTGCCGCCGGGAAACCTTGGGTCGATCACATAGGCTATGCTGGGGCGCTGTCCCATCGTCTGGTCCTTTCCGGTCCGATGGCTCAGTCTAGTAAGACGCCCCGATCGTTGCGACAAAATTCTTGGTTGCGGCGGTAGGCGGCGGCGGAACCGTCGGCACAACGGCGACCGTTGTCGCAGCGAAGCAATTCAGCAAACCGCGCTGCGTGCTCTGCACGAAGACCTGAAGCTCTTTTGCCAGGGGGTCGTTGCCAGCAAGGATTTCAGGATGCAGCTGCAAATAAGCCCAGAGCGATTTGCAATTCTTGCCGAGAACCAGTCTCTCCAACTCCTGAAGCTGTGCCAGAGAATATTCTGCATTGGCGCCCGAAGCGCCGGTTATCATGATCAATGCAGTGATGATGGCAGTCAATTTCGGTCCTGGCATTACCCCCCCCTCCCTTGCCTGCCGCGCTCATGGCAAGACAGGCCTTTGCATGGCGCAAGGGCGCCATCTGGCCCGGCCCGTCCGGCGAGGCCGGAAAACATGCCCGTCCCCTTGAGGGCGTGAACATTCATTGGCGAATTCTCGGTTTCACATGTCATAGGTGCTGGCCCGTTCTGAGCTGCAATATCAGCCGATCCCGAAGCGCCTGGATTTTCGCGGCCTCGGATAACGGTTCTTGTGCTTGCTTTTTGGTCGCCGTGCGCTTGGCGGCGGATTTGGCTGTACCTGCGCCGGCCAGCCATATCTCGATGCTTCCCGACGGGGGGGCGGGTCTGAAAGTCGTGAAATCCCGCGCTGTCGCGTCGATTTCATCGGCAAGGATCTGCGCCACCTCGGCATCGGCCGGATGAAAGAACCTGACCTGATTGGCGCTGATCCGGAAAGAGACGCGCACGGGATCACCGATGGCAAACCCGGCATCGGTCAAGGACCCGACAACATTGGCGACATCGGCATCCTTCATGCTGCCCGGCGCGTTGAGCATGATGTGGTAGGCCGCGAAATCGATCAGGCTGCCATCGTCCATCGCGGCATAGGGCGCGGGAGCGATCATGGCATTTCCGGAGAGTGCGAAATCGGCCTCGGGCGTTGCCAGGGAAATCAGCGCAAACGGCGCGGCCACCCCGGAATCGACCGCGGGGGTCGGGCCGAGGCCGGGCGAGGACGATACAGGCGTTTCAGTGCCAAAAATCGCGGCGGGCACACCAAAGGCCACCTTCGGCCGTCCGGCGGGCGCGGCGGTGGCGGGCAGCGGTGTATCCTTGGCCGTCAAACCGCCGGTCAGCCCCGCCGGAGCAGAGACAAGCGCCACTTTTGAAATGACGCCGGGTGCCCGGACGGCCCCGTCTGTCTCGAACCCGCGGGCGTTCTGGCGCAGCGCCTGGCCCTTCGCGCCGATGCTCGGGGCGGGTCTTGGCGGCGAGACCGCCTGAAAGGTCCGGGGGGCCGCCGCATCGCTGGCCACTTGCGCGGGCATGACGGTTACCAGCGGCGCGTCTGGCTGGTGACGGATCGCCGCTACCGGCCGATCGACCTGCGCACCGCGCAAGCCGGGCTGAAGGGGCAGCGAAAGTTTGATTTGCGGCAGCGCCGGTGTGGTTGGTTCGGCCACTGGTTCGGCCGCTGGCGCAACCCGTGCGGCAACCGGCATGGCAGAGGCGCCAAGCGGCGTGGCCGGCCCTGATTCCGGCGCGCCCGGAGACATGGCGGCCGGCCCGGTCGACACGGGCTCTGCCAGCGCGACGTCGGTTTCCGTCTGCGGCACCCTTGCCGGGTTGCCGCCCGTTATCAATCCGCCGGCAACGGCAAGCCCAAGGCCCATCGAAGCGCCCAGAGCGAATCCCCCCGCCACACGCGCGACGGTGATCCGGGGCCTTGCGGGAAGGGCGGCGGCAACGATCGGATCGGCATTGGCCAGAACCAGAATGTTCCTGTCCGGAATGCGGCGCATGGAGGATGCCAACAGCAGCGGCGCAGCGGCCGGTTCGGGCTCCGCCACCAATTGTGGTGCTTCCTGAGCGTTGGACTTTTCGTGGATCGTGAGTTCGGCTTTTTCCCAGGGCCGCGTGGATTTCAGAAAAACCGGCTTTCCGTCAGTGTCTTGCGTCTCTTTCGCCAACACCTGGGCACGCCTTATGCGCGCCGCTTCCATGCGTTCGACAAAACTTTGCGTGCTCAGGAGTTCCTGGAACCCTGGCAAATCGCCATCCGCATCAAGCGACGGCGATGGCACAAACCCATCGGTCACTTTCCCAATTCCCCACCCCAAAGCAGCCATCCCGGGCGCAAACACCCGGGGCACACGCCGGTTTCCGCTCATCCGGATCGTCGCCTGGGGACAACGAGCTACCCTTGTGTGCGGCGATATTTTAGTAGCTTCGGCACGGCGAAACAACGCTTTCCGCCACAATAAGCGTCGTTTGACCTGAATCGGTGCCATTTTGGCAATGGCGCAGCACGCCGCGATCCGTCATGAAAACCATTTGCGATAATCACCGACCAGGAGATGCGCAGGAGCTTCGTCTTCTTCGATACTGGCGAACCGCCCGATGCGATCACGAAAGATATTGTCCGTCTCATCGTCATTGACCGTCGAAATCTCGCCGATCAACACATCACCGCCATCGCCCCAAAAGGCGTGCCAGTCACCGGGTCTCAGGGTGACGCTTTCACCTGGGGCCAGCTTCAGCTTTTCGCCTGGTCCGTAACTGCGGCGGATGCCATCACAGAGAACCGTCCCGCCCCTATCTTCGCCAAAAGCGCCGTTATCGTCAGAGCCGAACAGTTCCACAACCAGCGTCGCCCCGCCGCGATTGACGATATCTTCGACCTTGATCACATGGGTATGCATTGGCGAAACCTGATCCTGCCGTGAAATCAGCAGTTTTTCCGCATAACACATGCCGCCGCCGCGACGCAGTTCCGCAAGGAGGCCATTGCGTAGCGTAAAGAGGACGAGCCCCAGTTCGCGAAACCGGTCCGCGCCATAGTCGGTAATGTCCCATCCACATCGGGCGGCGATCACATGCGCGGCACGATCCGCGTTTGCCTTGAAGCCGCGCGGCGTCCAATACGCAAAGGGCGGCAGCACAAATCCGAAACGGCGGATCGTTTCATCGGCCTCGGCGAGGATCCGGTTGATGTGCGACCGTTTCATCTCAGCGCCGTCGGGGGGGGCAACGCTGGATGGGCGAGCATTGGCGCGTTCCTGGTTTCAGACCTGGTTTCAGATCGGAGTGTTGCCCGTTTCAACTGTCATCCCGCCAGCGGTTGACGATCGGATAGCGCCGGTCGAGCCAGAATGCCTTTTTTGTCAGCCGCACGCCCGGGGCAGACTGGAAGCGTTTGTATTCACTTGTGTAGACAAGCTGTTCGACCTTTTTGACAGTCGCCCGGTCAAACCCCGCCGCCACCACATCGGCCACCGATAGGTCGCCTTCGATCAGTCTTTCAAGGATCGCATCCAGCATGTCGTAAGGTGGCAGGCTGTCTTCGTCCTTCTGGTTGTCGCGCAATTCCGCCGAAGGCGGCTTGCTGATCACCCGTTCGGGGATCACCTCGCCTTCCGGCCCCTTCATCCATTGGCGATGATTGGCGTTGCGCCAGCGGCAGGTCTCGAACACCCGCGTCTTGTAAAGATCCTTGATCGGGTTGTAGCCGCCGGCCATATCGCCGTAGATCGTCGCATATCCGACCGCCACTTCGGATTTGTTGCCGGTGCTCAGCAGCATCTCGCCGAACTTGTTCGACAGGGCCATCAGCATGAGGCCACGCAGGCGCGACTGGATGTTTTCCTCGGCAATGCCCGGTTGGGTGCCCGCGAACAGCGGCGCGAGCGCCTCGGTGACCGCGGCGCGCGGCCCGGAGATCGGCACATTGTCAAGCTGGCAGCCAAGGGCGGCCGCGACCGATGCCGCATCTTCCAGCGAATGGGCCGACGTATATTCCGACGGCAGCATCACGCAGCGCACATTCGCCGGCCCGATCGCGTCGGCGGCAATCGCCGCCACGATGGCGCTGTCGATACCGCCCGAAAGCCCCAGCAGGACCTTGGTGAATCTGGTCTTGTGCAGGTAATCGCGCAACGAGGTGACCATCGCCCGGTAATCCTGTTCCCATTCATCGGGGATCGGAACCAGTTCGGTGCGCACCGCGCGCCAGCCTTTCGGGCGGCGTTCGAAATCCACATGGCGGATGTGTTCTTCGAAAACGGGCAGTTGCGCCGCGAGTTCCCCCCCTGGATTGATGACGAAACTGCCGCCGTCGAAAACCTGATCGTCCTGGCCGCCGACCATGTTGAGATAGACGAGCGGCAGCCCGGTTTCGATCACCCGCGCCACCATCAGGGCGACCCTGCGGTCATACTTGTTCCGGTAATAGGGTGAACCGTTGGGTACGAGCAGTATTTCGGCGCCGGTTTCGGCCAGAGTTTCCGTCACGTCATCGAACCAGGCGTCTTCGCAGATCGGGGTGCCGATGCGCACGGCGCCGACAGCATAGGGCCCGCTGACCGGGGCCGAGGCGTAAAGGCGTTCTTCATCAAAAACGGTATCATTGGGCAAATGATGCTTCAGAACCCTTGCGGCAACCTTGCCGTCCTTGAGCACCCAATAGGCATTGTAAAGCCCGCTGTCATCGCGAAACGGGCCGCCGACCCCCAACGCGGGCCCATCGGCGCAGTCCCTGGCCAAAGCTTCGATTGCCGCCATTGCCGCGGTCACGAAGGCCGGTTTCAGTACCAGATCCTGGGTCTGATACCCGGTGATGAACATTTCGGTCAGGGCCACCATGTCGGCCCGCGCCTGGCGGCCGTCCTGCCACGCCGCCCGCGCCTTGGCGACATTGGACGCAAGCGCCCCGACGGTGGGATTCATCTGCGCCAGGGTAAGGCGAAATTTGTCGGCCATGGATTTTCCTGTCTTGCCCGCCTTTCTCTTATCAGACCTGAGAGCGATGAAAAGCCATCGCCCCGCAATCCCGCAACACCCGATCAAGATGGCGGCCGATGGCTTGTCATGGCGCGCCTCTGCAACTAGGCTTTCATGTGGTAAATGTACCCGGTGTTGAAAATGTATCCGTCGAATCGGGCCAACGCCCTGATGACGAATTGCACAACCATTGCAACGCAGAGGCTTGGATAAAGAATGAACCTTTTTGGTGGATTGGGGATTCGGGCTTCGCTGGCTCTGACCGTGTTTCTTGCGGCCGGTGTCGCGCTTGGTCAGGAGATCATCAGCAAGGAATATGACGACGGCGGTATCTACGAAGGCACTTTCAAGGACGGGTTGCAACATGGCACCGGCACCTACCGGCTGCCGAACGGGTACGAATATACCGGCGATTGGGTCGAGGGCGAGATCCTCGGTCAGGGCGTGGCCCGTTACCCGAACGGATCGGTCTATGAAGGCCAGTTCGTCAAGGGCAAGCCGCAGGGCCACGGCAAGATCACCTTTGCCGACGGCGGCCAGTACGAGGGCAACTGGGTCGACGGCGAAATCGAGGGCGAAGGGGTCGCCCATTACGCCAACGGCGTTGTCTATACCGGCAGTTTCAGCAAGGCCCTGCATAACGGCAAAGGCAAGATCGAAAACCCCAACGGATACACATATGACGGCGATTGGGTGAACAACGTCAAGGAAGGCAAGGGCCGGATCACATACCCGGATGGCGCGGTCTATGAAGGCGACATGCTCAACGGCCAGCGGGCCGGCCAGGGCAAGCTGACACTGCCGGACGGGCTGGTCTATGAGGGGGGCTGGAAAGCGGGCCAGATGAATGGCGCGGGCAAGCTTACCCAGGCGAATGGCGACATCTTCGAAGGAAATCTTGTCGACGGAAAGCGTCAGGGCGAAGGCAAGGTCACCTATGCAGACGGCGATGTCTATACCGGTTCTTTCGTCGACGACAAGCGCCAGGGGCACGGGATTTTTCAGGGCGCGGACGGCTACATCTACGATGGGGAATGGGCCGAAGGGCGGATCGAGGGCGAAGGCAAGGCGACCTATCCCGATGGTTCGGTCTATGAAGGCCAGTTTGCCAATGATCTTGCCAATGGCACCGGCAAGATCACCTACGCGGACGGATCGACCTACGAGGGAACCTGGAAAGACGGCGTGATCGAAGGCGAAGGCACAGCGACCTACGCGAACGGCCCGGTCTATGTCGGCGCGTTCAAGGATGGCAGGAACCATGGCCAGGGCAAAATGACCTACCCGGATGGCTATTCCTATGACGGCCAATGGGTGGATGGCCAGCGCGAAGGGAAAGGTGTGGCCACCTATGCGGATGGCAATGTCTATACCGGTGAATTCGTTGCCGGGCAGCGTGAAGGCCAGGGCGAAATGATCACGCCGGACGGTTTTCGCTATGTCGGCACCTGGAAAGCCGGCGAAATGGACGGCCAGGGCATTGCGACCTATGCGAACGGCGATGTGTATGAAGGCAACTTCAGCGCGGGCAAACGGCAAGGCCAGGGCACGATGCGCTATGCCACGGGCGAAACGGCCGTCGGTGGCTGGACCGACGGCACGCTGACAACACCTGAGACAACTTCCGCCACAACTGACACCGGCAACTGATTCGCCGGCGACGGGCGTTTCGCGAAGGCGCCGCCGGATTTGCGCGGGGCGGATTGATCGGCAACGCCCGCAACGCCCGCCGGTGCCCGTATCACTTTTCGCTTTTCCTTTCCGGCCGGGTGCGTATAGTCGCGGCCATGAAACCGAGCTTGCATAACCAGCCATGCACGGGTGCCCGGGGTGCCCTCATGCTCCGCGATCTACTGCTCCTTAGCCTCCTCTGAGCGTGCTCTCCTGGGCGCGACCGCTCGGAGGTGATCAGCGCCCGTCAGATGCTAGGGAAACAGGAAAGCCAGAAAGATGACAGATAAACCCGAACAGGACCGCGTGGTGATCTTCGACACGACGCTGCGCGACGGCGAACAATCGCCGGGCGCCACCATGACCCATACCGAAAAGCTGGAAATCGCCGATCTGCTCGATGAAATGGGCGTCGATATCATCGAAGCAGGGTTTCCCATCGCCTCGGAAGGTGATTTCGAAGCGGTGTCGGCGATTTCGAAACAGGCGAAAAACGCCGTGATCTGCGGGCTGGCGCGGGCCAATTTCAAGGATATCGACCGCTGCTGGGAAGCGGTCAAACACGCGCGCCGTCCGCGCATTCATACCTTCATCGGCACCTCGCCGCTGCACCGGGCGATCCCGAACCTCGACAAGGATCAGATGGCCGAGAAAATCCACGACACGGTGACCCATGCCCGCAACCTGTGCGACAACGTGCAATGGTCGCCGATGGATGCGACACGGACAGAGCACGACTATCTGTGCCGCGTGGTCGAAATCGCCATCAAGGCCGGGGCCACCACAATCAACATCCCCGATACGGTGGGCTATACCGCGCCGCGCGAAAGCGCCGATCTGATCCGGATGCTGCGCGAAAAGGTGCCCGGCGCCGACGGTATCGTCTTTGCCACGCATTGCCACAATGACCTTGGCATGGCGACGGCCAATGCCCTGGCGGCGGTCGAGGCCGGCGCACGGCAGATCGAATGCACGATCAACGGTCTGGGCGAGCGTGCGGGAAATACCGCGCTGGAAGAAGTGGTGATGGCACTGAAAGTGCGCAATGACATCATGCCCTACCGGACCGGCATCGACACCACCAAGATCATGAACATTTCGCACCGCGTCGCCGCCGTGTCAGGCTTTGCCGTTCAGTTCAACAAGGCGATTGTTGGCAAGAACGCATTCGCCCACGAATCCGGCATCCACCAGGACGGCATGCTGAAAAACGCCGAAACGTTCGAGATAATGCGCCCCGAGGATATCGGCCTGGCCGCCACCAACCTGGTGATGGGCAAGCATTCGGGTCGGGCCGCGCTGCGCTCCAAGCTGAAGGATCTGGGCCACGATCTGGCCGACAACCAGCTCAACGATGTCTTTGTGCGCTTCAAGGCGTTGGCCGACCGCAAGAAGGAAATCTATGACGAAGACCTGCTGGCGTTGATGCGCGACACCAATGCCAATGCCGGTGGCGGCCATCTTCAGGTCAGGTACCTGCGCGTCGTCTGCGGCACCGAGGCGCCGCAATCGGCGGAACTGACACTGACCGTCGATGGCACCGATCACGAGGTTGCGGCCACAGGCGATGGCCCGGTTGACGCCACGTTCAACGCGATCAAGAAACTCTTCCCGCACAACGCCCGGCTGGCGCTCTATCAGGTTCATGCCGTGACCGAGGGAACCGACGCACAGGCCACGGTTTCGGTGCGCCTCGAGGAAGACGGCAAGATCGTCACCGGACAGTCTTCCGATACCGATACGGTCGTCGCCAGCGCCAAGGCCTATGTCAACGCGCTCAACAATCTTGTGGTGCGGCGCGAAAAGACCAAGCCGAAGGAAGATGAGCTGAAGTCGGTTTCTTGAAGATTTCCGGCATGGGCCTACACGCCGATGCCGCAAACCGCCGAAATTCCGAACGGCGGAAAGCCGCAAATCCATGGGCCAAGGCCCCTTTCGCCGTCGCCTGCCTGGGCTTATAAGAGCGTCGGCCTGCGCCGATGCGAGTCGCGGGCTGTTTTTTTGTTGGCTGACGGGATCACGACATGGCATGGTTAGGCGGGCTGTTTTCGTCCGATATGGCGATCGACCTGGGCACGGCGAATACGCTTGTCTATGTCCGTGGCAAGGGGATCGTTCTGAACGAACCTTCCGTGGTTGCCTATCACGTCAAGGATGGCAAGAAACAGGTACTGGCCGTTGGCGAGGATGCCAAGCTGATGCTTGGCCGCACCCCCGGCAGCATTGAAGCGATCCGGCCGATGCGCGAAGGGGTGATTGCCGATTTCGACGTGGCCGAAGAAATGATCAAGCATTTCATCCGCAAGGTTCACAAACGGACGACATTCTCCAAACCCAAGATCATCGTCTGTGTGCCGCATGGCGCGACGCCGGTGGAAAAACGCGCCATCCGCCAGTCGGTTCTGTCGGCGGGCGCACGCCGCGCGGGTCTTATTGCCGAACCCATCGCGGCCGCCATCGGCGCGGGAATGCCGATCACCGATCCGACCGGTTCGATGGTCGTCGATATCGGTGGCGGGACGACCGAAGTCGCCGTGCTCAGCCTCGGCGACATCGTTTATGCCCGCTCGGTCCGGGTCGGTGGCGACCGGATGGATGAAGCGATTATTTCCTACCTGCGCCGTCAGCAGAACCTGCTGATCGGCGAAAGCACCGCCGAACGGATCAAGACCTCGATCGGCACCGCGCGGATGCCCGATGACGGGCGCGGAGCGGCGATGCAGATACGCGGCCGGGATCTGCTGAACGGGGTTCCCAAGGAAATCGAGATCAACCAGGCGCAGGTCGCCGAGGCATTGGCCGAACCGGTACAACAGATCTGCGAGGCGGTGATGACCGCACTTGAGGCGACACCGCCCGATCTGGCCGCCGACATTGTCGATCGGGGGGTGATGCTGACGGGGGGCGGGGCCTTGCTGGGGGAACTTGACCTCGCGTTGCGCGAACAGACGGGGCTGTCGATCTCCATCGCCGACCAGTGCCTCAACTGCGTGGCGCTGGGTACGGGCAAGGCACTGGAATATGAAAAACAGCTGCGTCATGTGATAGACTACGATAGCTGAGCCGATGGCCCAGCGCCCAAAGCGAGGCCACCGTGGCACGAGACCGCATTGCCGATCACGATTTTCAAGGACCAGTGCGCCGGATTCTGATTGCGGTGCTTGTGGTGTCGCTGACGGCGATCTTCTTGATCTGGCGCATCGACAGCCCGCGCGTGGAGCGGATGCGCTCCGCCTTCATCGACAAGGTGGTGCCCAATTTCGACTGGGCACTGGTGCCGGTGACCAAGCTTGTCGGCATGGCCGAGGGCTTTCAATCCTACGCGCGCATTGTCGAACAGAACCAGGAACTCAGGCGCGAATTGCAGAAGATGAAAGCGTGGAAAGAGGCCGCCGTGCAGCTGGAACAGCAAAATGCCAAACTGCTGGCGCAAAACCAGGTGCGCCTCGACCCCAAGCTGACAACGGTTTCAGGCGTTGTTCTGGCTGATAGCGGCTCGCCTTTCAGACAATCGGTATTGCTCAATGTCGGCTCCCGCGACGGGATCATCGACGGCTGGGCCACTATGGACGGGCTGGGGCTGGTGGGGCGGATTTCCGGCGTCGGGAATTCGACCGCGCGGGTCATCCTGCTTACCGATGCATCCAGTCGCATTCCGGTGACGATCCAGCCTTCCGGGCAAAAGGCGATGCTGGTCGGAGACAATACGGCAACGCCGCCGATTGAATTCGTGGAAACGCCCGAACAAGTCAGACCCGGAGACCGGGTCGTATCATCGGGCGACGGCGGGCTGTTTCCCGCCGGTCTTTTGGTGGGTGAGGTCGAAAAGGCGAACGGGCGCCTGCGCGTGCGCCTTTCGGCCGACTACCAGCGGCTCAATTACCTTCGGGTCCTGCGAAGCCATCCCGCCGAGAAGATATCGGAGGCCGGCAATCTGGTCGTACCCCCCCGCCCTGCCGAAAAACCCGCGCCGGAACCGGGGATCGGCGGCAGCGATGGTTGATCCGATTTTCACCTCCCGCTTCGCCCACAGATCCCTGTTTGTGGGCCTCGCCATGCTCATTCTCTTTGTCCGGCTGCTACCCCTGACGGCGGTTCCGGGGCGTTGGCCGGGCCCGGATGTCTTGTTGTGCCTGACCTTGGTCTGGGTTCAGCGGCGTCCGGAATATGTACCGGTGCTGATCGTGGCGCCGGTATTTCTGATCGATGATCTGCTGACAATGCGGCCGCCGGGGCTTTGGGCGCTCCTGGTGCTGACGGGCACGGAATTTCTCCGTTCGCGCGAATCAGATTTTCGTGATTTGCCTTTCATGTTGGAATGGGCTGTTACCAGTGGTGTCATTCTGGCTATTGCCGTTATCAACCGATTGGTCCTGGCCATTCTTGTCGTGCCGCAAACCGGGTTCGGGCTGACACTGTTGCAGGCGCTGTCGACGATTGCCGCCTATCCGGTCATGGTTCTGGTTTCGCACTTCGCCTTTGGCCTGCGCAAGGCGGCGACGGGCGAAGTCGACGCATTGGGGCACCGGCGATGAGAAGAACAACGCGCGATGCGATCGACAGTTATCGCGGGATCAGCCGCAGAGGCATGCTCCTGGGCTCCATGCAGGCGATTTTCGTCGGCACATTGGCTTTCAGGATGCGTTACCTGCAGGTTGATCAGGCAGATCAATTCCGGCTTCTTGCCGAGGAAAACAGCATCAAGGTCCGCCTGTTGCCGCCGGCGCGTGGCTTGATTTTCGATCGCAACGGGACACTGGTTGCCGGCAACGAACAGAACTACCGCATCACGATCACCCGTGAGGATGCCGGCGACACCGACGACGTTTTGGGCCGCCTTGCGCGATTGCTGCCGCTGACGGATGCGGAAATCGAAGACACCCGCAAGGAAGTCGCGCGCCGCAGCCCGACATTGCCGATAACCGTCGCCGACCGGCTTAGCTGGACGGATTTCAGCAGTGTCGCGGTCAATGCGCCCGCCTTGCCGGGCGTGTCGACCGAAGTGGGTCTGTCGCGCGTCTATCCGCTTGGCCCCGACTTTGCCCATGTTCTGGGCTATGTCGGGCCGGTGAGCGATTATGACCTGTCGAAACTGTCCGACCCGGATCCCCTGTTGCAGATCCCGCGATTCCAGATTGGCAAGCTGGGCGTCGAAGCACGGCTGGAGAAGGAATTGCGCGGCAAGGCCGGGACACGCCGGATCGAAGTCAATGCGACCGGAAGGATCATGCGGGAACTGAACCGCAAGGAAGGCGATCCCGGCGAGAATGTCCAGATAACCATCGACCAGAAATTGCAGAACTATGTGCTGGCCCGGCTTGGCGAGGATAGCGCGGCGGCCATGGTGCTGGATGTCCAGACCGGCGATATCCTCGCCGCGGTCTCGGCACCCAGTTTTGATCCGAACCTTTTCGTGCGCGGCATTTCCGGCCCGGACTATCGGGCGCTGACCGAGAACGATCACCGGCCGCTTGCCGACAAATCGGTCCAGGGTGCCTATCCGCCCGGATCCACATTCAAAATGGTGACAGCGCTGGCGGCGATGGGGTCGGGCGCCATTTCGGAGGATGAAACGGTTTATTGCCGGGGCTATACCGAGCTTGGCAACCGCCGGTTTCATTGCTGGAAAAGGGGCGGCCATGGTCATGTGAATCTGGTCGAGAGCCTTGAGCAATCCTGCGATGTCTTTTTCTACGAAGTCGCCCAGCGCACCGGGATCGAAAACATCTCGGCCATGGCGCGGCGGCTGGGGATCGGCGAAAAGTTCGATCTGCCGATGTCGGCAATTTCAGAAGGCCTGGCGCCCGACAAGGCGTGGAAACTGGGAAGATACGGAAAGTCCTGGCTGATCGGCGACACACTCAATGCCGGGATCGGCCAGGGATATGTGCTGGCTTCGCCGCTGCAACTCGCCGTGATGAGCGCGCGGATCAGTACCGGCAGGGCGGTCATGCCGCGCTTGATCCGTGCAATCGGCGGCACTGAGCTTTCGCCATTCGATGCGCCCGCGCTGGGGTTGAACGAAAACCATTTGCGGGCCGTCCGCAAGGGCATGTTCCAGGTATCCAACAGCCGGCGCGGCACCGCTTATGGCTCGCGCATTGTCGACGACACGATGAGAATGGCCGGCAAGACCGGCACCAGCCAGGTCAGAAACATCACCGCCGCCGAACGCGCGCGCGGCGTCACCTCGAACAGTGATCTGCCATGGGAACGGCGCGACCACGCGCTTTTCATCAGCTTCGCACCTTTCGACGATCCCAGGATCGCAGTGTCGGTCGTCGTCGAACATGGCGGCGGCGGATCGACGACAGCCGCCCCGATTGCCCGCGACATAGTGTTGCAGGCACTGAACGATGGCTTCCCGCCCTTGACAGCCTACCCCAAGAGCCAGCGCAACCGGATCGAGGCCGAGCGCGACGCATTGCCATTGCGCGATCCGCAAGGCCCCTCGGGCGGGTATTCGCGCGCATGAGCTATCTTGAGTATAACGTCAAGACCGTACCTGTCGGCCTTCGCAAGATATTATACGTCAACTGGCCGCTGGTGGTCCTGCTCACGGCCGTCGCTTCGATCGGCTTTCTGATGCTCTATTCGGTTGCCGGGGGGCGGCTCGAAATCTGGGCCGAACCGCAAATGAAACGGTTCGCCATCGGCATGACCGGAATGCTGGTGATCGGCCTTGTACCGATATGGTTCTGGCGCAACGTGTCCGCTGTCGCCTATATCGTCGCGCTCTTGTTGTTGGTGGCGGTGGATCTGTTCGGCTCTGTCGGGATGGGTGCACAGCGCTGGATCGAATTTGGCGCGGGCTTGCGCCTGCAACCGTCGGAATTGATGAAAGTCGCATTGGTGATGCTGCTGGCCGCCTATTACGATTGGCTCGACATCCAGAAGACATCGCATCCGCTCTGGGTCTTGATCGCGGTCGCCATCATCCTGATGCCGACATTTCTGGTGCTCAAGCAGCCCGACCTTGGAACAGCGATCCTGCTGGTGGCGGGCGGCGCCATCGTGATGTTCGTCGCAGGTGTCAGCCTGTGGTATTTCGGAACCGTGATCGCGCTGGTGGTGGCACTGGTCTTTGCCGTGTTCGAAAGCCGCGGCACAACCTGGCAGCTCATCAAGGACTATCAATTCAGGCGGATCGATACGTTCCTCGATCCGGGCAGCGATCCGCTCGGGGCCGGCTATAACATCACCCAGGCGCAGATCGCGCTTGGGTCGGGGGGCTGGGCCGGCAAGGGTTTCATGCAAGGTACGCAATCACGGTTGAATTTCCTGCCCGAAAAACACACCGATTTCATTTTCACCACTTTGGCCGAGGAATTCGGGTTTGTTGGCACGCTATCGCTTCTGTCGCTTTATGTACTGATCGTCGGATTCTGTATCGGCTCGGCCATGTCGAACAGGGACAGGTATTCATCCCTGCTGACCTATGGCGTGGCAGGGACATTTTTTCTGTTCTTCACCGTCAATATGGCGATGGTGACGGGGCTGATGCCGGTTGTGGGGGTTCCCTTGCCGCTCGTCTCTTACGGCGGGACGGCCATGATCATTCTGCTTGGGGCCTTCGGGCTCGTGCAAAGCGCCCATATTCACCGACCGAGGTAGACGATGCCCATAAATGTGTTCTTTGCTGCCGGTGCCGAAAGCTGGCCCGACTACCAGGTGCCACTGAGCAACGCCTTCGCCGAGGCCGGGCTGGATGCGACCCTGTCGGACAGCGCGCCCGACCCGGCGTCGGTGGACTATCTGATCTTTTCACCCACTCGCGGCACGTTCGATTTTTCACCGTATCGGAACTGCAAGGCGGTGCTAAGCCTTTGGGCGGGGGTCGAACGCATTGTCACCAATCCGACCCTGACCCAGCCGCTTTGCCGGATGGTCGACCGCGAATTGACCGAAGGCATGGTCGAATATGTGGTGGGCCATGTATTGCGCCATCACCTGGGTATGGACACCCATATTCGCGGGCAGGACGGCGTCTGGCGTCATGCGGCCCTGCCGCCGATCGCTCGGCAGCGCCGGGTGGTCATTCTGGGGATGGGGGCCTTGGGTTCCGCCGCGGGTCAGGCGTTGGCGGCATTGAATTTTCCGGTAACCGGGTGGAGCCGTACGCAAAAAACCATCCCCGGCATAACATGCCTTTGGGGTGAAGATGGCCTGCGGGCGGCATTGGGCCGCGCCGACATCCTTGTCACGCTCTTGCCGAGCACACCCGAGACCGAAAGCCTGCTGAACGGGGCGCGTCTCGGCCTGATGCCCAGGGGTTCGGTGATCATCAACCCCGGCCGGGGGCCATTGATCGACGATGACGCTCTTCTGGCGGCCCTGGATTCAGGGCAAATCGGCCACGCCACGCTCGATGTGTTCCGCATCGAACCGCTGCCCCCCGAACATCCCTATTGGGGCCACCCCAATGTCACGGTGACACCGCATATCGCCGCCGATACGCGGGCAGGCAGCGCCGCCAAGGTCGTCGCCGAAAACATCCGCCGCAGCGAGGCCGGCGAACCATTACTGTATCTGGTCGACCGGGCGCGCGGTTACTAGAGCGTGACGCGAAATTCCTGGTCCATCAACAATGGCGTTCCAGGAAATCCCTGAATCGCCATGAGGTGCGGATCGGGCCGGCCCTACCGGAGTTTCGGCGGCCTTGCCGGATCCATTCCGGGGGCGGTGGCGGTGCGGGCGGGCTGCGGAGCGGGTTTGCCTTCCGGTATGTCGATACCGTGCGCCAAGCGGCGCAGATCGGCGGGAACATGAACATCAGCTGCCAGAAAGGTCACATCCAGCTCTCCCGCTTCAAGGCCCGAAAAGACCAGGGTTTCGGAAACCGCCTTGGCGATCGCCGGCTGATTTCGGGCATCTGCCCCCTCAACGGCCAGCAGATGGCCTTGCTGCCCCCCCTCATATGTCACCCGAGCCAGAAAGGCCCGCCGCGCCAGACCCGGCAACTGTTCCAGCCGCTGCGCCAGCGCCTCTGCCAGCCTTGCGGGCAACCCGTCCGGGGTATCGAATGCCACGGGGCGTGCTTTTGTCAGATGTGGTCTTGCCGCCAAGGTGTCGGCAAGCCACCCCAGTGCCTCGGGCGGCATCAGAAACGCCGAAGGCGCCACCCCGAGATTCACCCCGATGCCGATGCCCTGACCCGCCAGGGCCCCCGCGATCACCCGCCCGGGCAAGGCGGCAAACGGGGCAGGGTTGTCACAGAATTCCGCCAGCCGCTCTTCCAGATCGAAAGTCATGACGAAACGACCCTCTTCAAGGTCGAATATCTCCGGTGTGATATCGTCGCCAAGGGCTTCGGATTTCAACAGCAGGAAAAGCTCGGTATCTGCGATGGCATGATAAAACGCCAACCGGGCCGTATCGTCTTCCGGGGCCGTTTCCATCGCGCCATGGGCGCGGTCCAGTGCGGTTTCAACCATGGTCCATCGCTTTTCGCACCTGCGCCCGCGCCACGGGCAAAAGATCGGTTTCGAACCACGGGTTGCGCCTTAGCCAGCCCGAGTTGCGCCAGGACGGATGGGGCAGACAAAAGGTGCCTGGTGCATGGTCGCGCCAACGGGCGACCGTTGCCGCCACACCGCCCTTGACCGCCTCGCGGCCCAGATGCCATTGCTGGGCATAGCCGCCGACAAGAAAAATGACCCGAAGCTCGGGCAGGCTGTCGAGCACCCGTCGCCGCCAGTGTTGCGCACACCGGCGCGGCGGCGGCAGGTCGGAACCCTTGGCGTCATAGCCCGGAAAACAAAACGCCATCGGTACGATCGCCAGCCTGTCGCGATCATAGAATTCCGCCTCGTCCAGCCCCAGCCATTCGCGCAAACGATCGCCCGATGGATCGGTAAAGGGCCTGCCCGAAGCATGAACCCGCGCGCCCGGAGCCTGACCGGCGATCAGAACACGCGCAGCAGGGCGAAACCACATGACCGGGCGTGGTTCATGGCCCGTGGCCGTCGCCGCGAATTGCGCCGCGCAGAGGCGGCAGGCCCTGATTTCGTCGGCAAGCTGCTGCGCCATGGCCATCAGCCATGACTGGCGAAATTCAGGATCAGCGTCACCCCCAGCAATATCGCGATCCAGAGCACCATCACCCCGGTGGGCCACGTCTGGGCAAAGCGCCCTTCTGGCCCTGTGGAGCGATAAAGCCCCGATATCATTCGGCTAATCGTGCCGATGCCGAACTGTTCCCACCTTGCCCAAAGGCGCGACGTCTGCATGGCAACAACGGCGATCACATCAGGAAGAAAGCGCCGGTAGGTCCAGTCGAAATCGAGATCGATCCCGCGGATTTCGGGCGGATGGATACCGTTGCGCATCAAGACGCCAAAGGCCAGCAGGGCAAAACACAATAGCTGAAGCTGACCGACCACATGGCTTGTCGTATAGGGTACGAAATCGACCGCGTAGGGCAGCAGGGCATAGAGCGGATCGGGGTAGACCCCGATAAAGATGCTGAGAAATGCTGCCAGCCCCATCGCGAGCAGCATATGGGCTGGTGCTTCTTTCGGGCGCTTGCCGCTGTCATGTGCAAAGAAAGTGAAGAACGGGATCTTGATCCCTGAATGCGACAGGACACCCGCCGAGGCAAAGACCAGCGCAGCCCAGATGATCGGGTAATGCTGCGCCGCCGTCTGATCGATGATGAGCGATTTGGTGACAAACCCCGAGAAAAGCGGAAAAGCCGAGATCGCCGCGGCACCGACCAGGCAAAGCACTGTCGTCAGTGGCATCGTCCGGTAAAGGCCACCGAGTTCGGAAGCCTTTGAGGTTCCGGTGCGGAACATTGCCGCGCCCACCGTCATGAACAGCAAGCCCTTGAAAAGAACATGCGCGACGGCGTGCGACACGGCGCCATTCAGCGCCATGTCGGTGCCGACGCCGATACCCACCACCATGAACCCGAGCTGGTTGTTGGTGCTGTAGGCCAGAACCCGACGCAAATCGTTTTCAATTTCTGCAAAGAAAATCGGAAACAGCGTCATCACCGCTCCGATATAGATCAGGATTTCGGTGCCCGCGAAACCTCGTGCCAGGGCGTAAATCGCCAGCTTGGTTGTGAACGACTGGAGAATGACCGTGCCGGTGATCGTCGCGGCGGGGTAGGTATCCTGAACCCAGTTGTGGAGAAGCGGAAAGGCGCATTTGACCCCGAATGACAGGAATATCAGCCAGGTTCCCGGCGATCCGAGCGTCATCCGGTCAAACGCGATTGTCCCGGTCTCGCGGTAAAACAGCACCGCCCCCACAAGCAGCGCCACCCCCGAACCGATCTGAATCGTCAGGTACCGCATGCCGGTGTAATAGGCGCCTTCGGTCCTGCGCGCCCAGACCAGAAAGACCGACGCGATCGCCGTGCCTTCCCAATAGAAAAACAGCGTCAGAAGGTCACCGGCAAAAACCGCGCCGATTGCCGCGCCGGCGTAAAGCAGGGCCGCGATCTGCTGCACGGTATCGCGCACATGCCAGGCATAGAGATTGCCGATAAAGGCAGCGAGACAGAAGATCAGCCCGAAGACGCGCGACAGTTTGTCGACCCGCATCAATTCGAGCGTAAAGCCGAAAAACTGAACCTGACCGGCCGCACCTGGCGCCAAGGACCAGACCTGCCACCCGGCCAGGGCGGGCAATACCAACAGCCATGTCGCGCGCGCTTTTCCATGCGGCAGCAACAGCAGGATCGGCGCCGCCGCGAAAAAAACAAAAGCCGTTGGAATCAGATCAAGTGCCATCATGCGTGACCTTTCCCAATTGGTCAGCGGGGTACTCTTCCCGATCGACTGCCTTGTTGCCGTAGTAATCTTCCGGCCGCAAAACGAAAATGCGCAGGGTCTTGGCGGCAAGGATGATGATGGTGAACATCACGAAACCATAGATGCCGTAAAACCCGGGAAAATGCTCCACGTCGAAATGGCCATGTTTTTCATAGAGAAAATCAGCCACGAAAAGCATCCCGCACACCACGGCCAGCGCCCAGAATATCTTGCCCGCATTGCCCGGCTTGTCGACCCAGCTCATCATCCGGCCAAGCGCGGGCAGTTTTTCGTTGCGTTGCACGCGCCGATGCGCAGCCTTGTTTTTCGTCTTGTCCAAAGCGGATTTGCCTGCCGCTTTTCCGGAAGTTCTCTTGCTGGTTTTCCTGGCCATCCGAAGCTCCCTAACGCGGCGCGACTATGGGCGACAAGAATGTCTGAATATCGCCCGCGAAGAAGAATAGCACGATACAACCGACGGCCGTCAGGGCGGGCGGCAGCCAGACCATCCACGGCGCTTCGTTCATTTTTGCGTCGGCGGGGATGTCCTGGCCTTTCAGGAAGTATCCACGACCCACCACCGGCAACAGATAGGCCACGTTCAGCAGCGAACTAAGCCCCAGAACCACCATCATCAGCCATTGGCCGGTATCCGCCGCGGCCATGATCAAGAGCCATTTGCTCCATGATCCGCCCAGTGGCGGCAGGCCGATGATCGACAATGCGCCGATGAAAAAGGCCCCGAAGGTGATCGGCATGATGCGGCCAAGGCCGGTCATCTGGCTGATGTCGGTCTTGTGGGTGGCCACATAGATCGACCCCGCGCACATGAACAGCGTGATCTTGCCCATTGCGTGCATGGCGATGTGCATCCCGCCGCCCAGCACCCCCATCGAGGTGGCCAAGGCCATGCCCAATGTGATGTAGCTAAGCTGGCTGACGGTGGAATAAGCCAGCCGCGCCTTGAGATTATCCTTGGTCATCGCCACGACCGAGGCGGCGACGATCGAAAAAGCTGCCAGCCACATCAGCCAGACAGAGGCGCCGGTTGCGGCCAGAAAGTCGATGCCAAAGATGTAGATGCCGACCTTCAGCATGGTGAAGACGCCCGCCTTGACCACCGCCACCGCGTGCAGCAATGCCGACACCGGCGTCGGCGCCACCATCGCCGCGGGGAGCCAGCGGTGAAACGGCATCAGTGCCGCCTTGCCGATCCCGAATGCGTAAAGCGCCAGCAACACCGCCACCATCGACCCGGCAATCTTGCCGTCGAGTATGCCGCCACGGGTGAAATCGAGCGTCCCGGCGATCGCATAGGTCCAGATGATGGCGATCAGCTGCAACCCGATCGAGGTGCCGATCAGAACGCCGAGATAGGTGCGCGCCCCGCGGATCGCCTCGGGCGTTCCCTTGTGGGCGACCAGCGGATAGGTCGACAGGGTCAGCACCTCATAGAACAGGAAAAGCGTGAACATGTTGGCGGCAAGGGCGATGCCCATGACCGAGGCGATGGCCAGCGAGAAACACGAAAAAAACCGGGCGTGATGGTCTTCCTTGTTGCCGCGCATGTAGCCGACGCCATAAATATGGGTCAGTATCCAAAGGCCCGAGGCGACGATCGCGAACAAAAGACCCAGTGGCTCGACCTGGAAGGCCAGATCGAGTCCTGGCAAAATTTCAAACAGAACCAGGGTTTCGCTGGTGCCGTTGCCCACATTGGCCAGTATCTGCAAGACACTCAGGAAAGTTGCCACGGCGCCGGCCAGTGTAACGGCGTCGCGCAGGTTCGCCTGATCGCGCAGCACGATGTTGGAAACGGCCGCGAGTGTCGGCAGGGCCAGGGTCAGCAGAATGGCGGTGTGTGTCTCCATCTACCAGCCCCTCAATGCGACAACATGCCGGACGATCCCGCCAGCAGGCCCTGCGCCGCCGCCTGGGCTGCGCCGAGCGTGATGTCGGTTGCCAATCCGAAATAGATGCAGGCCAGCGCCATGATCCACATCGGGATCAGCATTGTCGCCGGTGCTTCGCCCGCCGGGATGTCCTTGGCCGGCGCTTGCAGATAAAGCGCTTCGATGATCTGCCAGACATAGATCACCGCCAGCAGCGATGAAACGACGATCAGCACGGCCACCGGCCACCAGCCCTTTTCCAATGCGCCTTGCACCAGATACCACTTGCTGACAAATCCCGCCGTGCCGGGTACACCGATCAGGCTCAGCCCACCGATCACAATCGCGCCAGATGTCCAGGGCATCGTCTTGCCCATGCCCTGAACCCGGTCGAAAAACGACCCTCCGGTTCGAAAAACCAGTGCCCCCACGCCCATGAAAAGCGCAGCCTTGGTTATGCCGTGGTTGAACAGATGCACGATGGCCGCCGTCAGACCGGTTTGCGACAGCATACCGATACCCAGCAGCATGTATCCGATCTGGGCAATGCTCGAATAAGCCAGCAGGCGCTTGAGGTCGGTCTGAAAGATGGCAATGACCGAGGCGGCGAACATCGCCATCACGGCCAGTGGCATGATCAGGAATTCCAGCGTGTTGCCTTCGAACAGGAACGCGGGTTGGAAAACCGAAAACATGAAACGCATCAGCACATAGATCGCCACCTTGGTGGCCGTCGCCGCCAGAAACGACGTCACCGCCGACGGGGCATAGGTATAGGCGTTTGGCAGCCACAGATGCAGCGGGTAAAGCGCCGCCTTCAACCCCATGCCGACAACGATGAAACCAAAGGCCGCGATCACCGTCCGGTTGGCCCCTTGACTGGCGATGCGCGCTGCCAGATCGGCCATGTTGAGCGTCCCGGTCGCCATGTAAAGCATACCCAGCCCGATCACAAAGAACGTGGCGCCGATGGTGCCCATGATCAGATAATCATAGGCCGCCGTCAGTGCCCGTTTGTCGCGATGCGATCCCTGGGCGACCAGCACATAGGTCGACAGGGAGGAAATCTCCAGAAAAACGAAGACGTTGAAGGCGTCGCCCGTGACCACGACGCCCAAAAGCCCGGTCAGACACAGCATGTAACAGGCGTAAAACAGGGCATGATGCCGCAGCGGGATTTCCGACGCCACGCTTTGGCGGGCATAGGGCAGAACGATGGTGCTGATCCCGCTGACCAGCAGCAGAACGAAGGCATTGGTCGCGTCAACCCGGTATTCGATACCCAGAGGCGGTGCCCAGCCGCCGATGTGATAGTATATGACGCCACCGCCGATGACCTGCCCCAGCATCAGCCCGGCGATCACAAAGGCCGCGGCACTGGTGACGAAGGCCACAAGCCATGCCAGGCCCCTGTGCCCCACAAAGACGATCAGCGGGGCGGCCAGAAAGGGCACCAAGACCTGCAATACAGGCAACTGTTCGGCCAGCGACATCGCTGTGTGATGGGCTGCTTCTGTCGCCATTATGTCCGGCCACCCATGGCTTCGCCATGCGCCTTGTCATCTTCTGCGGCCAGAATTCTTTCCGCGACAAGAATATCGTCCTCTTCGATGGTGCCGAATTCTTCCCGAATGCGGATGATCAGCGACAAGCCCAATGCGGTCGTGGCAATTCCGACGACAATCGCCGTCAGGATCAGAACATGCGGCAGCGGGTTGGAATAGATCACCGCCGGGTCAATCTCCATGTCGACAGGGAAAATCGGTGCTGTGCCGCCATCGACCCTGCCCATGGAGATATAGAGCATGAAAACAGAGGTCTGAAACATGTTCAGCCCGACGATCTTCTTGACCAGATTGCCGCGTGCGACAACGACATATAGCCCGGTCATCATCAACACCGAAAACAGCCAGTAATTCGCATGGCCGACGACGAATTCGAAGGTCGCGCTATCACCCATCACCATTCCTCGTCGCTAAGGCGCGCGGGACGCGCGGCAAAAGCGTAATAGATCGCCACCATGACACCTGTCACCGTCACCCCGACGCCAAACTCAACCGCCAGAATCCCGTAGTGCTGGCCATGTGACGGATGATGCGGCGCGAATGCGCCGTAATCGAGAAACCCGTATCCCAGAAACAGGCTGACCACACCGGTGCCCGCGTAAATCAGCACACCCAGCGCGACCATCTTGTGGACCACCCAGGGCGGAAATACCGCCTGAACCTTACGCAGGCCGAAAACGATGCCATAAAGGATGAACGCCACTGCCATGATCACGCCCGCCTGAAACCCGCCCCCGGGCGAAAAGTCGCCATGGAACTGAACATAAAAGGCAAAGAGGATAATGCAGCCGACCAGCAGTTTGGTGACAACGCGCAAGATTAGGTGATGGCGCATCAGTAGACCCCGCCCTCTTCTTCGGCGCCTTGCGCATCGGCATCCGCATCGTCGTCATCGTCATCGTCGTCCTCGCGGCGGCGCCGCAATCCGCTCATCAACAGCAAGACGCCGATACCGGCGGTAAAGACCACGGCCGTTTCACCCATGGTGTCATACCCCCTGTAACTGGCCAAAATGGCCGTCACGACGTTCGGAACGTCGATTTCTTCGGGCGTGCGCTTCAGGTAATCCGGGGCGACATGGGTCATCGCGGGCGCGTCCGCAGACCCGAAATTGGGCATATCCAGCGTCCCGTAGATCAGCACGGCGCCGGTCACGAAAACCACGAACAGTGGCAATAAGGGCGAATGCGATGCAGGCTTTTCAACGCGCGATGTCAGCGCCAGGGTTCCCAGCACCAGAACCGTCGAAATCCCCGCGCCCACGGCCGCCTCGGTAAAGGCCACATCGACAGCGTCCATCGCCACGAACAGCAAGGCGGACAGCAGGCTGAATACCCCCGACAGCATCGCCACCGCAAACAGATTGCGCAGACGCACAATGGCAAGTGCCGTGACCACCAGCATGGTGAAAAGCGCTATGTCGATGAAGGTTTCTATGGGGTGCCTGCCATCAGATCGGAGTTGTTTCAGCGGCCGGATCCGGCAGCGGTTCCGGTTCGGTCCCGGTAAGCCCCTTGCCCTCGGGCGGGCGCAGCCCGGATACGAGGGCCGCGTTTGCGACAGCATGCGTCGACGTCGGTCCGGTAATGAACAGCACCACCCCGATAACGATCAGCTTGACCGTGATCAGGCTCCAGCCCGCGAATACGCACATACCGGCAAGCAGCAAAATCATGCCTGCAGAATCGCTGACCGAGGCGGCATGAAGCCGCGACCAGAAATCGGGGAAGCGTACTATCCCAATGGCTCCGATCACCGTGAAGAATGCACCCGACACGATCAGAACCCAGACAATTCCCGCAATCAACATCTCTGCCATGCTCAGGTTTCCCCTTCGTCCTCGGCCGATGCGTGCAAGACATCGCCAATCGCCCTGTAACGAAAGAACTTGAGAATGGCGATCGTGCCGACAAAGTTGATCAAGGCGTAAAGCAGGGCAATATCCAGAAATTCCGGGCGGCCGGACAAAAACCCCATGATGCCAATCAGCAAGACGGTATGCGTGCCGAACGCATTGACCGCCAGCACCCGGTCATAAAGCGTCGGCCCCGCATAGAGCCGGTACAAGACCAAAAGCATGGCGGCGAAAACCGCAATGGTGGCGAGAACGAACATCACGCGGACCCGCCCCGTTCGATCGCCGCGACACGACGGTTCATGTCGGCCAGCGCCGCCCGGTCATCGGTCGAATAGGCCACGGCATGCACGAGAAATCCGTCGCTTTCCGTTTCCACCGTGATCGTGCCGGGCGTCAAGGTGATGGAATTGGCGAAAACCACCTGCGCCAGATCGGTTTTTTGCGAATGAGGGACCGCGAAAAGATGCTGCCGTATCGGCATCCTTGGCGCGAGTATGACTTTGGTGACGTTCCAGTTCGCCTTGGCGATCTCGGCCATCAGCCAGAAAAAATACTTGATGCTCGCCACGGCGTCCAACTGCTGATCGACGCGATCCTCGTCCACACCATCCATTCGGCGCACGACAAGCAGGGCAACCAGAACCGATGCCGCGCCAAAGCCGATGATCATCGGCTTGTAGATGCCCGACAGCAAGAGCCAGAGCGCAATCAGAAAGACAAATGCCCCAATGGTTCGCAATATCCCCCCCCATGACAACGGCCGGTGCGTTTTCGGCTGCCTTTTCCGGCCCCCGTCCGATTCACACTCGTACTAAAGTTTGGCGCCGTTGGTTGCAACCGGCGCGGCGGCTTTTTGGCTCGGTTTGTGGTATACCACATACAGAAAGCTCTGCGCAACACGAATCCACTTTCAGAAACGATGGCGCATTCGGCACCCGCGCAAAGCCCCGAAATGCGCTCTGCAATCGCTTCGGCATTGTATTTGTTGCCCTGCATCCGTCATAATGCGGCCCAATAGTTCGCGTAACACCCAAATTAACAAAAAAGGCTTAGTCGTCGAACAGCCAGGCAGAGCAGTACCAGGGCCATCAGATGCTCGAATTCGAAAATGTGAGCAAATCATTCTGGACCGGAAAACAGCGCAAGGTGATCCTAGAGCGTGCATCCTTTCGCGTGGAATTGGGAAGTTCGCTGGGAATTCTGGCGGCCAATGGCACCGGCAAGACCACCATCATCAACATGATGGCAGGGCTTGAAAAACCTGACGAAGGCACGATCCGCAAGAGCTGCCGCGTGTCGTTTCCATTGGGGTTCATGGGCGGCGTGATCGGCAAACATACGGCGCGCGAAAACGCGCGCTTCATCGCACGCCTTTACGGGCTCGACCCGGACTACGTCGAAGCGTTCAGCCGTTGGCTGTGCGGGATCGAAGAATATTACGACATGCCGATCGGAACTTTCAGCAGCGGGATGCGCGCGCGCTTCACGTTTTCACTGCTTCTCGCTCTGGAATTCGACATCTACCTTATTGACGAGGGAATGCCCAGTTCCACGGATACCGAATTCAACAAGAAGGCCGGCACTATCCTGCGCGACAGACTGCGTGACTCCACGGTCGTGATCGTGTCGCATTCCCCTGCCACGCTGGAAAAATTCTGCCGTTCGGCCGCCGTTCTTCGCGACGGGCAACTTCATATGTTCAATTCCCTGGAAGAAGCGAAACAGCTTTATGATTACTCCGCCTAAGGCCAGCAAATTCAACATTCGTCGGTCGCGCAGGGCCACCGGCGCACAGGACGGTCAGGCCGCCGGTACCGGCGCGGCCGCCCCGGACATGCCGTTTTCGCCCGCCGATGACGGGTTCGGTGACGCGCCCTATCCCACCGCGGATCAGGATATGTTGAAGGAGCCCGACAAACAGGTCTCTGTGGGCGAAGAAATTGCCGCCATCCAGGCCGAGGGGTTGAGCGGCAGGCAGTTACGCCTGGCGCGGCGCATCGCCCAAAAGAACGGAATCGAGGCTTCTTCCGATTACGAAGCCGTGCGGTTGTTGCGGCGCAAGGGGATAGACCCCTTCCAGCGCTCCAATGTGTTGCAGCTCATCAATCCCGGCAAGAAGGACGACGAAACGGAGGCAGGGCGCATCCAGCTTCCGCAAACCGTCGTGCCTTCGACGAATCTGCCGTCCACGCAGGTTTCCAGCGAGGCCAGCCGTGCCTCTGAAATCATGCGCATGCAGCGCGACATCATGCGCCGGCGTCGCCGCAACTTCATGCTCTTGCTGGCGCGCCTCACCGTTTTCGTGACCTTGCCCGCCCTGATGGCAGGCTGGTACTTCTACAAGATGGCGACACCGCTCTATGCCACGCACAGCGAATTCGTGATCCAGCAGGCCGAGGCGCAGGGCGGCCTGGCCGGCATGTTCCAGGGCACCCAGTTTGCCACCTCACAGGATTCCATCACCGTCCAGAGCTATTTGCAGTCACGCGATGCGATGCTGCGGCTCGACAGGGAACTGGGCTACAAGAAGCATTTCAGCCAGGCTTTCATCGATCCCCTGCAAAGGCTCGAACCCGGCGCGACAAACGAAGCCGCCTACAAACTTTACGAACGCAACGTCAAGATCGGCTATGACCCGACCGAAGGGATCATCAAGATGGAGGTGATCGCAGCCGATCCCGTCTCCAGTCAGAAATTCTCTGAAGCGTTGATCGGCTATGCCGAAGAACAGGTAGACCAATTGACCCACAGGCTGCGCGAAGATCAGATGAGCGGCGCGCGGGCCAGCTATGAGGATGCCGAAAGAAAGATGCAGGCGGCCCAGCAAAGGGTCCTTGAACTGCAAGAAGAACTTGGCGTCATGGACCCGACCAGCGAAACCAATGTGGTGATGAGTCAGGTTGCGACATTTGAAGGCCAGTTGTATCAAAAGAACCTGCAATTGCAGGGGTTACTGGATAACGCCCGGCCCAATCAGGCGCGGGTTGATGGCGTGAAAAGCGATATCGCGCGTCTCGAATCGCTGATTGCATCTTTGCGTGCGCAACTGACGCAAGGTACATCGGAATCGGCGTCCCTGGCCCGGGTATCAGGTGAAATGCGTGTCGCCGCCGCCGATCTGGAAACCCGTCAGCTGATGCTCAGCCAATCCATGCAGCAGCTGGAAACCGCCAGGATCGAAGCCAACCGCCAGGTCCGCTATCTGTCCATGGGTGTTGCGCCAACCGCGCCAGACGAGCCGACCTATCCGCGCGCCTTCGAAAATACCATCTTGGCCTTTTTGATTTTCGGTGGCATCTACCTGATGCTGTCGCTGACGGCCTCCATTTTGCGCGAACAGGTCACTTCCTGAGGATCCGGCATGACCGACATGAAAGACGTGGCGATCGGCGCGCTGAGCGTCGGCAACGACCGGCGCCTGACCGTCATTGCCGGCCCCTGCCAGCTTGAAAGCGCCGATCATGCCCAGATGATCGCGGGCCGGATGGCCGAAATCTGTGCCGCCTCGGGGGCCCAGTACATCTTCAAGGCAAGTTACGACAAGGCCAATCGAACATCGCTTTCGGGCAAACGCGGGCCTGGTATCGACGCGGGGCTGAAGATCCTCGCGGATCTCGGCAAGGCGCTTGGCGTACCCGTCCTGACCGACGTTCACGATGCCGAACAGGCCCGCGCTGCGGGCGCGGTGGTCGATGTGATCCAGATACCGGCCTTCCTGTGCCGCCAGACCGACCTGCTGCTTGCCGCCGGGCAGACCGGCTGCGTGGTGAATATCAAAAAGGGGCAGTTTCTGGCCCCCTGGGATATGGCCAATGTCGCCGAAAAGGTCGCCAGCACCGGCAATCAACAGATAATTCTGACAGAGCGCGGCGTTTCCTTCGGCTACAATACCCTTGTCGCGGATATGCGGTCGCTGCCCACGATGGCAAGAACCGGCTTTCCGGTGATCATGGACGCGACGCATTCGGTGGCCCAGCCGGGCGGGCTTGGCGCCTCGTCCGGCGGCCAGCGCGAATTCGCACCGGTCATGGCCCGTGCGGCTGTCAGCCTTGGCATTGCAGGGGTTTTCATGGAAACCCACGAAACACCGGACAAGGCGCCCTCGGATGGCCCGAACATGATTTGCCTCGACGAGATGCCCAGACTCGTCGAAACTCTGATGGCGCTTGACCGGATCGCCAAGGCAGATCCCGTCAGGGTGTGATTGCGCCGGCCCAGATCAGCCAAATGGCGGCGAAGTCCCATCCCGCCGGGCGCCTTTTTCCGATTCACGGACAGGATTGCGGAAAGTCGTTTGTTTTCGTTACACAAGATGCGTATGTGAATGCGGCACCTTGTCCAAGGCGAAGAAGATGAACCACGCGAAACCATTGCCCACCTATCTCGTAAATCGCTATCATGGCTGGAAGGCGACGACCTGGGCGGAAAACCACGTCTGGTATCGCCGCCTGGCCGAAGACGGCCAGCGCCCGCGGGCGATGGTGATTTCCTGCTGCGACAGCCGAGTGCATGTCACCTCCATTTTCGGGGCCGATCAGGGCGAATTCTTCATCCACCGCAATATCGCCAACCTGGTGCCGACATATGTATCGGATGGCGAGCACCACGGAACATCGGCGGCGGTCGAGTTTGCGGTCTCCGCGCTCAAGGTCGCGCATATCATTGTGGTTGGCCATTCCAGTTGCGGGGGGGTGAAGGGTTGCGACGACATGTGTTCGGGGAACGCGCCCGAACTTGAGGAAACCACCAGCTTTGTCGGCCGCTGGATGGATATCCTGCGCCCCGGCTACGAACGGGTACGCGAGCTTCCCGACGGCGAAAGGCTGACCGCTCTGGAAAAAGAGGCGGTCCTGATCAGTCTCGAAAACCTGATGAGCTTTCCCTTCGTCAAGGAGGCGGTCGAGTCCGACAACCTGACGCTGCACGGTCTGTGGACCGACATCGGCGAAGGTGGCCTGCACGAATTCGACGCCGGCACCGGAAAATTCGTGCCCCTTTGATTTTGCAGATATGCGATGCGTCTTTGGTTACGGACCCGGCTTTTGCGCCCATCCGCCAGAGAGGCGGATCGCTGTCTTGTGATGCGCACGAAAATGACAGTCCATGCTATAATCTTTCGAGGTTTCTAAGGGAGATTTGCTATGACTGTTTTTTCCACCCGAAAAATGGTTGCAACAGCCCTTATGGCCGCCTTGATGGCAAGTCCGGCGCTGCCGGTTCTGGCGGCAGGATCGGGGGGCAGCAATAGTTCGACGAACACGTCGCAGCCAAGCTATCAGCAGGCCAAGGCAGCCGTGGACGCGGGGAACTACGCAAACGCGATTGAATCGTTGACCGAGATTGTAAAGATTGACCCAAATAACGCCGATGCGTGGAATTTGCTGGGCTATTCAAACCGCAAGTTGAAGAAATATGAAGACGCGGCCAGATTTTATCAGACCGCATTGAAAATTGATCCAAAGCATCGCGGCGCGCTGGAATATCAAGGCGAATTGTTCGTCGAAACTGGCGCTTTCGGCAAGGCAAGGGAAAACCTCGCAAGACTGAAGACTATTTGCGGCAATTGTGAGCAGTATGGCGACCTGAAAAAAGTACTCACGGCGGCCGGACAAGTGTGAGTCCGGTACTATTTCCCTTTGATGATGGTTGCGCGGTTTTCGTGAACAAAATGTTCGGCGATTGAAGGCCAGGCGCCCTGCGAATGGTTGTTTCGTCCGACCTGCGCCGATCATCCGCCCCATCAGCCGTCAGGCCACATCTCGGCGTGATATGACTCTGCTTGACATGGGGTGGTTTCAGGGCTTTCGGATCGGCACGCGCTCGGCAGTAGCGCAGCCTTGGCGTTCTGCCTTCTCAATGAGACCTGACGCAGTGGCAATACCGTGTCGCGCACGTTTCCCCCTGACTGGTTCATCCACTCAACCACAAACACGACCGTTCCCGGCGCGCGCGGCGCGCTGCCAGACCTGATGGCAAGATTTCCACACCTGCCCGCCCAAATATGACCAATCATTCCTTGGGGTGACGGCCAAGTTTTTTTAAGCTCCGGAACGCGCTTTGATGAATTTCCGTATGGAACCCCGTGAGCCGCGAAAATACAGTGGCGCAAAACGATACCGAATTTTTCGCTCGACGACCTTTGGCACCGGCAGGAAGTGGCGACCTGTCCAAGCCATCTCTGCAATCAATAGCGTTTGATCAGACGCAAACCGAAACGAGGATCTTCTCATGCGGACCCATGCCCAGGCTGTCGTCATCGGTGGTGGCGTAATCGGCTGTTCCATTCTTTACCACCTGGCGAGACTTGGCTGGACGGATACCGTGCTTCTGGAGCGTTCCGAGTTGACTTCGGGATCAACCTGGCACGCGGCGGCAAATATCCACGGGCTGCATGACAGCACCAATATCAGCCGTCTTCAGCACTATACCATGGGCCTTTACAAGGAACTGGAGTCGGAAACCGGGCAAAGCTGCGGTGTATTCCAGCCCGGCAGTCTTTATCTGGCGCAAAGCGAAAACCGCGAACACCAGCTGCGCCTGCAAGAAGCCAAGGCCCGGCGCTACGGCATGAATTTTTACGAAGTCAGCCGGGACGAGGCCGAGCGGCTGCATCCGTTGGTCAATTTCGATGGCATCCGCTGCATCATGTATGAGCCCGAAGGCGGCAATGTCGATCCCTCGGGTGTGACCAATGCCTATGCCGTGGGCGCCCGCCAGCACGGGGCCGAAATTCACCGCTTCACGCCGGTTACCGGAACCGAGAGCCAGCCTGACGGCAGTTGGATCGTGCGCACCGGCAAGGGTGATATCCATACACCCTGGGTGGTGAACGCGGCCGGGCTCTGGGGCCGGGAAGTGGCGGCGATGGCGGGGCTGACCTTGCCGCTGCTGCCGACCGAACACCAGTATTTCGTGACCGAAACCATTGCCGAAATCGCCGCGCTGGAGCGGCGGCTGCCCTCGGTCGCCGACCGCGACGGCGAATATTACCTGCGTCAGGAAGGCAAGGGGCTGCTTGTCGGGGCCTATGAGAAATCCATGAAATTCTGGGCCGAGGACGGTACGCCCGCGAATTTCGGGCACGAGCTTTTCGCCGACGATCTGGAGAGGATCGAAGAAAACATGCTGCGCGCCATCGACCGGGTCCCGGCTGTCGGCCAGGCCGGAATCAAGCGGGTGATCAATGGCCCGATGATCTGGTCGCCGGATGCCTCCGTCCTGTTTGGCCCGGTGCCGGAACTGACCGGCTATTTCTGCTGCAACGGCATCATCCCCGGTTTCAGCCAGAGCGGCGGCATGGGCAAACTGGCCGCCGAATGGATGGTCGAGGGCGAACCCTCGCTCGATATGTTCGCCTGGGACCTGGCCCGTTTCGGGCATTGGGCGAACAAGGCTTTCACCAGGGCGCGCGTTCAGGACCAATATACCCACCGCTTCAAGATTCACTTTCCCAACGAAGAACGCGCCGCGGGCCGCCCGGTGCGCACCCGGCCTGCCCATGACATGCAAGGCAGGTTGGGGGCGGTCTTCGGCCTGAACTACGGTTGGGAACACCCCTTGTGGTTCGCAGCACAAGGCGAGCCGACAAGTGAAACCATCGGATTTACCCGCCAGAACTGGTGGGCGCCCGTGGGGCGAGAAGCACGGATGCTGCGCGATGCCGCCGGGGTCATAGATATTTCGAACTTCGCCAAATACGCCGTGAAAGGCCCCGGCGCGCAGACCTGGCTGGAAGCCCTTTTCGCCAACAGGATGCCATCGCAAACCGGCCGGTCCTGCCTGACCCCGCTGATCGGCAAACGCGGCGGCATTGCCGGCGATTTCACCGTCACGAAGCTCGACGAAGCCGATTATCTGATCGTCGGGTCGGGCATGGCCGAGCGCTTTCATCAGCGGATTTTCCGCGCCCTGCCCCTGCCCGGCGGCACCACGTTCACCAGCATGACCGAGGCTTTGTGCGGCTTCAACGTCGCAGGCCCAAAGGCGCGCGACATATTGCAACCGCTGACCAATACCTCGCTTGCCAATGCCGATTTTCCCTTCATGCGTTCGCGGCGCATCCGGCTGGGCGGGATCGAGGTCATCGCCATCCGGGTCTCTTTCACCGGCGATCTGGGCTGGGAACTGCACTGCGCCACCTCCGATCAGCCGGCGCTTTATGCGGCACTACTGGAGGCGGCAGGGCAGGTCGGCGGCGGACCCGTCGGCAGCCGTGCGCTGGGCTCGTTGCGGATCGAAAAGGGCTATGGAAGCTGGGGCCGCGAATACAGCCCCGAATACTGGCCCCACGAAGTGGGGCTGGACCGTTTGATCAAGGACGACAAGGAGTTTCACAACAAGGACGCCTGGCTTGCCGTCAAGGACAAACCGGCCCGCGAAAAGCTTGTCGCGCTCGAAATTGATGCCGATAAAGCTGACGCGACCGGCGGTGAACCGATTTTCCTGCCTGACGGAACGCCTGTCGGCCAGATCACTTCCGGGGCTTTCGGATATTCGGTGGGCAGGTCGCTGGCGCTTGGCTATGTGAAGGCACCACTTGCGCGTGCCGGCGCCGCGTTGAACGTCGCCATCCTCGGCCTTGACCACAGCGCCCGCCTGCTGGCCGAACCGCCGTTCGACCCTTCCGGCGCAAGGCTGCGCAGTTGATTTCAGGAATAACTGAAAACGGACCGAACCATGATCACCGAAAAACCTGGCCTGATGGATGAAATCCGCAGCCGCTTTGCCCATGTCGATAGCTGCCCTTTTGACGGGCCACGGGTATTTTTCGAAAACGCGGGCGGGGCGCTCACGCTCAAATCGGTCATTGACACTTCGGCGGCTCATGCGGGTTTTCCGGACAATCAGGGGCGCGACAATCCCGCCTCCAGGGCGCTGATGGCAATGATCGCCAAGGGCAAAGCCGATGCACGGCTGCTGTTCAACGCAGCTGACGGGCAGATTTTCGTCGGCGAAAGCGGTACCGAGGTTTTGTTCCGGCTGATCCGCACGGCGGCACTTGGGTCAGCCGGGGGAGGCGTCATGCTGGGCAGCACGCTGGAGCACCCGGCCTCACGCTCGGCCATGGCACGTTGGGCCGAAGTGACGGGCCGGCCGCATGTGCTTGTTGCCCATGACAATGCGACAGGCACCGTCGATCTTGCTGACTATCAGCACCACCTGACCCCGGATGTGCGCGTCGCCACGATTGTCCAGACATCACCCGTCACCGGCATCGCCGTCGATGTGGCCGCCGTTGCCCGTGCGATCCGTGACGCGGCGCCCGATTGCTTCATCATCGTCGACGGTATCCAACATGCCAGCCACGGTGCCATCGACATCGCGTCCTACGGCGCCGACGGCTATGCCGTATCACCCTACAAGGTGTTTTCCCGCCACGGCTACGGGATCGGCTGGGCATCCGACCGGTTGACCGCCTGCCCCAAAGAAGGTGTCATCGGTGCGGCCCCCACCAATTGGGAACTTGGCACCCGTGACAGCGGCAGCTACGCGACATTTTCCGATGTGGTCGGCTATTTCGACTGGCTGGGCAGTCAATTCATCAAGGACACCGCCCCACGCGCCCGGATCGAGGCAGCGGCGGCAGCCATCCACGCCCATGAACAAGGCCTGACCGACGCCATGATGCACGGAACGGGCAATCTGAACGGGCTCGCCCAAATCGGTGGGGTCTCGATCATCGGCGGCGCCGACAATCCGGGGCGCGAGGGTGTGGTGTCACTGACCCTTGCAGGCATGGATTCGGGCGATCTGGTGACCCATCTCGGCAAACACGGTATCCGCACACATATTCGCAACGACGATCACTATTGCGGCAATATCCTCAGGCCGCTGGGCCTGAAATCATGTGTGCGCGTCTCGATCAGCCATTACAATACCGAACAGGAGGTAGCACAATTTCTGTCAGCGATGCATGCGGCGGCGGCTCGATAACGTTTCAACATGAAGTTGAAACGCCCCATGCAAGGACCGCGATAATCTGCCCGTTGCACTTTGGGCGGTCTTCCCTTAGGAAATGCTGCAGAGCAGCGTGGGGCTTTGCGTCATCCGGGTCTCCGCGCCGATGAATTCGCGCCACAAAGAGGACCCACCATGACCAATGTTGTTATCGTTTCGGCGGCCCGCACGGCCGTAGGCAGCTTCAACGGTGCTTTCGCCAACACCCCTGCCCACGATCTTGGGGCAACCGTGCTGGAGGCCGTCGTGGCCCGCGCCGGCGTCGACAAATCCGAAGTTTCCGAAACCATCCTGGGCCAGGTTCTGACCGCCGGCCAAGGCCAGAACCCAGCGCGGCAGGCGCATATCAAGGCGGGCTTTCCACAGGAAAGTTCGGCCTGGTCGATCAATCAGGTCTGTGGATCGGGCCTGCGCACGGTTGCTCTCGCGGCGCAGCATATCCAGCTTGGCGATGCCGCGATCGTCGCTGCGGGCGGTCAGGAAAGCATGTCGCTCAGCCCCCATGTAGCGCATCTGCGCGCCGGTCAGAAAATGGGCGATCTCAAGTTCATCGACTCGATGATCAAGGACGGTCTGTGGGATGCCTTCAACGGCTATCACATGGGCACCACCGCCGAAAACGTCGCCGGAAAGTGGCAGATCAGCCGCGAAATGCAGGATGAATTCGCCGTCGCAAGCCAGAACAAGGCCGAAGCCGCTCAAAAAGCCGGCAAATTCGCCGATGAAATTACCCCTTTCACCGTCAAGACCCGCAAGGGCGACATTACCGTGGATCAGGATGAATACATTCGTCAGGGTGCCACTCTTGAATCGATGGCCAAACTGCGGCCAGCCTTTTCCAAGGACGGCACTGTCACGGCGGGCAATGCCTCGGGCATCAATGACGGCGCGGCGGCGGTGTTGCTCATGTCGGCCGACGAGGCGGCCAAGCGTGGGCTGAAACCGCTGGCGCGGATCGCCTCTTATGCGACCGCCGGGCTCGATCCGTCGATCATGGGTGTCGGCCCGATCTATGCCAGCCGCAAGGCGTTGGAAAAAGCCGGCTGGAAAGCTGCCGATCTCGACCTGATCGAGGCGAACGAGGCTTTCGCAGCCCAGGCTTGTGCCGTCAACAAGGACATGGGCTGGGATCCGGCCAAGGTCAACGTCAACGGCGGCGCGATTGCCATTGGCCACCCCATCGGCGCATCGGGTTGCCGCATTCTCAACACGCTTCTGTTCGAAATGCAGCGCTCGGGCGCCAGCAAGGGCCTTGCCACCCTGTGCATCGGCGGCGGAATGGGTGTTGCCATGTGCCTCGAACGCGCCTGACGCCCGGATTTTTCAATGAACCAGCAAAACACGGGCGCAATAATGTTGCGCCCGTGTTTTCATTTCGGTAACAGTATTTCAAGCGCGCCATTAAAGCCATTCAATAGGAGAAAGCATGTCCAGAGTAGCCCTTGTCACCGGTGGAACACGCGGCATCGGTGCTGCGATTTCCAAGTCGCTCAAATCCGCAGGACACAAGGTTGCCGCCAACTATGCCGGCAACGACGAGGCCGCCGCCGCCTTCACCAGGCAAACCGGCATCCCGACCTTCAAATGGAATGTTGCCGACTATGAGGCCAGCAAGGCCGGCATCGCCAAGGTCGAGGCCGATCTTGGCCCGGTCGACATCGTGATCGCCAATGCCGGCATCACCCGCGACGCACCCTTTCACAAGATGTCTCCCGAACAGTGGCACCAGGTCATCGACACGAACCTGACCGGCGTTTTCAACACGGTTCATCCGATCTGGCCAGGCATGCGTGAACGCAAATTCGGCCGCGTCGTCGTCATTTCCTCGATCAATGGCCAAAAGGGCCAGTTCGCCCAGGTGAACTATGCCGCGACCAAGGCTGGCGATCTCGGTATCATACGGTCACTGGCACAAGAAGGTGCACGGGCAGGCATCACCGCCAATGCCGTCTGCCCCGGCTATATCGCCACCGAAATGGTCATGGCCGTGCCCGAGAAGGTCCGCGAAAGCATCATCGCCCAGATCCCCGCCGGCCGCCTCGGCGAACCCGAGGAAATTGCCCGTTGCGTGTCTTTCCTTGTTTCGGACGATGCCGGCTTTATCAACGGCTCGACAATCTCGGCCAACGGCGCACAGTTTTTCAGCTAAGGGGATTTCGGGAAACTTCTGATCCGTCAAGTATTGCCAAAACCCGGAAAGCGCCGAACGCGCGGCAGGGTTTTGGCGTAACGCCATCAGGCGGATTGCCTTCAACCTGGATCAGGGCGCGAACAATTCCTGACCGAGTTTTCGCGACGCCGGGTTAGCAAGCGTTGACCGAACGCACCCACCCGGCAAAAAACCGGCCCCTTACTGCAGCGACCGGTCTTTCGTGCGGAAATAGCGTAAAAACTTGACCTTGACTCGCTTGTTCGCTGTCTCTCCCATCGGTCGAAAGCGAAAAACCATTCCAGATAGTTCAATATGACGTCGAAACGGCTTACTTCAGAGCGTATCGGCGTCTGCGCCGAAAACCTCAGCTATCGCTCAGCCGGGCAATCTCTTCCTTGATACGCAATTTCTGTTTTTTCATGCGGGCGATCACCAGATCGTCGGTGCCGGGGCTGCGCTGCGCCTCCTCAACTGCTTCTGAAAGATGTTGGTGCTTTTTGCGAAGTTCCTGCAGGTGCGAACCCATCGACATCAGTGTCTCCTCTTCAGTGAACCATACGCCAATTCGATCACAAATCCCGAGTCGTGTCACGCAGAACCGTGAGCGGCATTTCCGGGAATTCAATACAATGGGCTACATGTCGATGGAGCATCCGGTCAGAATGTGATCGCGGCCCCATCGCGCAAAATCGCGCGGGCAAGAACCGACAGATCATCGCCGTCGTGGATGTGTCGCGGCCCATCATGCAGAACCAGCGGGGCGGCCAGCGCGAATGGCGCCTTGCCATCCTTGCGCGCCCGCACGATCACCCGGCCCGCCGGCCGCCCAAGGCGCGGTGAAATCGGCAGGATACAGATGTTGCCAACGCCTTGGGCCAAACCTTTCAGAAGCTCGGGCAGCCTGTCCGCAGCCTGGATCATGGTCAACCAGCCGCCCGGCCGAAGCCGCCGCAACCCTGTGGCGATCCAGTCGGCCAGAGGCGTGCCTTCGCGTTGGGAGAATTCGCGGCCCGCGTCACCGGCTGCGGTGCCGGTACCTCCGGCAAGGTAGGGCGGATTGGCAATCACATGGTCGAATTGCATTGCGCGCACCCCTGCGGGCGGAAGGGAAACATCTCCGGTATGCACATCGAACGCCAGGCCGTTTCGGGCGGCATTTTGCCGCGCCAGCGCCGCGTACCCCGGCTGTAGCTCCACCCCTGAGACACGCACCCCCAGCACCCGCGACGCCAGACACAGGCTGGCCACGCCCGCGCCGCATCCCAGTTCCAGAACATTCTCGCCCGGCCTTGCATCAACCGCAGCAGCCAGGAGAACCGGGTCCATCGACGCGCGATACCCGTCTCGGGGCTGAAGGAATTTCAGCCGCCCGTTCAGAAAACCGTCCTCCGTCAACTCTTCCGGCAGAAACTCATCCACCATCGGTGTCGATCCCGTTATCTTTCAAGACCGCCCGAGCCATGAACAGATCGGCATCGCGCACCATCATTCGGCGCGGCAATATGCCTATGGAACCTTCAAGCACGCTCATATGGACGTCCATCTGAAAGGCCGCTATACCCTCTGCGTCAAGAAGGGCTGTCGCGAATGCGATTACGGTGGGGTCTGTGGTGCGCAGAAGCTCTTTCATAATCAAGACTTAAAGGCATCCCGCCAGGTTTGTCGAGTAAGCATGGAACGATAATGAGTTTGGACGAGAGCGCGCAAAAACCGCATGACCGCCTGAGCGCCCACCTTGCCGGCGATCTGGAGCGCGTGAACGCATTGATCCGCGCGCGCATGGCCTCAGAGCACGCACCCCGCATCCCCGAAGTGACAGCCCATCTGGTCGAGGCCGGCGGCAAACGCCTGCGCCCCATGCTGACGCTCGCGGCGGCCCGCCTGTGCGGCTATGCCGGCGACCATCACATCCACCTCGCGGCGACCGTGGAATTCATTCACACCGCCACACTGCTGCATGACGACGTGGTCGATGAAAGCACAAGGCGGCGCGGGCGGACGACAGCAAATCTGCTTTGGGACAACAAATCATCGGTATTGGTGGGCGACTATCTTTTTTCGCGGTCGTTCCAGTTGATGGTCCAGACAGGATCGCTGAGAGTTCTCGATATCCTGGCCAATGCGTCGGCAACCATTGCCGAAGGCGAGGTTCTGCAACTGACCACAGCCCAGGATCTGCGCACCGACGAAGCCGTTTACCTGAATGTGATCCGTGGCAAGACAGCGGCCCTGTTCTCGGCCGCGACCGAAGTGGGCGCCGTGATTGCCGGCGCACCCGAACACCAGGTCAGCGCATTGCGCACCTATGGCGATGCCTTGGGCATCGCCTTTCAGATCGTTGACGATCTTCTGGACTATGGCGGCAGTTCGACAACCATCGGCAAGAACATCGGCGACGACTTTCGCGAACGCAAGGTGACATTGCCGGTGATCAGGGCCGTGGCCCGGGCCACGCCGCAGGAACGGGAATTCTGGTGCCGGGTGATCGAAAAAGGTGATCAGCGGGACGGAGATCTGGACAGGGCCCTGGCGATCATGGCCGCGCATGACACGATGAAAGCAATCCGCAAGGAGGCGCTCGATTGGGCCGCGAAAGCCCGGGACGCACTTTCCGCCCTGCCCGGGCATGTGTTGCGCGACACGCTGACCGATCTGGCCGATTTCGTGGTATCGCGGGTGAGCTGAGCGTTTCGGGCGCTACCTGATCGATCACGCATCGCCAAAAGCCGGCACGCGCGGAACCCGAATTGCCTTCGCCCCGGTTCAGATCGAGGACACCCCGCCCTTCGCTCAACCCGTACCAAGCGTTCCGTTCCGGCACCACCATTCGGGATGCTTTGCCTGCAAGTGATCGCGCGCCACTTTCGCACGGCCCCGATCCGGCGGGAAAAGCCCGAAACAGGTAGCCCCCGAACCCGACATTCCGGCAAACAGGCAGCCAGTGTCGCGGATCGCAGCCAATATTGACGCGATTTCTGGCACCAGTCTGGTCGCGGGTTCCAGAAGGTCGTTGCGCATGTCGCAAAGCCACTCACAAAACGCCGCTGGATCGGCCCACCGGGGAAGCTGCCGGTGCATCGGCGCATTGCTGCGTGACGTCAGTGCGGCAAAGACGTCTGGCGTGGCCAGGCCGATACGCGGGTTGACCAGAACAATGTCCAATGCGGGCAAGGGCGGGACATCCGCTATCATGTCACCGATACCCGACAGCCGGAGCGGCCGGCCCGTCATGCAGGCCGGCACATCCGCGCCAAGACGCATCGTCGCGGCGGGTTCGGGAACCCGGCGGTCATATGCCGTTGCCAGCGCCTTGAGGGTTGCCGCCGCATCCGCCGAGCCACCGCCAATGCCGGAAGCCACCGGAAGGTTCTTGACCAGCGTGATCGTGGCCGTGCAGCCCGGATCGAAGAGACGCGCCGCCTGCAACACGAGATTGTCGGCATTGGCTTTCAGCCCACCCGCCTCGGGCCCGGCTATCTCAAGTGAAAGCTGGTCGGAACGCGCCACCGTCACCCGATCGCCGATGCTGGCAAAAGCCACCAGACTGTCGATCAGATGGTACCCATCGGCGCGCCTGCCCGTGACATGCAGTGCCAGATTTATCTTTGCCGGTGCAAAGACCTCAATTGCCATTCTTGGTCAGGGCCAGGGGCTTGGCCCCTTCCTCGCTCAACACCGCATCGAGCCCGACTTCCAGCTTGCGGCGGATTCGCTGGGCTTCTTCTTCGGTTTCGGGTTTGAACGACAGGGCGCGGCGCCACTGAAACTCCGCCTCACGTTTGCGCCCCACTGCCCAGTAGACATCGCCGAGGTGATCGTTGACCACCGGGTCCAGTGGCATCAGCTCGACCGCCTTTTCCATCTGAACGACCGAGTCGTCGTACCGCCCAAGACGGTAAAGCCCCCAACCCAGGCTATCGACGATGGCCCCGCTGTTCGGCTGGACCGCGACCGCGCGTTCGATCATCGCCAGCGCCTCGTCAAGATTGATGTTCTTCTCGAGATAGGAATAGCCCAGATAATTGAGCACCTGCGGCTGATCGGGGCGCAGGACGAGCGCTTCGCGAAAATCCGCCTCGGCTGCCGGCCAGTTCTTTTCGCGCTCATTGGCAATGCCGCGTGTGTAATACACGGCCCATTGATTGCTCTCGGGTTCGGTAAATAGCGCGATCGCCTTGTCATAGGCCGCAACCGCCTCGCCAAAACGTTCCTGACGGCGAAACACGTCGCCGAGTGTTGTCCAGACATCAACGCGATCGGGGGCGCGCTTGGCCAGTTTTTTCAGGGTGTCGATGGCGTCGTCCACCCGGCCTGCGGCAAGCAGCGTATCGGAACGCGCCAGTTCCGCATTCACATAGGCCGGATCGTCCGGCGAGATTTGATCAAGCGTCCGCACCGCAAGGTCGTGCTGGCCCTGTGCCTCGAGGATCGCCGCACAAAGCAACAGCGTATCGGCCTGATCCGGGCGCAGGTACTGCGACATCCGCGCATAAGCCAGGGTGTTGAGATCGTTTCCCTCGCCGCTCAATGCGCTGGAGACCGTGAAAAACACCTCGGCCATCCCGTCCCTGACGCTGGTTATGGCGGTGAAGGGCAAGACCTTGCCCGCAGCAAGATCGGCACGCATCTGCGCGAAAAGGGGATCGGTATTGGTGTTGACCGTCTTGTCGATCAGCTCGATGGCGGCGTCGTTCCTTTCCAGTTGGCTCAGGATCTGCGCATGGGCGATAATGCCCCGCCTGGTCGCCCGCAATGGCCCGTCCGCCTCGCCCGACAGGATCCGGTCGGCGCCTTCGAAATCACCGACCGAGGCCAGCGCCAGCGCCTTGTGATAAAGCCCGAAGGCCTTCAGCCCGGCTTGCGCACTGACAGCGTCGAAGGCCTCTGACGCTTCCGACATCTGACCGAGGCCGAGCATTGCCCAGGCGCGATAGAGTTCATCGACCAGCGGCCCGGCCGTGCGGCCCGTGTCCAACGCGGCGAGCGCCGCCGCATAATCGCCCTTTTTCGCGAGATCGCTCAGAACCACCAGATCGGCGATCTGGCTTTTGTCCCCCAGCTTGTCGAGCGCATTGGCAATGGTGACGGCCTTGTCGACCGCGCCAAGTCCGATCTGGGAAATGATGGCGTCTTCCAGAATGGCATGGTTGGTCGGATCGGCAATCAGCGCGCGGCTGAAATAATCCGCCGCCGCGGCGTAATCGGCCTGCTGGCTGGCCAGCCGCCCGGCAAGATAAGGCCCTGCCAACCCGTCCAGGGCGGTGGCCGGGCAGGCCGAAACCAGGCCAACCCCGAAAGCAAAGATCAGAGGCAAAGTGCGAAGCTGGCTCACAAGTTTATCCTTCCGGCAATCGTTGCCCGAACCTAATGCGGCCTTTCGGCCAACGCAATGCAGCGCAACCCGCCGCAAGGCCTGCCAGGACCGTCATGCCGCAAATGTTACATATTCGGATAGTTCGGCCCGTCACCCCCCTGCGGCGTCGTCCAGTTGATGTTCTGGCTCGGATCCTTGATGTCGCAGGTCTTGCAGTGCACGCAATTCTGGAAATTGATCTGGAAACGCGGGCCGTTTTCCCCCTGCAACACCTCATAGACACCTGCCGGGCAATAACGCTGCGCCGGTTCGTCGTATTTCGGCAGGTTGACGGCGATGGGCACCGTGGCGTCCTTGAGATGCAGGTGGCAGGGCTGGCTTTCCTCGTGGTTCGTGGCCGAAAAGCTGACATTGGTCAGCCGGTCAAAGGACAAGACCCCATCGGGCCTCGGATAATCAATCCTGGGGAAATCCGCCGCCAGCCCGGTTGCCGCGGCATCGGTTTTTCCATGTTTCAGCGTCCCGAAAAACGACAGCCCGAAAAGATTGTTGGTCCACATATCCAACCCGCCCAGAAAGAGCGACGGGTACATGCCCCAGCGCGACCAGATCGGTTTGACGTTGCGTACCTTCTTCAAATCCTTCGCGATCGGACCAGACCGCAGATCAGCCTCATAAGCGGCAAGTTCGTCGCTGCTGCGCCCGTCCTGAATTGCCGCATATGCCGCTTCGGCCGCCGCCTTGCCCGACAGCATCGCATTGTGGTTTCCCTTGATTCGCGGCACATTCACCAGCCCCGCCGAACAGCCCAGAAGCGCCACGCCAGGCGCCACCACCTTGGGGACCGACTGCCAGCCGCCCTCTGAAATCGCCCGCGCACCGTAAGCCACCCGCTTGCCGCCCTCGAGCAGTTTGGCGACCATCGGGTGATGCTTGAAGCGCTGGAACTCCATATAGGGGTAAAGATGCGGGTTCTTGTAGTTGAGATGCACCACGAAACCGACATAGACCTGATTGTTCTCAAGATGATAGATGAACGATCCGCCGCCCGCGTTCTTGCCCAGCGGCCAGCCCATCGTGTGGGTCACCGTGCCCTCGCGGTGCTTGGCGGGGTCAATTTCCCATATTTCCTTCATGCCAAGGCCGAACTTCTGCGGATCATGGCCTTCCGACAGGTTGTATTTGGCCATCACTTCCTTGGCCAGCGATCCGCGCACGCCTTCCGACAGAAAGACATATTTGCCCAGCAACTCCATGCCCGGCTCATACCCGTCGCCTATCGAGCCGTCCGGGTTCTTGCCGAATTCTCCCGCGACAACGCCCCTGACCTCGCCCGCCTCGCCGTAGACCAGTTGCGACGCGGCCATGCCGGGAAAAATCTCCACCCCCAGTGCCTCGGCCTGTTCGGCCATCCAGCGGCAGACATTGGCCATCGAGACGATGTATTTGCCGTGGTTCGACATCAAGGGCGGCATCGGCCAGTTGGGGATGCGGATATGGCCCGACGGCCCAAGAATGTAGAAGTTGTCCTTTTTCACCTCGGTCCTGACCGGCGCGCCCATGTTGCGCCAGTCGGGCATCAACGCATCAAGCCCGCAAGGGTCAAGGACCGCGCCCGACAGGATATGCGCACCGACCTCGGAGCCTTTTTCCAGAACGACGACATTCAGGTCGGCATCCAGTTGCTTGAGCCGGATCGCAGCCGACAGGCCGGCCGGGCCCGCACCGACGATGACCACATCGTATTCCATCGATTCCCGTGCCACCTCGGCCATGATCGCTCCCCTTTTGGCGTATCTTTCGTTGCGCAAGATCGTTAGCTTACCCGACCGCCTCAGGCAATCGCAACGCGGCAGGTTATTGCACTCAGGCGACACTTCGGCCCGCTTGATCGCCGGAAACCCTCCCGATTCAGGTTCACGAACCCGCCCTTGACGTTTTTCCGCGCGCGGTCCGCCATCGCTGCTTGCGCCTATTGACTTTCCCGCCCTATGACGGGTTAACAGCAAGCTGTTGCCTCTTAACCCGGCCGTTTCATTTCAGGGCACACGACAGGCGGACATGGAAAAGATACCGATGACCCGCGCGGGACATGCCGCGCTCGATGAAGAGTTGAAGCAATTGAAGTCGGTGGAACGCCCCGCCGTCATCAAGGCTATTGCCGAGGCGCGCGAACATGGCGATCTGTCCGAAAACGCCGAATACCATGCCGCGCGAGAAAAGCAGAGCTTCATCGAAGGGCGCGTCAAGGAACTGGAGGCGGTCCTGTCCCGCGCCGAGATCATCGATACCTCGCGCCTGTCGGGGGCGGTGAAATTCGGCGCCACCGTAAAGATGGTTGACGAAGATACGGACGAGGAAAAGACCTATCAGATCGTCGGTGAACACGAGGCCGATATCGAACGCGGGCTTTTGAACATCCGCTCGCCGCTGGCTCGTGCGCTGATCGGCAAGGAAGAAGGCGACAGCATCGAGGTACGCACCCCGGGCGGCGAAAAGAACTATGAAATCCTGAGCATCCGCTACCTCTGACGCCAGTGCCCCGGGGACGAACATGCCAGACCAGAGATCAGAACCCGGAACCGAAAAGATCGCCGATTTCGGCATCTATTCGCGCCTCGACGACCGCCCGCGGCTGGCGGCAGCCGAAATCGTGGCACTTGTCGTATCGGCTATCTGGCTTGTGATGATCGGCGGATTTCTCGCCTTTGCCGACACCTCGGGCGACGGCGCCGGAATGCCCGGCAAAATCATGGTCCTGGTGGCCATTGTCGTGCCCGTGGCGTTGATTTGGGTGGCCGCACTGACGGCACGGACAGCCCGGACAATGCGCTCCGAGACACGTCGCCTGCAAGCCGCTCTCGAGGCGATGCGCCACGCCTATATCACACAGGCGCAGGCCGGCGTCGTGAGGAATTCGGTGGAAAGCAAGCTGGATGAGATCGCCGCATCGGCCAAACTTGCGGAATCCGCCATCGTCACCTTTACATCGCGCCGCGACGCCGGCGCGACGCAACCCTCCGCCGACCGCAAGGCGGCACTTGCCGCACCCAGGGCGGACGGGGCCGCCGAAGAACAGCCCGCCCTCGCGTTGGGCACCCCGGCCGAAACGCTGTCCGAGCCGATTTCCGTCAGCGATTTCATCAAGGCTGTGAACTTTCCCGACAATGCCTCGGACAAGGAGGGATTCCGCGCCCTGCGCCGCGCGCTCGATGACCGATCGGTGGCCAGGCTCATACACGCATCGCAAGACACGCTGACCCTGCTCAGCCAGGACGGCATCTATATGGACGACCTGAAACCCGACCGCGCCAGACCCGAGTTATGGCGCCGGTTCGCGCAAGGCGAGCGCGGCCGCACCATTGCGGGCCTTGGCGGCGTGCGCGACCGGTCAAGCCTGGCGTTGACCGCCGGCCGCATGCGCAAGGATGCGATTTTCCGCGACACCGCGCATCATTTCCTGCGCCAGTTCGACAAGACATTTGCCGAGTTCGAAAAGAACGCTACCGATAGCGAAATCGCTGATCTCGCCGAAACCCGTACCGCCCGCGCCTTCATGCTGCTGGGGCGCGTGACCGGCATTTTTGACTGAAACAGCGGGGTCGGTTCACGGGTAAACGGGCGCGGCCCTCTGCACCAAGAGCACCCCGGAATTGTTGTCCGGATCGCCGTCGACGTGAACCTTCTTCGTTACGCCCGGCAACTTGGCAAAGGCGTGCATGATCTTGTTGGGGAAAAACGTTTTGGGGATCGTCTCGAACCCCGGAATGCCGTGCAGGATATTGCTGACCGAATTGCCGCAAAACGCCTTGTTGACGGCGCCGTAGGCTTCGGCGCGCCGCAAGGCCATTTCGGCGATTTCGGCGCTGACGGGCAGGCGGTACTCGATCACGTCATAGGTTTCGCGTGCGTGATAGTCGATGTAGAATTTGCGCATCTGCTCGGTGATGCCGTAATGCAGGTCGTTGCGTTCTGGTACCGTCGGATGATGCCAGGTGCCCGCCGGGTCGAACATCACCCGCTGGCTGGCATCAATCATCAAACCGGAATGCGCGCCTTCGCCGCCGTTTTTGCGCACAACGGTAAAAAGCGTGATCGAGGGCGGCTCGCCCGACACAAATCGCGCCCTGGCGACCGCGTCATCAGGGGCCCAGACAGGTTCGGCCCCGCACGCCGCCAGCAACAGCGGCAGGCAAAGGCAGATCAGCAGGCGGCGCATGTACCGCGCCGCAGAGGCATCCAGGCAGAGCACTTTCAGGAGTTGGCCAGCGCCAGGAAAATCAGGATGGCGAATATGATCCCGACCCCCCAGGTCACCATGCGGACGAAACCGGCAAAGGTTTTTTCCTGGGTCTTGACGGACATGCTTCCATGCTTGTGCTCGGCCATTGATCGCTCCTGAACTCGTTCCTGTCCGCATAACCGATTCACACGCGCCTGTCACCTACCGGAACGCGGCAAATGCACCGAGGTACATCAGTTGCGTTTCAGATCGGCCGCCAGGTGAAACCCGATACGGCGCGGTTCGGCCTCCTCCGTCGCCTTGGGCATCGCCCTCAGCATGACATTGAGCTGACTGACATGCTGGATAAGCTGGGTTCGTTTCTCGGTGTCGTCCGTGCCGTAAAAGGTGACGATATCGGGGTCAAAGAACCCCATCCCCTCGATTCGCATTATACCGGCATCGCCACCGGTAAAGCCCATCGCCACTTCGTGTTTGCTGTCAAGCTGTGATTCAAAATTCCGGATATATAGGATCAGCCTTTCATAGGCCCATTGCGCCGGGCTCTTGGTCTTGATGTCGTCGGCGGACATGCCCTCGGGCAAGGGTTCCAGTTCGGCGGTCTTCGGGGGGTTCTTGCCGGTGTGAACGACGCGGGCGCAGGGAATGGCTGTCGCTTCATGCGCTTCGGCCGAGGTCTGAATCTGGTCGGTTATCTGAGGCTTTGCCATAGCCACGCTCCGTCTTGCCGCATTTCGCGCACCACCCGGCCCGCCTTGAGCAGATGATTAAGGTGTGCGACCGCTTCCACAAGGGCTAATCCGTATTCGCTCTCGGCAATGTGTCGTTTGAATAACGGCAAAAAGCACTCTGCTGCCGTGTGCGGCTCGCTCAGATGGGCCTCGAGCCGGGCCAGCGCCGCGACATGGTTGTCGATCATCTGTTCAAGCCGCAAAGGCAGCCCGGAAAAGGGCAGCTTGTGCCCGGGCAGGACCAGTTGCCCATCATCGGCCAAGGGTTGAAAGGCCGCGCAGCTTTCCAGCCATTCGCCCAAAGGATCGGCATCCGGTTCGGTGGCGTAAACGCCAATATTGGCCGAGATCGAGGGCAAAAGCTGATCGCCGCCAATCACCAGATTATCGTCGAGGCTCCAGAATGTCGCATGTTCGGGCGCATGGCCGTGGCCGATACGCACACGCCAGTCGCGCCCCCCGATACGAAGGGTTGCGCCTTCGGCAATGCGCCTGTAGCCAAGCGGCAGCGGCGCCACGACATCGGCAAAATTGAAGGGTCGCTCGACCGCGCGCCTCGTCAGTTGCGCCGCATCCATGCCCGCCGCCCGCCAGAAAGCCAGTGTTTCCGCCCCCGGCACCGCCTGTTCATCCAGCACCAGCATCCGCGCCAAAAGCCAGGAGGTGCGGGTGGTGACCAGTTCGGCGCCCATCGCCTGAAACCAGCCGGCCAGGCCGATATGGTCGGGGTGATAATGCGTGACGACAACCCGTCTGACCGGTTTGCCCGCCAGGGGCCCGGCCAGCACCGCCTGCCAGATCGCCCGCGTTGTGCGCCCGTCAAAACCGGTATCGATCACCGTCCAGCCATCGCCATCGTCGAGAGCATAGACATTGACATGATCCAGCGGCGTCGGCAGCGGCAGGCGCAGCCAGAGGATGCCAGGGGCAATTTCGGTCGCCTCACCCCTTTCGGGGGGCCTGTCGAAGGGATAGCGGATGCCGTCCGCCTGCCCGCGTTGTGCCGGAATATCCATCACGGCGCCAGATCGCCGGCCGACAACGCGAACAAACCGGCGGCACTTTCGCGCGCTTCGGCCAAAAGGCCGTGGCACTGCGGCAGCAACCGGCGGATATAGACGGCCGCCAGTGAGGTCCGCGCCCCTTCGCCGCCCTCGGCCAGTGCTGCGCGCAGATGAAAATACCCGCCAAGAACCCGCGCAAAGGCGCGTTGAAACGCCACGGCTCCGGCGAAGCGGTCGGGCATGTCCTGCCCGCCCAGAAATTCGACGGCCTCGCGCAGCTTTTCGGCGGCCGACCAGACGTGCTCGGCCAGATCGGGCAGCACGGCGCGCGCCGCCTCGGCAGTGGCCCCCACCTCTTCGAGCAGCCGGAACGCGGCCTCACCGCCATCGGCCATCTTCCGCCCGACAAGGTCCATCGCCTGAATACCGTTGGTTCCCTCGTAGATCGCCGTCACCCGCACATCGCGGAAAAACTGCGCCACCCCGGTTTCCTCGACATACCCCATGCCGCCGTGCACCTGCATCGCCATGTCCGCCACCGCGATGCCGGTTTGCGTGCCAAAGGATTTGGCGATGGGTGTCAGCAACGCGACACGCGCCTGCCAGTCCGCGGCGCCGGTGGCCCCGGCCATGTCTGCGGCGACCGCGCAAGCCAACGCTATACTGCGCGCGGCGAATACCTCGGCGCGCATCGTGGCCAGCATCCTCCGCACGTCGGCATGATCGATGATCGGCCCCATCTGCCTGCGTTCGGCCGCAAAATCGACCGCCGCCTGACAGGCCGCCTCGGCCACCCCGATGCCTTCCATCGCAACACCCAGCCGCGCATTGTTCATCATGGTGAACATGGCCGCCATGCCCTTGCCCGCGCCGCCGATCAGCCAGCCGGTCGCCCCTTCGAAGGACATCGCGCAGGTCGGCGAGCCATGCAGCCCCATCTTATGTTCGAGGCTGACGACCTTGATCCTGTTTGCCGCCCCCGGCGCGCCTTCGCTGTCGGGCAGATACTTGGGCACCAGAAACAGGCTGATCCCCCTGGTTCCCGCCGCTGCCCCCGGCAGACGGGCCAGCACCAGATGACAGATGTTTTCGGTGATGTCGCTGTCACCCCAGCTGATGAAAATCTTTTGGCCCGTCACCGAAAAGGTGCCGTCGCCATTGTCCTCGGCCCTGGTCACCAAGGCGCCCACATCGCTGCCGGCCTGCGGTTCGGTCAGGTTCATCGTGCCCGACCAGTCGCCGGAAATCAGCCTTGGCAGATAAAGCGCGCGGATATCATCGCTTGCGTGATGCGCCAGCGCCTCGATCTGGCCCTGCGTCAGCAGCGGGTTCAGCTGCAAGGCCAGACAGGCCCCCGACATCATCTCGTTGATCGCCATGTTGATCGTCTGCGGCAATCCCATGCCGCCATGTTCGGCTGGTGCCGCCACAGCGATCCAGCCGCCATCGGCGATGGCGCGGTAGGCCTCGGCAAAGCCCGGCGAGGCGCGCACCACACCGTTTTCCAGCCGTGCGGGATACAGATCGCCCGCGCGCCGGACCGGCGCCAGCACTTCGTCACAGAGCTTTGCAGCCTCGCTCAGCACCGCCCGGACAAGCTCGGGCGTCGCTTCGGCATACCGTTCGGTCGCCGCGACAGGCGCCAGCGGCACGACCTTTTCGAGAATGAAACCGATATCGCGGACCGGCGCGCGAAAGGGCATGGGGGTCTCCTTTGATGGGCATCTTGGCAACCGGTGCCAGGGCGCGTATGTCACTTTTCTCGGAAAGGCATGATCGGCCGCAATGGCCTTTGCCACAACAAGGACGCTACGTCACGACCCGCATCAGGGAGGGAAATTGACCAAAACGCTCGCCCCCACACCCGAAGGGCTTGCCTCGGCCGCGCATCTCTTGTCGTCGGGCGAGCTTGTCGCCTTTCCGACCGAAACGGTTTACGGGCTGGGGGGCGATGCAAGATCCGACATCGCCGTGGCGCGGATATTCGACGCCAAGGGGCGGCCCCGGTTCAATCCCCTGATCGTGCACCTTCCCGATCTGGCGGCGGCGCGCGACATCGCCCTGTTCGACGATCTGGCCGAACGGATGGCCGCGGCTTTCTGGCCCGGCCCGCTGACGCTTGTGTTGCCGCTTCGACCCTCTGCGCGCCTTTCGCCGCTTGTCACAGCCGATCTGCCCAGCGTCGCGCTCCGCGTACCGGAACATCCCACCGCGCAGGCACTTTTGCGGCACTTCGGCGGCCCGCTGGCCGCACCGTCGGCGAACCTTTCGGGCAAGGTCAGCCCCACCCGTGCCGAACATGTCATGGCGGGGCTGAACCGGCGCATCGCCGCCGTCATCGATGGCGGCACATGCGCTGTCGGCATCGAATCGACGATCCTCGGCCTGACCGAAGACCCGGTGCTGCTGCGCCCCGGCGGGATCCCGGCCGAAGCGCTGGAGGCCTGCCTTGGCTTCCCCCTGGCCGATGCACCCAATTGCGAAAGACCCGCCGCCCCCGGCCAGCTTGCTTCGCATTACGCGCCGCGGGCCGCGGTGCGGCTGAACGCGGCGGCACCGGAACCGGGGGAATTCTGGCTCGGGTTCGGAGCTGGCGCACGCGATGCCGATCTGAACCTGTCACCGACCGGCGATCTGGTTGCCGCGGCGGCGAATCTGTTTCATTACCTGCGCCAGGCGGATGACCGTGCCACAGGCTGCATCGCCGTCTCGCCGATCCCGGAAAAGGGCCTGGGCCGGGCCATCAACGACCGGTTGCGGCGGGCCGCTGCCCCGAGATCGTAAACTGCCGGTCCTCGATTCCCCGTCCGAAAGCCCTGCGGCGTAACCGGCGACGCCTTCGGGCAGGTTCTCTGGTCAGCCCTTCTTCAGGCAACGGGTGCCGAGCGTCTCGGCGATCTGCACCGCGTTCAGCGCCGCGCCCTTGCGCAGGTTGTCGGACACACACCAAAGGTTCAGGCCGTTGTCGATGGTCGGGTCGCTGCGAATACGGCTGACATAGGTGGCGTATTCACCGACACATTCGACCGGCGTGATGTAACCGCCCGCCTCGCGCTTGTCGACAACCATGACCCCCGGAGCCTCACGCAGGATGTCGCGGGCCTCTTCCTCGTCAAGGTGTTCCTCGAACTCGATATTGATCGCCTCGGAATGGCCGACAAAGACCGGCACGCGCACACAGGTCGCCGTGATCTTGATCGCCTTGTCGAGGATCTTTTTCGTTTCGGCGACCATCTTCCATTCTTCCTTGGTCTCGCCGCTGTCGAGGAAAACGTCGATATGCGGGATCACGTTGAAGGCGATCTGCTTGGTGAATTTTTTGGGCGCCACCTCCTGGCCCGGCACATAAAGGCCCTTGGTCTGGTCCCACAACTCGTCGATCGCCTCTTTTCCGGCGCCCGACACGGATTGATAGGTGGAAACCACCACCCGCTTGATGCGCGCCCGGTCATGCAGCGGCTTGAGCGCCACGACCATTTGCGCGGTCGAACAGTTCGGGTTGGCGATGATCATCTTCTTTTGATAGCCGAGCACCGCATCCGCGTTCACTTCCGGAACCACCAGCGGCACATCGCGATCATAGCGGTAAAGCGACGAATTATCGATGACCACGCATCCCGAAGCGGCGGCCTTGGGCGCATATTTTTTGGTCGCATCCGAGCCGACGGCGAAAAGCGCAATGTCCCAGCCGGCAAAATCGAAGGTATCGAGATCCTGGGTTTTCAGCGTCTTGTCGCCAAAGCTGACTTCGGTGCCCAGCGACTTGCGGCTGGCAAGGGCAGCGATCTCATCGACCGGGAAAGCCCGCTCGGCAAGGATGTTCAGCATTTCGCGGCCCACATTTCCGGTGGCACCGGCGACGACGACTCTGTAGCCCATTTGTGTCTCCTAACGTCACGGACGCCTGCCTTTAGCCGATTGGCCGCGGCGGTGAAAGAGGTCTGGCTTGCCGCAAAGCAGAAAAACCGCCGGGCGCACAGCGGCATCACGCCCCGGCCAGGCCGATGCGCGGATCCCGCCTGGCCAGGTCTTCGACAAAGGCCCGTTCGGCGGCGAAATCATGCGGCACCTGGTCGGCGCGCCGCGAACCGGTCAAAGATTGCGAGACAAAGAAATCGAAACCGTGCAGCCTTAGGCGGGCAAGATCGGCGCGCGCCAGAAGGTCGATCATCATCAGCCCGGTACTTGGCGGCGCACCAAGGCGGCTGCGCAATGCGCGCCAATCGGCAAGCGGGTGCAGGTAGAACCCGGGCCCTTGTACTATCCGCCACGGCAACCGTTTGCGCTTGTGCGACATCCACAAGACGCGATTGGGGTGCAGGCGGGCCAGATCGTCGCCAGAGATCGAGGTGGCCATTGCCAGCCAGTCGCAGCGTGTGCCGTGGGTACGCGACGCAGGCATGGGCGCGCGGTTGATGCGGATAACCACATCGGCGCTGTCGATGGCAAAACCCTCGTCGCGTTCGGCCAATGACCGGGCATTACCGACCAAGGTCACGGATTTGCCCCCGAGTGCCGCGAGAATCTCCGCTTGCGGCGCGGAAAGGGCCGCAAGCGGCGCGTCAAGCCTCAGCAGCCGGGCGATGTGAAAGCCAAGCCGGTTCATCGCTGCGATCCGGAAAGCAAACGGCGGTAGACGGCGACAATGGCATGGGCTTCGTCCTCGATCCGGAACCGCGCCGCGATCCGCGCCAGTGCGGATGCCCTGCCTTTGCCGCGCCGCGCGGCGTCATCGAGCCAAGGGGCGACCGCGGCGGTCAGCGCCGGGATATCGTCGGGGGGTACCAGGCTGCCCGTATCCTCGATCACGATCTCTTCGAACGCACCCACGCGGGTCGCCACCACCGGGACCGCGCAGGCCATCGCCTCGATCGGCGTCAACCCGAAACCTTCCCAGCGCTGCGGCGCGACATAGAGATCGAGCACCCGGTACCAGTCGGCGATCCGGTCAACCGGAACCTCGGGCAGAAAAAGCAGGCGCTCCGACAGACCGGCCTGCGCTGTACGATCCTTGAGGCCGGCCAGAAATGCCTCATGCCCATCGGTGGCGCGCCCCATGACCAGCGCGGTCACCCCGGGCCGGTCCGGCAACAGCGCCAGAGCGGCCTCGACGAAGGCATCGGTTCCCTTTTGCGCGCGGATCCGCCCATAACAGCCCATGATCACGCCTTTTTCCGGCAGGCCGAGAGAGCGCCGGAGCGCGGCGCGGTCGCGGGGGGGGCAAAACGCCTCGGTGTCGATCCCGTGAAGGATCACATCGGCCGGGCGCTCCAGATAGGCCGCGGTCTTTTGCGATGTGGCGATCACGCCATCCATCCGACCGATCAGCCATCTGGTATAGCGCGAATGCCGACGCTGGGACGCCGACGTGAACAGCAGCTTCAACCGCCGCTGGAACAGGTGCTTCAGGATCAGCCCCAACAGCATCTCGGTATTGCGCCTTGCGTGCCAGACACGGACCCTGCTGCGCGACAGCACGAAACATCGCCACAGCGGCAGATGCGGCACATGCCCCGGCAACCCCGGCCCGGTGGCGGCGATGCCGATCATCCCCGCCTGGATCGGCACGAGCCGGGCAATCGTTGCCGTCACGCCCGACAGCCGGCGTTTGAGGTTGGGCGCAATGACCTCGATTTCGGCGATGTCGGGCGGCATCGGCTCTCCTTCAGGCACAAAACCGTCTAATCCATGCCCCGGTCCAAGGCTAGTCCGTCCGGTCCCGGCTGAACAGGTAGAACGCGAGCCCGACGAGAAGCGGCACGAGAAAAAACAGGAAAATGCCGACATAGGGCGTCTCGGGGTGCATCGCGCCTTCGGCCAGCCGGTCATGAACCTGTCCCGAGAAAAACTGCAACAGCCCGGCCCCGCCGATGGCGAACATGTTCAGAAGCGTCACCCCGCGCCCGACCATATGGGGTGGGAAAAATGCCCGCCCATGCGCCATGATTGCCGGAAAGGACGATCCGAACAGCCCCAGCGCGACCAGAAAAGCCGTGGCCGTCATCAGGCCATTTGAGGGAAACCACGCCAACAGCCCCAGGCAGGCGGCGGCCATCAGATTGCCCGAAAAGACGGTCCATTTCCGGGTGCCGAAAATCCGGTCGAGCGGCCCATAGGCGAAATTGCCCGCCACCATCATCAACCCCATCAAAAGCGTCACGCGGCCGATGCCCTCCGGCCCCGACCCGAAGACATCGGCAAGATAGGGCCCCGCCCACAGCCCCCGCACCGCCGCCAGCGGCGCATAGGCGGCCGCCATAAGCGGTATGATCGCCCATACCCCCGGTATCCGCAAAAGATCGCCAAGCGTGCCCTTGGTACCGGTGGCCGGCGTCAGGCGCGGCGGATCGCGCAGGAAAACCGCCATCGCCACCGATACCGCCAGGGTCACCAGCGCCAGCCCGACCAGGGTCTGGCGCCAGCCGATCGCCTCGGCCAACAGCGCCAGCGGCGTCGTCCCCGCCAGATTGCCCAGCGACCCGATGCCGATCATCGCCCCGGCCAGCGTGCCGAAGACGGCAGGGCGGTAGACGCGGGCAAAGATGTAGTAAGAGGCCATCAGCACCGGGGCACAGCCGATGCCGATAAGCGCCATGGCGACATGAACCGCCACCGGCCCCTGCGCTGCGGCAAAGATCAACGCGCCCCCTGCCCCGCCGCCGCCCAGCACGACCGAAGCCGTCCAGCGCGGCCCGATCCGGTCAAGCGCCATTCCCACCGGCATTTGCATCATCGCGAAGGTCAGAAACAGAAGCCCCGAGGATATCGCCAGATCGCCCGCCGTGGCGCCGATATCCGCCTTCAGGACCGGCGAAAGCACCGCCAGAAAGGCCCGGTAGAACTGGCTGAGCACATAGCCCGCCACCAAGAACGCCAAACCTGCCCGCATGTTTTCCCCAAGACCCGTTCCGCGCGACAGACTGCAACCCGTGTCACGAAGTTACAAGCCGGGAATCGGGCCGGGCGCCCGGTGGCCCCGACGCGACGCCAAAAACCGGCCAGGGCGCGGCAGGTTTGCCCAAGCGCACCCGAGCGAAATCAATACGGCACAGCGCAGACCCATGATAATTCTTCTTTACCAATACTTTACCGGAAAATTGACTCTAGGGATATTTTTCGGAAAGCCGCAAAGATGCCGTATTCATACCCCAACTCGGCCCGAATGCAGGGCGAAAAAGCAAGTGTAGCTGCTTAAGGCTTCCCTCGGCGCCGCGTTCAACAGCCCCCACCCATTGCGCGACGCCGAGGTCTTTCCTTTCCCCCCCGGATCATTCTATGAATCACTGCGAAAGCAGAGGTTCCCATGCGTGATTTCCATCTTCCGGGCCGATCGACGGTTCTGGCCGCCAACGGCATGTGCGCCACATCGCATCCGCTGGCGGCGAAGGTCGCCATCGACACCCTGGAATCGGGGGGCAATGCGGCCGATGCGGCGATCGCGGCCGCCGTCATGCTCGGTCTGGCCGAACCGCAGATGGCCGGTATCGGCGGCGATTGCTTTGTGTTGCTCAAGCCGCCCGGCGAAGAACGTATCATCGCGCTGAACGGGTCAGGCCAGGCCCCTGACGCCCTGACCGCCGACAGGCTGCGCGCCAAAGGGCTGGCGGCGATCCCGCTCGACAGCGCCGATGCCGTGACGATACCGGGTGCGGTGGATGCCTTTTGCCGCCTGTCCGATGACTGGGGCAGGTTGGGGCTGGACCGCCTGCTCGCCCCCGCGATTCGCTATGCCGACGAAGGTATCGCCGTGGCCCCGAGGGTCGCCTTCGACTGGCAAAGGGACGCGGCGCGGCTGACCGGTGACGGGCGGCGGTTCTATCTTGGCCAAGGCAAGCCGCTGACCACCGGGCAAACCTTCCGCGCCCCGGGTCAGGCCGAAGTTCTGCGCCGCATTGCCCGTATCGGCCGTGACGGGTTTTATCAGGGCGAAGTGGCTGACGACATGGTTGCCTCGCTGAACGCCCGGGGCGGTGTCCATAGCGCAGCCGATTTCGCCGGAATGCGCAGTTTCTACGACGACCCGATCGCGGCTGCGACCCAGGGGCATGAGCTGGTCGAACATCCGCCCAATGGCCAGGGGGCCACGGCAATCCTGCTGCTCAATATCCTGTCGCATTTCGATCTGGCGGCGCTCGATCCCCTTGGGGCGGACCGCCTCCACCTTGAGGCAGAGGCAGTGAAACTGGCCTATGACGCCCGCGACCGATGCATCGCCGACCCGCGCCACACCGCGCGGCTGGCCCATATGCTGGCCCCTGAAACCGCCGCGACACTTGCCGCCCGCATCGACATCCGGCAGGCCATGACCCTGCCGCCAAGGCCCGATCAGGCCGTCCATCGCGACACCGTCTATCTGACCGTCGTCGACCGCGATCGCATGGCGGTATCGCTTATCTACTCGGTTTTCTGGGGGTTCGGCGTCGGCTGGGCGTCATCGAAATTCGGCATCCTATTTCAGAACCGCGGGGCGGGCTTCACGCTCGAACCAGGCCATCCCAACGAAGCCGGGCCCGGCAAGAGACCGATGCACACGATCATCCCGGCCATGCTGCGCAAGAACGATCGCCTGATCATGCCCTTTGGGGTCATGGGCGGTGACTATCAGCCCGCCGGCCATGCCGCCCTGCTCACCAATTACGCAACCTATGGCATGGATATCCAGACCGCCATCGACGCGCCGCGATCCTTCTTTGACGCAGGCGAATTGCAGGTTGAACGGGGCATTGCACCATCCGTCCGCGCCGATCTGGAGGCCAGAGGCCACGCCGTCAAGCTGCGCGACAAGCCGCTTGGCGGCGCGCAGGCGATTTTCATCGACGCCCGGAACGGGGTGCTGCACGGCGCCTCCGACCCGCGCAAGGATGGCTGCGCGCTTGGCTACTGAGGGCGCCCGGATTCAGCAGTTCGATGGGTCGCGCCCGATCACGGATCCGACTTGCGGGTGTCCTTCCGGGCAATGAACTCTCGGGCGCGAGGCACCGGGGCGACAGGGGGGCGAACACCCCTGCGCACCGACGGGCGTGTCAGTTCATCTGGAACTGAAGCGGATAGTGCCCGTCCTCGAAATCGCCGAACAGATCGGGAAGATCGGGGTGATCGACCGGTTCACCCGAATAATCCGCGACCAGGTTCTGTTCCGAGACATAGGCGACGTAATAGCTTTCGTCATTCTCGGCCAGAAGGTGGTAGAAGGGCTGTTCTTTCAGCGGGCGGCTGTCCTCGGGAATGGCGGCGTACCATTCGTCGGTATTGGCAAACATCGCGTCGACATCGAACACGACACCGCGAAACGGGTGCTTGCGGTGGCGCACCACTTGACCCAGATAATATTTGGCGCGTGTTTTCAGCATCATTTCCCAAGCCCTGATCTGTTTAGTAAACCTTTCACCCCGGTACTGTCCATCATCCATCGGCGAATCGCTGGAAACAGTCTGTGAACCTCCGCCCGACAGTGGTGCAGTGTTGCCCCGCCGCCACCACTTTGCCAGGCAGGGGGGCACGGGCCGCCGCGCAGGATCGCCGCCTGTGCCGCTTTCTTGATTTCCTCTGCGGCAAAAACCGGGTAAACAGGACAAAAAGAATGAATGCGAGGCAGTATGAGCAGGTTTCTTCGCCTTGGCGTGTTGTTGTTGCTGGTCTCTTGCGGGGGCGGCTACAATACCGCGCCACGCAATCTTGACGATGCCTGTTCGATCCTCGAGCAGCGCCCGACCTATCTGCGCGCCATGCAAAGGGCCGAGCGCAAATGGGGTGTACCCGTCCATGTGCAGATGGCGACGATCTATCAGGAATCCAGGTTCGTCGCCAACGCGCGCACCCCGCATCGCTACGCATTGGGCATCATCCCGATGGGCCGCCAGAGTTCCGCCTATGGCTACAGCCAGGCGATCGACGGCACCTGGGACGACTACCGCAAGGCCACGCGGCGGTTCGGGGCGCGGCGCAACAAGATCGAGGATGCCACCGATTTCATGGGCTGGTACATGGATCAGAGCACACAGAAACTGGGCCTGTCGAAATGGGACGCCCGCAACCAGTATCTCGCCTATCATGACGGGCACAGCGGATTTTCCCGCGGCAGCCACAAGCGCAAGGCCTGGCTGATGCGCGTTGCCGAGGAAATCGGCCAGAGGGCGGATCGCTATCAGATGCAACTGATCGCCTGCGGCAAGATCTGAGTGGCGCCGCGCGCCATCCTGCTGCCGATCAGTTCTTGTGTCCGGCGCGCCGGTTCACTTCATAAGGTATTGAAAAGAGAGAGCTTTTAAAACTCATCCCGGTTTCGAGCCGGTCGAGGATCACCCGCGTCTGGCCGCCTGCCTCATCGGTCACGATCCACTGGCGCAGCGCAACGGGGTTGTCGGAGAAGGCCAGTTGCAAGGTGCCGTATTCGGGATGTTCGGGATCCTGGGCCGCCACCACGGTCAGCGCCCCTTGCTCGTAATGGCCCACCACCATCTTCGCCTGCCCGAGGTCGATATGGCGCCCAAGGATCAGGTTCAGCGGCGTGCGCTTGAGCGGGTACTGTTCGGGGGGTTGGTTGGATTTGCTATCAAAAACAGCAACCTGGCCGCCGGAGGCGAGCACCAGTGTCGGTTCGGGCGCATCATATTCGAACCGCATCCGGCCGGGGCGGCGGATAAACACCCGGCCGGTGGATTCCGATCCGTCGCTGTTGATCTGGCGAAATCCGGCTTCGGCGGTGGTCAGGCCATTGATATAGGAGGATAATTCGGCCAGCGGAATTTCCCCGGCGGCGGCCGGGCCAACCAGCAGGGCAAGGGTCAGGGCGAGGAGGCTGCGGAGCATCTGTGTCATGCGCACATATCTAGGGGCCCGGCGGCGGTTATGCCATAACCATCCGCGGTGATCGGCGCCCCGCCGCCGTCCCGCATCCGTCCCGCATCCGTCCCGCATCCGTCCCGCATCCGTCCCGACAGGGCGCGCGCCGGGCAAACGCCGCTTCAACCTTTTGCGCCGACGCTCGGGGCGATCTGCATTCGGAGACCGAGATGACCAGACTGACCCGCGCCGAGAAGGAGCGGCTTGCCGCCTATCACGACCTGGCCGAGACCATGCGCGGGCTGGAGGCGGACCTGCGCTGGGGGCTGAACGACAGCCTGCGCGTCCCCCAAGCCTGGCGGGCGATCGCCGAGGGGCCGGCGGTGCCCGCGAAGGTCAAGCTGACGCTGCGGCTGGATGAGGATATCGTCGGCTTTTTCCGCTCGATGGGGATGGGGCACCTTTCCCGGATGAACGCGGTGCTGCGCGCCTTCATGCTGGCCCGGCTGGCCGGTGTGGTGACGGGGCCCGAAGATGTGCGCTACGCGCCTGATGCCGAGGAAGAGATGCAGAAGCTCCGCCGCGAGATCCTCGACCACGCCATCGCCGAAACCGACGCAAGGGAGGCGCGGGAGAAGGCGGCGGACGAGAAGGAGAAGCTCGCCGGGTTCAGGCGGCTCAGGGATACGCGGTTGGGGAAGTGAGGCGAGGCCCCCGCTTGCGCGGGGGTGACACAGGGGGTCCCCGCTTGCGCGGCGTTGGTGCTGGGCGGCTGTCATGCCCGCGAATGCGGGTATCCTGCGGGAGCGAGGCCCCCGCTTGCGCGGGGGTGACAGGGGGCGGTTGCGCGGGGGTGACAGGGGGCGGTTGCGTGGGGTGACAGGGGGGGCGGGATGGGGCGGTGCGGGGGTTACTGCTTCGGCACCAAAATTTGGGGGTTACTGCTCTGGCACCAAAATTTCCCGCTTGCCGACGTGGTTGGCGGCGCTGACCAGGGCTGCGTCTTCCATTTGCTCCACCAGCCTTGCGGCCTTGTTGTAGCCGATGCCGAGCTTGCGCTGGATGTAGGACGTGCTGACCTTGCGGTCGCGCAGCACCACCTGCACGGCCTGATCGTAGAGCGCGTCTTCGCCGTCGGTATTGCCGCCCAATCCCAGCACAAGGTCGATGTCGGCCTCCTTGTCGTCGTCGGGGCCCTCGACCACGCCGGACATGTATTCGGGCGGGCCGAAGGATTTGAGGTGGCTGACGATTTCCTCGACCTCCTCATCCGACACGAAGGGCCCGTGGATACGGGTGATGCGCGAGCCGCCGGCCATGTAGAGCATGTCGCCCATGCCGAGAAGCTGTTCGGCGCCCATCTCGCCGAGAATCGTGCGGCTGTCGATCTTCGAGGTGACCTGGAAGGAAATCCGCGTCGGGAAATTGGCCTTGATGGTGCCGGTGATGACATCGACGGAGGGGCGCTGGGTGGCCATGATCAGGTGGATGCCTGACGCGCGGGCCATCTGCGCGAGGCGCTGGATGCAGGCCTCGATCTCTTTGCCCGCGACCATCATCAGGTCGGCCATCTCGTCGACGATGACGACGATGTAGGGCAGCGATTCGGGCTGGATTTCCTCGGTCTCGAAGACCGGATCGCCGGTTTCCTCGTCAAAGCCGGTTTGCACGGTGCGGCGGAACATCTCGCCCCTGGAAAGCGCCTCATGCACGCGGCCGTTGTAGCCTTCGATGTTGCGCACCCCCATCTTGGACATCTTGCGGTAGCGCTCCTCCATCTCGCCCACCACCCATTTCAGCGCGACGACCGCCTTCTTGGGGTCGGTGACGACCGGCGAGAGCAGATGCGGAATGCCGTCGTAGACAGAAAGTTCGAGCATCTTGGGGTCGATCATGATCAACCGGCATTCGTCGGGCGAGAGCTTGTAGAGCAGCGACAGGATCATCGTGTTGATGGCCACCGACTTGCCCGAGCCGGTGGTGCCGGCGATCAGCAGGTGGGGCATCTTGGCGAGGTTGGCGACGACCGGTTCGCCGGCGATGTCCTTGCCGAGCGCGAGCGGCAGTTTCTGGTTGCTGTCGCCGTAGTCGCGCGCCGAGAGGATTTCGCGCAACACCACCTTTTCGCGGAAGGAGTTGGGCAGTTCGATGCCGATCACCGTGCGGCCGGGCACGGTGGAGACACGCGCCGAGAGCGCCGACATCGAGCGCGCGATGTCGTCGGCAAGTCCGATGACGCGGCTGGCCTTGAGACCGGGGGCGGGTTCAAGTTCGTACATCGTCACCACCGGGCCGGGGCGCACCGAGGTGATTTCGCCCTTCACGCCGTAATCGTCGAGCACCGATTCGAGCATCCGGGCGTTTTCCTCCAGCGCCTCGTCTGAAAGCTGCTGGCGCTGCACGGTCGCGGGGCTGGTCAGAAGCGACAGCGGCGGCGTTTCGTAACCGGCGGCGGAATCGTCGAACCTGAGCCGCGGCTGGGCTTCGGCGATGGCCTGGCGCGAGGGCGCGGGGCGGCGCTGATTGTGCTGGATCAGCGCCTTGCCCGCGGCCGGGGCCGGGCCGGCCTGGCTGAGGCCGAGCGGGGTGGCATCGTCGCCACAGTCGCCACCGTCGCCACCGTCGCCGTCAGCGCCGAGATCGGCGAAGGCGTTGCGCACGAAATCCGCGTCGCGATCGGGGTCGCGGACAGTGCCGGTGCCCGGCGCGGGCGTCGCGGCGCTCAGCACCGGTTCGGCGGGCGCGCGGGTTGCGGCGGCAGCGAGACCGAAGGCGGCGCGCAGCCCGCGCCGGGCGGACGTGACGGGCGGTTCGGCGCGCGCGGCGGGATCGTGATCGCCGCGCAGCCCGCGGGCTTTCATCACATCGGCGATGCGGGCGCGGATGTGATCTTCGCTCGGGGCGGTCCTGGCCCAGGCGCCCGGCGCCAGCGGGCGTTCGACCAGTTCGGGTTCGGGGGCCGCCGCGACCGGTTCGGCGCCGCGGCGCCGCAGGCCCGGCACCCGCGACAGCAGCCCGGCCTTTTCGCGCGGGGCGGGTGCGGGCGCCGGCCGGGCGTCGCCGACGCCGCCGCCGGCAAGGCGCGGTTCGGCGCGCAAGACCCGCGCGGGGGCGAATTTCGGGGCCGACATCATCAGTTCGGAACGTTCGGCCAGCGCCCAGGCGGCCTCTTCCTCGGCCCGTTCGGCGGCGGCTTCGCGGCGCGCGCGGGCGCGTTCGAGCATGGCCCGGGCGATGTGCAGCGCGCCGCGCGCGCCTGCGCCCAGCAGCCGCAGCAACCCGTCATAGGCGACAATCAGCCCGACCAGAAGGAAACGGCCGAGGCCGCGCAATTCACGCCCGTCGAAGCCCAGCACGAACAGCGTCATGGCGAGCGCGCCGATGCCGACGAGCACCGACATCACCTTGAGCCCGAAGGCGGCGCTGACCGGGGCGACGCCAAGGATCGCCCCCAGAACGGTGTCGCCGAAGAGGCCGCCAAGGCCGAAGCTGTGCGCCCAGCCCGCCCCGGCGGCGTGGGTCGAGGCGTAGACCGCCAGAAGGGCTATGGCGATGGGCGAAAAGATCGCCCGGCCGAGCGCCCTGTCTTCGCCGACATGGCGCATGAAACGCAGCCCCCAGACCGCCAGAAGCAGGCCGATGCCCCAGCTCGCATAGCCCGCGATGACGAAGAGCGGCGAGGCAATGGCCGCGCCGTAGCGGCCCAGCAGGTTGCGCGCCGGTTCATCGGTGGCGGCCAGCCAGCTTGGATCGTCGGGTGAATAGCTGGCCAGCATCAGCGCGGTGAGCGCCGCCAGCATCAGCAGCGCCGCGCCCAGGAGTTCCTTGCCGCGCCGTTCGATGGCGGCCTGGGTATTGCGGTCCAGGAGCGGATCGCGCTGTCTTGCCTGATAGGAAGCCATATGTGCCTTTGTCCTCAAACGTAGAGGCAGTCACGGAGCAGGGTCAGCCCGCGCTGCGTTTCTTCTTTCGGGGCGACCAGCGCCACGCGGATATAGCCCTGGCCGGGATTGCCGCCGCCGGCGTCGCGGCCGAGATAGGCGCCGGGCAGGACCCGCACGCCGGTTTCGCGCCAGAGTTTCAGCGCCGCCCTTTCGCCGTCGTCGACCGGCAGCCAGAGAAAGAACCCGGCCTCGGGCGGCCGATAGCCCTGCACACCCTTGAAGATCCGGTCGGCGGCCTTGAATTTTTCGACATAGAGCGCGCGGCTGGCCTCGACATGGGATTCATCCGACCAGGCCCGTTCAGAGACATGCTGAACCGGCAGCGGCACCGGCGCGCCGCCATAGCTGCGCAATTGCCGGAACCGCGCGATCGCGCGCGGCCCGCCGGCCACGAAGCCCGAGCGCAGGCCGGGCAGGCTGGAACGTTTGGAAAGCGAATGAAAGACCGCGACCCGTTCGGGATCGGCGCCGATGTCAGCGGCGACCTGCAAGGCGCCGGCGGGCGCGGCGTCACGCCAGATTTCCGAATAGCATTCATCGGCGAGCAGGATGAAATCGTGCTTTTCGGCCAGATGCAGCAGGTCGGCCAGATAGTCGCGCGACGCCACCGCCCCTTGCGGATTGGCGGGCGAACAGAGATAGACGAGCGCGGTGCGGTCAAGAATGTCGGCGGGCAGCGACGCATAGTCGGGCAAAAACCCGGTGGCGGCGGTGGCGGGCGCATAAACGGGTTGCGCCCCGACGCCGAGGGCGGCGGCGGCATAGACCTGATAGAACGGGTTGGGCATGGCCACGACGGGCTGCCGGCCGTTCTTGATTTCGGGGCAAAGCGCCATGCAGGCATCGAACAACCCTTCGCGGGTGCCGTTCAGCACCATGATCCGTTCGGGCCCGACACGGGCCCCGAAACGCAGCATCAGCCAGCCGGAGATCGCGGCGAGCAGGCCGGGGGCGCCTTCGTTGGGGGGGTATTTGCCGAAATCCTCCAGATACGCGGCAAGAATCGGGCCGACGAAATCCGGCAGAGGGTGGCGGGGCTCGCCGATCGACATGGCGATCGGTTCGCCGCCCGGCCGATGGCTGTCGAGCAGGTTGCGCAGGCGCGGAAACGCATATTCTGGCAGGTTCGAAAACCGCTCTGGTAAGTTCATGGCTGCCTCAATCGCCGGGGTCGTTTTCGCCCCGTTTGCAGGCAGACTAGCCAATGGCGGCGGGCGGGTCCAGAAAAAGCGATGCTTTCCGGGCGCTTGCGCCGCAAGATTGTTGTATTTCGGTCCTTATGCCAGCGCCGATTCGGCGGCGGCGCCAATGCGGAGCAGCCGTTCTTCGGTATGTGGGGCGGACATCAGCATCAGACCACAAGATGGGGTGCCGGTGGGCAGGGTCAGCGCACAGAGCCCCAGCAGGTTGCCGATCCGTGTGTTGCGCAGCGACAGAAGGTTTTCGGCGGCGAAATAGCCGGGATCCGACAGCAGGCGCGCGGCATCGGGCGGCAGGATCGGCGAGGCGGGCAGCAGCACCGCGTCATATCCCGCGCTGTGATCGGCCCAGAGGGCGCGAATCCGGTCGAGCCGCTGCCAGGCGGCGACGTAATCGGGCCCGGAGTTGTTGGCGCCCGAGCGGAAGCGGTCGCGCACCGGGGCGAACATCACGTCGGGGTTGGCCTCGATCGTGTCGGCCCAGGTGGCATAGGCTTCGGTGGTGAACAGGATGCCCGAAAGCGCCACCGCCTCGGCCAGTTCGGGGAAGGCGGCATGGCTGATTCGCGCCCCGGCGGCGGACAGGCGCGCAACGGCGGCGTCGAAACCGGCGCGCGGTTCGGCGCGGCAATCGTCGAAGGCAATCGTATCGAGCACCATGAACCGCGCCCCGCCGAGCGTGGCGCCGCCAAGGTCGGCCGCCTGCCCGCCCGCCAGCGCCGCCAGCAGCAGGGCGGCATCCTCGACGGTTCGCGTCAAGGGCCCGACGGTATCGAAGCGCGCGCAAAGCGGGACCACACCGGCGAGCGACAGCCGGCCCGGGGTGGTCTTGAGCCCGACGAGATCGTTCCAGGCGGCGGGGATGCGCACCGAGCCGCCGGTATCGGAGCCGATCGCCGCGGCGGCCAGGCCGAAGGCGACCGAGGTGGCGGCGCCGGAAGACGAGCCGCCGGGCACCCATGCGGCGTCGTTCACGTTGGGCGGGGTGGCGGTGGCCGGGTTCAGGCCCAGCCCGGAAAAGGCCAGTTCGGTCATATGGGTCTTGCCCAGGCAGACCAGCCCCTGCGCGGTGGCGTTGCGCAGCACTGCGGCATCGGCACCGGGGGTGCGGCCCCTGAGCAGCGCGGTGCCGGCTTCGGTGGCCACGCCGGCCGTGTCGAACAGATCCTTCCACGAGATCGGCACCCCGTCGAGCGGGCCGCGGCGCATCCCCGATTTCGCCCGCCCGGCGGCGGCCTTCGCCTCGGCGCGGGCGCGCGATCCGGTCAGCCGGGCATAGATGCGCGCGCCATGTTGATGCGCCGCGATCGCGGCGAGATAGGTTTCGGTCAGTTCCGTCGGGTCGATGTCGCCCCGTCCGATGGCGCGCCCCAGATCGGCGGCGCCCTGTCTTGTCCAGTCCGTCATGCTTGTCCAGTCCGTGATGATCGCCCCCGGCAAGTGCCGGCGACGGTAGCGGCATTGCAAGGCATGGACAAGCGGGCGCAAAAGCGAAATAGGTGCAGGCATGAAACACGATAGCGATGTGATCGTCACCGGCGGCGGGCTGAACGGGCCGGCGCTGGCGCTGGCACTGGCGGGGGCCGGGCTGACGGTGACGGTGATCGACGGGCAGCCGCCGCGGGCGCGCGCCGAGGCGGCGTTCGACGGGCGCGCCTATGCGCTGGCGATCGGCTCGAAGCGGCTGTTGTCGGCGATCGGTGTCTGGGACCGGGTGGCGCGGCAGGTGCAGCCGATCGTCGAGATCAAGGCCAGCGACGGGCGCCCCGGCGAGGGGTCGGGCCCCGGTTTTCTGCATTTCGATTCGGCCGAGATCGAGGAAGGCCCGATGGGGTTCATGCTGGAAGACCGGCATTTGTACGCGGCGCTTCTGGGGGCGATGCAGGCGGAGCCGCGAATCACGCTGATTTCCGCCACGAACGTGGTGGCGCAGGCGCCGTCGGCGGCAGGCATCGGCGTGACCCTGGCGGACGGGCGGCAGGTCGCGGGGCGGGTTCTGGCGGGCTGTGACGGGCGCAGATCGGGCAGCGCCGAACGCGCCGGCATCGGCCGCACCGGCTGGGACTACGGGCAGACGGCGCTGGTCTGTGCGGTCGCGCACGCGCGGCCGCATCGCGGCACCGCCTATCAGTTCTTCATGCCCTCGGGGCCCCTGGCGATCCTGCCGCTGCAAGGCGACCGCGCGTCGATCGTCTGGAGCGAAACCACCGGGAGCGCGCGCGCGATCGCGGCACTGGATGACGCCGCGTTCCTGGCGCTGCTGGCCCCCCGGTTCGGCGATTTTCTTGGCGACATCAGGCTGGAAGGCGCGCGATTCAGCTATCCGCTGAACCTGACGCTGGCCCAAAGCTATGTCGCGCCGCGCCTGGCGCTGGTCGGCGACGCGGCGCATGGGGTACATCCGATCGCCGGGCAGGGACTGAACATGGGGCTGCGCGACGTCGGAGCGTTGGCCGAAGTGCTGGTGAGCGCATCGCGGCGCGGCGAGGATATCGGGGCGGCGGATGTTCTGGCCCGCTATCAGGGCTGGCGGCGCTTTGACGCCACCGCGCTGGCGCTGGGGATGGATGCCGTCAACCGGCTGTTTTCCAATGACAACCCCGCATTGCGCGCGGGGCGCGATCTGGGGCTGGGGCTGGTCAACGCGCTGCCGGGGCTGCGGCGCGCCTTCATCCGTCAGGCGGCGGGCCTGTCGGGGGACATGCCGAAGCTGCTGGCCGGGCGGCGGCTGTAGCGGCCAGCCGGGGCGCCGCCCGGCGCCGACGGCGTGGCAGCGTTCCGGCGATTCAGGATTTGCCCGAAGCGCGTCATGCCCCGGCCCCGCTGGCCGCCTCTTCCAGCAGCCAGTCGCAAAACACCCGGACCTTGGCGCGGCGCAGATGCCGGTGCGGGCAGACCAGCCAATAGGCCAGATCGGTGGCCAGCGCGAGATCGAAGGGCCGCACCAGGCGGCCCGCCTGCAAATCGCGCGCCACCGCCGAATGGCTGATCAGGGCGACGCCATCGCCGTTGATCGCCGCCTCGATAGCCATGGTTTCGACGGTAAAACGCGGCCCGTGCTTGAAATTCACGCCGTCGATTCCCGCCGCCCTGATCCACATCGGCCAGTCCGGCGAGCCGACCGTCATATCGCCCCAGTCGACATGGACAAGCCGGTGATGGCAAAGATCCTCGGGGCGGCGCAGCGGATGCGCGCCGCGCAAAAGCGCGGGGCTGCATACCGGGCTGACCTCTTCGCCGAAGACCCGCGCCGTGTAGAGCCCCGGATACTCGCCCAGGCCCAGACGGATGCTGAGATCGATGCCGTCGCGATCGAAATCGCGCAGTTCCAGCGAGGCGTCGAGGCGCACGTCGATGTCGGGATAGCGGCGGGAAAACGCGGGCAGGCGCTGCAACAGCCATTTGGTCGCGAAGGTCGGCACGCTGCTGAGCGTCAGAAGACCGGTTTCCTCGTCCACCGCCAGCTTTTCGACCGCTTCGGCAAGCCGGTCGAAACCCTCGCTGACCAGCGGCAGCACGCTTCTGGCCTCGGCGGTGAGCGCGACGGCGCGGGTCTTGCGGTAAAAGAGCGCGACGCCGAGGAAGACCTCCAGCTGCTTGATCTGCTGGCTGACGGCGGCCGGGGTCACGCAAAGTTCGTCAGCGGCTTTAGAAAAACTCAACCAACGGGCGGCGGATTCGAAGGCTTGCAACGATTTGAGCGGCGGCAGACGGCGCATTCCGGCTCCTGGCACATCAACAGTTAAATATTTCTAATCCATGAGAATAGAAATCATCGTTTGTCGGCAATGTCCAGCACCGGTTACAAGGGCGCTGAACCTCAACCCCCGTGACCCAAGACCGAAGGCGGAGATATTTCAATGATCAACCAGTTCCCCACCCCGTCGCGCGACCTTTCGCTGATGATTTCCGAAGCCGTCTACCGCGCGGTCCTCGGCGTAACGCACCTGATCGAGAAGCTGCGAAAGCCGCGCCGCTGATGCGCTGCGCGGCGCGCGGGTTCAGATTTCGCGCGCCTCGTCGGCCAGCATCACCGGGATGCCGTCGCGGATCGGAAAGGCGAGCCGCGCGGATCGGGAGATCAGTTCGCCGGTTTCTGAATCATAGGTCAGCGGCAGATGCGTCAGCGGGCAGACCAGCGCCTCGAGCATCCGGCGGTCGGGTTTGATGGGGTCGCTCATGGCGCGCCTTTCATTGCATCGGATCCTCGCCGCCCGAATGCAGCGCGAATTCCATCAGGGTGATCAGTGTTTCGCGGCGGGTTTGCAGGCTCGGCGCTTCGAGCAGCGCCTGTCTGTCTTCGGCCGCGAAGGGGCACAGCATCGACAGCGAATTGATCAGGAGCTCATCATCCGCGCCTTGCAGGCTTTCCCAGTCGGTGGCGAGGTTGCGGCTTGAAAAATAGCGCTGCAAGAGCGCCATGAATTCTTTGCGGTGAAAGCCCGCATCCTTTTCCGGCTGCCCCCGGTCGCGTCCGAAACCGTCCCAGCTTACCTCGCCGGAGACATAGGGGGCAAAGCCCGCCACCGCCTCTTTCAGGCGGAACCGCGAGATGCCGGTGAGCGTGATCCGGTAGCGCCCGTCATCGGTTTCGGAAAACGCCGTGACCCGGCCGGCGCAACCGATGGAGGAGAGTTCTTCCCTGCCTTCGGGCACCGGGCGCGGCTGGATCATGCCGATCAGCCGGTGCGATGTTTTCAGGCAATCGTCGAGCAGCGCCAGATAGCGCGGTTCGAAAATCTGCAAGGGCAGCACGGCGCGCGGCAGCAACAGCGCCCCCGGCAACGGGAAGAGCGGGATCTTGTCGGGCAGGTCGCCACGGATCTTCATTTGCCGACCATAGCGCGGTTTCGCCGATCAGACAAAGATCATCGACGACAATTTCCGCCGGCCTTTCAACACGATCGGGTCGGTTGGTTTGAGCGCCTCGAAGATGGTGAAGAGCTGGGCCTTGGCGGCGCCGTCGTTCCAGTCGCGGTCGCGGCGGAACAGGTCGAGCAGGGTGTCGACGGCGGCCTGCACCTGGCCGCTGGCGTGTTGCGCCCTGGCCAGATCGAAGCGCGCCTGAAGGTCGTCGGGATCGGCCTCGACGCGGGCCTGCAATTCGCCGACCGGCCCGGCACTGGCGGCCTGGCGTAGCAGCGCGAGCTGGGCGCGGGCGGCCTCCACTTCGGGCGATTCGGCGATTTTCGCAGGGACCGCGGCCAGCATCCCCTCGGCCTGGTCGAGATTGTCGAGCGCCAGATGGGCGCGCACCATGCCGCCATAGGCCGCGGCGCTTTCGGGATCTTCGCCGAGGATCGCGGCGAAGGTTTCGGCGGCATCGACGGCGGCGCCATCGGTCAGCATCGCTTCGGCGGCCGCGAGCGCCTCGCCCAGGCCGCCGTCGCCGCCCAGCGCCGCGAGCCTGTCGATGAAGGCCTTGATTTCGGAGCCCTGCACCGCGCCCTGAAAGCCGTCGACCGGCTTGCCCTGAAAAAACGCATAGACGGTGGGGATCGACTGGATGCGCAGCTGCGCCGCGATATTGGGGTTTTCGTCGATATTGACCTTGGCCATGCGGACCTTGCCGCGGGCCGCCGTCACCGCCGCTTCGAGCGCAGGGCCGAGCGACTTGCAGGGGCCGCACCAGGGTGCCCAGAAATCGACGATGACCGGCACTTCCTTGCTGGCCTCGATCACATCCTGCATGAAGGTCGCCTCGGCGATATCCTTGATCAGGTCTGCGGTGTTTTCAGGCTTGGCCTGGCCGAATTCGAGCATCTTTTGCCCCCTCTCGTTGGGTTTGCCCCCTATATGCGCGCCCGGGCCCGAAAGGCCAAGGGGCGGGGGTGACGAAATTGAGGCTTTGCCGGCGGATCGGGGTGGCGCGGCCCCGGCGGGGCGGACGGCGGTGGCCATGCTCCGGCTGGCGCTGGCCGGTGGCGACGCGGCTCAGGTCTTGTCGAAGAACGGCGTCATCCGGGCCACGATCACCGCGTTTTCGGCAAGCGCCCGGCCCATCAGCGCGCGTTCCTCGGCGTCGATGTCATGGCCCAGCGCCTCGCGTTCCGCCGCGGTGCCGTAGCCGGTGACATCGAGCGGCGCGAGGTCGGCCTGTTTGAGGATGGCCACGGTTTCGCGCACCGCTTCGGCCTCGTCCACGCCCGAGGCATAGCAGATCAGCGCCGCCCCGGTGGCGCCTTCGGGCAGCCCGTCGCCGGTCTTGCGCCCGACCTCGATCACCAACGTATAGACCTGCTGGGGGCGTCTGGCTTTGTTGTCGGTCATGATTTCGGTTTTCCGGACGCTTCTGATCCCGGCGCGCCTTCGGCCCGATGCATCCCCATGGCGTTTGGCGAAACCCCGCGTGCGCCCCAAGGATCCATCGCCATCAGCACGCCGGCATCGCTGTTTTCGGTGCCGCGGACGCGGGTCATCGGTAAAGCCCATCTTGCGATAAAGCGCAAGCGTCTCGTGATGGCGTGGCACCGCGCCAGGGGTCATCCGGCAAAACCCCGTCTGCCGGGGCTGCGACACCAGGGCAGTCGCGTCAGGAATTGACAGTGCCGATTGACGCGATCATGTTCGCCGGGTCCATGTAGCCAAACTGGTGGAGTAGAAGCAGTGACGTTAGGTGAAGTTCTGAGCGCCGCGCGCAAATCCGGCGATGGGATGAAAGACTGGCTGGCCTCCGCCGAGCCGGAGATCTGGGCCGCTCTGGGTGAAGCCGCCGAGGCAGAGGGGATCGACCATGCCGCCTATGCCCGGATAGCGGTCGTCGATTTTTCGAACCGCGCCCCCGAGGAGGACTGGGCAACGCTGATGGGCCGGATTCGCGATGCGCGGGACCCCGGCCAGGCCTGTCTGCTGTCGATGATCACCTGGCGCCTGGCCAATGCCGACAGGAAATGCGACCACCACCACTAATGCGATTTGGCAAAGCCCTGACGCGCCGGAACCCTGGCGCGCCATCGGCCTTTCCTCCCCTGCCTTTCCTCCCTGAAGGGAGGATGGCACATGCCGGGGGCGTCAGTCGCGCAGAAGATCGTTGATCGAGGTCTTGGAGCGGGTCTGCGCATCCACCCGCTTCACGATCACCGCGCAGTAAAGGTTGATGCCGTTCTTCGATGGCATGGACCCCGCCACCACCACCGAACCCGCCGGCACCTCGCCGTAGCTCACCTTGCCGGTTTCCCGATCGACGATCTTGGTCGATTGCCCGATGAACACGCCCATCCCCAGCACCGAGCCTTCGCGCACGATGCAGCCTTCGACCACTTCGGAGCGCGCGCCGATGAAACAGTTGTCCTCGATGATCGTGGGGCCGGCCTGCATCGGCTCCAGCACGCCGCCGATGCCGACGCCGCCCGACAGATGCACGTTCTTGCCGATCTGCGCGCAGGAGCCGACGGTGGCCCAGCCATCGACCATCGTGCCTTCGTCGACATAGGCGCCGATATTGACGAAGCTGGGCATCAGCACCACGCCCTTGCCGATGAAGGCCGAGCGGCGCACGATGGAGCCGGGGACGGCGCGAAAGCCCGCGGCGCGCCACTGGTTTTCGCCCCAGCCCTGAAATTTGGACGGCACCTTGTCCCACCAGCTCGACCCGCCGTTGCTGCCGGAAATCTCATGCATGTCGGTCAGGCGGAACGACAGGAGCACCGCCTTCTTGGCCCATTGGTTGACATGCCAGTGGCCGTCGGCACGGCGTTCGGCGACGCGCAGCGTGCCCTTGTCGAGCGCGGCCAGCGTATCTTCGATCGCTTCGCGCATTTCACCTCTGGTGGCGGGGGAAATGCTGTCGCGCGCCTCCCAGGCGGTTTCGATGGCGGTTTCCAAGGCGGTGTTTGACATGGCGTTTCCCCGATCTGGCATGGCGTGTCGCTGCCCCTATAGGCTGTGGTGGGCACTCTGGCAATGCGGCGTGGCCGGTCATAGTTGCGCCATTTTACCCGGCGATGCTGGCCCTGTCCGGCCGGAACCGCTAGGCTGGGCCGTTGAGTGAACCGAAGGAACCGCGCATGAAAGACGACCCCCGCAGCCATCCGTTCCGCGACAGCCATCAGGATGTGGCCGCGGCGGATCGCATCCCCGATACCGCCCAGACCCGCGCACCGGCCTATCGGCTGGCCTTCACCGATGAGGATTTTCTGTGCCGCGAGGAACTGCGCCCGGTGCGCTTGCAGCTCGAGCTGCTGAAACCGCAGATGGTCATGGATGAACGCGGGATCGAATCAACCGTCGTGCTGTTTGGCGGTTCGCGCATTCCCCGGCCGGAACACCGGGATCAGGCGCGCACCGGGACACTGGCCGAATTGTCGCGCTATTACGACGAGGCGCGCAAGCTCGCCCGGCGGATGACCGAAATCAGCATGGAAAGTTACGGGCGCGAGAATGTCATCGTCACCGGCGGAGGACCGGGGGTGATGGAGGCGGGCAACCGGGGCGCCGATGAGGCGGGGGGGCAGTCGATCGGGCTGAACATCGTGCTGCCGCATGAACAGGCGCCCAACGAATTCGTCACCCCGGATCTGTGCTTCAACTTCCACTATTTCGCGATCCGCAAGATGCATTTCTTGATGCGCGCCAAGGCGATCTGCATCTTTCCTGGCGGGTTCGGCACGCTCGACGAGATGTTCGAGAGCCTGACGCTGATCCAGACCGGCCGGATGCGGCGGGTGCCGTTTCTGCTGTTCGGGCGAACCTTCTGGGACGGCGTGATCAACTGGCGGAGCCTGGCCGAGGCGGGGACGATTTCGGAGGGCGATCTCGATCTGTTTCAATATGTCGAGACCGCCGATGAGGCGGTGCGAATCATCACGCAATGGCAAGAGCCGTGCTGAGGGCGGCGCGGCGCATCACCGGCGCGGCGCCGCGGCGCGCGCCTTGCGGTGTCAGGCGCTGAACCGCAGCGACAGGCAGGACATGCCGCCATCGAGCCTGGCGCATTCGCTGTTGCCGATCTCGCGGACCTCATAACCCGCCTTGCGCAGGGTTTCGGCAGTTCCGGGGAACCCGGCGGGCATCAGCACGAATTGATTGAAGCGGATGGCGTTGGCGGCGGCTTCCTCGCCTTCGGCGGTGTGGATGACGCGGTAGCCGCGAAAGCAGCCGGACGCATCGAGCCGCCTTGTCGAAAGCACCGTGTCGCCGTCCAGCAGCGAACAGTCGGTCTTGAAATGCAGGACGCCGGGCGGAGTTTCCACCTCGCGCAGGGCATGGCCCCAGCTATCGAGGATGGCCTTCAGTTCGGCCACGCCCGCCGCATCGGTGCGCGCCGAGCGGCCGACCAGCACTTCGCGCGCCGTGGTCAGGATATCGCCGCCCTCGATATGGCCGGGGCCAGTGATTTCGCGGATGTTCCCGTAAAAGCGCCGCAGGGCGGGCGCCACATGCGCCACCTCGCCGATCCGCGAAGGCGCGCCGGGGCGCATCAGGATGGCGCCTTCGGGCAGGCACAGGGCGGTATCTTCGATGAAGACCGCATCGGGGAAATCTTCGAGCGGGTCAAGTTCGGTCACTTCGGCGCCGGTTTCCTTCAGGGTCGCGACGTAATCGGCATGATGGGCCAGCATCAGCGCCAGATCGGGGGTGCCGGTGTCTTCGGCGCGCAGGCCGGCGGTGACGCTGCGACCGGGGCGGCGGGTGATGGCGCGGGTGAATTCAAAGCTGGAATTGGCCATGGGGGTTTTCCAATCCGGTCAGAGGCGTGCGTCGATTTCGATCATCACCGGGCCGCCGCTGGGCACGAGGTCGCGCAGCGCCTCGGCCACTGCCTGCGGCGTCATCGCGGCGTGACGATGGGGGATGGCGCAGGCCCGCGCGATGCCGGCAAAGTCGGGGGGCGTCGGATCGCAGCCCAGCACCGGCACGCCGCGGGCCTGCATCGAGGTGGCGATTTCCTGATAGCCGGCGTTGTTCCAGATCATGAAGGTGATGGGCAGTCGTTCATCCACCGCGGTCATCAGTTCGGGCAGGGTGAACTGCGCCCCGCCGTCGCCGGTCAGGCACAGCACCCGCGCTTCGGGGGCGGCCAGCGCGGCACCGATCGAGGCGGGAATCGCAAAGCCCAGCGCGCCATAGCCGGTGGCCGAATTGAACCAGCCCGCGGGACGGTCGTGATCATGATAAAGATCCCCGCCATAGGTGGCTTGCGTCGAATCGCCGACCATGATGGCGCCGGGAACCGCGTCGCGCATCGCAGCGAGGATTTCCGACTGGAGCCGCATTTCAGGGCTGAGTTCGGCCCAGGCGGCGGCGCGGGTGCGGGCGGCGGTTTCGGCGCCGTCGCGGGCCGGATGGCTCTGTTCGGGCAGCGCATCGCGCAGTTGCGCCAGCGTTGCGGCCGCATCGCCGGTGAGCGCCACGGTGGCGGGCCGGCGCGCCAACTGGTCGGGGCAGATGTCGATGCGCACCAGCGTTTCGGGCCAGGGGAATTCGCCCGTCCCGTACATGTCGTATTCGGTGGGGCCGAATTCGGTGCCGACGGCCAGCACCACATCGGCGCGGCGGATCAGGTCGCGGACGGCATCCATGCCGGGGCTGGCGGGGATGCCGAGCGGGTGGGCGAACATCACGCCGCGCGCATTGGTAGTCTGCGCCACCGGGGCGTTCAGGCGTTCGGCGATGGCGATCAGTTCGGCGCCGGCGAATTTCGCGCCGCCGCCGGCCAGGATGACCGGCGAGCGGGCCTGCGCCAGAAGATCGGCCGCGCGCGAAAGACCGGCGGCATCGGGGCGCGGCGGGGCCGCCCGGCCGGCAGAAACCAGGCCGTTGGGGCCGGCCAGGTCCATCACGTCGGTGGGGATCTCGATATGCCGGGGGCCGGGGCGCGCGGCGGCAAAACCGTCGAATGCCGTCTCCAGCGCCGGGATGAGATCACCGGGGCCTTCGATGCGCGCGGCCGAAAGCGAGACCAGGGCGCTGAGCGCCCGCTGGTCGGGCAATTCGTGCAGATGGCCCAGCCCCTTGCCCAGTGTCGCCAGCGCGTTCACCCCCGACAGGACCAGCATCGGCGACGAATCGGCCCGCGCCTGCGCCATCGGGGTCAGCATGTTGGTCAGCCCCGGCCCGGTGATCACGAAGGCCACGCCCGGCCTTCCCGAGACCCGCGCATAGCCATCGGCCATGAACCCCGCGCCCTGTTCGTGGCGCGGTGTCACATGGCGGATGCCGGAGCCGGTCAGCCCGCGGTAGAGTTCGACCGTGTGCACGCCGGGAATGCCGAACACGGTATCGACGCCGAGCGCCTTGAGCTGGTGGACCAGTGCTTCGCCGATGGTTGTCATGATGCGATCCCGATTTTCCGAAACGAATTGGCATGGGCCACGATGCGGTTGCAGGCGCGTTCCAGCGTAGCATCCTCGACGGTCAGCGCGACGCGCAGCCAGCCCGCCAGCGAGGCGCCGAACGAGGTGCCGGGCATGGTGGCGACGCCGTGGCTTTCAAGCAGATCGAGCGCATAGGCGTGGTCATCGCGGCCGGTCGCGGAAATGTCGATCAGGGCGAACATGCCGGCATCGGGCTTGTGGACCGCAAGGGCCGCGGCGTTGGAGAGCTTGCGCTCGAGCAGGTCGGCGCGCCGGGCAAAGCGGCGGGCCATGCCCCGGGCCGTGACCGAGGCGCTGGCGACCGCCCTGGCGGTCATGTCGGCGATGAAGGGCTGGTTGCCGAACAGGAACGTTTCGGAAAGCGGCAAGAGCCGCGAGGCGAATTCGGCGGGACCGACGCACCAGCCGCTGCGAAACCCCGGCGCGGCGTGGGATTTGGAGATCGACGACATGACCACCACCCGGTCGGCCAGATCGGGATCGGCCAGCGGCGAGGTGAAGGTGACGCCCTCGAAGACCAGTTCCTCATAGACCTCATCGACCAGCAGCCAGAAGTCGTGCCGCCTTGCCAGCGCGCCGATTTCGGCAATATCGCGCGCCGTCAGCACCGCGCCGGTCGGATTGTGCGGCGTGTTGAGCAGCAGGGCGCGGGTCTGCGGGGTGATCCGCGCGGCGATATCGGCGGCGGCGATGCGAAAGCCGTTCTCGGCGCGCAGTGGCACCGGCACCAGTCGCGCGCCGCTGGCCGCGACGACGCCTTCGTAGGTGGCATACATCGGATCGCCCACCAGAACCTCGTCGCCGGTTTCGCTCAGCCCGGCGAGCACGGTGTAAAGGGCGGTCTGGGTGCCGGGCAGGCACAGGAACTGATCGGCGCCGATGGGCCGCCCGACCCGCGCGCTGTAGCGCGCCGACAGCGCCGCGCGCAGATTGGCTTCGCCGCGCCCGTCGGAATAGGCGGTGCGCCCCGCGCGCATGGCCGCCGCCGCGGTGTCGATCAGATCGGGGGAGGTCGGGGTGTCGGGGTTGCCGATGGTCAGGTCGATGATGTCACGGCCTTGCGCCGCCAGGTCGCCGGCGCGGCTGTGCAATTCCCATTTTGCCCCGCCCAGACCGGCCAGCCGGTCGAGAATGCTCGCGTATTTCATGGCGCACCTTTTCTTTCGTGAAATTCCAGCCCGGTGATCGCGGCGACCGATGTCAGGCCAATTTCGGCCAGTTCGCTGTCAGCGAACGCCTCGGGCAGAGCGCCGCCTTCCAGCCACAGCCCGTCGATGACCGCATTGCAGGCAATGGCGTGGCGGCGGTTCGTGGCCGGCGTCGCGGCGCACCCGGCCTCGCGCCGGGCGGCGGCGATCAGCACCTCGAGCCGGTCGCGAAAATGGTAATATGTGCGCTCGTGGGTGTCCTGCATGGCCTGATCGCGCCGCACCATGTGGATGAACCCGGCCCAGAGCGCCATTGCCCGCGCGTCGACCACCGGCGGCGTCAGCGATGCGACGATGAAGTTTCGCAACCGGTCTTCGGCGCTTCCGGCCTGGCTTGCCTGCGCCTCGGTCGCCTCGGTCAGGGCGTGCATGTGCCGCTCGTAGGCGGCGACGATCAGGTCTTCCTTGGATGAGAAGTAATGACGGATCATGCCTTGCGACATTCCCGCCGTTTCGGCGATGGCGCGCACCGTCGCGCCGGCCGGCCCGGTCTCGGCCATCAGCTTCAACGTCGCTTCGATCAGCGCCTCCTTGCGCTGTTCGGGCTGTTCCCGCGAAAAGGATCGGCGCGACGACGGCATGGCAAAGAATCCGGCCCCTGAAATTATACGCTTGCATAATTACGCAGTTTGAGGGTTACTACAACCAGATTATCGGAGACCCCAGATGGCGACAGACGCGACGGCCCCTACCCCGGCACATGATCCTGCCGAGCGGGTCGAGGCGATCCGCGTGGAGGATCTGCACAAGTCGTTCGGCCCGCTAGAGGTGCTCAAGGGCATTTCGCTGACGGCCCACAAGGGCGAGGTCGTGGCGATCATCGGCGGATCGGGATCGGGCAAATCGACCTGTCTGCGCTGCATCAATTTCCTTGAAACGCCGACATCGGGCAGGATCGTCATCGGCGGCGAGGAAATCGCCATGCGGGCCGACGGATCGCCGGCCAGCCGCAAGCAGATCGAAAGGATCCGCACCCGGCTGGGCATGGTGTTTCAGGCTTTCAATCTCTGGACGCACCGGACGCTTCTGGAAAACATCATCGAAGTGCCGGTGCATGTGCTGGGCGTGCCCAGGGCCGAAGCGACCGAAAAGGCCATGGTGTTGCTCGATCGCGTCGGGCTGGCCGAAAAGGCCGACACCTATCCCTCGTTCCTGTCGGGCGGCCAGCAGCAGCGCGCCGCCATCGCGCGGGCGCTGGCGATCGACCCCAGCGTCATGCTGTTCGACGAACCGACCAGCGCGCTCGACCCGGAACTGGTGGGCGAAGTGCTGACGGTGATCCGCGATCTTGCCGCCGAAGGGCGCACCATGATTCTGGTGACCCACGAGATGAAATTCGCGCGCGAAGTATCCAGCCATGTGATTTACCTTTATGAAGGCAAGATCGAGGAACAGGGCCCGCCGGAGCAGATATTCGGCGCGCCCGCATCCGAACGATTGCAACAGTTTCTGAAATCCGTCCATTAAGGGCGGAAAAACCAACCGGGAGAAGACCATGAACTTCAAGACCACCATCGCCGCGGCCATCGCCGCACTGACCGTGACCGCCGGGATCGCCATGGCGGAACCCGTCAAGGTCGGCGTCGCCGCCGAACCTTATCCGCCGTTTTCCTCGCTGGATGCCTCGGGCAAATGGGTCGGTTGGGAAATCGACATCATGAACGCGATCTGCGCCGCCGAAAGCATGGACTGCGTGCTGACGCCGGTCGCCTGGGACGGCATCATCCCATCGCTGACCGGCAAGCAGATCGACGCCATCATGTCGTCGATGTCGATCACCGAAGAGCGGTCGAAAACCATCGATTTCAGCGACAAGTACTATAACACGCCGGCCGATATCGTCGCCGCCAAATCGTCGGACATCACGCCGTCGCCGGAAGGCCTGAAAGGCAAGATCATCGGGGTTCAGGCCTCGACGATCCATCAGGCCTATGCACAGAAGTATTTCACCGATGCCGCGGAAATCCGCGTGTACCAGACGCAGGACGAGATCAACCAGGATCTGGCCGCGGGGCGCATCGACGCCACCCTGGCCGACAGCATCGCCCTGAGCGACTTCGTGGCATCCGATGCCGGGGCCTGCTGTGAGGACAAGGGCCCGGTCATGGACGATCCGACGATTCTGGGCATGGGCGTCGGTGTCGGCGTGCGCAAGGGCGACGATGCGCTGCGCGAAAAGTTCAACGCAGGAATCAAGGCGATTCGCGAAAACGGTGAATACGACGCGATCACCAAGAAATACTTCAAATCCGACATCTACGGCAGCTAAGCCAGTCTTTTGGAACAGGCACTGGACCTTCTCGCCCTTTCCCCCCCCGGCTGGGGGGGGAACCTGTTGCGGGGGCTCAACCATTCGCTTCAGATCGCCTTCGGGGCCTTCGGCTTCGGCCTGCTGATCGGGCTTCTGGGGGCCTATGGGAAGCTTTATGGCGGCCCGGTCACCCGTGATCTTCTGGCCGTCTACACGACGGTCGTGCGGGCCGTGCCGGAACTCGTGCTCATCCTCATCCTCTATTATGTCGGCTCCGACCTGATCAATCAGGCGTCCGAGGCGCTGGGCGGCGGCCGGGTCGAGATCAGCGGCGTCGCCGCGGGCATCTGGGTACTGGGCGTGGTGCAGGGGGCCTATGCCACCGAAATCCTGCGCGGCGCGATCAAGGCCGTGCCATCCGGGCAGATCGAGGCCGCCCGTGCCTATGGCATGTCGCCGGTGCTGATGATGCGGCGCGTGACGATCCCGGCGATGATGTCCTTCGCGATTCCGGGCCTGGCCAATCTGTGGCTGATCGCCACCAAGGATACCGCCCTTCTGGCGGTCGTGGGCTTCAACGAACTGACCCAGGAAACCCGCCAGGCGGCCAGTTCCACCCGCGCCTATTTCACCTTTTTCCTGGCCGCGGGGGTGCTTTATCTGATGGTCAGCCTGGCGTCGGGGCGTATCTTCGGACGGATCGAGAAATGGGCGCGCAAAGGCCAGCCCTCGCTCAGAAAGGCCGGCGCATGAGCGGCCTGCGCGATTGGCTCAAGCCGCACCGGATCGTGATGATCGCGCTGTTCGTCGCATTGGTGGTGTGGTGCGCCTTCACCCTGCGCTGGGACTGGATCCCGAAATACACACCGCTGGCGCTGCAAGGCATCTGGCGCACCCTGTGGATACTGGCCGTGACCTCGGTGCTCGGATTCGTGCTGGCCATCCCTCTCGGCCTTGCCCAGGCGATCGGCCCCTGGTATCTGGCCTACCCGGCCCGAGTGTTCTGCACGGTGATCCGGGGCACCCCTCTGCTGTTGCAGCTGTGGCTGCTCTATTACGGGCTCGGCTCGCTTTTCCCGCAATACCCGTGGATCCGCGAAAGCGACCTCTGGCCCTATCTGCGCCAGGCCTGGCCCTATGCGGTGCTCGGCCTGACCCTCTCCTATGCCGGCTATGAGGGCGAGGTCATGCGCGGCGCCTTCGCCGGGGTGGGCAAGGGCCAGCTCGAGGCCGCCAATGCCTTCGGCATGCCGCGCTTCACCGTGTTTCGCCGCATCTGGCTGCCACAGGCGATCCAGAGCGCGCTGCCAACGCTCGGCGGCGAAACGATCCTGCAGCTGAAGGCCACACCGCTGGTCGCCACCATCGCCATCGTCGATATCTATGCCGTCGCCGCGCGGGTGCGCCAGGATACCTTCATCGTCTACGAACCGCTGATCCTGCTGGCGGCGGTCTATCTGGCGATCGCCGGCATCCTCGCCTTCGCGTTCAAGAAACTCGAGGAACGCGTACCCGTCAAGACCGGCTGACGCCGCCGCCCAGGCGGCCGTGGCCGACTGGCGGCCACGCCGATGCGCCATCGGCGAACCGTGCCCCTGCGCCAAGATCCGCGGGTCTCGTCTCGCGGCGGCGGCTTCTTCTTTGCCCAAATACTCCCGCCGGAGGCACTCCGCATCGCCCGCGGCCGGGCAGCGCGATGCCGTAAGCCCTTTTGCGAAAATCCGGCCCGGCGCCGCTATACGACCACCTCGATCTCGGCCTGCCGGCCCACGCCAAACACCCGCTTGTAACGGGCGATCTCGTCTGCCGGCCCCATCGCCTTGAGCGGGTTGTCCGACAGCTTGACGGTCGCCCGCCCCTGCGCCGACACCGCCTTGCAGACCAGCGAAAAGGGTGCCAGCGCCTCGTCGCGCACCAGGCCGCGAAAATCATTGGTCAGCAGCGTGCCCCAGCCGAAGGAAACACGCACCCGGCCGACAAAACGCCGATGCAGATCCTCGATCTTGTCGACGTCGAGCCCGTCGGAAAAGATCACCAGCTTTTGCCGCGGGTCCTCGCCGCGCGACCGCCACCAGGCGATGGCGGTTTCCGCCCATTTGACCGGATCGCCGCTGTCGATGCGGATCCCGGTCCAGCCCGCCAGCCAGTCCGGCGCGTTGCGCAAGAATCCTTCGGTGCCGTAGGTATCGGGCAGGATGATCCTGAGATTGCCGTCATGTTCCTCATGCCAGTCGGCCAGCACCCGGTAGGGGGCCTGGCGCAATTCGTCGTCGCTGTCTGCCAGCGCGGCGAGGACCATCGGCAATTCATGGGCATTGGTGCCGATCGCCTCGATTTCGCGCCGCATGGCGATGCGGCAGTTCGAGGTGCCGACAAAGGCGTCGCCCAGCCCTTCGGCCATGGCCTGCACGCACCAGTCCTGCCAGAGATAGCTGTGCCGCCGCCGGGTGCCGAAATCGGCGATGCGCAGCCCCTCGACCTTGCGCAGACGTTCGATCTTTTCCCAGAGCCGCGCCATGGCGCGGGCGTAAAGCACCTCCAGTTCGAACTTGCCCATGGTGGCCAGCACCGCGCGGCTGCGCAGTTCCATCAGCACCGCCAGCGCCGGGATTTCCCACAACATCACCTCGGGCCATTTGCCTTCGAATGTCAGCTCGTACTGATCGCCCTTGCGTTCCAGATGATAGGGCGGCAGGCGCATCGTCTCGAACCATTCCATGAAGGCGGGCGAAAACATCTGCCGCTTGCCATAGAACGTGTTGCCGCGCAGCCAGGTGCTTTCGCCGCGCGACAGCGACAGTGACTGCACATGGTCGAGCTGTTCGCGCAACTCTCCCTCATCGACCAGATCGGCCAGCGGGATATGGGTCGATCGGTTGATGAGGCTGAAGGTGACAGTCGTATCGGGCCGGTTGCGCAGCACCGACTGGCACATCAGCAATTTGTAAAAATCGGTATCGGTGAGCGACCGGACGATCGGGTCGATCTTCCAGTTGTGATTGTAGACGCGGGTGGCGATATCGACCATTCACTGCTCCACAGTCACGGCGGCTGCGCGCATCTTTTCGCGCGCTGCGGCGAGCGATCCGTCAAGGTCGATGGCGCGGCAAAGATCCTCGCGCACCGTCACGGCAAAACCAAGCGCCGCGGCGTCGATCGCCGAATAGGCCACGCAGAAATCGGTGGCGAGCCCGACCAGTGTCAGATGGGTGACGCCACGCGTGCGCAGATAGCCTTCAAGGCCGGTCGGGGTTTCGTGATCGTTCTCGAAAAACGCCGAATAGCTGTCGATCCCGGCGCGAAACCCCTTGCGGATCACCAGATCGGCGGCGTCGGTGGCCAGATCGCGGTGAAAGGCGGCCCCGGTACTGCCCTGTACGCAATGGGCGGGCCAAAGCACCTGCGGCCCGTAGGGCATGTCGATCATACCGAAACATGCCGCGCCGGCATGGTTGACGGCGAATGAGGAATGATCGGCCGGGTGCCAGTCCTGTGTCAACACCCGCACGGGGAATTCGCCGATCAGCGCGTTGATGCCGGCAATGATCGCGTCGCCATCGGTGACGGCCAGGGCGCCGCCGGGGCAGAAATCATTCTGCACGTCAATGACGATCAGGGCATGGGTCGCGGGGCGCATCGTGTCCTCCTTCGGCTTTGCCTATGGGTAAGGAGCGTATCGGCAAGGGTCAATGACCTGCGCCAAGGATTGTTGTCTCCGGCGGTGCGCCCCGAACGCCGCACGGGGCTCGCGCACCCGCAACGGGCGCCCCCCCCGAGCGCTTGCCAGAATGTGCCGGGCAGGGTATCCGGGGGCATGTACGTTGTTGCCGCGCTTTATAAGTTCACCCCATTCGCCGCCCCGGAGAATCTGCGCGGCACGCTGCTGGCGGTTTGTGGCGAAGCAGAGGTGAGAGGCACGCTGTTGCTGGCGCGCGAGGGCATCAACGGAACGATTGCCGGCAGCCGCGAAGGCATCGACGCGGTGCTGGCGCATATCCACACCCTGCCCGGCTGCGCGGATATGGACTGGAAGGAAAGCCCTTCCCGCGAGATGCCGTTCCACCGCATGAAGGTGCGCGTGAAGCGAGAGATCGTCACCATGGGCCGGCCCGATGTCGATCCGGCCAGGGGGACGGGGCATTATGTCGCGCCTGCCGACTGGAACGATCTGATCGGCGCGCCTGATGTTGTGGTGATCGACACCCGCAACAGCTATGAAACCGCCATCGGAACGTTCGAGGGGGCGATCGACCCCGGCACCGCCAGTTTCCGGGATTTCCCCCGCTGGTGGCGGCAATACGCCACCTGGTTCGGCCACAGGCGGGTGGCGATGTTCTGCACCGGCGGAATCCGTTGCGAGAAATCCACCAGCTACCTGCGCCAGCAGGGGGTGAAAGATGTGTATCACCTGAAGGGCGGTATCCTCAGATACCTGGAGGAAATTCCGGCATCCGACAGCAAATGGCGCGGCAAGTGCTTCGTCTTCGACCGGCGGGTCAGTGTCGGGCACGGGCTGGTCGAAGGCGAACACCGCCTCTGCCATGCCTGCCGGCACCCGCTGGCCCCCGGCGATCTGCTGTTGCCCGCATATGAGGAAGGCGTGTGCTGTCATCACTGCGCGGGCGTCCATTCCGACGATCAGCGCCAGCGGTTCCGCAACCGGCAGCGCCAGATCGAGCGGGCGGCGCAACTGGGCCTGCGGCATCTGGGGCAATAGCCGGCGTCCGGGCGCGGCTCAGCGGCGCGCCCCCGGCGCGGCGGCGGTCGTGCCGGCCACGGTCCGCCGGGCCAGATGTTCATCGACAAGCGCAAAGCGGCGGGGGCCGACGATTGCCCAGTCAAATTCCCGCGCCGCCTGGCGGGCAAGCGCCCCGCGGTGCCGGCGCAGTTCTTCGCAGGCCGCATAGGCACCGATCCTGTCAAGCATCCGGGCCTTGTCGGCCGGATCGAGGATGTCGATGATTCCGGCCTGTTCGCCCAGCCGCCCCGCCCCCGCCGGCGAGGCGAGAACCGGCAGCCCGTGGGCCGCCGATTCATATGTGGCGATCGGATCGCCTTCTTCCAGCGACGGCAGGATCGCGACATCGGCCCTGTGAAACTCGGTCTCCACATCGCGGGTGTAACCGGCATAGGACACATTGGCGCCGTTCAGAATATCGCCGAAAAGCCTTTCGATGGCCGGCTCCATCGGCCCGACGATCCGCAGTTCGACGCCGGGCGGCGCATCGCGCCAGGCATCGAGCAGCAGGTGAACACCCTTGCGAACGCAGACCGTGCCCAGAAACAGGAACCGCACCGGCGCATGAGGGGGCCGGGCCGGGCGGTCGGGCAGCCTTGCGGGCACCCATGTGCCGAAACTCGCACCGATCGTCCTGGCCGCCATCGCCGTTGCGGCCATCGCGGCTTCGGTGATGCGATTGGGCACGAAAACCGCGTCGCACAGCGCAAAACGGCGTTCCTGATCGAGAATCCGCGCCTCGGTTATCGCATGGGCGGGGGCCAGACCCAGCCCCTCATAGGCGGCATCCAGAATGGGCTTGGCCACCGACATCAGCGTGTTGACCGCTTCGGCCACCACCGGGATATTGCGTTCGGCAAGCTTTTCGTAGACCGGCAGCGGCACCGAAGGCCAGAGATAGGCGATATCGCCTTCGTTCAGCGCCGACAGAAAGCGCCGGTGCGTCACCGCGTCGATGATGGGGCCAAACCCACGGTAAGGCACGCGGCCCAGAAGCCCGGGCAGCGTCTGGTGCGTCAGATACGGCTCGCCACCCGGCCTTTGCACGCGCGATGAAAACAGATCGGGGCGATAGCCCGCCATCGTGGCTGCACGCAAGATCGAACGGCAGGTCGCGCCGACGCCGGCATCGACGCAGGGGATGGTATAAAGGGTGCGCATGCCCACACCGGTCAACCGAGCACCAGCGTGCAGCTGGTTGGTGCGGTGGCGCGCAATGCGGCCCGTCGCCGCCCGGACCCGGCAGGCGCGCCAAGGCGGCGGCAGGCATGGCACGGCCAGCTATTGATCCGTTCTGGCGCCACATCGGCCCGGATGAGAATGAATGGCATTGTTCCGATTTCTCAGTCCGGTTTGGGCAATGTCTTGATACTGGGCGGAGTCGTCACGTTTCGGGATCCTTCGGAAATCGGGTGAAAGGCAGCGCCCCGGGTGCCTGCCCGGGCGCGGATTCAGGACGGTCGGGGGGGCCAGCGGGTGAATGCGTGCGCGCGAAGGCGCGATCGGGCGTGGCCGATCGGCGGTTGGGTTGCGGCGCGGCGCGGCTGTGCTCGGGGCCGCTCTGGCGTGAAAGGACCGGGCCGGAGGGCGTGGCCGCAGGGGCTTTCTCGCTGTCGTCCGAAATCGCGCTCGCAAACCACAGGCCCGATCCGAGCATGAAGAACACGAAAGAATAGACCGATGTCCAGATGTGCACCGTGACCAGCGTGAAGCTGAGACCGACGAAAGTGAACATCCACGCCAGCCGCATGTCCGACAGCGTTGTGCCTAATGTCATCTTTTGCCGCCCGACCCGCCAGATGGCGTCGGCATAGCCCGCCGCGATGAGCAGGAAACCGGGGATGCCATAGCGCATCGCCATCACCAGCCAGAAGTTGTCAACCGTTCCCGAATGCATGAACGAGGGGCGAATCCAGTCGCGAAAACCCAAGCCCAGCAACGGGTTGTTCATGACGTTGATCAACCCCCATTCAAAGATGATGCTGCGATAATAGGCCGTATGAGCCGAAAAGGTCGCGTAGCTCATCAGGACCCTGATCGGGGTGCGATTGGACAGAAGATCGACCACGACATAGGCCAGCACGAACAGTCCCAGAAGCAGCAGCCAGCGGCGTTTGACGTTTCGCAGCATGTAGTTCCATGTGATCAGGGCGAATTGCAGCAAAAGCGCCAGCAAGGCGCCGCTCGACAAGGACAGGAAGACACCCAGCGTGATCACCATGCCGCCCGCGACCCGTTTGCCGAGGCTCATGATATTGCGCATCCCGACAAAGATCAGCGACATCGCGACCGAGCAGAACAATCCGTAATGAATCGGATGGGAAAAATAACCCTGTACCCGATGCAGCCCAAGGCGTTTTTCGATCGTGACCTGCACGACGGAGGTCAGCCCCGGCACCTTCTCGATCAATGCCGGAAGCACCGCCGTGCCGGTTCGCGCCTCGACGACGGCCAGCGGCAGGGACAGCACCACCAGAAGCAGAATGGCGCGGATCAACGCGGCGAAGGCTTCGGGGGTACGGATGAGGCCACGCGCCAACACATAGCCGCCCAGAAACTCGATCGCTGTCGAGCCGACATTTTGCAGCGCCCCCGCCGGGTTGTTTGCGATCAGGGCAAAGGACATCCAGACGATATGCAGAAAGAACAGATAATCGACCGGGTAAACCTTGCCGTACTTGCCGGAAAACAGCGAGATCGACATCGGAACGATGGTGAAAAGCAGCAAGAGCCGCAGACCGGTCATCGCCACCGAGCCGAGATCGAACCCGACCGGGATCACCACCGCGATCAGATAGAGCCAGACCAGCGGGTGCAGGCCCGTTTTCATGGAAGCCAGCCCACCGGCCGCGCCCGACGCCCCAACGGTCGGTCTGATGGAGGTATCTTGGGCGGTGACAGACACTCTGGGCCGGAGCTCCGATGCAAAAAAGCCCCCCCGATATAGGGTATCGCCCACGCGCTGGCGAGTGCGAAGTGCCTGGCGGCGCGCCTGGTGCGGCCAAGACCGGCAACCGACCGACCCCGGCGGCGGGTTTGTTGCCGTTTTCAGTGCAATGCCGATTCGGCGCCGGCCATCTTTTCGCCGATCCGCGCCGCAACACCGCTCCGCGCCGGTGTCCGGCTTGATTGTCGCGCTGGCTCGGGGTTATTGAAAAAGGCGGATGCGGACGACGTTCCGCCAAACCCGCCCGGGCAATGCGCGGGCTGACAGGGCGAAAGTGACAGGACGGCAATGACAACGGGCTCTCACAGTTCCGGCAACCCGCCGCTGGCCAAGGCCAAAAAGCGCGGGCTGAACCGGTTGAGCGGATTGCGCAACATCCTGGTGGATGCCAAGCGCGCCTGGTACCGGCGCGTCTGGGGGATGGACATCCACCCGACGGCGCAATTCTCGCTTTCGGCCAAGTTCGACCGGACCTTCCCGATTGGTGTCCATGTCGGCAAACATAGCTATATCGCGTTCGACGTGCGGATCCTGACCCATGATCGCACCCGCGGGCTCTACCTGCATACGCGGGTCGGCGACAATTGCTTTGTCGGCGGGTGCAGCCTGGTCCTGCCCGGTGTGGAAATCGGCGACAACTGCGTCGTCGGCGCCGGATCGGTCGTCACCAAATCGGTGCCGGCCCGGTCGATCGTCGCGGGCAATCCGGCCAAGGTGATCCGTTCGGACATAGAGGTCGGGGAATATGGCCGGTTCCGGCAAGCCGATGAAACCGAAAGCGCCCTGGCCGCCCAGGGGCTGACCTGACACCCTGACGGGGCGGGCGGCCCGATTTCTTGCCAAAAGATTCAGCCGGCGCACGGCCCGGGGCCGATCCGGGCAACGTCTGCGGCGGCGATGCTATTGCTGCACGCATACATCGTCAGAACGGGTGCAATGGGCCTTGCCGAAAAGGCGGCGGGCATCTTGCGGCTTGCTGACCCATGCCATCAGGACGCGCGCCGACGCAAAGGCCCCGGGCGGATCGCCGGCGCCCGCGGTGCCCGTCCCGCCAGACGGGAAAACGTCATGCTGTCACTATCTGCCCTCTCCATCAACCGTCGCCCGGCCGGGCCCGGCACGCCGGCCGCTGTGCCCGGAACGATCGCACTGGCGGCCTTCACCCGCGACCGGGTGATCTTCGACAGCGGCGCAGCCTTCGGTCTGGCCGAAACCATCGTTCCGCTGTCCGGCAGCGGCACGCCCGCCCAGATCATTCAGGCCCGCGCCGTCAGCCTTGACGACGGGGGCGCGACCACGACGCCTTGGGCCGATGTCGCGACAAGCGACGCCAACGGGATCTGGAGCGGCGGGCTGAGCGTGCCGCGCGGGCCGTCCTGGTACCGCCCGGAAGTGCGGCTGAAGGCGCAACCGGGCACATCGGCACAGGGCGCGATGCGCTTTGGCGTCGGCCATGTGCTGGCCTTCTGGGGGCAGTCCGAACTCGACCGGATCGTTTCGACCTATTATGACAACACGACACCTCCGACGATCGGCGACCCTGAAGCCGTGCAGATATTTCACGGGGCCGCCACCACCCCACAGGTCCGTTACCTGAGCGACGCCGCCCCCCTGACAGCCGCCGCCGCCGCCATGGCGGCAACGCTGATCGATGCGCGGCCCGGCGAGAAATTCGCGGTGGTGCTGCATGCCGTACCCGGCACCGACCCGCGCGAACTCGTTGACGATGGCAATCCTGCCCGCCAATGGTCAGCCGACAAGGCCCTGCACGATTTCGCCACCGCAGACGGCCAGCATGTCGGGCTGGCGGCGATGTCCTGGTTTGCCGCGCCCGGCAGCCTTGGCGGCAGCTATGGCGAAGCGATGTTCCCGCTGTTTTCCGGCAGGCTGCTCGATGGCACGCCGGTCGCCTTTCCCGCGACAATCAACTGGGGGGCGGCCAACAGCTTTCACGCCGATCACTGGTTCGGCGAACTTTACGACTATGCCAAAACCAGATGGGCGCCCTATGGGCCGCACCGTTTCGACATCGACGGCGACATGCAGGACGCCACCCACTATCTGGGCGGCGCCCAGCAGTTCGGCCTGACCAACAAGCAGGCCGCGCGCGAAAGCTGGCGGGCGATGCTGGCCGTTCCGGCGGCGACGATGTTCCTGCCGCTGGGGCTGGAACCGGTCAATTACGTCAACGGGGTCGACGACGGCGCAGGCGGCTGGACCGATCTGGCCCATCCCGCCGGGGATACACCGGACGGCGCGCAGGCCTGGGCGCGGCTGAACGCCCTGTCGGTCTTGCAATCGGCCGGGCTGACCGCCTGGCAGGCGCCCGCCTTCGATCAATGCCTGTGGGAGCCGACGGGCGCCTGGGTCGAGATATGGTCATCGGCAGGCCCGGTCACCACGACACGCCTGCACCGCGGCGAGCCCGCCCTGCCTGCGAACCATCCCCACTGGAGCGAGGTCGCGGGCTTTCAGATCGACGGCCAGCCCGCGCAGAATGCCCGGATCGTGGCCGGCCGGGTGCGCATCTTTCCCGACAGCGGAAGTTTCACCGCCGGTGATCACATCCAGTTCGGCGAAGGCGGTGCCACCGGTGCGCTGAAATTCCCCGAAGACATGGCCGCCGGGCTGTGGAAGAACCTGCCGGTTCTCGACATTGGCGCCGACGGGCTGAGCGGCGTGCCCCTGCGCCCCCTGCCGGACGCCGCGGTACTGGCCAACACGCTGCCGCCGGGCGCGCCAAGTTTCACGACATCGGCCAGCGGGCCATATTTCAACGACCCGGCCGATCTCGGAACCGGGGTCAGCGCCATCACCTTTGCCGCGCGGCTGAAGGTGGCGGCGCTGCCGGGGGCGACATCGATCCTGTTTTCGCAGTCCAATATCGGCTTCGACATCGAGCTGATGAACAGCGGCGACCTTCGCGCCAACATCAAGGACGGCGCGGGTGTCAAGGTGCTCGGCCCCACAGTGATCGCCGCCGGGATGACCCCGGGCGTCTGGTACGATGTGATCTGTGCGGCGGACCAGACAGCCGAGGTTTTGCGCGTGACGATCAACGGCAGCCTGGTGGCCACATTGCCCTTCGCGATTTCCGGCAATGGCCAGTTCCAGGGCAACCGGTTCGTCGGGTTTCTGGCCAGAGGGGCCGGAAATCTCCAGCTTGCCGGGCAGGTAGAGTACCTCAAGATGTGGCGCAGCGCGACTGCCGATGGATCTGCACCGGCAACCGCACCCGACAAGACGGTTTCCGGTGCGGCGGCGGCGGTCAATGCCGATGGGTGGAAACTGGGGGCCGACGCCACCTGACACGGTGGTGCGGCATGAAAAAGGGCACCCGGAACAAGATGCCGGGTGCCCTTTTCATTGCATCTTGGCCGCATGGCCCGCTACCAGAGCGCGACAATCCCCGTTGCCGTCGTCCCGGTGGCATTGATCCCCACCGCCCGGGCGGGCAGCAGGGAGCCGCCCTGCACATTCTCGAACACGACCGATTGCCCGCCCGCCAGCCGGGCCGAGACATCGCCGGTCTGGCCGATATAGATGGCGCGCGGCAGAACCGGCAGATCGGTCGCATCGTCGGGGGTGACCGCGGCCGCGTCGCGCGCGGGCGCGGTGAGGCTGGTGGGGTAGTCGGAAAACTTGTCCATGGATCTCTTCCTGATTGCTCCAGGCCGATTCAGCGGCGCGCCCCTTTCGGGCTTCGCGCGCCAGGCCGGCCGGGTGATAGGGGCAGTGAACGGCCGAAGATCGACCGCGCCGTTGCCGGGGCGGACATTTTCCGGTCATCCTGGCTAACACGCGTTTAACTTACCGTACGTCACCTGATTTCGCCCCAAAGGCGCGTTTTTCCGCCTATTCGGCAGGATCACGCCCAGCTCAGTGACGCTGTGCATAAACAAAGGGTATAATTCGCCGATGCGAACACATGCCAACTGCATTCTTGCCCCATTTTCGCCACGTTCAGACGCATTGTGCACTACGGGGATACACTCACCGAGTGAAGGAAAATTGTAGATGAAACTGATCCGCTCGCTTTTAGTCGTTGGCATGACTGCCGCTTTTTCAGGCTCCGGGGCAAATGCCACGGACTATTACGTTCAGGCCATCACGCCCGGGCCGGTTCAGGGTACGGCACTGTCGCCCGTGTCGCTTCAGGCGCGAACCGACGCCCGTGCGGCCCCGAGAGCCAGGACACGGGCCTGGTACAAGGCCAGATGGCTGAGGCGGCAAGCGCGGCACAATGGCGGCGGCACATCGGAACCGACACCAACTCCGGCTCCGACTCCGGCGCCCACTCCGACACCAACACCGACACCAACACCGGCACCAACACCGGCACCAACACCGACGCCGACACCGGCACCAACACCAACACCGACGCCAACGCCAACGCCAACACCCGGGCCAACGCCCACGCCGGGGCCTGGCCAGACATTCAAGAGCATCAGCGCATTGATCAATTCCGGCAAGCTTTCCGGCGGCGACCGCGTGTTCCTGATGGACGGCTATCACGGCCCGCTGAAGCTGACCGGGCAGAATTTCTCGTCGCCGGTGCTGTTTACGCCGGTACCGGGGCAGACGGCGCATGTCGATCTGATCAATCTGACCAAATCCAGCAACCTGGTCTTCAACGGCCTCAAGGTCTGGCCGACATCCTCGGCGCCGGGCAAATCGCCTCTGGTGCGCACCTACATGGGAACCAGCAACATCGCCTTCACCAATCTCGACGTGCGCGGCGAGGCCACAGCCGGAAACTACATGAGCTGGCCGGTTTCCATGTGGCGCGCCAACAAACGCGCCGGATTCCAGGTAGACGGCGACCAGATTTCCATCGTCGGCAACCGGTTGACAGGCGTGCAGATGGGTATCCTGACGCTGGGCACAAACGCCCTGGTCGAAAAGAACATCATCGACGGCTTTTCCGGCGACGGGATGCGGGCGCTCGGCGACAACTCGATCGTGCGCGGCAACAAGGTGCAGAACTGCGTCAAGATCGACGCCAACCATGACGACGGATTCCAGTCATTCTCGCGCTCCGCTTCCGGCAAATCGGGCCAGGGCGTCGTCAAGAACCTGACGCTGGAGGACAACAAGATCTTTGAATGGGCGTCCTCGACGAACAATCCGCTGCGCTGCAAGTTGCAGGGGATCGGCATGTTCGACGGCATGTATGACGGGGTCACCATCCGCAACAACGTGATTTCCGTCTCGGCCTACCACGGCATCTCGATCGCAGGCGCCTTGAACACGGTGATCACCAACAACACCGTGATCAATGCCCGCAGCAACGCGGCCAACTACCCGTGGATCAAGATCAATGCCCACAAGAACGGCACGCCACCCAAGAACGTGCTGGTCGCCAACAACCTCGTGACCTCGATGAAGGTGTTCAACAACGCCAACAACAACGTGGTCGAGGTAAGCAACATGGTGGTCAAGAACCCCTCGGCCGAATTCACGTCGCCGGCCACGCTGGATTTCACGTTGAAACCGACAGCCAAGGCCGCCAACAGCGCAAATCCCAAATACGCGCCGCCCTTCGACATCATGGGGGTGGCACGGCCAAGGGGCAACGCTCCGGACATGGGCGCCTACGAAAGCCAGTAGCGCCCGCTGCTCGACGCACGAAAAACAAGGACCCCGCCGCGATACATCCCGGCGGGGTTCTTGTTGGCGGAGCCGGTACAGCGCATCCTGATCCGGCGCTGCCCGAACGCGAATACACGCCCGCCCTTCCAGAGTTTCGCCCTTCGTGTCAGACAGGCTGTCCCAGAGACTGGCGGATCATCCACCAGCTGCGCAGCACACGCAGCCGCGCGAGCGTGGCGACCCCTTTCATCCTTTCGGCCGCCCCGTTCAGCCTCGGGCTGAACAGAAGCCTGGGCACATGCACCGGAATGCTGGCCACCATCGCCAGCGCCCTCACGAACCAGGCCGCATTGCCCGCGCGCCCGCCATGCCCGGCCCGGTGCAGCTGGTACATCTCTCGGGCGATCCGCCGCCACTTGCGTTTCAGCGCCGGCCAGTCCGACCGCGTCGGATGGCCAACGCGCATGGTTTCGTCAAGCGCCAGCACAAAGCCCATGGCCGTCGCCCTCTGGCACCATTCGGCATCTTCCGACACGCCGTCGACAAACCCGCCGACGGTGGTGAACACCCCGCGCGTCGTCACCAGGTTGGCGGTAACGGAAAAACCCTTTCTCTCTATGTAGTCCTTGTAATCGAAGGCAAAAACCGTCTCGAAAGCCTGTGCGCCGCTGCGTGGCGGCGGCGTTTCGTCAAAGACGTCAATGGCACCGCCGACAATATCGCCCTTGCCCGCGGCGCGTCTGGCGGCGGCAAGCCAGCCCGGCGCGGGCAGACAATCGGCATCAAGGAAAACGATCGTCTCGGCAGTGGTTTCACACACGCCCCGATTGCGCGCCAGCGCCGCCCCCTTGTTGGGTTCATCGACAAAAACCGCTTTGGGGAATTCTTCGCGCAGCGCATCCAGCGGCTGGCTCGACCCATTGTCGACAACCACGATCTCGGCGCCTTCCGTCTCCTCGCCAAACAGCGCGCTCAGGCAGCGGCCCAGACGCTCGACATCGTTGAAATGGGGGATGATCACGGCATGGGTGGGCGGCATGGCCAGAGGGTTCCTTGCACGAGGCGCTTGTGTCGACGGTGGCGGCACGCCCAACCCATAGAAGGCTTTGCGAAAAAAATACACCGCCGCAACCGGATCTCAAAATGGAAACAAACTGTTTCTGATTGGGCGTGAATGCCGACTCACCACCGCCTGCCCGGCCATTTCTGGCGCCAATCAGACCAATTTTGCCTGACAGTTACGCATCGCGAAACATGAAATGCAACCCAAGGTGGTATTCACTGTGCTCTTTCGGCAAAACCGCAAAATAATGGCATCAATGTGTTCCTTTCTCGTCCAGATGTGGTACAAAGGACCAGTGGGAAAATATTATGACTTCGTGGAGGGGTCAGTTATGATTAAGAATTGGGGCAAAGGCGTTCTTGCTGCCGCGGCGATCGCGGCCGCTTCCGCCGCAAATGCCTATGTAATAGACTTTACGCGGGGCTCCACCGGCACCTCGGGCAGCCTGTTCCAGGGTGCCGTGAACTGGACCCTGACGTCGAGCGGTGTGCTCAACAACAGCCAGCTTTTCGACGGCAACGCCACCCCCAGCGGAACGGGGCTGGCGTTTGAGCGTGACGGAATCGGCGTTGGCGCGAATGACGACGAAATCACCACGACCCCCCGTACGCAGGAGTGGATCGACATCACGTTCGACACACCCGTGCTGATCAATGCGATCTACTTCCTCGATCTGTTCGTGGATCGCGGCGGCCAGGATCTTGAAATCGGCCAGGCTTCCGTTAACGGCGGCTCACCGCTGATCACGCTGGCGGCAAACGATCTTGCCAGGTCCGGTGCGGCCGGGTTCGTCGGCGCGATGTTCGAACCGGTCTATGCCACGGTGATCCGCTTCACGGTTCTCAGCGGCAATGACGGTCTTGGCTTCGCGGATGGCGCGCTGGCAGGTATCGGCATCGCCCCGATCCCGGTTCCGGCGGCTGGTCTGATGCTGCTTGGCGGCCTTGGCGGACTCGCCGCCCTGCGCCGGCGCCGCAGGAAAGCGTGATCCGATCTCCACGGATGAAATCAAGGCCGGGCAGTCGCCCGGCCTTTTCATTTTTCAATCCGCTTCGCTCTCGGCCCGATTCAGATTGAAGGCAAACCACCCTGACGGCGTATCGCCTCAGCCATAAGTGCCATAGGCATAGTCATAGCCAACCGAATTGTCCGAATAGCGGCATTTGTTGAGAGCGATGCCAAGCACATTGGTCAGCCCCGCCAGTTCCTTTTCGCAGACATCGATATTCGGCAGGGTCGTGCTTTCGGCCGCGGCAATCAGCAGCGCGCAATCGACATTGCCCAGAAAGCCGACATTATCATCGCTCGCCAGCATCGGCGACATGTCGAAAATCATGATATCGGGCTGCCAGGCGGCCTCGATCCGGTCAAGCGCCTCGCGTGTCGCGACCGATTGCAAAAGCTCCGACGGGTGCCGCGAGGCGGAATTGTTGGTTGCGACAATCAGGTTGTCGCCGATCCGTACCGCCTGATCCTCGAACCGGGCCTTGCCTTCAAGAACTTCGTGAAACGAATGTTTCGGCTGGTAGTTCAGCTGCTTGTTGATTGACGGGCGCCGTACGTCCAGATCAATCAGCATCACTTTCAGATCTTTCTGCCGCGACAGGCTGAGCGCGAGATTGATCGAGATCGTCGTCTTTCCACAGGCCGCGCCCGGCGACGTGATCGCCAGCCGCCGCCAGCCCTTATCCTTCATCTGCCGGATGGTCCGCGACCGGAGCATGTCATAGGGCGTGGCATCCACCCCACCGAGCAACGCCGAGATGCGGTTGCGCCGGGCGCGTTCCGGTGCAATCTCGATCTCCGGCAGATCAGACCAATCGACAGGGGCCGCGACCCCCGCGCTCTGCTTTTCGCGCGGCGTGCCGGGGGTGCTGCCCAGCGCCGTCTTGCGCAATTCGCGGGCCTTGGCCAGCGCGGCTTCAAGCTTTTCCATGGCTCCACTACCTCTGAAACTCTTTGTGCAACCCGACCGGCCTCACAGATGGATGCCCAGTTTGGCCGCGACACGCGCCACGATGATATCAAGCGGCAGATAATATACATGTACGGCGTAAATGAGGCCCGGAATTCCCACCACGGCCAATAGCAGCAATGCCGCGAACACCGCCCGCCGGGTCAGAACCTCGGACGGGGTGCGCAGATAGGGAATGGTCGCGATCGGCGTGATCCCGAAGGACTTGATCAAATCGCTGGGCCGCCGCACGGAGCGGTTCAACAGCTCAAGCAACACGATGAAGGCCAGGCCAAGCCCGATCCCCGCGGCCGTCCCGCCCCCCGCGATCAGCATCCGTTTGGGGCTGATCGGCGCGTTGGGAACGGTGGCGGCATCGACCACGGTGATCCGTTCGCCCTTCGACAGGGTTTCGACCTTTTCCGTCGTCGCCGCCGCTGCCTGGCGCGCGACAGCGTTGTTATATTGCTGCTGGATATTGTTGTAATCGCGGTTGAGCGCGTTCAACGCCACCTGATTGGCCGGTGTCCGCTCTATCGTGTCGTTGAGCACCGCAAGCTGTTCGGTCAGCGTCTTGCGCTGAAGCTCGGCCTGGGCGATGCGCGTATCAAGCGCCGCGACCTGCGAATCCAGCACCGCCTTGGCGGGGTTCGCCTGTGCGCCCGCCGCCGGATCCGCCGCCGACTGGGCCGCCACCACCGCTTCCATCTGGGCGATCTGCGCCTTGAGAAGCGCGATCTTGGGGTTCGTGGGCGACAGGACCGCCAGCAGCGAATTCAGTTGCGTGCGCATCTGTTCGAGCTGCTTCGCCTCGGGCGTCATGTTCGCCTGCGTGGCGCTGACCTGCCCGGTCGAATTGAACAGCGCGATCATGCTTTCCTTTTGATCCGTAAGTTGCGCGATGTTCGCCTCCGCCGCGGCCAGCTGATTGCTCAGCTGGGTCTGCTGGCCCAGCCTGAAATTCAGCGTGCTCGGCAGCGCATCGGCATTCTTGTTCTGGAAATCGAGGATCTTGGCCGACATCTGATCCAGTTCCGCGCTCAGCGCCTCGACCTGCTGGTCGAAGAAATCCAGCGTGTTTTCCGCGCCCGTGGTGCGCAGCTTGACATCCTCCGACAGGATCAGCGTCACATATTCGTTGACCACACCCGCCACGACAGGCCCGCTTTCACCATTGTAGGTGATCGTCATGATCGTTGCCTGACCGCGCCCGGCGCTCTTGTTGATTCTGGTATTGTCGCGCATCGCCGCGACAATCTCATCGGGCGTCATCTTGTTCAGATCCTTGAAAGCCCTGAGCTTTTGCGCGATCTCAAGCAGGTTGGCGCGCGTCATCAGCCGGTTCTCGATGGTCTGCAACTTCTCGAGCGCCTGCGACTGGATCGTGTTCACCCCGGGGATCTGCGACGATTCAACCAGCAAAACGGCGCGCGTCTGATAGACGGCCGGCAACAGGTAGGCCGCCGCGACCGACGCCGCCGTCACCAGCGCGAAAATGATCACGAAATAATGCAGCCGTCGCAGGAATACCGCGAAATAAAAGGAAAAATCCAAATTCATTTGACCTTAGCTTCCTCTTCCGCGATCTGGGCCGCGAAAAACACGCCGTCATCCAGCACCGATTGCACGACATGCCGGTCGACGTGGTGATGATCCATGCTCCACGCATAGAGCAATGCCATGTCGCACAGTTGATTGACAAGCCGCGGCACACCATGCGTGACGCGGTAAACCATCTTGGCGGCGGATTCGGTAACTTCCTCGCCGCTGCCGCCCGCCGCTTTCAGCCGGTGGGCAATCAGTTCCAGCACCGCGGCTTCATCGAGCGGCCGCAGATGGAAACTCGCGGCGATGCGTTGCGCAAGCTGGCGCAGCGCCGGGTCCAGGATCATGTCGCGCAACTCGGGCTGGCCGACCAGGACCAGTTGAATCACCTCATCCTTGCCGGAATTGATGTTGGTCAGCATCCGCAGTTCCTCGAGGCTTTCCGAGGACAGGTTCTGGGCCTCGTCGAAGATCAGCACAACCCGGCGCCCCGAGGCGTATTCCTCAATGAGAAAATCCTGCAACATCTGGAAAAGCTGGACATAGCTGGTCGTGACCTGAAACGGCACACCCAGCGAATTGAGCACCCATTGAATCAGTTCGCCGCGCCCGCCCTGGGCGTTGGAGATAAGCCCGACGGTGATCTTCGATCCGAACTGGCGCAGCAGTTCGCGCAAGAGCGTCGTCTTGCCACAGCCGACACCGCCGGTCACGAGAGTGATCGGCGCCCGCGACAGGATCCCGAACTCCAGCACCGAATAGGCGCGCCGGTGCTGGGCCGACCAGAAAAGGAAATCCGGGTCGGGCACGAGCGTGAAGGGCCGTTCGCGGAATCCGAAGAAATCCATGTAGAACCCGACGTTGCCCGTTTCGTCTGCGCTGGTCTCCACGACCTTGTTCATTCAACTTTCCATCTCAAACAGCCGGGCGTTGCGGCGGCCAGGGCACCATCGACCTTGTAGCTTCCAAAACCCCGGATTTCACGGGTTAAATGGTAACACGACTCTGGCGGCCCGATGGCATCAAACCGATCAGGCCCCGTCAGTCCCGAAATACGCCGCTTCGAATTTGGTCTCCAGCAATTCATCTCCGTCCGGGTCATATTGGGTACAATGGAAAAAGAAAAACCCATTGTCGGCCTGGCAGAAACAGAAAAACAGCCCGAAAGACGCCCGTCCGGCCCAATATGGGGGCGGATGGCGGCAAATGACAGGCGCATCGCGGCGGATTCCGCGAATATGTCAGATAGTTGTTTTGTCAACACCGCTTAACCTGATAGTAAGGTTTCGGTGTGCTGCCGCATCCGGCAGATTCGGTTGAAGAGTGCGCGGGCGCCCCGCAAAAAGGGCGCCGTTTGGTATAGGTGATCCGATTGGGGCGTGATGTATGAGTTTGCACGCAAATGATCTTTCAGACGAGCTGGGCGCGCACGGCCCTTCGGCGGGTCTTGTGCAAATAAGTTCCCGCGCAGGCATGTACAGAAGATTTTTCAAACGCATCCTGGATGTCCTGGCAGTTCTGACAGCGGCACTCATCGTGTTGCCGCTGATCGCGGTCCTGGCGCTGATCGTTGCCAGCGACGGATCGAACCCGTTTTACTGGAGCGAGCGCGTCGGCCTTCGCGGCCGCAATTTCGGGATGCTGAAGCTGCGTACCATGGTGCCGGATGCGGATCAGCTTCTCGAAAGATATCTGGCCAGGACGCCCACCGCCCGGCTGGAATGGGACAGCACGCAAAAGCTCAAGATGGATCCGCGGATCACCCGGATCGGGCGTTTCCTGCGCAAGACGTCGCTTGATGAGCTGCCGCAGTTGTGGAATGTCCTGATCGGCGAAATGTCCCTTGTCGGCCCGCGCCCGATGATGCCGAGCCAACGGGTGCTGTATACCGGCCTGGCCTATTATTCGCTGCGCCCGGGCATCACCGGCCCCTGGCAGGTATCCGACCGCAACGAGGTCGAGTTTTCCAGACGCGCCGATTTCGACCGCGAATATGACCGGACGCTTTGCCTGGCAACCGATATTAAATTGCTTTTTGCAACGCTGCGCGTCGTCATGAAGGGCACGGGCTATTGATTTGAGCGGCGGTTCGGCTATTTCGGACACAGGACTGTTCCGAAAACCGGTGCCGGTTGCGCATTCACGACCATTCCGGCATGACACTTTCAGGAATGTGCTCGAGGACCACGCATGACCCTTCGCCGAACCCTGTCCGCCATTTCCCTGGCGCTTGCCCTGACGGTTCTGGCGGCCTGCGATTCATCCGAGGAACGCGCCGAAAAATACTATCAGTCCGGCCTCGAATACCTTCAGGCAGGCGATGTCAGCCGCGCCCTGATCGAATTCCGCAATGTCTTCAAGCTGAACGGAAAACACAAGGAGGCGCGCCGCACCTATGCCAAGGTGGAGCGCGATCGCGGCAATATCCGCGAAGCGTTCTCGCAGTATCTGCGGCTGGTCGAACAATTCCCCGATGACCTGGACGGCCTGCGCGCCCTTTCGGAAATCGCCGCGCAGAACAACGATTGGCAATCGGCTACCCGCTATGTCACCCGGGCGCTGGCGATCAGCCCCGGCGATCAGGGTCTTCAGGCGATCAAGGCCGTGGCGGATTATGGCCTGGCGATTGACGCCAACAGTCCCGGCGATCAGGTCAAGGCCGTGCAGGAAGTCCGCGAACTGCGCGCCGTCCTGCCCGATGACCTGCTCTTGCGCCGGGTGATCATCAGCGATCTCATCCGCGCCCAGAAAAACACCGAAGCGCTGCAAGAAATCGAATCCGCCCTGCTGATCGCCCCGCTCGATCGCGGGCTTTATGCCCAGCGCCTGTCGCTCTACGCCGCTCTGGGCGACGATCAGGCGGTCGAGTCGGGCTTGCGCGACATGGTCACACGGTTTCCCGACGCGCCGGAAATGAAAGCCGCGCTGATCCGCTGGTATGTGTCGCGCAAGGAATTTGACAAGGCCGAGGCCCATCTGCGCGCCCAGATCACCGATGACACCGGCAATGATGACGCGATTCTGGAGCTGGTCCGGTTTCTTGCAACCTACCGCGGCACCGATGCCGCCGTGGCCGAGCTGGGAAAGCACATCACAGCGCAGGATCCCAACCCGATATTCCGCTCGACTCGCGCCAGTTTCCTGTTCGATCTGGGCCAGCGCGACGAATCGATCGCCGAAATGCGCGACATCCTGAAAACCGCGCAGCCCTCGGCCGAAACGCGGCGGATCAAGATCGGCCTGGCGCAGATGCTCAACATCACCGGCAATGTCGTTGGCGCGCGCGCCCTCGTCGAAGAAGTGCTGGCCGAAGATTCGGGTGACGCCGAAGCGCTGAAGCTCAAGGCGGGCTGGCTGATTCTCGGCGATCAGGCTGGCGAGGCGATCACCATCCTGCGCAATGCGCTCGATCAGAACCCCCGCGATCCGACGATCATGACCCTGATGGCCCAGGCTTACGAACGCGACGGCAATCGCGATCTGCTGCGCGAAATGCTGTCTCTTGCGGTCGAGGCCTCCAACCGCGCCCCCGAAGAATCGCTGCGCTACGCCCAGTTGCTGGCCTCCGAGGGCAAGTTCATCCCCGCCGAGGGGGTTCTCATCGACGCCCTCAGGATCGCGCCGGGCAATCCGTCGCTTCTGGTGCCGCTGGGGCAGATCTACCTGCATGTCAAGGACTGGCCGCGCGCCACGACCGTGGCGGACGCCCTGGAAAAGATCGGCTCGAACGCCACCAGGGCCGATGTCATCAACATGCGCGCCGCCATTCTGGCCGGCCAGAAACAGACGGATGAGGCAATCGGCTATCTCGAAGGCCTCACCGACGACGGCTCTGGCGATCTGTCCACGAAAATCGCCATCATCAGGGCGCATCTGGCCAATGGCGACGATGCCAGGGCCCTGGCCTATTCATCGAAACTTCTCGCCCAGTATCCCGATGATCCCACAGTGCGCTTCACCGATGCCGCGGTGCGCGCGCTGACGGGCGATTCCGCGACCGCCGAAACCGAGTACCGCGCGCTGATCGACGAAGACCCGAAACGCCTGCCCGCCTGGATGGCGCTTTTCCGGCTGGTCGCGGCGGATCCGGCGCGCGCCGGCGAACTCCCCGCGCTTGTCGACACCGCGCTGGCGGCGCTGCCGGGGTCGGGTGAACTGCTTTGGGCCAAGGCCGGCATTCTTGAACGCCAGGGCGACATTGACGGCGCGATCGCCATCTACGAAGACCTGTACCGCGAAAACAGCGCCAACCCGATCGTCGCCAACAACCTCGCCAGCCTCCTGTCCAATCACCACCCCGATGCCGACAGTATCGCCCGCGCCGAAATCGTGGCGCGCCGGTTGCGCGGCAGCGGCAATCCGCCCTATCAGGACACCTTTGGCTGGATCGCCTTTCTGCGCGGCAACTATCAGGACGCGCTGGCCGAGCTGGAACCCGCCGCCGCCGGCCTGCCCGAAGACGCCAGCGTCCAGTATCACCTGGCCATGACCTATGCGGCCCTCGGGCGGTTGCCCGAGGCGCTGGCGCGGCTGCGTCTGGCAAGCCAACATCTTGCGCCCGACGACAGCAGCGACATGGCCAAGGCGATCAGAAACGAGATTTCCCGACTCGAATCGACAGGCGTGAACGCGGCCAATTGATGCCAATCGGGCGCATTGTGTTGCTGCCTGGATACTTTCACCTGCGTTACATATGGGAAACACCTGACCGATTTTTGTTAGGAATTTGATTTCACAACCGTCTGTCGTATCGTAAGGACGATTCTTATTTGATTGGATGTCACAATGTTCAGAACCTTGCTTGGCCTCGCACTGGCTCTTCTTCTCGTTCCGTCTGCCTGGGCGCAAAGTTCCTACCGGATTCAGCCCGGCGATTCGCTCCAGATGGAAGTGCTCGAGGATCCGAGCCTCAATCGCAGCCTGCTGGTTCTGCCCGACGGCAGCGTCAGCCTGCCGCTGGTCGGATCGATCAAGGCATCGGGCAAGAGCCTCAACGCCTTGCGCAGCGCAATCACCTCGGCGCTGGCCTCCAATTTCGCCTCGCCGCCCACCGTGTACCTGTCGGTCGGTCAATTGAACGCCATCACCTCGGCGGTCAACAACGCCGCCGCCCAGGCCGCGGCGGCCCGGTATTCCGGCTCGATGTCGGTTTTTGCGCTGGGCGAGGTAAACAATCAGGGCAAGATCGCCGTCGAACCGGGCGTGACCTTGCTGCAATTTCTCGCGGAATCCGGCGGGCTGACCAAATTCGCCGCGACCAAGCGCATCCTGCTGCGCCGGCACGACCACAAGACCGGCAAGGAAATCGTTTACAAATATAACTACAAGGCCGTTCAGTCTGGCGCGGATGCACCGATGATCGTGCTTCAGGATGGCGATGTCATCGTCGTGCCAGAGCGTAAATTATTCGAATAAAGGCGGATTAGGTGTGGGGACGAGCAGAAACAAGATCGCGATAATCGCGACGCTGACGACAACTTTCTGGCCAACTTACGCCCTCCCTCAACAGGGGGGCGCAGGCGGGTTGCAGTTCGATTTCGGCATCAGTTCGACCATGAAGGTCGACGACAATTTCACCCTGGCGCCCACCAGCCCCGGAACGACCTTCATTTTCGACAACAAGCTGGATTTCAATCTCAGCAGCGTCACGCCGATTCACGACCTGAATCTTCACGTCTCGACGGTGCTGCGCTATGCCGAATTTCCCGGCCGGACCACCTCGGGAATCGAAGACCCGACCCTGCGTCTGAATTACACGACCGGCAATTCCAACAGCAATCTGGCCCTCGATGCCCGCTACCGCCGCGCCGACCGCGAATTTCTCAACCCCTTCGCCGTGGAACAGGACGAAACGGATCCCACCGTCGATCTTCTGGGCGGCGGCGGCACCGTGACGACGCGCCGCGCCGGGCTAACCTTCCAGACCGGCATCAACGATCCCCTGGGCTTCACGCTGGCGCTGCGCCATGACGACAAATCCTATTCCGGAATCAGCATCCTGCCCCCGGCGACGCAGGCGCGGCTGTTCGACACCGAAACCGACCGTATCAACGCGACCGTGACCATGCGCACATCGCCGGTCACCCAGTTCCGGCTGAACGCCGGACTGACCGAGTATGACGCCGAGGATTCGGTTCTGACCGACCGCACCACGCAGGATTATGCCATCGGCATCGTCCAGGATATCAACCCGGTTCTGGTCCTTGACGCGCAGATCGGCCGCACCCGCGTCGAAACCACCACCACCGGCGGCACCGCCGAACGCTCCAGCACCACCGCCGCGGTGACGCTGACCCAGACCCTGGTCAACGGCACGGTCTTCGGATCGGCCAATTCGACGCTCAACCAGAACGGCACCCGCGCGACGCTTCGCTTCGGGCGCGCCCTGCAACTGGCCTCCGGCACGTTTTCCGGCTCGCTCGGGGCGACCCGCGGCCCCGGCGGCGACAATCAGATCGTCGCCACGCTCAGCTACGATCACCAGATCAACAGCTCCAGCGACATCCAGGTCACGCTCGACCGCAGCGCCTCGACCAACAACGCCAGCGAAGACGTTCTCGATACCCGCCTGTCGGTCAATTACGGCTATGCCATCGACAATCTGTCGCGCATCGACCTGACGATGAATGTGGCCCGGTCGGAAAACATCGACAACAGCACCGCGCCGACCATCGACCGCCAGTCGTTCCGCGCAAGCTATACGCGCGCGCTGACCCCCGATTGGAACCTGACCGGCGGGTTTCAGCTTCGCTACAAGAAGGATTCGACCGTGCCCGCCGGCAGCGCCCGGTCGAATTCGATTTTCGTGACGCTGGACCGCAGTTTCAGTTTCCGCCCCTGAAACGATCCCGGATGAAGCGCCGGAAATTCGCAATTCGGGGCGACAATGCGCGGGGCGGTTCCGGTTTCGCGGCGGGCAGTTCGAAGAAATTCAATCGCTTGCCGCGTTGAAATCACCTAAGATCGTTCCTGCGAGAAAACCACCAAAGGCCCAGCCGACCGATGTCACAACCCGCCAGCCAGGGCCATTCCGACCGCACCACCGCATGGCCCGCGGTCAACCCGGCGGGGCTGGGGGTCTTCGCGCTGCTGCTGGCCGGATCGCTGCCGGTCTTCTGGATCGGCTTCGTTTCGCTGGCCCAGGCCTGGTCGACGCCCGAATACAGCCAGGGGCCGCTCATCCCGCTGATCTCGCTTTACCTTTTCCTGCGCGAATTGCGCCGCAAGCCAAGGCCCGCGGCCCATGTTTCGGACCGCTGGCCGGGGCTTCTGGTGATCGCGCTGGCGCTGGCGGTCGCCATCCTTGGCAATCTCATGCGTGTCGCCGATATCGTGACCTATGCCTTCATCCTCTGGGTAGGCGGCATCATGCTGACGGTGTTCGGCTGGCGGCGCGGCAAGACCCACCAGCTGCCGGTGGTGCATCTGGTCTTCATGCTGCCCCTGCCGCAGATACTCTACTGGAAGATGACGATCTTTTTGCAATGGGTATCGTCGGCCATCGGCGTCTGGTTCGTCAGCCTCGCCGGTGTCGCCGTCTATCTCGAAGGCAATGTGATCGACCTTGGCGTCTACAAGCTTCAGGTCGCCGAGGCCTGTTCCGGCCTGCGCTATCTTTTCCCGATCCTGAGCTTTTCCTATCTTTTCGCGATCCTCTATCGCGGCCCGTTCTGGCACCGGGTGGTGTTGCTGCTTTCCGCCGCCCCGCTCACCGTGCTGATGAACTCGGTGCGCATCGGCGTCATCGGCATTCTGGTCAACTTCTACGGCATCGAACAGGCCGAGGGCTTTTTGCATTTCTTCGAAGGCTGGGTGATCTTCCTGATCTGCGTTCTCATCCTTTTCGGCATGGCGATCCTGTTGCAGAAAACCGCGCCCAACCCGCTTACCCTGTCCGAAGCGATCGATCTGGATTTCGAGGGCTTCGGCGGCATCCTGGCGCGCATCCTCGCGATTCGTCCGGCCCCGGCACTGGCCCTGGCGGCGGCGCTGAGCACGGCGGTATCGCTGGCCTGGGTCACGCTGCCCGCGGCACAGATCGCCGCGCCGGCGCGCGATCCGCTGGCGCTTTTTGCGCGCCAGATCGGCGATTGGTCAAGCTTCACGCTAAAGCTCGACCCCGATATCGAGCGTGTCCTCGGCGCCGATGACTATCTGAACGCCTTTTACCAGTCGCCGGGCGAAAACGATGTCGTCAGCTTCTTTGTCGCCTATTACGACAAGCAGACCGAAGGCCAGGGCATCCATTCGCCCGAGGTCTGCCTGCCGGCCGGCGGCTGGGAGGTGTTCAGCCTGGTCGAAACGCCGCTCGATCTGACGGCCGAAGGCTACGGCAGGTTCGCGGCCAACCGCGCGGTCATCCAGAAGGGCCTGCAAAAGCAGCTCGTCTACTACTGGTTCGAAGGGCGCGGCAAACGCGAGGCGAACGATCTGCGCGCCAAGCTCAGCGTCTTGTGGGACAGCGTGACCACCGGGCGCAGCGATGGCGCCCTGATCCGCTATGTAACGCCGATCGCGGCGGACGAAACCGAGGCCGATGCCGAAGCCCGGCTGATGCGCTTCATGGCGCTCAGCCTCAAACCGCTGCCCCGGTTCGTGCCATTCTGATCCGGTTCGACACGATGCCCCGACCACTTCCGACAGGATTGCGGCCATGACCGACGCGCGGCGCACCCAATTCCGGTCAACCGGCGGCCTGCGCCAGGTCCCGATGGTGGTCTGGGCGCTCCTGGTCTTGTGCCTGCTGTCCGAATTGGTGCTGTCGGGGGCGGATCTGGGGCTGTGGGGCGACCGGAACTGGCGGTTGCTCGCCTATCAGTACGGCGGCTTCTGGGCCGGGCTTCTGGGCGACTGGCGGCCGAATTACCCGGCCCAGCCGATTGTCATGTTCGCCAGCTACGGCTTTCTTCATGCCGGTTTGCTGCATCTGCTGGTCAACATGATCACGCTTTTGGGGCTCGGCCCGCCGCTTGCCCGCGGGATCGGCGCAGGGCGTTTCTTGATGCTCTATGCGGTTTCGCTGATCGGGGGCGCGGCGGGTTTTGCGGCACTTTCCCACGCGGCGGCGCCGATGATCGGCGCCTCGGGGGCCCTGTTCGGGCTGGCCGGCGCCTATCTGGCGCGGGACTATGCGCGCCGCGCCGCCCGCGCCCTGCCGGTCTGGCCGGTGTTGCGCGCGATGGCCTGGCTCGGGGTGCTCAACCTGCTCTTGTGGTGGGCGATGCACGGCCAGCTGGCCTGGCAGACCCATCTGGGCGGCTTTGTCGCGGGCTGGGGCTTCATGGCGTTGAATGACCGCAGGCCCCGCAGGCCCTGACCCGCGCCCGAAACTGCGCGAAACCGGGCGGCCGCTCAGCGCCCCGCACGGGCGAAGACCCGGTCATAGGCGGCCAGAAGATGGGGCACCGAATGCGCCCAGCTCAGCCGCTCCAGCACCCGCGCGCGCCCCGCCTTGCCCATGCGCGCCGCCTGATCGGGCGCATCCATCAGCGCGGCGATCCTCGCGGCGAAATCCACCGGATCATTGGCCACCGCATAAAGCGAAGCCTCGCCCGCCGAGGCCCGCCCCTCTTTCAGGTCGAACTGCACCACCGGCTTTTCCAGCGTCATGTATTCCATGACCTTGTTCATCGTCGATATGTCGTTCATCGCGTTCCTGGGGTCCGGGCTGACCCCGATATCGCAACTGTTGAGCGCGACCAGCAGATCTTCGCCGTAAAGCGGCCCGGTGAAGGTGAAATGCGCCTCAAGCCCCCGTGCCGCCACATCGGCCTCGACAGCCGGCAATTCCGGGCCGAAACCGACGATGATGAAATGCACATCCTCCCGGCCCATGACGCGGATCAGATGGTCGGCGGCGGCGACCAGCAGGTCCATGCCCTCCTGCTGGCCGATCACGCCGACATAGCCCAGCACCGTGCCCGCCCCCTTGCGCATCGCCGGATCGGCGGGGCGAATCTCGAACTTCTCGATTTTCGGGGCCGAGCGGACGACAAACACGTCCTCGGGGTTCATCCTGCCGCGGCGGATGGCGATCTCGCGGAAACTCTCGTTGGTGGCGATGGAAACCGAGGCACAGGCAAAGGTCATCCGCTCCCAGATCAGCATGATCCGGTAAAGCAAACCCTTCCTCGCGAACTTCGCCTCGAACAGCTCGGGGCAGACATCGTGATGATCGAAAAGATACCGCACCCCGCGCCAGCGATACCAAAGCGCCAGCAGGAAAACCAGATCGGGCGGGTTGCAGCCGTGGATCACGTCGAAACCGCGCTCGCGCCGCACCTTGCGCGCCAGCCGGAACCAGTGCCAGAGCGACAGCAGGTATTCCACCGCATAGGCCCTGGCCCCCGAATGGGCTTCGGGCGGCGCCGGGTAACGATAGATGTGGATGCCGTCGATCGCCTCGAAAGGCTTGTCCCAGCCGCGCCCGGTCGGGCAGATCACCGATACCTGATAGCCTTCGCCCCGCAGCGTGGTCGCCTCGAGCCAGACCCGGCGATCAAGCGGCACCGGCAGGTTTTCCACCACGATCAAGACGCGCCTGTCGCCTATGTCGGTCACTGTCTTCTCCTGCCCCGCGCTTTCGCCCTTGTTAGCCTGCCAGGCGCCATATGGCAAAGCCCGCTCATTCCTTCAGCGCAAATTCCACGACCGTTGTTTCCTGAAGGGGCAGGAAATTGTCGTCGGAAACGAGACTGACCACCACCTGCCCCGCGGCGTCGGTCCACAGGCTGATCGCCTCCATGTTGCCCAATGCGCCGGGCGCGCTGGTCATCAGGGTCTGCGCCGCGCCAAAGGCGCCCTGCGCATAGTCGAACCGGCGGATACGCGTGGAAAACCGCGCCAGAAGATTGACCCGCCGCTCCAGAAGATAGAACCTGCCGTCCGGGCCGAAATCCGCCCCCACGGCGGCAAAACCGCCGCCTGCCGGCAGCACCGGCCCGGCTTGCCAGCGTCCGTCCCTGCCCAGAAAGGTCTGGTAGCCCGGCGGCTTCCCCGTCGCGCGTTCAAGCACCGCCACAAGCTGCCCCTCCGGGGTGATCGCCAGCGCCTCGAACCCCTCGTTGCCCCAGAACCGCTTGAACCTGTCCCAGCGGTTTTGGGGCTCGGGCATCATGTCGGGCGGGCGAAAACCGGCAATCCGGGCATAGCTTTCAAAGGCGACAAAGACGGTCCCGTCCGCCCCGGCGGCAAGCGCCTCGGCATCGGCGGTGAAGCCTTCGACGGGTTTGCCGAAATTATCCAGAAACCGCCCCGTCCAGGTTGTCTCGATCCGCCGGATCCGCCCTTCGGCATCCCGCGACAGCCTAGCGCGAAACAGATCGCCCGCATCGCTGGCGGCGATCAGCGACAAGCCGTCCCCGGCCATCACCAGCCCGGAAAACCCGCCAAATCCGGGCAATGGCTCATCCCAGCGATAGACCCCGCGCGCGACCAGCTCGGCCGCGGCAAGCGGCTGCGCAAAGGCCACGACGCCGACCAGGGTCGCCGCCGCCAACGCCGCCGCCGCCACGCGCCGCACGCCCACCGCCCCGCGGCGGCTATCGCGAACCACGGCCAAAGGCGATACGGGCGGCTTCCGGCGACAGGCGCGCGCGCACCGATCCCGGCGGCCCCAGCCCCCAGACCGCCCGCAGCAACGCCCCCGCCTGCGCGGTCGCCCCCTTCAGGATCAGCTGCGCCGCCTTGGCGGTGGCATAGGCCATCGCCACCGGCAGCCCCGCCGGGTTGAACCGGCGCACGAACAGCATCCGGCTGTGATATTTGAACCAGAACGAAAACGGCGAGGCGAGCCGGTCCAGCGTCGGCGATCCGATCGCGGTTCCGGCGTGGTGATAGACGACAAACCCCGGCGCCACCGCCAGCGGCATGTCGCCGCGCCGCAGCGCCCAGTCCGCCTCTTCGTAATAAAGAAAATAATCCTCGCGCATCGGCCCGACCCGTTCGTAAAACCCGCGCGACGCCACCATGTTGGCCCCGGTGATGAAATCGAGCCGCCCGGCCGGGGGCAAGGCCGTCGTGCCGGCATCGCGGCCAAGGTTGAAATTGCCCGAAACCCCGGTCCATAGATTGACCCGCCCGCCATCTATCTGAATGCGCGTCGGCGGATCGGCATAGCACACCCGCCCGCCCATCAGCGCATAGCCCGGCTGCCGCGCCGCTTCGTCCAGAATCGCCCTGACCGCACCCGGATCGGCAAAGGCATCGGGGTTGAGCACCCAGAAATGGCCGATCTGCGGCATCGCGGCCAAAAGCGCCAGCCCGCGGTTGACCCCGCCCGCAAAGCCGCCGTTCACCCCCGCATGGACAAGCGTCACATCGCCCGCCGCCGCCGCATCCGGGCGATCCTCGGGCCCGAATTCGCACAGGCTCACATCCGCCCGCCCCGCCGCCCAGCCGCGCAGAACCGCCACCGTGTCATCGGTCGAGGCATTGTCGACGACGATGATCCGGGGCCGCCCGCCGTGCTGCGCCAGCAGGCTTTCGACACAGCCGAGGATCACGTCATGGGCGTTGAAGGCGACGATGACGGCGCCGACGGAACAGTCGCTTTCGGGCATGGGCTCTGGCAGGCTCCTCATGATGTCGATGGCGGGCGAAACAGCCTGCCAAAGTGTTAGCAACTGGGCGCCGCCCCGGCCAGAAACATTTGCCAAACATTTGCCAGCGCGATTGCAAGACCCGGCGAAGCGGCTATTGTCGCGCCACAGTCAAGGAGGCTCCGACATGGCCGTAGCCCGGCGTTCCATCCTGTCACGTGTGGCGCGGGCGCTGAAATCCGCTCTCGATCCCGGCGTGCTTTTGCATCCGCTGCGCCTCATGCACTATTATGGCTATACCCATGTCGCCCAGCGCCGCTTGCTGCACCTGGGCAAGGACGTGCGGCTGGCCCCCAATGTGTCCTTCGCCAACGGCGAACGCATAGCACTTGGCGATCAGGTGCAGGTGGGCGCGCGCTGTTCGCTCTGGGCCGGCAAGACGACAAGCTGGATCCGTGTCGGCGACCGCACCACCTTCGGCCCCGAGGTGTTTGTCACCGCCGCCGATTACGGCCTGGCCGCCGGAACGCGCATCACCGATCAGGCCATGATCGAACGCGACATCACCATCGGCACGGATTGCTGGATCGGCAGCCGCGCCATCCTGACGGCGGGCATCAGCATCGGCGACGGCGCGGTGATCGGGGCGGGGTCGGTCGTCACCCGCGACGTTCCCGCCGGCGCCATCGCCGTCGGGGTTCCCGCCAGGGTGGTCAGGATGCGCGGCTGATCCGGGCGGCCGCTTCGCCGCCGCCCGGTCGCGCCGCCCGGTCGCACCGCCCGGTCGCGCGCTCAACGCGGCCTGCGCCAGAACCGCCGGACCAGATAGCCGCGCAACCCCGACATCGCCAGAAGGGCGGCGACCGAGGTCAGCACCACCGCCCATTGCGCGATATGGATCTGATCCATCAGATGCCGCTTGGGGGCATAGACCTGCGCATCCACCAATGCCGTCGCAAAGGCCAGCGCGGTCAGCACCGCCGGCGCCAGCAGCGGCGTCAGCCGCAGCCCCGTCCGGCGCGACGCCAGCAGCACCGACATCAGATAGCCCAGCACCTCCGCCGCCGTCGCGATCCAGATGATCACAAGCACATCGCCGGTTCTGATCACCGCCCACCACGAAACCGGCAACGACAGCACCCGGAAAAGATTGGCCGCCATCGCATTGCCCGATTGTCCCCTGGCCAGCGCCACCACGGCGCCGCCGGTCTTGGCCACCCGCACCGCCTGCAACACCGTGATCGGCACCAGAATCGGGATCATCGTGGCGTATTTCTGACCCAGCAGCAGATCGACCACCGGCGCCCCCACCAGCGACACGCCCAGCACCAGCAACACCCCGATCACCAGGCTCGATTCCATCGTCGCGATGCCCAGCCACTGAAACGCCTCCGGCCGTTCGCGCGCCGCGCTGAGCTGCGGCAGAAAGAATGTCTGGCACGATCCCGCCAGCACCAGCGTCGGCGTCAGCGTCAGCGTCAAGGCCATCGAAAAATGCCCCAGTTGCAGCATCCCCAGTTCCCGCCCGACAATCAGCCTTTCGCCGTTGAACACCCCGAAAAGCAGGATGCCATTGACCAGCAGCGGCCAGCCGAACCCGGTCGCCGCGCGCATCTGCCCGAGGTCGAGCCTGACCCGATAGGGCCGTTCGGCCGTCAGATGCGACAGCACCACCATCGCGCCCGCCTGCACGAACAAGGCCGCCAGCATGATACGGTAATCGTCATAGATCAGCGCCAGCGGCCAGAGCGCCAGAACCGAGACCAGCGGCGGCACCGAAAGCGACAGGATCGACGGGGTGAATTTCAGGTGCCGTTTCAGCCGGTGAACATCGAAATGCTGCAACCCGTTGACCAGCGGAATGAAGGCGATCACCTGATATGCCCAGGCCAGATCGGCAATACCCAGAAACCGCGCATAGGCACCGGAAATGGCCCACAACAGCAGGCTCGACGTCAGCCCGCGCAGAACCTGAAACCCCTGCAACCCCGATTGCACGCGCGGATCGTCGCCATCCTTGTCGACGACGATCATCTGGTTCAGCCCGAAATTCGACAGCATCTCGACGATCGACATGCTGATCGCGAAGGTCGAGGCGATCCCGTAATCTTCCGGGCTGATCAGCCGCGCCACGATCAGATTGCGCGCCAACAGCAGCGCCGAGCCGAATGCATTGCCCGAAACGAGCATGAAGGCTTTCTTGAGCATGGTCCTCGCCTAGCGCCTGTCCGCCGGACAGCGGCGTTCGTGAAATGCACTGGAAAGCACCGCTGCCGCAAGCCTTGTTTTGGCTGCGCCGGCGATCCTTGCCGGGGCGTTGCCGATTTATTGGGCCGCGCCCGGCGCGGCGGCACGGGGGCTTTTTCGCGCATGGGGCGGTGTAGCCATTCGCGAAACAATCATTGTCAAAGTCCTGAATTGTTGCCAACTGGCGCCATACCGTCCGGGTGCCGGGGCGTTTCGGGCAAACCCTGAATCGCCCTATTCGTCCTCGACCTTGCTGCGCCGCGCCTTGAGCGCCCCGCGGGCCGTCTTGGCGGCCAGGCGGCGGCGCTTGCTGGCCAGCGTCGGGCGGGTGGCGATGCGCCGCTTGGGCGCCACCAGCGCCCTGCGGATCAGCTCGGCCAGCCGCTCCCGGGCCATCTCGCGGTTGCGCGCCTGGCTGCGGGTTTCCTCGGCGCGGATCACGATCACCCCGTCATCGCTCCAGCGCCGCCCGGCCAGCCGCTTCAGCCGGGCCTTGACCGGCGCGGGCAGGTTCGGACTGCTGGCGGCGGCAAAGCGCAACTCCACCGCCGTCTCGACCTTGTTCACATTCTGCCCGCCCGGCCCCGACGACCGGCTGAAGCTTTCGCTGATTTCCCAATCGGCAAGGCTGATGTCATCGTCGATCCACAGCATGGCCCCGGTCTTAGCGCGTTTCTCGGCCGCGGTGAATCGCAATTCACAGCGGCCGCGAAAGCGCCGTTGTCAGAAAGCCGCGTTCCACTGTTCGGCATCGAACCGGCCCTGGCTCATCACATGGCGGGCCGGTTCGGTGCCGCCGCCGGCTGGGCAGGGCGGTCCGGCCGCTGTCCCGACAACTGTCGGGACGGATGCCCGACGCATACCCGACGCGCGCGGGACGGATGCCAGACGTGGTTTTCGCGTCATCCGGAAACACAAAGGGGAAAACACAAAGGGCCACCCTTGATCAGGGCGGCCCTCCGAGATCTACGGAGATGGGCCAGTTAGGGTGTCGAAGATCGACAAGGCCCAGTCAGGGTTGCAAACCCTCGGGTTTGCCCTCAGATCGCGGCCCCCCTGACTGTCCCGACACCTCTCTCCAATATCACTCTCGACACTGGATCACCTCCTTTCGCTACGTTTCCGTTAAGCGAAGGCTGACATGGATTTTGCGTTTGTCAAAAGGTTTTACGCAATCCGTGCCGTCATTTTTCCGATAATGACGCGGAATGGCACCAATGCCACGATCGCCAGCGACAGTTTCACCAGCCAGTCGGCCGTGGCCAGCGACACCCAGTGCGGCAAGGCCGGCCCCATGCCCAGCAGGGGTTTGACCTCGCCCGCCCAGGACAGGTCGTTGCCCGGCTCCAGAAAGGCCAGCGCCCCCGAAAAGGCCACCGTAAAGAAGATCGCGGTATCCAGCGACGCCCCGATCAGGGTCGACACCAGCGGCGCCCGCCACCAGTTTCCTTCCCTTAATTTGTTGAAAACAAACACATCCATCAACTGTGCCGTCAGAAAAGCCAGCCCCGAACCAAGGGCGATCCGCACTGTGACCAGCGGGCCGAACTCACCGATGATCTGCGTCCCGATCAGCGAACAGATGACGCCCACGACAAAACCCGCCGCCACCACACGGCGCGCCGCAGCCGCCCCTTGAAAGCGGTTGGTCAGGTCCGTCACCAGAAAGGCGAAAGGATAGGTAAAGGCCCCCCAGGTCAGCCATTCGCCGTAAAGAAACTGCACAAGGATATTTGAGGCCACCACAATGGCAGCCATGGCAAGGACGCCTGGAAGAAGCGCGCGGGTCATGTATGTTCCGTTTTTTTCAAGGTTGCGGAGACTTGGCCCCAGTATCGGGACAGGCGTCCTCTACGCTCCGGCGGGGGGCCGGTCAAGTCATTCCTCGACCCGGTAATCGACGATTTCGGTGCGTTGGGTAGGCAGAAAATTGTCGTCCGAAATCATCGTCAGCCGCGTCTTTCCGGCGCCGTCCCGCCAGACCGCCAGGCCTTCCAGATTGTCATGGATCCCGGCGCCGGTTTCCAGCAACAGCTCATCGGCCACGATGCTGTCACCCGCCAGCGTCAGCCGCCGCACCCTGCTCATGAAACCGATCAGCCCCCAGTAATCCCGCTCAAGGACATAAAGCCGCCCGTCCTGCCCGAAATCGGCCCCGACCGGGCGCCAGTTACCCTTGCGGACCAGCGCGAATGGCTGGTCCCAGACCGCGTTGCGGTATCGGTAGATGGGAAAATCGCCTCCGGCCGTCAACGGTTTCTCAGGCATGGTGTAAAGCGTACCTTCCGCGTCTGCGGCAAGCGCCTCGGCCCCGTAATTCGGCTCGAAATGTTTCAAGGCGTCCGCCCAGAGCTCTGTCACATAGGTGCGGCCAGCCTTGCCGTAAATGCCGATCCGGTCCTGGGTTTCATAGGAAATGGCCAATCCGCCACCGGGCAGCAACGCAATTCCCTCGGCATCGTCCATCGGCGGCCTGATGGGTGTGCCGTGATGCGACAACGGCACGAACGGGGCGCCGGCCTCGACACCTGTCACCGCGCCCTGCGCATTTCGGGAAAAGCGGCCGGCAAAGATGGCGGCGCTGTCAGACACCGTCACGAAAGCCTCTCCGTCCTCACCCAGATCAAGCGCCGACAAGCCGCCAAACAGCGGGCTGTCTTCGTGCCAGACATATGTTCCGACATAGACGGCATGGGGGGCGGCGATGACCGGCGAGGCGAAGCCCAGCCCTGCCACCAGGCCTATTGCGAAGACAGAACCAGCGCGCATTGTTTGGGCAGATCCGCCATGGTGAATTCCCGTGCGGTCTTCTTGCGCGGTTTCTTCGGTTTGGTTTTCCGGGCCGATTTTTTCGCCGGTTTCTTAGGCGGTTCCAGATAGGTCGTCACCCACCAGTCGAGGGTTTCGTCACACCCGTCACCACCTTTCGACAGCGTCGAAACCGTCGGCGATTGAGGCTGGCAAAAGCGCGATCCCGCCGGGCATTTCAGCCGCACGTGGAAATGCGTGTTATGCCCGTAAAGCGGGCGAATTTTCTGCAACCAGGCCTTGTCGGCCCGCTTCGCGGTCTTGCACATTTCGATCTTCACCGCCGCGGCCACGAATATCCGGTCTACCCGCGGATCGGAGGCGGCCAGCTGCAACAGCCGCCGATGCGCCGGGGTCCAGTTGCCGTTGACGTGGCGCTGATCGTCGGTGCGCACCGAAACGGAGCTGATCTTCTCACGCTCGCTCCGGCTCAGGTTGACGCGGGCGGGCGGCAGCATCCAGACATCGGCATCCAGCCCGATCTGATGGCTGGCATGACCCGAGGTCATCGGCCCGCCACGCGGCTGGCTCATGTCGCCGATGTAAAGCCCGGCCCAGCCCAGCGCCTTGGCCGCCGCCGAAAGATCGACAAGATACTGCACCAGTTCCGGCTGTCCCCAGTTGCGGTTGCGCGACAGGCGCATCGCCTGCCAGGTGGGCCCGGTTTCGGGCAGTTGCACCATTCCGGCCCCGCATCCTCTGGCATATGACCCTATGGCCGCGGGTTTTTGCGCCGAGGCAACCGGCTTGGCGCCAAAAAGCCGGTTGGCCAGGGTTTCGCCGCAGGCCGGGTGCGCCAGCATCGCCGCCAAAACAAACATGCCTGCAAATCGCTGCATCAAACCTGCCTTTCCCCGTCCGCCTTGACCCAGACTAGCAAAACCAGACCGATCAGGAAAAGCACCAGAAGCGGGGCAATTCCCAGTTGCTGGCTTCCTGTCAGATCGGTCACCACGCCAATCGAGAGCGGCGCGATGAAGGATGTGGCCTTGCCGGTCAGCGCATAGAGCCCGAATGCCTCGGTCATGCGCCGCGGATCGGCCTGACGCACCATCATTGTCCGGCTGGCCGATTGCAGCGCCCCGCCTGCCGCCCCGATCACGATACCCAACCCGTAAAAAGCGATATCGGGCAGCGCGCTTTGCGGTCCTACAGAAATACCGAAGACCGAACTGCGCGACACGAAGATCACGCCCAGCGCCACAAGCGTAAGCACCGTCACATTGACGGCGATGACCGGTTTTGGCCCGAAACGGCCGTCGGCCTTGCCGCCAAGCCAGGCGAAAAGAGCGCCGCTGAGAACCGCAAGCAGGCCGAATTTCCCGACATCCTCCACCTGCCAGCCCAGAACCCCGGCCGCATAGATACCGCCAAAAACGTAAATGCCGTTCAATGCGTCGCGATAAAACATCGACGACAGAAGATAGGCGCCCAGACTGCGTTTCGTGGCCAGCCCCGCAAGCGTCCTGCGCAATTGCGGAAAGGCGTCGCGCGCGGCAACGGCAATGGGTTGCATCCCGGTTTGGCGCGGTTCGCGCACCCACAAAAAAAACGGGATCATGAAAACCGCGTACCAAAGCGCGGTCAACGGCCCGACGATGCGCGTGCCTTCGCGCGCCGCGACATCGAGCCCGAAAAGCGGCGGCACGCCGATCATAGTCCTGCCCGTCGCCTGATTGATCTGAAAGACCCCCAGCATGAGGATCAGCGCCAATAGCCCGCCAACATAGCCAAAAGCCCAGCCCGAACCGGAAATGCGGCCGATCTCTTCGCGGGTGCCCAGATCGGGCAACATCGAATTGGTGAAGATGGTGGCAAATTCCATGCCGACAAGGCCGATGGCAAAGGACAGCATGATCAGGAAAAGATTGAAATCCCCCGGTGCGGCATACCAAAGCCCCCATGAGCCCAGAAAATACATTGCCGAAAAAAGCCAGATGAAGCGCCTCCGCCCCCCGGCCTTGTCCGCAACCGCCCCGAGCAGCGGCGCAAGAACCGCGATCACCAATCCGGCCGCCCCGATGCCGTATCCCCAGGCCGCCTGCGCCTTGGTTCCCGCGCCCAGCAATTCCTTGACATAGGGGCCAAAGATGAAGGTCAGCAGCAACGTGTTGAAAGGCTGGCTGGCCCAGTCGAAAAAGAACCAGCCCCAAATTCGCCTGCGTGCCGAAACCGCCATTCCCTGCGCCCCGCTGTTTTACCGCGATCAAGCCCTAAAAAACGGCGCGGCGCAAGCAAGGCTTGTCAGGCGGCCCGATCGGGGCCGGCCCGCACCGGCGCCAACTATTTGCCGGAAGGTCTCGTGTTAGACGGTTGCGCACAGGGTCCGCGCGCCTTACGTCTATGCCCTGAAGAAAAGGGAGTTGTCGATGGCCACGCTTTATGACGCAATGAGCATTGTCCTGACCGTCGTCTGGTATGTCATTCTTGCGCATATCATCATGTCGTGGCTGATCGGTTTTCAGGTATTGAACCTGCGCCAGCCGATCGTTTCGCAGATATGGTACGGATTGCAGAACCTTCTGGAACCGATCTACGGGCGCATACGCCGCTTTCTGCCGGCGACGGCGGGGCTCGATCTTGCGCCTTTGGTGGCGATCATCGCGGTGATCATCCTGCAACGCGCGCTCATTCACAACGTAGGGTTCTTTTACGGCTACTGATGCTTGTCCCCGCCGCGCCCTTGTGAAATTGTGGAACGGTCGAGCAATCAACAACCCCCAAAGGGGACCATGCAGCGCGCCGGGGAACTTCTTGCCTCCGTCTTCGGATTTTCCGGGTTTCGCCCCGGTCAGGCCGATATCGTCGCCGCTGTGACCAGAGGCGAAAATGTGCTGGCGATCATGCCGACGGGCGGCGGCAAGTCGCTTTGCTTTCAGCTTCCGGCCTTGTTGCAGGATGGTGTGACGGTGGTCATTTCGCCGCTGATCGCGTTGATGCGCGACCAGGTGCGGGCGTTGACAGAGGCCGGGGTCGCGGCGGGGGCGCTGACCTCGGGAAATACCGAAGCCGAAACCACGGAAGTGTTCGCCGCGCTTGATGAAGGGCGCCTGAAGCTGCTTTACATGGCCCCCGAACGGCTTGCCTCGGGGGGCACGCGGAACCTGCTGCGCCGTGCCGGTGTCACGGCCATCGCGGTGGACGAAGCGCATTGCGTTTCGCAATGGGGCCACGATTTCCGCCCCGATTATCTGCGCATCGGCGATCTGCGCCGGGCGCTCGATGTGCCGCTGGCGGCCTTTACCGCGACGGCCGATGCCGAAACCCGCGACGAGATCGTCGCCCGGCTTTTCGGCGGTGTCGCGCCGTCGACATTCCTGCGCGGCTTCGACCGGCCCAATATCCACCTGGCCTTCACCATCAAGGATCAGCCGCGCCGCCAGATCCTTGATTTTGCCGCCGCAAGGCGCGGGCTTTCCGGCATCGTCTATTGCGCCACCCGCGCCAAGAGCGAAACGCTGGCGGCGGCCCTGCGCGAGACAGGCCATGTGGCGTGCCATTACCACGGCGGGATGCAGGCCGATGACCGGCGCGAGGTGGAGGCGCGTTTTCAGCGCGAAGACGGGTTGATCGTCGCCGCCACTGTGGCCTTTGGCATGGGAATCGACAAACCCGATATCCGCTGGGTCGCCCATGCCGACCTGCCGAAATCGATCGAGGCATATTATCAGGAAATCGGCCGCGCCGGCCGCGACGGCGCACCGGCCGAAACCCTGACGCTTTTTGGCCCCGACGACATCCGCCTGCGCCGCACTCAGATCGACGAAGGCCTTGCCCCGCCCGACCGCAAATCCGCCGATCATGCGCGCCTGAACGCGCTTTTGGGGCTGGCAGAGGCCACGGGCTGCCGCCGCCAGCTGCTTCTGTCCTATTTCGGAGAAGCGTCAGACCCCTGCAATGCCTGCGATCTGTGTGATACCGCACCCGAGGTCTTCGACGCAACGCAGGCGGTTCGCAAGGCGCTGTCGGCGATATTGCGCACCGGCGAAAGCTTTGGTGCGGGCCACCTGATCGATATTCTGCTGGGCGCCAAAACCGAAAAGGTTACCCGGCGCGGGCATCAATCCTTGCCGACGTTCGGGGTCGGAAAGGATATGACCCGCCCGCAATGGCAGGCCGTCTTCCGGCAGATGATGGGCCATGATCTGATTCGTCCCGACGCCGAGCGCCACGGCGCGTTGCGCATGACCGAAGCGGCGCGCCCGGTCCTGCGCGATGAAGTCGGAATCACGCTGCGCCGCGACACCATCCGCAACGCGACCAGCAAGCCCGCCGTGCGCGGCCTGGTTCGCGAAGAAGACGCGCCGCTCCTGTCGGCGCTCAAGGCCATACGGCGCGCGCTGGCCGAGGCGGCGCGCGTGCCCGCCTATGTGATCTTTCCCGACCGGACACTGATCGAGATGGCCGAAAAACGGCCCGGTTCGCTGGACGAGATGATGGGGATCGGCGGCGTCGGGACCAAGAAGCTGGAAAAATACGGATCGCCGTTCCTGGCGGTGATCACCGGCTGCGATGAGCGGGTGCATCCGGCGCGGCGCAAGTTGGCGGGCCAGCCGACCGGCGCGATCTTCGACAGGCTTCTGGCGGCACAGACGGAACTGGCGCGCGGCGCAGACGGAACCGGAAAACACCTGACCTGTTCGCATTCGACATTGCGCAAACTTGCCGAGACCCGCCCCCGCAACCTAACGGACCTGGGGCGGATCGGCGGCCTGGGCGACACCAAGATCGAACGTTTTGGCCAGGCATTTCTCGCCATCCTTGGCGATGGCTGAACAGGGCGGCGGGCTTGGCGCACGGATGAAGGGTGGCCTTTCACACCCCTTCGCGACCGGTCGGACCCGACCGGATCGGGTAGGCCTCCTTAGGGCGGAATTCTTCTATCTTGGCCAGGATTTCAATTTTTTTCAACGGCTTGGTCAGATAGAAATCAAGACCGGCGGCCAAAATGGAATTGCTGTCACCCCCCATGGCATGAGCGGTCAGCGCAACGATCGGCACATGCGGCAGGCTGAATTCCTGTTCCAGGGTACGGATGGCCTGTGTCGCCTCGCACCCATCCATTTCAGGCATTGAAATATCCATGAAGATCATGTCTGGCTTGAAGCTCTGCCAGAGTTCCACTGCTTCACGGCCATTGCCGGCAAAGCGCAATTCTATGGCCAGGCCCTGAACCATTCTGGAAAAGACCAGTTGATTGGTTCGGTTGTCCTCGGCGGCCAACAACCGCATGGGGCGGCTTTCGGCCACCGGGCCGGGCTGTGGCGCGGCACCGGAGGCCCGGGCCTCTGTCTCGTCGGCCGGAGCGAACAGATCCTGCAAGGTGCGGTAAAGATCCCGGCGCAGGATCGGTTTTTGCAAAACGGCGAGCAGCGGATCGTCGATATCCGGCCGGCTATCGGGGTCGGATGAAAGCAGGATCACCGGCGCCGCGATCCCCGCCGTTCTGACCTGTTCGACAAGGGATTTCCCTTCGGACTCGGGCAATTCATCATCGACCAGGATCAGATCGAAAGGTTCGTGCGCCCCGAGAGCCGCCAGTGCCTCAGCCTCCGACCGGCAGATGCAGACCGACAATCCGAAGGTCTGGAGCTGGCGTTCCAGGATCACCCGGTTGATCTGAACCGCATCGACGACCAGCGCCCGTTCGAGCGTCGCCGGAAGATCGGGCATGTCGGGGGGGCCTTGCGGTTCGGCCTCCGCCAGCGCCAGGCGCAAGCCAAAGCATGAACCCTGCCCCGGTTCACTGTCGACCCAGACAGCGCCGCCCATGAGTTCGACCAGTTGCCGGGTGATGGCCAACCCCAGGCCGGTGCCTTCGAACTTGCGGTTTGCCTGATCCTCGACCTGATTGAATTCGCCAAAGACGTGATCGACATGGTCCGGCGCGATGCCGATGCCGGTATCTTCGATGGTGATATGCAGCTCGTATTGCCCATCCGCCAGTTCGATGCCCACGACCCGCGCCATGACATGGCCGGTTTCGGTGAACTTGACCGCATTGCCCAGAAGGTTGGTGAGGATCTGCCGCATCCGGCCCGGATCGGCGACAAAGCGGGTGGGCAGGAACAGATCGAAATCCACCAGCAGCTTGATGCCCTTCTTGCGCGCCAGAGGCTGCAAAAGCAGGACAATTTCGTGCAGGCAACGCTCAAGGTCAAAGGGCTCGGGATAAAGCCGGAGCTTTTCCGCCTCGATCTTGGAAAAGTCGAGCACATCATTGATGATCGTCAAGAGAGCTTCACCCGATGATTTGATCGTCTCGGCAAACAGACGCTGTTCCTCATCCAGATCGGTGCCGCACAACAGATCGGCCATGCCGACGACGCCATTCATCGGTGTACGGATTTCATGGCTCATGTTGGCCAGAAACGCCGATTTCGCACGATTGGCGGCTTCGGCCCTTTCGCGCGCCTCCTTCAGTTCTTCTTCGCGCCGGATCGTGTCGGTAATATCGACGGCGAGCGAGACGAGATCACCCATTTCACCGCGCCGGTCCACCAGTTTGATGCGCCTTCCGTCGGTCAGGCGGATGACCTTGGCCTCGATGGTCTGCCGGCCTGTCCGCGCCAGCATGTCACGGCACCAGTCACCGCTGTCGGCATCGCCGATATCGACGATTTCATCCTGTATCATTGTCGCGACAATCGTTTCATAGGCGACGCCCAGGTCGATGCCGCTACCGGGTTCGAACAGCGACAGGTAGGCACGGTTGGCAACCGACAGGCGCAGTTCGCCATCGAAAACCGCGAACCCGTCCTCGATGGTTTCGAAGGCTTCCCAAAGGCGTCGCTGCGCTATCCTGGCGGCATTGGTGGCGCGCTCCAAATCGGACAGAACCATGGTGTTCTGGCCCTTCAGCACCTCGGTTTCATGGCGCGCGGTCGCCAGCCCCTGGCGCTGTTCGACGATCTGGTCGGAAAGCGTTCGCGCATGTTGCGACAACTGGGCGTTCGCCGCCGAAAGTTCGCGCTTCTTCTGCTCCAGCAGGCGCTCGGCGGCCAGCCGCAACCGACGTTCCCTTGCCAGTTTTTCCGAGATGTTCAAAACCCGTCTCCGGCCTGCTTGGCGCTGGTGCAATGCCCAATGCGTGCAAGAATGGCCAAGCCTGATGAACGAAGCCTTAAATCCACCTGATTGCCCGCAAAGGCCCCTCACCTTGCTTGCTTTTTGGCCCGTGGGCGTGCCAGCATCGTATCATTGTCTGGTACAGGAGATTTCGATGCGGCTGCTGATTTTCACCCTGTTTGCGGCAATTCTTGCCAGCGGCGCACCGGCAAGTGCCCAGGATCGGGTTCTCATCCCCGAGCGCCGCGCGGTTCTGACCGAAAACACCGACCTGCCAGGGGCCGATATCCGGCAGATTTTTGACACCACGCTGGAAGCCTGCGAACAGGCCTGTCTTTCCGACGCCGACTGCAAGGCCTTCACCTTCAACACGCGGTCGAATGCATGTTTTCCCAAATCCGCAGTCAGCGAACAGGCTTTTTATCAAGGTGCCTATTCCGGCTGGATCCGGCAGGCGGCCCCTGGCGCCGCGGCGCGCGCCAAGATCCGCGCAGCTGAACTGACTTTTCTTTCGGCCGCAGATTTTTCAGCGGCGCTGAGCCAGGCACGCGGGCTCGTCAATCAGCATGTAACCGGCGACCAGAGCGCCGAAGCCTTGCTGAGCGCCAGTGCGCAGGCCCGTGCCAACGGCGACTATCAGGCCGCGATGCGGTTGCAGGGCGCGGCGCTCAACCTGACCGACAAGGCCGATCAGTGGCTGGAATATGCCCGGCTGCTGCTGGAGATTGACAGCGACGACATCGACGTCAGGCGCGACCTCGCCACCCGCGCGCTAACCGGTTCGCTCAATGCCTATCTGCGGGCCGAAAACGCCGGTCTGCGGGCCACGGCACTGGCAACGATTGCACAGGCGATGGAGCGCGTCGACAGGGGGCGCGACATGATCCCCGCCCTGCGGCTGGCGCAAAGCCTGCAACCGCGCGACGACACCGGCGCGATGTTGCAGGATGCGATCGGCAAATACGGGTTTCGGATCACCGAGCACGAAGTACAAAGCGATACCGCCCGGCCCCGCGTCTGCGCGGTGTTCAGCGAAGATCTGGTGCGTGCCGGTACCGATTACGCGCCATTCGTCAAACTGGCCGATACCGGCCTTTCGGTCGAAGCGTCGGGACGTCAACTGTGCGTCTCGGGGGTGGAGCACGGCCGCCGCTACACCATCACCTTCCGCGCCGGGCTTCCGGCGGAAAACGGCGAAACGCTGGCCAAGGATGTGACGCTGAACCTCTATGTACGCGACCGGACGGCGGCGGTTCGGTTCCCCGGCCGGGCCTATATTCTTCCGCGTGCGGCCAAGGCGGGCATTCCCGTGGAAACCGTCAATACCGACTCGCTTGAGCTGACCCTGCTGCGCGTTTCCGACCGCAATCTCATCCGCGCCATTCAAAGCGATTATTTCGGCCGCCCGCTGGACTACTGGTCGGGGCAGGGGTTTCGCTCGGAGGTTGCCGAAGAAGTATGGAAGGGCAAGGCGGACGTCTCGATGCAGATCAACCGCGACATGCTGACGCGGCTGCCGCTTGACGATGTTATGGGCGATCTCGGTCCGGGGATATACGCCCTTCAGGCCAGTGTGCCGGGGCTCGATCCTTACGACAATCCGCCCGCAACCCAGTGGTTCGTGATCTCCGACATCGGTCTGACGACCTTGTCGGGCGTTGATGGATTGCATGTGTTCACCCGATCCCTTGCCGATGTTTCGGCAAGCGCGGGCAGCACGGTGACGCTGATATCGCGGGCCAATGCGATCATCGGCGAGACCGTTACCGATGCAGAGGGTTACGCCCGTTTCACCGCCGCCCAGACCGCCGGAACAGGTGGGGCGGCACCGGCTCTCGTGACCGTCGCCAAGGGGGATGACTTTACCTTCCTGTCGCTGACGGAAGCGGAATTCGATCTTTCGGACCGCGGCGTCGCCGGCCACGAACCGGCGCCGCCCATCGACATTTTCCTGGCCACCGACCGGGGCGCCTACCGCGCGGGTGAAACGGTCAACGCGACCATTCTCGCCCGTGATGCGCGCGTGCAGGGCATCGAAGGCCTGCCCCTGACCGCGCGGTTGATCCGCCCCGACGGGGTTGAATATGCGCGCGCGCTTTTGCAGGAGGCCGGTGCCGGTGGTCATACCGTGTCGCTGCCTCTGGCCGGCTCGGCGCCGCGCGGCACCTGGCGCATCGACGTCTTTGCCGAAGAAAGCCGAACGCTCGCCTCGCAATCCTTCCTGGTCGAGGATTTCCTGCCCGAGCGGATCGACTTCACGCTTGCCTTGCCCGAGGGCCCCATCCGCCTTTCCGATACGCCCAGCCTTGCCGTGGAGGCGCGCTATCTTTTCGGTGTGCCGGGGGCCGATCTGGCCATCGAAGGCGATTACAGGATCGCGGCGACCGACGGGCTGGAGGCGTTCCCCGGTTACCGTTTCGGCCGTTATGACGAACCGTTTTCACCCCATGCGGAAAGCCTTGCCGGCGCCGGAAGAACCGATGCCGATGGCAAGGCGCTGATCCCGCTTGTCTTTCCCGATCTGGGCGACGCCGCCAACCGGCCGCTGAGAGCCACTTTCACGCTGCGCCTGAAAGAAGGTTCGGGCCGCCCGGTCGAACGGCAGATCGCCCGGCAGATCCTGCCCGCCACGCCGGTGATCGGGCTGAAACCGGGCTTTGACGGCGGGGTTGTGCCCGAAGGCGATGCGGCATCGTTCGATATCATTGCGGTCGGGCCGGATCTTTCCCCGGCCGCGATGCAGGTGCACTGGACCGTCAACCGTGTTGAGAAACGCTATCAGTGGTATGCGCTCTATGGCCAGTGGAACTGGGATGTCACCACCACCCGCACCCGTATCGCCGAGGGTGATCTGGCCCTGACGGGCGACGGCCCGCAGCGGCTGACCGCGCCGGTTGAATCGGGAAATTACGAACTGGTGGTCGAATCCCGGCAAGGCGCCTACAGCGCGTCCTCGATGGCGTTCGACGCGGGCTGGTACGCGCCCGCCAATGCGGTGGACACCCCCGACACACTTGATGTGTCGCTTGACAAACCCGCCTACCGTCCCGGCGATACCGCGGTCCTGCGACTCGTGCCACGGGCGGCGGGGGTGGCGCTCGTCACCGTCATGTCCAACCGGTTGATCGACATGAAGGCGGTTGCGGTGAGCGAAGGCGATAACCGCATCCCGCTGAAAGTGACCGACGATTGGGGGGCGGGGGCCTATGTCGCCGCATCGGTTCTTCGCCCGATGGACGTGGCGGCGGGCCGCACCCCGGAACGCGCCCTTGGCCTGTCCTACGCGCCGGTCGATCCCGGCGCGCGTCGCCTGAACGTCAGTTTCGACATGCCCAGCGCGGCCGATCCGCGCGGCCCCCTGCCCGTGACGCTGAAGGTGGACGGTGTGGCGGCGGGCGAAACCGCCTATGCCACCATAGCCGCGGTCGATGTCGGCATCCTCAACCTGACCGGCTACAAGGCGCCCGACCCCGCCGACCATTATTTCGGCCAGCGCAAGCTTGGCGTGGCGATCCGCGACATCTATGGGCGGTTGATCGATGGCCAGAATGGCGCGATGGGCAAAATACGTTCGGGCGGCGACGCCGCATCGGGGTTGAAGATGCAATCCCCACCGCCGACCGAAGAGCTTGTGGCCTATTTCTCCGGGCCGGTAAAGGTTGGCCAGGATGGCTTTGCCCGCACCGAATTTTCGCTGCCTTCATTCAACGGCACCGTGCGGCTGATGGCTGTGGCCTGGTCGCAATCCGGCATTGGTCAGGGCGACACCGATGTGCTGGTGCGCGATCCCGTCGCCGTCACCGCGTCGCTGCCGCGCTTCCTGTCGCCCGGCGACGAAAGCCGTCTGCTGCTGGAATTCGTCCACACCAGCGGCCCGTCGGGGCGCATGGGGCTTGATGTCACCGGCAAGGGCGTCACGCTTGGGCTATCGCCGTCGGGCATCGACCTTTCCGCGCAGGGCAAGGTGACGCTTTCGGTGCCGGTTACCGCCGGCCTGTCGGACGAAGCCGCCGAACTGCGCGTCGCCCTGACGACGCCGGATGGCCATCAATTGGTCAAGACCCTGATCCTGCCGATCGAGGCGAATGACCCCGGAATCGCCAGGCAGAGCCGCTTCGAGCTTGCCGCAGGGCAAAGCTTCACGCTTGACGCCAATGCCTTTGCCGGGCTGAATCCGGGTTCCGGCAAGGCGATCCTTTCAGTCGGCCCAATCGCCCGGTTCAACGCACCGGGGCTGATCGCCGCTCTTGACCGCTATCCCTATGGCTGCACCGAACAGCTTACCTCCAAGGCACTGCCGCTGCTATATTTCGACGAGGTGGCCAGGGCCCTGGGTGGCGACGATGCGAAAGATGTTGGCACGCGGGTGGATCAGTCGATCGCGAAGATCCTGCTCAATCAATCCGCCAACGGGGCCTTCGGGCTATGGGACGCGGATTCCGGCGATCTGTGGCTTGACGCCTATGTCAGCGATTTCCTCAGCCGCGCCAGGGCAAGGGGTCATGCCGTCCCCGATACGGCCTTTCGCAACGCCATGGACAACCTGCGCAACCAGTTGAACTATGCGGCCGATTTCGACAGGGACGGCGGCCCGGTGGCCTATGCGCTTATGGTACTGGCCCGCGAGGGTGCGGCGGCCATCGGCGATCTGCGCTATTATGCGGATGTCAAGGCGGATGCCTTCGATACCCCCATCGCGGCCGCCCAACTCGGGGCGGCGCTGGCATCCTATGGCGATCAGACGCGGGCGGATGCGATGTTTACCCAGGCCGCGCGGCTTGTCGCCGCCAATGCGCTGAGTCGCGAAAACCGTCTTTGGCGCGCCGACTATGGCACCAACCTGCGCGATGCGACCGCGCTTTTGGCATTGGCCTCCGAGGCCGGGTCGAGCGTCATCAATGCCGAAACGCTCGGCGACGCAATCGCCGCCGGAATGGCCGGGCACACCCTGTCAACCCAAGAGGCCACTTGGGCGCTTCTGGCCACAAACGCGCTGATCGACCGACCCGGCTCTGCTGGGTTTACCGTCAATGGTCAGCCTGTCACCGGCCCGCTGATCCGGGTGCTCGAGGATCAGACCGCGGGCGGTTCGGCGCAGATCATCACCAACGGATCGGCCAAACCGGCGACCGTGACCCTGACAACTTTCGGCGTGCCCACCAACCCCGAGCCCGCCGGCGGCAACGGATATGCGATCACCCGAAGCTGGTACACGTTGCAAGGCGAAGCGGTTGATCCGGCAAACATCAAGCAGGGCAGCCGTCTTGTCACCGTGATCGAAGTCACCCCCAACGGCGGCGGCGAAGCGCGGCTGATGATCAATGACCCGCTTCCCGCCGGGTTCGAGATCGACAATCCCAACCTGCTGCGTGGTGGCGATATAGCCGCGCTCGGCTGGCTCGACACCGAAGACAACACCCGCATGACGGAATTCCGCCAGGATCGCTTTCTGGCGGCGCTGGACTGGACTTCGGACAATCCCTTTCGCCTTGCCTATATCGTAAGGGCCGTGTCGCCGGGCAGCTTCCACCTGCCCGCGGCCAGCGTCGAGGATATGTACCGCCCCGATTTTCGCGCCCGGTCGGATAGCGGGCGCGTGACCGTGGCCGAATGACATGGCCGGGCAGCCCGGAAAAAGGCTTGGCCCGGCGCTTCTGGCGCTGGTCGCGGTTCTTTTGCTGGGGGCCGGGGCGCGTGACGCTTTCGACGACTGGGTGGCGCGTACCGACTTGCCGCCACTAGCCATCGACACCTCGGTCGAGGTTCTGGCCCGCGACGGGAGCCTGCTGCGCGCCTTCACCGTCGCCGACGGGCGCTGGCGGATGACCCCCGGCGCGGTCGACCCGCTCTTTGTCAGGATGCTTGTCGCTTATGAGGACAAGCGGTTCTACCAGCATTCCGGCGTCGATCCCCTTGCGATGATCCGCGCCGCCCTGCAATCGGCCTGGCAGGGGCGGATCACCTCGGGCGGATCGACGCTGACCATGCAGGTGGCGCGGCTTCTCGAGAACAGCGGCACCGGCCGTCTTGCCGGCAAGTTGCGTCAAATACGGGTGGCACTGGCGCTGGAGCGGCGCCTGACAAAATCCGCAATCCTCGACCTCTATCTGCGCATCGCTCCCTATGGCGGCAATGTCGAAGGGGTGCGCGCCGCCACGCTGAGCTGGTTCGGCAAGGAGCCCCGCCGCCTGACCCCCGCGCAATCGGCGCTTCTTGTCGCCCTGCCCCAGTCGCCAGAGATCCGCAGACCCGACCGCTTTGCCGCCGCGGCACAAGCCGCGCGCGACCGGGTTCTTGAGCGGATGGTGAGCACTGGCGTCCTTGACAGCGACCGCGCCCGTGCCGCCGCTTCCGAACCGGTGCCGGTGCTGCGGCGGGAATTTCCGGCGCTGGCGCCGCATCTCGCCGAGCGGTTGCGCAGCGCCGACCCGTTGCAAAAAGTCCACCGCACGACCATCGACGCACCGCTTCAGCGCAGTCTCGAACGTCTTGCCGCGCGGTCGGTCGCCGGCGCGGGCGACTCGCTGTCGCTTGCCGTCGTGGTGGCCGACCACCAGAGCGGCGCGATCATCGCCTCGGTCGGATCGCCCGACTGGACCGACGACCGCCGCGCCGGTTTCATCGACATGACCCGCGCCATCCGGTCGCCAGGATCAACGCTCAAGCCCTTTGTCTACGGGCTGGCATTCGACGAAGGCCTTGCGCATCCCGAAACGCTGATCGAAGACCGGCTGACGGCCTTTGGCACCTATGTGCCGCAGAACTTCGACAAGACCTTTCGCGGCACGATTCCGGTGCGCGAGGCATTGCAACTGTCGCTCAACATCCCTGTGGTCAGCCTGACCGAAGCGCTAGGCCCCTCGCGTCTCATCGCCACCCTGGAACGCGCCGGCGTCCGCGCGCAGTTTCCCGGCACGCAACCCGGCCTGGCGATCGCGCTCGGCGGTGTCGGTGTCAGCCTTCAGGACCTCGTTCAGGCCTATGCGGCGCTGGCGCGGCTGGGCGCGCCGGTACGGCTCTCGGCGATACCCGGCGCGGCGGAACCCTTGCCGCAGCCGGTCTTCGGGCGCGAAGCCGCCTGGATGGTCGGCGATGTTCTGGCTGGATTGCCGCCGCCCGCCAACGCGCCACGCAACCGGCTGGCCTACAAGACCGGCACCAGCTATGGGCACCGCGATGCCTGGGCCATCGGTTTTGACGGCAAGCATGTGGCGGGTGTCTGGATGGGGCGGGCTGACGGCGCGCCGGTTCCGGGGGCTTTCGGCGGCGAGCTTGCGGCGCCGGTTCTGTTCGACGTTTTCGGGCGGCTGAAACCCGCGCTCGAGCCATTGCCGCCACCGCCGCCCGCAACGCTGATCCTGCCCAACGCGCGCCTGCCACAGCCGCTTCGGCATTTCCGGCCCCGTGGTGCCGTATTTGCCGCCACCGACGGGCCGGAAGTTGCCTTTCCGCCAAGCGGCGCCGAGATCCTTGCCGATGGCCCGCTGGCGGTCAAGGTCCGGGGTGGCACACCGCCATTCACCTGGCTTGCCAACGGTGCACCGGTCATTCTGGCCAGCCGCGCCCGCGAATCCAGCCTGCCTGAACCGGAGCCGGGATATTTGAACCTGTCGGTCATTGACGCCAAGGGGCAGAGCGCCACCGCGACAGTCATGCTCAGCCGTTGAGCGCACCTCGGCAAGGATACCTCTGCCAAAGGTCCATCATCCGAGCCGGCTTTGCAGAAAGGATCAGAGGCTTTCGATGGCCAGTGCGATCCCCTGTCCGCCGCCGATGCACATGGTGATCAGTGCCCGCCTGCCGCCAATGCGCTCCAATTCGTAAAGTGCCTTGACGGTAATGATCGCCCCTGTCGCGCCGACCGGATGGCCAAGCGCGATGGCGCCGCCATTGGGGTTCACCCTGGCAGCATCGAAGCCGAGAACCTTCGACACCGCGAGCGCCTGTGCGGCGAAGGCCTCGTTCGATTCAATGACATCGAAATCCCCGACCGACAGCCCCGTGCGCGCCAGCAGCGCTTCGACCGCCGGAACCGGACCGATACCCATTACCTCGGGGCGCACCCCGGCATGCGCATAGCCGATCACCTTTGCACGCGGTGTCAGGCCCGCCTTGGCCGCCGCATCGGCGCGTGCCAGCACCAGCGCGCCGGCCCCGTCATTGATACCGCTGGCATTGCCCGCCGTGACCGTGCCATCCTTCTGAAACACGGCTTTCAAACCGCTCAGAGCTTCGAGGCTCGTGGCTTTGGGATGTTCGTCCGTATCGAACACCACCGTTCCCTTGCGCGTCGTTATGTCAACCGGCGCGATCTGTTCGCGGAAACGGCCTTCCGCAATGGCATGGGCCGCCCGTTTCTGGCTTTCCAGCGCGAAGGCATCCTGTTCGGCGCGGCCGATCTCGTGTTCGCAGGCCACGTTTTCCGCCGTAACGCCCATATGGCCGGTGCCGAACGGGCAGGTCAGCGCACCGGTCATCATGTCGAGCGCCCTGGTGTCGCCCATCTTCTGACCCCAGCGCGCCGCCTGCAGCACATAGGGCGATCTGCTCATGTTTTCCGCCCCCCCGGCAAGGGCGAAGTCCGCGTCTTGCAACAGCAGGGACTGAACACAGGACACGATCGCCTGCACCCCTGATCCGCACAAGCGGTTCACGTTCATTGCGGGGGTTGTCTCGGGGATGCCGGCCTGCATCGCCGCTACCCGGCTCAGGTACATGTCGCGCGGTTCGGTATTGATCACATGGCCGAAGGCTACATGGCCGATCCGCTCGGGCGCAACACCGGCGCGCGTCAGTGCCGCTTTGGCCGCCACGGTCGCGATGTCGATCGGCGCCATGGCGGCAAGACTGCCGCCAAAGGTACCGATGGCGGTGCGCGCACCGGACAGAATTACGATATCGTCGGGCATGTCGATCCTCCCTGCACGGCTTGCCCGAGCTTAAGAGCCGCGCTCCAGCTTGACCAGCGTGATTTCCGGCGGCTGCATGAAACGTAACGGCAGCCCCGAATAGCCGATCCCGCCCGACACGATCAGATGTCGGCCGCCTTCGCGGACATGCCCCCAGGCATAGCGCCCGCCATGGGCCGAGGGCGTCATCGGCCGCCAGCCCGCCAGATTGGCCTGGCCGCCATGGGTATGCCCGCTGATTTGCAGGAAGGCCCGCGCGTCGGCGCAGGCAAAGTAATCCGGCTCATGCGCGAGCAGGATCGCGGGCGCCCCGTCGGGTACTTCGGCAAAGGCCGCGTCAGCATCGTGAAAGCCGGGCTGGCGGATGCGCTTGCGGGCCTGCTGGCTGTCGATTCCGGCCAGCCAGAATTCCTGCCCGCCATGGCCGATCCTTACCGCCGCGTTGGTCAGCAGCGTTATCGCGCTATTGCCCAAAGCTTCGGCAACGGAATTTCGCGCGAAGGCCGTTGACCGGGACAGGCGGCAATCCCACCAGTCATGATTGCCCAGCACCGCCGCGACCCCCAATGGCGCCGCCAGGGCCCGCAATTCTGCCACGATGGCGGCGGCCGGCACCGGACGCGCCGGCAATTTGCCGTCGGCGATGAAATCGCCCGGCAAAAGGATCAGATCGGCCTTTTGCGCATTGGTCAGCGCAACGATCCGGCGCAAGGCCGCAAGCGATGTCCATGGGTCACATATATGCAGATCCGCCAGGATGGCGATGCGCAGATCGGGCAGGTTCCACGCCTTGTGGGACACCTGGTGATGCACCAGGCGCGGGCGGCTGAAGGCCGTTACCGGCGCGAAAAATCGCCGCGACATGGCGCCCCCCTGCCCGGCCGTCACGCCGGCGGCAGGATTTCCACCCGCCCGCCTTGCGTCAACTGCCACACCCGCCGCCCTTCGATCACGACAGTACTCAGGGCTCTGTCATAGCCTGCGCCGGTGTCGATGTTGAGCCGGTTGCCGCGATGCTCGATCCTGTCAACCGGCGTATGTCCGTGGACGACCAAAGCGCCGTGATCGCGGGTATCTTCAAGAAAATCCTTGCGGATCCACAACAGATCATTCTCGGCCTGATCGTGCAGGTTGATGCCCGGGCGAACACCGGCATGGACGAACAATATTTCACCGCGCAAATAATGGGTCATCAGGCCATCCAGATAGGCCAGGTGCGCGCGCGGCACCTTCACCGACGCCTCTTCGTGCAGATCAAGCAACAACCGCTCCCCGGCCTCCATGACACCATAAGATGCCAGCGTCGCCCCCCCTCCAAGCCGCGCGTCGACCCAGTGCAGTTCCGCCCGCAGACCGGGATCATGGCTGTCTGGGTCGCGCATGAAGCCGCTGAACATCCGGTCGTGATTGCCCTTCAGCACAACCCAATTCGCCCCGGCTTCCTGACCAGCCATCAGGAAATCGATCACGCCCCGCGCGTCCGGCCCCCGGTCGACAAGATCCCCCACATGCACGACAGGCGCCGCGGCATCGCCGCATTCACGCCGATCGCGTGCGACAAGCTCATGCGCGGCTTCAAGCTTGTCCAGATGCCCATGAATGTCGCCGATGGCATAGCTGCGCATGGTGTTCCTGTCTGAAAATTCGCGCGGAACTTATCCCGGCGGTCCTGCATAATGCAATCTACAGGTTTCGACGCCAAGGCCACGAAAGCACTCTCCCCCCAGGGGGCAACGGGAACAAGCGCCGTTTTCCCGCTCAGCTCAGAAAGTTTGCCGACAATTGATTGGTACAGGGGCTTTCATAGGGGTCAAACAAACCCGCATAATAAAAATCCCTGGCATCCGGAAAGACCCGCGCAACGTTTGTCGATGTTACGAACATGTGGATCAGAAGGATTTCCAGGCTTTCAGCCCTGCGCATCCGGAACGCCGTTTCTTCCGGCCATTGCCCGTATACGCCGGTCGAAGTCAACGCGAACACCGGGTATTTGGCGTTGAAATCGGCGACGAAATCTTCGGCGAACTGACGGGCGTCGTCTGTTTGGGCGATATCGGGCCCGAATTGCCGTGCAATGATGCTGTCGACCGTGTCGCGCAGCCCGGAGCCGAGCCGATATGCACCGCCCAGGGCGAGCACCCCGCCAAGGCCAACAAGCACATTCCGCCGCGCCACCTTCATTTCAGCGTTCCTCCGGCAAGCAACGATAGCGCCGCGAGCGTGAGCGTCGGATTGGCGGGCGAACAGGACGGGAAGGCCCCGGCGCCGAGCACGAAAAGGTTCGGCGCCGCGTGGCTTCGCAGCCGCGTGTCGACGACCGAGGTGGCAGGATCGGTGCCCATGCGGTGGGTGCCCTGAATATGCGCTTCCGTTTCGCCCTGCCGGTAATGATACAGAGCCTCGATTTCGACGGGCAGGATGGTGGCGAGGTTCCGAAGGGCGAAGTCAAGCCCCTTGCGTCCATATTCGGAATGCCCCGTCCATAATATGCGCGGCTCGCCGGCCCCGGTCAGGATGACCCGGTTTTCGGCCAGCGGCAGATCTTCGGCGATGCACTTCAGGTGAAGTCGGTGGGTCCATTTCCCCGGCTCTGGTCGTAACTTGGGTGGCGAATTGTAGCTTTCAACCAGCACCGCGCCATTGTCGCGACGGTGCACGCCATCATATAGGCCGTAGCAATGCGCGGTGACCGAGGTTCCACCGTAGTAATTTTCAATCGGGATGTCGACAAAGAACTCCCGCGCCGTCTGTTCGTTGATATATCGGCCAAGAGCAGCGTTGCCCAAATCGGACCGTAGCAGAATCGCCGCGTTGAAAAGCGCGTTGGTTGCCAATGCAATGACCTCTGCGCGCAGCTCGGTTGTGCGCCCAAAGCCCGTTCGAACCGCAACGCCCCTGGCGCGATTGCCTTCGATGCGCACGGAACGAACTTCGGCCTTGGTCAGCAGCCGCGCACCTGGCCGCTCGAATGCCGACAAACCGTTGAGAATGGTAAATTTCGCGTCGATCGGGCAGAGATCGCAGACACCGTTGGCACAACAGGTGTTTCTGGAACCGCCGTTCGCCCGCGCCGCGGGGGCCGGAAACCAGATATCGGGCCGCGCGCGGGCAAACTCGGTTTCTGCGAGCGTGAGCGCATGTGGCGGGTATGGGAACGGGGCAGAGCGCGGCAGGACATGTTCGTTGCCACCGCCGGCTATTTCCATCACCTGTTCGGCCTCAAGGTAATGGGGTTCCAGATCATCGTAGCTCAGCGGCCAATCCTCGCCAATGCCGTAAAGGCTGCGAAGCCTGAAGTCATTGGGATGTAAGCGCGGTGTCTGACCCCACCAGCAGTTCGAATTGCCGCCAAACAGCGTATGGGCCACCCAACCTTTCTTGTGCCCCGAAGTATTTTCCTGATCTATCTCCTCAATGTACCGGGTGCCGCGGGCCAGTTGATCCTGGTGGGGCTGGATAGCCCCCTTTTCGATAAAAAGCACATCGAGACCGGCAGGCAGCGCCTTTGAAAAGAACATTGCGGCAAAGCTGGTTCCCGCGACGATCACGTCCCATTTCCGGCCTGCTGCCTCGTCCAGGTCAACTTGTTCGAACATTTATTCCGGTGTTTCCGTGCTGGCGTTCCGGCTTTCGGATAACTCGGGGTGGCGCAAGTGCATGTCAAGGGTTTTGCGCGGTCAGGGCGCACCGTCGGGGCTCGTATCGACCGCGCCGCCCGGTGGCAGCCGTATCGCTGTCTGCCATTCCTCGCATTTGCGGGCCAGATCGTCGGGCAAGGCCGTATCGGTATAGATCGCGCTCACCTCGCTCAGTGACGCAATACGCACCGGGGCGCTGCGGCCGAGTTTCGCGCCATCGGCAACGACGAAGCTTTGCCGTGACTGGCACAGGATGGCGCGGCTGACACGGACCTCTTGCGGGTCGAAATCCAGAAGATCGCCCTCGGCATCGAGCGCCGAAGTGCCGATGATCGCGTAGTCGACCTTGAAATGGCTGATCGCCTCGGTCGTCAGGTCGCCCACAAGCCCGCCGTCGGAGCGGCGCAAAACCCCACCCGCGACGATCACGTCGCAGGTTTCGTTGGCCACGAGGATATTGGCCACGTTCATGTTGTTGCTCACCACCGTCAGGTTGCGATGGCCGATCAGGGCGCGGGCCACCGCCTCGGTCGTGGTGCCGATATTGAGAAAAAGCGATGAATTTTCCGGGATGTCAGCAGCACAGGACCGGGCGATGGCGGCCTTGGCCTCGGCGTTCATCAGGCGGCGTTCCTCATAGCCGATATTGGCCACGCCGGTACGCAACATCGCCCCGCCATGCACGCGGTCGAGCTTGCCGGTTTCGGCCAGTTCGCTCAGATCGCGGCGGATCGTCTGAAGTGTGACACCAAAGCGCCGGGCCAGTTCCTCGACCGCAACGCGGCCTTCGGCGCGCGCCAGCCCAAGAATTTCGCTTTGACGGAAACTGAGCGCCATGAAGCCTCCTGACGGGTGGCATCCTAGCAGGGTCGCGCCTGGTTGCCACCAAAAACGAACAAAATCGAAGATAAAAATTGACAATTCGCGCATCGCTTGATCATAAAGACGGGTAATCTGCAAGGAAAATGCCATTGGTTTCCGAAAATATTTCCCCCCCGGATTTCGATCTTTTCATCGTCGGCGGCGGGATCAATGGCTGTGGCATTGCTCGCGATGCCGCGGGCCGCGGGCTGATGGTGGCGCTGGCCGAAATGGGCGATCTGGCGCAGGCCACATCGTCGTCGTCGACCAAGCTTTTTCATGGCGGGCTGCGGTATCTCGAATATTTCGAGATCGGTCTGGTCAGAAAGGCGCTGGCCGAACGCGAAGTGCTGTTGGGTGCGATGCCGCATATCAGCCGGCCGATGCGCTTCGTGCTGCCGTACCATGAGGACATGCGCTTCGATGGCGATACGCCGACGTCAAGGTTGCTGTCGCTGATCATGCCGTGGATGCGCGGCCGCAGGCCCGCCTGGCTGATCCGGTTGGGGCTTTTGCTCTACGATCACCTGGGCGGGCGAAAGATATTGCCCGCGACAAGCACACTCGATCTGGCAAGCGATGCGGCCGGGTTGCCGCTCAAGGACAAGTTCCGCCACGCCTACGAATATTCCGATTGTCAGGTGGACGACGCGCGACTGGTGGTTCTGAATGCCCGCGACGCAGCACAGCGCGGCGCGCGGATCATGACCCGGACCAAAGTCACCGGCGCCGAGCGTGAAGCCGATCATTGGCGTATCACCGTCGAAAAGGCAGGCCGCGCCCGCGTGATCCGTGCCCGCGCCATCGTCAATGCCGGCGGCCCCTGGGTCGAGGCGCTGGTGCGCGATGTCGCCCACTTGCGCCCAAAGGCGCATATCCGCCTGGTGCGCGGCTCGCATATCGTCACCCGGCGGCTCTTTGATCATGACCGCGCCTATTTCTTTCAGGGCACCGATGGAAGGATCATCTTTGCGATCCCATACGAAGAGGATTTCACCCTGATCGGAACCACCGATCAGGACCATCAGGGAAGCCCCTCCGAGGCCATCTGTAGCGACGCAGAAAGGGATTATCTTTGCGCCTTTGCCTCGCAGTATTTCAAGCGTCCGGTCACGGCCGCCGATGTGGTGTGGAGCTACGCCGGGGTGCGCCCGCTTTACGACGACGGGGCAAGCTCGGCCAGCGCGGCGACACGCGATTATGTGCTGACGCTGAACACCGAAGGCGCGCCGATTCTCAATGTCTTTGGCGGCAAGATCACCACCTATCGTCGGCTGGCCGAGGCGGCGCTGGCCAGGATCGGCCCCCTGGTGGGCGGCACAAAAGGCAACTGGACAGCGGGCGTACCCCTGCCCGGTGGCGATTTCCCGGTCGACGGGGTTGCCGCGCTTGGCCATGAATTGGCCGCGCGCTATCCGTTTCTCGACGGCTTTACCCTGCGCCGCCTGATCCGCAGCTATGGCACCGAAGCATGGGAGGTTCTGGGTGACGCCGGCACCGCCGGCGATCTGGGCCGGTCCTTTGGTGCCGGCCTGACCGAGGCGGAAACGCGCTGGTTGATGCGAAAGGAATACGCCAAGGTCGCCGATGACGTGATCTGGCGCCGCACCAAGCTGGGGCTGCGCATGACCGAGGCCGAAATTGCGGCGCTGGACACCTGGATGGCCGCGCAAAGGGGGGACTCATGAGCTGTATTCTGGCGCTGGATCAGGGCACGACATCCAGCCGCGCAATCGTTTTCGATCCGGCGATGCGGGTCAAGGCGGTGGCCCAACAGGAATTCACCCAGCATTTCCCGAAATCGGGCTGGGTGGAACATGATCCGGAAGAGATTTGGGCAACGGTGGTGGCCACGGCGCGGGGCGCAATCGAAAAGGCAGCAATTGCGGCAACCGATATCGCCGGGATCGGCATTACCAATCAACGCGAAACCACGATTGTCTGGGACAGGGTGACGGGCCAGCCGATTCACCGGGCCATCGTCTGGCAGGATCGCCGCACATCGGTTATCTGCCAACGGCTGAAATCCGCGGGGCATGAGCCGCAAATCACCCGCGCGACGGGGCTGCTGCTCGATCCCTACTTCTCGGGCACCAAGATCGCCTGGCTTCTGGACAATGTCGAAGGCGCACGCGCGCGGGCGCAACGGGATGAGCTGCTGTTCGGCACCGTCGACAGTTTCCTGATCTGGAAGCTGACCGGCGGGCGGGTGCATGCGACCGACGCCACCAATGCGGCACGAACATTGATCTACAATATCCGTAAAGGGTGCTGGGACGCGGATATTTGCGCGATCCTCGGAATTCCCATGTCAATGCTGCCCGAAGTCCGCGATTGTGCTGCGGATTTCGGGCTGACGGACAGGGAAATACTCGGCCAGGCCATCCCGATCCTCGGGGTGGCGGGCGACCAGCAAGCGGCGACCATCGGGCAGGCCTGCTTTGCCCCCGGCATGATGAAATCCACCTATGGCACCGGCTGTTTCGCGCTGCTGAACACCGGAACGACGCTGGTCGCAAGCGGGAACCGGCTTTTGGGCACCATTGCCTATCAGTTCGACGGCAAACCGATCTATGCGCTGGAAGGGTCGATTTTTGTTGCCGGCGCCGTAGTGCAATGGCTGCGCGACGGGTTGAAAATCATCAGGTCGGCCAGCGAAACCCAGACTTTGGCCGAGGCCGCCGATGGCGGTCAGAACGTGATCCTTGTACCCGCCTTCACCGGGCTTGGCGCGCCTTACTGGAACGCCGAATGCCGGGGCGCGGTATTCGGGCTGACCCGCAATTCGGGGCCCGCCGAACTGGCCAGGGCGGCGCTGGAAAGCGTGGGGTTTCAGACCCGCGATCTACTGGAGGCAATGCGTGCCGATTGGAGCGGGGCGGCGGAAGGCATCCTGCGCGTTGACGGCGGCATGACAGCCAGCAACTGGGCGATGCAGTTCTTGTCCGACATCATCGGCGCGCCGGTGGACCGGCCCGAAATTACCGAAACAACCGCGCTGGGTGCGGCATGGCTGGCCGGAACGCGGGCCGGGCTGTACCCCGACCGGCACGGTTTCGCCAAGGCCTGGGCGCTGGAAACGCGATTTGCGCCGGGCATGGACGCACAAGTGCGAGATGCCAGATATGCCGCCTGGAAGCGGGCGGTGGCGGCAACCCTGGCGGTATGACGGCGCCCTTCGCCATTCTCGCACCGGCGCGCATCCTGTTCGGGCGGGGGCAGGCCCGCGCCGCAGCCCCGTCGATCGCCGCATTGGGGCGCCGCAGCTTTCTGGTGCATGGCCGCGACGGGCAGCGTGCTGAATGGCTGATATCGGCGCTGACGCGGGCCGGGGTGGAGGTAATGGCTCATGCCTGCGCGGCAGAACCGGATCTGGCGATGCTCGGCGAAGCGGTGGCCGCCGCGCGAACCGCCGAATTCGTGGTGGCGCTGGGCGGTGGGGCGGTGATTGATCTTGGCAAGGCGGTCGCGGCGATGGCCACGGCACCGGGGCCGGTACTGGAACACCTGGAAATCGTGGGGCGGGGATTGCCGCTGACGGCAGCGCCACTTCCTTTTGCCGCGCTGCCGACCACGGCGGGAACCGGCGCCGAAGTGACCAAAAATGCGGTTATCGGCGTGCCGGAACATCGCCGCAAGGTCAGCCTGCGCGATGACCGGATGATCGCCGACATCGCCATCGTCGATCCGGCCTTGACCGACGGTTGCCCCCGGACGGTGACGCTGGCCTCAGGGCTGGATGCGATTGTTCAGGTGATCGAACCTTACCTTTGCACCCGCGCCAACGCCTATACCGACGCGCTTTGCCAAGGCGCGATTCCGGCGGGCCTGGCGGCAATCAAGACGCTGATGACGCAAGAAAGCACCGCGGCACGCGATCAGATGGCCTGGGTCAGCCTTTGCGGCGGGCTGGCGCTTGCCAATTCGGGGCTTGGCGCGGTGCACGCATTGGCCGGCACGATAGGCGGCAGGACCGGAGCCGCACATGGGGCGATTTGCGGTGCGTTGCTGGTGCATGTATTGCGGCACAATCGAGATCGCCTGGCAGCGAATACGCGGGCTGCCCGCCGCTTCGATGCGGTTTTTGGCTGGATAGGCGAGGTTTTCGGCAATCTCGATGCGATGGAAAGCTGGATGCACGCGGCGGGCCTGCCGCGATTGTCGGCCCTGGGTGTGATGCCTGGCGATCATGCCGCAATCGCCGAGGCTTCATTGGCGGCGTCGTCAATGAAGGCCAATCCGGCACATCTGGATCAGGCCGCTCTGCAAGCCGTTCTGGCGGCGGCGGGCTAGGCGTGACAAGCCTGGATCGCGGTCCGGAGTTGCCGCTGCACGTCTTCCTTGTCACGACGCGAGAACGAAAGTGCATTCAAGGCGGGCGCCGGCTGGCGGCCATAAGACCCGCCGCGGGCATTTGGGGTCGTTCTCTCAAGCATTTCGGATTAGCGTTGAATCGCAATGCCAACCGGGCGGCAGCGTCTCACACGGCCATCCAACATTGCCCTTGCCTGCCCGGCGACGACCCGGTTCAGATCTCGGCCACCCGCCGCGCTTGTTCCAGCAAGGCGCCGACGACCGGGGTGTGGGGCGCGCGAAAGGCGGTGATCAGGCCGACAAGGTGGCTCGCGGCGGGGGCGGTGATCGGGATCGCCACCAGACCGGATGAATACATTTCCACCAGCGTCATCGGCACGATGGAGGCCCAGCATCCGGTGACGACATGGGCCACGAGCGCGATGATCGAATTGGATTCGACGGTCGTACGCACAACGGCCCGGGCTTCGGCCAGATGTTGGTTGACGATACGCCGGTTCTGCATGTCGCCGGTCAGCAGGCACAGCGGCAAATCTGCGGTTTCGGCCCAGGTCACGCTCGACCGCCCGGCCAACGGGTGTTTTGCGGAAACCAGCAGCCGATAGGTTTCCTCATATAGCGGCATCTGGGTAACGCGCCCCAGCGGTTCATTGTCGAGATAGGTAATGCCGGCTTCAAGCTCGAGCCGCTCAATGCCGTCGAGGATTTCGATCGATGTCCGCGACAGGATGGTCAGGTCGACATTCGGGTTGCGTTCCAGGAAAGGCACCGTCAGCCGCGCAACGACCGGAATCGCGGTCGGGATCACACCGATGCGCAGATTACCCGATACCCCGCGCTTCAGGGCGCGCATCTCTTCGCGCATGGTGCGGGCGTCACCGACAATGCGCAGCGCCCAGTCAAGCACCCTTTGCCCTTCCGGCGTCAGCCCCTGAAACCGCGACCCTCGAAACACCAGCTTCACGCCCAGTTGGTCCTCGAGCTGCCGGATCGCACTGGACAGCGAAGGTTGCGTGACCCCCACGGATTCGGCGGCTCGGCCAAAGTGCCGTTCATTGGCCAGGGCGATGAACATTTCCAGCTTGTCGATCATGGTGACAACACATACCCCGGTGGCCCGGTGGCGGAAAGGCCGGCGGGGGCTATTGTTCCCCGCCCCTGGCCGGATTACATCGGTACCCATGAAAAGATTTATCCCCTTCGTGAAATCGCCGCCGCGCGTCGCCGTCATTCGCCTGCAAGGCGTGATTGCCGCCGCAGGTCGCGCCAGCGCGGGGCTGAACGATGCCAATCTTGGGCCGGTGATTGAAAAGGCCTTTGCCAAGGGCAAGCCGGCGGCGGTGGCGCTGGCGATCAATTCGCCCGGCGGATCGCCGGTGCAATCGGCGCTGATCGCCGCGCGCATCCGGCGGCTGGCGGTTGAAAAGAAAATTCCGGTTCATGCCTTTGTCGAGGATATTGCCGCTTCGGGCGGCTACTGGCTGGCGACTGCGGGCGATGACATCTGGGTCGATCCAAGCTCCGTCACGGGTTCGATCGGGGTCATTTCTGCCGGTTTCGGTTTCCCCGAGCTGCTGGCGCGGCACGGGGTTGAACGGCGGGTCCATACCGCGGGCGAATCCAAGAGCTTTCTCGATCCGTTCCGCGCAGAAAAGCCCGAGGACGTGAAACGGCTGAAGGATATTCTCGAACCGATCCACGAAGCGTTCAAGGCGCAGGTCTCTGCGCGTCGCCGCGCAAAACTGCCTGCGGACCGCGATCTTTTCACCGGCGAGGTCTGGGTGGGGCAGGCGGCCGTCGATATCGGCCTTGCCGACGGTGTGGCGCATCTGGTGCCGAAACTGATAGAGCTTTACGGCGCCAAGGTGCGCATGGTTCCCTATGGTGTCAAACGCTCGCTGTTTCAGCGGTTCGGCGGACGGATTCTGGGGGATATGATGGACGAGATCGAGGAACGCGCGCTTTGGTCGCGTTTCGGGCTCTGAGCGATGATCAAGGTCATCACGCTTCTTTTGGTTTTCATGGCGGTGCTGGCGATGTTCGGGCGTCTGCGTTTTCCGCGCCTATCCCGGCGCCACGGCAAAAAATGCAGCACTTGCGGTCGGCCGTGCATTGGCAAGGGCCCCTGCGACTGCGGGGCAAAATCGTGACGGGCCGCGCGCTGGTTACCGGGGGCGCCAAACGGCTGGGCCGGGCGATGGTTCTGTATCTGGCACAGCGCGGCTATGAGGTTGCGGTGCATTTCGCGGCGTCGCGCGATGCCGCCGAGGCGACAGCGGCCGAGGCCCGCGCACTGGGCGTCAACGCCGCGACGCTGCGGGCCGATCTCTTGGTCGAGGCGCAAACCCGCGAGCTTGTCGCCAATGCCGCCAAGGCATTGGGCGGGCCCTTGACCTTGCTGGTCAACAATGCCTCGATCTTCGAATATGACAATATCCGCAGCGCCACGCGCCAAAGCTGGGACCGCGCCATCGAATCGAACCTCAGGGCCCCGGTGGCCTTGACCCAGGATTTCGCGGCCCAGGCACCCAGGGCGACCGGCACCGGTGGCGGCATGTCGGCCCATGCGCTGGTGGTGAACATGCTGGATCAAAGGGTGCGCAAGCTTACACCGGAGTTCATGTCCTATACCGTCGCCAAGATGGGACTATGGGCATTTACCCAGACGGCGGCCCGTGCGCTTGGCCCCGATATCCGCGTCAATGCAATCGGGCCGGGCAGCACGTTGCAAGGCGCCAGCCAGAGCGAAGAACAGTTCAGGGCCCAGCGCGCGGCAACGGTTTTGCGGCGCGGCGCCAATCCGGGCGATATCACGGCTGCGCTGGGTTATTTCATTGATGCACAAACAGTTACCGGGCAGCTTCTGTGTGTCGATGGCGGGCAGCATCTTGGCTGGAAAACACCGGATATTCTTGGTGGTCAAAATGCCCGATAGGGCAATAAAACGGCCTGCAGGGGTTGACTTGTCCACCCTTTCACGAACCCGTAACAAACCCGTTACGATTCTCTCAATGGTTTCAGGGATTTGCCTGGGTCACAAATAAATTCGTTTGATTTCAGTGGGTTGTCGCTGTGCCTAAAAAATAGGCAAATCAGCGAAGCCTGCCGAAAACAACGGAAAATTTCCAAGGGCCAAAACTTCTCACCAGAGTTATCCACAAAATCCGTGGAAAGGTTTTTGCTTGCCTTGGCGGCCGGAAGGTTGCAGCCAGAGGCTAGAATCAAAGGTTAACGCCATGGCCGCAGACAACCGGCATCCGGAAGCGAAAAAGACAGCCGCACGACCGGCGGGGCACGAGATCATCCAGACCTATTTGCGGTCTTTGGACACGTCGCCAGGGGTTTACCGGATGCTCGATGCCGAAGGCCGTGTCCTTTACGTCGGCAAGGCGCGCAACCTCAGGGCACGGGTATCCAATTACGCACGCGCCTCGGGGCATTCGGCGCGCATAGCAAGGATGATTTCGCAAACGGCATCGATGATGTTTCTGACCACGCGCACCGAAACCGAGGCGCTGCTTCTGGAACAGAACCTGATCAAGCAGCTCAAGCCTCATTTCAACGTGCTTTTGCGCGATGACAAGAGCTTTCCCAACATCCTCGTCAGCCACGAACATGCCTTTCCCCAAATCAAGAAACATCGGGGAGCGAAAAAGGAAAAGGGCGCGTATTACGGCCCCTTCGCCAGCGCCGGCGCGGTCAACCGCACATTGAACCAGTTGCAGCGGGTATTCTTGCTGCGCAACTGTACGGATGCGATGTTCGCCAGCCGGACGCGGCCCTGTCTTCTCTATCAGATCAAGCGCTGCGCGGCGCCTTGTGTCGGCTATGTGAGCGAGACAGACTACAGATCGCTGGTCGTCGATGCCGAAAGATTTCTGCAAGGCAAGTCGACGCAGGTACAGGCCAAGCTGGCCAAGGAAATGGCCGCGGCATCCGAGGCATTGGAGTTCGAGCGTGCCGCCGCCCTGCGCGACCGGATCAAGGCGCTGACGCAGGTGCAACAGGTGCAGGGTGTCAACCCGCGCGGCGTGGCCGACGCGGATGTCGTGGCGTTGCACATGGAGGGCGGACAGGCCTGTGTGCAGGTATTTTTCATCCGCGCCAATCAAAGCTGGGGCAATCGCGATTTCTATCCCAGAACCGGTTCAGGCGCGGAAGCCCCCGAAGTTCTGGAAGCTTTCCTCGCCCAGTTCTATAGCGACAAGGAACCGCCGCGGCTGGTCTTGCTAGGCAACCCGATCGAGAATGCCGATCTGATGGTCCAGCTTCTGTCGGATCGCGCCGGGCGCAAGGTTGAACTGGCTGTCCCGCTACGCGGCGAAAAGGCCGAGCTGGTTGAAAACGCCGCCCGCAACGCCCGTGAAAGCCTGGCCCGGCGAATGAGCGAAAGCGCGGCCCAGGCAAAGCTGTTGGAAGGGGTTGCCGAAACATTCGATCTCGACGCGCCCCCGCAACGGATCGAGATCTATGACAATTCGCATATTCAGGGCAGCGACGCCGTTGGCGGGATGGTCGTCGCAGGCCCGGAGGGTTTTCTCAGGAGCCAGTACCGCAAGTTCAATATCAGAGGCGCCGATCTGACCCCCGGCGATGATTTCGGCATGATGAAAGAAGTGCTGACCCGGCGCTTCGAAAGGTTGCTGAAAGAAGACCCCGACCGCGAGTCCGGTACCTGGCCGGACCTTCTGCTGATCGACGGCGGCGCGGGGCAGGTGTCAGCGGTTGACGGGATCATGAAGGAACTGGGCGTCGAGGATATCGCGATGATCGGGGTCGCCAAGGGGATCGACCGCGATGCGGGCAAGGAGGAATTCCACCGCCCCGGCAGGCGCCCCTTCGCGCTGCGCCACAACGATCCGGTCTTGTACTTTGTCCAGCGGCTGCGCGATGAAGCGCACCGCTGGGCGATCGGGGCGCACCGGGCAAAGCGGGCAAAGGCGGTCGGGGCAACCCCGCTGGACGAAGTCTCGGGCATCGGCGCGGCCCGCAAACGGGCGCTCCTGGCGCATTTCGGCTCGGCCAAGGCGGTCAGCCGGGCCGGGCTGGCGGATCTGAAGGCGGTGGAGGGGATTTCAGCGGGGATGGCGCAGAAAATCTATGATTTCTTCCACGCCAAAAGCTAGAGTTTCGACTTTATGTCGAAACAACAGGCATCGCCTTTCGCGCTTGGCCGTCTGGAAGCGCAGCGAACAAGCGATCAAGGTCAAGTCGAAACGTCATGGGGTTGCAGGGCGGTTTCTTTCGCTCTGACCGGGGGCAACTTCAATGCGGGCGCTGAACATCGAACCGGCCGCATGTTTCCCGGCGCCGGTGTTTGGGCGGCTTATTCGCCCACATTCTCGCTGAACGCCTTTTTGAACTCGGCCTGCTTTTCCGCATTCGCCTCGGTATGGTGCTTTGCCCGCCAGTCCTCATAGGGCATGCCATAGAAAATAGCGCGCGCCTCGTCCTTGCTCATCTCGATGCCGCGGGCATTGGCAGCCTCTTGATACCAGCGCGACAGGCAGTTGCGGCAAAAGCCGCCAAGGTTCATCAGGTCGATATTCTGCACATCTGCGCGCTTTTCCATCAGGTGATGGCGCAGCGCGCGGAACGCCGCGGCTTCCAGTTCGGTGCGGGTGGCGTCATCCATGTCGGGTCTCCCTTGGGATTCAAAGTTGGGAGCTGGCCAGCACTTCGTCAAGGATCGGGGCAAGCCGGTCTGCCCAGGCGATCTGGCCGTCTTCCTGCCCGATCAGGTCATTTCGAAGCTCGATCAGCACATTGGGCCGGCCGGTCCGCAATGCGTGCCGGTCAATGGAGTCACCATCAAGGTGGCCCAGATAGGGTTCATTGTCGCCGGTCCGCAACCCTTCCGCCACAAGCCGTGCGATCAGCGGTCTGGCCAGCCGCTCGTCAAGATGCGAGTAAAGCACACCGATCGGCCAGGGCCGGGGCGCACGGCCATTGAGGCGCGGGGTGAAGCTGTGGACGGCACAGATCACGCTATCGTCGCGCCGGGCAGCCAGTTCGGCAAGGGCAGCGTGATAGGGCCGGTAAAAGGCATCGAGGCGCCGTTGCGTTTCGGTTTCACCAACGTGGCGGTTTGCGGGGATGATGGTGCCATCGTAAAGCTTCATGATCAGTGTCGGGTCATCTTCGCCCCGGTTGGGGTCGATGACGAGGCGCGAAAAATCCGACAGGATCGCCCGTGCGTTCAGGCGTTCCGCCAGGCGCCGTGCCACCCCCGCCGCACCCACGTCATAGGCGATATGGCGGGCCATGTCGGCGGGCGCAATCCCCAGGTCGCCGCCCAGGCAATCCGGCACCCGATTGCTGGCATGATCGCATGTCACGATCCAGCGCGAGGGGCGGTCGGCGCCGACGACGGTAAAGGGTTGATCTGTCATGGCCTCGCCAGGTTTGAACGGACGGCTTTCTTTATACGAGCACTGGAGCAAGCGCCAGTTGCTGTGGCACCGGATTTCGGCCATAGAAGGGAAAGCAGCGAATGATAGCGCAAACAAGACAAGGATGACGCCCCGATGAGACGCAACCGCAATGTCAAGATCGTCGCCACCCTGGGGCCGGCCTCCAGCGATTACGACACGATCCGGGCGCTTTTCGAGGCCGGCGCGGATGTGTTCCGGCTCAACATGAGCCACGGCACCCAGGAAGACCAGGCCGCGCGCCATGCCGCCATCCGCCAGATCGAGAAGGATATGGGCCGCCCGATCGCCATTCTGGCCGATCTTCAAGGGCCGAAACTGCGGGTGGGCAATTTCGAGGGCGGTTCCGCCGAACTGGAAGCCGGGGCGGCGTTCCGCTTTGATCTCGACCCGGCCCTTGGAAACGCCGCGCGCGTCTGCCTGCCGCATCCGGAGATCTTCGCGGCGCTGACCGAGGGCGCCTCGCTCTTGGTCAATGACGGCAAGATCCGGGTCAGGGTACGCGACTGCGGCAAGGATTTTGCCAATTGCACCGTCACCCATGGCGGCACGATTTCGAACCACAAGGGGGTCAATGTGCCGGATGTCGTGCTGCCCCTGGCGGCGCTATCCGAAAAGGACCGCGCCGATCTGGAATTTGCCTGCGAACTGGGGGTCGACTGGCTGGCCTTGTCGTTCGTGCAGCGGGCCGAGGATGTCTTTGAGGCGCGCGAGCTTACCAAGGGCCGCGCGGCCATCATGTGCAAGATCGAAAAGCCGGCCGCCGTGACAGCATTCGGCGAAATACTCGCCGCCACCGACGGGATCATGGTGGCGCGCGGCGATCTGGGGGTGGAACTGCCGATCCATTCGGTACCACCGATCCAGAAACGGCTGGTGCGCGCCTGCCGGGCCGCCGCCAAGCCGGTGATCGTGGCCACCCAGATGCTCGAATCGATGATTGAATCGCCGATGCCGACACGGGCCGAGGTTTCCGATGTCGCCACCGCGATCTACGAAGGCGCCGATGCGGTCATGCTGTCGGCGGAATCGGCGGCAGGGCAGTTTCCGGTCGAGGCGGTCGCCACCATGGACAATGTCGCCAAGTCCGTCGAAAGCGATCCGGTCTACCGCGAAGTCATCGACGCCAGCCGCAAGGCCAAGCGTGAAACCGTCGCCGATGCCATCGTTGCCGCCGCCCGCGAGATTGCCGAAACGACGGACATCAAGGCGATCTGCTGCTTCACCCATTCCGGCACGACGGCGAGCCTGGTGGCCCGCGAACGCCCGCATGTGCCCATCATCGCGCTGACACCGATTGTCACGACCTTGCGCCGGCTTTGTCTGACCTGGGGGGTGCACTGTGTGCTGACGGGCACGGTCGATCGCTTCAAGATGGCCGTGGTCAACGCCGCGCAGGCCGCGCGTGAACACGGCTTTGCCACCAAGACCGAACAGATTGTCGTGACCGCGGGTGTCCCTTTCAACGTACCGGGCACGACCAACATCGTGCGCGTCGCCCCTTGTGACGAAAGATTGATCTTCCGCACTGATCCAGAGTAATCTGGCCCCCTTTATACGGGTTCCCGGAAAGGCAGGCATGGATAGCGATCTGATCCTTGTTTCCGGCTTTCTGATCGTGATCTTGTCGTTTCTGGCGATGATTTCCGCCTTTGCGGCGGAACGCTCGATGTTGCGTGCCATCATCTTTGCTGCCGTCGGTGGAGCGATGATCGTTGCGGCCGTTGTCTCGAGCCCGGAAGGCTATCGGCCCGGCGAAATTCCCGATGTATTCCTGAGGGTACTGGCTCGGCTCATTCGATAACGAGCGGTGATGACCCGCAATCACTGGGCGGTTTGTCAGGCCTGGGCAGCAATGTGGGCTTGTCTGGGATCATTACCGCCCTGAGCAGGGACACTCTCCAGCGTTTCGAGCTTTCCGCGAATCTGAACCTGAACTTTTCTTGTTTGGATTCAGATGACCAACATTTCAGACAAGACTCGAAGCGCTTCAAGAACGATAATCACCCAAAGCCGCACGGATTTCTGGGGGGACTCTCGAACATTGGTCCAGATTGTCATGATCCCCCCGCCACCGTTTGCGGAAGCTGGCGTTCATGTGTGCGAGGGTATAGGGCGTGTTGGTTGCCGTCTTGGCCTGATATCCCCTTGCCGGGCTTACCTTTCCGTCGACAACGACAGCTTTGCCTTTCGATTTCAAGTGTGCCTGAAAAGCACGAATCCATGTTTCTGTCTGGTTGCCGAACTTGCCGTCGACAGTAATATCCGCTCCGGTTGGCCGGCTGGGCTTGAAATCCATGTGGTTCATCAACTCCTTCAAGAAGAACTGGACCAGCATGACATCGGGCCGGGCGTTGGGCATTCCAGCCCCGACACCCGAATCAAGATAGTAAAATGTGGTAGATTTGAAAGCCATGGCGATCCCCCACAGCACCTTGAAGAGTACGTCCAGAATGCCATGATGCCAAACTTGGGTCAACGACGCCGAGGGTGCCTGTCCATATTCCGCCCCATGTCGCCCCGTATCCGCCCCCAATCTCTTGCCAATAGTCCCGCACCCGGCTATATGGCGCTTCTCGATAGCCGCGCGTCCGGCCAGGTGGCATTGCCGAGTCGCGCGTTCACTGCCTGTCAAAGGAGATGGAAATGCCCAAGATGAAAACCAAGTCTGCCGCCAAGAAGCGGTTCACGATGACGGCCTCCGGCAAGGTCAAGGCCGGCCCCGCCGGCAAGCGCCACGGCATGATCAAACGCTCGACGAAATTCATCCGCGAAGTGACCGGGACCATGATCCTGTCACCGGCCGATACGAAGATCGTCAAGAAATACATGCCCTACGACCGCTGAGGAGCCAGTCACATGTCACGCGTAAAATCCGGGGTTGTCACCCATGCCCGTCACCGCAAGGTGATCAAGAAGGCCAAAGGCTACTACGCTGCGCGCAGCACCAATTTCCGCACCGCGACGCAGGCCGTCGACAAGGCGATGCAATATGCAACGCGCGACCGCAAGGCGCGCAAGCGCAATTTCCGCGCGCTGTGGATTCAGCGGATCAACGCGGCGGTGCGCGCGATTGATGCCGACATGACCTATTCGCGTTTCATCAACGCTCTGGGTCTGGCGGGGATCGAGGTGGACCGCAAGGTTCTGGCCGATCTCGCCGTCCATGAACCCGAAGCGTTCGGCGCCATCGTCGAAAAGGCCAGAGCCGCCATCGCCTGAGCCCGAAAGCGCTGGACAATTAACCCATCCGAGGGCCGCCCGAATGGCGGCCCTTGTTCGTTTCAGGCGGTGTTCGTTTCAGGCAGTTCTGGCGGCGGGATTCGCGCGCCGCGGCGCCAGTCTTGGCCGGGTCAGGATCGGCGCATAGGCAATCACGAAAATCGCAAAGCCCGCAACCCAGCCGGTCGCTGCAAGGTCGCGCCACATGTCCGCTGCGCCCAGCCCGGCGGCAATACGCGCCAGAGCGGCCAGCCCCACTGTCAGATAGATTGCCGTTTCCGCCCAACGGGCGTGCAATTCGCGGCCGGTATGGCCAAGGCTGGCACGGGTCATCACCGCCAGCGTCATCAGCCCGACACCGCCGGCAAGCCAGGCATGCAGCCCCGCTGCCACCGAGATATCGGCAGGCCAGAGCGCGGCCGCACCCGTCAGCAGGAACCCCATGGGCAGAAAGGCATAGGCCACATGCAAGACCATTACCAACGGCTCTCCGAGACAGCGCCATCCGGCCCAGCGCGCGAAACGCACGGCATGGGCTGCGCCGCTGGCAGCCAAGGCAACCCCGGCCAGCCGCGCCTCTGGCGCCGCAACCCACAGCCCGAGTGACACGATCGTCAGCCCCAGCGTCGCCGCGTCAAATCGGTTGAATGGTGTGGGCAAGGTGCCCGGCCCGCGCTTGGCCAGCCAGTTGCGGGTAAAGCTGGGCACGATCCGCCCGCCGATCAGCGAAATCATCGTGATCAGTACCGCAATCCCGATTCGCGCGCCGGGGCTGTCATAGGCGGCCCCGCCCGACGCCGCCGCCAGGTGAAACCAGCCATTGCCAAGCAGAAACGTCGTGCAAAGTGCCAGCACCGGCAGGTTGCGCCGGTTCTTCGCCGACAGGATTTCGCGCCCGAGGATAGCCGTCAGGGCCGCAAGAAAGGCAAGGTCGACCAGCGCGACAATTAACCAGGGCCAGCCGCCACCGAACAGCACGACGACGCGGCCCGCAACCCACAACAGCAGCAGCAGCAGCAAGGGCTTGCCCGCCACCGGCAACCGCCCCGTCCAGTTCGGCACCGCCGTCAGAAGAAAGCCGCACAACACCGCGGTGCCGTAGCCGAAGACCATTTCATGAACGTGCCAGTCGACCGGGTCGAAAGCGGTATCGAGCGGCACCATCCCCGTCACCGCGACGATCCACAATAACATGGCCAGCGCCGACCATATCCCGCCGGCCAGAAAAAAAGGCCGGAACCCGCCGCTCAGAAAGGCCGGGCCCTGATAGCCGCGCAGATCGGTTGCGGTTCCCATATGTTCGATCCCTTGTATCCGACATAATTGATCGGGATTTATCTGCGCCGATCCGCACGCCAATGCAAGCCCTCATCCTGCGACAGAAGCGCCCGCCACCCGGGGCGCGGGGGCTGCTCTTGCAATCGACCCTTCCTGTGGGTAGCAGGGGCGGGAACAATTCAGAGGGTCTGGCGATGGACGATCTCAGACAGAAATACCTCGCGCTCGTCTCGGGTGCGGGGGACGAAGCGACGCTGGAAGATGTACGCTTGGCGGCCTTGGGGAAAAAGGGCGAAATCAGCCTGAAAATGCGTGAACTGGGCCGGATGGACCCGGAGATGCGGCAGGCGACTGGGGCAGCGCTCAACCGGCTGAAGGATGAAATCGACCTGGCCTTGCGGGCGAAGAAAGCCGCGCTTGGCGATGCCGCGCTCGACGCGCGGCTGAAGGACGAATGGCTGGACGTGACGCTGCCGGGGCGGCCACGCGCCCAGGGCACCATTCATCCGGTCAGCCAGGTGGGCGAGGAAGTCACGGCGATCTTTGCCGACATGGGTTTTGCCGTCGCCGAAGGGCCGCAGATCGAGAGCGACTGGTACAATTTCGATGCGCTGAACATCGCGCCCGAACATCCCGCGCGGCAGGAGCATGACACATTCTTCATGGCGCGCGAGGCGGGCGACGACCGCCCGCCTCATGTGCTGCGCACCCATACCTCGCCGGTGCAGATCCGGGCGATGCAGGCCCAGGGCGCGCCGATCCGGGTGATCGCGCCGGGCCGGGTCTACCGGATGGACATGGACCAGACCCATGCGCCGATGTTTCATCAGCTTGAGGGGCTGGCGATCGACCGCGACATCTCGATGGCCAACCTTAAATGGGTGCTGGAGGAGTTCTGCCGGGCGTTCTTTGAGGTGGAGGGCGTGGAGCTGCGCTTTCGCGCCTCGCATTTCCCGTTCACCGAACCTTCGGCCGAAGTCGATATCCGCTGTTCGTGGGACAAGGGCCAGCTGAAGATCGGCGAGGGCGACGGCTGGATGGAAATCCTCGGCTCGGGCATGGTGCATCCAAAGGTTCTGGAGGCGGCCGGGGTCGACCCCGACGCATGGCAGGGCTTTGCCTTCGGTATGGGGATCGACCGGCTGGCGATGCTGAAATACGGCATCCCGGATTTGCGCGCGTTCTTTGACAGCGATCTGCGGTGGCTGAGGCACTACGGGTTCGCCGCGCTCGACATGCCGACGGTGAGCGGGGGGTTGAGCAGGTGAAGACATTCATTCTTGTTACTCGTGTGGTGGCTTGGCTCATGCTGGCGTTTGTAGGCATCAAGTTGGCCGCGGCGTCATATCTAAACTATGATGCAGGCATGCCGATTGGCAGTGCCATTGGATCGGTTTTCAAAGGATTCTTGGTGTCGTCCGAGCCCCGGGATCGCGTCTACTTCTACGCAATCGTCCTCGGGTTGGCATTTTTGTACAAGGCAAGGTTCCTTTCAAAACTCAACAAGAGCGCGGAAGACGACCAATGAAATTCACCCTCTCCTGGCTGAAAGACCATCTCGAAACCGAGGCCACGCTCGCCGAAATCACCTATGCGCTGACCGATCTCGGGCTCGAGGTCGAGGAGGTCGTGGACCCGGCCGAACGGCTCGGGGCGTTCCGCATCTGCAAGGTGATCGAGGCGGTGCAGCACCCGAACGCCGACAAGCTCCGGCTCTGCCGTGTCGCCACCTACCCCGACGGGCCGAAGGGCCGGATGGAGGAGGTGCAGGTGGTCTGCGGCGCGCCGAATGCGCGCACGGGCCTTGTGGGGGTCTTCGCGCCGGTGGGCACGCATGTTCCGGGCACCGGGGTTGACCTCAAACCCGGCGTGATCCGGGGGGTCGAGAGCAACGGCATGCTGTGCTCGGAACGCGAATTGATGATCTCGGACGACCATGACGGGATCATCGACCTGCCTGACGATGCGCCGGTGGGGGTACGCTTTATCGACTATCGCGGCATCAATGACCCGATGATCTATATCAAGGTCACGCCCAACCGCCCGGATGCGCTGGGCGTGCGCGGCATTGCCCGCGACCTGGCGGCGCGGGGGCTGGGCCGGCTGAAACCGCTGGAGGTGGCGCCGGTGAAGGGTGCCTTCGAAAGCCCGATCAGGGTGGCGATCGACCCGGCCCTGAAGGAAAAGGGCTGCCCGCTTTTTGCCGGGCGTCTCATTCGCGGCGTGACGAACGGGCCGAGCCCCGCCTGGTTGCAGGCGCGGCTGAAGGCCATCGGCCTGCGGCCGATATCGGCGCTGGTCGATATCACCAATTTTTTCACCGTCGATCAGAACCGGCCGCTGCATGTGTTCGATGCCGACAAGGTGGCGGGCGGGCTGCGCATTCACCCGGCGCAGGGCGGCGAAGAGCTGATGGCGCTGGACGACAAGAGCTATGCGTTCGGCCCCGGCATGATGGTGATTTCCGACGACAAGGGCCCGCAAAGCATCGCGGGTGTCATGGGCGGTGCCGCGTCGGGCTGTTCGGCCGATACGGTGAATGTGTTCATTGAATCGGCCTATTGGGACCCGATCACGGTGGCCGCGACGGGCCGGGCGCTGAAGATCAATTCCGACGCGCGCTACCGGTTCGAGCGCGGCGTGGACCCGGATTTCACCCTGCCGGGGCTGGAAGCGGCGACGCGGATGGTGCTTGAGCTGTGCGGCGGCGAAGCCTCGGAGGTGGTCAGCGACGGGGCGGTGCCGGTGACCGACCGCGCCTATCGGCTGGACCCCGCGCGCGTCGTGTCGCTGGTGGGCATGGAGATCCCCGAGGCCGAACAGCGCGCCACGCTCGAGGCGCTGGGATTTGTCCTGAAGGGCGATATGGCGCATCCGCCGAGCTGGCGCCCAGATGTGCTGGGCGAGGCCGATCTGGTCGAGGAAGTGGCGCGGATCGCATCGCTGACCAGGCTCGAAGGCCAGCCGATGCGGCGCGCGAAACCGGGGGTGCCAAAGCCGATCCTGACGCCGATGCAGATGCGTGAAAAGACGGTGCGGCGGATGCTGGCGGCGCTTGGCTACAATGAATGCGTGACCTACAGTTTCATCGACGCAGCCAGCGCGGCGCTGTTCGGGGGCGGCGCCGAGGCAACGCGGCTGGAAAACCCGATTTCGTCCGAGATGACCCACATGCGCCCCGATCTGTTGCCAGGGCTGTTGCAGGCCGCCGCCCGAAATCAGGCGCGCGGCTTTGCGGATATGGCGCTTTTTGAGGTGGGCCCCGCCTTTCACGGCGGCGAACCCGGAGAGCAGCAGGTGCAGGCAGCGGGGCTGATGGTCGGGGCGACCGCATCGCGCAACCCTCACCGACCGCGCCGGATGGCCGACATTTATGACGCCAAGGCCGATGCCGAGGCGGTATTGGCGTCGATCGGCGCGCCGGCACGGGCCCAGATCAACCGCGATGCGGCGGGCTGGTTTCATCCGGGCCGGTCGGGCAGGATGGCGCTGGGCAGGAACGTGCTGGCGGCCTTTGGCGAGCTGCATCCGCGGGTGCTGAAATCGCTGGATGTGAAAGGGCCCGCGGTCGGATTCACCATCTTTGTCGAGGCGGTCCCGTTCGCGAAAGCCAGGGGCTCGACCCGTGCCGCCCTGAACCTGTCGGATTTGCAGGCCGTGGAGCGGGATTTCGCCTTTGTGGTCGACAAGCGGGTGGAGGCGCTGAGCCTGGCCAATGCCGCGCAGGGGGCGGACAAGGCGCTGATCGAGCGGGTGACGGTCTTTGACGAGTTCATGGGCGCCAAGGCCGAGGCGCAGATGGGGCCCGGCAAGAAGTCGCTGGCGATTTCGGTGCGTTTGCAGCCCACCGGCAAGACCCTGACCGAGGCCGAGATCGAGGCGGTCAGCGCCAGGATCATCGAAAAGGTCGGCAAGGCCACCGGCGGGGTCTTGCGCGGTTGACGCGCAACGGGGGGCTGCCTGCCCCCCCACGGGCCTTGCGGCCCGCCCCCCGGAGGTATTTGGAAACAGAAGAAGGGATACCGGATGCTGAAAGTCTATCTCTCGGGCGAGATCCACACCGACTGGCGCGAGGAGATCATCGCCGGTGCCGAAGGGCTCGATGTGGTCTTTTCGGCGCCGGTGACGGATCACGCAGCCTCGGACGACTGTGGGGTGGCGATTCTGGGCGGCGAGCCGGCCAAGTTCTGGCACGACCGCAAGGGAGCCATGGTCAACGCCATTCGCACCCGCAAGGGCATTGCCGATGCCGATGTCGTCGTGGTGCGATTTGGCGAGAAGTACAGGCAATGGAACGCGGCCTTCGATGCCGGATATGCGGCGGCGCTGGGCAAATCCCTAATCGTGCTGCACGGCGCCGATCACGCCCATGCGCTGAAAGAGGTGGATGCGGCGGCATTGGCGGTGGCCGAAGCGCCGCGTCAGGTCGTGGAGATATTGCGCTATGTGCTGAGGGGCGATCTGCCGGGCTGAAATCGCGACGCGGGCGGCGATACGCGGATTTTCGGTCTTGGGGCACCGTTATCGTCCTGCTATTGGCAACATTTCACGGGGTCTGCTTCATCGTTTTCCTTGCAAACCGGGGGGTATCCGCCGACAAGCGCATGGGAAAAGGGGTAAATTTCTCCCCTTGAACCGATCTCGTGCTACTGTTCGATTGCGCGAGCCGAAACAATCGCAAGCGCGTGACGTCGGCGTGAAACACTCGGGGGTAAGGACATGTTGCAGGAATTCAAGGAATTCATCGCCAAGGGCAATGTCATGGACATGGCTGTGGGGATCATCATCGGGGCGGCGTTCACGGCGATTGTCGGGTCGCTTGTCGACGACCTGATCAATCCGGTCATCAGCCTGTTCTTGGGCGGGATCGATTTCTCGGGCCTTGGCGTTGCCCTGGGTGACGGCCCGGACGGCGCTGTCTTCGCCTATGGCAAATTCATCATGGCGGTGATCAATTTCCTGATTGTCGCATTTGTCGTGTTCATGCTTGTGAAGGCAGTCAACAGCGTAACGAGAAAGGAAGAACCCGCACCCGAGGCCCCGAGTGGCCCGACAGCCGAAGAGCTTCTGGCTGAGATCCGGGACGCTCTGAAAAAATAGCACTTTCGCCGAGGCCCACAGTGGCCCGCCAGAGTGGCGGGCCCTGCTTGGATGGTTTCGGCAAACATCCGGCCCATGAAGCTTGGCCACGCGCCTGGGGGCGCCAAGGGCGCGGCAGGGTCTTGGAAATAGGGTCTTGGCGATTTGGGGATTGCCCGAAACGCCAAAATCCCATCAGACGAGCGAACTGGGGTCGGTGACCGGCAGCCCCAGTGCCTCGCCCACGGCAGCGTAGGTCAGTTGACCGGCATGGACGTTCAGGCCGCGCAACAGGTGTTCATCATCCGCACAGGCCTTTTTCCAGCCCTTGTTGGCCAGGGCCAGCATGAAGGGCATGGTGGCATTGCCAAGCGCCAGCGTCGAGGTGCGCGCGACGGCGCCGGGCATGTTGGCAACACAGTAATGCATGATGCCGTCCACCTCATAAACCGGATCCTGATGGGTGGTCGCCTTCGATGTCTCGAAACAGCCGCCCTGATCAATGGCGACATCCACCAGCGCGGCGCCCGGCTTCAATTCCTTGAGTTGCGCGCGGGAGATCAGTTTGGGGGCCGCGGCACCGGGGACCAGCACCGCGCCGATGATCATGTCGGCCTGGCGGGCGTAGTCGATGGTATTGCCAGCCGAGGCGTAGGAATTCTTGAACGTGCCGCCAAAAACATCGTCGAGGTAGCGCAGGCGCGGGATCGAACGGTCAAGGACGGTGACATCCGCGCCCATGCCGGCGGCGACTTTCGCCGCGTGGGTGCCGACAACACCGCCGCCGATGACCAGAACCCGTGCGGGGCCGACACCGGGAACGCCGCCCATGAGCACACCGCGCCCGCCATTGGCCTTTTGCAGCGTCCAGGCGCCGACCTGCGGGGCAAGACGCCCGGCCACTTCGGACATCGGCGCCAGCAGCGGCAGACCGCCATTGCGGTCGGTGACGGTTTCGTAGGCGATGCAGGTCGCCCCGGATGCCAGTAGATCCGTGGTCTGATCCGGGTCGGGTGCCAGGTGAAGATAGGTAAAGAGGATCTGCCCTTCGCGCAGCATCTTGCGTTCGACCGCCTGCGGTTCCTTGACCTTGACGATCATTTCGGCGGCGGCGAACACCTCTTTCGCGGTGCCAAGAATTTTCGCGCCCGCCGCGACGTAATCGGCATCGGCAAAGCCGGCACCATTGCCCGCATTGGTTTCGATCACGACTTCATGACCGTTCGCGACCGCCTCATGCGCCGCATTCGGCGTCATCCCGACGCGGAATTCCTGCGGCTTGATTTCCTTGGGGCATCCGATTTTCATTGCGCGTTCCTCTGGTGTGTTTCGCCGGGATCATGCACCAGGTCGCATGCAAATGCTTTGAAAAGATCGGTGCGTATGGCATGGCTTGATGGGAATTTATTCTATCATTTGGAAAGGACGTCGAATATATTTGCGCTACAATGGAGATTGACGCGATAGACCGCCGCCTTCTGGCGGCTTTGCAGAAGCGGGGCCGGATCACCAATTCCGAGCTGTCCGAGCAGGTCAACCTGTCGCCCTCGGCCTGCCACAGGCGCGTGCAGCGGCTGGAAGAAGAGGGTTTCATCGATACTTTCGTGGCGCTGTTGAATGCCCGCAAACTGGGGCGGCCGACGACCGTTTTCGTGGAGATCACCCTTTCGGGCCAGGCCGATGAGCTTTTGGAGGCGTTTGAACGCGCCGTCAGGCGTGTGCCCGATATTCTCGAATGCCACCTGATGGCCGGCACCGCGGACTACCTGCTGAAGGTCGTGGCGCAGGATACCGAAGATTTCGCCCGGATCCACCGGCAGTTTCTGGCGCGCTTGCCGGGGGTGGCACAGATGCATTCCAGTTTCGCGCTCAGGACAGTTCGCCAGACCACGGCAATTCCGGTATGAGGCAAGCTCTTGCGGTTTGCCTTGCCGGGGGCCGAGTCGGTGCGGCAAGGGTAGCCGGACGATTCACGCCGCTCGTGTATCAACCTTTCCGGGTATCACCTTCGTAGTCCGGTTTTTTCCAGCAATCCCATGCGCTTGGCCTCATAATAATAGCCCCGAGCATACCACATCACCGCCTTGTCGCGATCACCGCGAGAGACAAGCCAGGCCCCGCGCAGATATTTGACCGCGTAGCGCAGGTTGGTATCGGGATCAAGAAGCCCCTCGGGCTCCCCGTGATAGCCCATGCCCTTCGCGGTCTGGGGGTGGATTTGCATCAATCCGTAATAGGGGCCGTTGCGGGCGCCGGGATTGTAACGGCTTTCGCGCTGAACGATCCGGTGCACCAGATCTTCGGGCACATCGTAGATGCGGGCGTATTTGCCGATCAGGCGGTTGATGTCTCGCGGGCCCCTGGCATGGATATCGGCGCCATCGCTTCGCCCGGCACACGCGGAAAGGCCGCCGCAGATGAGTGCCAGGGCGGTGCGGCGCGACAGCAGGGGCATGATCGATCTCCGGAGATGTTCCGCTTTCTACCGGATTGAGGCCATTGGCGAAAGCTGTCATGTTGCCGGGTTCCCGGTTTCGGCAAGGATCTGCCGGACAGGCAGCGGACCCCGCGCGCGCGGCAGCGCAACGAAGCGGCAGCACAACGAAGCGGCAGCGCAACGAAAAACCCCCGAAGCCGGGCTGCGGGGGTTCAACGGTGCGGGTTGCCCCGCCAGCGAATTCAGTGGCTTCGGCAAAGCCCCGGCCGCATCAGAGCCCGTTTTCGCGTTGGGCCTTTTTGCGCGCCAGTTTGCGTGCGCGCCGAATGGCTTCGGCTTGCTCGCGCGCTTTCTTCACGGAAGGTTTCTCGAAATGTTGCTTGAGCTTCATTTCACGAAACACCCCTTCGCGCTGAAGTTTCTTCTTCAGAGCCCGAAGCGCCTGTTCGACGTTGTTGTCGCGAACGCTGACCTGCATGTGGTTGTCACCACCTTCCTAGGTTAGAGTTGCAAGTAATTGCAGGAAGCGCCGCTATAGCAAAGCGGAATGGCTTTGTCTACCATGTTGAAACCGGGGGTTAGATCATGAAAAACAACGGGATGGATATCGCGGGCCAGAAAGACGCACTGCTGGATGCCGCGTTGGATCACGTCGCCTTCGATGGGTGGAGCGACCGCTGTTTCGCGGCCGCCGCGGCAGATGCGGGGATCGAACCGGCCATGGCGCGGCTGATCTGCCCGCGCGGGGCGCTGGATCTGGCGGTGGCCTACCACCGGCGCGGCGATGCGCAGATGGCCGAAAGGCTGGCGGCGGCCGATATCGGAGGGCGGCGTTACCGCGACCGGGTGGCGCTGGCGGTGAGGTCGCGGCTGGAAACGGCCGATACCGAAGCGGTGCGCAGGGCGGCGGCCCTGTTCGCGTTGCCGATGAATGCGCCGACCGGGGCGCGGCTGATCTGGGGCACCGCCGACACGATCTGGCGGGCGCTCGGTGATACCTCGGACGATATCAACTGGTATTCCAAGCGTGCCACCCTGGCGGGCGTCTATTCCGCGACGGTGCTTTTCTGGCTGGGTGACACTTCCGATGGCCATGCCGATAGCTGGAACTTCCTCGACCGTCGCATCGACGACGTGATGCGCATCGAAAAGACCAAGGCCAAACTCCGCGACAACCCGTTGTCGAGCCGTCTGCTTGCAGGGCCGATGAAGATGTTGGAAAAGGTTCACGCGCCTGCCGCCCCGCGGAATGACCTGCCGGGACGCATCCGCCCGAAGGAGAAGACATGACCCTGCCAAAGACGATGCGCGCCATGGAAATTTCGCAACCCGGCGGCCCCGAAGTGCTCAGGTCCGCTGATATTCCGGTGCCGGTGCCGGGGCATGGCCAGATTCTGATCAAGGTCGCCTATGCCGGGGTGAATCGGCCCGACGCCTTGCAGCGCGCCGGAGCCTACGCACCGCCGCCGGGGGCCTCGCCCCTGCCGGGGCTGGAGGCATCGGGAACCATCGCGGCGGTCGGAGAAGGTGTGACGGAATGGTCGGCGGGCGATGCCGTCTGCGCGCTCTTGCCCGGCGGCGGCTATGCCGAATATGTGACAACGCCCGCAGCCCATGCCTTGCCGGTGCCGAAGGGGCTGGATCTGCGCGCCGCCGCCTGCCTGCCGGAAACCTGCTTCACGGTCTGGTCGAACGTGTTCATGCGCGGCGGCTTGCGGGCCGGTGAAAGGTTTCTGGTGCATGGCGGATCATCGGGTATCGGAACCACGGCGATCCAGATCGCCAATGCCATCGGCGCGCGGGTGTTCACCACGGCCGGAAGCGCCGAAAAATGCGCGGCCTGCATGGATCTGGGCGCGCAAAGGGCGATCAATTACCGCGACGAGGATTTTGTGGAGATATTGCGCGCCGAAGGTGGCGCGAACCTGATCCTCGACATGGTCGGCGGCGACTATATCGCGCGCAATATCAAGGCATTGGCGGATGAAGGGCGACTGGTGCAGATCGCCTTCCTTTCCGGCCCGAAGGTCGAATTGAATTTTGCCCCGATCATGATGCGCCGGCTGACCATAACCGGTTCGACGCTGCGCCCGCAAAGTGACCTGGCCAAGGCGCGGATCGCCGACGAGTTGCGCAGGAACGTCTGGCCGCTGATCGAGGCGGGCAGGGTCGCCCCGGTGATCGATTCGGAATTTCCGCTTTTCGACGCGGCGGCGGCGCATGCGCGGATGGAAAGTTCGGGCCACATCGGCAAGATCGTGCTAAGAACCGTCTGAGCCGGCGCGATGGTGTTTGTCGGCGGCTGCGACATATCGACGTGACCCTGTTGGCCAGCGGAAAGAACCGCCCATCTTTGTCACATTGGGACGTGATGCTGCGCCTTTCCGGGGCGCACCAACGTGAAGGAACGAGACATGAGTGCGACGCAAGAAGGCGAGTTCGTTTTTCTGAAGGGTTTTCCGAAGGATGTCGTGGCAGTATCGGCCAGGGGCCATATTTCCAGGGCCAACTACGAGAACCAGTTGATCCCGCACATTCGCGAAACCGTAAAAAGCCAGGGCAAGGCCCATCTGTTTTATGAAATGGGCCCGGATTTCAAGGGCTTCTCTGCCGGAGCGGCCTGGGAGGATGCAACTTTCGGCCTCTTGCATCTGAGCGACTTCGGGCATATCGCCGTCGTCACGGATATCGAGTGGATCCGCCTGGGGGCAAAGATGTTCGCGCCGCTCATTTCCTCGCCGGTCCATGTCTTTCACGTCGCCGAACGGGATGCGGCGCTGCGCTGGATAGAAGAGGCCGCCAATAAGCCAGAGGCCAAACCCGGTGTCGAAGCGACGCACAAGATTGCGCTGCTGGAAGACCGCCTGCCCCCCGATCCGTAAAGGCACCTCTTCCTCTGCGATCGGATTGCCATGTGCAAACGCTGTGAAACAATGTATGCTGCGGTGCAGCGTCAACATTGCAAGACCGAGGATATGGCATGGCGGGCAAGGTGATCGCGCTGGCGCAACAAAAGGGCGGATCGGGCAAGACCACGATCGCGGCCAATCTGGCCGTCGCGTTCCTGCAACGCGGCGCGTCGGTCGCGCTGCTCGACACCGATCCGCAAGGCTCGCTTGGCCGCTGGTTCATGGCGCGGCGCGCCACGGCCGGCACCGAGCGCCTGGAATTTTCCACCTCTTCCGCCTGGGGCGTGTCTTATGAATGCGAGAAATTGAAACGCGACGCCGATTTCGTCATCATCGACACTCCGCCAAAGGTCGACGCCGATCTGCGCCCCGCCCTGCGCGAGGCCGATCTGATCCTCGTGCCGGTCGCGTCATCCCATGTCGACCTGTGGGCGACGGAGGGTGTGCTGGACCTTGCCCAGCGCGAAAAGAAGCAGGCATGGCTGGTGATGAACCGCACCCGTGCCGGCACGCGGCTGGGCACGGATGTAGCCCGCGCCGCGGGCGGAATGAGCGCCGGCGTGATGGTCGCCGAACTGGCCAACCGGGTGGTCTACGCGGAAAGCCTCGGGCAGGGTCGCGGGGCACTCGAAGCGCCGCGCGGGCTGGCAGGCGCCGAGGTATCCGCCCTTGCCGATGAAATCCTGAGGCTGCTTTGAACCTTCGGCACAGACGGCCGCGATGCGCGGATCGGCGTCAGGGCTGTTTACAGAACCGGGTGATTGGGCAGATAATGAACCCAACCCAAGAACGGAGGATCCCATGCCGACCATTTCGCGCGATTTTACCGGCCAGACCGTGATCACCACATTCGAGATGACCCCCGGCACTGCCCATGATCTGATGGATGAACTGCTTGACGCATATGAGAAATTCATCCGCCACCAGCCGGGTTTTGTCGGAGCCGGTCTGCATATGAACGACGCCCAGACCCGCATCGCCAACTACAGCCAGTGGCGCGACCGCAAGGATTTTCAGGCGATGCTCCGCAGCCCGGAAATGCGCGAGCGCAATCGGCGCATCTTGGCCCTGTGTTCGCGGTTCGAGCCGGTGATGTACGAGGTCGGCGAGGTCTTTTAAGCCTCTGCCGCCGGTCAGCCACGGCCGCGCGGAATCACTTCATGGCCAGGCTCTTCGGGTTCGTCATCGACCATTTCGGCGGGAAATCCATCGGCCAGGATCGCCAGGCCAGTGGCATCCTCGAGCCGCCGGATGATATCGTCCGACTGGGCGCGGGCCCCGTAACGCTGCTGGCCGTCGGTGAAGATGTCGATCAACATCGGGCTGATTTCCAGAGGAATATCATGCTGTTCGGCCAGCTTGTGGAAAAGCCCGATGTCCTTGAGCACCAGATCCATGGTAAAGGAGATGTCGCGGCTGCCGTTCAGGATCACCTGGCCCTCGGTCTCGGCCACGAAAGATGTGCCGGACGAGATAGCGATCGCCTCATAGGTCGTGGCCAAATCGAGACCGGCCGCCTTCATTGTCACCAGCGCTTCGCAGAGTGTCACAAGATTGGCGGTGGCGAGGTAGTTGGTCATGACTTTCAGCTTGGAGGCGGTGCCGATGGGGCCGGTATGCAGGATGCGGCGGCCGAGGGTGGCCAGAAGCGGCAGCATCCGTTCGAAAGTATCGCGACTGCCCCCGGCAAAGATCGAGATATTGCCGGTGGCCGCGCGGTGACAGCCGCCCGAGACCGGGCATTCGATGGCAGCCGCGCCCCTGGCGGAGACCCGTTCGGCGATGCGTTTGACCTCGGCCTCGTCCGTGGTGGACATTTCGGCCCAGATCTTGCCCGCCGACAGCCCTGCGATGATGCCGTCCGGCGCTTCCATCACCAGGGAGCAGGCCGCCGGAGAAGGAAGGCAGGTGATCACGATATCACAGGTTTCGGCCATCTTCCGGGGGCTGTCGGCCCACCGCGCGCCCTGATCGAGGAACGGCCGCGCCAGATCGCGGTCAAGATCGCGCACCGTCAGATCGAAGCCATTGCGCAGGATCGATCCGGCGAGTTTGGCACCGACATTGCCCAGACCGATGAAGCCGATTTTCATGTGGTAGTCCCCCTGACCTGATGATGGGTGCCCGCGCCTCTCCCACGGCGGCCGGCCTGATTCCACATGCCACAGACCTTGCGGTAAAGGAAGTCTCCATGCCTCGTGGTCCCGGTCGAAAACGACCGTCCCGCCCGCGTCGGGTTTGCGTCCCGCATCCGTCGGGCATCCGTCCCGACATCGGTAGGGACAGGCGGCGCAAGGGCGGCCCTCCCCGCCCGCCAAGCCCGCCCGCCAAGCCCGGCGTCTGCCAAGCCCGGCCGGCCGCCATGATACGGCCGTTTTCTTCGCGTAACCGGAACCCATGACAAACGCGCAGCATATCGCCGGGGGCCACAGCAACAGATCCGGCGACAGACCCGGCTACAGACCGGCCGCGCGCCGGCGCGGGGTGGCCTACTATCTGGCCTTCGTGATCCTGAAACTGGCGGCGATTCCGGTGGTCGCGCTGGCTGTGGGCCTGTCGCTCTTTCTGCGCACCAGCCCCTATGCGCCGGCCGAGGCGCTGCTGGATCTGGTGGCGCGCGGCGGCTGCCCGGCGGCGGCGGCGGTGGGGCTGGCCCCGGCGCGCCGGGGCGCGCTGGGCTATCATGCGCGCAACGACACCGACGGCGACGGCATCGCCTGCGAACGGGAACCGGCGGCCAGGGTGCGGGCCATTCCCCTGGCGGGCGGTGCCCGACGCGCCGGCGGGGCGAAATTCGTGCGTCCGGCGCGCACCGGCGGCGGATAGCAGGCGCGGCGGTGGCGCTCGGCGATGAATATTGTCATGCCGACGCGCAAAACGCCTTGTTAACCGCAAAAGCGCATTCTCGCGGTCATGCCGAACTATCGCCGCTTCCGGGTTGCCGGGGCTTCGTATTTCTTCACCGTCAACCTCGCGCAGCGGGGTCGGTCGACATTGACCGACAATATCGAGGTCTTGCGCGCGGCGTACCGGGCGACGGTGGCCGATCATCCGGTGCGTTGCGACGCGATGGTGGTGTTGCCGGACCACATCCATGCGGTGTGGACCATGCCCGAGGGCGACGCAGATTATTCGCTGCGGTGGGGGGCGATCAAGGCACGCTTCACGAGAGGTTTGCGTAGGGTGGGGTTCCACCCCACCAATGACATCTGGCCCATTCCCCGGTCCCCAAGCAAGATTGCCAAGGGCGATGCGGGGATATGGCAGCGGCGGTTCTGGGAGCATATGATCCGTGACGACCAGGATTACGCCGCGCATGTCCGATATTGCTGGCTCAACCCCGTGGAGCACGGATTGGTCGAGAACCCCGAGGATTGGCCCTATTCGTCGGCACGCGGGGCCATCCGGGCAGGAAGGCGCCGTAGGGTGGGGTTCCACCCCACCATTTGCGCGGATCGACCGAGAGGCATGATTTGACGGATGGATCGTAGGGTGGGGTTTTACCCCACCATTTGCACGGGTTGGCGGCGCATATGGTGGAGGATTGCGTTGCCGCAGGGCCGGGCGGCGAAGAAGGATGGTGGGGTGGAACCCCACCCTACTACGCCTTACGTTTAGGGAAGAATCTACTTAGGATTGACCTTTCCACCCTGCAGCAGCTTTCCTCTCTTGGCCGTTAGGCGCGTTAATCTGGGAAAAATTCCAGCCCCAAGAACGCGCTTACCGTTGTGCCCTCGCTCTCTTTCGATCTCTCGGATAGCCCGTTGCTCCTCGATCTTGCTCTGTTCACGATCCGAAATGAACTGGCGAATGGCCTCTGCGTGGCTTGGCTCGAGTGATGTGGATCTTAGTAGGCGCAGGAGTTGGCGGTCAGGCATGGTAGAGCAGTACCTTGTCGGATCAAATCTTTTCATCACCCCCTCCGCCTCTTCCCGCCCCTCATCCCGGCCCGGCCCGCCGTCGAGCGTCCGGCCTTGACGCCGGCGGCCTCCACGGCCTCATTGATTGCCGATTGCCGGGCCAGCGGGTCGTCGGAGAGCGCGAGGTCGACGGCTTCGAGCCGCTTGATCTCGTCGCGAAGCCGTGCGGCCTCCTCGAATTCCAGATTCTCTGCGGCCTTGCGCATCTGTGTGCGCAGCGCGTCGAGATGCGCCTCGAGGTTGGCGCCGTGCATCGGTTTGCCGACCTTGGCGGTCACCCGGTTCATGTCCACGTCGCCCTTGTAGAGACCGGCGAGGATATCCTCGACGTTCTTTTGCACCGTCGCGGGGGTGATGCCGTGGGCCTCGTTATAGGCGATCTGCTTTTCGCGGCGGCGGTTGGTTTCGGCCAGCGCCCGTTCCATCGAGCCGGTGACATGGTCGGCATACATGATGACGCGCCCCTCGGCGTTGCGCGCGGCGCGGCCGATGGTCTGGATGAGCGAGGTCTCTGACCGCAGGAAGCCCTCTTTATCCGCATCGAGGATCGCCACCAGCCCGCATTCGGGGATGTCGAGCCCTTCGCGCAGCAGGTTGATTCCGACGAGCACGTCGAAGGCGCCGAGCCGCAGGTCGCGCAGGATCTCGATCCGTTCGATCGTGTCGATGTCGGAATGCATGTAGCGCACGCGGATGCCCTGTTCGTGCATGTATTCGGTCAGATCCTCGGCCATGCGCTTGGTCAGCGTGGTGACCAGCGTGCGGTAGCCTTTCGCGGCCACCTTGCGGGCCTCGTCGAGAAGGTCGTCGACCTGCATCTCCACGGGGCGGATTTCCACGGCCGGGTCGATCAGGCCGGTGGGGCGGATCACCTGTTCGACAAAGACGCCGCCCGATTGCTCCAGCTCCCACGCCGCGGGCGTGGCCGAGACGAACACCGATTGCGGGCGCATCGCGTCCCATTCCTCGAACTTCAGGGGGCGGTTGTCCATGCAGGAGGGCAGCCGAAAGCCGTGTTCGGCGAGCGTGAACTTGCGCCGGTAGTCGCCCTTGTACATGCCGCCGATCTGCGGCACCGAGACGTGCGATTCATCGGCGAAGACGATGGCGTGATCGGGGATGAATTCGAAAAGCGTGGGCGGCGGCTCGCCCGGCGCGCGGCCGGTGAGGTAGCGCGAATAATTCTCGATCCCCGCGCAGACGCCGGTGGCCTCGAGCATTTCCAGATCGAAGTTGCAGCGTTGTTCGAGACGCTGCGCCTCGAGCAGCTTGCCGTCGCCGCGAAGCTGTTTCAGGCGCAGGATCAGTTCCTTGCGGATGCCCTGGATGGCCTGGTTGAGGGTCGGGCGCGGGGTGACGTAGTGGCTGTTGGCATAGATTCTGATGGTATCGAAAGTATCGGTTCTGGAACCGGTCAGGGGGTCGAATTCGGTGATGCTTTCCAGATCGTTGCCGAAGAACGAAAACCGCCAGGCGCGGTCCTCGAGGTGGGCGGGCCACAGTTCGAGGCTGTCGCCGCGCACCCGGAACGATCCGCGCGAAAACGCCTGGTCGTTGCGCCGGTAGGCCTGGGCGACGAGATCGGCCATCACCTTGCGCTGATCGTAGGAGCCGCCGACCGTCAGATCCTGGGTCATCGCCGAATAGGTTTCGACCGAGCCGATGCCATAGATGCACGACACCGAAGCGACGATGATGACGTCGTCACGCTCGAGCAGCGCACGGGTGGCCGAATGGCGCATCCGGTCGATCTGTTCGTTGATCTGGGATTCCTTTTCGATGAAGGTATCGGTGCGCGGCACATAGGCTTCGGGCTGGTAATAGTCGTAATAGGAGACGAAATATTCGACGGCATTGTCGGGAAAGAACCCCCTGAATTCGCCGTAGAGCTGGGCGGCCAGCGTCTTGTTGGGGGCGAGGATGATCGCCGGGCGCTGGGTCTGTTCGATCACCTTGGCCATGGTGAAGGTCTTGCCGGTGCCGGTGGCGCCCAGCAGCACCTGATCGCGGTCGCCCGCCAGGATCGCCTCGCTGATTTCGCGGATCGCGGCGGGTTGGTCGCCGGCCGCGCTATAGCCGGTGTGCATCGCGAACCGCCTGCCGCCTTCCAGCTTGGGGCGGGTCAGGACCTCGGGGCGGGGGGCGGGGGCATTGGTATTGTTGTGCGGCATGGCTGATTCCCTCGGGTTGCCTCCAATTTGATCGCTTCGCGTGCCGGTTCAAGGGCAAGGGCGCGACCGGCGCGTCACAGGGCCTTGCACAACTGCCTGTGTTTCACGATAAGAGGTTGACCGAAACCGGAGTTTGCCGATGCGTGCCCGTATCTACCAGCCTGCCCGAAACGCCATGCAGTCGGGAACCGCCAGGACCCATAAATGGATCCTGGAATTCGCCCCCGCCGAGGCGCGCGAACTGGATCCGCTGATGGGCTGGACCGGGTCGGGCGACACCCAGTCGCAGGTGCGGTTGCAATTCGACACATGCGCGGCCGCAGAGGACTATGCGCGCGGCAAGGGGCTCGACTATATCGTGACGCAGCCCCATGTCCGCAAGGCCAATATCCGCCCCGGCGGCTATGGCGAGAATTTCGCCACCGGCCGCAAGGGCGCCTGGACGCATTGAAGCGGGGCGCAGGGCGGGGCGAAAAACACCCGGCCCGGCAGCCAGCGCCAGATGCCCGAGCGCGCCAGACGCCCGCGAACGCCAGATGCCCGGGCGCGGCGAAGGCGTGGCGGGGTTTCGCCGGCTCAGGGTCTTTCCAAAACGCCGTGAACCGGGCGACGGGCGATGACCTAGCCCGGCGGGACCGGACGCTTTGGCCGATCACCCCTGCGGCGGGATGCCCCGCGATTCGCGGCGCGGAACGCGGGGCGGCCACTGCGCATGGCGCGGGGGCCGGCCTTGGCCGGGGCCGCGCCCGGCGCGGCGGCCGCGTCAGTCGCCGGTTGCCGTCTGAACCTCATCGAGCGCGTCCTCGAAAATGTCGAACATCTCGTCGATCTGCGCTTTGGTGATGATCAGCGGCGGCGAGACCACCGCCATGTTGATCAGCGGGCGCACGATCAGGCCGCGGGCCTCGCAGGCGTCGTCGACTTTCGATCCGAGCAGGCGCTGGGCCTCCAGATTACGGGCCTTGCATTCGACGCACCCCAACAGCCCCATGCCGCGCGCATCACCGACGATGTCGAATTTCGCCAGATCGCGCAGCCGCTTCTGGAAATGCGGGGTGATCTGGCGCACATGTTCGAGGATGCGTTCGTCTTCGAGGATCTCGATATTCTTCAGCGCGGCGGCGCAGCAGACCGGATGGCCCGAATAGGTATAGCCGTTGCTGAAGCTCGACGGCTCGCCCAGATGGCTCATCGACTCCATCACCCTGTCGGAGATGATGCAGGCGCCGAGCGGCAGGTAGCCCGAGGTCAGCCCCTTGGCACAGGTGATCATGTCGGGCTGGATGCCAAAGAGGTCTTCGGAAGCGAACCAGTGGCCGAGCCGCCCAAAACCGGTCACCACCTCGTCGGAGATGTAGAGGATGTCATTGGCGCGGCATATATCGAAGGTGCGCTTGTGGTATCCCGGCGGCGGCACGATGACCCCGCCCGAGGCGAGGATCGGTTCGGCGATGAACGCCCCGATCCGGTCGGCGCCGATCGTGGCGATGGCGTTTTCGAGGTCAGCCACCTTGGCGTCGCACCATGCCGCGACGCTCATGCCTTCGGGGCGGCAATAGGGATTGACGTCGGGCAGGAAATGCACCAGCCGGGTCTCGAAATCGAAATGGCTCTTTTCGCGTTCCTTGCCGGTCACCGAATGGGCCAGATAGGTCGATCCGTGGTACCCCTTTTCGCGGGCCAGGATGAGTTTCTTGCCGGGCCGCCCGCGGCGGTTGTTCATGTATTGCATGGTGCGCAGGGCGGTGTCGACGGCGGTCGAGCCGCCGGTGGTGAAGAAGACGTTGTTGAGATCGCCCGGCGCCAGATCGGCGATCTTCTTGGCCAGAACCGCCGAGGGTTCGGTGAGGTTGGTGAAGGGCGAGGTGTAGGGCATCCTGACCACCTGCGCGGCGATCGCGTCGGCCATGTCCTGCCGGCCATAGCCGATCTGGGTGCACCACATCCCGGCCGGCCCGTCGATATATCGCTTGCCGTCGCCGTCCCATATGTAGATGCCCTGGGCGGAATCGACCAGCATGTTGTCATAGCCGCGCCAGTCGTCCATGGCGGCCCAGGGGTGGATCTGGTTCATTCGGTCCCATTCGTGCAGCGTTTTGACGCCGGGTTCGTTCAAACGGGTTGCAGCCATCATCTTGCTCATCTCTTGCTCCTTGTCATCAAAACGGCCCGGGCGGAGTCGCCCTTGACCGTGCATTGCGAAAAAACGGCTCGCTCACGACGGTGAGCGGCACGATGCGGCGGTCCCACTGACCTTCCTGGTTCACATAGATTTCGACCCAGAGATTGTCGGTGACGGTCCTGCCATAGGGGGCCCTGAATTCGGCCAGGGCGATGTTGCGCTTGGTGGTGGGCGACCAGACGCCCGAGGTCACATGGCCGACTTCCTTTTTCTTGCGGTGATAGATCAGCGCGCCCCCGGCCGGTTTGAAACCGGCGATGTCGATGCGGGCCAGATGATGCCTGCCCCCGGTCCCGCGCTGCGGGAGGAGTGCGCGGCGGCCGTTGAAATGGCCCTTGCCGAAATCCACGAGCTTTTCGAAGCCAAGCTCGATCGGGCTGCGGCCGCGATGCAGCCGGACGGCGGCATGGGCGGGCTGGAAATCGACGCCGGCGGCGATGAACCCGGCTTCGATGCGGCAGATGTCGAGCGCCTGTGAGCCGATGGCGCGAAGGCCGCAATGCGCGCCGGCGGCCCAGAGCCTGTCCCACAGATCCGCCACGCTATCCCAGGCGGTCCACAGCTCGTATCCCAGATCGCCGGTAAAACCGGTGCGCGAAATCACCAGGCCCGGCTCGATCTCGGCCATGTCGAACGGCCCGAGAGCGGCGGCGGCGGCCAGCCCGGCATCGGACAGGAGCGAATAGCTGGTCGGCCCCTGAAGCGCGAGACCGGCGATTTCGTGGGATTCGTCGCGAATATCGGCATCGAAGCCCCAGGCGGTCTCTTGCAGCCAGCCCAGCATCGGTTCCTGGCAGCAAAGGCGAAAATCGGTGTCGGAGAACCGGAACAGGGTGCCGTCGTCGATCACCATCCCCTCTTCGTCGCACCACAGCGCATAGCCCACGCGGCCGTCGCGCATCCGCCCCGCATCGCGCGTGACCAGCCGGTTGACCACCGCCAGGGCATCGGGCCCGGTGATGCGATATTTGTGCATCGGCGAGATGTCGAACAGCGTCGACTGGTTGCGGATCGCGAAATACTCGAACTCTGCGGTATCGAGCACGAGCGGCGAGACGAACCCCGCCCAGTTGGTCCAGCGCCTGGCGGTGCTCAGCGCCTCGAGCCGGGCGTGAAGCGGTGTCGGGATCGCCCCCACGGGCACGTGGCTTTTCCGGGTCGCTTGGGGCATCAGAGGATCCTGTCCTTGAGCAGTTGACGGGCGCTGTTACGGCCCGGCAGGCCGGTCACGTCGCCGCCGGGATGGGCAGAGGCGCCGCACAGGTAGAGGCCGTGAACCGCGAGCCGGTAATGCGCCAGCCCGTTTGCCGGGCGCAGCGTGAGAATCTGGTCGATGCCCATTTCCGCATGGTGCCAATGGCCGCCAGGCGCGCCGAACCGCGCCTCGATGTCGGCGGGCGTGAGAAGTTCGGCCGCCTCGACCAGCCCTTTCAGCCCCGGCATATGTCTTTCGAGCTGCGACAGAACCGTCGCGGTGATCCGGTTGCGGGCCGCATCGCCCCAGCCGCCCCGTGGCGTGTGTGCGATGTGCTGGACATTGGCCGACAGGATGTGCCGGCCGTTTGTGGCAAGCGACGGTTCGGTCAGCGTCGGGATCACCGCCTCGATCACCGGCTCGGCGGGCAGTTCGCCATATTTCACGGGGTTGAAGGCACGTTCGACCGCCACCGCCGAGGGCGCGACCAGAAGCCGCCCGGCGGCAAGATCGCCGCGCAGCCCGGTGATTTCGGGCGCCGCCCCGAGAACCAGGTTGAGCTTGGCCACCGTTCCCTTGCAGCGCAGGTTGCGCGCCCGGCGCACCGCTTCGACATCGAAATGGCCGATCCCGGCAAGGGTCATGGTCTGGAGCGGCCCGGCCGAGGAAAGCACCGCCCCGGCCCTGATCGTCGTGCCGTCGCGCAGCGCGACCCCCTTGGCCGCGTCATTCTCGACCAGGATGCGCACGACATCGCAGCCGGTGCGGATTTCCGCCCCTGCGGCGCGCGCGGCCTGCTCGAACGCGCCGCAGACAGCGCCCATGCCGCCTTCGGGCAGGCGCACCGCGCCGCCGCTGCCCAGCCGGTACATCAGGTTGAATACCGTCCCCGGAGAGCGCGGGCCGACATGGTTGCCGCGCACCGCGTCGGCGCAGATGGCGCCGGCAAGCGGCCCGTCCGCCATTTCGTCGAGCACCAGATCATGAGCGTTGCCGAGCAGAATGCGCAGGAATTCGCGCATCTCGTGCTTGCCGAGCCGCTTCAGGTCGAGCCCCAGCCGGGCCAGCGCGGCCATCTCGCCCATCGTGGCGAGGCTCGCCAGCCCGCCATCGAACCTTGGCGGCGATTTCAGCGACAACCGCCCCAGCAGGCCCGCGAAGCGGCGCAGCCGCGCGTTCAGTTCACCAAAGGCCGGGGCATCGGGATGGGGCGTGCCATCGGCGAACCGCGCGGCATCGCCCGCGATGACCACGTGCCGGCCATCGGGCGCCAGCGAGACCGCCGGAATGGGCGGCGATTTCAGAAGAAGCCCGAGCCCCAGTTCCCGTGCCACCCTGGCATCGAGGTTGTAGAGAAGATGTGCGATCTCGGGCACATGCGCGCCCGCGGCCGGTTCGCTGCTGCGGGCCATGCCGCCCGGGCGGTCGGCGCGTTCCAGCACGCAGACCGATCTGCCCTTGCGCGCCAGCGTGATCGCCGCGGCAAGCCCGTTGTGCCCGCCGCCGATGAGCACAACGTCGAAGGCCCCCTTCCCGGCTCCTGTCGCGTCAGGCGGCATGATCGGGCATCCTCCCTGCCTTGCCGAGGCCGCGCAGGATTTCGCGCGCCGCATTCGCCCCGGGCGCGGCCATGACGCCGCCGCCGGGATGGGCGGACGAGCCGGCCAGATAAAGGCCCGCGATCGGCGTGCGGTACTGCGCATAGCCCGGAACCGGGCGGTTGAAGAGCAACTGGTCGAAGGTCAGTTCGCCCTGAAAGATATTGCCTTCGGTGAGGCCGACCTCGTTCTCGATATCCCACGGCGAGCGGATTTCGGCATGAACGACCCTGTCGCGGATGTCGGGCATCGCCTGGGCGATCTTGTCAAAGACGCTGTCGGCGAAGGCCTTGCGGGTGTCATCGTTCCAGTTGTCGGCCGAGCGCACCCCGTTCATTTCCAGATCATAGGGCGCATATTGCACGAAAACCGTCATCATGTGTTTGCCCTTGGGGGCCATCGTCGGGTCGATCTGGCTGGGGATCAGCATGTCGAAATAGGGCTCGGCCGACCAGCGCCCTTCTTTCCAGTCGTCATAGGCGCGTTCGAGTTCGGCAAGCGAGGTCGAGCAATGCATGTCACCGCGCAGGAACGGCGCGCCCCTGGGCGCGGCCGGAATGTCGGGCAGCGCATCAAGCGCGATGTTGAGCTTGCCCGAAGAGCCGCGGATCTTGAACCGTTCGACCGCGCGGATGAAATCTTCGGGCAGGTGCTTGCGATCCGTATGCTTGAGGAAGGTGCGTTTGACATCCATGTTCGACGCCACGACCGGCGCCGCATAGCTGTCGCCGTTTTCCAGCGCGACTCCGGTCACGCGGCCGTCGCTTACCAGAAAACGGTCGATGCCCGATCCGGTGACGATGGTGCCGCCCGCCTCTTGGAAACTTGCCGCCAGCGCGTTGGAGATGGCGCCCATGCCGCCGCGCGCGAAGCCCCAGGCGCCGATCGTGCCGTCGACATCGCCCATGTAGTGATGCAACAGCACATAGGCCGTTCCGGGCGAATAGACGCCAAGACCCGTGCCGATGATGCCCGAGCCGGCGAGATGCGCCTTGATCAGGTCACTTTGGAAATGTTCATCGAGGAAATCGCCGATGGACAGGGTCCAGAAGCGCAGGGTTTCGGCCAGTTCGCGCCGTCCCAGGCCATGCGCCTTGCGGATCAGGAACAGAAGTTCGCCCATATCGCGCGGCCTCAGCGACGCCGGATCGGGCGCGTTGCGCAACAGGAACGGCCGGATGAACCGGCACTGGCGCATCACGGTCTGGCTGAAACGCGCATAGGCATCGGCATCCGCCGGGCTGTGGCGCGCCATTTCGCGGCGCAGCGCGTCGTGATCCGAAAAATAGGCGAAATAATCCCCGTCGCGCGTGAAGCTGGCCCCGCCTTCGTAGGGGATCACCTGAAGGCCGAAGCGCGGCAGTTCGAGATCGCGGACGATTTCGCGGCGCAGGAGCGAGCAGACATAGGAACAGTTGGAATAGGTCCAGCCTTCGTGCAGCGACCGGCTGACCGCGGCGCCGCCGACCCAGTCGTTCTTTTCGACGACCAGAACCCTGAGCCCCGCGCGCGCGAGGTAGCACGCGGCGGTCAGCCCGTTATGCCCCGCCCCGGCGATGATCGCGTCATATCTGTCGTGCCGGCTCATCGCCCATTCTCCGTTTCAGGCAAACTCTAGGAGAACCGGGCGGCACAGTAAATCATTTTTTGAGCGCTCAAATAAACTTTCCGGGGCTGACAGTATTCGCGATTTGTGAAACAACGGTGCCAAACGCGGCGGCAGGATCGGGCGGGTAGCGGATGATGATCGGATGACGGAGCAGAACGTTCAGGCCACAAGGCCCAGAAGGGAACGCAAGGAAAACGCCGACATGCGGCGGCGCCAGCTTCTCGATGCGGCCCAGCGCTCGATCGTTCGCAACGGCCTGGCGAAAACCACATTGGCGACCGTGGCGCACGAGGCGGGGCTTTCGCAAGGGGTGGCGGTGTTCTACTACAAGTCCAAGAACGGGCTGCTGGTGGCGGCGCTCGAAGATCTCTACCAGAAATACGAGGCCAACTGGCGCAAGGCGGTCGACGAGGCCGGGGACGATCCGAAAGACCGGCTCTGGGCGCTGATCGAGGCCGATTTCAATGAGGACATCTGCAACGCGGAATCGCTGTCGATCTGGTTCGCGTTCTGGGGCGAGCAGAATTTCACGCCCCAGTATGCCAGCATAACCCAACAGTTCGACCTGAACCGGGGGGGCGCCATCCGCGAGATATGCCGCGCCTTTTTCCCCGACGACCAGGCGGCGGCTGCCGAAGCTGTCGCGGATTGGATCGACACGCTCACCGATGGCTACTGGCAGCGCATGCATCTATTTCCCGAGGCATCCCCAAAGGAAACCGCGCTTGCGGGAACCCGGGCTTTTCTGGCCCGGATACTGCCGGATCATTTCCGTACCGAACGCGCCGGATAGCCGCCATCCGGCCTGCCGCGCGCACCCCGGTTTGCCGGGGCGCGGCCATGCGGTCAGTAAAGTTTCAGCGCCTCGATCAGCGGCGGCCATTCCTTGATGCGGCGGCGTGTGTTTTCCGGGCATTTGCTGGATACGGCATGAATGATCACATTGACCATTGTGGTCATCGGCCCGGTGCTTTCCAGGAAGGTGTTCATCTTGGTCGTGACATGGAAGACAAAGGGCGTTTCCTCGGTGGCCCAGGTATTGAGAATGTCGGTCACGACGACGACGTCGATCCCCGCCTCTCGGGCGATGCGGACGATCGGGCGTGCCTCGCGCGCGTAGGGGACTATGTCTATCATCACAAGACAGCGCGCCCGGTCCTTGTGGCGGCCCGCCGATATCCATTCCACAAGGCCGTCGTCATGCGGAGACAGGAACCGGACCGAATCGCGCACGATTCCCAGCCGGCGCGCGAAATCTTCGGCCAGGCCGCGAACCGTCTGAAAGCCGGTGACATAGACATCTTCGGCGTCGGCGATGGTTGTGATCGCCTCTTGCCAGCAAGGTTTTTCGACTTCCTTGGAGATCGCCAGAATTGCCTCGGCATCGCGTTTGAGAAATGCGGAAATCCCTCCGTCGATCAACCGCAGATAGAAATCGGGCGTGGTGGCGAGATGGCTTATCCGGGTCAGTTTCAATTCTTCCTTGAGACCCGCAAGACCCTTGAATCCCGCGCGTTTGAGAAAACGGCTGACGGTAATTTCGCTGACGCCGGTCTTGGCGGCGATCGAGGCGCCGGACTCCAGCGCCACGGTGGCTTCGTTCGCGATCAGCCATTGGGCGATGATCGCCTCGGATTTGGTCAACGCACCCCCAATGGCGCGCAGCCGCGCGGCAAGGTGCGATTCATCGGATTCGGGGCCAGCTTGATTCATGACAGGATTTACAGCAATCATTATTAATGTTAGAGATATATCACCAAAAGTAACATAGCCGCAGCATTGGGGCCAGAGGTTCCGCGAGCGGCGAAAAGGGAGAGGATCATGAGAAAAGCTATCGGTCTCGCGCTAGGGCTGGCGCTTCTGGGAACCGCTGCCGACGCCGAAGGCAAGCTGGCGCTCTATAATTGGGGCGACTATATCAACCCGCTCATCTTGAAGAAATTCAGCGACGAGACCGGCATCGAAGTCAGTCTCGACACCTATTCCTCGAACGAGGAGATGCTGGCCAAGATCCAGGCCGGCGCCACGGGTTATGACATCATCTTTCCGTCCGTCCACATGCACGACATCATGATGAAGCTCGGCCTGCTGGAAAAGACCGACATCAATCAATCCCCCGGTTTCGAGAACATCGACCCCGCGACCTTCCGTTCGCAAGAAGACCCCAAGTCGGAATACTGTCTGCCCTATGCTTTCGGGACCGTGGGCATATTCTACAACGAGGACATCACCGGCCCGATCACCGGCTGGGCGGATTTTTTCAATATTCCCGAAAAGACAGGGGCCAAGATCACTCTCCTGGATGACATGCGCGAGGTCATGGCCATCGGTCTTTTCATGACCGGACATTCGATCAACTCGACCGACCCGGAAGAGATACAGGAGGCGACGGACTACATCCTGTCGAAAAAACCGGCCGTGTCCGCATTCACCTACGAATCGCCGACCCTGCTGCTTTCGAATGATATTGCCGCCGCGCATTTCTTCGTCGGCGGGCATGTGTATTACGTCGACAAGCCGAACATCAAATATGTCATCCCCAAGGAAGGTGCGACGCTTTACCAGGAAGACATGTGCATGTTGAAGACAGCGCCAGACAAGGCAGAGGCCAAGCGTTTCATGGAGTTCTACCTGCGCCCCGAAATCGCCGCGCTGAACGTGGACCAGCAGTTCAACGGATCGGCCAACGTGCCGGCGCGCGAACTGGTTGCCGATTACATCAGGAACGATCCCACCATCACCCTGCCCCCCGAAACGTTGAAGCGGGTGCAGACCTTCGTCGATCTTGGCAAGGCGCTGAAGCTTTACGACCGGGCCTGGAACACGATCCGCACCGCGCAATAGCGCATCGCGGGCTCTGGCGGGCGGCAACTTCGGGGCAGGAAATGGCATTGTTGGAAATCCGCGGCGCGCGGCGCATCTTCACTACACCCGAGGGCGGCAAGGTCACCGCCCTGGACAGGGTCGACCTGAACGTTGACGAGAATGAATTCGTCACGCTTCTTGGCCCTTCGGGTTGCGGCAAGACCACGCTCTTGCGCGCGATTTCGGGATTCGAGATGCTCGATGGCGGCACGGTGCGACTGGAAGGCGCCGATCTGTCGAAGCTCGCTCCGTTCCGCCGGCCGATCAACACGGTGTTCCAGAGCTATGCGCTTTTCGGGCATATGAGCGTGGCCCGAAATGTGGGCTACGCACTTGAGGTGCGCGGCGTTGACCGCGCCGCGCGCGAGCGCAAGGTAAGCGATGCGCTGGAAACCGTCGGGCTGTCGGACATGGGCAGCCGCCGCCCGTCGCAGCTTTCCGGCGGGCAGCGCCAGCGGGTCGCGCTTGCCCGGGCGATCATCGCCGAACCCCGGCTGCTGTTGCTGGACGAGCCACTATCGGCCCTGGACCGCAACCTGCGCCAGCAGATGCAGCTTGAACTGAAAGCGCTTCAGGCCCGGCTGGGCATCGCCTTCATCTTTGTCACCCATGACCAGGAGGAGGCCCTGACCATGTCCGACCGGGTGGTTGTGATGCGTGAGGGCCGGATCGAGCAGATCGGCACCCCGCGCGAAATATACCGCCATCCGCGCAACCGCTTCGTTACCGAATTCATCGGCGAGACCAATATCTTCGCGCTTACCGTCGACCGGATCGAAGGCGATCTGGCGCGGGCCAGGACCGCCGAGGGCACCTGCCTGAGCTTGCCCGCGGCGGGGCGCAGCCGCGGCGAGGCGGTGACGGCGGTGCTGCGCCCCGAGAGCTTGCACCCCGGCGCCGAAGGCATCGCCGGTACAGTGATGCGGTCGGTCTATCTGGGCTCCGATCTCGTGATCTTTGTACGCCCCGAAGCGGGAGGCGCCGAAATTCGCGTCACCACGCGCGACGGCGCCGATGCACCAATGACCGGTGATGCGATCAATCTGGCCTACGATCCGGCGGTGATCCACATTCTGGAGGATCGGTGATGGCCCTTCGCCGCGACTCGGTGGTTCTTGGCGTGTTGCTGGCGCCGGTGACGATCTTTCTTGGCGTTTTCTTTCTGGTCCCGCTTCTGATAATCGCGGTCTTTTCGTTTCTCACGCCCGGCCTTTATGGTGGCGTCGAATGGTCGTTTTACCACTGGAACTACGGCCGCATCTTCGGCTGGGCCGACGGTATCGAGGAAATATACGAGCCGGTCTATCTGCAGATCCTTTTCCGGTCGCTGGCGTTCGGAGTGCTGACGGTGGCGCTGTGCCTGGTGCTGTGCTATCCGGTGGCGTTCTGGGTCGCGCGTCTGCCGGAACGCGCGCGGCTCTTTTTCCTGTTCCTGGTGGCATTGCCGTTCTTTTCCAGCCTGATCGTGCGGCTTTATGCCTGGCTTCTGATCCTGAAGCCTTCCGGGGTCCTGAACGAGACCCTGATTGCGCTGCACATCATCCGCGAACCGATCGAGCTTCTTTATACCCCTGCCGCCGTGGTGCTGGGCATGGTTTATGTGATGGTGCCGTTCATGTTTCTTCCGCTTTATGCCGCGATCGACAATCTCGACCGGTCGCTGGTCGAAGCCTCGATGGATCTTGGCGCGAACCGGCGGCAGACCTTTCTGAAGGTGATCCTGCCGCAGACCATTCCCGGCATCATCGGCGGCTCCGTGATCGTCTTCATCCCTTCGGTCGGCAACTTCGTGGTGCCTGATGTCCTTGGGGGCGCGAAGGGGCTGATGGTCGGAAACCTGGTCGAGCAGCAGTTTCTTTCGGCGCGCAACTGGCCCTTTGGTTCGGCGCTGTCGATGCTGATCATGTCGGTGGTGCTGGCGGTTCTCCTGCTGGCCACGGCACGGGCCCGCAAGGCGGGAGGCCAGGCATGACCCCGCGTGTCGCACAGATGGGGCTTGGGGCCTTTTCGCTGCTTTTCTTCGCCTTCATCTATGCCCCGCTGCTGATCATCATCGTTTATTCGTTCAACTCGAACCCGGTGAACATGATGTTATGGGATCACTTCACGCTGGAGTGGTATACCGGGCTTTTCGGGCTGAGCGAGCGCGGCCCCGAGATCGGCGACCAGAACCGGTCGCTCTATCTGGAAAGCACCGACCAGATGCTTCACGCGCTGCGAACCTCGCTGACCGTCGCGGCCTTTACCACCACCATTGCCACTGTCGTCGGTACCGCGACCGCGATTGCGCTGAACCGTTTTCGCTTTCGCGCACGGCGCTTCTACAATGGTTTCATGCTGCTGCCGATGATGATGCCCGATATCGTGCTCGGCATCGGCCTGCTGATCTTCTTCGTCACCATCGGCCTGAACCTTTCGATTGTGACCATCATCATCGGCCATTGCACGTTTCTGATTTCCTATGTCTTCATCGTCGTGCAGGCGCGCATCGCCGGGATCGACCCGGCGCTGGAGGAGGCCTCGGCCGATCTCGGCGCCAGCGAGTGGGTGACGTTGCGCAAGGTTCTGTTGCCGCAACTGGCGCCCGGTATCCTGGGCGGCGCGCTGCTGGCCTTCGTGATCTCGATGGACGATCTGGTGATCACCTATTTCATTGCCGGAACCGAAAGCACCACGCTGCCCGTGTTCATCTTCGGGATGATCCGCCGCGGCGTGAAGCCCGAAATCAACGCCATAGCCACGCTGATGATCCTCGCCTCGGTGATCATTGCCGGGTTTGGCCTTTGGCTGCGCGCCAGAAAGACTGACTGAGATGCCCACCCGCCCACGCGCCCGCGGCCTTGGCCTGCCGTTTCCCGGAACCACCGGACCGCAAAATGCGATCACCGACATTGCGGGGTTGAGCGTGGGTTTCTGCACGCTCACCGATACCGCGCAAAAGATGCGGACCGGGGTGACAGCCATCCTGCCGCGCCCGGAGCGCGAGGCCCGCCCGGTCTGGGCGGGGCAGTACACGTTGAACGGCAACGGCGAAATGACCGGGACTCACTGGGTCAATGACGCGGGCTACTTTCTTGGCCCCGTGATGATCACCAATACCCATGGCGTCGGCGCGGTGCACAGTGGCGCGACGCGCTGGATGCTTGACCATTACGCCGACCATTTCAGGGGCGAGCACCACGCATGGGCCATGCCGGTCGTCGCGGAGACCTATGACGGCGTGCTCAATGACATCAACGCCATGTTCGTTCGCCCCGAACACGCGATCGCGGCGCTTGAGGCGCGTTCGACGGGGCCCGTCGCCGAAGGCTCGGTCGGAGGCGGCAACGGCATGATCTCCTACGAATTCAAGGCCGGCACCGGCACATCGTCGCGTATCGTGACGCTTGGCGGGCACTGCTGGACGATGGGCGCACTTGTCCAGGCCAATCACGGTCTGCGGCCCTGGCTGTCGGTTCTTGGCCGGCCGGTGGGGCGGACGATGACCGAAGGCCGGCTGCTTGAACAGGAACTCGGCTCCATCATCGTGATCCTCGCGACGGATGCGCCGCTATCGGGACTGGCGCTGCGCCAGCTGGCCAAGCGCGCGGCAATCGGTATCGGGCGCGGCGGGACCCCCGGGGGCAACAACTCGGGCGATATCTTCCTGGCGCTGTCCACCGCCGACCCCAGGCCGATGCCCTGTGCCGCCCCGGCCCTGGCCACCCGGCAGGAGCTCAACATGGAAATGATCGACCCGCTTTATCTGGCGGCCGTCGAGGCGATCGAGGAAGCGGTAATCAACGCCATCGTGGCCGGCGAGGACACGGTCACGGTAAAGCCCGAAGGCCGGGTTTGCCGGGCAATCGATACCGGGCGGCTTGTCGAAGCCTTCCGGCAGGACAGGGCCGACAGCGGCAGCGGCACGCCGATCGGGCGATGACCGGCGCTTGCCCGCGCACGCACGGCATGTCCGGCGGTTTCGCCGCCGGGCAGGCCCCCCCCCCGCGCAGGTGCGTGAATTCTACCTTTTTGTTGAAGCGCTCAGATAAATTAATTGCCGGGGCGCTGGTGGCGGTGTTAGGCTCGGCGCGAAGATTGCAGATCGGATGAACCATGCAGGCCAGACCACGCAAACCCCGCCGCGCGGGCGGCCGCGCCGCGCGCGTGGCGGTGCGCGAGGCGCCCGTATCCACCGCCCGCGCCGCCGTTCGCGCCGGGCTTGAAGGGGGTACCTACAACCCCCTGGCGGGCCCGGATCTGGAGGCGATCCACCGCGCCGCGCTGACGATCCTCGAAGATGTGGGGATTGCCGATGCGACCCAAGAGGTGACCCAACTGGCCGTGGCCAAGGGATGTTTCGTCAATGCCCATGGCAGGCTGAGCTTTCCGCGCGCCCTGGTCGAGGACACGCTCACCCTCGCGGCGCGGCAATACACGATCTTCAGCCGCGATCCGGCGCATGCCGATATCGAGGTGGGCGGCAGCAAGGTGAATTACTGCACCAGCGGCGAAGCGGTCTCGATCCTCGATTACGAGCGCCGCAGCTATCGCCCCTCGACCCTGGCCGATCTTTACGACACGGCCCGCGTCGTCGATGCGCTGCCCAATATTCACCAGTTCGGGCAGACGGTCGTGCCGACCGAAATCACCGATCTGATCGAGCATGACCTCAACGTGGTCTATGCAGTTCTCGCCGGTACCGCGAAGCCGGTCGAACATACCTTCAACACCGTCCGCTCGCTGCCCGCCGCGCTGGAAATCTATGCCATGGTCGCGGGTGGTGAAGCGCGTTTCCGCGAGCGGCCGTTCGTCAGCTTCGGCGGCTGCCCGATCGTGTCGCCGCTGCGGTTCGCACAGGAAAACCTCGATGTGCTGGTGGCGACAAGCCGCCTGGGGCTGGTCAACGACATCGCCATCGCGCCGCAATCGGGGGCAACGGCGCCGTCTTATCTTGCCGGATCGCTGGTTCAGGTGACCGCCGAGGCGCTGGCCTGCCTGTGCGTCGTCAACATGGTGCGCCCCGGTTGCCCGATGTCCTTCGCCGCCTGGCCGTTCTCGGTTGATCTGCGCACCGGCGCCTTTGCCGGGGGATCGGCCGAAGTGGCGGTGTCGATGGCGGCGATCGCCCAGATCGGGCGCTTTTACGATCTGCCGACCACCGTCGCGGCCTCGATGTCGGACGCCAAGATGCCCGATGCGCAGATGGGCTATGAAAAAGGCATCACTTCGGTCGTCGCGGGCCTTGCCGGGGCGAATCGCGTGCTCGAATCGGCGGGGATGATGGCCAGCCTGATGGGCTGTTCGTTCGAGGCGCTGGTGATCGACAACGACATGCTGGGAATGGCGCAGCGGGTGGTGCGCGGCATCGAGGTGAACGACGAGACGCTCAGCGTCGCGGCGATCAGGAACGCCGTGCTTGGCGAGGGGCACTATCTGGGTGCCGCCGATACGCTGAAATCCATGGAAACCGAATATGTCTACCCCCAGACCGCCGACCGCACGTCGCGGCAGGTGTGGATGGACGCGGGCGCGAAAACCATGGACGAACGCGCCCACGAGACCGCCGGCCGGCTGCTGGCCGAACATTTCCCGCAGGCGATCCCGGCAAAGGTTGACGCGGCCATCCGCGATCGGTTCCCGATCAGGCTGCCAAGGTCGCGGATGGGCCTGGCGGATTAGGGTGCGGCGCGTTCAAATGGAAATGTTCGGGCGCCAGGCGCGCGGATAGAAACACGGACCGAGACGCGGACAGGCACGCGGCCGCCCGCAAAGGCGCGTGCCCGTCACTTACGCGACAGGCTGGTGCTTCGGATCGAACGCGACATGCTAACCCTCGGCGAAGCGCGACAGGACATCGCGCGCGACCCGCATCACCGCATCGGAGGGCGCCGGCGGCGGGGGCGCGGCGCGGCGTTCGGCAAGGTCGGTCTCGATCCGTTCCATCAGGTCGAGATCCGGCAGGCCACCGTTGCTCAGCGGGATGTTCGGCCCGAGATAGCGGGAGTTCCAGACCTGCTTGCGGCAATTGTCGACGGTATGCTGCTCGGCAAGAAACTGCCCGGTCGGCCCGAGCGCGCGAATCAGTTCGGTTCCGATCATCTCGTCGGAGACGGTCACTCCTTCCCACATCTTGCGCAAAAGCCCCGCCATGTCGTCGCACAAGAGCAGGGCGTGATCGGAATAGGTCAGGCCCTGATCCAGCGAGCCCAGATAATCGCAAGTCGCCGGCCGGCTGTAGAACATCTGCATCATGTTGGCCGAAATTTCCCAGACCGCGTCTTGATTGAAACGCCGCGCCACCGAACAGCCCCCCGACCCGGTAAGCGACGGCAGGCCGAGCCGCCGACGCACCTGGCAGGCGGCCATGTCGGCCATCGCCGTCTGCGAGAAACTGCCGATCGCACCGGTGGCGGGTTCCATGAAGAAGACATCCGAGCCGCCAACGCAGAAACATCCCTCGGCGGCGAGCTGGCCCAGAACCATGGCCGCGAAATCGGTCATCAGCGAATGGACCAGACACCCGGCCAGGGTGATCGGCGACGACGCGCCGCCGATCGGCAATGTACCGACCCCGACCGGCACACCGGCGGCGATCCCCGCGAGGATCTGGTCGATATGGATTCGCGCGAAATGCACCGGCAGGGGCGTGACGAGATGCAGGAAATAGGGCCGCGCCGCAAGCTTGCCCGCGCTGCCGCGCAGCGCTGTCGCGATCTCGAGCACCGCGTCGAGCGATTCGGGATGCTCGCACAGGTATTCCAGCGGCTTGGTCGAATTCTCCATCATGCAGACGAATTCGTCGATCTCGCCATGCATGGTCGAATCGGCCACGTTCTTCACGGCCACGCAGATCGCGTCGATGTTGGGCAGACCGTCGGCCAGCCGGGTGACGGCGGCCAGATCCTCGCGGTTGGACGCCCGCGGTTTGCCGGTCGTGGAGTCATAGACGGCGATACAGGTCATGCCGGGCATGAAAACCGTGTGATCGGGGCCGATGGTGATCGGATTTCGCCCGTTGCGATCGAATAGCACTGTCTTTTTCGCGACGGTTTCGAGCGCGCGCCGGGTCACCGATTGCGGAATCTTCACGATTCCCTTGCCATCCAGATCGCAGCCCGCATCGCACAACAGGCTATCGGCCGCGGTTCCGGGCTCGAACACGACGCCCGATTCGGCCAGCAGCATGACGGCGGTGTCGATGACCTTGTCCACCTCCGCTTCGCTCAGCGGCGCATAGGCCGATGTGGGGCCCAGATGGCACCCGTTGTGACGCTGCGGCGTCGAGCCGGTGCGTGATTGTCTTGTGCGTCCGCGGCGCATGATAGCCCCCTTTTCCGGCATGACGGGCCGGGCAGCGTGAGCATGGCGCAAAAATCGCGCGCAGGCAAATTGTTTGATTGAGCGCTTAAAAAAATTTTGATAACAGATGGCAGCGCATTGCTGGCGAGATAGACGATGAACGCATTATCCGCACCAAGGATCCAGCCGCCTGACGCCCGTCCGGGCCTGCCCGCCCGGGGCCATGAAATGCCGGGGCCGGAGAAAGGGCTGCCCTGTCAACGTCACTGGCAGTTCATCGAAAAAGGCCGGCAGGCCGCGTTTTCAAATGGTTATGACGGCGCCTGTCTCGCAAGCCCGGAAAAGGGCATGCGCGGTCTTCGCGATGCATTGCGCGGGCATTTTCACCTTTTCGAAGAACCCGAAACGCAGCCCGGCGAACTGACTGGATGCAATGCGAGATTGCTGCGCCGGGCGGGCGGCAGGGCATGAACCTGTTGTCATGCCGCCTGAAATATGCGTCGATTGGCGGCGGGGCATCGGCACAGCGGGGAGTGGCGGTATGCGGATGAGGCTGGGGCTTGACAGGGAAGCCAGGCGCGGGCTCTTGCTGCTCAGCCCGACGGCGGGATATGCGCTCCTGATGCTGGCCGCGCCGCTGGTCATGGTGGTCACCTTCAGCTTCTGGACCCAGGATTATCTGGATATCGACACGACCCTGACGCTGAACAATTACCGTGAGGCCTGGTCCGAGCCGATCTACCGGGTCTTGATGTTCCGGTCACTCAGGATATCGCTGATCGTGACGCTGGCGACCGTCCTGCTGGCCTTTCCGGTCGCCTATTTCCTGTCTTTCCACGTTACGCAGCGCAAGGCGCTGTGGCTGTTTCTGATCACGGTTCCGTTCTGGACTAGCTATCTGATCCGGGTGTTCCTGTGGAAGGTGATTCTCGGCTTCAACGGGGTGCTGAACACGGCGCTGCTGGAGGTCGGGTTCATCGAGAAACCGCTGACTTTCATCCTCTACAATGCCAATGCGGTGGTCCTGACGCTTGCCCACGCCTGGGCACCCTTCGCCATTCTGCCGATTTTCGTCGCGCTGGAAAAGATCGACCGGTCATTGCTGGAGGCCGCCGAGGATCTGGGCGACGGGCCGCTGCGCCGCTTCGTCCGCGTTACCCTGCCGCTGGCGATGCCCGGCGTGATCGCGGCGACGCTGATTGTCCTGATCCCGACGGTGGGTGATTTCATCACGCCCCGCCTGGTGGGCGGCACCGAGGGCCTGATGATCGCCAACATGATCCAGGTACAGTTCGGCAAAGCCAACAACGCCCCGCTTGGCGCCGCGCTTGCGGTATCCTCGATGGTCATCGTGGCGGCGGTCAGCCTGGTGATCTACCTGGCCGGCAAGAAGCTCGGGGGGAAGGTCGAGTGAGGGGATCGGGCCGCAGAGGAGCCGCGAAATGGCTCAGCGTCTACGCCGTCACCTACATGGTTTTCCTTTATGCACCGGTGATACTCTTGCCGCTGTTTGCGTTCAACGACGCGACGGTGGTGGCGTTTCCGCTGAGCCACTTCACGACCAAATGGTTTGTCGTGCTGTGGCAGACCGAGGCGCTTCACGGCGCGGTTCGCAACAGCCTGATGGTGGCGCTTTCCACCGCCGTGTTCAGCACCGTTCTGGGCGCCAGCGCCGCACGCGCCGCGGCGCGCTACCGTTTTCCGGGCAAGGCCCCGGTGATGGGGTTCATCATGCTGCCGCTGGTCCTGCCAGAAATCATCGTCGCCGTCGCGTTGCTCGTGCCGATCATGCAGATGGGGCTGTCGCTGTCGTTGTGGACCGTCATTGCCGGGCACGTCCTGATCTGCACGCCGTTTTCAATCGCGATCCTCAGTTCGGCGTTTCAGGGGTTCGACACCAGCCTCGAAGAGGCGTCGCTCGATCTCGGTGAAACACGGCTGGGAACCTTCAGGCGGGTGATCCTGCCGCTGGTGATGCCCGGAATCGTGTCGAGCCTGCTGATCTGCTTCACGATCTCGCTCGACGAATTCATCATCGCCTTTTTCCTGACGGGCACGGATGTCACGCTGCCCGTATACATCTGGAGCCAGTTGCGCTTTCCGACCAAACTGCCGTCGATCATGGCGCTGGGCACCATCCTGCTTGCCCTGTCGGTGGTGCTGCTGGTCCTGGCGGAATGGTTCCGGCGGCGCGCCGCGCGCCGGCAGGGCATCGAGGCTTCAGTAACCGGAGGGTTGGTCTAAATGGCGCCGGGCACAAACAAGGGCATCATCCAGCTCAGCGATGTCACCCGAACCTTCGGGGCGTTTTACGCGCTCAGGAAGATCAACGCCGAGATCCGCGAAGGCGAGTTCTTTTCACTTCTCGGCCCTTCGGGGTGCGGCAAGACGACATTGCTGCGTCTGATCGCAGGCTTCGACGAACCGACGTCGGGGGCGATCTCGATCGGTGGCAGGCCGATGGCCGGGATCGCGGCAAACAAGCGCCCCACCAACATGGTCTTCCAGAGCTATGCGATATTTCCGCATCTCAATGTCGCCGAAAATGTCGGATATGGGCTCACGACGCGCAAGCTTTCCAAAGCCGAGATCGCCGCCGAGGTCGAAAAGGCGCTGGCCATGGTCGATCTGCAAGGGTTCGGCGGGCGCGCCGCGCACGAGCTTTCGGGCGGCCAGCGCCAGCGCGTCGCCCTGGCGCGCGCGCTGGTCATGCGGCCCAAGGTGGTGTTGCTCGACGAACCTCTGTCGGCGCTTGACAAGAAATTGCGCGATCAGATGCAAGTCGAGCTGCGCGCGTTGCAGCAATCCATCGGCATCACCTTCATTCTGGTGACTCATGACCAGGAAGAAGCGTTGATCATGTCGGACCGGATCGCGGTCATGTTCGAAGGTGAAATCGCGCAGATGGCGTCGCCCGAACAGCTTTACCGCCGCCCCCGGACGAAGCGCGTGGCATCCTTCATCGGTGTGATGAACTTTCTGCCGGCGACATTCGTCGCGCAGGGCGATGACGGCGTCACGGTCGACATCACCGCCCTGGGGCGGGTGACGATACGTCCGGGCATGGTTCCCGAGGTTCTGAACCCGGCCACCATCGACACGATCGGGATCCGCCCCGAGATGCTGACCATCCTGTCGAACGATGCAGAACCGGCGGAACGCTCGGCCCGGGGCAGCGTTACCGGAACCTCCTATTACGGCGACATGACCTATTACACGGTGCAACTGGCCGGCGGCGGCGATCCCGTCACCATCTCCATGCGCAATACCGCAGGGCGCTCGGTCCTGCCGTCCGGCAGCCCGGTGACGGTGGGCTGGGGAGCCGAATCGGTCGTCCTTTTCGAATGACCAGCCGGGTCTGGCGCGGCCATGCTCCAGCGTATCGCAAGACCGCAACCGATACGATGCCCGGCCTTCGCGATCAGACGAAAGCCGGGCGGGTGAATCGCGCCGCCGGACTTTCGGAGATCCGGTGGCGCGGCGACAGGCAGTCTCAGAAACCGGCCTTGATAAGCTCGAACTCGGCGATCATCTTTTCGCGCAACTCCGCGGGAAGCGGCGATTGCCACAGGGTGTTCTTGCGGATGTCGTCGGTCGAATCGAGGCCTGCGGCGACCAGATCCTCCTGCGGCATCGCCGCCATCGCGGCCGCGTTGCTATGGCCATACCCCCACGCCGTCACCAGGTAGTTCGCCGTTTCCGGTTCCAGCCAGGCGTTGATGAAATCGTAGAACCTGTCCACAGACCCCGGGCCATCGGCAAGTTCGGTATAGCCGCACACCCAGCTCGAAATGCCCTCGTCGGTATCCTTTTTGACGGCGATGGGATAGCCTTCGCTGCTCATGGTCCAGTAGGTTTCGTTCCAGGCCCAGGCCAGATAGACCTCGCCGCTTTGCATCAGCTGCGCCAGCGATGCGCCATCGGCCCAATAGGCCCGGACGTTCGGATGCACCTTGCGCAGGAAATCCGAGGCGGCGCGGAACTGTTCGTCAGTGGCGTTGGCCCAGTCCTTCACACCGGTAGCCAGGAACGCGAGCGCATAGGCGTCATCGACATTGTCGCCGATCGACACCCGGCCCGCATGTTTGGGGTCGGCGAATGCCTGAAGCGACTGCACATCGGCCTCGCTCAGGAGGTCGGTGTTATAGGTGGTCATCGTATAACCCCAGTCGATCGGAACGAAATAATATTCGCCGTTCTTCTGGTAGGCGGGAATGTCGCGGAACGACGGTTCCAGATCGTCCCAGCGCGCGATCCGGCTGGTATCGAGCGGCCTGAGCAGCCCTGCCTCGATCCATTTCGGGATCGATTGCGAACAGGGATGCGCGGCATCGGCGCGAAACCCCGCGCGAAGCTTCTGAAACGCTTCTTCCTCATCCCCGAAGAAGGCGTAGGTCGGGCTGTCGCCGTGCTCGTCTATGTAATCGGTGAAAAAGTTCGGGTCCTCGTATCCGGCCCAGTCGAAAACCGTCAACTCGGGGTCTGCGGCAAGGGCCGCGCCGGCGGCAAAGGCTGCCGCTGCGATGGCACCTGCCGCTGTTATCGTGAAGTGTCGCATGTTTTTCTCCCTGCTAGCCTGGCGCGGTCCATTCTGCGCGCACGTCCGGACCGGGTCCACGGAAAAGTTAGGCGGGAAGAGTGCTTGACTCAAGACTTAATTGAGCGCTCAAATAATTTTCAGGCAATATCGGCAGGTAAAGATGCGTGATCCACGACATGACATATTGTTCGAGCCGTTGAGCATCGGCCCGGTCACCACCGCGAATCGTTTCTATCAGGTGCCCCACTGCTCCGGTATGGGGTGGCGGCGCCCGCAGATGCTTGCGGCGATGCGGGGCATCAAGGCCGAAGGCGGTTGGGGTGTGGTCAACACCGAATACTGTTCGGTGCATCCGACATCGGATAACGACGCCTTCCCCTTTGCCGCCCTGTGGGATGATGGCGACATTCGCGCCCATCGGCTGATGACGGATGCCGTCCATGAACACGGCGCCCTGGCGGGGGTCGAGTTGTGGCTTGGCGGGGGCATGGTGATGAACCTTGCCACCCGCCTGCCGCCGCTGGGCCTGCGCAACCGGCCGCAGACCGACAGCGGCGTCTTCCACCCCGGCCAGACCCGCAAGATCGATCGCGACGACATCCGCGACATCCGCCGCTGGCATCGCGATGCCGCGCGCCGCGCGGTCGACGCCGGATTCGACATCATTTATGTCTATGCGACGCATGGCTACCTGCTGTCGGAATTCCTCGACGCCGACGTCAACGATCGCACCGACGAATATGGCGGCAGCCTCGAAAACCGCGTGCGCATCGTGCGCGAATTGATCGAGGACACCCGCGAGGCGACAGGTGGCCGGATCGCCGTGGCGACACGCTTCAGCGTCGATCTGGCCGACCCCGAGACCTACGACGCTTTCGGCCTGCTCGCAGACCTGCCCGACCTGTGGGATCTGACGGTGCCAGATTACGGGATCGAGATGGGCACGAGCCGTTTCGTCAAGGAGGCCGCCCTTGTCGACAGCATCGGGCGCGCCAAATCCCTGACCTCGAAGCCCGTCGTGGCGGTCGGGCGCTTTACCTCGCCCGACACCATGGCGCAGGCGCTCCGGGCCGGCCATCAGGACCTGATCGGGGCCGCGCGCCCGTCGATCGCGGACCCGTTCTTGCCGCGCAAGATCGAAGAGGGGCGCTATGACGACATCCGCGAATGTATCGGCTGCAACATCTGCTATGCGCACGATTCGTCGGGGGTGCCGCTGCGCTGTACGCAAAACCCGACGATGGGCGAGGAATGGCGGCTGGGCTGGCACCCCGAACGGGCCGGACGCACCGAAAAGCCCGCCAGGGTGCTGGTGGTCGGCGCCGGCCCGGCCGGGCTCGAGGCGGCGCGGGTTCTGGGCGAGCGCGGCCATGCGGTGATGCTGGCCGAGGTCGGGCGCGATCTGGGCGGCCGGGTCCGCCGCGAGGCTCGCCTGCCGGGCCTTGGCGAATGGCTCCGGGTGCGCGACTGGCGGCTCGGGCAGATCGAAAAGCTCGCCTCGGTTGAGATCTTCCGCGAAAGCCTGATGGCGGCTTCCGACATTTCCGATCTCGGGGCCGATCACATTCTGATCGCTACCGGCGCAAAATGGGCGACCGATACAATCGGCCGACACTCGGCCACCGGACTGACCCGTGAAGCGCCGGGGATGGTCGCCAGCGCCGAGACGATCCTGAACCATCAGCATGTGGACGCGGATCATGTCGTGATCTATGACGACGATCACTATTACATGGGCACGGTCCTTGCGTTGCATCTGCGCCAGGCAGGACACCGGGTGACATTGGTCACGCCCGCCGGAAGACCCTGTGAATACGGGGTTTTCACCGGCGAAATTCACAGCTCGAATGCCGCGCTTGTCGAAGCGGGCGTCGATATCATCACCAATCGGATGATCACCGCGGTCGAGCCGGGCCGCGCCGAAATGGAATGCGTGTTCGCGGGCCGCCGGTCGTCCCTTGACTGCGATCTGGTCATTCCGGTCTGCCGCCGCCTGCCGGTCACGACACTTTACGACGGGCTGCGCGCGCTCATGGACGGGCCCGCGGCCGCGGGGATCCGATCGGTTCGCCGGATCGGCGATGCGGAAGCCCCCGGCACGATCGCGGCGGCGGTCTATTCCGGCCACCGCGCGGCGATGGAACTGGGATGCGAGGTCGATTCGACAAGGATTTACGGGCGCCGCGACCGCTGACGCCGCCTTCGACCTGGCGTTGGAAGCGGCGGCGCGGATCAAGGGAAAGTGGTGCGGGCATGGCGATATCCTCCTGAACGGGATGAATCACAACGAATCTCGGTCGGGAATTCCAGATCAGACCTTACCGCAGGGTGCTTTGTGCGTTTCGCAAAATACCTGATCCATCACGCTTCGCCAAATGCCCCCGGTGCGCCACGGGCGTGGCGGGATTTGCCCGAAACGCCATAGGTGATCGGCTCGACGGCAATTTGCTGTCAGACCTGTCGGGCTCGATTGACCGCTCTCAGTTAGCGGCGCGCGGGCCAGACAGGTTCAGTTCGACGACGTGCGGCATGACTTTTCAGGCCGTGAGCCCTTCCGGTTCGCTCAGCCCGTTGGCACGGCAGCATGAGGTTAGCGTGTTGGCCAGAAGACAGGCGATGGTCATCGGCCCCACACCGCCGGGCACCGGAGTGATAGCGCCCGCCACTGCGGCGCAGCTGGCAAATTCCGCATCTCCAACAAGCATTTTCTTGCCACCCCGTTCAATGCGGTTGATACCGACATCGATAACGGTCGCCCCCGGTTTGACATAGTCGCCGGTGATCATTTCCGGGCGGCCGACGGCCGCCACCAGAATATCGGCGCGTTTGCAGACCTCGGGCAAATCCCTGGTGCGGCTATGGGCGATGGTCACCGTACAGCTATCGCCCAGCAACAGCTGCGCCATCGGCTTGCCAACGATATTGGAACGACCGACAACCACGGCATCAAGCCCCGACAATGTGCCGTGGTGATCACGCAGCATCATCAGGCAACCCAGAGGCGTGCAGGGCACCATGGATTTCTGTCCGGTGCCAAGGAGCCCGACGTTGGAAATATGAAACCCGTCAACATCCTTGGCCGGGTCGATTGAATTGATGACCAGGTCGGAATTGAGGTGCTTGGGCAGCGGAAGCTGCACCAGAATGCCGTGCACCGCCGGATCGGCGTTGAGCGTGGCCACAAGCGCCAGCAGGTCGGCCTCAGACGTATCGGCGTCAAGCTTGTGTTCATAGGAATTCATCCCGGCTTCGACCGTCTGCCTGCCCTTGGAGCGGACATAGACTTCGGATGCAGGGTCTTCGCCAACCAGCACCACGGCAAGTCCGGGGACAATTCCGTGATCGGCCTTGAGGCGCGCAACATGTTCGGCCACCTGGCCACGAATCCTGGCGGCGAATGCCTTGCCGTCGATGATCTTTGCCGTCATTCCCCTCACTCCTTGCCCAGCACCGTTTCTTCGCGCGCGATCGACCAATCGATCAGGATGCGCCAGAGGGTTTCGGCCAGTTCCGGCTCCAGCCCCCTATTCTTCGCGGTGGCGCGCACCCGCGCAACCACTTCCTCCACCCGCTCATTCACCCGCGCCGGCATCCCGATGGCGGGCTTCAGTTGCGTCGCCCGGTCGATATAGCTTGTGCGTTCGGCCAGAAGCGCCACGAGTGCTGCGTCGATCTCGTCTATCGCTGCCCGCACCTCCAGCATGCTGTCGCATTCAGGCGCGGGTTTGGACACTGTCATCCACTTGACTCCGTCAGACAGGAATGGGCGCTTCTTATCGCGCCCATTCCCGGTCTGCAACGTGGCGTCGTGTCAGAACAGGCCCTCGACATCGCCCTTTTCATTCAACCGGATCACCTCGGCCGAAGGCTTGCGCGGCAGGCCCGGCATGGTCATGATGGAGCCGCAGATGGCAACGATGAACCCCGCGCCGGCGGAAAGCCGCACTTCGCGTATTGGAACCGAGTGGCCAGTCGGTGCGCCGCGCACGTTCGGGTCGGTGGTAAAACTGTATTGCGTCTTGGCCATGCAGACCGGCAGATTGCCGTAACCCGCTTCTTCCCAGGCCTTGAGCTGGTCACGCACGGATTTGTCCGCCAGAACCTCGTCAGCATGATAGATCCGCTTGGCAATGGTTTCGATCTTCTGGAACAGGCCCATTTCGTCCGGGTAGAGGGGCGAGAAATTTGCCGAACCGCTATCTGCAATTTCAACGACCTTGCGCGCCAGGTCTTCGGCACCCGCGCCGCCGTCGGCCCAATGCTTGCTCAGGATCGCTTCGGCACCCTGTTCGGCGACATAGGCCTTGACGGCCTGCACTTCGGCTTCGGTGTCGGAATGGAAATGGTTGATCGCGACAACGACCGGCACACCGAAGCTTTTGACATTGGCGATGTGGCGGCCAAGGTTCGGGCATCCCTTTTTCACGGCGGCAACGTTTTCCGCGCCAAGATCGGCCTTGGCCACACCGCCGTTCATCTTCATTGCCCGCACCGTTGCCACGATGACTGTCGCCGATGGTTTCAGGCCCGCCTTGCGGCATTTGATATCGAAGAATTTTTCGGCCCCGAGATCGGCCCCAAAACCAGCCTCGGTCACGACGTAGTCACCGAGTTTCAGCGCGGTCTTCGTAGCGATAACCGAATTGCAGCCATGGGCGATATTGGCGAAGGGGCCGCCATGCACGAAGGCCGGGTTGTTTTCGAGTGTCTGCACCAGGTTCGGTTGCATCGCATCCTTCAGCAGAACCGTCATCGCGCCATCGGCCTGGATATCGCGGGCATAGACCGGCGTCTTGGCGCGGGTATAGGCCACAACAATATCGCCAAGGCGCTTTTGCAGGTCTGCAAGGTCATTGGACAGGCAAAGGATCGCCATGACTTCGGATGCCACCGTAATGTCGAAACCTGTCTGACGCGGGAAACCATTGGCCACACCACCCAGATTCACCACGATATCGCGCAAGGCCCGGTCATTCATGTCCATAACCCGCCGCCAGCTGATCCGTCGTGCGTCGATATCCAGCTCGTTGCCCCAATAGATATGGTTGTCGATCATCGCGCTCAGCAGGTTATGCGCCGATGTGATCGCGTGAAAATCGCCGGTGAAATGCAGGTTCATTTCTTCCATCGGCACGACCTGGCTGTAGCCGCCGCCCGCGGCCCCGCCCTTCATGCCGAAATTCGGGCCGAGCGAAGCCTCACGGATACAGATCACCGCTTTTTTGCCGATCCGGTTCAGCCCGTCGCCAAGACCCACGGTGGTGGTGGTCTTGCCTTCGCCCGCAGGGGTGGGGTTGATTGCGGTGACGAGGATCAGCTTGCCATCCTTGCGGTCCTTGAGCGCTTCGATGAAGGTCTGGCTGACCTTCGCCTTGTCATGTCCATAGGGCAGCAGATCTTCCGCCGGAATGCCCAGTTTGGCGCCAATATCCATGATCGGCTTTTTCTTCGCTTCACGCGCGATTTCGATATCAGTCTTGAAGGCCATTCATTTTCTCCCTACGCAATGACGATGTGGTATACCATATACACAAAACTATACGCGGTCCGCCAGCAATTGCACTACGATTCTGGCGATTCCCCGCGCAAATACGGCAAGATCCGTCTGGTCCGATAGCCGCAGCAGCATATTGGCGCACCCATGTCCCTTGCTTTGCCAAATCATGCGCACGACCATTTCCCTCGCTTTATTTTCACGAAGCAAAATCGCATACAAGGCATTATTTTGCGACCGTTTGCATCGCTTTTGCGCAGCGAAAGCCACGCCGAACAGCTTCGGGAAACGCCTGATCCATCATCCACCGTCAAAAACCCGAATGCGCCGATGGCGTGGCATGGTTCTGACAATTCAGGGTTTTTCCGAAACGGCATGCGTGTCCATCTGCGCGCACAACTGCCATGGCCGCTGATCGGGTATATGGAGCGCGAGTGTTCCGCCTACCTGGAAAACGCCCTCGCGCTCAACCCAGGCCGTAACTCCCCTGCGGCCTCTTGCCGCCGACATGAAGCTCTTGCCAAAACCGGGCGCGGCCGCGTCGATCACCTTGGCGGGCAACACACAGGGGCGATTTTGCATATCGACGACAAGCGTTGCGCCAGACTGGCCCTGCATTCGTGAGGACGGCGGCAGGTGGCTGAAATCCGGAATGCCCGATACGACCATGCTTGCCCCGAGCCACGCCGGGTCGATTTCCGGCAACCCCATGTCGGCAGCTATATCGGACAGTTCTTCAGCGGATATCACGGAAAGCTGGCGCACGTTGCGAATTTCAGTACCTTCAGGGTGCTGCGCGGTTACCCGTGAACAGGACGGCCGCGTCAGCCCGCTATGTGCTTCGCCTACCAGCCCCTCGAACGTCGCGGTCACTTCCCCCACCGGGGTTGCGGCAAGGCTGGCGTCACGGTCCGGGACCAAGCCCAGCCAGGAAATTGTTCCGATAATCCTGGTAGGAACAAGCGCGGGCATCCTTGGCTCCGGATTAAAGGTTGACCGACATTCCCGGTTTTACGACCTTGTATGCCAGAGCCATCATCATGCAAATGAAAACCGCCACATGCGCGGGCACGCGGCGGTTGATTGCAGTTTGCGAAACGCAGGTCAGGTGGTCGGCTCCGGTTCCAACCCGCCCTTCGGCGTCTTGGGCTTCTTGGTCTTGGGGATCGCCGTCAGCGGGGCTTCATTGCCCTTGTCCGGCGTGCTGTCATCATCGTCATCGGTAAGCTTTTCACCGGCAATAATCTTGCGGATCTGATCGCCCGTCAGGGTTTCATACTCCAGCAAGCCTTTGGCCAGCCGTTCGAAATCTTCGTTTTTTTCCAGCAAGATCCGTCGGGCGGTATTGTAACCTTCTTCGATCAGACTGCGCACTTCGCTTTCGATCAATTCCTTTGTTGCCGCCGATACCGAAAATCCAGCGGTCTGCCCGGTATAGCCGGAATGTGCCTCCGAATAATCGACACTGCCCACCTTGTCGGACATGCCCCAGCGCATCACCATCGCCCGCGCCATGCTCGATGCTTGCATGATATCGCCAGACGGCCCGTTGGAAACGTGTTCCTCGCCCCATTTGATGATCTCGGCGGCCTTGCCCGCCATGGTCATAGCGATTTTCTGCTTGGCTTCGTCCTTGTGGAAATTCAGCCGGTCCATTTCCGGCAAGGACACAACCATGCCCAATGCGCCGCCGCGCGGAATGATGGTGGCCTTGTAGACCGGATCGCATTTGGGCAGGTTCAGCCCCACCACCGCGTGGCCTGCCTCGTGATAGGCGGTATGTTGCTTCTGTTCATCGGTCAGAACCATGGAGCGCCGCTCGACCCCCATCATCACCTTGTCCTTGGCGCGTTCGAAATCGTCAAGCGATACGAAACGGCGGCCGATTCGCGCGGCAAGAAGGGCGGCCTCATTCACCAGATTGGCAAGATCGGCCCCCGACATTCCCGGTGTGCCCCGCGCGATGATGCGCAGATCGACATCCGGGCCCAATGGCACTTTGCGGGCGTGAACATTAAGTATCTTTTCGCGACCCTTGATATCGGGGTTGGGCACATGAATCTGACGATCAAACCGACCGGGGCGCAACAGCGCCGGGTCCAGAACATCCTTGCGGTTGGTGGCGGCCACGATGATCACGCCATCGTTGGCCTCAAAGCCGTCCATCTCGACCAGAAGCTGGTTCAGTGTCTGTTCACGTTCGTCATTGCCGCCGCCGATGCCGACGCCACGGCTGCGGCCCACGGCGTCGATTTCGTCGATGAAGACGATGCAGGGCGCGTTTTTCTTGGCCTGTTCGAACATGTCGCGCACACGCGACGCACCGACGCCCACAAACATTTCAACAAAATCCGAACCGGAGATCGAAAAGAATGGCACCCCCGCCTCGCCGGCAATGGCGCGCGCCAGCAGCGTCTTGCCCGTGCCCGGCGATCCGACCAGCAGTGCGCCCTTGGGAATCTTGCCCCCCAAGCGGCTGAATTTCTGCGGGTTTCTCAAAAATTCGACGATTTCTTCCAATTCTTCCTTGGCTTCGTCGATTCCCGCCACATCGTCAAAGGTGACCCGGCCATGCTTTTCGGTCAGAAGCTTGGCGCGCGACTTGCCGAAACCCATGGCCCCGCCGCGCCCGCCGCCCTGCATCCGGTTCATGAAGAATATCCAGATGCCGATCAGCACCAGAAACGGCAGCCAAAGCGACAGGATCGAAAAGAACCCCGACTGTTCCTGACGTTCGGCCTTGACCGCGACGCCCTTCTTGATCAGCATTTCGACCAGGTTCTCGTTCAACTGTTCGCCCTGGGGCTTTATCGTGACCCAGTTCGTGCCGTCCGTTGTTTGCACCTGAAGCTGTTCGCCATCGATGATGACGGATTTGACGCCGTTCTCTTCGACCTTCTGAATGAAGTCGGAATAGTTCAGCGTACGCGAATTCATCGTGCTCTGGCCGTTCCCGAACAGGTTGAACAGCGCCAGAATCAACAAGAACAGCACGACCCAGAAGGCGATGTTTCTCGCGTTACCCAAGGGGATTCCTCCAAAACAATACGATCCGCCACCGCGCGTGACACCGGAACTTGTCCCTAAAATAGAGATAAGCTGGGCAGGTTCAATGCGCGATTAGCGAAGTAAAGAAATCTTCGTCGGCACGCGCAAGAAAAACACGCCATCCGGCGGCGAGCCCCGCCAATGGCGCGGCAAGCAAATTCTCCGCCTGCCAGATGGCGGGCGAGGCAATCAGCGTGGTGCGCGTGCGCCCGGTGTCGCGCCAGTCCGGGCAGGCCAGCAGCCCCGTTTCGCCCAGGGCCCGCACTTCATAGCCCGATGCCAGCGGCCCCGAAACCCGCCAACGCGAATCCCAGGCCATGCCCGGCGCGGCCACGATATCTTTGACGGCACTGTATTCACGCGTGATCCGTATATCCTCGGGCGTGACCAATACCCTGCATCCATGCAAAGCCGTCGATCGTTGATCTTCGACAGCCTGCCACAGAGTCTCGACCGCATTTTGCCGCGGGCGGTACTCTGCCCCCGAAACCCAGAGCAGCGCATGAACCAGCAAACGGTTGCGGGTCTCTTTCAAGACAGTGCCTAATCCGCTCCGAACGAAAACCACATCCCCCGCATCGACGCTTGCGAAATGGCGTGCCTGGTCATGCGCATATTGGCACAACACCACCCGCGCAGAATGCAGCCGCGACGACGCTTGTGAAAGAGATTTCGCCGTAATGCCCAGCGGGTCCAACACCGCCAGGGCCTTGCGAATCTTCACACGGTCAAAACTGTCATCTTCATTTGTCGGATCATCAAACCAGCGTACCGCGCGGCGATGCAGGTAATCGCGCAGCTCCCAGCGTCTGACACCCAGAACCGGGCGCACCCATGTTATCCCTTCCGCGTTGCGCCACTCGCTCATGGCCGCCAGGCCGTCCACCCCCGACCCGCGCGCAAGCCGCATCACGAAGGTTTCGGCCTGGTCATCGGCGGTATGCCCCAGCGCCACCATGGCAATGCCGCGGTCTTTGGCCCATTGCGCAATCAATCGCAGCCGGGCGCGCCGCGCCTGATCTTGAAGATTGCCCTTGTGGTCCCAGCCCGCCCAGACGCGGGTTTCATGGGGAATGCCCAGTTCGCCGCATATTCGCGCCACGCCTGCCGCCTCTCGCGCGGCCCCGGCGCGCAACCCATGATTGACGGTCACCGCACAGAGTTCCGGGCCGCCATCCGCGCGCCAGTCGGCCAGCAAATGCAACAGCGCCATGGAATCACTGCCACCCGAGACCGCAACGCCAAGCCGCTCATGTTGGTAGGGCGTCAGAATTCCGCGCAGGCCTTCGGCCAGCGCGCTATCGTCGTCATTCACGGACACGCGAGCGCACGCATTGCTGTATTTGCCTCGATAGCCTCGGGCGCGGTCGGGAAGCGGGCGGCAACTTCGCCCAATGTCACGCAAGCTTCCTGGGTCTGGCCCAGTACACCCAGGGCGCTGCCAAGCTTGAGAAGCGCCTTGGGTGCGGTCGGCCCGTTCGGGGTTCCCGAAAAAGCCTCGAGATAGGCCCTTGCGGCTTTCGCGGTCTCGCCCAGTTGAATCTGCGCGTCTCCGCGGTAGAATTGCGCATCCGCCGTCAGCGGCCCCCCCGTATAGGTCTGCGAAAAGGCCGCAAAGAGGTCAGCGGCGCTGCGAAAGTCACCGGAATCGAGCGCCGCCTTCGCCCGATCGAAATCCGCCTGTTCATTCACCGCCAGTTCCGCCGATGTGGTTCCGTTGCCTGGCTGGATCACGACGGCTGGCGTGTTCGGCACCAGGCCGACGAAATCGCCGAGGCTCTTGGTGATCGGCAAGTTGGCAACATCGCAGCCCTCTTCAAGCTCGCAAAGGCGGAATTCCAGATCGCCGATACGGTTTGTGCCATCGGCAACGATCCGGTGCAGGCTGTTTTGCAGTTCTTCGGTTCGGGCCGTCAATTGGGCCAGCTCGGCCTCGATCGCATCCATCCGTTCCAATGCCGTGGCCCCGCCGGCGGCCTGCAACCCGTCGGTGCCGCCAGACACCAACTCTGAGCGCAGCGCCTGAATGTCGCCGGCGAGCGCCGCCAGTTCCGTTCTGATATCGGCCAGCGATTGCGCGCGGTCCTGTGCGGCCAAGGGTGCGGCGGCAACCGCCACCGTCACCGCAAGTATCAAGGCAATGTGCCGCATCATCGGCTAACCCTTAAACACCCGCACCGGCGCCGATCACGGTAACCGCGCGGCGGTTCTGACTGTAGCAGGCCTCATTCGAACAGACGGCCAGGGGCCGTTCCTTGCCATAGGACACCGTGCGCAGGCGATGTGCCGCCACACCCTGGCTGACAAGGAAGTTCTGCACCGAGCTTGCCCGGCGCGCACCCAGTGCGAGGTTGTATTCGCGGGTTCCCACCTCATCGGCGTGGCCTTCGATGATGGCTGTGTACCCCGGGTGCTGGTTCAGCCAGACAGCCTGATTTGTCAGCGTTGCCTGCGCCTCGGGGGTGAGCGTCGACTGATCGACGGCGAACAGAACCTTGTCGCCGATCGTCTGGGCAAAATACGCCGGGGAATTCGGGTCACCCGGATCGCCCAGCGCGCCCTGGGTGATACCCCCGGCGCCGGCCGCGCCCCCGGCGCCGCCGCCGAAACGATCGGGATTGTTACAGGCCGACAGGGCCAGCGCCCCGATCAGCAACAGCAGTTTGGTCAAGGTGTTCATTGGTTTTGTCGCCTTTGTTCTTGGCTCGATGGCCGTTAGCATATCACCCCCTCGGGGCATTGAAAACGCCTTGTGTTGAGTGCGATCCTAGGGTTGCAGGGGCGACCAGTCCGGGTCGGACGCGGCCCCTTCGGTTGGCACCGCACGCAGGTTGCGCCCGGAAATATCAACCGAATAGAGCTGTGCCCCGCCCGTTGCCCCTGCCGATTCACGGGTGAACATGATAACCCGCCCGTTGGGGGCCCATGTCGGCCCCTCGTCAAGGAACGATGCGGTCAGCAACCGCTCTTCGGACCCGTCGGTGCGCATGACGCCGATATGGAAGCGCCCTGCGTGCTGTTTGGTGAAAGCGACCAGATCGCCGCGCGGCGACCAGACCGGCGTGCCATAGCGCCCTTCGCCAAAACTGATCCGTGTCGGTTCGCCGCCTTCGGCGGGCATCACATAGAGCTGCTGACTGCCCGAGCGGTCGCTTTCGAAAACGATCTGGCTGCCGTCGGGGGAATAGCAGGGCGCCGTCTCGATCGAGGGCGCATTGGTCAGTTGCCGCGTCTGCCCCGTGCCAAGCTGCATGGCGTAAATATCCGTGTTGCCGCCCTGTTCGAGCGAGAACACCACCGTGCCGCCATCCGGTGAAAAGCGCGGCGCGAATGTCATGTTGCCCGAGAGTTCCGCCAACGGGCGCGACGTCACCGTGGCGATGTCGAGCAGTTTGATGCGCGGAAATCCCGTCTCGAACGAGGTGAACAGAACCCTGTCCCCCGAAGGCGAGAACCGCGGGGCCAACACGATGGTCGAGCTGTCGGTAAGATATTGCACATTGGCGCCGTCATAATCCATCACCGCAAGCCGTTTCAGGCGGGCATTCTTCGGCCCGCTTTCCGATACATAGACCACACGGCTGTCAAAATAACCGCTTTCACCGGTGATCCGGCTATAGACCTGATCGGCGACCTTGTGGGCGATGCGGCGCCAATCCTGAGCGGCACCGCCAAATTGCAGGCCTTCGCCAAGCTGGGCATCCGAAAATACGTCGAACAGGCGGAATTTGACGTTGATCCTGCCATCGCTGCCAACCGAAACCGCCCCGGTCACCAGGGCCTGCGCGTTGATCGCCTTCCAGTCCGGATAGGCGACAGGGGCGTCAAAGCTGGTGATTCGGCTGATGAAGGCGTCAGGCGCGATCTCGCGGAAAAGCCCGGTGCCCGACAGATCCGCGGCCACCACGCCGGTCACGGCCGCGGCCATGTCGGCGGCCTCGGGGGTTTCGGCGATGAAAACCGGGGCGGCGAAAGGCAGCGGTTCGATCACGCCCTGATCGATGACGATCCGCAACGGGCCGCCCTGCGCCGCCGCATTCGGCACCACGGCGAATATCGCCATCGCCAGGGCGGCCAGAACGGTTACTTGGTTAGCTATGCGCATTCTCACCTCTCACACCCGCTAGAGTTCCTCAAACTGCACGGCATCACGATCTGCGCCGCGCTCGACGACAACCTGCGCCCCGGAAAGACAAGCCCGGTTTTCGCCAAAAGGCCGTCATCTCCTGCGCATCCCGTTCGGGTCAAAGACAAGCTCCAGATCCTTCCATATCTCGTATTTTTCCTTCGGTAGCGGATAGCCATGCCTGGCACAGCGCACGATCGCGCTCTTGGCGGCGCGGAACATGATCTGGGCCGAGTCTTGCGTGCCGCCATCATAGCCGGTCATCCTGATGGATGCGACATCGGGCATGCCATCGGGTGTCATGTCCACCCGCACGGTAACAATCGTGTTCATCGCATCGGTCGAGACCGCGCCAAGTGTCCAGCAGCTTTGCACCGCAATCCGCAATGCGTCCTTTTCACCCGATGTCATCGGCGGCCCGGATGCCGCGGTGCCAGTACCGGGCGCGGGCGCTTCGCTGGCTTCGCCGGACATCGCTTCGGCCAGTGCGGCGGCAACGGCATCTTCGGCCACGGGTTCGGCGGCGGGCTTGCTGGCCGGCGCCGGGTCCGGCTTCTTGGGGCGGGTCTTGGGGCGCGCCGAAACCAGCGGGGCGGAGGATGCCGGTTTGTCCTGTGTCTCGGTTGCCTCGGTGACGATCTCGGTCGTGGCTTCGGGCGGCGCTGTCGCTTCGACGGGTGTTTCGGGTACCGGTTCCGGCGCAGGCTCAGGCGTGGTTTCCCTCACCACGGTTTCTGACGGGGCGGCATCGGGCGCGGGGGCTTCGGATGGTACCGGGGCCACACGGGGGGCTTCGCGGGGGGCGGGTTTCGGGCGGACCGTATCCAGCACGACGTCGGAGGGCACCTCGACCGGCGCGATGGGTGGCGAGGGCGAGGCGTCGCTCACCTCCGCCGCGGGCGAGGCAGGTTCAAGCGGTTCGGGCGCGGCATCCGGTTCCGGTGTGGCATCCGGTTCGGGCTGCGTTGGGATGCTGGGCACCGTCTCGGCCGAGGGCGCCACGGGCGCCGCCTCTGCCACCGCCGGGAGCGTTGGTTGTTCAGGCGTGTCGGCTGGGGCTTTCGGTGCCCGTGCCTGCATGGCGGCAAACTCAGCCGATGATATCAGCGATACCTCGGTCGTGGCCATCAGCGGCGGCAGGTCATGCGAAAAGAATATCCCGCCCAGGATCAGCCAGAGAATGGCGCCAAGATGCGCCGCCCCCGACACGATCACGCCGATACGTTGGGACCGATCCACGGGCATCCGCCCTAGTTCTCCGTACCCGTTTGACCGCCCGCGCCAAATGACGGCCCGCCCGCATCCGTGACCAGAACGATATTGCCGAACCCGCCGGCATTGAGCGCCCCCATGACCTGCACGACACGTTCGTAAGGAATGGATCCGTCAGCGCGCAAAAACAGCTTGTTGTCGGTTCGTTCCGCCGCGATAGCCTTCAACCTGCCGATCAGTTCAGCCTCTGGCACAGGTGTGTTTTGCACTGAAACCGTTCCATCGGCCTGAACCGAGATTGTCAGCGGCTCTTCCTGCTGGCTCGGCACCGCCTGGGCGGCGGTCCTGGGCAACTCCAAAGGGACCCCGACGGTCAACAGGGGCGCGGCCACCATGAAAATGATCAGCAAGACCAGCATCACATCAACGAACGGCGTCACGTTTATTTCGCTCATCACCGCAGCCTTGCCGCGCGATCCGCGCCGCCGTCTGCCGCCGCTCGGCTTCATCAGACCCGCGCCCATGGCTCAAGCGTCCAACTGACGCGACAGTATGGTGGCGAATTCATCCGCGAAAGCCTCATATCCGGTGATGATGCGGTCGCTATCCGTAGAAAGCTTGTTATAGAAAATGACTGCCGGAATGGCCGCAAGAAGGCCCAGAGCCGTTGCGACCAGTGCTTCGGCGATCCCCGGCGCCACTACCGCGAGCGAGGTGTTTTGCGAAATCGCGATCTGTTCGAACGCGGTCTTGATGCCCCAGACGGTACCGAAAAGCCCGATGAACGGCGCCGTTGACCCAACAGTGGCCAGAAACGGCAATCCGCCCGACAACCTTTCCGTTTCCTTGGCGATGGCCACATCCATCGACCGGTCGATGCGCGCCTGCGCCCCGGCGATCAGTTCGCCCCCTTCGCGGTGGCTGCGCCGCCATTCGATCATGCCGCTGGCAAAGATCTTTTCCGATGCGCCATCAGGCTGGCTGCCGATCTTCTCGAAAAGCTCGTCCAGCGGCTCGCCCGACCAGAAAGCGCGGTCGAACACCGATGCCTCTGAGCGCGCCCTGCGATAGGAGATGAATTTCTGGACGATGATCGTCCAGGACCAGAAACTGGCCAGGGTCAGCGTGATCATCACAAGCTGAACGACGAATGAGGCACGCGCAAAAAGCGCCAGCAGGGAGAAGTCGATCTCCTGCGCCATCGCAAGGGTCTGGGTTTCCATAAAAGTCTGCTCGCCGGTTGGACCGCGTTATGTGCGGCTCTGATTTATGGGCGATTCTATAGAGGATTCGGGGCGATTACCACCAGAACCACGCGCCTGCGCGATTTGCCGCGCGTCGGGCCGATGCCGGGACGAAATCAGGCCGGTCCCTTGGCCGGCGGAACCCCTTGCGGACATATTTCTTTCGGCAGGCGCGTCGGCCGACCGGACTTGCCCAGACAGACCAGCGTCACGACGGCGGCAAACAGCCGTTCCTGCCCGCGCATGACCACCTGATCCAGCACGATCCGCGCACCGGCCACGGTGCGTATGCCGGTTTGCACCTGCAATTCATCATCGAACCTTGCCGCATGCAGATAATCCGCCTCGATGCGCCGTACGGCGAATATCTTTCCCAGGTCCGCCTTCATCCTTACCTGGTCGATACCCATATCCCGCACCCATTCACTGCGCGCACGCTCGATGAATTTCAGGTAATTGGCATAATAGACGATCCCGGCCAGATCGGTATCCTCGTAATAGACGCGCAGGTTGAATTCATGGGTCATGGCAAGGTCCTGGCGACGGAAAGGTGACTTTCCCCTACCGCAGTCCCGGCCCGGCAGGCAAGCAGCGCCGCTTCGCCTACCCCGAACCGGACCCCTTGGCAGGTTGTTGCTTCTCTAGTAGCCATGGAGCCTGCCGCCGGTTATCACACAGGCAAAAACCAGCCCGCCCGAACAGGAGCTTTCATGTCGCGCACCGTTATAGAAGAAGACCTCACCGTTACCGGCAATATCGCATCCGCTTCCGGCGACGTGGCCGTAAAGGGTCGGGTGACCGGCGATATCAAGGCCAAATCCGTTGATGTCCAGCTCAGCGGCGACGTCACCGGCGCGATCGACGCCGACTCGGTCAATGTGCAGGGCAAGCAATCCGGCCGGATCAAATGCGCCGAACTGTCGCTGGAAAAATCCGCCGACGTCAAATCCGACGTGATCGCGCAAAGCCTTTCTTCGGAAAAGGGCGCAAGGCTGGTCGGCAAGGTGCAGGTGACGGGTTAGCGCGGTTTGCCCCTGGCCCGGAGTCAGATCATCGGGTCATAGGCCCATTGCAGCAGCGCCTGTCTTTGGCGCGGGCGGCAGAAGATATCGCCCGTATGGCAGTTGGCCCTGATCTGCGCGGCATGTCGGGCAAAGCCTTTCCAGCGGCCGATCTGAATGCGGTCGATCTCGGGCAAGCGACGGCCCAGATAGTACCGGCAATACCATTGAAACCAGCCGCGCGGATCGGGGCCGTAGATCCAGCCCTTCTGCCGCCAGACGCTCAGGGGTTGGCGGCTCTTCAGGCCAAAGTGGTTCAACGCGGGATCGGCAACCGCGCTGATCCGGGCGCCGGTGAACCAGTCAGCCGGAAACTCGGCCCTGCAATCGTTGCAATACCTGCCTTCGAAAACCCCCATCGCCAGCATTTCCTTCGGGCTGTGGCAAGGGCGAAAATCATCGGCAAAGTCTCGGCCCGATGGTGCGCTCAACCGATAGCAATAGCCACTTTGCATGCGATCATTGACCTCGATGACATCACCGATCATCAACATTCACCTTCAGGCTGAGTCAGAACCGCGACCCGCGCCGCCAGCCGCAGCGCATGGCTCGGGTCGGACGCCGCTTCCGGCATCGTGCGGTCGTAGGCCGCACGGATCACATCGCCGATTTCGGGATGCAGGATGATGGCGCCTTCGGCCCTGGCCAGCATCGCGCGCCCCGAGCCGGCCCGATCCGAAAACGCCCGATCCGACCAGGCGAGAATCATCTGCCCCGCCAGTGACAGTGCCAGCACCTCGGCCGGTGTTTCGGCCAGATCGTCGTCCATGCGCACGAAACTGAAACAGGCGCGGATCGCGCCCGCCGCGTCGAACCGGTAAATCCGGTACCGGTTGGCATTTTCGGTCTCAAGCCGTGCCACCAGCGGGTCAAGGCCGTCGATCAGCCGGTCGAGATTGGGCACGTCCAGCAATTCCGCCCAGTCCCGGAAAAAGAACACCATCAGATTGGCGCCCAGTTCCGGGTCGGTCTCGGCCATCTGGTGGCCCGCCAGCGCCACCACCGCCTCGATCGCGCCCTTGATGACATCCAGCGCCGGCGTTGCGACCCCGAAGACCACCGGCACGATCGGTCGCCCCCATCGGGCAAAGCCATAGCCCCCCGACGGCCTGGCAAACAGCGTCGCAATATCATCCGGGGTCATGCGAACGGGCTTTCATTTCGGTCAAGGTACCTTCGCCGCTGGCATAGAATCTTCGCCCCAAGCGTTCAACCCATCTTTCCAGGGAATCAAACGACCCGGCGCGACGACCCGGGCGCCGGGTTCGCAGATGCCCGCGCAAACAGTTCTGCGACCTTCTCACTTCACGAACAGATCGCCCTGCCCCGGTGCCTTTGGCGCGGCCAGCCCAAGATGCGCCCACGCCTTTTGCGCCAGCATCCTTCCTCTCGGGGTACGCTGGATCAACCCCTGCTGGAGCAGGAACGGCTCGATGACTTCCTCTATCGCATCGCGGGTTTCGGACAATGCGGCCGACAGGGTCTCCGCGCCGACCGGACCGCCGCCGTAGTTTTCAGCGATCAGCGTCAGATAGCGCCGGTCCGCGCCATCAAGCCCGATGTGATCCACCCCCAGTCGGGTCAGCGCGGAATCGGCGATCTCGCGCGTCAGCCGGCCGTTTCCCTCGACCAGCGCGAAATCCACCACCCGGCGCAGCAACCGCCCGGCGATGCGCGGCGTTCCACGGGCGCGGCGGGCGATTTCCAGCGTGCCATCCGGGTCCGACGAAACCCCCATCAACCGCGCCCCCCGCATGACGATGTGGTCCAGTTCCGCAACGGTATAGAACTGAAGCCGCGTCGGTATGCCGAACCGGTCGCGCAAGGGCGTGGTCAGCAGCCCCAGCCGGGTCGTCGCCCCCACCAGCGTGAAGGGCTGCAACTCGATGCGCACCGTCCGCGCCGCAGGCCCTTCGCCGATCACCAGATCCAGCTCGAAATCCTCCAACGCCGGGTAAAGAACCTCTTCGACCGCCGGGTTCAGGCGGTGAATCTCGTCGATGAAAAGAACGTCGCGCGCCTCCAGATTGGTCAGGATCGCCGCCAGATCGCCCGCACGCGCCAGCACCGGCCCCGAGGTCATGCGGAAATTCACTCCCAATTCGCGCGCCATGATCTGCGCCAGCGTGGTCTTGCCGAGGCCGGGCGGGCCATGAAACAGAGTGTGGTCCATCGCCTCGCCGCGCCTGCGCGCGCTTTCGATGAAAACCCGCAGATTGGCCCGGGCCTCCTGCTGGCCGACGAAATCATCAAGGCTCTGCGGCCGTAGCGCCCGGTCGCCTTCCGGGGCACTGTCCTCGGCCTGGGGGGCCGGGCGAAGGGTCGGGTCAGGTTCCATCGCCCTACCCTTTCGGAGCCAGGAGTTTCAACGCTGCACGGATCAAGGCCGGGGTCGGGGCGGCAGCATCGACCCCCGATGCTTCGGCGACGGCAGCGGCGGCCTCGCTTTGCCCGTAACCGAGATTGATCAGCGCCGACAGGGCTTCCGCGGTCGCATTGGCGGTTGCCGATGACCCAGGCACGGGGATATGCGAGGGGCGGGGCAGATTCTCGACGATCTCGCCCGGGTCCACTGTGGCCCCTGTAGACAGGGCGCCACCCATGGCCATTACGGCCGGCGCCTTTTCCTTGAGTTCCATCACCACCCGCTGCGCCAGTTTCGGCCCGACGCCCGGCGCGGCCTTGATGGCGCTCCAGTCGCCAAGGGCGATGGCGCGCCCCGCTCCCTCGGCCCCGAGTGTGCCCAGAATTGCCATCGCGGCCTTGGCGCCGACACCCTGTACCGAGGTCAGCATCCGATGCCATTCCTTTTCCAGCAGGGTAGGAAAGCCGAACAACTGCAACAGATCCTCGCGCACCAGAAGTTCGGTGAAAAGTGCGCAAGCCTCTCCCTCGGCAGGCAGGCCGGCGGCGGTTCGTTGCGAGATGTGAACGACGTAGCCCACCCCCCGCACGTCGATCAACACATGATCGAACGTACGGTGCAGCACGATCCCGGCGATCCGCCCGATCATGCGGCGCCTTTCATCGCCGCGGCCAACCGCCCGGCGCTTTGCAGATGGTGGGCATGGCAAATGGCGATCGCCAGCGCGTCCGCCGCGTCGGGGCCGGCAAGTTCCACCCCGGGAAGCTGATGGCGCACCATATGCGCGATCTGGGACTTGTCTGCGTGGCCGACGCCCGCCACGGTCTTTTTGACCTTGTTGGGGGCATATTCGCCGATGGTCAGCCCGGCCTGCGCCACAACCAGCATGGCTATCCCCCGCGCCTGCCCAAGTTTGAGCGTGCCCGCGCCGTCCTTGTTGACAAAGGTCTGTTCCACGGCAGCGGCATCGGGGACATGGTGCGCAACGATCTCGGTCAGCGCAGAATGCAATGACAGCAACCGCTGGCCGAGCGTGTCGCCTTCCGAACGAATGATGCCATTGGCAACGTGGCTGAGTCTCGATCCGGCCATCTCGATGACCCCCCAGCCAAGATTCCTCAGCCCTGGATCAATGCCCAATACCCGCATTTTGCCCTGCTCCTGTTGCTTTTCGGACACGACTAGCACGAATAGCGAACATCGGAAAGAGTGTTTGCCATCCCGCCAAAGTCTGAGAAGCGCCGGGATCACGGCAGGAATCGCCTCTGGGCGTGCTGAAAGCGACATTTTCCGCTTTGTCATAAAAGGTTTGTTTACATAGCGTTATCGGCATTCCGATCCATGCAAACGGCGCATAGCGGCCCTGCAACGGCCGCGCTTGTCCAATTCGGTACGCCGATCTACATCGCGGCCATGAACGCAGCATTGCAACACTGAATTGTTGCAACACCCGAGGAGCATGACAATGTCTGTCTATGAAACCAACCGCCCCGCCACTGTCGGCACATTCTCCGGCGTGTTCGGACTGATGGTCTCAACCTTCACTGCATGGAATGACGCCCGCGCCACGCGCAAGGCGTTGACCAAGCTTTCCGACCGCGAACTGGATGATATCGGCCTTTGCCGCAGCGACATCGATTCGATCACCAAAAACATCTGAGCAACAAAATGTCTGGATGCCTCAGCGATGGATGTCGCTAAAGGCCGTGTCGGATTATCCGTCACGGCCTTTGCATGCGAACAAGCCTGCCCCCGGATGCGGGGCTGTCCGTCGCCCGGCTACTTGAAAATCCAGCGGAACTGGTCGGCCAGCGCCAGTGTCAAGGGATCGGCCTGCAAGACATAGGCCCCGACCTGGTCGATCAACGGGCCCTCCCACAAAGCGGCGATACGTTCGTCGTACACCTCGGCACCGATCGTCGTATGAACCGCAGCCTTGATGCCGACGACCGTCATCATGACCAAGACAACCGGGCCGAGCAGGCCACGCCGACGCCGCGGATGCTTTTGACTGTTGTAATATTTCAGCCCAAGCGTCCCGTCGGCTTCGAAACCGCCACCTTCCTGGTGAATCCGTTCGATGCGGCCGACGCGGTTGTAAAATTTCTCCAAATTGCGATCGACCATGTCGATCTCCCGACTCTACACGCCCCACAGATGTCAATGCTGAGGAAGAATTGTGGCATTTGTTGGGCACATGCTTCGGTCGGGCGCTATTGGCCCCGGACAAGAACCAATGTCGTCCATTCACCAATTTCGTCACGATATGAGAGTGCAAAGCCCTGCCCAAGATAGGTTGAAACGACCTCATCGGCCTGGGAGGTCAGGATTCCGGACAAGATAGCGTAACCCCCTGCGGCGACATGCGCGCCCATATCCGGGGCCATATCCATCAACGGCCCCTTCAGGATATTGGCAAAAACCAGATCAAACGGACCTCTCCGAGCTATTTCGGCATGGTCGAAACCCGCCGCCTCGACACACCGAACCCGATCCGAAAGCGCGTTCGCCTTGACGTTGACCTCCGCCACCTCCACGGCGACCGGATCAATATCCGAGGCGATGACAGGGTTTGGCCAGATCGCGGCGGCTGCCATGGCCAGAACCGCCGTTCCGCAGCCGATGTCCGCCACGTTCCGGCCGCAAAAGCCGGCCCTGTCCAACCTGTCCAACGCCAGCAGACATCCCAGCGTGGTGGCATGATGGCCGGTGCCAAATGCCATCGCCGCCTCGATCAGCAGCGCCACGCTGCCGTCGGGAATACTGTCGGCGTCATGACTGCCGTAGACAAAGAAACGCCCCGCCTCGACCGGCCTCAATTCGCGCTTCACATGGGCGACCCAATCCGTTTGCGGCACTTCGGAAACGACAAACGGGCGGGCACCATGGCTCGCAGCCATCAGCCGCAACCCGGTATCGTCTGGTTCCGCTTCGAAATAGACCCCCACTTCATAGCGCCCCGAGCCGTCCTCGATTTCAAAGACACCAATGCCCGTGGGCTCGGGCTCAAACGCCTCCATCGCTTGGGCCAATGCTTCGGCGGGTTCCTTGGCTGGCAATGTCGTCAAGGCAGAATAGGTAGGCATCGGCGGATTTCCATTTTCGCAAGGCAAGACAGGTTCGGGCGGCCCTATTCTGCGGCAACGGGCAGGCGCTTGGCAAAGATCGTTTCATGCCCGGCGTCAGGATGGCGCGGAACCAGCAGGGCCATCATCAGCGACAGCATGCTCATCGTGGCGGCAACGCCGAACACGGCGGCGGGCGACAAAACCCACAAATACCCCAGCCCGGCAGGCAGAAAGACCGCCGCTATGTGATTGATGGTGAATGATACGGCAGCGGTAGGCGCGATGTCTTCGGCGCTGGCGATTTTCTGAAAATAGGTTTTCAGCGCGAATGCCAGCGCAAAGAACAGATGATCCAACACATAGAGCGCGGCCGCGACCGCAACCCCCCAGCCAAAGAAATAGACCCCGCCATAAGCAAGAAAGATGCCGGTCAGCCCGAAATACTCGAAAATCAGCGCATTGCGTTCGCCGAACCACCCGACGGCCCGCCCCATGAGCGGTGCTGCAAGCATGTTCGCCAGATAATTGATCAGAAACAAGGCCGTCACTTCATGCACTTCGAAACCAAATCTCTCGACCATCATGAAGGCGGCAAAGACCACGAATATCTGACGCCGGGCCCCGGACATGAACTGAAGCCCGTAATAAAGCCAATACCGGCGGCGCAGCACGAATTTCTTCGATTGCGGCTCGGAGGTTTCGAACTGGGGATAGGCGAGCGCGACAAATAGCGCCATGGCAACGGTCAGGCCGCCCGAAACCGCATAGACCGTCTCATAGCTCAGATCGAACGTCTTCCATGTCAGCATGATCGCCGCATAGGCAACCAGCGATGCACCCGATCCGATGGACACGATCCAGCCAAGCGTTTGCGGGGCGCGTTTCCTGTCGATCCACTGAAGTTGAAGCGACTGGTTGACGGTTTCAAAATAGTGGAACCCGATCGACGACAAGAGCGTGATCGCCAGGATGCCGCCGAGACTGGGAAACAGCGCCGTCACCGCCGTCGATGCCCCCAAAAGCGCCAGCGCCAGCACCGCCAGAACCTGTTCGCGCATCACCCACAGAAGCACGATCACCCCGATCGCCAGGAATCCGGGAATTTCGCGCACCGTATGCAGCCAGCCGATTTCGACGCCGGTGAACCCCGCCGCCTCCTTGACGAAGTTGTTCAGAAGCGCCGACCAGGTGGAAAAGGCGATCGGCATGGCCGCCGCCATCAGGAACAGCACGAAGGCCGGCTGTCGCCAGCGCGGCAAATTCCTTGCCTGTTCAATGGTAACGAAACTGGGCCGCAATCTCATTCGTTTCGCTTACGCCGCTTTTGACCGTTTGACGAGACCATTTCACCGGCGCGGCGCGGTGGCGGATCAAAAAAAGCTCTGCGGGTCGATATCGACCGACAGACGCAGGTTGCGCGGCACCTTGAGTTGCCCGATCCATTCGGCAAGCGCGCTCTGCAAGGGCGCCGCTTTGGCCGCTTTGACCAGCAGCCGCACCCGGTGGCGCCCGCGCACCCGGGCGACGGGCGCCGCGGCGGGGCCGAACACCTGCGCCCCCACACGCCGCAAGGGCGCGTCACGGCGCGCCAGTTCGGCGCCGAAATCAAAGACCTGCGCCACATCCGGCGATGACAGCACGATCCCCGCCAAGCGGCCGTAAGGCGGCACGCCTGCCACCCGCCGTTCTTCGGCCTCGGCGCGCCAGAATGCCTCTTCATCACCCGACAGGATGGCCCGGATCACCCCATGTTCGGGCTGATAGGTCTGCAATAGGGCCTCGCCGGGTTTGCCCGCCCGACCGGCGCGGCCCGATACCTGGCGGATCAACTGAAAGGTGCGTTCCGCGGCACGCAGATCCGAGCCTTGCAGGCCGAGGTCGGCGTCGATCACCCCCACCAGCGTCAGCAAGGGAAAGTTGTGCCCCTTCGCGACGAGCTGGGTACCGATGACGATATCCGCCCCTCCTGCCGCGATGTCGCGAATTTTTTCCTTGAGCGCCCGCGCCGAGGCGAACAGGTCTGACGACAGCACCGCCACCCCTGCGTCGGGAAACCGCGCTGCCACCTCTTCGGCCAACCGCTCCACCCCCGGGCCGACCGGTGCGAGCCGGCCCTTGGCCTCACAGGCCGGGCAGGTCTCGGGCATCGGTTTCGTATCGCCGCATTGATGGCAGACCAGGCGTTTCAGAAACCGGTGTTCGACCATCCGCGCGTCGCAATGGTCGCAGCCGATCTGGTGGCCGCAGGCCCTGCAAATCGTCACCGGCGCATAACCGCGGCGATTGAGAAACAGCAAGGCCTGTTCGCCCTCGGCAATCCTCCGGGCGATGCCTGCGGCCAATGTCCGGCCGATCCAGCGGTTAGGTTGCAGATTTTCCCCGCGCATGTCCACGGCCCGCATCACCGGCAGCTCGGCCGTGCCGAAGCGTGAGGTCAGATCAATGCGTGCGTATTTGCCCGACTCGGCATTGGCCCATGTTTCCAGGCAAGGCGTTGCCGAAGCCAGCACCACCTGCGCGCTACAGATCGACGCGCGCAGCACCGCCATATCGCGGGCGTTGTAAATCACACCGTCTTCCTGCTTGTAGGCGGTGTCGTGTTCCTCATCGACGACGATCAGCCCCAGGTCGCGAAACGGCAGGAACAATGCCGAACGCGCGCCGACGACCAGCCCGACATTGCCTTCGCCGGCCATGCGCCACAGCCTGCGGCGTTCGGTATGGGTGACACCCGAATGCCATTCGCCGGGATGGCCGCCAAAACGTTCTTCGACCCGCGCCAGAAATTCGGCCGTCAGGGCAATTTCGGGCAGAAGCACAAGCGCCTGCCGCCCCCCCGCCAGACAGGCCGCCACCGCCTCAAGATAAACCTCGGTCTTGCCCGATCCGGTAACACCCTTCAGCAGCGTCGTGCCGTAGCTGCCCGAGACCAGCGCCGCCCGCAATTGCGCCGCCGCCGCCGCCTGATCCGACGCCAGCGATTTGCCCGGCAGATCCGGGTCGAGGCGGGGGTAGGGCAGGTCGCGTGGCGCATCCTCTTCGCACAGCGCCCCAAGCCTGGCCAGCCCCTTGACGACACTGGCCGTCACCCCCGCCAGCGCCGCCAACTCGCTTTGGGTAAAGGCAGCGTCGCCATATTCATCGACAATATCCAGAACCCTTGCGCGCGCATCGGTGATCCGGCCCGGATCGGCCCGGCCCCTGCGGAACACCCGCCGCGGTCCTGGCCGATCACCCAAACCGGGCGCGCGCGTGGCAAGGCGCAGCATCGCAGGCATCGGAGTCAGCGTATAGTCGGCAACCCGGGTCAGGAAGGCGCGCATGTCGTCGCGCATGGGCGCTACATCGAGAACCCGGTTGACGGCCCGCACCCTGCAGGGGTCATAGCCTCCCTCGCCCGGCCCCCAGACCACGCCCAGTACCCGGCGCGGCCCTAGCGGCACCTCAACAAACGCGCCGCACAGGCAGCCGCCTTCGGGGGCGCGGTAATCCAGACAGCGGCCGAGAGGTTCGGTCGTCAGTACCGAAACCAGCGCACCTTCATCGAAAAACTCAAACCCGGTCACGGCAATCCCCATTTGCGGGTTCCGGCGAGCAGGGTGTTGCGCTATCAACGCGGCCAGATGCAGCCGCCAACCCAAGGACACAACCGATGAAATTCTTTGTCGATACCGCCGATACCGCCGCCATAAAGGAGCTCAATGACCTCGGCATGGTAGACGGAGTTACCACCAACCCGTCACTGATCCTCAAATCCGGGCGCGACATCATCGACGTCACCAAGGAGATTTGCGCCATGGTTTCCGGCCCCGTTTCCGCCGAAGTTGTGGCCACCGAGGCCAAGGCAATGATCGCCGAAGGGTTGAAGCTTGCCAAGATCGCCCCGAACATCGCGATCAAGGTGCCGCTGACATGGGATGGGCTGACCGCCTGCAAGGCTTTCGCATCCGAAGGCCACAAGGTCAACGTGACACTGTGCTTTTCACCCGCGCAGGCGATTTTGGCCGCAAAGGCTGGGGCGACCTTCATTTCACCCTTCATCGGACGGCTGGACGATATCCACCTCGACGGGCTGGAGGTAATCGAAGACATCCGGCTTATCTACGACAACTACGATTTCCGCACCGAAATTTTGGCGGCTTCGATCCGTTCTGTCGGCCATGTCATCGACTGTGCGCGTATCGGCGCCGATGTTGTCACCGCGCCCCCTTCGGTGATCAAGGCGATGGCCAATCATGTGCTGACCGACAAGGGGCTCGATCAATTCTTGAAGGACTGGGCGAAAACCGGGCAGAAAATTTGACAGCCCGCTGCGGGTTTGCACGGAAAGCACAAGTATCACAATTCAGGCAATTCCCGTTTGAATTCTGATTCCATCAAAGGCCCAAACGCATTAGGAACGTGTATAGTTGCCAAAACGAAGCAGTAGAACGTAAGGGCAAACATGGCAGAAACAGCAGCAATTGCAGGTGAGTTGCGCGACCGGCTTCTGGCTGCACCGGAAGTCATTCTGGAAGATCGTGATCTGATGCGGGCGCTGATCTCGGCCAATGAACGCACGATGGGGGCCAATATCGTCGATCTGCGCGGCATCGCGATGGAACGGCTGGAGGCACGGCTCGACCGGCTGGAAGACACCCACAGATCCGTCATTGCGGCCGCCTATGAGAATCTCGCGGGGACAAATCAGGTGCACCGCGCCATTCTGCGGATGCTCGACCCCGTCGAATTTGTCGATTTCCTGAGCGACCTGGGCGGTGAAGTGGCCCAGATTCTTCAGGTCGACAGCGCCCGGCTGGTTCTGGAGTCGCTGCAATCCGACGATGATCCCGTGCTGGACCGCCTGGACGACGTACTGTGTGTGGTCAAACCCGGTTTCGTTGAAAACTACATGCTCGGCGGGCGTTCGGCACCGGCGCGCCCCGTCGTCCTGCGCCAGACGCAGGCCGATGCGGAAACCATCTATGGCAATTCGGACGCCTGGGTGCGGTCCGAAGCCGTCCTGCGGCTCGATCTGGGTCCGGGGCGTTTGCCGGGGATGCTGGCCCTTGGCGCCGAAGACCCGCACCAGTTCCGCGCCAATCAGGGAACTGATCTGCTGACATTTTTTGCAGGCGTCTTCGAACGCGCGATGCGGCGCTGGCTGGCCTGAGGGGCGGCCGGTGAACATTGCATTTTCACCGGCCTTGCGCGATGCGCTGACGAAATGGCTTGACCATCTCGTCGCGCTGGATGGCGCGTCGGCCCACACGATCAAAGCTTACCGTGCCGATACAACCGCCTTTCTGACCTTTCTCGGCCAGCATCTGGGCGGGTCGACCGGCATCGGCCAGATCACCGGAGTGACGCAAAGCGACATGCGTGCCTTCATGGCCCATGAACGCGGGCGCGGCACCGGGGCGCGGTCTCTGGCGCGCACCCTTTCTGCGGTCAAGGGTTTCGCACGCTGGCTCGCCGAACGCGAGGGCTTTGAGCCGACCGCCATCCTTGCCGCGCGCAGCCCCAAATTCAGGCGCAAACTGCCACGCCCGCTGTCGGAAGAAGCCGCGCGGAATTTGATCCGCAACGTGGGCGATTTTGCCCGTGAAGATTGGGTGGCCGCGCGCGATATGGCGGTGGTCACCCTGCTTTACGGTTGCGGATTGCGGATATCCGAAGCGCTTGGCCTGACAGGTGCATCCAGCCCACTGCCCGAGGTTCTGCGGATCAAGGGCAAGGGTGACAAGGAACGGCTGGTCCCGGTTCTGCCCGCCGCGCGGAACGCCGTTGCTGACTATGTGGCGCTCTGTCCCTTTTCGGTCGAGGATGAACCGGCGGCAGCACTGTTTCGCGGTGTGCGTGGCGGGCCGCTCAACCCGCGCCTGATCTCCCGTGCGATGGAACTGACCCGCACGGGTTTGGGGCTGCCCGCCACGGCCACGCCACATGCGATGCGCCACAGCTTTGCTACCCATCTTCTGGCGGCAGGCGGCGATCTGCGGTCGATTCAGGAATTGCTGGGCCATGCGTCGCTTTCCACGACCCAGGGCTACACCGCCGTCGATACCGTCCGGCTGATGGAAATCTACGACAGGGCGCATCCGCGCGCCTGACGGATTCATGGGGCCGGCACTGGCCCGAAAGGAAGATATGACCCCTGCGATCAAAGCCTTGTTGGTTCATCTGTTGACCGGCACGGGAGCCGTCCTGGCGATGCTGGCCATGCTGGCGGCCGTCGAGGAAAAATGGAGCCTGATGTTCCTTTGGCTGGTGGTCGCCCTTTTTGTGGACGGGGTCGACGGGCCGCTTGCCCGGCACTACCATGTCAAGACCAACTGGCCGACCTATGATGGGGTCCTGCTCGACCTCATCATCGACTACCTGACCTATGTCTTCATCCCCGCCTTTGCTCTTTTCCAGTCCGGCCTTCTGCCCGGATGGACAGGCTGGCTGGCAATTATCGTTATCACCTACGCCAGTGTAATCTATTTCGTCGACACACGGATGAAGACCAACGACAACTCTTTCGCCGGGTTTCCGGCCTGTTGGAACATGGTGGTGTTGGTCTTGTTCGCCCTGGAGCCGAATTTCTACCTGATGCTGGTTGTCATCATCGCCCTGGCGATAACGATGTTCACCAACCTCAAGTTCATTCATCCCGTACGCACCGAACGCTGGCGCTGGATCTCGCTGCCCGTCGCGGTTGCCTGGGTAGCCTTTGCCGGTCGCGCCGCCTGGGTGGATTTTGCCCCCGGCGATCTCGCGCATTGGGGGCTGGCGATCACCTCGATCTATTTGCTGGGCGCGGGCATCGCGCAGGAACTGTTTCCCAGACGGGACTGACGCTCATAGCCGCGTCAGGATGACCCCGCACGCGATCATGGCAACCGACACTGCCTTGGCCTTTGTCATCCTTTCGCCGAAGGCAACCCAGCCGATGGCCACCGCAAACAGGATCGAGGTTTCGCGCAGCGCCGCCACCAGGGCGATGGGCGCCTGGGTCATCGCCCAGACCGCCACGGCGTAGGATGCATATGACGCCGCCGCCGCGAAACCGCCCAGCACCCAGACACGCCCGCTTCCCGGCAGGGCCATCCTTCCCCGCAGTGCCAGCATGGCCGCTGCAAAGATCACCCCGTCAATAACGAACAGCCAGCCGACATATTGCGTCGCGCTTGCAGCCAACCGCGCGCCCAACCCGTCGACCAGTGTATAGCCCGCCGTGGTGCAGGCCGATCCGAAGGCAAAGGGCAGCAACTTGCCGCTCTCGCCACTGGTCCAGACCCCGCGCGCCAGCAGCAAGATACCAATGCCCAGCACCAGAATGCCCAGAGTCTCGATCGTCGTGACCAACTCCCCCAGCCACAAACCGCCCGCAACCAGCGTGATCATCGGGGCGGTCCCGCGCGCCAACGGATAGACGCGGGAAAGATCGCCATGTTCATAGGCGAATGTCAAAAATAGCTTGTAGACGGAATGGATCAACCCCGAAGCGGCCAGCCAGGGCAAGACCTTGGCCTCTGGCAGGGATTGCGTGGCCACCACCATCAGGCCGATCACCCCCTGCACCGCCGACAGCACCATCATCATGGCAATACGGTCGGCTCCGGCCTTGATCAGTGCGTTCCAGCTGGCGTGAAGCAGGGCGGCGGCAAGCACCGACAAAAAAACAAACAGACTCATGCAAACCTCATTGCCCTCGTGACCAATAGCGGGGGGGCCTGGAAAGGACAAACAAATGGGAAATGGGAAGGGCCATGATCATCCGCAAAGCCGGCACGCGGATCGGCGCCAGAAACCTGAACGTCGAAAAAGCCAAGGGCAGGCTCCAAATGTCCCGTTTCACTCGTGAAGTTCCATCTTAACAAGTTGTAGCGGCCGCGTTCAGAGGGTACGTTGGAATTATTGTTGCCGATGCGAAATAGCTGATATTCCGAATGAACCATCAAGCAGTGCATGCGTTCAAATCCGCCGCCAAAAGAGGAAGCTCAGATGGGCATGTTAAAAAACATCCTGCATGTCGATGATGACCCCGATATCCGTGAAATTGCCCTGATCGCACTTGAGACAGTGAGCGGATTCAGCGTGGTTCAGTGTTCGTCGGGGCAAGAGGCGTTGAATTGCGTCGAGGAGGTCCAACCCGACCTCATTTTGCTGGATGTCATGATGCCGGACATGGACGGAGAGCAGACATTTCAAAGCATTCAGAAGATTAAAGGATTCGACAGCACCCCTGTCATATTCGTAACGGCAAAAGCCCATGAGGAAGCCATTTCGGCGCTATTGCAGAAGGGCGCCGCGGGGGTGGTTACCAAGCCTTTTGATCCGATGACGTTAGGTGAACAGGTGCAAGCCATCTGGACCCGAACACGAGCCGAGCGCCAGCCGTAGAGTTACGAATTGGGCCCATGCGTTGTGGCGATCGTCGCCTCTATTTCGCACAGCATGGCATCCACCATTTCCAACACGCTTTCCGGGGTTGCACCCTGCTTGCCGCCGGTCAGATGATCATTGATGGCGTTTTCGGCATTTTTCGCAAACCGCCCCAATGATTCAAAACCGACACTCTTGGCGATTCCGCTGATCTTGTGCGCCTCGGCCGCCAAAGGCCCTAACGGTGCGGGGTCTTCCGCAGCGCGATCGAATTGGTCCGCCCAGCTTTCCAGAGATTGAAAATTCTTGTCGAGACGGTCGAGAAAGCTTTCCCTGATCTTGGCAATGGCACTGTCCAGTGCACCGTGACCAGCGCCCTGTTCGGACTGTTCCGCCATGGCTATTCCCCGGAGTGCCCTTTTGCCGCGGAAGCCGCTTTCCTGAACGGGAACCAGCGCGGCCCGGCATCAGCGGCCTCGGGCCGTCCAGACATCTTTTTCTCGACACTCGAAATTGCATGATCGATCCGGGCCAGAGGACCGCCGAAAGACAGGATCGTTTGCCTTTGCGGCTCGCTCATCAGAAGGGAGATTTTACACCACTTGCCATCCGCATATCGGAATCCCTGCTCATCTATCGACGCCTGGATCGATTTGCGCAACTGATTGGCGGTTTCGAAAGTCGTTCGATCCACCACACAGGCAAAATTACCGTTGCCCTTGTAGGCAACCAGATACAGGCCTCCGGTCAGATTTTCGGTGATGATTTCAGCTATATCGGTAAGCGTGTCGAAGAGGTCGACCTTGCTGTAGCGTTGGTAAAGCTCTGAAAATTCCGCAATCTTTATGGCAAAGACATAGGACTTCATTGCGTCGACGCGCGACAGTTGCAGCAAATAATTATCGAGAATGGCAGCGTCGACGACTCCGGGGATATTTTCGATGGTCACCGGTGAATCAATATCAAAATACCTGTTCGCCTCGATCTGATCCCTCAGCTTTCTGACGGTAGACAGTTTATCTGAAATTTCACGGTTGGAATTATTCAGTTTCAGGGCAATCTTGATCCTGGTCACAAGTTCCGTTTTATCAAACGGCTTGGTGACATAATCTGTCGCGCCGGCAAGAAATGCGCTGTCAATGTATGATTTATCGGACATTGCCGTAATCATTATTATCGGGGTCTTCTGGTATTTTGGCATCAAGCGGATAATCTTGCAAAGCTCGATGCCATCCAGTTCCGGCATCTGAATATCCAGCAATACGGAGTCGAAAGTCGCGCCGGGATCGTTCAATTCATGAAGCGCCAGCGCTCCCGAAGCCACCGTCGTGACCTCCCGAAATCCTGCGTCATTCAGAATGGCCGTCAGCATGTCCAGTTGTAGCCGATCGTCATCAACCGCGAGTATTTTCATCTTTGGGCCTTCATGGAATGGTGTATGTCCCGGCGGGGTTCGGCCCCGCGCTTCAATCCACTCTTACGTCAAGCTCGTGAAACTGCCTGTCGAGCTTGTCTCTCACTTTTCTCGAAAGTGATCCCTTCCGCCCCAGGTTGCAAGTGGGCGCGAAATGAACCCGCCCAGTGTTGCACAAATTCATGCCGGCGCGGCGCCCGTAGAGCCCGGCCGGGCGGGCTTTGTGGCAAGCTGGGCTGGCGGCGGGGGGTGGTTCAGGCGCGGCGCCGCTCGGCCAGCCGTGTCGCGTCGGGTACGGCTTGCTGGTCGTCATGCGCAGGCAATTCGGCGGCAAGCGGCAGGGCAATCCAGAACCTGGTCCCTTTGCCTTCCTCGCTTGACACGCCGATACTGCCTTCTTGCGCCTCGATGAGGCCGCGCGAAATGGCCAGGCCCATGCCGGTGCCGCCTTTCTTGCGTGTCGACGACGGATCGACCTGCGAGAAGGGCATGAATATGGCATCAAGATCGCTTTGCGAGATGCCGCATCCAGTATCGGTAATGTTGATCTGGGCCATTTCCCCAAGGACGCGGGTTGTCACTTCTATTGTGCCTGACTCGGTGAATTTCACGGCGTTACCGACGATCTCTCGCAAGACCTGCTTGAGACGCCGCGGGTCAGCCTGGACGACGATATCATCTGGTGCGAAGTCCAGGCTGACACCCTTTTCTGCGGCAGCCGCGCCATATTGTTCATGCAATTCTTCGAAGATCCGTTGGATCCGCGTCGGCTCGGGGAACAGGCGCATTTTGCCTGTTTCGATTGCTTCGAAATCCAGAAGATCTTCGACCAGCGCGATGAGATCCTGCGCCGAATTGACGACTTTCCTGGCCAGGCTGAAAAACCGGTTCAGGACGGATTCCGCCTGTGGTGCAACTTCGGATGGCTGTGTCGCAGGATCATTGAGCGTGTTTCGCAGACCGCGGACCTCTGGCAGGGCCGATCCGTTCGCAAGCAGTTTCGCATAGCCGAGAATGACGGTTAATGGTGTGCGGAGTTCATGGCTGAGATTGCTGATGATATCCGACTTGGCCTGGCTTGCCAGTTCCGCGGCATCCTTGGCGGCTTTCAATTCGGTGATATCGGCCCGCAAACCGACGGTGCCGCCATCGGCGGTGCGCCGTTCGGCGATCTTCAGCCATCGCCCACCGGGTTGCGAAAGTTCGGTGGTCTGCCTGGCCGCACGATGTGCTTCGATCCGCTTGGTCCGCCAGGCATTCATGTCGCTTGCCGCCTCGGGATATTCGCCGCGCTTCAGACCCTCATCGATGATCTGCCGGAAAGTCACGCCGGGCACGATGAAGGCGCTCATCCCGGGAAAGGAATGCTTGTATTTGCTGTTGCAAAGGACAAGCCGGTCTTGTGAATCGAAGAGAACGAATTCATCGTCGATCGCCTCGAGCGCCAGATGCAATCTTTTCTGGGCAAGATTTCTGGCTTTCAGCAATCGGCCGAAATACATGAGAGCAAAAAGCGCGAACAAACAGACGGCTGCGTAAAGCCCTCTGAAAATGTTCGCATTCGGCGCAGAGGCGGGCCAGCCTCCGACCGGCACCGCTGCCAGCATCCAGTAGGAATCCCCCCCGAGCGGAACCTTGGCCCATACCGGGTCACTGGCGAAAATATCGGAACTGCCCTCGACTACATCGCCGACCATATCGGTTCCCGTACCGCCTCTGATGGCGATATCGAGGCCGCTGCCCAGATCGTTCACGCCCGCTCTGGAAAACAGTGCTTCCGCGTCCTGAGAGACCGAGTAGATGCCCCAATAGGTTGGCGCCGAACCATTGGCCTTGTGCCAGGACACCGGCACACGAACGATGATCCCGCTGCCCCCCTGAACCAGCGGCAGCGGGCCCGAAACCATTTCCCTTCCGGATTCCAGGATTCTTCTCACCGCCTTGAACTGGGCGGGCGACTGGCGGTAATCGAAGCCAAGCAGCTTTGCGTTCGTGCCCTTGGGATACACATACCGGACCACCAGATCGGGCGCCGCGGCCATGTTCAGGATGCCGGTTTCGCCGGCACTCATCAGACGCGCGTGCGCTTCGTAATCCTGCTGCGTCATGTTAGGGTCATTGTCGAACAGGGCCGCCATCCCCCGTGCCAGGAAAAGCGATTTTGCAACCTCGCCGCCCAGTCTCGCCGATACCGTCGCCACGGATTGCGCGACAGAACTTCGGACGTCCGCTAAATAGCGGTCGTAGAAAAGGCGATCGATCTGGGTGCCCACCATGAAGGACCCCGCCAGAAACAGAAGGCCGAAAATCATCCCGGCATATCGCCCTATGACTGAAGGAAGCTTCATCGGGAGTGGCTGTTTCCGATACCGTTGACAGATTTAAAACGATCAACTGGTTAATTATCGCGGCCAAGGCCCGCATTCACAAAATTGGTCAAAAAACTTGACAGCCAATATACGCAGCTTCAAGACGAATTAAAAGCAATAAATTCAATTATTAAGTGTTACCGGTACGTCAAGCGGATTTTCGACACATTATTGCGCCGCTAGGGCGTTTCGCGAAACTCCTGATCCGTCGCGCATCGCCAAAACCTGCCGCACATGACCGATGCGATCAATTGGCCATCCGCAGCTCGCTGGGGGCGACCTGTTCGGCGAAGGGGCGGATGTCAAAAAAGAACTCGGTCCCGACGCCGATTTCGCTTTTGTAGTCGATTCGGGCGTGATGGCGTTTGAGGATGGTTTTCACGATGACCAGACCCAGCCCGGTTCCGACGCGCTTTTTCCCATCGGTGGACGCCTGTTGAGAAAACGGTTTGAACATCGTTTCACGCGCTGATTCCGGGATGCCAGGCCCGCTGTCGCTAACCGATACCCTCCAGAACTGCCCATGTTGCGATACGCGAAGTCTCACCACCCCATTGGCTGGCGAATATTTTGCCGCGTTCGACATGAGATTGTTCATGACCTGCATCAGACGGTCATTGTTGCCCAGGATTTGGGCATTTTCGGGAACTTTTTCAACTTCGAACTTCACCGAGTGCTCGTCGCCGTAACCCTTGTTGGCCTGGACGGCCTCGGCCAGCAGGTCGGCCAGATTGACTTTGTCCATCCTGAAATCCATCTTGCCGGCCTCGATCTTTTCGAGATCGAGGATGTCGCTGACCATCATGACCAGCCGGTCGCTGTTGCGCATGGCGATATCGACGACCTTTTGTGCCTTGGGCTCCAACACGCCCAGCACCCCCGACTGCAAAAGACCCAGCGACCCCTTTATCGAAGTTAATGGTGTGCGAAGCTCGTGACTTACGATGGAAACGGATTCCATTTTCGCTTCCTCGACCTTCTTTCGCCAGGAAATGTCCCGCAATACCGACACGAAAACCTTTTGACCACCAAGGTCTTCGTATAGGCGCGTGGCTATTTCAACCGGCCCCTTGGGGTGCATCGCCTCGATCGCCACGACGGCCTTTTCGCCCGTCATGAGGGGCGAGACATGGTACCGAAATGCGGCTTCGTCGAAATCCGGCGCCGTGTCATTGATACGCATGCCTCGGATTTCATCTTCGTTCCAGTTGCAACGCGCGCGCGCGGATCGGTTCACATAGGTGATATTCAGGGTATCGACTTCATAGATGTAAACCTCATCCTGGAGCTCTTCGAGCATCAGCGTCAGAAAGCGGTTCGCGTCGGCCTTGCGGTTGGCCGTGGTGTCTGTCCGAATATTCAGGCTGCGCAGGTGTTTGCCATCCTTGTCGAATTGCGGAATGATCGTGGTGTTGACAAAGATCGGCTCGTCGGTCTTCGAGACCAGCTTTTGTTCTCCCGACCAGACGCGTTTTTCCAGTACAGCATTGCGGATCTGCAAGTAACCTTCGTCGAGATGCTTGTGCTTGTAGAGGATCGAGTGATTCTTGCCGATGATTTCGTCGCGCGTATAGCCAAACACCTTTTGGAAATTCTCGTTAACATCAAGAACTTTGCCGTTTGTGTCCGAAGCGCTGGTCATCGTGTGCATGTCGATCGCCGCCTGACGAAAATCGACTTCACGGCAAAATCGCGCATTCTGGGCGGCCTGCTCGGCCAGGCGCTTGCGTTTGTCGATATTCCATATCGCGTAGGCGCTGCATGACAAGCAGATCACCACCGACAGGCTGAAATAGATCTGCGATGCCAGAAATCCATCAGGCAGCAGCACCTGGAACGGTGAATCCGTTTGCAGGTAAAGGCTTATATTAAAAGCAAAAAATGCCAGAGCCAACACGACGACCACAACCGCCATGATGTCGGAAAATCTAAACTCTTGTCTCATACTCGCCGTTCCAGTTCATTGGCTGGCCATGCGCTGCGGTACATGCCTGTGCCCGCTTAGCCGAGGTACAATCGGCAACTTCGCCGCTCATGGGGGTCAAATTAAGATTGGAATGAGCCAAAAATGTGGTCATTGTTGCCAAAACATGGACCGCACACGATCATTTGCGGGGCCTTTTGGTTTTGCAGGCCAATGCCCGCAGCTTCGGCGCCCCAGGATTTTCCGGCCCCCTGACGCCCGGCTTGCGGCGCGCCGGGATAGGCAGCGACCGCAAGGCGTTCCTGCGCGATGCGGCGCAACTTCTGCCCGGCAAATGTCAGCCTTGGGGCCATGAAAAGAAGAACAAGTCGAAGGTGCATCCAATTCAGCGGCCCCGATGCGCAAATCGGGTTACGGCTTCACCGCGCTTGACATAACCGTCACAGAGGCCGTGCGACACGTGTGCCCAAGGAAAGAGAAAGCTTGGCCATCAGTCGATTTGCGCAACATAGCCTGCCCCTGATCGGGCAAACCAAGGGTGCCGGCATTTTTTTCGTGGCAACATTTCCGCATCACTCTACCCGATCACCGCTGGCCCTCATGACGATTCAGATTGAGGAAACCCGCTTGGTTGGCAATTTGGCCCATCACACCCCATCTTAGCTTGCAGGCCGACAAAAAGGGGAAGCAACATGACCGTCTACAAGAAAACGGATGCCGCCGTCGCGCGTCTGACCCCCGAACAATTCAGGGTGACGCAGCAAAACGGAACCGAGCGGCCCGGCAGCGGCACCTATCTGAACAACCACGCCATCGGCATCTATGTCGATGTGGTGTCCGGCGAACCTTTGTTCGCCTCAAGCGACAAATTCGACAGCGGCTGCGGCTGGCCCAGTTTCACCAAACCGATCCAGTCCGCAAATGTGAAGGAATTGCACGATTCGAGCCTTGGGATGGTGCGCACCGAGGTGCGCTCGGCCCATGGCGACAGCCATCTGGGCCATGTGTTCCCGGACGGCCCGCGCGACCGTGGCGGGTTGCGCTACTGTATCAACTCGGCGTCCTTGCGGTTCATACCCCGCGACGAAATGGACGCGGAAGGCTATGCTGAATACCTCAATCAGGTGGAGGAAAACTGATGGCTGAACAACGCGCCGTACTTGCCGGTGGGTGTTTCTGGGGAATGCAGGATTTGATTCGCAGATTGACGGGGGTGTCGTGCACCCGTGTCGGCTACACCGGCGGCGATGTGGCCCATGCCACCTACCGCAATCACGGCACCCATGCCGAGGGGATCGAAATTATCTTCGATGCCGACAAGATCAGCTACCGCAGGCTGCTGGAGTTCTTTTTCCAGATACATGATCCAACAACGCCGCTGCGTCAGGGAAACGATCGTGGGCCGTCCTACCGGTCGGCGATCTACTATGTCGACGAGGAACAAAAGGCGGTGGCGCTTGATACCATTGCCCATGTCGATGCTTCAGGTCTCTGGCCCGGAAAGGTCGTGACCGAGGTGGCGCCGGCCGGCGATTTCTGGCAGGCAGAGCCCGAACATCAGGATTATCTGGAACGGGTGCCCAATGGCTATACCTGTCATTTCATCCGCCCCAACTGGGTCCTGCCCCGGCGCGACGCGGCCGAGTGAGCTTTGACAGCCAAGGCTGGCAGGGTCTTGGACAACCCCGGCAACGGAATGGGATCGATGACGGTACAGGACGCGATCTTTGCTTTCGACAACAGTTATGCGCGCGAGCTTGACGGCTTTTACATCCCCTGGCAGGGCGCCAGCTTCCCGGCACCGAAGATGCTGCGTTTCAACCGCGAACTGGCAACCGAACTGGGGCTCGATGCGGGTGCACTGGAAGGGGACGCGGGGGCGGCGATATTCGTCGGCACGCAGAAACCGAAAGGGGCGCGGCCGCTGGCGATGGCCTATGCCGGGCATCAGTTTGGCGGCTTTTCCCCGCAGCTTGGCGACGGGCGGGCACTGTTGATTGGCGAGGTGATCGACCGCAAGGGCCGGCGCCGCGATATCCACCTGAAGGGGTCGGGGCGGACGCCATTTTCGCGCGGCGGGGATGGCAAGGCCGTGCTGGGGCCGGTCCTGCGCGAGTATCTGCTGGGCGAGGCCATGCACGCACTGGGCATTCCGACAACGCGGGCCCTTGCCGCCGTGACCACCGGCGAAGCTGTCGAGCGTGACGGCGGATATCGGCGCGGCGCCGTTCTGACGCGCGTGGCGAGTTCGCATCTGCGCGTCGGCACATTCCAGTATTTTGCCGCTCGGGGCGAAACGGGGCGGCTGCGCCAACTGGCCGATTATGCCATCGCGCGGCATTATCCGGATCTGGCCGGTACGCATGACCGGTACCTGGGCCTCTTGCACCGGGTTGCGGATGCTCAGGCTGCCCTTGTCGCGCGTTGGATGCTGGTGGGGTTCGTCCACGGTGTGATGAACACCGACAACATGACGATTTCAGGCGAAACCATCGATTACGGCCCCTGCGCGTTCATCGACGCCTATGATCCGAACGCTGTTTTCAGCTCCATAGACCGGCAGGGGCGCTATGCCTATGGCAACCAGCCAGCCATCACCCAGTGGAACCTTGCCCGGCTGGCCGAAACGCTGCTCGACCTGATAAACCCTGATGATGGCGATGATGCGATCCGGCAGGCAACCGAAGTGATCGAGACATTTCCGGACCGCTACCAATTCGAATGGCTGAAATGCATCCGGGCCAAGCTGGGGTTGCAGCAAGAACGCCCCGACGATCTTGACCTGGCCCGCGACTTGCATACCGCGATGGTCGGGCAAAACGTAGACTTCACACAACTTTTCAGAACCTTGGCAACCACAGTGCGTGGCGATGCATCGGCGACACGGGCGCTGTTCAACGACCCGGCAGGGTTCGATGCATGGCTGGAACGCTATCGGCGCCGCGGGGAAGCTGAAAAAAGGCCTTCAAAATGGCGTGCCGATTCGATGGATGCCGTCAATCCGATCCACATCCCGCGCAACCACAAGGTCGAAGAAGCGCTCGACGCGGCGCAGCAAGGCGAAATGGCCCCGTTCGACCGGCTGAAGGAGGCGATAACCCATCCGTTCTCCCGTCGCGACGATTTGTCGGAATACGCCCTGCCGGCCCCTGAAAGCTTTGGCCGCTACACGACTTTTTGCGGCACCTGAAGGGGCGGGTGCCAGCCCGGGCCGCACCGGAACGCGATGGGCGCAAGGGTTTCGCGACCCGGAAAGCAGCATCAGGTTCGTCGGCAAGCGCCAGGTATGCCAGCAGTCCGACCCAAACGGTTTGTCTCGCGGTATTGCGGTTCCTGCCTGAAATTTCCTGCTTCAGGCAGCGATGGGCGATACCGGATCTTCCAATATAGCGCCGAGACGCGTCATCGGTGATCCACCAGCCGCATATGCTGAACCTGCCCCCGCACCCACTCCAGCCAGCGTTTGACGATGCGTGGATCATGGGGTGCGGCGTGAACACCCACCGGGATTTCGCGATCCATCACTGCCTCGGCCGCCAGCGATACCGTGCCCGAAACCAGCCGCGCCATGGCCGAGCCGCGAATATCGCCCGCCGCGTCAAGCACCCAGGTCTTGTGCCAGACCGACTGCCCCGCCCGCTCGGCCTTTAGCGCCACGCAAAGCACCACGCGATCGGCTTCGTCCTTGCCGAGCGGGTATCTGGACCAAAGATCATCCGAAAGCGTCTTGAGTTCGTCCGCATCCGGGTCGGATTCGAGTGTGGCAAATACATCGGCCCAGGCCTCGGACCAGCCGTTAAGACGCAGCGTGCCACGGGTGAAATCACGGATCGTCCAGCCCGGATCAAACCGGTATTCGGCGATGAAGGGCAGTGAATCGCGGTTGGGGTAGACCTCGAACCTTTCCGGCTGCGGCAAGGGGGCGGTATAGTCGGCCACCGCATCCCACGGGCGCGCCACCCGCAATTCCACAAAATCGCGAATCGAACAGGCGGGCGATTGAAGTGCCTTCAGAACGCCAAGCGGCGACCAGGAAAACTTGTAACGAAAGGCGTTGGCCACTTTCGGCAGGCCGCCGCAATAGGAGGTGAATGAAATCACATTCTGCGCATGATAGGCGGGCGAGTCACGATAGGCTGCCACCAGATCATGCGCCATCAGGTGGTCGATGCCGGGGTCGAGCCCGACCTCGCCCAGAATCACAACGCCCGTTTCGCGCGCGGCACCATCGAGCGCGCGCATCGCGGGGGTAAGATAGCTTGACGAGATGAAATGCGCACCGGCCGCGACACAATGGGCGGCCAGCGGATCATGCATCTCCGATGGCAGCATGGAAATGACGATATCGCCGGGGCGCAAGGCAGCCTCCAGGGCGCCTGGGTCCATGGCGCGAATGTCTTCGCTCACGTCTCCTACGGCCTCACGGGCCGCCTCGACAGGCAGGTTCCAGACGGCAACCGGGTACCCGGCCCCGATCAGGCGGCGCAAGCCGGGGCGTGAGGAAAGGCCGGTGCCGCACCAGTGGATTCGCATCTTGTCACTCCTTGACTTGTCCCCGGCTCAATAGTGGGTTCGCGCGCTGTGGCGGGCAGGAAAATCAAGATGGGGCGTTGCGCCGAACTGGTTGAGATGCAGCGTACCACCTTGAAACTCGAATCGGTGAACCGAGGTGTTGGCTATCTTCAGAAACATCCGCGCCCTCATCATCTCCTCAAGCCCCAATGCCAACGCACAAAGGGTGGCGATGACCCCGGTCGAGGTGACCAGAACCGCCCCCGGCCCCGCTTCCGCGGCGTCCTTGATGGCGCCCAGAACCCGGCTGCGAAAGTCGTCATAGCTTTCATGATCCGGCCCCGCATGCCCTTGCCGCCAGATCTCCAGAACCTGCGGGACATGCGCGGCGAAAGCCTCGGGCCCGTCGGGAAAGGGGATGCCGTGGCGATCCTCCAGCACCTGCGACAGCGTGAAGTAGTCAAGCTCATTCAGCCTTGGGTCGACATGATGGGGGCGGGCGCCAAGGTTCATGCCTTCCGCGGTCTGCCTTTGCCGATTGAGCGTACCCGACAGAACCCTGTCAAACCCGCCGGTCAGTTCCAGATGTTCGCCGAGCCAGCGCGCCTGTTGCGAGCCAAGCGGCGACAGCCGGTCATAATCCGCTTCGCTGCGGGCGCCGGAAATGGCCTGGCCATGGCGGACAAGAACGATTTCGGTCATGTCCCGCCGCCCCTGATGCTCATATCACATCCCCAAGGAAAATATCGACTGCCCCAAGGATCGTTTCGATCGGACGCGGGTCTGTCGGCTCTGCGCCCGGTTTGGTCCGCAACCGTAAAAGCGCACATCCATCGCCCGGTCAAGACTTTCACCCATTGCACCACCAGATGATGCCTGCATCCGTGCACGGCGGATCACCCGCCTGGCGTTGTCGAGCAAGTACCGTGGCGCCTCAACTTTGGCATGGCCGAAGGCATTTTTATTGCCAGCGTTGCGGATCAGGACATAGCGGCCCGCACGCACCGCCGAAGCGGAGCAAAAAGGCGGTCGCGCTGCAGCGTTCCGCATCGTTCCGGCCGCTGCGCAGGCGGGCACGGACACGGGCGGCGACTTCGTCGCGGTCAAGGGGCTTGATGATGTAATCGCCCGCCCCGGTTTCAGCCCGGTCACCCGGCCGAGCGATATCAGACAGAATCGGGCCGAACCCCGGCAGGTCGTCGAGCATGAGTTTCAAAAGCAGACGCTGCAACGTTCCCACCTCCAGCAGGATCGGCACAGCCATGACGCGCGGATCCCCCGGAAGGCCATCGCGACCGGCTGGCCGGGCGAGCAGCGCGCGGGCCGGGGGTGATGGCAAGCCGGCCGGGCGATGCCCCGCCTGGCTGCGCGCCGCCAGATCGCGCGTGGCGGCCTGCATCAGCGCCGTGCGGGTCAGCAAGGCCGGAGCCTCCGGCGGGAGTATTTGGGCAAAGGTGAAAACACCGCTTCTTCTTTGCAAAAATACTCATCGCGGCCTGTCCGATCGATCCGTGCGCGACGGGGCGAGTGGCCAGGCTGCCAAGATCAAGCGCATGTTCGAGACGCTGAAACCGCGCGGCGGGATGGTGCTGGCGGCCAGGAGCGCGCTGCCCAATGACGGGCTTGTGATTGAGGCCAGGCGCAAACACGGCTAGGCTTGCTGCCGGGCGGGCATGTTTCGCGAAGGTTTTGCGATGCTGGGAAAAGCAGGCGTTCTGGCGGCTTTGATGGCCGCGGGTTCAGCGGCGGCAGAGGATCTGGCGCTGGTCATCGGCAATGAAAATTATCGCAATGCGGCGGATATTTCGGCCGCCGACGATGCCGGGGATGCGGCCGGGATTCTGGCCGGTGGCGGGTTCACCACCCTGCGCGGCGACGATCTGAGTGCATCCGGCATGGCCGGGCTTCTGGTGCGGTTCTACGGTGATCTGCAAAGCGCGGAGCGGGTGGTGATCCTGCTGTCGGGACATTTTTCCCAGGCCGGAAAGGAGAGTTGGTTTCTGCCTGTCGATACCGATGCGCCGGAGCTGGCGGGGGTCGACAGGGTGGCTTTGCCGCTTGATACGCTGTTGCAGATGGCGGCGGAAAAGCCCGGCCGGGCGATTGTGCTGCTCGGCAGCGAGCACCGGCACATCCGGCTGGGGCGCGGCCTTGCGCCGGGGATTGCGGCGATGGATATCCCGCCCGGGGTGGCGGTGTTCCGCGGCGACGCGGCGGATATCGCGGCGTTTGCAAGCGGGGTCGTTCCGCTGCGCGGCCAGAGCATCGCCCGGATGGCAGCACAGCGGGGCGCGTTGACCGCCGAAGGGGCAGTGGCCAATTTTGCCCCGTTCCGGCCGGCCCTCACAGCCGATGACGGCACCGCGCCGGCGCCGGCCGACCCGATCGAGATCGCCCGCCAGAGCGAAGCGGCACTGCACCTCAGCCGCGATCAGCGGCGCCAGATCCAGCGCGATCTGAGCATCCTCGACTTTGACCCACGCGGCATTGACGGGCTGTTCGGGCCCGCGTCACGCCGCGCCATTGCCGCTTGGCAGCGCCAGAACGGCGATCCGGCGACCGGTTTTGTCACCCAAGATCAGGTCGTGCAGCTGAACGCGCAAGCCGCGCGGCGCGCGGCGGAGCTGGAGATCGAGGCGACGCGCCGGCAGGCCGAACAGGACCGGCTCGACCGGCTTTTCTGGGCCGATACCGGGGCGGGTCGCGACGAGGCGGGCCTGCGCGCCTATCTGGAGCGGTATCCGGACGGCCTGTTCGCCGATCTGGCCGAACAGCGCCTGGAGGCGATCGGCGCGGCGCGGCGCGAGAGTGCAGGTGCCGAGGAGCGGCGGGCCTGGGAACGCGCGCTGCGCGACAATACGGCCGAGGGGTTTCGCGATTATCTGGCGAAATACCCCCGGGGCGCCTTCGCCGCCGAGGCGCGTAACCTGATCGCGCGATTGAGCGTCGATGCGGACGCAGAGGCGGCGCGCCGGGCGGCGGAGCAGGGCGAGGCGGCGCTGAACCTGAACCCGATCGTCCGGTCACTGGTCGAACAGCGCCTGGCGCATCTCAACCTCGATCCCGGCCCGACCGACGGGGTATTCGACGACAATACCCGCCGCGCCATCCGCCGCTATCAGCAGGCGCGCAATCTGCCCGCGACAGGATACCTGAGCCAGCAGACGCTGGTGCGGCTGTTGGCCGATTCGCTCTAGCGGCCCGCGATGCGGATCGTGGCCGTGCGCGTCAGTTTCGGGCGGACAAACGGAAAAGGCCGCCGGGGGGCAACCCGCGGCGGCCTTTGCCATGGCGTCGGAAATGCCTCAGCCCTGGCGGGCCTTGAAGCGGCGCTGGGTCTTGTTGATCACAAAGACCCGGCCCTTGCGCCGCACGATCTGACAGTCGCGGTGACGCAACTTCAGCGAGCGGAGCGAGTTCTTGACCTTCATCGGTCTTCTCCTTTTCGCGGCGCGCGTGCGCCATTAAAACAACAGTGCCCCCGCGAATCGGGGGCGGGTGGTGGGCGGTACTGGGATCGAACCAGTGGCCACTACGATGTCAACGTAGTGCTCTACCGCTGAGCTAACCGCCCGTTCCGTAAACGATTCCACCGCCCTGAAAGAATTAGGACGCGGGCGGAACCGCGTCGGTCGCTGGGTCTATAAAAGGGAACGCGAAACCTTTCAAGGGCTTTCCGAAGGCGCCTTCTTCGCCATATAGTTATTTGCCAGCGCAGGATACCCGGTACATTCTTGCCCGTGCAAGGAGCAAAGATGCCCTATCGTGCCTATCAGTTGTCGATGCCGTCCACCCGTCTGACCAGCGTGGTATTCGCCTCGCCCCATAGCGGGCGCGCCTATCCGTCGCGGTTCCTGCGCGCGTCGATACTCGATCGGGATACCATCCGGACCTCCGAGGATGCCTTTGTCGATCAGCTTCTGGACTGTGTGCCGGGATTCGGCGCGCCGTTGCTGGCGGCAGCGGCGCCGCGCGCCTTTGTCGATCTCAACCGCGCCTCGGATGAGCTGGACCCGGCCCTGATCGAGGGGGTCAAGCTCAACAACCACAACCCGCGCATCAGTTCCGGGCTGGGGGTGATTCCGCGAGTGGTGGCAGGCGGCAAGGCGATCTATCGCGGAAAAATTCCACTTGCCGAGGCCGAGGCGCGCATCGCCCTGCATTGGCAGCCCTATCACGAACTTCTGCAGGAACTCGTTCAAGGATCGCTGTCGCAGTTCGGCGAGGCGGTGCTGGTCGATATGCATTCGATGCCGCATGAGGCGATGGATTCAATCGCCAGCACCGGAGTCAAGCGCCCCGAAATCGTGCTGGGAGACCGCTATGGAACTTCGGCGAGCGCACTTGTCGTCGACCGGATCGAGGCCGCTTTCGCGTCGGCGGGGCTGCGTGTCTTGCGCAACGCGCCATTTGCGGGGGCCTATATAACCCAGACCTACGGCCGCCCGTCGCGGGGGCTGCATGCGGTGCAGGTTGAAATGGACCGCGCCCTTTACATGAACGAACGCACGATCAGGCCGAATGGCAATTTCCTGGGGTTCAAGAAGCTGCTGGCCGGGATTCTGGAAGAGATCGCCGCCATCGGCCGCGACAAGGCGATGCGGCTGGCTGCGGAATAGATCCCGGCACGGTCCCGGCGCCGATTTGGACGCGCGTACCATTCATCGCGGTTGTGCCGCCTCAAATCCCCAGCACGTCGAACATGTCGTATTCGCCGGGCTTGCGGCTCTGGCCCCAAAGGGCGGCGCGCAGCGCGCCGCGGGCGAAAAGGACGCGGTCGGTGGCGATATGGCGCAAGACGATGCGTTCGCCGTTACTGGCAAAGATCACATCGTGTTCGCCCACCACATCACCGCCCCGGATCGCGGAAAAGCCGATTTCGCCGCGCCGCCGCGCGCCGGTGATCCCGTCGCGCCCCGAAACGCGGTGATCGGCAAGGGCAATACCGCGCCCCGCCGCCGCCGCTTCGCCCAGCATCAGGGCGGTGCCGGAGGGAGCGTCGACCTTCATGCGGTGATGCGCCTCGACGACCTCGATATCCCAGTCCTCGTCAAGCGCGGCGGCGACCTTCTGGGTCAGGCGCACCAGCAGGTTGACGCCGAGGCTCATGTTGCCCGCCCGCACGATCACCGCATGGCGGGCCGCCGCCTTCAGTCTCGCCAGGTGACCGGCGTCAAGCCCCGTGGTGCCGATCACATGCACGGCGCGGGCCTGTGCGGCCAGGGCGGCGAATGCGACGGTGGCGTCGGGGGCGGTAAAGTCGATCACCGCCTGGGCGCTGGCGAAAGCTTCAAGCGGGTCATCGGTGACGTTCAGGCCCGTTGCGGCCCCGCCCATGGCCTGCCCCAGATCGGCGCCGATCCAGTCATGGCCCGGGCGTTCAACCGCGCCGACCAGCCGCATCCTGTCCGACGCGGCGATGGCGCGTACCAGGGTCCGGCCCATGCGGCCTGAAACGCCGGTCACGACAATGCCGGGCAAATCGCTTTTGTCGGTCATGGTTTTTCCTTCGCCGCTGCTGCCGGCCCGGTTTAGCCGTTGGCGCGCCGATTGGCAAAGCCCCCGTTGCGGGCGTCGGGCACTTGGCCTAAACCGGCGTCATGGCACAAAACCGCTTTTCATCGGGCTCGGGCCCCTCGCAGCGTCAGCTTCGGGTTGGCGAACTGATCCGGCGCACCCTGTCGGGGGTTCTGTCGCGCGGCGATGTGCATGACCCCGATCTGGCGCGCATGATGATCACCGTCGGCGAGGTGCGCATGTCGCCCGATCTGCGGATCGCCACGGCCTATGTGCTGCCGCTGGGCGGCCAGGGCGCCGAAGAGGCGTTGCTGGCGCTGCGCCAGAGCAAGGGCGAATTGCGCCATGCGGTGGTCAAGGGGATGGCGCTGAAATTCGCGCCCGAGTTGCGCTTTGCCATTGATCGTACCTTCGACCAGATGGATGAAACCCGCCGCCTGCTGGCCGATGAAAAGGTGCAGCGCGATATCGCCCGGCGCAATGGCGCCGAAGACGATGGCGATGCAGATGACGATGACAATCCGGTTTGAACCCTGCCTGGCTGCCGCGCTGTTTCTGGCGGGGGCGGCACATGCCGGAACCTGCCGCGACATGCCCTTCGAGGCTGAGACCTATGCCGTTTGCGAGGTGGCCTTCGGTGCCGATCTGCGGCTTTTTCTGAACGGGCCCGATGGCCGGCCGATCGGCACTTTCGAGCGACTTCGCGGCACCGCGGCCGCGGCGGGCAAGGCATTGGGCTTTGCGATGAACGCGGGCATGTATCACCCCGACCGCAGCCCGGTGGGGCTTTATATCGAAGACGGGCGCGAATTTTCGAAGCTGGTGCGCAGCGCCGGGCCGGGCAATTTCGGGATGCTGCCGAACGGCGTTTTCTGCATCACCGATACCAGATTTCTGGTGCAGGAAACGCGGGCGTTCGATACCGCCCGCCCCGATTGCCGTTATGCCAGCCAGTCGGGCCCGCTGCTGGTGATGGCGGGCATGCTGCATCCGCGGTTTCTGGAAAACGCCACGTCACGTCATGTGCGCAACGGAGTCGGGGTTTCGCAGGACGGTCAGACAGCCTGGTTCGTGCTGTCGGACCGGGCCGTGAGCTTTCACGATTTTGCCCGCCTGTTCCGCGACGGGCTGGGCGTTCCAGATGCACTTTACTTCGACGGCAACATTTCGCGCCTGTTCGCGCCGGAACTGGGGCGCGACGACGCCGGCTTTCCCATGGGGCCGATGGTGGGGCTTCTGGTACCGCCGCCGTGACGGCACGAGATTGACGGCACGAGATTGACGGGACCGGGCGCATTGGATAGCACCCGGCGGCCTGACAAAAAGGACAAGACATGGCACGCAAGAAAGGACGCGACATTTCCGGCTGGCTGGTGGTGGACAAACCGGCGGGGGTCACCTCGACCGCGGTTGTCAACAAGGTGCGTTGGGCGTTCGACGCGAAAAAGGCCGGGCACGCGGGCACGCTCGATCCGGCGGCGACCGGTGTGCTGGCGGTGGCGCTGGGCGAGGCGACCAAGACCGTGCCCTTTATCACCGACGCGCTGAAATGCTACCGTTTTACCGTGCAGCTGGGGACTGCCACCGAAACCGACGATGACGAAGGTGCGGTGATCGCCACCTCGGCCGCGCGCCCTTCGGACACCGACATCCGAGCCGCGCTGGCTGCGTTTCGGGGCAGCATCATGCAGGTGCCGCCACAGTATTCCGCCGTCAAGGTCGAGGGAGAGCGCGCCTATGCGCTGGCCCGCGCGGGCGAGGAGATGGACCTGGCGGCGCGCGAATTATGGGTTGAGAGCCTGGAGATGATCGCCCGCCCCGACGCGGATACGGTGGAACTGGAAATGATCTGTGGCAAGGGCGGGTATGTGCGCTCTGTCGCGCGCGACCTCGGGGCGGCGCTGGGGTGCCTTGGCCATGTAATCGCGCTGCGCCGCGAATGGTCGGGGCCGTTCGAATGTTCCGATGCGGTGACGCTGGAGCGGGTCGAGCAACTGGCGCGCAGCGCGGCGCTTGACGAATTGCTGCTGCCGGTGGCGGTCGGGCTTGCCGAGTTGAGCGAACTGAAAGCGACGCCGGAAGGGGCGGCGCGGCTGCGCAACGGCAACCCCGGCATGGTGATCGCGGCGGATGTCGAATATGGTGACGAAGCCTGGGCCAGCTATCAGGGCCAGCCGGTGGCGGTGGGGATCTACAAATCGGGCGCGTTGCATCCGAACCGGGTGTTCAATCTGTGAAAGGGACCGCGATGGCCTTTGCGATACGCGACATCATTGCGCAAGACCGCCCCGAGTGGGAGCGACTTTATCAGGGTTATGCGGAATTCTACAAGGTTGCCCAGACACCGGCGATGCGCCAGACTGTCTGGCGGTGGATCAATGATCCGGGCCATGAATGCCGCGGGCTCGTGGCCGCAGCACCCGGCGGTCATCTGCTGGGTCTTGTGCATTTCCGCCCCTTCGCGCGGCCCCTGTCGGCGACGGTGGGCGGATTTCTCGATGATCTTTTCGTCGAGCCCGGGGCGCGCGGGACGGGGGCGGCCGATGCCCTGATCGCGGCGGTGCGATCGGAGGGTCAACAGCGCGGCTGGTCGGTGATCCGCTGGATCACCGCCGACGATAACGCCCGGGCACGCCGGGTCTACGACCGGATGGCGGCACAGACCAACTGGGTGACTTATGACCTGAAGGTCTGAAATCACACACAGCCTCGCCGGTCCGGGCCCGGTCTTGCCGGAAACGGGCGACCGGTGCCGCCGACCCCCGCGGCGAAGCGGGCAAATCTCCGTGGTGTGCAGGGCTTGCGGGTTCGCGGTACGATAAGGGTTTCATCAAGGGTTTCACCGCGCACGGTGACATTCATTTTTGGCTCAACATGCTGACATCGAAAGGA
>JAGRDY010000006.1 GCA_020446815.1 Paracoccaceae bacterium
AAGGCCTGCGTGCTCGCCCATCGCGACGAGCTGACGGCGCAGAACCGCGCCAAGTTCCAGCGCGTGGTGCCGGGCGTCGCCACCTCGGTCATAGACGCCACGGAGAAGTCCTGGGGCGGCCAGGTCGCTTTCGCCATGGTGCCGACGCTGGCGCGCGCCTCGAACCTTGCCGACATGCCGCGTCTCGACCTGCTGGTCGTGGATGAGGCGCACCATGCCGTCGCCGACAGCTACCGCCGCATCATCGACCGGGTGCGCGAGGCCAATCCCGACGCCCGCATCTTCGGGGTCACGGCGACACCGAACCGGGGCGACAGGAAGGGCCTGCGCGAGGTCTTCGACAACGTGGCCGATCAGGTTCGGCTGGGCGAGCTGATCGCCTCGGGCCACCTCGTTCCGCCACGCACCTTCGTCATCGACGTCGGTGTCCAGGACGAACTGCGCTCGGTCCGCAAGACCATGTCGGATTTCGACATGGCGGAGGTCGCGGGCATCATGGACCGCGCCCCCGTCACCGACGAAGTGATCCGCCACTGGCGTGAGAAAGCCGGCGACCGGCAGACCGTTGTCTTCTGCTCGACCATCGCTCACGCTGACCATGTGACCGAGGCATTCCGTGCCGCGGGGATCACGGCCGCGTTGATCCACGGCGATCTGGCGGCCGAGACCCGCAAGGCGATCCTTGCCGAATATGCGGCAGGCGACATCCGCGTCATCGTGAATGTTGCCGTGTTGACGGAAGGTTGGGATCATCCACCCACGTCTTGCGTCGTGCTGCTACGGCCCAGCTCCTACAAGTCCACCATGATCCAGATGGTCGGGCGCGGGCTGCGCACGGTTGATCCGGAGGTGCATCCCGGCATCGTCAAGACCGACTGCGTGGTGCTGGATTTTGGGACGTCGAGCCTGATCCACGGCACGCTGGAACAGGATGTCGATCTGGATGGCAAGATCGGCACCGGTGAAGCTCCGACGAAAACTTGCCCGGCCTGCGCGGCAGAGATCCCGCTCGCCGCCACCGAATGCCCGCTCTGCGGCGAGGTGTTCCTACGGGATGAGGGCGAAACAGGCGCGGACGCAGCGCCGCTCTCGGGCTTCGTCATGACCGAGATCGACCTGCTGAAACGCTCCAGCTTCGCATGGGTCGATCTCTTCGGCACCGACGATGCGCTGATGGCCACGGGCTTTTCGGCCTGGGGCGGCATCTTTTGGATGGACGGCGTCTGGTACGGCATCGGCGGGGCCAAGGGCGAGCGGCCACGCTTGCTGGGCGTCGGCGAACGCGCCGTCTGCCTCGCGCAGGCCGATGATTGGCTGAACACCCACGAAAGCGACGAAAGCGCCTTCAAGACCAGGTCGTGGCTGCGCCAGCCACCGACCGACAAGCAGCTGAAATACCTGCCGCCCGAGTGCCGGCACGACTTCGGCCTGACGCGCTATCGCGCTTCTGCCCTGATGAACTTCGGCTTCAACAAACGCGCCATCCAGGCCGCCGTGAACGCGGTGGCCGGATCCGAACGGAGGGCGGCATGACCCATGACATCTTCAACCCCCATAACGGCCGAGGATCGGCGGCGTCTCTGGCATCCGCGTGGAACGCTCTGTGCTGTCTGCCGACAACCCACGCGTGGTTTTGGCTGGCGCGATCCGGTCCGATCGAAACAGGCCCGGCCATCGGTCTGGTTCTGCTCGATGCCCTGCCAGTCCTTCTGGACGCGCTTGGCCAGGGAGCGTTTCGCCATGGTTGACCTGACCAAGGAGGAGCACGCCGCGATCACCGCCACCATGAATCGCATGGCTCTGCTGATGGACGAGATCGGCTGGGCCACCCCGCTGGCCGAGCTCACCGAGGCGCAGGTGCCCGCCGTCGTCAGTGGGCACCTTGCGCGACGGCCATGCCACGGGACACCGCCATGAGGTCGGCAAGCTTCCCAGCGTCGAAATTGTGGAAATCACCGGTTTTGCTGATCCCCGTGCCGACGATGAAACAGTCGGCGTAGCGGGCGAAGGTTTCCGCGTTGGCGCAAGTGATGCCCGAGGCCAGCGCCAGCGGCGCGTCGCCGATCGCGGTGCGGAAGGTTTCGATCTTGCCGACTTCGGGCGCGTGGCCCGTGGCGCTCCCCGAGGTCGTCACCACATCCATCCAACCGCGCGCGGTCCGTGCCGAGATCGCATAGTGTTTCGGCGCGACCTCGCGCTGTTTCTTGAAACAGGTGCCGCCGAAATACAGGCCCGACCAGCCGCTGTCGCGCCGAACCCGGGCGATTTCTTCGGCTTCCGTCTGCGCGGCAGAGTCCTGCATTTCGTCGATGCGCGCATCGTCGGCCCAATAGGCATCCACCCGGGTGCCCGACCGCTGCAATTCGCCGAGGACGGGAAAGGCATCGCGGCCCGTCACCGCCAGAAAGTTGACACCCAGCCACAGCGTCGGGAACCGCGCGCGGACCGTGCGGATCAGCGGCACGAAAGCCTCGCGCGATATGTCGTGGTTGATCAGCAGGACGCCCGGCGCGCCGGCGCGTATCGCCAGCGCAACGTTGCGCGTGGCCTGCTTCTCGTCTAGGACATGGACAACGGGAAGGATAACCGGCCCGGGTGACTTGAAAAACTTGTGAAATTCGATCTGGTTCACGGCATCTCTCCGGTTTGCAGTGGTTGCGGGGTCTTACGGTGCGGCCGCATCGCTAGTGCGTCACGACACGCGCGGCCTGCGCCGACCAGCCAATCGTCGCGGTCTGGCCGGCGGCCGGCAGGTCGTCGGCATCGTCGAGGAAATTGCGCTTGACCGTCACCTCGGGATGGCCGGGCATCGCCACCTTCAGCCGGGTGTGATCGCCAAGGAAGATCGCGTCCAGCACCGGGACCTGAAAACTGTTGTCGCGGGTCGCCGCCGCGCCACCGACCTCGATCCGTTCGGGCCGAACATAGACCTGCACGGCATCACCCGCCGCAACATGTCCGCCGTGGACGGCTCGGATCCGCACGTCGTCATCGGTGCGTACGCTGCATTCCGCCGCGTCCACGGTTTCCACCGTACCGCTGAAGCGATTGTTTTCCCCGACGAATTCGGCGACGAACCGGCTTTCGGGCGCGTTGTATATACGTTCCGGCGCGGAACATTGCAGGATCCGGCCCTGATCGAACACGGCAACCCGGTCCGACATGGTCATGGCCTCGCCCTGGTCGTGGGTGACATAGATCATGGTGATCCCGGTCTGGCGGTGCAGCTGTTTCAGTTCCAGCTGCATGTTCTCGCGCAACTGCCGGTCGAGCGCGCCGAGCGGTTCATCGAGCAGCACCACGCTGGGATCGAAAACCAGCGCCCGCGCTAGCGCCACGCGCTGTTGTTGACCGCCGGACAGTTCGCCCGGCCACCGGTCGATCAGCGGGCCAAGCTGGACCATCTCAAGGCTTTCGCGGACCCGTCTGGCGATCTCGGCGCGTGCCGTCCGCCGGGCGCGCAGCGGGAAGGACACGTTCTCGCCGACGCTCATGTGCGGAAAGAGGGCGTAGTTCTGGAACACCACGCCGATATTGCGCTGGTGCGCCGGGATCCCGACGATCGGCCGGCCGTCGAGAAAGATGTTGCCCGAACTCGGCGATTGCAGGCCGGCAAGCATCATCAGCGTCGTCGTTTTGCCCGAACCCGAAGGCCCGAGCAGCGACAGGAACTCTCCGCGCCGGATGTCGAAGGTCAGATCGCTGACGACCTTCACACCGTCGTAATCCTTCGAGACGTTTTCGTAGCGTGCAACGATATCATCGCTCATCGGGCGAGATCCTTCCCTCTGTTGCCGCGGCTTGCGGCGGGTGGCAGCGGATCTGCATTCCGTCCGCCAGCGCGACCCAACCGCCGCGGCCTTCGCTGTCCTCGGCCCGGCGTCGTTCGGCGATATAGAAGTATGCGGCAGCCGCATTGCCGCCGAACGCCGCCGCGTGCCAGACCCCGGGCGCCATAACCAGCGCCGTGCCCGGCCGGACCAGAATCGCGCGCGCGGCCTTCGCGTCGGGCCGCGCTTCTCCAGCGGGTGAGGCTGGCGCGATGACCTGGACGATCGGGCGGTCGACGGGGACGATCAATTCGGTGCCAGGTTCGCGTTCCATTTCTGCAACCAGCGGCCAACCCGGTGCCGCTTGGACGAAGCCGGTCCATTGCCTGCCGTCGCTGAGCCCCGCCAGGCCTTCCCAGCATTGCCACCAATCGCCCAGGCTGTCCGGCGCAACACCCGGATCAGTCATCAGCGCGGAACCGCAGCCGGCGACAGCAGCAGGCGACAGGTCCTGCAACTCGATTTCATAAACCCGCATCAGACCGCCATCCGGTCCGCGGGCGGCGTGAAGGCCAGGCCGGCGACGATCAGCAGGTTGCAGTAGGGGATGCATTCGCCGGTGCGCACGATGCCCTTCACGCGGTCCGCGTGATGCTTGAAGACATGGTGTTCCTCATGGTCCACGACGATTTCGGCGGCGTTTCCCTGCGCGGTGACGACCTTCAGGATCTCGGCATGGACCTCGGGGCCGTAGTTGCGCATCTCTGCATCGACGATCACCCGCTCGATCACCAGTTCCGAGGCGATCACCGAAAACACATCCTTCAAGCGGGGGATCCCGTGTGTCAGGCACAGGTCGTATTTGAGGTGGTCCGGGATCGGCCAGCCGGCATCCGTGACCATGATCCGGTCGGAATGGCCCAGCCCGCCAAGCAGACCGCTGAGCGGCCCGTTGAGCAATCTGCCCTTTCGCATGTCGCGTTCCTTTCTGGCGCCGCCGCCCGGTCGCGAGCGCGGCGGCGGTTCACTTCTTCGGGGTTTCGATGGCAAGGCTGCGCCTGCGCAGCGTCTCTCCCAACAGGATCACGACCAGCGCGAAACCGATCAGCATGGTCGCGACGGCCAAGATCGCGGGGCTGAGGTGTTCGCGCAGGCCGATCAGCATCTGGATCGGAATGGTCTTCTGCTGGTAGGCACCGATGAACTGGATGACCACAACCTCGTCAAGCGAGGTGGCGAAGGCAAAGATCGCGCCGGCGATGATCGCCGGACGCACGAGCGGCAGGGTGACGGTGCGAAAGGTGTAGAGCGGGTTCGCGCCAAGCGTCGAGGCGGCGGCAACCAGGTTCCAGTCGAACCGGTCCATGCTGGCGCGGATCGTGATCACCGCCACCGGGGCGGCAAGCACGGTATGCGCGATGATGATCCCGGTATAGGTGCCGATCAGCCGAAGATCGCCGAAGGCGGCGAACAGCCCGCCGGCGATGACCACGATCGGGACGATCTGCGGCAGCAAGATCAGCATGGTCCACAGGCCCTTTGCCGGGGTGCCGGCCCATGACAGGCCGATCGCCGCCAGCGTGCCGCAGATTGTAGCCACCGCTGCCGCTCCTAGCCCGATCAGCAGGCTGTTCTTCACCGCCATCAGCCAGTCGGGGCTGGTCAGCACCGCAGTATACCACTTTGTCGAATAGCCCGCAGGATCCAGGGCCAGCATTTCCGGCGTGTAGTACATGTACTGCCCCGAGGTGAAGGACAGCGGGATAATCGCCAGCAGCGGCAGCGCCAGAAAGCAGAAGCCGAGAACGACCCAGATGCGAAAGACGATTTTCACGTTCAACTCTCCCCTGTCCGGCGTTCAGCCCTGGCGCGGCGCCAGCACGCGCAGCACCAGCGCCGCCGCGGCGATGGTAAACAGCAGCAACCCGGACAGTGCCGCCGCCAGCCCCCAGTTCAGCGAGCTCGAGAAGTGATAGGCGATCTGGTTGCCGATCAGGCTTCCGCCGGGTCCGCCGACCAGTTCCGGCGTCAGATAGAAACCCCAAGAAAAGACGAAGATCAGCACGCAGCCGGCGACCACTCCGGGCAGGGTCTGCGGCAGGTAGACCTGAAAGAACGCCCGGACCGGGCTTGCCCCCAGCGTCAGGGCCGCACGGTAAAGCGACGGCGACACCCGGTTCATCACCGCATAGGTCGGCAGCACGGCGAACGGCAGCAGCACGTATGTCATCACGACGATCGTCGCGAACAGGTTGTCGAAGAGTTGCGGCACCCGCCCCTCGATCAGGCCCGACGCGGCAAGCGCGGTCGGGATGATGCCGGTCGATTCCAGCAGCACCTGCCAGCTTGTTATCCGCGCCAGAAGCGGCGTCCAGAACGGCAACAGGACCGTCCCCATCCCGAGGATGAAGGCAAATCCCTGCGCCTGCGACAGGTAGAAGGCCAGCGGATAGCCGATCAGCGTACATAGCGTGATGACCACCAGCGCGACCATGATCGTGCGAAGCCAAAGCCGCTGAAAGATCTGTTGACGCTCGGGCTGTTTCTCGATCGAAAGCGGTTCCGTCGGATTGTCGGCGCGCAGGTCCAGCGCGTTCAGATAGTGTTCGCTCAGCAGCGGCTGCGAGACCAGGTAGATCGCTCGCCAGGTTTCCGGATCGCCCCAGTCCTTGTGAAACGCCACGAACCCGGCGCGCGTCGGCGGGATCGTGTCAAGCTGCGCGGCGGTGTGCCGCATCAGGCTGATCATGCCGCCTTCGAAGAAATTCAGCCGCGCCGCGAGTTTCGAGGTGGAATCGGAATTTTCCCGGATGTCGCGCGCGATCGCGGCATAGGCGTCGTCCGCCGGCAGCCCCTCGCCGTGCCAGTCCGACAGCGCCGCGGCCGTATGCGACAGCCACTGCGCGGTTTCCCGGTTGTCGACGCTGAGCGACACGAACCGGACCAGCGGCAGGATCAGGAACAGCACGATCACAAGCGCCAGCGGCGCGATCAGCGCCAGCCCGACAAGGGTCGCGCGTTTCGGCCGTATCCGGCGCCGGGTTCCGCCCGGAGTTGTTTCGTTGGTCGCTGTCATTGTCATCGGTCCCGTTCGCAGGCGTGCGGGCCGGGATTGTACCCGGCCCGCCGGTTCGTCAAAGCCCGGCCTTCCAGGCTTCCCAACGCTGGGTCACTTCGTCCTGGTGGTTCTGCCAGTAGTCGATGCCCATTTCGAGATAGTTGTTCATGTTGGCCGGGTTCGTCGCCAGGAACGGGCCGACATTCGTCTTGCCGTCCTCGGACCACGGTTCGTTGTCCAGGATCATCCGCACCGCGGAACTGCGCCACGGAGCATAGGGGATGTAGCGCGCGGTCGCGGCGATCTGGTCGGGCGCGGTCGCATGCCGCAGGAACGCCTTGGCGGCTTCCAGATTCGGGGTGCCCTTCAGCACGGCGAAGTTCTGGAAATCCATGATCTGGCCGTCCCAGACGATTTCGATCGGCGCGTCTTCCTGCACGATGGCGTTGTAGAACCGGCCGCTCCAGCCGGTCGACATGACGACTTCGCCCTTGGCCAGAAGCTCGGGCGGCTCGGCGCCGCCGGTCCAGAACACAAGCCCGCCCTCCGGATCGTTGTAGAGGGCTTCCAGCTTGTCCAGCGCGCGGTCCACCGCCGCCTCGCCCTCTTCCTCAAGATAGGTATAGACCTCGTCGGTCGGGACGCCGTCGGCGATCAGCGCAAGTTCGACCGCCTGCACCGGGCTGTTCCAGATGCCGCGCGGGCCGGGGAACTTTCCGGTGTCGAAATAGTCGGCAACGGTCGTCGGGTGTTCGTCCGGGAAGGTGTCGGTGTTATAGGCCCAGGTCCAGCCGTAGATCACCGTGCCGACCGAACAGTCGTTGGTCCGCTTGACCGCATAGTCCTCGACCGTGGATCCGTCGGGGGCGGGCGCGGTGACTTCCTCAAGGTCGATCTTCTCGAAGATGCCTTCAAGGCAGCCGGTGTTGGCCTCGGCGCTGTTCACGTCGACCAGGTCCCAGATCACGTTGCCGGTGTCGACCTGGGTGCGGATCTCTCCAAGGCCGCCGGAATAGACGTTCCAGTTGATTTTGTTGCCGGCCGCCTCGAACGCGTCGCCATAGCCAAGCTGCTGGCTGCGCTGATAGGCGCCGCCGATCGAGGTGACGTTGACCTCGTGGCCCTGAGCGAAGGCCGCCGGCGCAAGGGCCAGCGCGGTCGTCGCGCAAAGCAGTGTCTTCAGTCCGGATCTCATTGCAGTTCCTCCTTGTCGTGCTTTTCCTGGACTTCCGGTCGTCCGTCGCCGGCCGCGTCGGGGGATGCGGCGGAAACGCCGCGAAAACCGCGATCGGCCAGGAACCGTTCGATCACGGGAATGGAAGCATGGCCGCTGCGCGGTCCGACGATGGTCGTCGACCGGGCGGCGGCGGCATTGGCGAAACGCGCGGCGCGTTCGATCGACCAGCCGGCGGCACGGCCATAAAGATAGGTGGCGTTGAACGTGTCCCCCGCGCCCAGCGGATCGACGGCCCGCACCGGGATGCCGGCGACAAGGATATCGCCGTCGCGCGTGGTGATCCGGCAGCCGTCCTTGCCCAGCGTCGTCACGATCTCGCCCCCCGTTCGCGCCAGGATCTCGTCGAAGATTTCGGTGCGCGGGCGGTTCCGGCACAGCTTTTCCAGGCTTTCCGCGTTGAAGGACAGGAAATCGGCGGCGGTGAAGGCCCACCAGCTGTCTTCGGTCGATGCGAAGGATTCCGCCTCGACGTCGATGAAAAGCCGGGTGCCGCCGGCCCGCGCCTCGGCCAGCACATCGACGATGCCCCTGATCCGCGTCAGGTGCGCGATGGTGCTGTAGATGAACCGCGCGCCAGTCAGGGCGGCGCGTTCGGCATCATTCAGTTCGAAATCATAGCCCGGATCGACGATGATCAGCGTCTTTTCGTTGGGATTTTCCCGGCTGAGGATGTTGTAGGCGGCCGAATTCAGGAACTCCGCCGACCGGCGCACCATCCGGGTGTCGACGCCGGCGGCCTGAAGCTCGGTTCGGATCGGATCGGCATCGGCATTGTCCTGCAACGGGCCCATCATCATTGGCGCGATCCCGTAGCCCGCAAAGATCGCCGCCGCGTTCGGAATCATCCCGCCATAGACCCGGCCCATGTCCTCGGCATTGACCTTCTGGCCTTCCTCGGGCCAGCGGCGGCATTGCAGATAGGAATCCACCGCGTGGCTTCCGAAAAAGACAAATGCGCCGGTCCTGTCTGCCGCGTCGGGTGTGATGGTCTGTCCTCCCTGCGGCCGGCGGACGTCCCGCCGGATAATGGTTCAGACGCAGATTTCGCACAAAGCAGACACCCTGCAAGCGCGAAGTCGTTACGATCTGCGTAAGCAGGTTTAACGCCGAGCCTGTCTGGCCCGTAAGAAGCATTAGAAATGGTAAGCATGGCAAGGGTTGGTGCCGACCGGTCAGGGCCGCTACGGAATGCCACCTAGGGTCGAACCGGCCCGTTCCAGGACAAGCCGTTCCCTCATCCAGCTGCGGAAACTGCGCACCGCGGGCCGGTTCTGCGCGGCTTCCAGGTAAAACAGCGCCAGCAGCTTGCTGGCCTTGCAGCGGTGATCCAGAAGCCGCAGCAACCGGCCGCCCGCCACATCGGTTTCGACAAGCGTCCGCATCGCGATGCCGATTCCCTGCCCCTTGAGTATGGCCTCAAGCATCATGTAGCCGCGCGAGAACGACAGCGACCGGCGCCCTTCGATCCGCGGCAGGTCGGCGCTTGCGCTCCAGTCGTCCCAGCTGGCGCCGAAATCCAGTCCCTCCAGCGTGGTGTGCAGGATCGGGTAGAGCGCAAGATCGCCGGCAGAGGAAATCGGCGCGTTTTCCTTCAGAAGCGACGGCGCGCAGACAGGCCAGAGTTCGTCCTGCAACAGGATGTCCTGCCCGATGTCGGCCTGTTTCTCGCGCGCGAAGCTGATCGCGATGTCCACCCCTTCCTCCAACACGTCGTCGACGCTGACATAGGACAGCAGTGTGACGTCGAGATTGGGGTAGAGGTCGATGAAATCCCGGATCCGCGGCGCCAGCCATTTCGCGCCGAAGGTGGGCAGTGATCCGATGACCAGCTTTCCCGAAACGTCGCCGGACCTGATGGTGTCCAACGCATCCTCAAGTTCCAGAAGCAGGCGGCGCACGGCGCCGAGCAGGATCTCGCCTTCGCGCGTCAAGAACAGCTTGTTGTTGATCCGGTGGAACAGGCGGACGTCGATTTCGTGTTCGAACTTGCTGATCTGCTGGCTGACGGCGCTGCGCGTCAGGAACAGTTCGTCCGCCGCCTTGGTGAAGCTGAGATAGCGCGCCGTCGCCTCGAAGGCGCGCAGCGCGGTCAGCGAATGTTTCAGAAGTGCCATGGTTCCCGGACCCGCCCCCGCGCTGTTCACGCCGCCTGATTACGCGGCCGGACGGCGAAAGTCCAAGCGTTTGCGGTCTTGCCCTAAACGCTTCAGCCGCGCAGCCAGGTTACCGGCATGGCGGCGACAAAGCGGGAAGCTCTGCCAACAAGAACCTGCGGCTACCCGATTTGTTCCTGCCCCGCTTGAGTGGACACCCCTGATAGGCTTGCGAGCCACGAGAGGAGTATTCGATGACGAGCAACAAGCGGCGTCATTTTCCCGACGCATTCAAGCGCGAGGCGGTTGATCGAGTCCGCACCAGCGGCCTGACGATCATCCAGTTGGCCGAGGAGCTCGTTGAACCGCCCCGGGTTTACCGGAGAGTAATGCACTCAAAGGATGAGCCCAATGGATCAGAAGAAGCCCACCCCGAAATACACAGCCGAGTTCCGCGAGCGCAGCGTTCGGTTTTTCCGCAAGCAGCGGCCCGATTACACCAGTGACAACGCGGCCTTTCGCCTCGCCGTCAGCCCGGCCATAACGGAGGCGTCCGAGAAACTCGGCCAATTCCCCCTCGAACATTGCTTCGGTGGTGGCTCGGACGCCCACACGCAGGCGATCCGCGATAGGCTCGAAGCTGGTCTCGTCTGAGAGTGGCCAAACGCTCGCGAGCTCGGTAATCTGGTTCATGGTGTAAACTCCCTAGCGGTTGCAGCCGCCGGTTTGGGTGGGTTTTGGACCACCCGGAGATTACGCCAACCTCAAATTTCCACCACTTCCGCTACACGACCGCCATGACCTGGTCCGTTTCTGACAGATCGAACTGACTCGCTACCCGGGGCGTGAATCTGTCGGAATGGCTCAGTAGGAGTGCCAATCGTGAAATAACCAGATGTTACGATCTAGAGAAGGTTCGACGGGCCTCCCGTCCGCTCCGCCATTATCCCCATTGCGAACCAATGACACCGCCCTGACGGGCAAGGATTTTTCCGTGTTATCAAAGGGGTTTGCGGGAACCGACCGAACCTCATAGACACCCGCCAAGCCGAAGCAGGGCTCAGAATGGCGCTCAGTCTCAGTTTGGGCGAACCTCGCCCGTTCCGGTTCGGCCTCGTTTTCTCTTTACCTTTCAATGCCCTGCTGCCGAACCCCGCCAAAACCCAAACGCGCGTTTCGAACGATATCGATGGCAACATAGGCAGAACACGCAGTAGGCGCGTTGCTCGGGATGCCAGCGTAAAATGGCAGATTGCTTGGGTAGGTTCGCATCCCATTCACTCACCGAAACCCCTGATGACAAACCATTTTGGCTCCGCTAGCGTTCAAGAACTTCGGATTGGTTCAGGTCGATGCGGAGGCTGAGCCAAACCAAATACCGAGAACAATCCCAGGATGACCGCATGAACCCATTTGACATCATTCCAGACATCCACGGCCAATCCGCCAAACTCGACGCTGCCCTCGCTGGGCTGGGGTGGAAGCGGAGTGCTCTCGGATGGATCCACCCGGATCCGGATCGACAGATCGTCTTTCTGGGCGACTTCATCGACCGTGGGCCGGATAATCGGGCTGTTCTCAAGACCGTCCGAGACCTTGTCGATGCAGGCAAGGCCAAGGCGATCATGGGCAATCATGAGCTCAACGCTCTCCACTTCCACACGATGCACCCCGATGATGGTCAGCCGCTTCGTGCGCATTCGCCGAAAAACATCCGGCAGCACCGAACGTTCCTGGACCAGTTCCCGCCCGGCGATCCGCAGACGCGCGACGTTCTGGACTGGATGCGAAGCCTGCCTCTGTTTCTCGAGGAGGACGGGTTTCGTGCCGTGCACGCCTGCTGGATCGACGCCTCATTGGATCGGCTCAAGACGCTGACCGGGGATGGCGTGCTGACCGAGGAACAGCTGATCCGAGCTGCAGATCGCAATGAGGCCGACGAGATGTTTGTCTTGGCCGAGCAGATCACGAAGGGGCCAGAGCATCGGTTGCCCGATGGCTGGACGTTCAATGATAAGGACGGAACGGTCAGAGATCATGTGCGCCTGCAATGGTGGAACGCGGCCGCTCGCACCTGGCGCGACATCGCGATCTCTGTGCCGTCAATTGAGGACCTGCCTGACGAAAACCTGCCGGAGACGCTTTCGGCGCAGACCTATCCAGCCACTGCGCGACCTGTGTTCTTCGGGCATTATTGGCTGAGTGGTGACCCTGTCCTGCAGGCCGAGAATGCGCTTTGCCTCGACTATTCCGCTGGCAAGGATGGCCCACTGGTCTCTTATGATATGTCCGACCCGGCCGGACCGCTTTCGAGGGAAAAGATCCGGGTGCATCCGGCGATCAGCTAAAACGGGTGGCCCTCAGTCAAACACCTTTTCCGGCTGCTCAACCCAGGGCAGTTCACCCGCCGCAACTCGGTCACCACGGCCGCTTCCACGAGGTCGGCAGGAAGGCGGCGCGGGATGCCCTCATCGCTGGGTTCGCGATTCTTGAAGACGTCCATCGAGACGTAGTACCGGTATCGCCGCGCGCGCTTCTTCGTGCTGCTCGGGGTCATGGCCGCGCCCGTGGCCGTAAAGATAAGGCCCTTCAGCAACGCAGGCGCCTGCGCCCGGGTGTTGTTGGCGCGCTTTCGCGGGTTCTGCCGCAAGATGGCATGGACCTGATCCCAAAACTGCTCGTCGATGATGGCCTGATGCTCGCCGGCATAGGCCTTGCCCTTGTGGACGGCGTCGCCGCGATAGACGCGGTTCATCAGCACCCTGTAGAGATATCCCTCGTCGACCAAGGTGCCCTGCTTGTTGCGGAGCCCTTTGCGGCGCAGTTCGCGGGCCAGCACGGTCGCTGATCCGACCTCGACGAACCTCTCGAAGATGCCCCGCACGGTGGCGACCTCATCCTCATTCACCACGAGTTTGCGGTCCTTCACATCGTACCCGAGCGGGACATAGCCGCCCATCCACATGCCCTTCATGCGGGAGGCGCGGACCTTGTCGCGGATCCGCTCGGCTGTGACCTCACGCTCGAACTGAGCGAAGCTGAGCAGGATGTTCAGCGTCAGCCGCCCCATGGACGTGGTGGTGTTGAAGGACTGCGTGACCGAGACGAAGGTCAAGCCGTTGCGATCGAAAACCTCGACCAGCTTCGAGAAGTCCATGAGGGATCGCGACAGGCGGTCGATCTTGTAGACCACGACGACATCGATCAGGCCGTCTTCGATGTCGGCCAGAAACTGCTTGAGGCCGGGCCGTTCCAGCGTTCCGCCCGAGATGCCGCCGTCGTCATACTGATCGCGGACCAGCACCCAGCCCTCGGAACGCTGGCTGGCGATATACGCCTCGCAAGCCTCTCGCTGGGCGTGCAGGCTGTTGAATTCCTGCTCCAGCCCTTCCTCGGACGACTTGCGCGTGTCGATGGCGCAGCGTTGGCGGCGGATGGGATTTGCGCGCTGATCCATCAATCATTCCCCCGCTTTCGTTCGCGCAATCCGAAGAAGCGGTAGCCATTCCAGCGCGTTCCGGTGATTGCCCGCGCAATCGCGGAGAGGGATTTGTAGGGGCGGCCCTGCCACTCGAACCCGTCCCGCAAGACCGTAATCGTGTGCTCGACCCCGTTCCATTCGCGGATCAACCTCGTGCCAACCACGGGATTGCGAGGATCTCCGACCCGATCTTTCAGGGGCTGGCGATCTCGCTCCTCTTCGGGCTCCTGTCGTCGACCGCGCTCACCGTGCTGGTGATCGCGGCGATCTACCGCGTCTTTCGGGCCTGAGCGGCTCAGCCCGCGTCGGCCGTGACCAGCACCACCGGGCATCGTGCCGCCTCGACCAGCCGCGCGGGCGGCGGCAGGCCGGCGGGGTCGGCTGCGACGATCACCGCCGCCGGGCTGAGCGCGCTCAGCCGGCGCACGAGCTGGTCGGGTCCGGCATAGACGTCGCCCGCCATGGCCGCGGGCGGCGCCCCTTCCGCGAGCACCACGAGGTGCTTGCCGAGGTCGGCGGCCAGCGCCGAGGCAAAGCCCGGAACCGTGCGTCCGCGCCCCAGTACCAGCACCACGGCGCCGCTGTCGCCCACCGCGCGGCGATAGCCGAACACGACGACCCCGCCGGGACCGGCCGCCTGCTGCACCACGTCCCAGAGCCGGCCCTCGACGGCGCGGAACTCGGCCCGCAGCCGCGCCATCCGCGCCGCGCCTCTCAGTCGCTCGGCAAAGCGGCGGGCATCGGCGCGGTAGGCGCTGAGCAGCGCCTGCTCGGAGACCTCCGCCGCCGGCTCGCCCGAAAACGACAACACGCGCGCACGCATGACCCGCACCGCGCTGAGACTGGCCTCGTCCTGCACCAGAAGCCCGTGCAACTCGGCCCCGGCGTGACGGGCAAGCTCGATCGCGACGGTCAGCCCGCCCTCGGCATCGGCATAGCAGGTGGCGCCCAGCACCACCCGGTGCCGTACGTGCCCGCCGCCGTCAGGATCGTGCTGCGGAACCATCGCGCCCCTCCCTGGCAAAGCGCCGGCGGATGTCGGCGAATTCCGTAAGCCGCGCCTCGACCCGGGCGTTGAGACTGCCGTCGGGAAAGGCACCGTCCGGGCCGCGTTCGCCCGGCACGATGCCGGTCAGCACCGCCAGACCGTCGGCCACCGTCCGCATCGGCACGATGCGAAAGCGGCCTTCGGCCACCGCGTCGATCACCCGTTCGCGCAGGCACAGGTTGGTGATGTTGGCGGCCGGGATCAGCACGCCCTGCGCCCCCGTCAGCCCGCGCGCGGCGCAGATGTCGAAAAACCCCTCGATCTTTTCGTTGGCACCGCCGATGGCCTGGATGTCGCCGAACTGGTTGACCGAGCCTGTGATGGCAAAGGACTGGTCGATCGGCGCCTCGGCCAGCGCCGACAAGAGCGCGATCAGCTCGGCCGCCGAGGCCGAATCGCCGTCGACGCCGCCATAGCTCTGCTCGAAGACGAGGCTGGCCCAGAGCGACATCGGCGCCGCGGTGGCGTAGGTCGCGGCGAGGTAGCCCTGCAGGATGAGCATCCCCTTGGAATGGATCGGCCCGCCCAGCTCGGTCTCGCGCTCGATGTCCACGACCTTGCCGGCGCCGGGACGCACCCGCGCCGTCAGCCGCGACGGGCGCCCGAACATGGTGCCGCCGATCTGCAACACCGAGAGCGCGTTGACCTGCCCCGCCCGGGCTCCTTCGGTGTCGATCAGCATCGTGCCCCGGGTGATCGCCTCCTGGCTCAGTTCGCGCACCCGCCCGGCGCGATGCTCGCGCGCCGCGATCACGGTGTCGATGTCGGCGGCGGCGATGTGCGCCGCGCCGCGCTCGCCGGCCCGGAAATCGGCCTCGTGGATGAAATCGGCAAGAAAGCCGGTGTTGAGCGTCAGCCGTTCGGCATCGCCGGTGGCGCGCAGGCTCTCGCGCATCAATCCGGCGACGGCACCGCCCTCGAGCGGCCGCACCCCCTCGCGACGCACCAGATCGGCGATCAGCCTGGCATACTGCGCCCGGCTGTCGCCGCCGAGCGCGAGGTGATCGTCGAAATCGGCCTCGAGCTTGAACAGCTGCGGAAAATCCGGGTCGAGCGCGGACAGCAGGTAATAGTGCCGGCGTTCGCCAATCAGGATCACCCGAACCTTGAGCGGCACCGGGTCGGGCCGGAGCGAGACGGTCGAGATCATCCCAAGCCGCTCGCCGGCCGAATAGATCGGGATCTCGCCGGTGCGCAGGCAGCGCTTGAGCGCGTCCCACGCCATCGGCTCGCTCAGCACCCTGAGCGCGTCGATCACCAGATAGCCGCCATTGGCGCGGTGCAGCGCGCCGGGCTTGATCATGGTGAAGTTGGTCACCAGCGCGCCCATCTGCGAGACGTACTCGACCCGCCCGATGAGGTTTTCGAGCGTCGGCAGGTCCTCGACCACCACCGACGCGCCATCCTCGCCGGCGCAGTTCGAGACCATGACGTTGACGGCATAGGGCTGGAACTCGGCCCGGGCGGACGGCCGCGTGGCGGCCACCGGGAGGGGGCCGGCCTCCTCGCCCTCGGGGCGCTGCAGAAAAGCGCCGGCATTGCCGATCAGGTGGTCGCGCACCCGGCAGAGATGGTCGAGAACCGCTTCCTGCCCGGCAAAGGCCTCGTGGACCCCGGCGATCGCGGCGTCGACGCCTTGCCGCGCCACCGTCGAGTTCAGTTCCTCGACCTCGCGGCGGTGGGCCTTCTGCTGCTTGGGCAGCGCGCGCAGCACCTCCGAGAGATTCTCCTGGGTCTCCTTCATCGCTGCATCGAGGGCGGCGCGATCGGCGTCCGAAAGCGCCTCGTACTGCTCCTTGGTCATGGCCTCGTCGCCGTGCATTCCGGCGAAGGTGAACCCCATCGGCGTTCGCAGGATCGCCACCTTGCGCGCGCGCGCCTCATCAAAAACCGCGCTCATCGCCTCCTCGTGGGCCGAGCTGAAACGCTCCTCGATGGCGCGGCGCCGCGTCTGGTAATCCTCGGACTCGAAGAGCGCGGGAATGTCGGCGGCCAGCTCATCAATCAGCGCTTCCATCGCCTTGCGCAGCCGCTCGGCATCGCCCGGCGGCAGCGCGATCGCGACCGGCTTGTGCGGGGTGTCGAAATTGTTGACATAGACCCAGTCGCCCGGACAGGGCCTGGTGCTGGCGGCATCCTCGAGGATCGCCTTTGCGATGCGGTGGCGGCCGCTGCCCGGGGTGCCCATGACGAAGGCGTTGAAGTCGCCTTCCTTCATGGCCGCGGCCATGCGCACGACGCCGATGCCGCGATCCTGACCGAGCCAGCCGCCGAGCGGCGCCAGCGCCTCGGTGGTGGCGAAATCGAAATCCGCTCCGGAAAACGATGCGCGCAGCGCCTCGGGCGGCAAGGCAGCAGGGAGGTCGGGTGGCAGCATTTTCGGCTCCGCTGTTGTCAGATAACGGGGGGCGCCGGCGCGCGCCCGGCAGTCGCGCCAGCCGGTGCCCGACCTCCAAGCTAGGCGTGTCACGCGCCCTGCGCAAGTGCGCGCCGCCCGCCGTTCACTCGGTGTCCCTCACCACCCCGGATTGCCGCAGGGTCATCGCCGCGGGCTCGACCATCCCCGCGCAGACGATCAGCCTCAGCCCCGCCACCTCGCGCGCGTCCGATGGCTCGCCGACCCGGAGCGCGGCGCCGGCCGTCTCTTTCCGCTCCATCCTCCAATCGAAGGGCACAACAAACTGTTCCGTAAAGGAAGAAACTGCTCAGAGCGCCGCCGAAGAGATAACCGAACCGCTTTCAGACTATCAAACAAGTTTCCTCTGACAAGACTAGCCGGAGGACACGGTTGCGCGCGGGGCGTGGCCCGGCCCGCCTGATCGCCCTTCCGCGCCGGGCCGCTTGTGCTAGGCTGGTGCAGCCGCCACCCATTGGGCGGCTGAAAGACAAGTGATTTTGACCAACCTGGAGGATCCCCGACATGACGGGTGACAAGACGCGCCCCGAGAGCAATGCCCATTGCTTTGCGGGGCTTGGCCGCAGCTTCTGGCTGATGGAGGCGCAGGGCTTTCACCGTGGCGAGGTGAATCAGGGGCCCGACGGCGCATGGATCGACTACCGATCCGACAGCGACGGTTTCGCGATGCAGAATGGCGGCATGTTCCGCCCGCAGGAGGCCTCGATGCCGCAGGGCATCTACTACCGGTTCTTCGGCACCATCAGCCACAACCGCTTTGGTGCCGAGAGCTGCATGGCCGGGGGCTGGTGGCTGGACACCGACAATTACGCCAGGATCCGCAACGTGGCGCTGGAGCGGGGCGTTTCGCTGGCCCGGGCCGCCCAGGCGCTGATCGTCATCCCGGGCGGCTGGCACGATTGCGGCTATGTCGGGCAGGCCTATCTGAACCGGGAACTCCGGGCCTGGGTGGGCAAGGGCAAGCCGGCGACCTCGGGCACCAGCCCGCACAACGCCCAGCGCAACCCCGCCACCGACCCGGTGCTGATCGCCCCGGCGCATCTGGAGATGAAGCAATGGTTCGTGCCCGGAGAGCGCAGCCTGCTCGCCCGGTTCTTCGAGGTGCGCAAGGTGATGCACGTGATCGCGCCGGGGGTCAGCCTCTGACGCCGGAAATGGGCATTTCTCCTGCGCCGTGCCGGGCAAGACTGGCGCGGCGAGGAGGGAAGCTTGCAGAAATTCGCCGCCGTACATTCTTCCGTTCACAACCTGTTCAACCTGGAGCGCCACCTCTACTCACGCGACAATTCCAAGTCCAACCGCGCCGCCGCACTCTCCGACTGGCGTCAACTTGGCACGGCATGAGGGGCAGCGTCACTGCCGCCTGTAGAGACGGGTTCTTATCGGCCTGATACCACCGGACCCCTGTCTGACGAAAGGCAGGGAGGCGTTGCTCCATATCCGCAGGATCAAGACTGACGCGCAGGGTCGGGTCATCCAGATCGACCGCGAGTTCTTGCACTTCGAGTCACTGGAACTGCATATCTCGCCGGACGCGATAAACGCCTCCGGCGAAGTACTCTAGGGGTTCGACCCCACGGTTTGATGGTAGCCGGTTTAGCCAATGTGCGGTGCCGATCAACTCGGCGACCGCTCTTCCATTTGGCTGTAGACAAGTATCATCGGTGGCGACGACAGCTGATCGAACAACCCATCATTGTCCAACGCCCTGATGTTCAGTCCGCGGTTTCCGCGCCGCTCGGGTCCTTCTCCACGGTTCCCTGAACCGCGGCGAAGCCATCTGCCTGGACCGAGACCGCGACGTGCTTGCCGGCAAGGCTGGTCACGTAGAGCGAATTCGGATTGGCCCGCAGATGCTCCGGTGCAGTGCCCTCGTCCACATGGATGCGCGCTTCTCCACCGGCGGGCACGATGACCTGCGGGTGATAGATGTAGCTTTCCGTCGCGCCGCTGTCCGCGTCGGTGATCGTGTAATAAACAGTCAGTCCCGAAAGATTGGCGGCGCCATCGTTGAGCACCTGGATCTCGAGGTGATCGGGCGCACCTCTGTGCGTGGCGGGGTCGACGTTGTTCTCAACCAGAATCTCGCCGAGGCGGAAGGTGGCCGCAGCGCCACCTGCGACGGTCGGGTCGGCGGCATTCACCGGGTCGTTGTCGGCAAGGTCGTTCTGGCCGTCGCCATCGGTGTCGGGGTTCATCGGATCAGTGTGCAGAAGCGGCTCGGAGATGTCGGGCACGCCGTCACCGTCGGTATCGGTGGTCGCGGTCTGGGCATGGGCGAGGCTGGTGCTCAAAAGCAGCGCCGCAAAGGTCATCGAGGTGATCGTCTTCATGTCAGGACTCCTTGGTCAGACGGTCGGGGTTGATCGGGCGCAGCAGAACGAGACCGCCGAGCCCAAGGGAGAAAAGAAAAAGGAAGAGAAGATCGCCCTGCTTCTCGGCCATCACCTTGACCAGTGGCGCGCCGGTATAGGTGTCCTTGATGCCGAGGACGGCGAATGTGAAGCGCTCAAAATGCTTGGTGACCGATGCCACCTCGATTCCGTTGCGGAATGACTCGTAGCCCGCGAAGCCGGCCTTGATCCGATCCTGTTCGGCCTTCGGGACGGAAAGCTGCGCGAAGACACCGCCCGCGACCTGGTTGTCGGGATCCATCGTGTCGCCGATCTGGGGGGCGACGAGAACGACGAGGATCCAGAGCGCGAATGCGTAGATCAGGCCGCTGGCCGGGCTCCTGGCCCAGAGGCCGAGGCCGAAGCCAAGCGTGAAGAGCGCGGTCAGGTAGAGAACGCCCGCCGCCCAGGTCAGCATCAGCCGGCCGGCATCGCCCATGGTCAACCCGACGCCGGAGACGACGGGCAAGAGGATCGCCGTGGCAAGGAACACGATGGCCAGCGTGACAGCCGCAAGACCCATGCCACCGATGATCTTGGCGAAGGAATAGGCCCAGCGCGGCATCGGACGGGTCAGGACCAGGGCCAGCGTCTGCCGGCCCCGCTCGGCCGCCGCGGCGCGATACCCGGCGACCAAAGCGATGACCGCGCCCATGATCTCGATCTGCTCGATCATCCCGCGCATAAGCTTCAGCGGGTAGAACTCGGGCGCTGCTATGGCCGAGGCATCCTTGCCAAGCGCGAGAAGCTGAGCCCGCGCCGCGGCATAGGTTGCGGCATCGCCATGAAGCGCAATGGCACCGGTCACGAGCGATGCGGTCGCGGCGGCAAGAAGGGCCAGCGTCGCCCAGAAAAGAAACCGGTCGCGCAACTGTTCACGGGCATCGCGCAATGCGATCGTCGCCACATTGCCCGAAAGACTGGGAAGGAGTTCAGACATCCGGGCCTCCGGCGTTGAGATCGAGTTTTGCGACGGAGCGCACAGCGAAGAGCCCCGCAAGGATCAGGGCCACCGGAAGGGTGACGGCGGGAGGGACCGGACCCCGGGGTGCGAGACCATCGGGCAGGAAGCTAAGAAGATCCCCCGAAGCCCATGCGAAGCCCTCGGCCAGCGAAAACGGCCCCAGAACCCACGACATGAGATGGAAGAAGCCCGAGTCTGGTGTGCCCGCGAGGGTCGAGACAGGATTGATCGCGGCCGTCGGGTGCACGTTCGCGGTCAGTTCAGGCAGGACGAAGGTGACGACCAGCCAGACGACAGTTGCGGCGATCAGCCCGCCGGCGGTGGCGGACATTCGGGCAGCGGCCCCCAGCGCCATGAACCCGAAGATCGTGATGTAGGCCCATCCGGCGACCAGGAACAGCGCGAGATGCAAAAGGTCTGACAAGCCCAGGACGAGCGAGGGGATGGTGAAGAGCGTGGCGACCGAGATGACCCCGGCAATTGCCATCATCGCGCCCGTGACCGTGACCAGGGCGCGCATCTTGCCAAAGGTGAAATCGCGCCGGTCGAACGGCCGGGCACCGATCAGCGGCAAGGTTCCGGCGCGGCGGTCGATCTCGATCAGAAGCTGGCCGATCACGATGGCCCCGAAGGCGCCGATCAGGCTGATGTAGACGCCGAGGTTGCGCAGCACCGCCAGCGGCGCGGACTGGCTGACCGGGTTCGGCGGCACGGGCTGAGCCGAGGCGGTCAGGTACTGCGCCGCGTCAGCATAGATCGCGTTGACGGTATTCGTCGCCGACCAGCCAAGCCATGCCGTCACCAGCACCATCGCCGCGAAGAAGGTGGTCAGGATCAGGACGCTCCTGTCCCGCGCGAGTCCGGCCAGGGATTGCCGGGCGATAAGCTGTGACGCGGTCATGCCGCCACCTGCGGTGCACGCTCGGCGACGCCGACGTAGAGATCTTCGAGGCTGCGCTCGTCGTATTTGTCCGTGACGGCCTGCATGCTGTCGTGGAAGACGAGTCTGCCGTGCGCAAGCACCCCGATCGAGGTGCAACTGCGCGCCACCTCGGACAGAAGGTGGGTGTTCATGAAGATGGTCATGCCGCGATCGTGCAGCTTCTCGACGATCTCGCGCAGCTGGCGCACCCCCATCGGGTCGAGACCCGAGGTCGGCTCGTCCAGGAACAGGACCTCCGGCCGGTGCAGGATCGCCTGCGCGAGGCCGACACGCTGCCGCATGCCCTTGGAAAAGGTGCCGACGCGCCGGTCGGTCAGTGGGGTGATGTCGAGAAAGTCGAGCGTCTCGTCGACGGCGTCCGCCGGATTCGCGACACCGGACAGCCGGGCGAAGAAGGTCAGGTTCTCTCGGGTGGTGAAGCGGTCGTAGAGCCGCACGTTTTCCGGCAGGTATCCGATGGCGGCGCGCACCCGGAGCGGGTCGGAAGCGATGTCGTGTCCGGCAACGCGCGCGGTTCCCGTGGTCGGCGCAAGCAGCGTCGTCAGAAGGCGGATCGTGGTTGTCTTGCCGGCCCCGTTGTGGCCGAGAAAGCCGAAGACCTCGCCCTTGGGCACGTCGAGTGTCAGCGGGTGAAGTGCCGGCGCGCCGTCGTAGGATTTGCCAAGTCCGGATGTCGATACGGACGGGAGTGCGGTCGTCATGGCGTTGGTCCTTTCCTTGGGGCGGCGGTCCCGGAGTCCGTTCGGGGCCGCCGAGGTTTCGTGAGCGATGTTCATTCCGCCAATTCGGGGGCGGCCTTCGTGGTCATCAGCAGCACGGTCCCGGCGATGACCGCGAGGAAGGCGAAGCTGGTGACGATGGTACCGAGCCCGAGACCGCCGAATTCCGGGGGTTGCGCCAGGAAGTCGCCGAAGGACGCACCGAGCGGGCGGGTGAAGATGTAGCAGAGCCAGAAGGCCCACATTCCGTCGAGGCCAAGCGCGAAGTAGCCGAGCGCCAGCGAGGCGATGATCAGCCCGAAAAGGACGCCGGTTCCGGCGAAGCCGACGCTGAACGTCTCGGCGATCATGTCGCCGACGGCGGTGCCGAGAGCGAAGGTGAAGAGGATCGCCAGCCAGTAGAAGGCCTCGCGCCGGAAGGTGAAGACCTCGTGGATCGACAGCGTCCGCTCGACTGCGAACCAGACCGCGAAGGTGCCGGCAAGGGCGATGGTGAAACCGATCGTCGAGGTGAGCAGCGGAATGCCGAGCGCGTCGGTCATGTTGTCGGTGATCAGTGTGCCCACGATCGAGATCAGCACCACGGCGATCCAGTAATATGCCGGAACATAGGCCTTCTGGCGAAACTGCCAGAGCATGGCCGCGATCAGGACGGCGGTCATCAGGACCGTCGTCGCACCGAGCCCGAGACCGAGGTTGACGGCGAGAAAGTCGGCGGCGGTTTCGCCCATGGTCACGGCCATGAGCTTGATCAGCCAGAAACCCGGTGTGACTTCGGGAACGCGGTTGATTCCGGCAGGCGCCGGCACGGGGTGGTCGAAATCCGCGAAGCTTGCGTCGCTCATGGTCGTGTCATCCTTTGATCTGGGAAAGCGCCTCGGCCGAGAAGGCGTTGGCATGGGCGTCATCGTCGGCGTTGCAGCGCTCGAGCGCCTTGGTTTGGAGGCCGGCGACGGCCGGCGCCGGAGTGGTACTGCCGATGGTTGTGCGGAGCTGGCCGATGAGCTCCTCGCAGGGCAGCGCGCGGCCGCTTGCGTCGGTGACGGCGATGCCCGCGACGTACTGGACCGGACCCGAGGCCGCAGCCGGAACGGGAGCATCAAGCGCGCTGGAGAGAGCTGCCAGCGCGGCATCCACCTTCGCCTTGTCGGGCGAGCCGGCACGCAGCGCCGAGAAGGCGGCGTCGGCGGCGGCATCGACACTGTTCCAGGCGACCCGGTCGGCCTGCCGAAGTGCGGAGGCGTTCTTATCCCAGAGCGTTTCGAAGTCGGTGACGCGGTGTTCGGCGGCAGCGAAATCACCGGTTGCGGCGATGGTCCGGGTGTCGGTCACGATGGTCTTGTAGGCCGAGAGATCGCCCAGTCCGGGCGACTGGGCTGCGGCGGTCGCCTGAGCGACGGGCGAGATGAACATCTCGGCCAGGGCGAACCCGGCCGCCGGGACGGCGATCAGCGTCGCCGACAAGGCAAGGTTTCTGAAGGTGGAATTCATGAGAGGGGTCCTGTCTGAATGCGCGGGCGGGCCTCCAACCGAGGTCCGTGAACGCATTGATGACAGGGACTTTCCCGAAGTGTCTGGCGCGCTTCTTACACTTTTGTAAGAAACTGATTTTCGTCGATCACGGGATTTCAGCCGCGGCGCAGGCTTCCTGTTCCCGGCGCATCGCGGCGGGGAAGGATTCCGGAAAGCATGCATGTTCGATCAAGAGTGTTTTTTCAGAAGACCAAACCCAAAATCCGCTGGTAAACGTCTTCGATCAGCGACCAGAGCGCCCGGCGCTGTGGAACGGCCCCGACGATCAGAGCGCAAAGCGCCCCGAGCACGGCGCCGCCAAGGATGTCGAGCGGAAAATGCGCCCCGAGATAGACCCGGCCCCAGCCGACGGCCAGCCCAAGCGGCAATAGCGCGAGGCCGAACCTGCGAAGCGGCGAGAGCAAAAGCGAGACAGCCAGCGCGAACATCAGGGTCGCATGATCGGAGGGAAACGAGTTTTCGGGCGCGTGGTTCATCAGGTTGAGCCCCAGACCGATCTCGAACGGTCGCGGCCGATAGGCCAGAGCACCGATGACCTGAACGATGCCCAGCCCCAGAAGCCCCGCCGCCACGGCGTCAAGGAGCGCGGGCCTTGATCGTCCCATGACCCAGAGCAGGACGAGGCCGACCGCCACGAGCGGCACGACGGCGCTGGCCAACACCGACGCCACAAGAACCATCCAGCCCGGCGCGGCCGTCCCGGCGGTAAGCAGTTGGAAAAGGGCATTATCAAGGGCCTGCATCGGCGTCTCCGTCGGGTTGATCGCAAGCGAAATTGTCTCAGGGCAGCTTCAGAACGACGGCTTGAACCAGATCCTGTGTCTGGCCGCCACCGGTTTGTCCCTGCAGTTCGGGCGGGGGCGAAAGGGTCGCACCGCGCATCTGCATTTCCCGCACGAAGGCATGCCGCAATGTCACTTCGGAGGAGGCAACCAGACTACCACCCTCTGCACCATGGGCTTCGTCGATGCCCACGGTTCCAACGAAGGCGCGCAGGCCCTCGGCGGTGACGAACTCGGTACGCCAAAAGCGAAGTTTCGGATCGGCCGGCGAAGGCCTCGCCCCGGCCTTGCGTTGCACGAATGCGAGATCGTTGGGTCGGCCACGCCAAAAATGCGAGACGGTCTCAACTGTTGGATCTTCACTGCCTTCAAGAACTGCATAGAGGGCGTCGAAGATCAGGCCCGGAGTCGCGAGTCGGGACGCCGCCCAGCCCGAAGCGAGAACCGCGTCGGAAAGGGCGATACCGTCTTTGGCGAGCACGACCAGCGAGAGCGGGTGCATGGGAGAGCCCATCAGCGACTCGGTTTGGGCAGGCAGGTCAATTTGCGCCAGTGCAGTCGTATCGCTGAGCATCAGGTCTATGGTCTGGACAGGTGCGTTGCGTGGTTGGTCGTAGCGCCAGACGTTTGTCGCCGCCAGGACGGACAGACCCAAGGCCAAGGCGAGGCCGCCGATCCTTGCCCCGTCGGCCATTGGCACCATAGATGCGGCCCTCTGTGACAAACGCCATTCGGAGATTGCGATGCCGACCGTCACCCAGAGCGCACCGACTAGCCAACCGTTCAGGACATCGCTTAGGTAGTGCTCGATCAGATATATGCGGCTTCCACCGATGGCAAAGGCGATGAGCCCGGCCAGCAAGAGCGCTGTCTCGGCGCGCAGCCTGCCCGCCCGCCAGACGACGTACATCAGCATTCCATAAGCCGCGACCGAGGCGGCTGCGTGTCCGGAGGGAAAGCTTCCGGAGGTCTCGGCAAAGACCCCGAGGGGTGAGCGCGGGCGCCCGAAGGCGAGTTTCAGAGCCGCGACGGAAAGCGTGTTCCCAATCACCGAAACCACCAGACCCGCCGCGAGGGCCCGGCGACCTTCGGTCATCAGACAGATCAGGACCGCCACTACCACTGGCAGGACCACCTGCCAGTCGCCAACAGCGGTGATGAGCGAGGCGGCCCGGATCGGACCCGGCGACTGGAAGTGGTGGATCAGTTCGGAAAGCCGCATGTCGATTTGCAGCCAGGGATCGCCAACGAGAAACTCGAAGACGGAGTCGAGCCAGACGGCCCCGATATAGACGAAGATCGCCGTCAGAAGGCTGAGCGTCAGCCCGGAAAAAGCGGTGCGGTCGAGTCTTGCCTCGACCCAGTGCGCGGCCCGGGGATGCGCGTCGATCCGCCGCCGCATCGCGGGAAAATCAGCTATGTTGCGCAGGGCCGCGGAGACGACCGCCCATGCGACCGGCAGAAGTCGCAGCGCCGAGTAGAGAATGCTCCAGAGAACGAGAAGCGCCAGAAGAGCGATGCCGGCCAGAACAGCGGCCCGGGTAAACGCCCCGCCGATCCGGCCCATGACATCGCCCAGGAAATAGCCGATGGCGACATGCGCGAGTGCATAGGGAATGCTGCCGACGATGTTCCAGATCAGGAACTGGCGACGGTTCATTCCCGCCATGCCTGCGGCAAGCGGCACGAGCCCGGCGACCGGGCCAAGAAACCGACCGATGACCAACGCCATTCCGCCGCGCTGCTCAAAAAGCCCCCTGGCGCGGGCAAAGGCGGCTGAATTTCCAATGCGGCGTCTGCCGGGAAGGCGATTCATCGCCAGCTTTCCGGTCCAGTAGCTCAGTTCCGATCCGAGCATCGTTCCGATGGCGACGAACCAGGCCAGGTCGAAGAAGTCCAAAAGCCCGCGTTGAACGAGGATGCCGCCGGCATCAACGATCAGTGTTCCGGGGACGACGACACCTGTGAGGAAGAACGCCTCGAGCATCGAGGCAAGCCCGATGAGCCAGTAGCCGAAAATACCGAGCGCCTGAAGCGAAGGCAGGATCTGATCGAGTGAAAAGATCACGGGGTCACTTGGTAATCAGGCCGCGTGCCGAACCGGCGATCAGCAGGGCCACGTCGCCCATCGCGCGCATCGGTGAAACGCTGGGCGGAAGCGCCAGATAGCGCGGGCGCCAATCGGGTCCGAATTTCTGCTTGAAGGTACGAAGGCCCTCGAAATTGTAGAACGCGCCACCGTGGCGATAGATCAGCCGCCCGAACCGGTTCCAGGACCGTGCGACCGAGCGTTCAGAGAGCCCCGAGAGCGGCGCCGTGCCAAGGCTGAACTCCCTGGCGCCCAGAGACTTGTAGTGATCGATCAGGCTGAGGAACATGTATTCCATCAACCCCGATCCTTCCTCGGGGACGTATCGCATCAGGTCGATCGCAAGATGCTCACTGTCCTTTGAGGCCAGAATGTTGGCGAAGGCGACGATGCGACTGTCCTTCCGCACAATGGAGATATCAAAGCGCGCCAGGTAATCCGGATCGAAGCGCCCGACCGAAAAACCCTTTTCGCGCCCCGTCTTGCCCCCGAGCCAGGCATCCGAAATCGCGCGGAGTTCCGCAATCAGGTCGGGTGCGTGGGGCGCTGGCAGGACGGCGAATTCGTAGCCGTCCCGCTGGCGCTTGTTCATTGCCGCGCGCAAGGTCTTGAAGCGTCCTCCCGCAAGACTGAAATCCGGCAGCCGGACCACGGCTTCCTCCCCGACTTTGTGGAGCGTAAGGCCAAGCTCCACCCAAAGCCCGAGATTGCGGGCACTGACCTCATAGAAAACCGGGCGAGCGTTGGACCGGGCGGCCTGTTCGGCAAAGGACCAGACAAGTGCCTCGGCCTCGGCCGGATCACCAACCGGATCGCCGAGCGCGATCCAGGACTGGCCCCGAACGGCATACATGATGAAGGAACGGCCGGTGTCCGAGAACTGGAACCGCTTGTCGCCGGTCTGGCTCAGCCAGGCTTGCGGGTCATCCGACCGAGCGCAAAGGGCTGCGGCCCGCAAAATCGCCTCCTCACGCGAAGCCTCCGGCGACATCCGCCGGGTCGGGCGCGTCAACAGGTAGATCCCGAAAAAGAACATGAGCGTGGTCGCCGCGAGCCCCGCCCGGAGTGCGCGCGGCGTATTCGAGTTTCGCGAGAGCTCCGACCACAGGTCATTCGAATACGGGACGGCCTTGTGCACGTAGAAGAAGAACGCGGCGGCCGCGAGGCCGACGCCGATGACCGTGGCGAACCACCGGACATCGAATATGCCGGAAGTCAGCCGGCCGGGCCGGTCGAAGGCCTTCCGGAAAGGCAGAAGCAAGAGCGCCCCGGCACAGAGGAACGCCGCATTCTCGAAACCGAAGTCGTTCACCAGCGACGCCGCAGCACCTGCCAGCAATGTGCCGATGGCGAACCACCAGGCCGAAGAGACCCGACGCGCGAGACCGTGCGACGTGATGATCAGTGCGACCCCCGCCACCGCCGAGGCAATCGTTCCTCCTTCAAGGAGCAGTGTGCCGGTCAGGTCGCCTTCGGCGAGCGCGTCCGCGCGCACCGACGGCAGCATCGTGACCAGAAGCAACCAGACCCCGAACCCGAAAGCGACGACGGCCACCAGACCCGGCGATAGCCCGTGCAGCGTCGCAAAACCGGTTTGCACCGCGGGCGCTCGCGCGAGGAGCCGTGTTCCAAGGCCGCTCGCCAGCCGAATCTCGTTCAACGCCACCAGAAGAAAGGCGAGCGCAAAAGGCACGAGATAATAGACCAGACGGAAGATCAGCAGCGCCGCGGCGGCATCTCCGACCGACACCGTGGCCGGCAGTGTCCCGATGACAACGGTTTCGAAGACGCCGACCCCGCCGGGAACGTGGCTGAGCACACCGATCATGGTCGCGGCGGCATAGACCGCGACGAAGGTCGCATAGTCGGGTTTGCCCGCCGGCAAGAGAACCCAAAGCGCGAAGGAGGCTGCGGCGATGTCGATGCATGTGACTATGAGCTGTCCGACAAGATCGGCCGGAGGCGGCAAATGCAGTTCGTGGCCGCGAATGCTCAGAGAGCGCTGCGAGACGGACATCCAGGTGATGAGGGCGACCGAAAGCGCGGTGATCGCGGCGGCAACAATTTGTATGGTCGATGGCGCATAGGGCAACAAAGCGCCGACCGCGCCTGGGTGGATCGCAAGCGCTGCAACGCCAACGAGGGTCAGCCCGGTGCCGAGGGCAACGGCGATATAGCCAGAAACGGCCGCCACCTCGAAGGCATTGAGGCCAACGGCGGAATAGATCCGGTATCGCACCGCGCCGCCGGAGATGACGCTGACGCCGATGGTGTTGCCGAATGCGTAGCCTAGAAAGCCGCCGAGCGCGACGATCCCTCGGTCAAGCGTCTTGCCGATGAAGCGCAGGCCGAACCAGTCATACAAGACGAGCGCGACATATCCGATGATGGTGGCGCCAAGCGCGGCGGCGAGTGTACTCGCTGGCGTCGCCCTGATTTGCGCGGCGACATCCGCCGGGTTGACGGGCTTCAGCAGGTGATAGAGCGCATAGAGCCCCAAGGCGAAGAGACCGGCACCCAGAATGACAGGCGCGGCGCTTCGCAAGGATTGATAGGTCAATCGGGCCATCCCACACTCCGGTCCGTTCGGCAATTCGGTGATCGGGATGTGATTACCCTCATGAAACACTATCTGGAAGCCGAAAACCTTCCAAATGCTTGGTTATTACAAACTTGTAAAATGCTGGAAAGGCGATCCACATCGCCGGCCTCCAATTGTGGAAGGCAGGCAACGAGACCTGTGCTTTACAACAAACCTGTCCCATGCTTCGCACGACAATGATCCTCCTGCCCGCCACGCTCCTTGGGGCCCTGCCGTTGGCGGCAGCGGCAGGAACCTTGGACCGGGACAAGCCCGAAATGTTACGCTCCGCGTCGCTTACGACCCAGCAGGCTCGTGACGCTGCTCTGCAGGCGCATGCCGGCACGCTGGCGGCCGTCGCCTTTGGCGAAAAAAACGGACGCACAGCCTATGTGGCGGTGGCGATCGGCGGTGACGGCCAGACTTGGACCGTCCTGATCGACGCCAGGACCGGCGAGGTCTTCGCCTCGGCGCTGTCTTCGTCTATGGATGATCACGAGGATCAGGGCGACGGTCAGGGCCACGAAGGTCACGACAGCGAAGAGAACGACGGCTGATCGAACGCCCCTCGAAGATTCAGAGCATTGCCCGGCCGCGTTAGGCGGCCGGGACCTATTTGGGAAAGACTGCGCCGCATGAAGATTCTTTTGGCCGAGGATGATACCGAAACAGCCGCCTATGCGGTGAAGGGTCTGTCCGGGGAAGGTCATGTCGTCGATCATCTGACCAATGGCAGGGACGCGCTTTCGCAGGCGATGTCGGGTGACTACGAGCTTTTGATCCTCGACCGGATGATGCCGGGGCTCGACGGTCTGTCGGTGCTGAAGTCGCTGCGCGCCGCCAAGATCGACACGCCTGCGATCTTGCTGACGGCAATGGGCGCGGTCGATGACCGGGTCGCCGGATTGCGGGGTGGTGCCGACGACTACATCGTCAAACCCTTCGCCTTCGTCGAGTTGCTGGCGCGCATCGACACGATCTGCCGCAGACCGGCGACACGGGACGAAGTCCTGGAACTTGTCATCGGCGCGTTGCGGCTCGATCTGCTGAACCGCGACCTGACGCGCGATGACGAGAAGATCGACCTTCAGCCGCGTGAATTCCTGCTTCTGAAGCATTTCATGGAACGGCCGGGCCGCGTTCAGACCCGCACTGTGCTCTTGGAATCGGTCTGGGGGCTGCACTTCGACCCCAAGACCAGCGTGGTCGAAACCCATATCAGCCGGCTACGCAACAAGATCGACAAACCCTTCGACAAGCACTACCTCGTCACGTTGCACGGGGTCGGCTATGTGCTCCAGCCATGAGGCGGCCGCTGTCATGGTCGATGCGCTTCGCGCTGGCGCTGTCGGCGGTGTTCGCCATCGGCACGCTGTCCGCCGGAGGTCTCTCCTATCTGTTCCTGTCTCGCGAAATGACCGCGCGCCTGTCCGCGGATGTGCGGTCGGGCGCGGAAAGTCTCGCGCGGATCGCGGCTGCAGGCGACAGGACAGACCTGCAGGAACAGATCCTCGCACAGGTTCGCTCCAGCCGCGCCGGTGCGAGCCTTTTCGCCTTTGTCGATGCGGCAACAGGCAAGGCAACCGGATCGCTGCATCTGGCAGCACCCTTCGAAGGCGCACGACGGCTGTTGGTCGGTCAGGACATTCCCGAAAGCGACGTGACCGGAACCGGGAACGCCGAGGCCTATCTTGCCTACGGGATCCGGACCGGCCTCGGCTGGGTCATCGCGGCGCGAGACGAGGCTTGGGTCGCGGAAAGCAGCGAAATCCAGATTCAGACAACCGCCTGGTCGCTGGTGCTTGCCGCACTGTTGTCGATGGGACTCGCCGCGATCATTGCCCGCAGGAACGAACGGCGCATCGACCGGATGGACCGGGTCCTGGACCAGGTTGGCGAAGGCAGGTTCGGCCGGCGGATACGCGATGCCGGCAGCGACGACCTGGCCGCACTCGCGGCCCGCGTTGACCGGATGCTCGACCGGCTCGAAGCTGGCGTTGCGTCGATCCGGCAAGTCTCCACCGATGTCGCCCACGACCTGCGTGCGCCACTGGCGCGGCTACGGATGCGATTGGAGCCGCAGGCCCTGTCGGGCGAGGTACCGGCCGAAACCCGGCACGAGATCGGCTCCGCCCTGATGGACATCGACGCCATTGCGGCGACATTCGATGCGATCCTGCGTCTTGCCCGCCTGCAATCCGGCACCGTGGAGCGACGTAACGATCCCGTCGATCTGGGGGAAATGGCCGCATCGGTGCGCGAGATACTGCAGGCCACGGCCGAGGAGTCCGGACATATCCTTGAACTGGATCTGCCGCCCACGCGCATGGAGGTGCAGGGCGACGAGGACATGCTTTCGCAGGCACTGACCAACCTGGTGGTCAACGCCATCAAGCATTGTCCGCCCCCGGCAAGTATTCGGATCACCGCCGGCATGCGCGGCGTTCAGCCATACCTTGCGGTTTCGGACAATGGTCCGGGCATTCCCGAAGCCGACCGCACCCGGGTGATGGAGCGCTTCGTGCGCCTCGATGCCAGCCGGTCGGTGCCCGGCACAGGGCTTGGCCTCAGCCTTGTCGCGGCGATCGGCGATCTGCATCAGGCCCGGCTGGTGCTCGAAGACAATGCGCCGGGTCTGTCCGTGTCGATGCTGTTCCCGCCCATCGAGGCAGCGCAGGCAACGCTCACAAAACCGTGAGGCAGCCGCAAGCATAGCCGGAAACCGACCTGCCATCCCGAGTTTGCACAGTCTCGAAAGCCCGGTCATCGCATGGTACCTATATCGAAGGCGCGTTGCCGCATTTCTTCGATGCTGCGGAATTCGGTTTCGTCACTACGTCCTGAAGCGTGCAGCACGTCGCAATTTTTCCTGTTTTCGCCCTTTCGGCCCGCCCCAGGGTGCTGAGGTCAGGCACGCTGCTCAAAATCGCGCCTGCCTTGATCCCGCAAGGGGAAGGCCGTATTCATGCGCCTTGCCCCGCAACGCGTCTTCAACCCGAATACCGTCAGGCAGCGCGGGTCGCGGAAATCGCGTTGCGGCATTGTGGTGTTGGCTCTCTGGCCCGCGCTCAGGTCGGGCGGAGCCAACGGTCGAGCCGCGCGAGCGTGGCCTCTGCCTCGGACACGATCGCCGCGATCCGCTCCGCTGCGGCCGGCAAATCGTCGATCAGCCCGACGCTTTGTCCCGCAAAGGCCGCCATCGCTTCGAGATCTCCCGAGGTGGTGCGCAACGGCGAGTCGGTACTGTATTTCAACAGCGGCCGGCCCGCCTCCGATCCGATGACTTCGCGCGGCAGCCGGTCGGGGTGATGCCCCATGAGGTTGCGCCCCAAGGCATCGGTGACGGAGTTGCGTATGACCCGGACAGGGGAATCGGGGGGCCAGTTCAGCGCGAAAAGGTCGGTAAAGACCGTATCTTCGGCAGAAGCCGCAAGCACGCGCGCCTTGTGGTCATCATGGGCGAATGATTCCCTGGTGGCCAGAAAGGCTGTGCCGCAATGGATACCCTGCGCCCCCAGCGCCAGTGCCGCGACCAGCCCCGCCCCGCTGGCAAACCCGCCCGAGGCGATCACCGGAAGCCCGACACGCCGTACCACCTGTTCGACCAGAACCAGTGCCCCGACCGTGCCATGCACATGGCCACCGGCCTCGACGCCCTGCACGATAAGCACATCGGCCCCGGCAGCCTCGGCTTCTTTCGCGGCTGCGAGCGAGCCGACCTGATGCAGCACCAGACAGCCCGCCGCCTTGGCCCGCGCCACGGCCTCCGGAACCACATCCCAGAAAAAGCACATCCCCGCGACGCCGCGCTCAAGGCAGACCGCCAGTTCCGTGTCCAGCAACGCCGGGTCGGTCGCGGCGGGGATCAGGTTCACCGCGAAGGGCCTGCTGGTGCTGGCGCGAACCGCGTCGATTTCCTGCGCGATCAGTTCGGGCGATTCCCTTACCATGCCCAGAATGCCATAGCCGCCCGCTTGCGAAACCGCGGCGGCAAGTTCCGAGCGCGCGACGCCGCCCATGCCCGCGGACAGGATCGGCACGTCACAGCCAAGCAGATCGCAGACCGGACTGCGAAGGCGGTATCGGTCAGGCATCGGTTCTCTCCTTCTGCAACAATTCCCGCAAAACATCGCGCAGCACCAACGCATGGGTATGGCGGGTATCCCTGGCGCCGTAAAGCAGGGTCACAGCCCCCTTGCGGCACCAGACCAGGGCCTGCCCGACCGCCACCGGCGCCTGTTCCAGTTCGTCCCGGTAACAGTTCGTGAAATCGTCCCATTTCGCCGGGTCGTGCCCGAACCATTTTCGCAAGGCCGCGCTTGGCGCAACCTCCCTGAGCCAAGCGTCCAGCGGCAGATCGGCCTTGGCTATGCCCCGTGGCCACAGCCTGTCGACCAACAAGCGCGCGCCAATGGTCTGGGCGCCCCTGCACGCATCATAGGCGCGGCAGAGATGAATTTCCGAGGTCATTCGCCTGCGCCCGGTTGAGGCTCGATGAGTTCAAGCGCCTTGATCGAATGGGCAAATGCCGCACCGGCGCGCATCTCGGCGGCGACCCAGATCGCCTCCATGATCGCCTCGCCGCTGGCCCCTTCGCGGCGGGCGGCCTTGACATGCCCCTCGATACACCAGGGGCACTGTGTGACATGCGCGACCGCCACCGCGATCAACTGCTTGGTGCGCGCATCCAGTACGCCGGAGGCAAAAACCGCCTTGCTGAAGGCGTGAAACGCATCATCTGTCGCGGGGGCCAGGGCATGGCGTTTTTCGGCGTGGGCGCGGGTGGCTTTGGGCATCGTGATATCAGACATGGCTCGGTCCTTATTGAGGGAATGTGAGGTTTGGGCGATTGCCGCCCGAACGGTGAAACCGGCCTGCCGCGTTCATTCCGCAAAGCGGAGCCGGATCGGCACGAGACGCTCCTTGCGATACATTTGCCGATGCCCGGGCATCAAAACGCCCCCCCGGCCAACCGCGCGCCGTTTCGGGCGGTAAAGCGCGCCTCGGCAGCGGCGCGCAATCGCAGAAGATTCATCGGCGGGCAGGCCTTCGATCATCGCGGTCATGACCCGGCTTCGCGCGGCGGCACGCCGGCGCATCCTTGACGGGCCCGTGCATCCGCGATGTTCTTGCCGATCGCGGCGGCAATGCGCTCGGCGCGTTCCATCACCCAAGCCGCGCCACGGGGCGGGCAGACATCAACCGCACTCTGGCCAAAAAGCGACAGCCAGCGATCGAAATGTACCTGATCGACCGGCAACGGCAGGTGCTTGGGCATCGGCGCGCCGTGGTAGCGCCCGGTCATGAGAGCGACCGAAGACCAGAAATCCACCATCCGCTCCAGATGCGAGGGCCAGTCGGCGATATGGTCGGCGAATATCGGGCCAAGCAACGAATCCGCCCGGGCACGGTCATAAAAGGTATGAACCAGGCGAACCAGCACCTCCTCATCAAGCCCGGTGCGCGCCATAAGATCGGCGGTCACCTGTGGGCGCGCCGAATGAAAAGGTGGAAGCCGCGGTTCAAAGACCATGCGCCGGAAGCTTTCGGAATGGAATATGCCATGCCGATTATGCGCCTTTGACAGGCAATGTAAATTCCCCCCGGGCGTGGGATCGCACATGCCTCACGCCTTTTGCGCATGTCATCCTGGGCGCCCTGACAGGCCCGGCCCCTGCCCCGGACCGGCTGTGCTTAAGTGCTGATCCGGGCGGCGCTGTCGCGGCAGAACAACCAGCCATTCCACGACCTGTCACCGTGATTGCAGCACAGAATCGGCGACGCGCGTCGGATCGGGGCGTTTCACCCCGGATATCAAAGCCAGCCCCGGGCGCCGGGCCAAAGTGCACAAACCGGCGACGCGCGCCATTCCCGGCGCCAAGGCCTATCGGGATTTGCCCGAGAGTGCCGCGGCGCGGCAGGGTTCCGGCTATTCAGGGTCTCGCCGCAACGCCATCGGGGCAAGGCCATGATCCGCGCCCAAGCCTCGCCACAAGCACATCGGCATGGCGCGCCAGCAACGGCTGATCCAGCATGAATTGCCTCGGGCTGAACCCGCCTCAATGGAAGATTGCGTTGTCGATGATCTCGATCCGGCCCGCGCCGTCGACCAAAGCGACGTCAAACCGCATTTCTGTGTCCTGACCCGCAGGTTCCTTGGCGACGAATTCGCTGGCCGCGCCATAGATCCGAGCCATTTGCCGGGATGTCAGGCGTTCGGCGGCAATTGCGAAATTTCGCGCCCGTTTCACTTCGACAAACACGACCGCATCGCCGTTGCGCGCGATAAGATCGATTTCACCCGATTGCCCGCGCCAGCGGCTGGCCGCGATGGTCATGCCCTGCACCCGATAATGCGCCGCAACCTGATCTTCCGCGGCACAGCCACCGTGATAGGATAGCCTGCCGCTCATTTGTCCACTGCCAATCCGAGGGCAATCTGGTAAACCCTGCGCCTGGGAAGGCCGAGTGCCTCGGCCACCATGGCCGCGGAATCCTTGATCGACATGTTCACCAAAGCCTCCCTCAACGCATCTTCCACAACATCGGTATTCGGCGCCGCCGCGCGCGCGCGGTCAAGCAGAACCACGATCTCTCCCTTGACGGTGCGGCCCTCATGGGCCGCGCGCAATTCTGCCAGAGTACCGCGAGTGACCTCTTCGAATTTCTTGGTCAGTTCACGGCAGATAACCGCCTGTCTGTCTGGTCCGCAATCATCTTCCAATGTTCTTAACAAAGCCCGAAGGCGCCTCGGTGATTCGTAAAGGACCAGCGTCGCCGGAATCGCGGTCAATTCTTTCAGCCACCGCGCGCGGGCACTTGCCGCAGCCGGGGCAAAGCCTGCGAACAAGAACCTGTCGGACGGTAGCCCCGAAACGCACAACGCCGTCAGAACGGCCGACGCGCCCGGAGCGGACATGACATTGTGCCCCGCCTCGATTGCGGCACGGCCCAGCTGATATCCGGGGTCGGCGACTAGGGGCGTGCCTGCTTCTGACGCATAGGCGATCGATTTGCCCGCCTTCAGCGCGGCAAGAATTTTCGGGCGGGCCCGTTCGCCATTGTGGTCGTGATAGGCCCAAAGCGGGCGGTCGCCGATTGCCACGCCATGGATATCCAGCAAATGCCGGAGCGTCCGGGTATCTTCCGCGACAAGAATGTCCGCCGCAGCGAATATGTCGAGCGCCCGCAATGTGATATCGCGCGCCGCACCGATCGGGGTGGCCACGAGATAGAGCCCGGGGGCAATTGGCTGGTGCTGGCCTTTCATCGCGATCCCATTGGCTCCTGCGTTTACTTTGTGCGGCGCTGCGCATAATGTCACACCGTTTTCCGCGCCCGAAGTCGGGTTGGTTGTCAGAGTGAGGATTGTTCCATGTTCGCTGTTTTGAAAAGCCGCCGCAAGGCATTGACCGGGATCGCCGCCATTGGTGTGACGCTGGCGCTGGCGGCTTGCGAACCGATCGCGGGCGGTGGCGTGTCGATCAATCCCGGCGCGCCGGTCGATGTGGCGCTGATTCTTCCCGGCGGCTGGGGCAATCCTGGCGATGACGTGCTGGCGCGGAATTTGCGGCAGGCCGCGGAAATGGCCATTGCCGATCTCGATGGCGTCAAGATCGACCTGCATGTCTACAATGCGGGAGCCGATGCCGCGGCGACAGCGGCGGTGGCGCGACAGGCCGTGGATGAGGGTGCCAAGATCATTCTCGGGCCGGTCTTTGCCCAATCGGCAAACGCGGCGGGCGTTGCCGTCGCCGCCAGCGGCGTGAATGTTTTGTCCTTTTCCAACAATACCGAAATCGCCGGTGGCAATGTCTTTGTGCTTGGTCCGACTTTCGAGAACACCGCCGATCGTCTGGTCAGCTACGCCGCGCGCCAGGGCAAGGGCCGCATGATGGTGGTGCATGACAACAATCCGGCTGGCGAACTGGGCCTGCGCGCGATTCGCGCGGCCGCGGCGGGGACCGGAGCTTCGGTCGTCGGCACGGCCACTTACGAGTTTTCGCAACAGGGTGTGGTCAATGCGGTGCCCGGCATCGTTTCGACGATCCGCGACAATGGCGCCGAAAGCGTTTTCTTTACCGCCGATACGGCCGGGGCCTTGCCGCTTCTGGCCCAGCTCTTGCCTGAAGCCGGGATCAGCAACCAGACGACCCAGTTCATCGGCCTGACACGCTGGGATATTCCCCCGGCCACGCTGGCGATGCCGGGGGTGCAGAACGGCTGGTTCGCCCTGCCCGACCCGGCGCTGACCGCCCAGTTCCAGGCCCGGTTCACTGCGGCCTATGGCGAAGCCCCGCACCCGATCGCCGGGCTGGCCTATGACGGAATCGCCGCGATTGGCGCGCTGATCAAACAGGGCAACCCCGACGCGCTGACGGCGGCTGCGCTGACGCAGAGCGCGGGATTTGCGGGTGTGACCGGCGTGTTCCGTCTGCGCCCCGACGGCAGCAACCAGCGCGGACTGGCCATTGCCCAGATCCAGAATGGGCAGGTCGTGGTGATCGATCCGGCGCCAAGGAGCTTTGGTGGCGCAGGCTTCTGAGTCGGACAATCCCGGGATGCTTGCCGTCCTGCCTGCCGCTTTCGGCGCGCATCCGTTGTTCGATACCGCTACCTTCTGCGCCGGGCTGCGCGACAAAATTCGCAACCTGGGCGATAACCGTGCCCAACGCGCCGAAATCGTCAAGACGCTTGGCCGGGCACGGCACGAAGTTCTGGACGCGATCGCCGCGGATTTCGCCACCCATCCTCGCCATGCCAACGGCACCGTGCATTACTATTCGGCCTTGACGGACGCCACCATCAACGCAGTCTTTGCGCTTGCCTGCGACACATTGCATCCGCTGGCCAACCCGACCGAGGCCGAACGCGTCGCCGTAGTGGCCGTGGGCGGCTATGGACGCGCCGAAATGGCCCCGTATTCAGATATCGACCTTTTGTTCCTGACTCCGTGGAAAATGACCGCATGGGCTGAAAGCATCATAGAATCAATGCTTTACATTTTATGGGATTTGAAACTGAGGGTCGGCCACGCCAGCCGGACGGTCAAGGATTGCCTGCGTCTGGGCCGCGAGGACTACACCATTCGAACGGCGCTTCTGGAACGCCGGTTCCTTGCCGGGTATCAGCCACTGGCAGCTGAATTGCGCGCCAAACTGCGCGATCAGCTGTTCAGAAACACCGGCGCGGAATTCATCGAGGCCAAGCTGACCGAACGCGCTGAACGCCACAAGCGCCAGGGCGGCCAGCGCTATGTGCTCGAACCCAATGTCAAAGAGGGCAAGGGGGGGCTGCGCGACCTTCAGACGCTTTATTGGATCGGCAAATACATTCATGCCGTTCGCCGGTCGGCCGAACTGGTCGAACAGGGTCTGCTCCGGCGCGAGGAATTCGACAATTTTTCCGCCGCCGCGGACTTTCTTCTGGCGGTGCGCTGTCATCTGCACCTGGTGACGGGCCGCGCCATGGATCAGTTGACCTTCGACCTGCAGGTCGAGGTGGCGGCGCGGATGGGCTATACCGATACTGGTGGGCGCCGGGCGGTTGAACATTTCATGCAGGACTATTTTCGCCAGGCCACCAGGGTAGGCGAATTGACGCGCGTATTCCTGACCGCGCTGGAGGAGCGGCACGTCAAGAAAGAGGCGATGCTGGCCGGGCTTTTGCGCCGCAGCCGCCACAAGACCCGCGAAGGGTTCCGTCTTGACCGGGGACGGATCAACATCGTCGATGCCAAGGCATTTCTGGCCGACAAGATGAATCTCCTGCGGCTGTTTGAAGAGGCCTTGCGCACCGGCAATCTCATTCATCCCGACGCGATGCGCATCGTCGCGGCCAATCTCGATCAGATCGACGACGACATGCGTGAAAACCGTGACGCGGCGCGCATCTTTCTGGATCTGCTGCTCAAGCACGGCAACCCCGAACGCGCGCTGCGCCGGATGAACGAACTGGGGGTATTGTCGGCCTTCATCCCGGAATTCGAACCCATCGTGGCGATGATGCAGTTCAACGTCTACCACCATTACACGGTTGACGAACACACCATTCAGACCATCTCGATCCTGGCCCAGATCGAACGCAAGGAACTGATCGAGGAACTGCCCCTGTCATCGGCGATCCTCGATGCCGGCGTGAACCGGCGGGTGCTTTATGTGGCGCTGCTGCTCCATGACATCGGCAAGGGCCGCCAAGAGGATCATTCCATCCTTGGGGCACAGATTGCGCGCAAGGTTGCTCCCCGGCTGGGGTTGAACGCGGAAGAGTGCGAAACCGTCGAATGGCTGGTACGCTATCATCTCTTCATGTCCGACATGGCGCAAAAGCGTGATATTTCCGATCCGCGAACGGTGCGCGATTTCGCCAAGATCGTCAAAACCCGCAAGCGGCTCGATCTGCTCACGGTGTTGACGGCCTGCGATATTCGCGGGGTCGGTCCAACGACCTGGAACAACTGGAAGGCAATGCTGCTGCGCCGGCTTCACGCGGAAACGGATTTGGCGCTGCAAGCAGGGCTGGAAAACGTCAACCGCGACAAGCGCCAGAACGAAAGCAAACGCGCCCTGCGCGACGCGCTCAGGGATTGGGACGCCAAGGCCCTGCGCCACGAAACCGCGCGTCACTACAACCCCTACTGGCAGGGGCTGTCGACCGACACCCACGCGGTTTTCGCCCAGCTTCTGCGCGATATCCCCGAAGATGCGATCCGCATCGACATCAAGCCCGACCTTGACCGCGACGCCACCCGCGCCTGTTTCGCGCTGGCCGATCATCCGGGGATATTTTCGCGCCTGGCGGGCGCGCTGGCGCTGGTCGGGGCCAACGTCGTCGATGCGCGCACCTACACCTCCAAGGATGGCTATGCCACCGCAGTTTTCTGGGTGCAGGATGCCGAGGGTCATCCGTATGAAGCCGAGCGCCTGCCGCGCCTGCGCGCCATGATCGAAAAGACCCTGAAGGGCGAAGTGGTCGCCCGCGATGCGCTCAAGGCCCGCGACAGGATCAAGAAGCGCGAGGGCCAGTTTCTTTTTCCCACTTCGATCACCTTCGACAATGAAGGATCGGAAATATACACCATCATCGAGGTCGATACCCGCGACCGCCCCGGCCTGCTTTATGATCTGACCCGTACGCTGGCCGCGAACAACATCTATATCGCCAGCGCCGTCATTGCGACATTCGGGGCGCAGGTGGTCGATACCTTTTACGTCAAGGACATGTTCGGCTTGAAAATTCAGGCGAAAACCAAGCAAGAGGCGCTGGAGCGCAAATTGCGCAATGCCATCTCCGAGGGCGCCGAACGGGCAAAAATCTGATGAAACCGATCCGTCTGATACGCGGCTTCCTGACCGTCGGGGCCTGGACGCTGCTCAGCCGCATCGCCGGGTTTGCCCGCGATGTTTTGCTGGCCGCCTATCTCGGCACCGGGCCGGTGGCCGAGGCCTATCTGGTGGCCTTTTCGCTGCCCAATCTCTTTCGCCGCTTCTTTGCCGAAGGCGCGTTCAATACCGCCTTTGTGCCGCTTTTCTCGAAAAAGCTCGAAGCGGGCGAAGATGCGCGCGGTTTCGCCGAGGATGCCTTTTCCGGGCTGGCCTTCGTTGTCGTGATCATTTCACTGGTGGCGATGGCTCTGATGCCCTGGCTGGTACTGGCGATGGCGAGCGGCTTTGCCGGTGACGCGCGCCTGCCGCTTGCCGTCGAATACGGGCGTATCTGCTTTCCCTATATCCTGTTCATATCCTTGACGGCACTGTTGTCGGGGTTGCTCAATGCCGGGGGCCGGTTCATCGCGGCGGCGGGCGCGCCGGTGCTCTTGAACGCGGTTTTCATCGCCGCGATGCTTCTGGCGCGGCATCTGGGATGGGATATGGGGCTGACACTGGCGTGGGCCACCCCCGTGACCGGGTTGGCGCAACTGGCGCTTGTCTGGGTGGCGGCCGCGCGGATGGGCTTTGCGCTTCGACTCGGACGCCCGCGCATGACGCCAGATCTGCGGCGGTTGCTGGTCATCGCAGCGCCCGCGGTGCTGGCCGGGGGCGTCGTGCAGATCAATCTGCTGGTGGGCCGCCAGGTCGGAAGTTTTTTTAACGGCGCGATCGCCTGGCTGAGCTATGCCGACCGGCTATACCAACTGCCGCTGGGCGTCGTCGGCATCGCCATCGGCATCGTTCTTCTGCCCGATCTGTCGCGCCGCCTCAAATCCGGCGATATCGGCGGCAGCCGCCATGCGCTCAGCCGCGCCACCGAATTCGCCCTGATCCTGACCCTGCCCGCCGCGGTAGCACTGATGGTGATCCCTGTGCCGCTGGTCATCGGCCTTTACGAACGGGGCGCGTTTTCGCGCGGCGACACCCAGGCCACAGCGCTCGCCCTGGCGGTCTATAGCGCGGGCCTGCCTGCATTCGTCATGCAAAAAGTGTTGCAACCGCTGTATTTCGCGCGTGAAGATACCCGTAGCCCGTTTCGCTTCGCGCTCTGGTCGATGCTGGTCAATGCGGCACTTGCGATCGGGCTTGCCCCCCTCTTCGGGTTCATCGCCGCCGCACTGGGCACGACAGTGGCCGCCTGGTCGATGGTTTTTCAGCTCTGGTGGGGGACACGCGGCATGGGCGAGGCGGCGCGCGCCGACAGCCGGCTGCGCGCCCGGATACCGCGCATCCTGATGGCCTGCGCCATCATGGGCGCTTTTCTCTGGGGAGCGCAGGCGGTTCTTGCGCAAGATACCGACAAATATGTCAGGCTGGCCATTCTGGTTCCTGGCGGTTTCGTCGTCTATGCATTGGCCACCCTGGCCACCGGCGCATTCCACCCTTCGGACCTGCGGGCGGGGTTCGCCCGTCAGCGCTGACGGATCAGTTTGAGCAGATGCGCCGGGCCGCCCGGACCCGTCACGAAGGAAAGCGCAAAGCCCGCCGCAAAGCCGGAAAGATCGGCGATCCAGTCTGGCGCCCCCCCGAACAGCGCCCCGAACAGAAGCTGAATGCCCAGCAACAAACCGATCAACGAAAAGGCCCGCACCCGGTTTTCATGCATCGCACCAAGGCGCGCCCAAAGGATGAAGGTGAACGCCCCGATCAGCCCGTAAGCCCCCGGATAGGCCCCGAAAAGCGGGTATTGCAGGCCCGGCACCAGCGAATAGGCCAGCGCCCCGATTACCGAAGCCCCCAGAAAAATGACCAGCACCGCCCAACCGCGATAGACCTCGCCCACGAACTTGCCCAGCGCCAGGATGAACACCCCCGCCATCGCCGCATGGGTGAAACTGCCGTGAACGAAAGGATAGGTCAGAAACCGTAGCGCGTAGTCGGCGTTGAACTGCCCCGTGGCCAGCATCTGATCGAGCATTTGCGGTGACAGCGCGAAGCGTTGCAGCGCGTCATTGCGCCAACCGATGCCGCCCGGCCCACCGACAAGACCATAGGCCCCGGCATTCACCACGATCTCCATCGCGACGATCGGCAGGACAATCAGCCAGACCACCGGCGGCAGCGGGTTTACCGGGGCTTCGTCATAGCCATCGCGCATCGCACTCTCCCTCATTTCCCGCCTGTTGACTGGGCTTGGCCCCTGCGATACGCGAGCGGGACGTAAATTTCCAGACTGGGGCCGCCATGACCGCCACCACTTTCACGCCGCGTGTCTTCTCGGGCATACAGCCGACCAACCATCTGCAACTGGGCAACTACCTCGGGGCCGTGAAGCGCTTTGTCGAAATGCAGAACAACGGTATCGAGACAGTCTATTGCATCGTCGATCTGCATGCGATCACCACCTGGCAGGATCCCGCTGACCTGCGCCATGCGACACGCGAACTGGCGGCGGGCTACATTGCCTCGGGGCTCGATCCTGAACGTTCGATCCTGTTCAACCAGTCCCAGGTGCCCGGCCATGCGCAACTGGCGTGGATTTTCAACTGTGTCGCCCGGGTCGGCTGGATGAACCGGATGACCCAGTTCAAGGACAAGGCCGGCAAGAACGCCGAAAACGCCTCGCTCGGGCTTTATGCCTATCCCTCGCTGATGGCGGCGGACATTCTCTTGTACAAGGCCACCCAGGTGCCGGTCGGCGAAGACCAGAAACAGCATCTGGAGCTGACCCGCGACATTGCCGCCAAGTTCAACCATGACTTCAAGGTCGATTTCTTTCCCATGACCGAACCGGTGATCGAAGGCACCGCCACCCGCGTGATGTCATTGCGCGACGGGTCCAAGAAGATGTCGAAATCCGATCCGTCGGACGCAAGCCGCATCAACCTGACAGACGACGCCGACACCATCGCCCAGAAATTCCGCAAGGCGCGAACCGATGCCGAACCCCTGCCCGGCACGATCGACGGTCTGAAGGATCGCCCCGAAGCGCGAAACCTGATCAATATCTATGCGGCGCTGGCCGAGCAACCGCCCGAGGCAGTGGTGGCGGAATTCGCAGGCAAGGGCTTTGGCGCGTTCAAGCCGGCGCTGGCCGATCTGGCGGTAGCCAGACTGTCGCCCATCGCCGACGAGATGGCCCGCCTCATGGCCGATCCGGCCGAGATCGACCGTATTCTGGGCAACGGGGCAGAGCGCGCCAACGCCATCGCTCAGCCGATTCTGAACGACATCTATGACATCGTCGGCATGATCCGGTCACGGCCCGTCTGACACGGGCCGCCGCAGGAACCGCGCCGACAACCTTGCGCCCCGGCCCTCGGTCAGGCCGCCATATTCTGATGGTGGTGGCGGATCGCATCCTCGAGGTTTTCATAATAATGGAGCTTGCCGTTTTCCAGAACCGCACCCGCGCTGCACAATTCGCGCAGAACCGCCATGCTGTGCGACACCACGATGGCGCCCGCCGAGGCCATCCGGTCACGAAACACGATGCCGCTCTTGGTACGGAACGCCGCATCGCCGACAGCCGTCACCTCATCGACCAGATAGGTATCAAAGGGAATGGCCATTGAAACGCCAAAGGCCAGCCGGGCCCGCATCCCTGATGAATAGGTGCGAAACGGCATGTGGAAATATTTGCCCATTTCCGCAAAATCCTCGACGAAGGCCAAAAGCTCCTCGGTATCGACACCATAGATGCGGGCGACGAAACGCGCGTTTTGCGCACCGGAAAGATCACCGTGAAACGACCCGGCAAAGCCCACCGGGAAAGAAATCGTGCCGGTCGACAGAATCTGCCCCGATGTGGGGTCGAGCGTGCCGGCAATCATTTTCAGTAGGCTCGATTTTCCCGCCCCGTTCCGCCCTAGCAAGGCGACCGACAAACCCGTCGGGAAGGTCGCGGTGATATCGTCGGCCACGGTTCTGCGCTGGCCTTTCAGGATGAAGGTCTTTGTCAGATGGTCGAGATGTATCATGCGCAGCAGGCCCTGCCCTGTTTGCCGCTCAGCGCCGGTCTTTCAGGCTGTAAAAGATCAGAACGCCGATCGCCCAGACCAGAAACAGCAGGATCGAGATAGAGCCGAACAGGACGTCGCGCCGTGGAAATTCGGCGCTTTCAGCCAATGTCGGGTTCACATAGGCGGCCAGATAGCGGCTCTTGCGGCCCGCCTCGGCCAGGGCACCATCATAGGTGGCCAGAGCCGAAACATAGGATTGTTCGGCAAATTCACGATCGACGGCAAGGCCCTCGTATTCGCCGACGACACTGGCGAAGGCATCGCCTTCCAGAACCCCTTCGCCAATCCCGAGCTTGCGGCGTTCTTCCTTGATGCGCTCTTCTATGACGCTGATGCGCAAATCCGACGACGGCAGGCGCGGGTCGGCGGCGTTGGCCGTGGCGGCGAGAATATCCTTTTCAATCAGCGCCGCGGCAAGTTGCTGTTGCAATGTTGCCAGCAACCCCAACTGCCCCTGCACGTCGCTGGTCGGATCGACAATCTGGGTACGGTTGCGGAACTCGGTGATCGCCTGCCGCGCGGCCTTCAGCCGCGCCACGGCTGTTTCCAGCTCTTCGCGCGCATAGCGCAGCGCGTCGGTGCGCGCGACGTCGTTCAGCCGGTTGATCATCGTCGTGCTTTCGTCAAAGATCGCCTTGGCGATCCTCTGGGCATCGACCGGGTCAAAGGCCAGAACCCGCAAGGTGATCATGCCGTTATCATAGGTGACGCTGACCTTGCGTTGCCAGTGATCGAGCAAATCCTCGATCGTTCCGGGTGAATGATAGGCGAAAACCGGGTCGGATTTTGCCTTTGACCAGATGCCACGCAGATCGAGCTTCCTGTCCAGCCGCTGCACCAGATCCTGGCTCTGGATGAATTCATAAAGCACATCGGCGTCCGACGTGCTCGACGTGCCGCCCGACAGGGCCGAAATGCCCCCCAACAGGTCGATGGCGCTGCCGGCTTCTTCCTTGTGAACCGAGAACCCCCCGTAAGAGGCGTATTGATCCTGGGCAAAGCCCCACAGATAGACCGCCGAACCGATGGCCGGAATCAGGACCAGCAGCAAGAAGCTGATCAAGACCCCGCGATGGCGTGGCCTGACTTTCGCCACCGAGGCCACGGGCCTCACGTTCAGCCGCTTGGCGGCCGGACCTTTGCCAGGATTTGCGCCGGGCGCCTTGGTCGCGGGGGTCGGGGATTTCGAGGGCACCGGCGCGATTGTCACAGACCTCTCCGATGACTGATTGATCAATTGCCTTTCGTCCTACATAAACAAAGAACAAAAATCCAGCGCGGTCCAGAAGGAACGGCATGAGCCATTTTGCCGGCAACAAATCTGTCATCGGCCTGCACGCCGCGACGGCGCGCCATTCCTTTCCTTCGGCCCGGACCATCATCGCGCTGGTCTTGCGGGAAATGGCCACGACCTACGGGCGTTCGCCCGGCGGCTACCTTTGGACCATCCTCGAGCCGGTGGCCGGAATTGCCCTGCTGACGCTGGCCTTTTCCTTCACCTTTCTCAACCCGCCCATCGGATCGAATTTCGCGATCTTCTATGCCACGGGCATGGTGCCCTTTGTCGCCTATCTGGACATGAGCGCCAAGATCGCCGGATCGATCCAGTTTTCCAAACCTCTGCTGACCTACCCGCGGGTAACCTTTGCCGACGCATTGATCGGCCGTTTTTTGACCAACGGTCTGACCCAGCTTCTGTCGGCCTATATCATCTTTACCGGGATGCTGCTGATCTTCGATACCCGCACCTCTCCGGACCTGCCGCAGATTGCGCTGGCAATGGCCATGATGGCGTCACTGGCGCTGGGCGTCGGAACAATCAACTGTTTCCTGATGTCAATGATACCGATTTGGCAAAAGGCCTGGGCCATTCTCAATCGGCCGCTCTTTCTGATTTCCTGTATCTTTTACGTTTTCGACGGCGTTCCCGAACCGGCCCGATCGGCCCTTTGGTACAACCCTTTGGTGCATGTGATCGGCCAGATGCGGCACGGCTTTTACCCCAGCTATGACGCAGTGTATGTCAGCCCTTTCTATGTGTTCTCGCTCAGCCTCGGTCTGCTGGCATTGGGGTTGCTGTTCCTGCGGCGCTATCACAACGAGATATTGAACGAATGAGCGGCTCTACCTTGGGTTGCGCCATCCTGATTTCGCCGGGTCCGAACGGGAAATTCGAGCAAGCTCGCCCATAGGCTGAACTGGGAAAAAACTTCTTTTCCGCCATGGCCAAATGCCACTAAGCTTTGCCCTGACCATACTTTTGCCACAAATCTCAAGACATTCACAGATGTCTTCAGCAGCGAGAGAACCAACATTTTGCGATGGCGAGGAGTAATAGCATTCATGGCGATACAACTTGCCGCATGTGGCGCGCCAGCCGCGCCCATCCTGGTTCGCTGCGAAATCGACCGAAGCCTGGCGGCCGATGACGGCATGGCAGGATTGCGCGATCAGCTTTGTGCATCCTTCGACGATCATGTCGCGGCCGCAGCCTCGGGGCGCACGATCACCCACGATGCTCAGTCCACCACGCCGGAAACGCTGGAGCTCAGCCTCAATCTGACTTCCGCTTCATCGAAGCCCACAGCTGAATCAATCACCGCCGCCTTCACTTGGCGCCTGGGCGATCAGGCCAGGACCAATTCGCTGACGCTGACCGTCGTCGATGCAAAACTGTCGGCGCCGATGCTGAAATCGTTGCTCGACGCCCTCTGGGCCGACAATCAGCCGCCTTTGTGATCCGGCACCACCCTATCAGATCAGGACCAGACCCATGCCCCAGACCGAAACAGCATTGCCCCCCACCCTTTCCGAAGGCGCTATCGGCCAGAACCTCTACGCCCCGGTCTTCGAAAGCACGGATGCGGCGGCGAATACCGGCACCGCCTATACGATGTCGGTCGGAGACACGTTTTCAGGGTCGATCGGGTTCGCGGGCGATCATGACTGGGTGCGGGTGACGCTGACAGCCGGGACGCGATACACGATCACTCAGGATGGTAGTACACTTTCCGATCCCTTGCTGAATCTGCGCAATTCGGCAGGTTCCATCGTTGCCACGAATGATGATTCGGGCGGGACGCTAGATTCGCTCATCTCGTTTACGGCCACGACAACGGGCACCTATTATATCGACGCGGGGGCCTTTTCTACGGATACCGGCAGTTATACCGTGGGCATCACCGCGGCGCCTCCGTTGCCAACCTACACGCTCGATCAGATCGCCGCGCAGTTGACCCACGGATATTGGGGCGGTTCCAGCCAGGCATTCAACGTCGGCCCCGGCGGCAACCTGACGTTCAACGTCACGGCCCTGACGGCGCAAGGCCAATATCTGGCCCGAACCGCGCTTTCCGCCTGGACGGACATCACCGGCATCAATTTCATCGAAACTTCAGGGGCGGCAAGCATCACTTTCGACGACAACCAGTCCGGGGCCTTTGCCAACTTTGTCACCAGCGGCAGCACCATCACCTCGTCGACCGTCAATGTCAGCACTTCATGGCTGACCACATCTGGCACGACACTGGACAGCTATTCGTTCCAGACCTACATGCATGAAATCGGCCATGCCCTGGGCCTTGGCCATGCCGGAAACTATAACGGCAACGCCACCTATGGCGTCGACAACCACTATGCCAACGACAGTTGGCAGGCGACGCTGATGTCTTATTTCGACCAGGTCGACAATACGTCGATCATCGCGGATTACGCCTATACGGTGACCCCGATGATTGCCGATATCATCGCCATCCAGAACCTTTACGGCATCAACAACAACATCCATGCGGGCAATACAGTCTATGGGGTGAACTCCAACGTAACCGGCTACATGGGCCAGATCTACGGGTTGATATTCGACGGCGATTCACCGAACCCGGCCATTTTTGGCGGTGACGACATCACCATGACCATTGCCGACAGCAACGGCATTGATACGATCGACGTCAGCACCGATGGCAGCAATCAGCGCCTCGATCTGCGCCCGGAAGCGATCTCCAATATCAATGGTCTTGTCGGCAACCTGATCATTGCCCGCGGCACGGTCATCGAAAACGGGACCACCGGAGCCGGCAACGACATGATCATCGGAAACGATGCCAACAACCTGCTGCGCGGCGGCGGCGGCAGCGATACGCTTTATGGCAGTACGGGCAGCGATACCCTGACGGGCGGCACCGGCAACGACAGCCTTTATGGCGGCACCTGGGGCGATCTGCTGGGCGGCGAGGGTGGCAATGATCTTGTCGATGGTCAGGCCGGGCATGACGTTCTTTATGGAAGCTGGGGCAGCGACACGCTGTTGGGCGGCGACGGCAATGATACGCTCTATGGCGGCACCTGGGGCGATCTGCTGGGCGGTGAGGGCGGCAATGATCTTGTCTACGGCCAGGGCGGGCATGACCGGCTTTACGGCAGTTGGGGCAGCGACACGCTTCTGGGCGGCACGGGCAACGACAGCCTTTACGGCGGCACCTGGGGCGACGTGCTGGGCGGCGATGCGGGCAACGACCTCATCGGCGGCGATGGCGGGCATGACCAGCTTTACGGCGGCTCGGGCAACGACAGTATCTATGGCGGCGGAGGCAATGACAGCATATTCGGCGGCACCGGGCAGGATTTACTTGTCGGCGGGGCGGGAAACGACGATTTCATCTTCCGTACGGCCGCCGAAGCGGGGGTCGGCAGCGCGCGCGACGTGATTTCCGACTTCACGGGCGGCCAGGACCAGATGGATTTCACCGCAATGGGGATGAGCTTCAGCGGTGCGTCCAGCTTCAGCAACACGGCGGGCGAGATGATCGCGCTGGCCAGCGGCGGCAACACGATCCTCGCCGGCGACATCGACGGCAACGGGGTGGCGGATTTCGAGGTGATGCTTCTGGGTGTGACCAGCGTCAACGCGGGGATGTTCGTCTGAAGCGTTTCGGCAAGAGCCTTGAATCGCCAAAATCCCGCCACGCCCCCCCCTGTGCTCTCGGGGTTTTGGCTCTCGGGATTTTGGCGTTGCTTCGTGGATCAGGTATTTGCGGGATTGCCGGATCAAATCCGGCATCACCGCCGGGGCATGTCGCCGAACGCCTCGGCAGATCCTGACGGTCGCGAAGGAATTGCGGGATCAGGCATTGAACAGGAAATGCAGCACATCCCCGTCCTTGACTTCATAGGTCTTGCCTTCAATGCGAAACTTGCCTGCTTCGCGCGCGCCCGCCTCGCCTTTTCCGGCGATGTAATCGGCATAGGCAATGGTCTCCGAGCGGATGAATCCCCGCTCGAAATCGCCATGGATGACCCCAGCTGCCTGCGGCGCCAGCGTACCCTTGGTGATCGTCCAGGCGCGCGCTTCCTTCGGCCCTACAGTGAAATAGGTCTGCAAGCCCAATAGATCGTATCCCGCCCGGATCAACCGATCGAGCCCTGCCTCTTGCAGCCCCATTTCCTGCAAAAACATCGCGGCATCCTCAGACGGCAACTGGGCCAGCTCTTCCTCGATCCGGGCCGAAATCACAACAGAACCTGCCCCCTCCTTCGCAGCCATTTGCGCGACCTTGGCCGACAGTTCATTGCCCTTCGCCGCCGATCCTTCATCCACATTGCATACATAAAGGACCGGCTTTGAAGTCAGAAGCTGAAGCATTTCCCATGCCTTGCGATCGTCGTCAGCCACCTGGACCGTGCGCGCCGGCCTTCCGGCCTCGAGCGCTTGCAATGCCTTGCGCATCATTCGTTCCTGCGCAACCGCCTCCTTGTCGCCGCCCTTGATCTTGCGCGCGATCCCGGCAAGCCGCCGTTCGATCGATTCCATATCGGCGATCATCAATTCGGTTTCGATGGTTTCGGCATCCGCAGCCGGGTCGATACGCCCCTCGACATGGGTGACATCGTCGTCCTCGAAACAGCGCAGCACATGGGCGATGGCGTCGACTTCGCGGATATTGGCCAGAAACTGGTTGCCAAGCCCCTCTCCCTTCGACGCCCCGCGTACAAGGCCGGCGATATCGACAAAGGTGATCCGGGTCGGGATGATCTGTTTCGATCCGGCAATCGCCGCCAGCTTTTCCAGCCGCGCGTCAGGCACCGCCACGTCGCCGACATTGGGTTCGATCGTGCAGAATGGAAAATTCGCGGCCTGCGCGGCGGCTGTACGGGTGAGCGCGTTGAAAAGCGTCGATTTGCCGACATTCGGCAGGCCGACGATACCCATCCTGAAACCCATCTTCGCTTTCCTTCGGTTCGCATTTCCCGCCACCCGGGCGATGTGAGACTGGCGCCACACATGACTGTATCACGTCCGGGACCCACGCCCGCGGCGTCGACCCGAGACGCTTTATGCGAGCAGGCGGAGCTTATCAAGCGCGCCGCGGCGTCCGGCAGATCAGGCGGCGTCCTGCGGACAGTATTCGTGGCAGATCTGATCCGCTTCCGCCGATTGCAGCGCGACATCCAGCAATTTGCAATATCCGCCTTTCGCAGTCGGCTCATGATACCGGCAGGTCCGGCAAAGCCCAAAGGGCTGCCCGCCGCGTACCGCCACCAAAGCGCGCAGGAATGCCGCGACTCCCTGTTCCAAGGCGGCACGGTCCGCCGCGCCGATGGCGCAAAGCGCGTTGTCAAAGGTGGTCGGGCACATCAATGCCTCACGGCCTGCCGCGCTCAGATCGAAACTGATCCGCCGCCGGTCGCTGGCGGATCGGTGTTCCACGACCAGACCCTTGCCAAGAAGGGATTTGAAGGTCTGGGAAACGGTGCCGCGCGTTGTCCCAAGGAAGGCTGCGGCATGTGACGGGGCGCGCGAAAACCGGTTGGCGCGGGCAAGATAGGACAAGACCGCCACCTGAGAAGGATTGAGCCCGCCTTTCCAGTCATCCGCCGAAGCAAGACGTGCCAATCGGTCGATCAACGCCCGCAGCGCGATGTTGTGGGAATGGGTCATGGACATTTGATATCGAATCGCTATTAATGATGCAATAGTTTCGATTCGCTATTATTAATGGAAAGGATCTCCCAGTGAAATATTTTCTGACCATGGCCGGTCTCGTCTTCGCACAATCCGCGCTTGCCGGCAGCGATCCGCAACCAGCGCTTGAACAGGCGTGCGCGATCCTGTCGGAACCCGCGCCGCAAAAGATCGCCGCGTTCGATATTCTCGCCGCTCATGCGCAGCGGGACGGCCGCATCGTGACATTTCAGATGACAACCAACGGGCTGGCCGGGGCCGACAGGCCCGAACCTGCCGGCTCCCTTGGCGGCGCACCCGTTCTTTCCTATGTCTGGCCGACTTCGCTTGACCCCGCCGCCGTAGGGTTCGAAGGCTCCACCGGCATTCTGGCGCTGGCGGCGACAAGCCACCCGGATTTCGATGACACGCCGCTTTTCGACGAAAACCGCGATGGTGATCTGACCAATGATGGCGATGACTGGCACAGCCATTGGGTCGTCCTGACGCCGACCGAGGCTTGTGGCGACGGCGCGCTGGCCGTGCGCGACATTCCCGAAGGAGAGACACCACGGATGCCGGCGACATGGCCCGGCCTGCCGATCTTTATCGACAGCCCCGGATTCACACCCTTGTTCGACGGCCCGGAAATTTCCCTGACGGTCGCTTTCGCAGATACAGCTACGGGTGAAGGTATCTCCTATGACGGGGTGACAAGCGCACTTCGGGTCAACGAAAACATCCATGCACCGCTTTTGTGCGTGACCGATGTCTTTGACATCGCGTCGGGCGACCTCAGCCTGCCGGGAAAGGTTGACTGAAGCGGCAGAGATGCGCCACATAGGCGCATCATCCATCCTTCATATCAAAGGAATGCGACATGGCCGAAACCTGGCTGCCCAGCCTGAAAACTCCCGATCCGCAAAGTGGCTTTGATCTTGCCGTGAAGCTTTCGCGCGTGGCGGTAAAGATGACCCAGCCGGACGCGGACAAACGCACCAAGATGCGCGCCGATTACGAGAATGATGCAGACGCGCTCATCATGGTATCAGGGGTCGTGGCAACCCATTTCCAGACAATCGCGGCGGCGAATGATTACTGGAAATAGCGACTGCGCGGTTCCGACCCAGCGCTATCGCCGGAAGTGCCATTGATTTTCATCCTGCTTTTCTGCAAGAGCAACCTGATCAGCAGGAGAGCGCCATGACCCGCATCGACCAGACATTTGCAAATCTGCGCGCCGAAGGGCGCAAGGCTTTCGTGACCTACATCATGGCGGGCGACCCGGACTATGCCACTTCGCTGGACCTGATGCGCGGGCTGCCCGCCGCGGGCGTCGATGTGATCGAGTTGGGGATGCCCTTTACCGACCCGATGGCCGATGGTCCGACGATCCAGCTTGCCGGTCAACGTGCGCTGGCGTCGGGGCAGACGTTGCAGAAGACGCTCGATATGGTGGCCGAGTTTCGCAAATCCGATACGGTCACACCAATCGTCTTCATGGGCTATTACAACCCGATCTATTCGCGCGGTGTCGCCCGCTTCCTGGCCGATGCGAAAGCCGCCGGGGTTGACGGGCTGATCGTCGTCGATCTGCCCCCCGAAGAAGACGACGAATTGTGCATTCCGGCGCAAAAGGCCGGGTTGAACTTCATCCGGCTGGCCACCCCGACCACGGATGACAAACGCCTGCCCAAGGTGCTGCAAAACACGTCGGGTTTTGTCTATTACGTCTCGATCACCGGCATCACCGGTGCTGCGGCGGCGCAATCGGCCGAAGTAGGCCCCGAGGTGGCGCGGATCAAGTCGGCAACGGATCTGCCGGTCATCGTCGGATTCGGCATTCGCACACCAGAGACGGCCGAGGCGATTGCCAGCGTTGCCGATGGTGCGGTAGTCGGGTCGGCGATCGTCAAACAGGTCGAAAACGGCACGCCTGTTGCCGACATATTGAGCTTCGTCAAAAGCCTTGCCGACGGGACCCATCGCGGCTGACACGCGCGGCATTGCAGATGGCTGCGGGCATTGGTAAACAAAGTTTGCCAATAAACAATGGCCGAAGCGAAACCCATGCCCGTCATCACCTGTATCGACGATCTGAAAAGCCTGCACAAACGCCGGGCGCCAAAGATGTTCTTCGACTATTGCGAAAGCGGCAGTTGGTCGGAACAAACCTTTCGCGACAATGTCAGCGATTTTTCCCTGATCCGCCTGCGCCAAAGGATCGCCGTCGACATGACGGGGCGTTCGACGGCCGGCGAAATGATCGGCCATCGCGTGACCATGCCGGTGGCACTGGCGCCGGTCGGCTTTACCGGAATGCAATGCGCCGACGGCGAAATCAAGGCAGCCCGTGCCGCAGAAAAATTCGGAGTGCCCTACACGCTTTCCACCATGTCGATCTGCTCGATCGAGGATGTGGCCGAGCACGTCACGAAGCCCTTCTGGTTCCAGATCTACACGCTCAACGACGACGACTTCAACCGCAACATCATCAACCGCGCCAGAGCGGCGGGCTGTTCGGCACTGGTCATCACGGTAGACCTGCAAATGCTGGGCCAGCGCCACAAGGATCTCAAGAACGGCCTGTCCGCGCCGCCAAAACCGACAATGGCCAACATCATCAACCTGGGCACGAAATGGCGCTGGGGGCTGGGCATGCTGGGGACCAAACGCCGGTTCTTCGGCAATATCGTGGGTCATGTCGAAGGCGTGACCGATCCGTCTTCGCTGACCGCCTGGACAGCCGAAAAATTCGATCATGCGCTCAATTGGCAAAAGATCGAAAGACTGATGGAGATGTGGGGCGGCAGGGTTGTCCTGAAAGGGGTGCTCGACCCGGCGGATGCGGCACAAGCGGCCAGTATCGGGGCCGATGCGATCGTGGTGTCGAACCACGGCGGACGGCAACTCGACGGGGCACTTTCGTCGATCCGCATGTTGCCCCGGATCGTTGACGAGGTGGGTGGCAAGACCGAAATCTGGATGGATGGCGGCATCCGTTCGGGGCAGGATGTATTGAAGGCCATCGCGCTTGGCGCCAAAGGCGTGATGATCGGGCGATCCTATGTCTATGGGCTCGGGGCGATGGGCGAGGCCGGTGTCACCAAGGCGTTGGAACTGCTCCACAAGGAACTGGAAACCTCGATGGCACTTTGCGGCGATATAGACATCGCCAGCCTGGGCAGGCAGACCGTCTTGCTGCCCAGGGATTTTCTGGACGCCTATGTTTGATCAGGATCGCTCGACATCGAGATTCCGCTTTCCTTTGCCGCCTTTCCGCTCTATACGGCGCGCTTCATGGGCATGCACCCTTGGAGGATGCCCGGTTTAACTTATGGAGAATACCCATGGCTGGTGAGATCCCTGATCTTGTAGCCGAGGTACGGACGGGGACAGGCAAGGGGGCCGCCCGTCAAGCCCGTCGCGAGGGCAACGTACCCGGCATCGTTTATGGCGGTGGCGCAGAGCCGCTTGCCATCAACATCAATTATAACACCCTTCTGCACCGCTTGAAGGCGGGGCGCTTCCTGCAAACGCTGTTCAACCTCAAGGTCGAGGGCGAGACCGACACGCGCGTCATCTGCCGCAACGTCCAGAGAGACGTGGTCAAGGACCTTCCGACGCATGTCGATTTCGTGCGCCTTCGCCAGACATCGCGGGTCAAGCTGTTCATCCATGTCACCTTTGAAAACCACGAACTGGCCCCGGGGCTGAAGCGTGGCGGCACATTGACCATCGTGCGCCCGGAAGTGGAACTGGAAGTGACCGCGGGCGAAATCCCGGATCACATCACGGTTGATCTTTCCGGCTGCGACATCGGCGATGTCATCCACATCGATGACATCACCCTGCCCGCCGGCGCCGCGAAAACGGTTGCCCGCAACTTCGTCATCGCCAATATCGCGGCTCCGTCGAGCCTGCGTTCATCCGACGAAGATTCCGAGGCAGAGACCGAGGCCGAAACCGAGGAAGGCGACGAATAAAGCGGCGCCGGTTTTGCCTGCCGTATCGAATTGCGGGGCCCTCGTGGCCCCGCGGTCATTTCCGGGGCCGGCACACCGGGCGGCCACTTGGCTTTTGCGCAAAACCTGGATCGCCCGTCCGCGACCTCTCGCTGCGCGTGAAGGCGACAGGACATGCCCGAAACATCAGGTATTTCGAGATACGCTTTACCCGGCTTTCTCAACCACCCCGGTTGCCGCCACACGATCCCTGACTGCAAAAGGTCGATACAGGATTCTGCGGGCCCGATGTCGAGGCGGTGCGGCGGCGGGCTGAGCGGATTCGCGTGCCATTCCCTGGAAAAGCCGAGGTTGCAGGTTTCCAGCGCGGTCGTTCCGCACTAGAAATTGACAAATCGTTCGGCGCGAGGCGCATAATCAAGGGGATCACCGGGTGAAACTTTTCGTCGGGCTTGGCAATCCGGGCGCAAAATACGCGATGAACCGGCACAACATCGGTTTCATGGCAATCGACCGGATCGCCGCCGATCATCGGTTTGCGCCCTGGCGGGCCAGGTTTCAGGGGATGGTGGCCGAAGGATCGCTGAACGGCGAAAAGGTCATGTTGCTGAAGCCCACGACATTCATGAACCTTTCGGGTCAGTCCGCAGGCGAGGCGATGCGGTTTTACAAGCTCGATCCCGGCGACATCACCGTCTTTCACGACGAACTCGACCTGGCCCCCGGCAAGGTGCGGGCCAAGACCGGTGGCGGCCATGCCGGCCACAATGGTCTGCGATCGCTGCATGCCCATATCGGCGAGGCCTATCACCGCATCCGGCTGGGTATCGGCCACCCCGGCCACAAGGACAGGGTCGCGGGCTATGTGCTATCGGATTTTTCCAAGGCCGATACACGCTGGCTTGAGAACCTTATGCAGGGGCTGTCAGACGGCGCACCGATGTTGGCTGCGGGCGACACGGCCGGGTTCCTGAACGCTGTCGCCTTACGCGTCAATCCGCCCCGCAGCGGCACCGGCCGGGCGGCGCCGCAAGATAGCGCCCGTCCCGCGTCAGCACCGGCAGCCGACAATCGCAGCGCATTGCAGCGCCTCGTCGACCGGTTCAGATGAACGCGCAATCAGCGCCCCGCCCGGCAGGGAGATGCAGGCGGGCGCGGCACGGGCCCGGGAAGCAAACCCGCGCGATGGGAAGGTACGAGAGGTCACGGGGCGCCGGATCGACGGGAAACGGCCCTTCTGATATGCGGCGCGAAAGGGGGAAGACATGATGAAGAAAGATCCATCGATCAATGTTCTGGGCGAGCCGCTTCAGCCCTGTTCGGCCGATCCTGTCACCGGCTTTTTCCGCGACGCTCATTGCAACACCTGCCCTGAGGATCAGGGAAGCCATACCGTCTGTGCGGTGATGACGGCCGAATTCCTGGCACTGTCGAAATACCTTGGCAACGATCTGTCCACCCCACGGCCCGAATTCGGTTTTGCCGGTTTGAAGGCGGGCGATCACTGGTGCCTGTGTGCGGCGCGATTCTTGCAGGCCCATGACGAAGGCTGCGCGCCGATGGTCAACCTGGTGGCCACCCACAAAGGCGCTGCGGAAATCGTCCCTTTGGATATCCTGAAAAAATATGCCCTGGCCTGATGGCTCAGTTCAGCGCAGGCAACAATCCGGCGGGCACGCCACGGGCGGCCGGGGAACGGCTGGGTTTGGGCAACATGCTGTCATCCATCAGATCTTCGATGAAGAGACTGAGAAGTTGCGGCCGCCCGGTAACACCGGCCTTGCGGTAGATCGCGTTTGTCTGCGCCTTGATGGTTCCGTCCGCGGTTCCGCGCAGTTCGGCTATTTCCGAAGTGTTCATGCCTTTGACAGCAAACATCGCCACATCCCGCTCGGCCGAGGTCAGCCCCCAATCAAGAAACCGGGAATGCATCAGTTCCATGAAAGCCCCGGAAACCTGACGTAGCTGTTCTTCGGCCCGTTTTTGCCGAACCATGGTCTTGCGCAGCGCCACACCGCCCATGATCGCCCCGAAGATCAGGCCGAGCGCGGCGCCTACTTCCAGAATTTCGTGGATTTGCCAGTCTAGCGGCTTGTGCTGGATTCCCAGCAAGGTCAAGACGATGGGGACTGCGAAAAAACCCGCGCTGGCAAGCTGGACGCAGACCAGCCCAAGAAGCAGGGCAAAACCACGCGCATTTCTCATCGGCTCATCACCCTCCCAGTGACGGTGTCATGCGGCACGCCACACCGATCAGTTCAGGATCAATCAGCATTATCGTGACCCGATGGGCGATCATTTTCGGACGGCCGGTCATCTCCGCTGGGCCGGTCATCCCCGCTGGGCCGGTCGCCCCCGGCAGGCCCGTCGCCCCCGGCAGGCCCGTCGCCCCCGGCAGG
>JAGRDY010000030.1 GCA_020446815.1 Paracoccaceae bacterium
ATCAGCCGGTCCTGCGCCTTGGCCATCCGGGGCCGCACGCGCCTGATGAAGGTCTTGCCCGCATCGGTGATCTTCACGATCTTCGCGCGCCGGTCGAATTCCGAGGGCATCCGCGTCACCAGCCCGCGCCGTTCCAGCCGCCGGATCACATCGGCGCCGCTGGTGCGGTCGATTCCCACCGAAGTCGACAGCGTCAGCTGGTCCATCTCTTCCCCGCCCTGCAGGACCGACAGGATCGCCGACTGCACCGGGGTGATATCCTCACCGCCGCATTCCTCGGCGAACAGACCGACATGGATCTGGTGCAGGCGGCGGATCAGGTAGCCGGGCCGGGTCCAAAGCTCTTCATAGGTCCGGCTTTTGACTTTTCCCGGCCGCGCCGTCTTTTTCGGTGTGTTTTCCATGTCCCTGCTCACAGCTATGTTGCAGACTAGAGATGCGGGCGGCGGCGCCAGAAGGTGCGACCTGCGCTTATTGCCCAGTTTGGCCTTTCCAGACAAGTCCGGGCATGAGCTTGTTGCATCGTAAAAATTATGCAGTATGCTTCCTTTATGATCCAATCGTCATGGGTCCGGCAACCCCCTTGCCCGTCGCTGGACAAGGGATCGCCCGGTCCGGGGCTGGAGGGAACAGGTCTTGACCACCGGAATTGGCGCACGCATCGAACGCAAGGAAGACCGGCGGCTGCTGACCGGGCAGGCGAAGTTCGTCGGCGACATCAAGCTGCCGCGACAGTGGGAAGCCGCTTTTGTCCGCAGCCCCGTGGCGCATGGCCGTATCCGCGCCATCCGCAAGCCCGAGGGGATGGCGGATCGGGTTTTCACCGCCGCGGACCTCTCCGACATCCACCCGATCCGCGCCGAATCCTCGCTGCCGACCTATAACGCCTCGGACCAGTATCCGCTGGCGAAGGACAAGGTCCGCTTCGTCGGCGAATGCGTGGCGCTCTGCATCGCCCCCACCCGCGCCGAGGCCGAGGATCTGGCCGAACAGGTGGAGATCGAGATCGACCCCCTGCCCCCCGTGATCGACGCGCTGAAGGCGCGCGAAGCGGATGCGCCTTTGTTGCATGAAGAATGGGGCAACAACCTTTTCCTGACCACCTTCTTCGACGGCGATATCGAGACGCTGCGCAAGACAGCGCCGGTCGTGGTCGAGCGGGAATATTCGACCGCGCGCCAGTGCATGAACCCGATGGAGGGCAAGGGAACGCTTGCCCATTGGGATGAAAAGGCGGGCCAGCTTGTCGTCTATACCTCCACCCAGGTGCCGCATCTGATCCGCACCGGGATTTCGGAATGCCTTGGCCTCGATCAGGGGCAGGTGCGCGTCATCGCGCCCGATGTCGGCGGCGGTTTTGGCTATAAATGCGTGCTTCAGCCTGAAGAGTTGTCCGTCTCATGGGTCGCGCGCAAGACCGGCCGCCCGATCCGCTGGACCGAGGATCGGCGCGAACACCTCGTCGCTGGCGCGAATACCCGCCAGCATCACTACAAGCTGACCGCCTTCGCCGATGAACGCGGGCGGCTTCTGGGGCTGGATGCCGAGATCACCGTCGATGTCGGCGCCTATTCCGTCTGGCCCTTCACCGCCTGTCTTGAGGCGGCGCAGGCGGGTGGCAACCTGCCCGGGCCCTACGACTTCGGCACCTATCGCTGCCACACCTTTTCGGTCGCGACCAACAAGCCCGCCTTCACCCCCTATCGCGGCGTCGCCCGCCCCGGTGTGTGCTTCGCGATGGAACTGACCATCGACGCCATCGCCCGCGCCGTGGGGCGGGAACCGTCGGAGGTGCGCAAGGAAAACCTCGTCCCCGCGGGGAAGATGCCCTTCACCAACGTGACCAAGAAATTCTATGACAGCGGCGACTATCCCGAAAGCGTCGCACAGGTGGAACGCCATATCGGGCTTGCCGGTTTCCGTGCGCGCCAGCAAAAGGCGCGGGCCGAGGGCCGCTTCCTCGGCATCGGGTTTTCGACCTTCACCGAACAATCGGCGCATGGCACAAAGGTCTTCGCCGCCTGGGGCCTGCCTCTGGTGCCGGGATACGAACAGGCGATGGTGAAGATCACGCCCTCGGGCTCGGTCGAGGTGCGCTCGGGCAACCACAGTTTCGGCCAGGGGCTGGAAACGACGCTTGCCCAGGTGGCGAGCGAATGGCTGACCGTCGATACAAGCCGGATCAACGTCACGATGGGCGACACGGGCGTGACGCCCTATTCGACCGGCGCCTATGCCTCGCGCGGGATGGTGATGGCGGGCGGGGCGGTGTCGAAGGCGGCAGAGGTTCTTGCCGGGCGCGTGAAGACCCATGCCGCACATCTCTTGCAGTGCACGCCCGACGACATTCGCCTGGCCGACGGCAAGGCCTGGTTCGGCAATGCGCATGTCGGGTTCGAGGACATCGCGCGCGCCTGGTATCTGCGCCCCGACCAGCTTCCCGACGATGTGGAGACAGCGGGGCTTGAGGTGACCGAAGGCTACAAACCCGCGATCGACACCGGTGTTTTCACCTATGCCACCCACGGCGCCATTGTCGAGGTTGATCCCGATACCGGCATGGTTTCCATAGAGGATTATTATATCTTCGAGGATTGCGGGCGCCGGGTGAACCCCATGATCCTTGAAGGGCAGGCTTTTGGCGGCGCGACACAGGGCATCGGCACCGCGCTCTTCGAAGAGGTGCTTTACGACGCCAACGGCCAGCCGCTGACCTCGACCCTTGCCGATTATGTCCTGCCCGGCCCGGCAGAGCTTCCGCATTTCCGCCTTGGCCATGCCGAAACCCTGTCGCCCTATACCCGGCACGGAATCAAGGGTGTGGGCGAAGGCGCGGCAATTGCACCCGGCGGGGCCATCGTCAATGCGATCAACGATGCGCTCACGCCTTTCGGAATAGAAATCAATGCCATCCCGGCGACCCCCGAAAAGGTACTGGGCGCGATCCTTCGGGCCGGCACCCTGCGGGAGGCCAGCGGATGAAACCGTCGCCCTTCGAGATTTCCTGCCCCGGCTCGCTCGATGCGGCGCACAAGGCGCTGCACGAAAACCCCCGGGGAACCAGAATCATCAGCGGCGGGCAGTCTTTGGGGCCAATGCTGAACCTGCGCCTTGCCCGGCCGTCGCGGCTTGTGGATGTTACCGGCTTGTCGGGCCTCGCCGAGATCCGCCAGACCGACAGCCATGTGGAGATTGGCGCGGCAGTCACCCACGCCAGGATCGAGGATGGCGAGGTGCCGGACCCCATTCCCGGCATGTTGCGCCATGTCGCCGCCGGCATCGCCTATCGGGCGGTGCGCAACCGCGGCACGATCGGCGGCAGCCTCTGCCATGCCGATCCCGCCGCCGACTGGGTGACGGCCATGACCGCGCTGGGGGCCACTTTGCTGGTCCGCGACGGTTCGGGCGGCGCGCGAGAAATTCCGATGTCCGGCTTCATGCTCGGTGCCTATCGGACGTCGATGGCAGAGGATGAGATCCTGACCACGGTGCGCGTCCCGCGCCATTCTGACCGGGCGCGCTGGGGCTATTACAAGATCTGCCGCAAGGTGGGGGAGTTCGCGGACGCGATAGCGGGTTTTGTCGCCGACCCCGAAAGCCGCGTCTGCCGCGTGGTTTTCGGATCGACCGGCGGCGCGCCTTTGGTCAGCACAGAGCTTGCCCAGCAGATCGCGACAACGGGGGCCGTCCCGCCGCTTGACACCGTCAAAACCGTCCTGCGCGACAGCGGACTGACCCTGTCGGACGTGAAGATCCACCAACTCGCCATCGCCCATTCCCGCGCCGTGACAGAGGCCCTTTCCGATGCCTGAGACCCTGACCCTGACCGTCAATGGCGAGAATTGCACCGTCACCGTCCCGCCGCGCACCCAACTGGCCGAGGTATTGCGCGATCATCTCGACCTGACGGGCACGCATCTTGCCTGCGAACAGGGTGTCTGCGGTGCCTGCACCGTGATGATGAACGGCAGGCCAGTGCGCTCCTGTATCACCTATGCCCATGCCTGTGACGGCGCGGTGATCGAGACGATCGAGGGGCATCGCGGCGACGCGGTCATGGACCAGTTGCGCGATGCCTTCTCGCGCCACCATGCGCTGCAATGCGGCTTCTGCACGCCGGGGATGCTGGCGACCGCGCGCGACATCGTTTCGCGCTTCGATACCGCCGATGAAGCCACGATCCGGCTTGAGCTGAGCGGCAATCTCTGCCGCTGCACCGGCTATGTCGGGATCGTCGGCGCGATTTCCGAGGTCATCACGGCGAAGGGTTCCACCGGCAAGCACTCCGCGCCCCCTTCCCCTGCGCGCCCCGCAAAGCCGTTCACGCCGTTCGAGCCGGTCGAGGCGGCGCAGACACCCATCCCGACCGCACCGAAAGGCTCCGTTTCGGCGGAGGGCGGCTGGACCGTGGTCAAGCGCAGCTTTGCGCTGAACCACGCACCGGATGCCGTCTGGCAGCTTTTCCGAGACCCGGCCCGCGTGGCCCCCTGCATCCCCGGCGCGACGGTGGAGAGCCTTGATGCCGAAAGCTTCACCGGCGCGGTGGAAATCCGCTTTGGCCCGATCCGGGCGCGCTTTGGCGGGCGCGGCAGCTATGAAAATGACGATGCTGCCCGCGCGGGGACGATCCGGGGCGAGGGCGACGACAAGCTTGGCAAGTCGAAGGTCCGGGGGGCGCTGCGCTATGCCATCGCGAAAGGCGCGACGCCCCAGGTGAGCCGCGCCGAGGTGGAGTTGCGGTTCGAGATCGACGGCATGCTGGCGCAATTCAACCGGCCGGAACTTGTCACCGGATTCGTCGATTACATCCTGGTGCAGTTTGCCGCCAATTGCGATGCCGTCCTGTCGGGCGGCGAGGCCGGCCCAGTGAAACGGCTGAGCGTCTTCGCGATGCTCTGGGCTGTCCTGAAGGCGCGGTTTTCGCGTTAGGCGGCGCTTGCCGGATCAATCGACGAAAGCGCGTTCGACGACATATTGGCCGGGCTTGCTGTTGGCCCCTTCGGTAAAGCCGCGCGCCTCGAGAATGCGCTTCATGTCGAGGTTCAGCGCCATCGAGCCACAGATCATCACCCGGTCATGCGCCGGGTCAAGCGGCGGCACGCCGAGGTCGGCAAAAAGCTTTCCGCTTTCAATCAGGTCGGTGATACGGCCCATCCTTTCGGAGGTTTCGCGCGTCGTGGTGGCGTAGCGGCGGAACTTGACGGCGGCTTCCTCGCCCACCAGCGGGTCTTCGGCCAGCCGCCGTTCCAGATCGTCGCCATAGCCCAGCTCGCTTTTCAGGCGGCAGGTCTGGGTCAGGATGACGCTGTCGAATTTCTCGTAGGTTTCCGGCTCGCGCATCAGGCTGGCGAAAGGCGCAACCCCGGTGCCGGTGGAAATCATCCAGAGCCGCTTGCCCGGCAAGAGCGCGTCGATGACAAGGGTTCCGGTCGGCTTGGTCTTGACGATCACCTGATCGCCCACCTCGATCTTTTGCAGGCGCGAGGTCAGCGGCCCGTCGGGCACCTTGATCGAATAGAATTCCAGCTCTTCGTCCCAGAAGGGCGAGGCGATGGAATAGGCGCGCAGGATCGGTTTGCCGTTTTCTCCCGGCAGGCCGATCATCACGAATTCGCCCGACCGGAACCGGAAGCTGGCCGGTCTTGTGACGCGGAAGGAAAACAGGCGATCATCCCAGTGCCGGACATTCAGCACGGTCTGGGCATCGGGCATGGGCTTGGTGATGGGCTTGGTTTCGGGCGCGGCGGCCGGCGTTTGGGCGACGTTCATGAGTTTCTCCGGTTCGGCAGGGGTTTCGCGCTGCGCGGGCGCTCAGGGGTTCACGCGCAGCCCGTCCACCTCGAAGCCCTCGGGCTCTTCGGTGTCGATCGGGTCCAGTATGACGATCCTGGCGTCGTCCTCGGGTTTCGGGAAAGCGACGGCCGCGCCGTCAACTTCGTAATGTTCGGCATCCGCGTCGCTTGGCATGTCACCCGCCTCATAGATCGGTTTTTGCGCCTGAGGCTCGGGTGGCGCGTCTCCGGTGATGAGCAGCCCCGCCTTGTCGGGCCTGCCGTTCCAGTTCGCGGCATCGGGCGGAACGATTCCGATTTCGGTGATGTTTGGCCAGATTCCAGCGTATTTCGCATTGATGGCAAGCCATTCGCCCAGCCCCGTCTCCGTATCGGCGCGGATCGCGTCGGCCGGGCATTCCGGTTCGCAGACACCGCAATCGATGCATTCCTCGGGATGGATGACCAGAAAGTTCTCGCCCTCATAGAAACAATCCACTGGGCAGACCGTGACGCAGTCCTGGAACTTGCAGTTGATGCAGTTTTCCGTGACGACATAGGTCATGATTCACCTCTCATTTTTAGGAAGTATACTCCTTAAAATCAGAGAAGGCAAACCCTAACCGAGAATCGGCACCGGAACCACGTCATAGGCGTGGGAAATCCGGCGGTTCAGCACCGGATCGACAAGTTCGAGCGCGAAGCGCGGGCTGAACCTGACCCCGCCGATGGCGCCGCAGGTGCCGCCGAACATCAGGGTGCGTTCGGCCAGTTCACCGCCATCCGCCTTCAGGTGGGCAAGCAGTTCCGCAGGCGAAAGAAGCCCCGCGACGCCGCCATCCTGATAGACGACCTCGCCGCCCGCCTCGCGGATGGTGGCGCGGATCAGAATCCGGTCCCAATGCCCTTCGACCTCATCCAGCGGCCAGAATTCGGTCGCGACGGGCTTGTCGCAAAGCTGCTTGGCCACCGTGATTCCCATATGCTCCACCACCCGGTCGGTATGGTCCGATCCCGCGCCGACCCAGATCCGGCCCTTGTGGTTCAGAAGGACATATTCGACTTCGCCGCTCGACCCGTCGCCGATCACCTCGATCGCGTCGGCCACCGAAAGGCGCGACACGCCAACCCGGTAGAAAAGCGGGGTTTTCGCGGGCGGCTTCACCCAGATCTTCGCCAGTTCGTCGATATGATGCTGAAGCGCCGCCTTGTCGCGGCCGGTCCAGCCGCCGACAATGACCTTTTCGATGACGACCCTCTCGCGCTCCTGACCGGCGCGCGTGGTGAAGGTGGCGTCAAATTCGACCCTGGCTGACATGATGTGCCCTTTCGGTTAACGGCCCCGGATGGTGCCTTCCAATCCCCGCGCGATCGACAAAAGCCTGCGGTCCCCACCGGTGCGCCCCATCAGCATCGCGCCCACCGGCAGCGTCCCTACCCCGTGGCAGGGGATGGAGATCGCGGGCAGGTCAAGGAAATTTCCGACGGCGGTGTTGCGCAGGCAAAGAAGGTTCGTCGCGGCCGACTTCGCGGGACAGGCAAGGCTTTCGAGTGTCGGCGCGACGATCTGCACGGTGGGCAGGATCAACGCGTCGAAGGCATCGGTTCTGCGCGCCACCAGCGCGCGCATCTTCGCGCGGGCCTCGATCGTGCGGATATAGTCTTCGGCCGTTTGCGACTGACCGGCGCTGAACCGTTCCCTGACCCAGGGGTCATAGAATTCCGGTCGCGTCTCAAGAAACGGCTTGTGCCAGGCATAGGCCTCGGCCCCGACAAGGCCGCCCTTGCCGTTGATCTTCGGAAGCTCGGCCAGTTCCTCGATGGTCAGCGGCATCAGGCGGACCCCCCGGCTCGACAGACGGGTCAGCATCTTTTCATAGGCCGCGCCAACCGCCTCATCCAGATGCTCGGTCACATAGCCCTCAAGCACCGCCAGACGCAGGCCGCCTTCGGGAAACGAATCCACATCCTCCCCGACCCCACCCGACAGGACGGAATCAAGCACCGCGCAATCGGAGACGGAATTCGCGAATGGGCCGATACAGTCGAGCGATTTCGACAGCGGCACGGTGCCGTCCCTGGGCACCCGCGCCGATGTCGGCTTGAACCCCACGACACCGCAAAAAGCCGCCGGGATGCGGCAGGATCCGCCGGTGTCCGTTCCGATCGCGGCAGGCACCATCCCTTCGGCCACCGCAACGGCCGCGCCGGAGGAAGAGCCGCCGGGGATGCGATGCGCCGCCTTGTCATGCGGGTTGCGGGGGGTGCCGAAATGGGCGTTGATGCCAAGCCCGGAATAGGCGAATTCGGTCATGTTGTTCTTGCCGACGATGACGAACCCGGCGGTGCGCAGGCGCTGCACGATGGTCGCGTCGGCCGTGGCGGGCGGCTGATCGTCCAGCACCCGCGACCCGGCCGTCGTCACCTCCCCCCTGACGTCGAACAGATCCTTGATCGCCAGCGGCACCCCTGCAAACGGCGGCAGCGCGATGCCGCTCGCACGAGCCGCGTCGGTCCATTCGGCCTGCGCCCGCGCGGCCTCGGGATAGCTGCGCAGAAACACCACATCGCCCTGCCCGGCCGGGTCGGAAATGCGCGAAAGCGCCTCCTGCACCAGATCGGCGCTTTTCAGGCTGCCTCTGGTCAGCTTGCGCGAAAGGTCGGTCAGGTTCTGGATCATGTCGGGGTCCCGCAAAGACAGACCGCCCCAAAAGCGGGGCGGTCAGGAAAGGCCTGGGTTTACTGCGGGTCGTAGTAGTGCTGTTCCAGAAGCAGGCAGCCTTCCTCGGTGCGGAAGGGCCCATGCGCGACATGCGGCGGCCGGACGCAGTAGGTGAACGGGCCGAACCGCTCGCCGCCCTCGGGGCCTTCGTTGCCGACCCACATGTCGCCTTTGATCACGAAGACCTCTTCCCAGTAGTCATGCTCGAAGGGGACGGTGGTGTAGGTGCCCGGCTCGAATTTCAAAAGCCGGGTCCAGCCGCCCTTGCGGTTTTTCATGTCGAGATGGCCGGACAGGACTTTCTGCTTGATCCCTGACGGGTAGCCCTTGGGCGTTTCCCAGCCGCTGTCCATGTCAAGCTGGTAGAATTCGCGGTGTTCCTTGTTGACGGCCATGATCGTCTCCTTACTCGGCAGGTTCCTTGTTGAACTTGGGGCTGTCGGCGCGGATGGTGTCCATGTTGTTGCGCCGGGTCTTGAACTTGTCCTTCTCGTAGACATCCGCCGGGATGTTGAAGAAACCGGCGTCGAGCTGGGCAGGCGAGGTTTCCTTCATCTCGATCGAATCGAACGGGCAGGCATCCATGCAAAGCTCGCAGCCGATGCAATTGTCGGTATGCACCTCGACCGTGCCGTCCGGTGTCTGCGAAAGCGCCTCGTAAAAGCAGACCTGGATGCAGATGTTGCAGGTCGGGTTCTTGCAGGTGTCGTCGTTGATGACGGCGTGGATGCGGTTTTTCGAAAACTGTTCCGAATAGTCCTTCACCGACCGCTTCGAGGCAAGCCCGATCATCTCGTCGACGCTGGCATAGCCCTTTTCGTCCATGAAGCTTTCGACGCCCTCGATGATCTTCGGCAGCCACTTGATGCCCTTGACCATCAGGATCGAGCCGACCTGGACGATGGTCGATCCGGCCATGATGAATTCGATCACGTCGCGGTGGTCGAAGATCCCGTTCGAGCCCGAGATCGGCATCCCGAGTTCCTCGTGGATGCGGTGCACCCAGCGCAGCGACAGCGGCTTGACCCAGGTGCCGCCGATACCGGCGGGGCCGCCGATGCGCGGCTGGCCGGTGTCAATGTCGACGACAAAGCCGGTATGGCGGTTGATCGCGGTGACACCCGCCGCGCCTGCCTCGCGCACCGCCTTGGCGATGGCCAACGGCTTGGACTGATCCGGCGTCAGCTTGACGACGACCGGAATATCCACCGACTCGCAGACCTGGCGCGTGACCTCATGGGCCACTTCCGGCTCCTGCCCGATCATCGAGCCTCCATGCACGCCCGGCATCATCGCCGGATGCGGGCAGCCGAAATTCAGCTCCACCATCGGCAGGCCGCAATCCTCGATGGTGCGGCAGATATCCTTCCAGCCGTTGATGTCCTTGGCGCCCGCGCTGCCGATCAGATGCGCGCCGCGCTCCGCCGCGTATTTCTGGGTTTCCTTCAGGTCGGGAATCCAGTCCTTGTAATAGGTGCTGGAATAGCCCGACCGGCTGTAGAAAACGAAATCACGCGCCGCCTTGCCGCGGATGATGTCGCCTTTCGAATTCATGACACAGTATTTCGAGTTCTGCGTCAGGCGCGCCATGTCATCGATATCGGTCAGCGTCTTGATGATCGCGCCGGATGCGCCCCCATCGAAGCACTGGCGCATGAGATCGGGGCTGTTGGTGGTTTCCAGAGAAGCGATGATCACGGGGTTTTTGAACTTCACTCCACAGAAGTCCACGCTCATGTCGGCCATCTCGATCCTCCCGCACGATGTCAGGTTCCGGTTGTTCGCCATCCGGAATATTAGGTAGTATACTCCTTTTTTATTTCGCGGCAAGGTCTTTGATCCGCCCGGCTGGCCGCGCGTTTGATGATTGCTGTGCGTGTCCTGACCCGCCTTTCGGGTGCCCCTGCGCTTGCCGCTCAGGCGCCGACAGGTTTCGCCATTCTTGAAAACATATCCCGGCAGCGCCGGACCAGGCGGTCCGGGCTTGTGCGCGCAAAGGCGAAACGGGGTTTCAAGGTCAGGGCGCGGGGCGGTGCTCGCCGGTTCGGCGCTTGCCCTGGGCAAGGCGGGTCCGGTCCCTCGCCGGGGCCTTCCCGGTGCGACCGGCGATGAACGCCTGCCGCTGGGTCACAGATAGCCCGAGGAGCGAAAGCTGACCTCGCGCGATCCGCCGATGATCAGGTGATCGTGAAGCGTGATTCCCAGGGTATGGGCGGCATCCGATATCTGGCCGGTGACGATGATATCCTGCTCGGACGGCGTCGGATCGCCCGAAGGATGGTTATGCACCAGGATCAGGGCGCTGGCGTTGAGTTCGAGCGCCCGCTTGACCACCTCGCGCGGGTAGACGGGCACATGATCGACAGTGCCCCGCGCCTGTTCCTCATCGGCGATCAGCATGTTTTTCCGATCCAGGAACAGGATACGGAACTGTTCGGTTTCACGATTTGCCATCGTGGTGCGGCAGTAATCGACCAGCGCCGCCCAGGATGTCAGGGCGTGCCGCCCGAGAACCCGCGACTGCGCCAGCCGATGCGCCGAAGCCTCGACGATCTTCAGTTCCTGCACGACGGCATCGCCTACCCCGGCAACCTTGCTCAACCGCGACACGGGCGCCGACAGGACATGGTTGAAATCGCCAAAGCAATCCAGAAGCCGCCGTGCCAGAGGTTTCACATCCTGACGCGGAATCGCCCTGAACAGGAGCAGCTCCAGCAGTTCATAGTCGGGCATGGCCGCCGCGCCGCCAGCCATGAAACGCGCACGCAGGCGTTTGCGATGTTCCTTGATGTAGGATGGCAGCCGCCCGACCGGCAGTGCCGATTCCGGCGCCTCATCGCCCGCGAAAAGCGACAACGGGGCTTCGTGGAAGGCGTGACTCGGGCTCATCCGCCGATGATTTGCGCAACAGGGTGAAGGAAGTGTTAAGGCGGTCCGGCAAACACCTGATCCTTCACATTTCCCCCTCAGCCCGAATCCCCCTCAGCCCGAAAACGCCGAAGGCGTGGCAGAGTTCGGGCGATTCAATTTTTTTGCCGAAACGCCATCATTCCGGCCCCGGCACGGGCAAGCGGCGCAACCCCTGGCAGGCGGTTTTACCAGCCCGGCGGCGGCGATCCAAGCTCGCCCGCCAGGTCTGCCAGATAACGGCGCATGGCGGCGGCGCGACCTTCGGCAAGGCGCTTTCCGGTGGCGGTCAGGAAGGTTTCCGGCAGCCGCAGCAGCTTGACGGCGAAATGATCCAGCGCGAAACGGCTGTCGTCCGCCGCCCGGCCGTGGGCAAAGGGGTCGTTCTGATCGAAAAGCGACCGCCCCAGCGCGCCCGATACGGCAAAGCAGCGGGCGATGCCGATCGCCCCCAGCGCCTCCAGCCGGTCGGCGTCATGCAGCACCATCGCCTCTGGCGTTTGCGGCACCGTTTCGCCGGAAAAGCTGTGCGCCTCGATGGCATGGCGGGCCGCGGCGATCTCTGCCCGGCTCAGCCCGAGCGCCTCCAGCACCGGCCCCGCCGCGGTGGCCGACAGGGTCGCCGCCTGGGCGCGCTTGGGGTGATCCTTGGGCAAGGTGACAAGATCATGCAGATAGACCGCCGCGACAAGCACCCGCGACGCCTCCATCCCCTCGCCATGGGCGATCGTCTCGGCATGGCGCCAGACCCGGTCGGCATGGGCAAGGTCATGGGCCGGATCACCCCCCTGGCCGGTTGCCTGCACCAGCGCGTCACGCAACGCCCCGCGCAGCGCGTCCAGCGTCATTGCGCCCCGATCCTTCCGCCGCCGTCGCCGATCTGGCCGCGATGCAGCAGCAGGTGATCGAGCAGCACGCAGGCCATCATCGCTTCGCCCACCGGCACCGCGCGGATCCCCACGCAGGGGTCGTGGCGGCCCTTGGTGACGATCTCGGTCTCTTCGCCCGCAACCGTGATCGTGCGGCGCGGCGACAGGATGGAAGAGGTCGGCTTGACCGCAAAGCGCACCACCACATCCTGGCCCGAGGATATCCCCCCCAGAATGCCGCCGGCATGGTTGGAGCTGAAGCGGGGATTGCCGTCGTTGCCCATGAATATCTCGTCGGCATTGGCGGTGCCGGTCAGCGCCGCCGCCGCCATCCCGGCGCCGATCTCGACGCCCTTGACGGCGTTGATCGACATCATCGCGGCGGCCAGATCGGCATCCAGCTTGCCGTAAACGGGTGCGCCCAGACCGGCGGGAACGCCTGAACCGGTAACCTCGATCACCGCGCCCGCCGAATTGCCCTCCCTGCGCAACCGGTCGAGATATTCGCCCCAGATGGCCGCCGATGCGGCGTCCGGGCACCAGAAGGGGTTTCGCTCCACCTCGGCCGGATCGAATTGGTCGCGGTCGGCCGCAAGCGGACCCATCTGCACCATGCAGCCGGTAATCGTCATCGCCGGGGCAAGTGCCTTCAGCACCTCGCGCGCCACACCCCCCGCGGCGACCCGCGCCGCGGTTTCCCGCGCCGATGCGCGCCCGCCGCCGCGCGGATCGCGCAGCCCGTATTTGCGGAAATAGGTGATATCGGCATGTCCGGGGCGGAATTTCTGCGCGATGTCGCCATAATCCTTCGACCGCTGATCGGTGTTTTCGATCATCAACTGGATCGGAGTGCCGGTGGTCCGGCCCTCGTAGACGCCCGACAGAATGCGCACCGCGTCGGCCTCGCGCCGCTGGGTCGTGTATTTGCTCTGCCCCGGTTTGCGCCGGTCGAGCCAGTGCTGGATCATCGCCGGTTCCAGCGCGACACCGGGCGGACAGCCGTCAACCGTCGCCCCCAGCGCCGGACCATGGCTTTCGCCCCAGGTCGTGACCCGAAAGAGGCGGCCGAAAGTGTTCAGGCTCATCTGCGTTTCTCCGTTGGCGGCGGCGCTCCGCCCGCGGTCCGGCGCAACGCTCTCTCCGGCGGCATAACGGCGCAGCGCGCCCCGCTCAAGGCTTTTCGCCTTGCGCCCGCGCGCCGCGGCGCTATGGTGCGCGCTACCTCGGGGTGCTCTGGTCACAGGGCTGAGATGCGCGAAGCGAACCCGTTGAACCTGAACCGGTTAAGACCGGCGGAGGGAAGGTCCGGCCATCGTGGCCACCGCCATCTCCGCCCGCCTGACCATTGGAGGATGAGAGATGACCAAAACCGACTTCTCGGCCCTGATGATCGCGGGTTTTCTGGCAGCGGCGCCGCTGGCCGCACAGGAAAAGCCCGTTCTCAACGTCTACACCTATGACAGTTTCGTTTCCGAATGGGGCCCCGGCCCGGCGGTCGAGACCGCGTTCGAGGCGGTCTGCGGCTGCGATCTGCGCTTCACCAGCGCGGGCGACGGGGCCGCGCTTCTGGCGCGTGTGCTGCTAGAAGGTGCCGGCACCGAGGCAGATGTGGTGCTCGGGCTGGACACCAATCTGACCGCCGCCGCCGCCGAAAGCGGCATTTTCACGAATCACGCCCTCGGGCCGGTCGCGTTCGACCTGCCCGTCGACTGGGATGACCCGGTCTTCGTACCCTATGACTGGGGCTATTTTGCCATGGTCTATGACAAGACCAAAACAGCTTCTGTTCCGGCGGATTTCAAAGCCCTGGCGGCCTCCGACCTGAAGATCATCATCGAGGATCCGCGCGCCTCCACCCCCGGCCTCGGCCTGCTCTTGTGGGTGAAGGCGGCCTACGGGGACCGGGCGGGCGACATCTGGGCGGCGCTGGCCGACAACATCGTCACCGTGACCCCCGGCTGGTCCGAGGCTTACGGGCTGTTTCTCAAGGGCGAGGCGGACATGGTGCTGTCCTACACCACGTCCCCTGCCTATCATCTCATCGCCGAAGATGATGACAGCAAGGCAGCCGCGGCATTCAGCGAAGGCCATTACCTGCAGGTCGAGGTGGCGGCGCGCGTGGCCGCGTCCGATCAGGGCGATCTGGCCGAACGGTTCCTGGCCTTCATGATCTCGCCCGCGTTCCAGAGCATCATCCCCGAAACCAACTGGATGTACCCCGCGGTGATCCCGCCGGGCGGATTGCCAAAGGGGTTTGAAACCCTGATCACCCCCCGAAAGGCGCTGATCTTTCCGGCGGACGAGGCCCGCAAGGCCCGCAAGGAAGCATTGGCCGAATGGCTCGCCGCGCTCTCCCGATAGGTCCGGCCGGTTGGCTGGGCGCGGGGTCGGCATCGCTGGTCCTCGCGCTCAGCTTCGGCACGCTCGGCGCGGTGCTGGCGCGATCCGGGGGCTGGGGCGTGCTTGGCCCGGCCGACTGGGCGGCGGTCCGCTTTACCATCACACAGGCGCTGGTTTCGGCGGCGCTGTCGGTCCTTCTGGCGGTGCCCGCCGCCCGTGCGCTGGCACGCCGGCAGTTCCGCGGCCGCGGGCTGTTGATCACGCTGCTGGGCGCGCCCTTCATCCTGCCGGTGATCGTGGCGGTGATGGGGCTGCTGGCGGTATTCGGCCGATCCGGCCTGTTGAACGGCGCGCTGGGGGCGCTCGGGGTGGCGCCCGTCTCCATCTACGGGTTTCAGGGCGTGGTTCTGGCGCATGTCTTTTTCAACCTGCCGCTGGCGGTGCGGCTCATCCTGCAAGGCTGGCTGGCGATTCCGGCCGAACGCTTCCGCCTGGCCGCCGCCCTCGGCATGGGCCCGCCCGAGATCGCCCGCTTCCTCGAACGGCCCATGCTGAAGGAAACCCTGCCCGGAGCCTTTCTGGCGATCTTTCTCATCTGCCTGACCAGCTTCGCCGTCGCCCTGACGCTTGGCGGCGGACCGGGGGCGACAACCATCGAACTGGCCATCTATCAGGCCTTTCGCTTCGATTTCGACCTAGGCCGGGCGGCGACGCTGGCGCTGGCGCAATTTGCCATCTGCATCGCCGCGGCCCTCGCCGCGCTGCGCCTGGCCACGCCGTCGGGCTTCGGCGCGGGGCTCGACCGGCGGGCGCGCGTGCAATGGGGCGCGGACGGTGCGGCGCTACGCATCGCCGACGCGCTGATCCTGACGCTCCTGTCGCTGTTCCTGCTGGCCCCGCTCTGCGCGGTGCTGGCCGCGGGTCTGCCCAATCTGGGCGGCCTGACAGCCCCGGTATGGTTCGCGGCACTGCGGTCGCTGGGCGTGGCGCTCGCATCGACGCTGGTGGCGCTGCTGCTGGCCCTCTGCCTGGCGCTCGGCATCGTCAGACTCGGCGGCGGGCGCGGGCGTGCCCTTGAAACCATCGGCATGCTGGCGCTTGCCGCCTCGCCGCTGGTGATCGGCACCGGGCTGTTCATCCTCGCCCGCCCGTTTGCCAATCCGGCCACGCTGGCCCTGCCGGTCACGACGCTGGTCAATGCGGTGATGGCGCTGCCCTTCGCGCTGCGCGCGCTGCTGCCGGCGGTGCGCGACGAAGACGAAGGCTACGGCCACCTCGCCGAAGCCCTCGGCATGCGCGGCCTCACCCGGCTCAGACTGGTCACCCTGCCGCGGCTGCGCCGCCCGCTGGGCTTTGCCGCCGGGCTGGCGGCGGCAATGTCGATGGGCGATCTCGGGGTCATCGCGCTCTTTGCCGACCCCGGCCACGCGACCCTGCCCTTGCAGCTCTACCGGCTGATGGCGGCCTACAAAATGGGCGATGCCGCCGGCGCGGCGGTGCTGTTGATGGCGCTCAGCCTCATGCTTTTCTGGCTTTTCGACCGCGGGGGGCGCGTCGATGCTGACGCTTGAACGGCTGGAAATCACCCAGGAGGCATTTCACCTCACCGCCGATTTCTCGATAACGCCCGGCGCCCGTGTGGCGATCATCGGCCCCTCGGGGGCCGGCAAATCCACCCTGCTCGCGGCCATCGCCGGGTTCGTCGAACCGAGCGCCGGCCGGATTCTGTGGCAGGGGCGCGACCTGGGCCCGCTGGCGCCCGGCAAAAGACCGCTGTCGATCCTCTTTCAGGATCAGAACCTGTTTCCCCATCTCACCGCCGCCCAGAATGCCGGGCTCGGCCTCAGATGCGATTTGCGCCTCTCGCCGGCCGAGATGCGCGACGTCGGCACCGCGCTGGAACGGGTCGGCCTGGCGGGCCTTGCGGCGCGCAAACCCGCAACGCTTTCAGGTGGCCAGCAAACCCGCGTGGCGCTCGCCCGCACCCTGCTCCAGGCCCGCCCGCTGATGCTGCTCGATGAACCTTTCGCCGCCCTCGGCCCGGCGATGAAAGCCGAAATGCTCGACCTGCTGGCGGCATTGGCCGCCGAAACCGGCGCCACGGTGCTGATGGTCAGCCATGACCCCGGCGATGCCTTGCGCATCGCCGACCAGACCATCCTGCTAGCTGGCGGCCTGGCCCGCGCCCCGCAACCCACCGGCGCCCTTTTCGCGGCCCCGCCGGCAGAACTCGCCGCCTATCTCGGAACCCCGGGAACCCGCCCCCAGCGCGGCCCCCACAAACCCTGAACCGCCAATACCCCGCCACGGCCAGCGCCGCTCGCGGCTGTCCACCGGCGCCCGACGGGCCGGGGGGCTTGCCCAAACGCCCCGCCGGGGGGCGCGTTGGCGCCTTCACCTTTGGCGAAATACTCCGCGGGGGTCTGGGGGTGCGAAACCCCCAGCGCTCCCCCCCCCCCGGCGCCCCGGCCCGGTTTCAGGCCGGCAGCCCGTGTCAGGCCGATTTCTTCTTGCCCTTGTGGGGCGCCCAGACGCGCTTGTTGGTCAGATAAAGCAGCACCGACAGAAACCCCAGAAAGAACACCGCCACGAACCCGGACCGCTTGCGGTCCATCATGTCCGGTTCGGCCGCCCACATCAAGAACGCCGCGACATCCTCGGCCATGTGATGCACATCGTTGGCATGGCCGTCGGCAAAATCGACCTGGCCATCCGCGAGCGGCGGCGGCATGGCGATACGGCCGCCCGCAAAGGCGGTGTTCTCGTAAAAGGTGGTGCCGGCCTGTTCGACCTCATGGCCGGTATACCCGTTGAGGATCGCCACGATATACTCCGGGCCGCCGATACCCTTGAAAAGCTGGCTGATCCCCGTCCCGTAGGGGCCGTGAAAGCCGGCGCGCGCCTTGGCCATCAGGCTCAGGTCGGGGGCGTTCGGCAACGAGGATTTGGGGAAGAAATCCGTGGGTTCGCCGGGCCGGTCCTCGCCGGTTTCCCGGTCGGTCACCGTGAACTCCGCGGCATAGGCGCGCACCTGATCCTCGGGCAGATGCGGGCCGCCTTCCTGGGCCAGCGAACGGATCGAGACGAATTTCATCCCGTGGCAGGCCGAACAGACCTCGGTATAGACCTGCAAGCCGCGCTGGAGCTGATGTTCGTCGAACTTGCCGAACGGACCTTCGAAGGAAAAGGCCACATCCTCGACATGCGGCTCGTTATGCCCGGCCGCCTGCGCATGCTCGGCCTCCGCCTCATTGGTCTCCTGTTGCTGGCTGGCCGAATCCGTTTGCGCCGCTTCGGGCGCCTGGGCGGTTTCTGCTTCGGCGCCGGTCGCAGGCATCGACCCCGAGTCCGCGTCTTCGGTCGCAGAGGGCACCTCGGCGGCATTGTCCGCAGGCTCGGGCGCCGGTTCGTCAAGCAGATATTGCTCGGTCGCCGACTGATCGTCCTGCGACTGGCCGTCGGTCTGGGTCTGCGTCTGCGCCGTGGCCGCCGCGGCCGCAAGCGCCAGCGCGGCAACGGTGCTCAGCAGGGCGATTGTCTTGGGCATCTCTTTCATCATCGTCACTCCGCCGATTTGACCGCGGCGCTGCCGGCGGCGCCATAATGCGCGTTAAAGTCTTCCTCGATCGTTGCAGGCGGCGCCAGCGGTTTTTCGATAACCCCCAGAAGCGGCAGCAGAACGAGGAAATATGTGAACCAGTAGGCCGCCCCGATCAGTGAAATCCAGGTATAGATCCCCTCGGCGGGCTGCGCGCCGACCCAGGTCAGCACCACGAAATCGACGCACAAAAGCGCGAACCACCACTTGAACAGCGGCCGGTACCTGCCCGAGCGCACCGAAGAGGTGTCAAGCCAGGGAACCAGCAGCATGACGCCGATCGCCCCGAACATCGCCAGCACGCCAAAAAACTTGGCGTCGACGATCCCGAAGGTGACGAAATGCACCAGCTGCACCACCCAGACATCTGCGGTAAAGGCGCGCAGGATGGCGTAGAAGGGCAGGTAATACCATTCGGGCACGATATGCGCCGGGGTCATCAGCGGATTGGCCTGCGTGTAGTTGTCCGGATGCCCGAGATAGTTGGGCATGAATCCGACCACCGCGAAGAAGACCGTCAGAATCACGGCAAGCGCGAAAAGGTCCTTCAGCACGAAATAGGGCCAGAAAGGCAGCGTGTCCTTTTCGGCTTCGGCCTTCGATCCGCGCCGCACCTCGACACCCGTGGGGTTGTTGTTGCCGGTGCTGTGAAAGGCCCAGATATGAACCGCGACCAGCGCCGCGATGACGAACGGCAACAGATAATGCAGCGAAAAGAAGCGGTTCAGCGTCGGGTTATCGACCGCCGGCCCGCCCAGAAGCCAGGTCTGGATCGGCTCGCCGATCCCCGGAATCGCGCCGAACAGGCCGGTGATCACCGTCGCCCCCCAGAACGACATCTGCCCCCAGGGAAGAACATAGCCCAGAAAACCCGTGGCCATCATCGCCAGATAGATCAGCATCCCGATGATCCAGGTCACCTCGCGCGGGGATTTGTAGCTGCCGTAATAGAGACCGCGGAAGATATGCAGATAGACCGCGAGAAAGAACAGCGAGGCCCCGTTGGAATGCAGGTAGCGCAGCAGATATCCGCCACGAACGTCGCGCATGATATGTTCGACCGAGGCGAACGCCAGATCGATATGGGGCGTGTAATGCATCGCCAGCACGACGCCGGTGGCGATCTGCAACACCAGACAGAAGGTCAGGACGATGCCCCATATCCACATCCAGTTGAGGTTCTTGGGCGTCGGGATCATCAGCGTATCGTAAAGCAGCCCGACGATCGGAAGACGGTCATGCAGCCATTTCTCGATGCTGCTCGCGGGTTTGTAATGGTCGTGCGGAATACCAGCCATGATGTGCCCCCTCAGCCCAGCTTGATCGTGGTGTCGTCGGTGAAGACCGCGACCGGGATTTCCAGGTTGCGCGGCGCCGGGCCTTTGCGGATACGGCCGGCGGTATCGTAATGCGAGCCGTGACAGGGGCAGAACCAGCCATCGAAATCCCCCGAATTGTTGCCAAGCGGCACACAGCCAAGATGCGTGCAGACACCGATCATCACCAGCCATTCGCCGGCTTCGTCCATCGTCCGGTTCTGGTCGGTGGCAGGTGCGTCGCCGGCAAGATTTTCGTTTTCGGCATTGGTATCGACAAGAGCCGACAGCGGCACGGCGCGGCCTTCGGCGATCTCTTTCTCGGTGCGGCGGCGGATGAATACCGGTTTGCCGCGCCATTTGACGGTAAGCTGGGTGCCCACTTCGACACCGCTGACATCCACGAGAATCGAGGACAGAGCCTGCACATCGGCAGAGGGGTTCATCTGATCGGCAAGCGTCCAGACGGCGGCACCGGTGGCGACGGTTCCGGCCCCGGCTGTGGCGTAATAGAGGAAATCCCTCCTCGTGCCGGTGTGGTCTTCTGCGTGGGACACAGGTATCCTCCCTTGCTCGGCCAGTGGTCCGGCCCTGCGATCATTGGCCGCGGTTCGCGCTGCCTGCTCGGGCGGTTATTAGCGGCCAAATTCAGGCCCGTCCAGCGGGCAATCGGGTGATGTGGCAGAGAAATCGCATCTGGGGCGCGCGCGCCGCGGTCGCAATCCGGCCCTGCCGATGCACGTCCTGGCGGCGATTGCGGCACGCCAACGCCCCGCGCCGCTGCCCCGCGCCGCTGCCGCGCGCGCGTCAGCCTGCCGGCTCGGTCGCTTTCATGCTGGGCCTTTCGGCGAAGCCCGCGAACCAGCCGGCCAGTTGCGCGCGCCCGTCACGCCAGCGGCGCGAATCGAGGCGGAAATCGAGATAGGACAGTGCGCAACCGACCGCGATCTGCGCCATGTCGAGCGGGCCCGTCAGGTGGCCGGTCCAGCGCGATTCGAGCGCATCGAGCGCCCGGGCGACCTTGCCCCACTGGGCTTCCACGAATTCGGCAGACCGTTTTTCCTCTGGCCGCAGGCGCGCTTCATAGACCATCAGGACCGCGGCATCGAGCATCCCGTCCGCCGTCGCCTCCAGTGTCAGGGTTTCCCACAATCGCGGGGCGGCAGGATAAAGCCGGCCGCCCGCGCGCGCGTCGAGATAGCGGCAAATGACCCGGCTGTCATAAAGCGCCGGGCCGTCGTCGCGTTCCAGCACCGGGATCTTGCCCAGCGGATTTTGCGCCAGAGGCATCCCTTCGGGGGCCATCGGCGTGCCGGCGACATTGACCACGTCAACCTCGTCAAGTTGACCGGTTTCGTGCAGCAGCACCGCGACCTTGCGCCCGAAGGGCGTGGTTGGCGAATGATAAAGACGCATGTTCTACCCTTCAGATCTTGCGAACGCGAAACCGGCCAAGCGCGGCGGCGTCGATCTCGACAGCGTTGCGCCCCCAGCGGATCACCCGGCGAAAACGGGCGGCGGCATTGGTCTGGCCCCGATCGGCGGGACGGTGCAGCGCGATGCCCTCGTCGGTATCGTCCAGCGCGTCCTCGGCGCGCTGATCGGTGCGGCCCGTGTTGATCTTCACCTTCATCGCCTGACGCAGCGCATAGGCGGCCAGCGCCACCGAACCATAGCGGATGGCGATTCCGGCAATCGGGGCCAGGGGAAGCGGCATCAGAACCTCCATTGCTTGGGCGTTTCGGGAAATCCCTGATCCAGCGGGAATTCCTGCCGAAACGCCACGGACCCGCCGATGTTACGAAGCCCCGCCGGGGCTGTCCATCGCCATTTGCCCCGCCGGCAGATCAGATCGCGGTCTTGCGGCTTTCCTCGAGATAGATCTCGCGCAGGCGTCTGGCCACCGGGCCGGGTACGCCCGGCCCGATGGCCGCGCCGTCAATGTCGACCACCGGCAGCACGAAGGCCGATGCCGAGGTGATGAACGCCTCGTCCGCGCCCCGCGCCTCGGCGATGGTAAATGGCCGTTCCTCGACGGTCATCTGCGCCTCGCGGGCAAAACGCAAAACGGCCGAACGGGTAATGCCATGCAAGATGTCATGCGACAGATCGCGGGTGACGATCGTGCCATTGCGGACGATATAGGCGTTGTTCGACGTGCCTTCGGTGACGAAACCGTCCGCGACCAGCCAGGCATCGTCGCACCCGGCCTTTTGCGCCATCATCTTGCCCATCGACGGGTAAAGCAACTGCACCGTCTTGATGTCGCGCCGCCCCCAGCGGATATCGGGGATCGAAATCACCTTCAGCCCCGTCGCGGCCTGCGGATTGTCGCAAAGCCCCGGTTTGGACTGGGTGAAAAGCACGATCGTCGACGGCACCCTGGCCGGATCGGGGAAAATGAAATCCCGGTCGCCCGACGACCCGCGGCTGACCTGCAGATAGATCAAGCCGTCGGTCAGCGCGTTGCGCGTCACCAGTTCGCGGTGAATCGCCAGCAACTCCTCCGCTGTCACCGGATTGGCCATGTCGAGTTCGCCCAGCGACCGTTCAAGGCGCGCCACATGCCCGGCAAAGTCGATCAGCCTGCCGTCCAGAACGCTCGTCACCTCATAGACCGCATCGGCCATCAGAAATCCCCGGTCGAAGACCGAAATCTTCGCCGCTTCCTCCGGCAGATACTCCCCGTTCACATAGACGGTGCGGTTCATGGCGGCCCTCTCCTGCGCTGCTGTTCCGTGTCTTCGGCTCCGTGTCTTCGGCTCCGTGTCTTCGGCCCTGGCCGCGGCAAGGTCAAGCGCGAAGCGCCGGCGGGGCGCGCGCGGCGCCTCCTGCGGCCCGGATGCCCCGCCCCCCTGCCCGACATCTGTCGGGACGGATGCCATACGCTTGCGGGACGGATGCGGGACGGGCGCCAGACGCGGGTGACGGGCCCGGCTTTCTGCACCTGCGAAAGGGCGCTTGCACAGCGCAGCGCAATATTCTATCCGAATAAAACCATCCCGCGAAACTTCGTTACCGAAAGATTCATGCCATGAGCTTCCGCCTCCAGCCGCCCGCCCCCTCCCGCCCGAATCGCTGCCAGCTTTTCGGCCCCGGCTCGCGCCCGGCGCTGTTCGCGAAAATGGCGGCCTCGGCGGCGGATGTGATCAACCTCGATCTGGAAGATTCGGTGGCCCCTGACGACAAGCCCGCCGCGCGCCGCAACATCATCGAGGCGATCGGCGATGTGGACTGGGGCGGCAAATGCCTTTCCGTGCGAATCAACGGTCTCGACACGCCCTACTGGTACCGCGATGTGGTCGATCTCCTGGAACTGGCCGGCGACCGGCTCGATCAGATCATGATCCCCAAGGTGGGCTGCGCCGCCGATGTCTACGCCGTCGACGCGCTGGTCACGGCGATCGAGGCGGCAAAGGGCCGCAAAAAGGCTATCTCACTGGAAGTCATCATAGAATCGGCCGCAGGCATTGCCCATGTCGAGGCAATCGCCGGCGCCTCTCCGCGGCTTCAGGCGATGAGCCTCGGCGCGGCGGATTTCGCCGCCTCGATGGGGATGCAGACCACCGGCATCGGCGGCACCCAGGAAAATTACTACATGCTCCGCGATGGCGCCAGGCACTGGTCCGACCCCTGGCACTGGGCGCAGGCGGCGATCGTCGCGGCCTGCCGGACCCATGGCGTGCTGCCGGTCGACGGCCCGTTCGGCGATTTTTCCGATGACGAGGGCTTTCGCGCGCAGGCGCGGCGCTCGGCAACGCTGGGCATGGTCGGCAAATGGGCCATTCACCCCAAACAGATCGCCCTGGCAAACGAGGTTTTCACCCCGTCGGATGCACAGATCACCGAAGCCCGCGAAATCCTCGCAGCCATGAAGGATGCCAAGGCGCGCGGCGAAGGCGCCACGGTCTACAAGGGCCGCCTGGTCGATATCGCCTCGATCAAGCAGGCGGAAGTCATCGTGAGGCAGGCCGAAATGATCGCGCGTTAAGGGCAATGCAGCCTTACGGGGGCCGCACCGGCCCGTGCGGCGCCACCCGGTCGGCTTCGTGATCGTGGCGCCCGGCGGCGTTGCATTGACCGCGCTTCGCGGCCATATACGGTCAGACGAATGATGCTGGAGCGCCCGATGAACTATCTCGAATTCGAAAAACCGCTGGCCGAAATCGAAGGCAAGGCGGAAGAACTGCGGGCGCTGGCGCGCAAGAACACCGACATGGACGTCGAAAAGGAAGCCGCGGCACTCGACAGCAAGGCCGCCGATCTGTTGCGCGACCTTTACAAGAACCTCGATCCCTGGCGCAAATGCCAGGTGGCGCGCCATCCCGGCAGGCCCCATTGCAAGGATTACATCGACGCCCTTTTTCGCGAATACACCCCCCTGGCGGGCGACCGCAATTTTGCCGAGGATCAGGCGGTCATGGGCGGGTTGGCGCGCATCAATGATCAGCCGGTCATGGTGATCGGTCAGGAAAAGGGTTCTGACACCAAGACCCGGATCGAGCGGAATTTCGGCATGGCCCGGCCCGAAGGTTACCGCAAGGCGATCCGCCTGATGGATATCGCCGACCGGTTCCGCCTGCCGGTCATCACCCTGGTAGACACACCCGGAGCCTATCCGGGCAAGGGTGCCGAAGAACGCGGCCAATCGGAGGCGATCGCAAGATCGACCGAAAAATGCCTGCAAATCGGCGTGCCGCTGATTTCCGTGATCATCGGCGAAGGCGGTTCCGGCGGGGCGGTTGCCCTGGCGACAGCCAATCGCGTGCTGATGCTGGAGCATTCGATCTATTCGGTGATCACCCCGGAAGGCTGTGCCTCCATCCTGTGGAAAGATGCGGAAAAGATGGTCGATGCGGCCAATGCCCTGCGCCTGACCGCGCAAGACCTGCTGAAGCTGGGTGTCATCGACGCGATCATCGCCGAACCGAGGGGCGGTGCGCAGCGCGACGGCAAAGCGGCGATTGCCGATGTCGGTGCGTCCATCACGAAAATGCTGAAGGAACTTTCCGGCAAGAAACCGGCTGAGCTGATCAAGGACCGGCGGCGCAAGTTCCTTGAAATGGGCAGCAAGGGGCTGGCGGCCTGAACCGCCCCACGGCATTTCTCGCGCTTCACCGTTTCGGCACCTCGGCCGGCAATCCCGCCTCCGCGCTATGCCTGGCCGTGAAATCCCGCCTCGGCCATCAGCCGGTTCGAGGCGTTTTCGATCACCGGCTCCAGCTCGGCCATGAAAGTCTCGATCGGTTTGCCGCCGGCCAGGCGCGGCAAAAACTCCACCACCGCGACGCCCGGCTTGCGCAAGATGCCATGCCGGGGCCAGAAAACCCCGACATTGGTGGCGGCGGGCACGCAGGCCTGCCCGACTTCGGCATAAAGCACACCGACACCGATCTTGTAGGGTTTACGCGCCCCGGCCGCAACACGGGTGCCTTGCGGATAGATCACCAGCTGGCCGGGCCGGGCCACCCCCGCCTTCACATCTGCCACCATCTGCCGCATCGCCTTGCTGCGCTTGCCCCGGTCGACCGGGATGCAGCCGATGCGGCGGGCGTACCACCCCAGGATCGGTGCCCACATCAGCTGTTTTTTCATGATGAACTTGGGTCTCGGCAGGACCGACACGATCATGATGATGTCAAAAAAACTCTGATGCTTGGAGGCGACGATCACCTCGTCCTGCGGCACCTCGCCGCGGATCTCGGATTTCAGCCCAACCAGCAGCGCCGCAGAGGCGCGCACCCAGCGGCAATAACTGTGAACGGCGGCAAAGGCCGCGTCAGGGCGCAACAGAACCACCGGAATCCACACCGCCCCATAGACGAACATCGCCAGATACATCTGGGCAATGAAAACCGCCGAGCGGACATATTGCAGCGCCTGTTTCATTCCCCTCTCCTCAACCGGTGCAGGGCGGCGGTGCGCGTCACCCAGAAACCGATGATAGCGGCCAAGGGCGGAATGGCCAGCGGCCAGAGCCATTGCAAACCCGAAAACCCCAGACCGGTCAGCAACCCACCCGGCGCGGAGGCGCCGGGCAAGGTGGCCAGGGCGATCATGCCGGCCGATGTCCCAAGGCCTGCCCCGATCAGGCTGCGCAGCGTGAAACGGCGCACAAAGGCCCTGGCGATATAGGCATCGCGGGCGCCGATCAGCTTCAGGACCGCGATGACCCGTGCATGTGAAGCCAGCGAAGCCAGCGCCGCCAGTGTCAGCATCGCGGCGGTCGCGCCACCGATCAGGATCAGCGACAAAACCGAAACCAGCCGGATTCGTGCCGCTGCCTGCACCAGTGGCTTGCGCCAGCGCTGATGATCGTCAAGATGGGCGTCGGGAACCTCGGCGGCCAGGCGAAGGGCAAGACCCGCGGCGTCGAACCCGGCTGGGGTTTCCTCGACATCAATGAGTTGCGGAACGGGCAGGCTTTCGATCGGCGTCCGCGCGCCGAACCAGGGCGCGAGCAGCCGGCGCATTTCACCCTGATCGACGACATGCGCCGATGCCACGCCGGGGGTGACAGCAAGAATATCCAGCACACGTTGCGCTTGCACGCCCATCGCTTCGGGTGCGGCGGATATCAGAATGGTCGCCCGCCCCTCGAAAGCGCCGGACCAGCGGTCGGCCAATCGCGCGGTGGCCAGCGACATCGCCAGGGCAAGGACCGAAAGGAATGCCATCGCGGCCGCGGTGAAGACGGTCAGCCAGAGCGCGAGGCCGGAACGCGGCACCACCTTGTCGGCTTCCGTATCGCCGAGGAGACGGGCCAAGACTGTCGACAGGCGCGACATCAAAGATCTGCCCCCGCAGGATGCAGCCTGCGGTCCTTGATCCGCATCACGCGGGCCGACACCTGGGTCTTGGCCGCCCGGATCAGGGCCAGATCATGGGTCGCGATCATCACGGTTGTGCCCAGCCGGTTCAGTTCGACAAGCAGCGTCAAGAGCCGCATGGACAGATCATGATCGAGATTGCCGCTGGGTTCGTCCGCCAACAGGATCCGGGGCGACATGATCACGGCGCGCGCCAGCGCCCCGCGCTGGCGTTCACCCCCCGACAGTGTCGGGGGCAGGGCCTGCGCCTGGTTCGAAAGACCCACCCAGCCAAGCAATTCAGCCAGCTCGCCTGGATCGATGCGCCGCCCGCTGACCGCAAGCGGCAGCGCCACGTTTTCAGCCAGCGTCAGATGGTCCAGAAACTGGCAATCCTGATGCACTACCCCGATGTCCCGGCGCATCAGGGCAAGCTCATCGCGGTTCATGCCCGCGATGTTGCGCCCCAGAAACGAGACCGTGCCCGATGTCGGTGTCAACTCTCCGTAGCAGAGCTTCAGGAACGTCGATTTTCCCGCGCCCGACGGGCCGGTCAGAAAGTGAAACGATCCGGCGGTCAATTCCAGGGTCAACTCGCTCAACAATGCGCCGCTGCCAAAGTCATGGGCAACATTGTCGAACCCGATCATTGCCTTTTCCCCCTGCGGTTTGGGCCGACCCTTTGGCTTTCCTGCCAGACGTTTCACGTTTGACAGTCACAAATGCTTGGACGACGACAGGTTGCTTGCTACAACACGCCAGAGCCAATGGCCAGAATGGCAGACCGAGCCTGATTGAGGGTTGGCAGAGCGGGGTGCGATCATATGCGTTTAGTATGCCCAAGTTGCGGCGCAGAGTATGAAGTGGATGACAGCGTCATCCCCGAGACGGGGCGCGATGTTCAGTGCTCCAACTGCGGACAGGCCTGGTTTCAGGAATCGACAGCGCAACGGCAAGCCAAACGGACCGATGAAGCCACGCAGGAGGCAAGCCAGGTCTGGCAGGAAGACACGGATGTCGGCGACGCGTCGGCAGATACCGGGCCAAAGACCGATGCGGCGCCCGCTTCGCAAGCCGCCCCGCCAGAGGCTGGCGACAGCGATGACGGCGCAGACGGCGAGGATAACGAGGAAGATGCCGCAGCGCCCGCGACCAACCCGACGCTGACATTTCGCCGCCGCACCCTGGACGATGCCGTTCTCAACGTCCTGCGTGAAGAGGCGGCGCGCGAGGTGCGCGCGCGCGAAAAGGAAGGCGCGACGCTGGAAACCCAGCCCGACCTTGGCCTGTCCTCCGGCGATATGCCCGCAACCGAGCCCGCAGATGCGGCCCAAAAGGACCGTGTGGCGCATACCCGCGGCGGTTCCGATGACAGCGACGACGAAGATTCGGTCGTATCGCGGGGATCGAGACGCGAGCTTTTGCCTGATATCGAGGAAATCAACTCGACCCTGCGCGCAACCTCGGAGCGTGGCGACGATGCCGCATCGCGCGACGCGCCCGAAACATTGCAGCGGCGGCGCAGCGGCTTTCGGCTCGGGTTTTCTATTTCGCTGATTTCGGCGGCGGTCCTGCTGTCCACCTATCTGCTGGCGCCGGTCATTTCAGCCCAGCTGCCGGCGATGAAACCGATGATGGATGCCTATGTGAGTGGCGTCGACAAGGCGCGCATCTGGATTGACACCAAGATGCAGTCTTCGACCGAGGCATTGCGCAACAAATGAGCGCATCCCTGTGAAACGGTTTCAGAACCGGTCCAGCAATCGTTTGAGATAGTCAAGCTCGACCGGCGGGCGGGTCTGTTCGCCGGACCGGCGGCGAATCTCGTCCAGCAAATTGCGCGCGCGGCGATAGACATCATCGCCCTGCAAGAGATTTTCATCGGTGCCCGTGCCGCCGAATTCACCGGTCTTGCGACCCAGCGGGTCGCGCTGTGAATTACGGTTGGTGCCGCTGAAGGCTTCGCCCTGGCGCCCCGCACCGTCGCGTTGCTCCTGTGCCAGCGCTTCGCCCAGATTTCGCATTCCTTCGCGCAGGTTCTCGATGGCCTCGGCCTGCCTTTCCAGCGCACCCGGCAGATCGCCGTCGCGCAGGGCGCGTTCCGCGCCGTCCATCGCCCGCCCCGCGTCATCCAGCGCCTGCCGCGCCGCGTCGCGGCCTTCGGAATCCGCGCCCGGCAGGTTGCCCTGCTGGCGGTTGAGCTGATCGCGCAAGGCCCTTTGCCGCTCGGCCAGGCTGCCGCCGTTGCGGCCATCGGCATTCTGGTCGGCGCCCTGCGGGTCGCCTTCAGCCATGCCATTCTGGCCGTCAGGCCTGCCGGTCTGCCCGTTCCCGGGCTGGCTTTCGCCGGGCGACTGGCGGCCCTGGCCGGACTGACCATCGCTTCGCTGGCCGAATTGTTCCTGAAGGTCCTGAAACGCCTCGTCGGACAGGTCTTGCTGATTGCGCAGCGTTTCGCGCAGATCCTGCATGGCCTGCGCCCCGTCGCCCTGTTGACCGTCACCTTGCTGCCCCTCGACGACGCGCATGTTTTCCATCATGCGGTTGAGCTGTTCGAGAAGTTCCTGTGCCTCGGCCATGCGCCCCTCTTCCATCAGGCGCTGAATCTCGTCCATCATCTGCTGCAACTGATCCGGGCCGATTTCCTGCCCGTTCTGGGCCTGCCGGTCGGGCTCGTCGGCGCCCTGGCGCTTCATGTTCTCGGCCAGTTGGCGGATATAGTCATCGGTCGCCTGGCGCAGATCATCCATCAGCTTCTGGATCTCTTCCGGGGTGGCCCCATTGCGAATGGCCTCGGACAGGCGCTCCTGCGCCTGCTGCATCCGGTCGAGCGCATTGGCCAGCCCGCCATCCTCGATCAGCGTGGCGATTTCCCAGAAGGCTTCGGCGGTTTCATCGCGGAATTCATCGCTGAGCGGCCCCTTTTCCAAAGCCGTATCAAGCTGCCGCATGGCGACGCGCAGCATCAGATAGGCACGTTCGTTGCGCAACAGCCCCTCGGGCCGGTTGGTCAGCGCATGCAGGAGCTGGGCGACGCGCGGGGCATTGTCGCGCGTCCACAACAGATCGCGGCGCAGTTCGATCACGGCGGCGGCTACCGGATCAAAGAAACGCCGGCCCGGCAGGTTCAGCGATTTCTGTTCGCTCTGGCCTTCCTGCCCCCGCCCGTCCTTGACATAAAGCGTCAGTTTGACCGGCAGATGCGCCCAGGGGTGCTTGGAGGCATCTTCAATTAGTGAATCGGTGAAATCGGCGCGGCTGCCGGTGATCGGCATGGGCAGATCATAGACCAGCGGTTCGCGCGGGTCCGGCGCCGAGGCAAGCCCATAGCGCCGGTCGACCGCACCAAGATCAAGCGCAAAGACCGCGTGACCGGATTCGACGGCATAGTCATCGGTCGCCATGAAGGTCTGCGCCATGGTGCCGTCGGCCTCGCGCATGATCGCGCCTGTCAGGCGAACGCGCGGCGCGGTGTCGGGCAGGATCGTTACGGCCCACTGTTGCCCGCCAGCGCCGTCGATCGTCAAGCGGCCCGAACGGACCGCAACGAAATCGAGGGCGCGAACCGTGCTCCCCGGGGCCGAGGGATTGGCGGGCGCCCTGGGGCTGGCGGCCCCCGAAACGGTTTCTTCGACTTTTATCGCATCAGCGTCACCGTAAATCCGCAGCGTGATCAGGCTTCCCTGCGGCAGCTCGATAGCCGACGCGGTGATGGCGTTGAGATAGAGGCTTGGCCGTCCGGTATAGGCAGGCGGTTCGGCCCAGCCTTCCCAGGAAGGCCCGCCTCCACCGGCCACCGGCTGGCCGTTGCCGCGCGCAAGGCCGGGCACTTCGGCCAGGCGCCAAAGCGAGCCGAACAGCAAGGCGACGATCAGCGCCGTGAGCGTGGCGAGCCGCAAACCGAAGGGGTCGGCACGGGCGATCCGCAAATCGGGTGCGATCGCGCGCGCCGCGCCGGCCCGTTTGGCCATGCGCGCAACATGGGCCTTCCAGACCGATTTCGATCCGGCATCGCGCTGACCCAGGGCCAGTGCGTCATTCAGCGCGGCAATCGGGCGCCCGGGCAATGTCGCGTCGAGACGCGCCAAGGCTTCGTCGCGGCTGGGCCAGCGGAACTGCCGCACACCGCGTACCAACGCCCAGACCAGCCCGGTGATGGCCGCCAGCCCGGTTATCCAGAGCACCTCGAGCGGCAGCGTGTCATGAAGCCCGAAGGCCAGCCCCGCCATCACCGCAAAGAGGATTGTCCAGACCGGCCAAAACCCGCGCGTGATGCGTTCGGCGACCATACCCGCCCGCGTCAGGCGGACAGGCCAGACAAGATGTCTGAGCGCAGCACGAGTCAGCGGGTTGGTTTCGATCATGTTCCGGTCGCGTTTCTCCGGTTGCGGTCACCCTCACATGGAATTGCGTATCAAAGCCACTGAGGAATGCTATCGCGGTTTATCATCTCTTCATAGCTTGGGCGTGGCCGAATGACACCAAATTGATCGCCCCTGACCAGAACCTCGGGGACCAGCGGGCGCGAATTGTATTCAGACGCCATGACGGCACCATAGGCCCCCGCCGAACGAAAGGCGATCAGGTCACCGGCACCGAGTGGCGGCAAGAGCCGCTGTTTGGCGAAAGTATCGCCGCTTTCGCAAATCGGCCCGACCACGTCATAGGGGCGCAGCTCGATCCCCGCGGCAGGTTCCACGACCGGGACGATATCGTGATGGGAGCCATACATGGACGGTCGGACCAGGTCATTCATCGCACTGTCGACAATCAGAAAATCGCGATCCTCGCCGGATTTCACATAGATCACCGCGCTGACCAGCAAACCGGCATTGCCCGCGATCAGGCGGCCCGGCTCAATCTCGATCTCGCACCCGAGATCGCCCAATGTGCGCCGGATGACGGCGCCATAGTCCATCGGCAAGGGCGGTGCCCCGTTCGTACGCTCATAAGGAATGCCAAGCCCGCCCCCAAGGTCGAGGCGGCGGATGTCATGGCCATCGGCACGAAGCTGCCGGGTCAGCTCGGCGACCTTCAAATAGGCCTGCGCGAATGGTTCGAGATCGGTCAACTGACTGCCGATGTGAACGTCTGCCCCCACCACCTCGATGCCCGGCAGGGCCGCGGCTGTGGCATAGACGGCGCGGGCGCGGGAAATCGGAATGCCGAATTTGTTTTCCTTCTTGCCGGTGGCAATCTTTTCATGGGTCTTCGCATCGACATCGGGATTGACCCTAATGGTGATCGGCGCGCGTTTGCCAAGCGAAACCGCGACCGCATTCAGGGCGTGCAATTCCGGTTCGCTTTCGACATTGAACTGGCGGATACCGCCTTCGAGCGCCACGCGCATTTCATCCGCGGTCTTGCCGACGCCGGAAAAAACGATGCGTTCGCCCGGAACACCGGCGGCCCGAGCCTTCAGATATTCGCCCACCGAGACCACATCCATCCCCGCTCCAAGACGCCCGAGCGTGCGGACAACCGCCAGATTGGAATTGGCCTTCATCGCATAGCAGATCAGGTGCGGCAGACCTTCCAGAGCCTGCTGGAAAAGTTGGTAGTGACGTTCGAGCGTGGCCGTTGAATAGACATAGAACGGGGTGCCCACAGTGGCGGCGATATCGGCGATGGCGACATCCTCGGCGAAAAGCGCGCCGTCGCGATAAAGGAAATGGTCCACTATGGATGCTCCGCGCGTTTCAGAGGCTGCCGCCGATGCCGACCTTGACCTGGCCGGAAACCGTCAGTCCCGCCGCCTGCGGCGGGGTCGGTTCTCCGTCGGCGCCGCAGGCGGCAAGGGCCAGCGCCGCCAGCAAGAGCGTGATGGCCTTCATTTCAGCTTCTCCTTCCACAGCGCGATCTGCGCGCGCACCTGGTTGGGGGCGGTGCCGCCATAGCTTTGGCGGCTGGCGACCGAATTGTGAACCCCGAGCACGGTATACACATCCTCGGTGATCCCGGCATGGGCGGATTGCATGTCGGCCAGCGTCAGATCGGGCAAATCGCAACCTCGCCTTTCGGCCAGCGCCACCAGAGCTCCGGTCACATGATGCGCCTCGCGGAACGGCAGGCCAAGGGTGCGCACCAGCCAGTCGGCCAGATCGGTGGCGGTGGAAAACCCCGACGCCGCGGCAGCTTCAAGATTGGCACGGTTGGCGCTCAGGTCGCGAATCATGCCCTCCATCGCCGCCAGCGCCAGCATCAGGTTGTCGGCGGCGTCGAAGACCTGTTCCTTGTCTTCCTGCATATCCTTCGAATAGGTCAGCGGCAGGCCCTTCATTACCATCATCAGCCCGGCATTGGCGCCCATGATCCGCCCCACCTTGGCCCGGATCAGTTCGGCCGCGTCGGGGTTCTTTTTCTGCGGCATGATCGAGGAGCCCGTAGAAAACCGGTCGGAAAGCGCCACGAAGCGGAACTGCGCGGTGGACCAGATCACCAGCTCTTCGGCAAGCCTTGACAGATGCATGGCCGAGATCGACGCGGCGGCCAGGAATTCCAGCGCGAAATCCCGGTCGCTGACGGCGTCCAGCGAATTGGCCGAAGGCCGGTCGAAGCCCAGCGCCCTGGCGGTCATGTGCCGGTCGATGGGAAAAGACGTACCGGCCAGCGCGGCCGCCCCCAGCGGGCTTTCATTCAGCCGCGTGCGTGCATCGCGAAAGCGGCCGGCATCGCGACCGAACATTTCCACATAGGCCAACATGTGATGGCCCCATGTGACAGGCTGGGCCACCTGCATATGGGTGAAACCCGGCATCACCCAGTCGGCCCCCACCTCGGCCTGCCCCACAAGCGCCAGACACAAGGCCGACAGCTTGGCGACTGCCTCGTCGCAGCGGTCGCGCACCCAGAGCCGGAAATCGACGGCGACCTGATCGTTGCGGCTGCGCCCGGTATGCAACCGCCCCGCCGGCTCGCCGATGAGCTCCTTCAGCCGCGCCTCCACATTCATGTGAATGTCTTCCAGTGCCGTCGAAAAGGCGAAATTTCCGTTCTCGATCTCTGACAAGATCGTGAGCAGGCCTTTCCCTATCGCCTCGGCGTCTTTATCGGTGATAATGCCCTGGGCAGCCAACATCGCCGCATGGGCACGGGATCCCGCGATGTCCTGGGCGGCCATCCGCCGGTCAAATCCGATCGAGGCATTGATCGCTTCCATGATCGCGTCCGGCCCGGTGGCGAAACGTCCTCCCCACATGGCGTTCTGGGTCTTGTCGGTCATTGGTTCACCCCCCCGGAGGGTTCATGCGCTGGTTATTCCCTGCCGTCCTCTACACGGCCCTCGCCTTTGGTGCAAACACGGCTTTTGCCGATACCGCCGCGCTTGAGGCGTTGCGCGACGGCACAATGAAGAAACTGGTATTTCTGGCCGAACCGGCGGAAGTGTCGCAACAACCGTTCAGCGACGCCGAAGGCGGTGACCATCGGCTGTCGGACTGGCAAGGCAAGTACACGCTGGTCAATTTCTGGGCCACCTGGTGCGCGCCCTGCCGCAAGGAATTGCCTGCCCTCGATGCGCTTCAGGGCACGTTTGGCGGCGACAGCTTCGAAGTTGTCACCATCGCCACGGGGCGCAACATGCTGCCCGCCATCCAGCGGCTTTTCGATGAGGTCGGGGTGACGCGCCTGCCGATCCTGCTCGATCCCAAACAGCAACTGGCGCGCGACATGGCGGTGATGGGGTTGCCGGTGACGGTCATCCTCAACCCCGAAGGCCAGGAAATTGCCCGCATGTCGGGCGATGCGGAATGGTCGGGCGAAAGCGGCCGGGCGATCATCGCCGCTCTGTTGTCCGGTTCGTGAACATCAGCCCGCCAACTCGCCGTGCCGGTGGCAGGTGACAACATGGTCGTTGACCATGCCGACCGCCTGCATGAAGGCATAGACGATGGTCGGGCCACAAAACCTGAATCCGGCGTTTTTCAGGTCTTTGGAAATCTGCTCGGAAAGCGTTGTGCGCGCGGGAACGTCCGCCATCGTCGCGGGGTTGTTCTGCAAGGGCTGCCCATCGACATATCGCCACAAGAAGTTGCCGAACCCCTCTGCGGCGTCGATTTCAAGATAGGCCCTGGCATTGCCGATCGTCGCCTCGATCTTGCCCCGGTGGCGGACGATGCCGGGGTCGGCCAGTAGCCGCGCGATATCGCGCTCGCCCCAGGCGGCGATCGTCGCCGGATCGAATCCGGCGAAAGCGGCGCGGAAGTTTTCGCGCTTTTTGAGGATCGTGATCCAGGAAAGCCCGGCCTGGAACCCGTCAAGAACCAGCTTTTCCCACAACGCCCGCGCCTGCCATTCGGGCACACCCCATTCGCGGTCGTGATAGGCGACATAAATCGGTTCGCTTCCGCACCATGCACAGCGTTCTGTCATCTGCCTTGCCCCCTTTGCCGTCGCCTTCGCGAATCCGCTCACACGACAGCGTCGTTTACCGGTTCTTATCGCCTTGCGCCCAATCTATCCCCGACGGACGAGGAGAGTTTGATGCAGAACCGGGGTAAATCCAGGCGTAACCCGATTGACCCGGCGCACGACAGCCCGCTGAGCGCCGCCGTGAACCAGCGCGACCGTGAAATCATGTCCATGGTGCGCGACGCGGTCCAACGGCGCAATGTCTTAATGGCGTATCAGCCGGTCTTTCCCGCCGGTGGGCCCAATCTGCCGGCGTTTTACGAAGGCCTTATCCGATTGCTCGACACGACGGGGCGCATTATCCCGGCCAGGGATTTCATCGAGTCGATCGAATCGACGGAAATCGGTCGCATCCTTGACTGCCTGGCGCTCGATCAGGGCCTGAATGCGCTGGCGGCCGATCCATCGCTGCGGCTCGCGATCAACATGTCCGCCCGCTCCGTCGGGTATCCTCGATGGCTGCGCACGCTGAGTCGCGGGTTGAAGGCCAACCCTGCCGCCGCGGAAAGGCTGATTCTCGAAATCACCGAAGCTTCGGCCATAGTGGTGCCGGAAATCGTCGCGGTCTTTATGAAGGATTTGCAGGCACAGGGCATTTCTTTCGCATTGGATGATTTCGGTTCGGGGTTCACCTCCTTCCGCTACCTGCGCGAATTCTATTTCGATATCGTCAAGATCGACGGCCAGTTCATTCGCGGGATCGCCGATAACGCCGACAACCAGGTCTTGACCCAGGCGATGCTCGCCGTTGCGCGCCAGTTCGACATGTTTACCGTGGCGGAATCGGTGGAATCGGCGCGGGACGCCGCCTATCTGACCCAGATTGGCATTGATTGCATGCAAGGCTATCATTTCGGCGCGCCTTCGGTGACGCCGCCATGGAAATCGGCGCGAATGGCAAGACAAGCCTGAAACAAGCACTGCTGTCGTGTCGCATCCGGGCGCGCGCCCTTTGCCGGCAACAGCGCGGGGCGAAAATGACTCGCCAAAGCCCTGCGGCGCGGCGCATTCTTGTGGCATCGGCGCCAGGGCATGGGCCAGGCATTTTCCGCAATGCCGGGCCATTGCGACGGCACCGCCGTTTTCAGCGTTGAGGCAGGCCAGGGCGGCACGGGCCACAAGATGTGATGTTCTGTGTTTCGATCACCTGTGGCCATCTGGCGATTGACGCAGGCCCCGAACTTGCCTTTGACAAGATCGGGGAATGCGTGCCCGATGCGCAAGCCGCATGGAATGCGGTTTGCCTTGCCGATTTCGGCGATGGCGGTATCGTTTTCGCGGCCCAACCGCGGGTTTCACCGCGCAATGTCAACTGGACTTCATCGGGCAAATTGACCCATGATGGCAAGAACGGGTTCGAGAATTACTAACTGCACAAGGAACACACGGGCACATCCGCGACGTTTGTGAACGCCTGGCCTTGCGTGTGCCGAAGATCGAAAAACTGAAGGCTTCCGAGGTCAGCGCCGATGATGATATCTGAATCTTGTGCCGCCACTTGAAAATCTGAAAACACATTCGTAGTTATGAATACGTAAATCATCTATGGAGGTGACAATGTCCTTGGATCGTTCTGTTCTCGCTTTTGCAGGTATCATGGTTCTTCTTTCGGTCGGTTTGACACTTTGGGTGTCATCCTTGTTCATCTGGTTCACGGTCTTTATCGGGCTCAACATGCTGCAATCCGCCTTCACCGGATTTTGCCCGGCAGCGGCCTTGTTTCGCAAGCTTGGGGTAAAGCCCGGCACGGCGTTCTGAAAGGGCGGCATCATGCGTTTGATCCTGCTGTTGACCTGCCTGCTGGCTGCCGGTGCGAGTTGGGCCGGAACGCTGAGGCTCGTCCCCAGTGAGGTCACGGAATGGAAAGCGGTCTATGGCAGGGTCGAAGCGAAGGAAACCGTACCGGCGCGCGCGCGCATTGGCGGCATCGTAGCCGAACTGACCGTCAGCGAAGGCGACCTGGTAAGCGAGGGCCAGCGCATCGCATTTGTCCGCGATGACAAGATCGCCTTTCGGATTGCAGCCATTGACGCCCAGATCACGGCCCTCAAGGCGCAGCTTGAAACGGCGCAAACCGAACTGGAGCGGGGCGAGGCACTGGTTGAGCGCGGAGTGGCGACCGTCCAGAGGCTGGATCAGTTGCGCACCGCCGTCGATGTCGTTCAGGGGCAGATGTTGACCACCCAAGCGGAGCGTGCGGTTATCGTCCAGCAATCCGCCGAAGGTGCCGTTCTGTCACCCGGTGATGGGCGTGTGCTGACCGTGCCGGTTGCGCGCGGCACGGTGATCGTTGCGGGCGAAGCCGTGGCCACTATCGGTGGCGGCGGCTTTTTCCTGCGGCTCGCCATTCCGGAACGCCACGCCTTGGCGCTCAGCCAGGGGGCGACGATCCGCATTACATCGGGCGGCAAAGCTTCCGACGGGACCATCGCCAAGATCTATCCGCAGATCGACAATGGCCGGGTCGTGGCGGATGTCGAGGTGGACGGCTTGGAAACGGCATTCGTCAACGCACGGGTTCTGGTCGAATTGCCGGTTGGAACGCGCCGCGCCTTGCTGGTGCCTGAGGCGGCCGTGGCCACCCGATCGGGGATCGATTTCGTATCTGTCATGCAGGGAGGCGAGAAAATCGACCGCACCGTTGTCACCGGCAACAGCTTTTGGCGCGATGGTGCCCGGTTCACCGAAATCCTCACCGGTCTGGGGACAGGCGATATCGTGGTCACCCCATGACGCCGCCACCGACCAAGCTGGGCATCGCGGGGGCATTGACCCGCGGTTTCATCGACTCGCCGCTGACGCCGCTGTTTTTGCTGGCAGCACTGGTCTTTGGCATCGTCGCGCTCGTCTCTCTGCCGCGTGAGGAAGAACCGCAGATATCCGTGCCGATGGTCGATATCCATGTGCGCGCCGATGGGCTGAAGGCGGAGGATGCGGTCAAACTGATCACCGAGCCCCTGGAAACCATCGTCAAGGGGATCAGCGGCGTCGAGCATGTCTATTCGCAGACCAGTGACGATCAGGTCATGGTCACCGCCCGTTTCATTGTCGGCACTTCGTCCGATGCGGCCGTGTTGCGAGTGCATGACAAGGTTCGCGCCAATCTTGACCGGATCCCCGTGGGCGTTCCCGAACCGCTGATTGTCGGGCGCGGCATTGACGATGTGGCGATCCTGGCGCTGACGCTCTCTCCCCTGCCTGGTCTGGCCGATACGATCAGCGCCAATGATCTGACGCGCATCGCGCGCGAGCTTCGAACAGAGATCGCCAAGATTCCTGACGTGGGCCTGACCTATCTGGTGGGCGAAACCGGTGAAAGCCTGCGCGTCGCGCCCAACCCGGCGCGGCTGGCGCTGTTTGGTGTCACGCTGCAACAGCTTGCGGGCAAGGTCGCGAGCGCCAACACCGCATTTCCGGCGGGCCGTATTCTCGATGCGGGCGAGCAGATAAACCTTGTGGCGGGCGAAACCCTTCGCACCCCCGAAGAGATCGGCAATCTGCTGCTGACCACGAGAGACAACCGCCCGGTCTATGTCCGCGACGTGGCCGATGTGTATTTCGCCGACGACGGCGCCGACATTCTTGTCAGTACGGTGGAGCGGAAGGAAGGCAGGATCACCCGCCTGCCGTCGGTCACATTGGCCGTGGCAAAGCGCGCCGGCTCCAATGCCGTCAACGTCGCCGAGGCGGTCCTGCACCGGGTGGAATTGCTGGAAGGCAGCCTGATTCCCGACAGCATGACGGTTGAAGTGACCCGCGACTACGGCAAAAGCGCCAATGAAAAGGCCAATGAGCTGCTGTATCACCTTGGCCTGGCCACCGTTTCCATCATCGCGCTGGTGTGGATGGCCATCGGGCGCCGCGAGGCGCTGGTGGTTGCCGTCGTGATCCCGGTAACCATCCTTCTTACGCTCTTCGCCTCCTGGCTCATGGGGTATACGCTCAACCGCGTATCGCTCTTCGCGCTGATCTTTTCCATTGGCATTCTGGTCGATGACGCCATCGTGGTGATCGAGAATATCGCCCGCCACTGGGGCATGGGCGACGACCGGAACCGGCGCCAGGCGGCAATTGACGCCGTGGCAGAGGTCGGCAACCCGACGATCGTCGCCACCCTGACAGTGGTTGCCGCGTTGTTGCCGATGCTTTTCGTCTCCGGCCTGATGGGCCCTTACATGAGCCCCATTCCGGCCAATGCCTCGGCGGCGATGATCTTTTCCTTCTTTGTGGCGGTCACCGTGACACCCTGGCTGATGCTGAAGGTTGCGGGCAAGGCACCGGCAGAGGGCCACGCGGATCATCGCAGCCGCCTGTCGCGCGCCTACGAGGCCGTCGCACGCCCGATCCTTGCCACCAAGACCGCAAGCTGGGCGCTGATTGTCGCGGTAACGATACTCACCTTTGGGTCGCTCGCCTTGTTTTACACCAAGGATGTGACGGTCAAGCTCTTGCCTTTTGACAATAAATCCGAACTGTCGGTGGTGATCGACCTTCCCGAGGGATCGTCGGTCGAGGAGACCGATGCTGTCGCTCAGTCGGTGGCGCGCGTGGTTCTGGACCTGCCCGAGGTGCATTCGGTGCAGACCCATGCCGCCACCGCAGCCCCCTTCAACTTCAACGGCCTGGTGCGCCATTCCTATCTGCGGGCGCTGCCCGAACAAGGCGACGTCTCGATCAATCTCTTGCCGAAAGACGAGCGCACCCGAACCAGCCATGACATCGCGCTCGACATCCGCAGCCGCATAACGGCGTTGCCGCTGCCCCCCGGTACCAGCCTGAAGGTAGTCGAGCCGCCCCCTGGCCCGCCGGTTCTGGCAACGCTTCTGGCCGAAATATACGGGCCGGATGCCGTTTCCCGCCGCGCCGTGGCTGCAAAGGTCGAAGACGCATTTCGCTCCGTGCCGTTCATCGTCGATATCGACAATTCCTATGGCGTCCCGGCGCGCAGGTCGCGGATCACCGTTTCCACCGACGATGCCGAGTTTTTCCATGTCGATGAGGCGGATGTCCTGAACACCATCGGCCTTCTGAATACCGGCCGGACCATCGGTTATTCCCATCGCGGCGACGGGCGCGCGCCGATCCCGATCCGGGTCGAACGGCCGCGGAGCAAAAAAACCGTCGATGAAGCGTTCCTGACCACGCCGATCCCCGCCAATGCCCTTCCCGGCGACCGCGCGGTGGTCGAACTGGGTGATGTGGTCGAAGTGAGCGAGGAACGTGCTTCTTTCCCGGTGTTTCGTCATAATGGACGCGCAGCGGAAATGGTTACAGCCGAACTCGCCGGCAGTTTCGAGGCACCGCTTTACGGCATGATCGCCGTGCAGGATGCGATTGATGCGCAAGACTGGGGGAGCCTGCCGAAGCCGACAATTTCGCTGCACGGCCAGCCCGAGGATGAAAGCCGGCCAACGCTGCTATGGGATGGCGAATGGGAAGTGACCTGGATCACGTTTCGTGACATGGGGGCGGCTTTTGGCGTGGCGCTTTTGGGAATTTACATTCTGGTTGTCGGGCAGTTCAGGTCTTTCAAGGTGCCGCTGGTGATCCTGATGCCGATCCCGCTGACCTTCATCGGTATCATCGGCGGGCACTGGGCATTTGGCGCGCCTTTCTCTGCCACATCGATGATCGGCTTCATCGCGCTGGCGGGCATCATCGTGCGCAACTCGATCTTGCTCGTCGATTTCATCCGCCATGCCCGATCACCGAACCGGGCGCTGACTGAAATCCTGGTCGAGGCGGGGGCCGTGCGCTTCAAGCCGATCCTGTTGACCGCGCTGGCCGCCATGATCGGGGCGGCGGTCATTCTTACCGACCCGATCTTTCAGGGGCTTGCCATCTCGCTTCTCTTTGGGCTCGCTTCGTCAACCCTTCTGACGGTGCTGGTCATTCCCGCCGCCTACCGGGTGCTCAGAACCTGAAGCGAAAACCCCACGTTTGCGGGAGTCTGCCCGAGGGGGCGAAAACAGCGGCAATCGGATCAGGGCACATGCGTTCCGCCAAACAACGGCTTGGGCATCGCCCAAAGCCTCAGCCGCCATGGCTCTTTTGCGCGGCGCGCCGAATGTGAATGAACCTGCTGGTTATACCAGCGGCTCTGGCAATTGACTCGTTCCGGCGGCAGCCGACGACAAGCGGCAGCGGCTTGCCGCGGCCATCCGGGCAGCGCACCCGCGCGCGGAAACAAGGGCGCAGCCCGCCGCGTGATTGCCGGCGCGCCCCCACGCCGCGACGATTTGGCGCCGCTCACGCAACGCACTGACCCTTGGCGGAGATTGCCGCATAAGGCACGCAGCCCAAAGGTCAGGATCGCCACCGTGCGCGCCGGCGATCGCGCGCACCGGCCGTGATCCAGCGGAGCCGACGGCTTCGGGTGGCTTGCCAGGCCCGTTGATCAAACCGGGACCGGTCAGTCCAAACGGCCGCTGGTATTACGGCACAATGGCACGGTTTTTTCTTGCGGCCAGGTCAATGCTTGGATATGAACCCGCGCAGTTGGGGCGTAGCCAAGCGGTAAGGCATCGGTTTTTGGTACCGACATACGGAGGTTCGATCCCTCCCGCCCCAGCCACCGCTATGGGTGTATTCCATCGCCGCGCAAGGCCCGCATCCGGGTGATGGCGTAGGCCGCAAATGTCAATGTCCAGGCGGCAAGCGCGATCCAGGCAAAGATTTCCGGCAGGAATTCGAGAAAATCGAACGCCATGGCACGGGTCATCTGATAAGTGCTGACCGCATACATGCCGATCGGGAACACCGCCCCCCAATAAAGAGGGTCATATTTCAGCGGGAATCGTTTGTAGATATGGCGCCAGACGCCCAGGATCAGCAGCATCGGAATCCACCATGTGCCCGTCGCCCAGTAAAAAATCGTAAATCCCTTCATAAAGGGGATGATGGAATGCAGAAACGGCGCATGATCGGAGTTGAGGATCAACAGAGACCCCGCAAGGGTTGAAATCGCCATGGCACCCATGTTGATCCAATAGGGGGGCGACAAGTCATTGGGGGAAAATCGAAAAAACGTGTAGCGATAAAAGATCAGCGACATCATCCAGATGTAGAGCATCCCCCCCCAAAGCCACATCGACAGCGCCAGAAAGTTCAGGTCGAGCCGGTAGGGTTGTTGGACGCCGACGGCGAGAAGCGAAGAAAGGACCGCGATGGACTGGGTTGCAACGACAGCCAGAAGCCACGCCCCACTGATCCCCTTGTCGAGCGTCGGCTTGTCTTCCTTGACAGTGAAGGCGCTGAAAATCGTGTAGGTAAGCGCCAGCCACAACACCAGCGCAATGAACCAAAGACCAAAACCGAAAATCAGGTTGCCGCTCAGCAGCACGACTTCACTTCCCAGCACGCTGGAGGCGGCGACCATGGTAAAGAAGCCGGGGCCGCGCAGGTGGTCGATCATATCGGCGAAAAAAGCGCCCGGAAAACAGATCAGCCGCAGGAAGGTCAATCCCCAAAGCGCCAGATAGGCAAGGGTCGCGATGGCGAAAAGCACCCAGGCAACCGCTGAAAGCCCGATCTGATTGGCCGCGAGCGACACAATGCCGGTGGCCATGACCATGCCGAAATAGGCCGGTGAAAGGTGCCTGAGGTTCAAGGTTTTCTGGGTGGAGGTATCGGGACGTTCCGCGGCGCGGTCTTGAAAGAAGGCCATGAGCCGCTCCGGCAAAATTCCACCGGCGCATTATAGGGTGCGGGTGCCTTCGGCCGCAAGTTTGAAGAGGGCGGCGCCCTGCGGCGGATTGCCCCGGACGCTTGCGCTTCGGTGAGTCATCGCGGCCCGATGCGGTGAATATTTTCACGAAAAAAGGCGCCCAGAAGGGCGCCCGAATTTCGTGATCATCGTCAGAGAGATATGAAAGTGTTTCTTGCTAGGTTTGGCGGTGACCTACTCTCCCACGTCTTGAGACGCAGTACCATCGGCGCAACGGCACTTAACGGCCGAGTTCGGGATGGGATCGGGTGTTTTGCTCGTGCTATGACCACCAAACCGAGAAAGAAACACAACAATCAGCCCGCGCCGCAGCGCAGGAAGTCCAAGCCCGCTTATTGATCACCAGAAGTCTGACTTCTGCTGGATCAAATCAAGCCTATCGAGCAATTAGTACCAGTCAACTGAATGCGTTACCGCACTTACATCTCTGGCCTATCGACGTGGTGGTCTTCCACGGCTCTCAAGGGAGATCTTGTTTTGAAGGGGGCTTCCCGCTTAGATGCCTTCAGCGGTTATCCTGTCCGTTCATAGCTACCCAGCACTGCCGTTGGCACGACAACTGGTCCACCAGTGGAACGTTCACCCCGGTCCTCTCGTACTAGGGGCAAC
>JAGRDY010000003.1 GCA_020446815.1 Paracoccaceae bacterium
ACGCGTTTTTGCGCCAGCGAGTGCGAGGACACCTCGAGAAAACAGTTTTCGATTTTGGCCGCCACCATGTCCGCCAGGATCCGGTTGAGGTCGAGCGATTCGGGCGTGGTCACGTTCGCCGGGCACACTGTGTCGGCGAAGCGGTAGTTGATCGAGCCGATCACCCCGCAGCTTTTGCCGGCCTGCTGGAAGACCGATTCCAGCAGGAAGGTGAGGGTGGTCTTGCCGTTGGTGCCGGTGATGCCGACCAGGTTCAGGTCCTGCGAAGGCTGGTGGTAGTAGCGTGTGGAAATCCAGGACAAAGCGTCGCGCGCGTCCTTCACATGAATCTGCGTGACGCCGTTGACCCCGACGCCGAATTCCAGCAGTTGCTGCGGAGACGACTGGGTGATGAACGCCGCGGCTTTGCGGCGCAGGGCTTCGGGGATGTAACGCGCGCCGTCTTCCCGCGTGCCCGCGAGCGCCACGAACAGCCCGCCCGCCTCTACCTTGCGCGAATCGTAGGCGATGGATTCGATATCGCGTTCGAAAGTCCCGAGCAGGTTGACGATGGGATACCCGTTCAACAGATCTGTCAGTTTTTCTGTCATGCCGATGCCTGTATCTTTAAGTGCTTCATGGCGTTTCATGCCCGGTCCAGAACGAAGACCCGCTCACCCTGCGGCGGGACGTTCAGGTAGCGGAGCGTTTCGCGGGCGATTTCGCTGAACACCGGAGCCGCCACCTCGCCGCCCCAGTACTTGTCCCGGGGTTCGTCGATCATCACCAGGATGACCAGGCGGGGCGATTCCGCCGGCACGAACCCGATAAAAGACGCGATGTAGTTGTCGCTGGAGTAATGATGGGTTTCCGGATCGATCTTCTGCGCCGTGCCGGTTTTTCCCGCCACTTCGAATCCCTTGACCGCCGCCTTCTTGCCGGTGCCCTTGCGCACCACTTCCTTCAACATGCCGATCATCTTGCGGCTGGTGGTGGGGGAAATGACCCGGCGGACGACTTGCGGCGGATAATGCGTGACCTGTTTGCCGTCTTTCCAGACGCCGCGCGCCAGCCGGGGTTTCACCAGTTCGCCGCCGTTGGCGATCGCCGCCATGGCGGTGACCATCTGCAGCGGCGTGACCGAAATTTCATGGCCGAAGGAGATCGACGCGAGCGACAGGCCGGACCAGTTTTCGACCGGCCGCAGCATTCCGGAGGATTCGCCGGGCAGGGAAACGCCGGAGCGGGTTCCGAAACCGAAGCGTTTGATGTAATCGAAAAAGCGCCGGTCGCCGAGCGTCTGCGCCACCTTGATGGCCCCGATGTTGCTGGAATGCGCGATGATCTTGCTCAGGGACAGCCAGCCGAACCGGTGGTTGGCTGCTTCCCCGATGGTGGCCTTGCCGATGCGGAACTCTCCGTTCTCACAGAAAAAGATGTCCTGTGGGCTGGCGGTTCCCTCTTCGACCGCCGCTGCGGCGACGATGGGTTTGAAAATCGAACCGGGCTCATAGGCATGGGACACCGCCGGGTTGCGCCAGGCTTCCGGGCTTGCCGCCGAATAACGGTTGGGGTTGAACGGCGGATAAGTGGCCAT
>JAGRDY010000031.1 GCA_020446815.1 Paracoccaceae bacterium
CTGAAATTACCTGCTTAGGGAATCACTCGACAGGGCGCAGGAACCTTCCTAGCCTGCGAGGGTGTCAAACTCTGACAGGCTCGCTCGGTGCGCTTATGTCTTTCGCGAAAGCCCAGGATCTGATCCGTCTCGCTCAAATGGCAGCGACGCGGCGGTATGGCATCAGCCTTGAAGACATTTGCGCCGAATTCGACGTTTCACACCGAACAGCGCAGCGCATGACCGACGCTTTGGAAGAGACGTTCGGCAACGTCACGGCGGAAGACGGCGAGGACAGAAAACGTCGCTGGCGCCTCTCCGATCCGCACCTCGATCGGCTTCAGCTGCGCCAAGAGACCGGAGTCGAGGCGCTGGAGATTGCGGCACGCGGAGCCGAGACCGATGGACGTCTTCGGCACGCACAGGCTCTCACCGATCTTCGCGACGGGCTCCTCGCGCGGCTATCCTCACGCAGCGCAGCCCGCGTCGAAGCGGATGCCGAAGCGGTTCTGACGGCAATGGGCCAGGTGACACGACCCGGTCCACACGTCAGCGTTTCGCCTGATATCCTCGACGCGATCATCGAGGCGCTGCGCGGGCCCTTTCGGCTACGCGTGCGCTACAATGCAGATAAAGAGACACGCGTTCTCGAGCCGCACGGCGTTCTGCTGGGTCATCGCACCTATCTTGCTGGTCGTGATCCAGCCAAGGCCGATGAGGTGCGGAATTTCCGCATCGATCTCATTCGCGAGGCAACAACGCTCGACGAGAGCTTTGCGCTGAGGGAAGGGTTCACCATTGCGGACTATGCCGCGCAATCCTTCGGCGTCTGGCAAGATCCGGAACAATATGGAGAGGTCGTCTGGCGTTTTGCGCCGGAGGCTTCCGACCGCGCAGCAGGGTTCAGGTTTCATCCAGATCAGGTCCTCGAACCACAAAGTGACGGCAGCCTGGTCGTGCGCTTCCATGCGGCCGGATGGCTCGAAATGACTTGGCACCTCTACCAGTGGGGCGACAAGGTCGAGGTTGTTGCACCGGAAGGTTTACGCTCGATGGTGGATGGCTATCGCCGATCCGACTTCGGGGCGATGCCATGAAAGCGATTTTCAAAGGAGATATTTGATGGGCGGCAGTTTGAAATTCAGCGCGCTCAAGGAAAAACAGCGCGCCATTCGGGCCGGCTTCCCTGAAACGATGGGCCTGCGCGTCCACCGCGCCATCAGTTGGGTTGGCAGGTCCGAAGCCTGTGACGGGGACGACGACGCACGCTTCCTGTTTCTCTGGATTGCCTTCAATGCGGCCTATGCCGATGAGCGCGAGTTCCAGTCGATCGCACCGGGTGAACGCGCGGCCTTTCTGGATTTCTTCGGCAAGCTTGTCGCGCTGGACAAGGAGAAGAAGGTCTACAAGGCTTTGTGGCAAAGGTTCACCGGCCCTGTCCGGCTGCTCATGGACAACCGGTTCGTGTTCAATCCGTTTTGGCAGCACCACAATGGGATCGATGGGTATGAAGACTGGGAGGCGCGTTTCAACACCTCCGTCCGATCCTTCACCCAAGCATTTCAGGCCGGGGATACCGCACGCGTCCTCAGCTTTGTTTTCGACCGCCTATACGTCTTGCGCAACCAACTCATCCATGGCGGCGCAACCTGGAATAGCGGTGTGAACAGAGCGCAAGTTCGAGATGGCGCGACCATTCTGGCGTTTCTACTCCCCGTCTTTGTCGACCTGATGATGGACAACCCGGAACAGGACTGGGGGAAGCCATTTTATCCAGTCGTCGACTAGGATTTTGCGCTGGGCAACATTGTTGCGCCAGATGCCGCAGTTGCTGTTTCCTGCCCTAACTGTGACAAGAAGCTTTCCAATCATTGCAGCCGTATCTGTTTCAAGGTCCCTCGAAGGCACACGAACCTTGCGTTTCAAGCCGGAAGAAGATCGACGACACATCAGACTGAAAGACCATCTCGGACCAATCGCTCGCAATGCATGAACCTTCAGACAAACTTCTCAAGCGGTGCGTTTCGGTCGACATCGAGGTGGATCCCAAGACCGCTCGGATCTTTGCCTTTGCGGCGGTTCAGCGTGGCGAAACGCCTCCGATCCTGTCCCGAAAAGGCGATTTGGAAGGCGCTCTTGATCGGTTGGAAGCGGCGGTGGCCAACAACGATCATCTCATCGGTCACAACATTCTGCGGCACGATCTGCCCCACCTCGCGGCAGCGCGGCCGCGCTTGGCGATGCTCTTCGGCGCGCCGATCGACACATTGTGGCTCAACCCGCTGGCCTTTCCGCGCAACCCATACCACCACCTCGTCAAGCACTACCATGATGGCCGCCTGCAAGCGGGACATGTGAACAACCCGGAACTCGATGCGCGGTTGGTGTTTCAGGTGCTGGAAAACCAGCTCAACGCATTCCACGATCTCCAAAGGGCTGAACCTGACGCGCTGACCGCCTATCATTTTCTGGCCACGCGGCAGGAAGCTTCGGCCGGGTTTGATGCCGTGTTCAGTCTTGTCCGTTCCGCCCCGGTTCCCTCGGGGCGAGCGGCAGAAGATGCGATCCGGCGCCTCCTGTCAGGCCGTGCATGTAGCCGGCGCATCGAGCAGACGCTGGGGCGTTTGGCAAGTCCGCAGCTCGGCTGGCCGATGGCCTATGCCCTCTCATGGATTTCGGTGGCTGGCGGGGAGTCCGTGATGCCGCCATGGGTGCGCATGCAGTTCCGCGAGGCCGCGCTCATCGTGCGCCATCTGCGTGATACGGCCTGCGACAGCCCCGACTGTGCCTGGTGCCGCGAGAAGAATGATCCCAAACGCGCGCTCTCGCGCTGGTTCGGTTTTGAGGCGTTCCGCCGTCAGCCCGTGGATGACATGGGCCGCCCCTTGCAGGAACGGATCGTCGACGAGGCGATGCACGGACAAAGCATCCTCGGCATCCTACCCACCGGCACCGGGAAATCGGTCTGCTATCAGATCCCGGCTCTCTCCAAATTTGACAAGACCGGGGCGCTGACCCGCAACGTCGAATTTGCGCGCAACGCGCAGAACCTGCTCCAGTTCCTGAGGTGGAGGTTGGTTTGAGAGTGTAGGCGGCGGTCCAACCCAGATCTGCGACGTTTCACGGAGGCCGGTGCCTTGCGGCGCTTCTGCCACGCGGGCTAGCCAAGATGGGTTCGCCTTTAGCCAGCGGAACACTGCGTCTTCTAGGGACATCTGATAATTAAATGCCGGTTTGTATCCGGGGATCCAATCTTCGCCGAGCCCGATCAGAACCGCGCTGATGTTTTGGTGTTTGAACTCGACCGATCCTTCGGACCGATTGTTCAGCAGAGGCAAGAGTGCGCCACGGTGCTCAGCCTCGCTATAGTGGCGCCCGGAAATATCGTCAGCGAGCATCGCGAATTAGTCCGCGACAATCAGATCGTTCTCGATGTCCGTCCACGTCCCGTTCGACATGCCGCCAGGCTAAAGTTGAGAAGTCCTTTTGTCATCAAGGCTTTCAGGTGCCCGCGGTCGATCGACACCTCCGCTTCGGATATGCGTCAGTACTCGCTGAGCAGGTCGCAGCCTTTCGGAGAGACATACTCCTACCCGAGTTTCACGATCTGATCGCGTTTTGCGACTATGAGGCGTACACAGACATCCTCGATGCGGCAAAAGATCATGATGCTGCGCAACTCTCTGAATTCCTTCGAGAACGCATTCGCCGAGTTGTCGGATGACGCGACACGACATGGCTCGCATCAGCTTCGAAATGACACAAAGTCAAGTCCGGCGCCTGTTGCCCCAACTGAATACCGTATCGCGCCAAATGCCAAACAGAGACTCGGGCCGTTTTGGGCGACTATTTCGCCTGCAATTTCAAGTCTCTAGGGGGTATCGGGCCATGCAAACCGCGGAAATCACGACGCGATGCCAGAGGAATAAAATCGTTTAAAATCAATTGCTTATATGGTGGCGGCCCCTGAAGGATTCGAACCCTCGGCCGTCCGCTTAGAAGGCGGATGCTCTATCCAGCTGAGCTAAGGGGCCACGGTTTGAGGTTTAAACGTCGCAGTCGGTTTGGACAAGCCGCTAAGCCTCTGGCCAAGTCTCCGTTTTGGCCTCAAGGCAGTCGCCGCGCCGCGATCCGGTACAGAAGCGGCTTCGCGGGTCGATCTTCAAGATAGGGGCGCATGGACGCCGTAAAGGCGAGCGTATCGAAACGCACCAAGTCCGGCGCGTCGTAGCCAGTGCCGTTCGACATGTGGCAGGGTAGGATGAGGGTTCTTTTCGCCTTTGAAAAACGCATTGTGGTGAACCTCGAACAGGTTGTGATCAACCCGAGTTTCAACGAGGATTCGCTACAAAACCAGATCGAGATATTGCGGTCGACCAAGCTCATCGAAAATGTCATTGCCAAGCTGAAGCTGGACCGCAGCGCCATATTCAACCCGCTGCTCGTCGAGCCCGAGGACAACATCCTGACGCGGATCTCGGGCTGGCTAACCATTCCGCCCGAGATTGCCGATTTTCTTACCGGTATCGGTATCTTGAAACCGCCGCCTCCTGCACCGGATGCCACCGCAGTTGCCGAAAGGAACCGGATCGCCATTGACAACAACGTGCTGGACGGGCTTTCGCTCAACCCGATCCGTGGCTCAAAGGTGATACAGATTTCATATCTTTCGCCCGATCCGGATCTTTCGGCGCGCATCACCAATGCGATCGCCGAGCAGTACATCATCGATCAGCTCGATTCAAAGCTCGACGCGACCCGGACGGCAACCAACTGGCTGAGCACGCGCGTCGACGAACTGAAGGATCGCGTTGAACAGGCGGAATCGGCCGTGGAGACCGCGCGCGCCGAGCAATCGATCAAGACCGGACAAAGCCTGGAAATCACGCAACAACAACTGAAGGAACTGAACGCCTCATTGAGCGTGATGCGCAACGATACCTTGGCCGCGGGCGCGGCCTATGACCGGCTTCGCTCGGCGGTCGAGCAGGGCAAGGATTTCGGCGCGATCGAGGAATTCCGCCAGTCGAATATGATTCAGTCATACCGCGAACAGTTGGCGCAACTGGAGTCGCAAAAGATTGCTCTCGAAGCAACCATCCCGTCTACCCACCCGACCCTTGTCCGCCTCAACCGGCAGATTGAAGAGTTGAACAACAACATCAACGATGAGGCAAAGCGCGTCGTCGCGGCTGCGCAGTCCACCTGGGTGGCCGCGCAGGAGCAGGAAAAGAGCATCGCCGAAGAGGTGAGGCGGCTCGAGTCGCTGATGCTCCAGCAGTCGCGCAATGAAATCCAGATCCGCCAACTGGAGCGTGAAGCCCAGGCCAGCCGTGTGCTTTATGAAAATTTCCTGTCGCGGCTGAAGGAAACGACCCAGCAAGAGGATCTTCAGAGCGCCGATGCCCGTGTGCTATCGCCCGCCGAAAGGCCGCTTTACCCGGAGTCGCAGGCCAAGAAACGCACAATTGCACTGGCGCTTGTCATCGGTGTGTTGCTTGGCGGTGGCATCGTTTTTCTGCATGACCGGCTCAACAACAGTTTCCGCTCGCCCATGCAGGTCGAGGAACTGACCGGCCTGAAGGTCATCGGGACGATCCCGGCGATAGGTCGGCGCATGCATCGGCACGACGTGATCCGCACCTTCAAGGATGCTCCGAAATCGGCGCTGGCCGAGTCGGTCCGCAATTTGCGCACCTCGATCCTTTTCTCGAATGTCGACAATCCGCCCAAGGTGGTCATGTTCACCTCTTCGGTCCCGCGCGAGGCCAAGTCGACGACCTCGACGCTGATCGCCATACCCAGTCGGCAAATGGGCAAATCGGCGATCATCGTCGACTGCGACCTGCGGCTTCCGACGCTGGCCGGATTGCTTGATGCGAATGACGACAAACCGGGCCTTCTGTCAGTCGTCGAAGGTGGCGCCACACTCGCGGAGGCGATCCATGAAGAAAAGGAGACGGGCCTTCACGTCCTCATGACGAAGGCATCCGAACCCCGATCGAACATCAACGCCGCCGATATCCTGTCATCGAAGCGGTTCGAGAAGCTGATCAGCGAACTGCGCGAAATCTACGATCTCGTGATCCTCGATACCCCCCCGGCGCTGGTTGTGGCCGATGGCCGTTGCCCCGCGAGCGGCATCGTGGCGCTGTCGCGCAGAACATCCACCCGTCCCGGCAGCCCAAAGTGCCAAAGCCACCTCTTGGGTTGAAAGCTCAATCGAGCCCGGCACCCTCGGCGTTCAGGGCCGCGCGTACGTCTTCGCCGCTGACGTCGCGAAACCTCATCGCATTGCGCAGAACCATGTCGGCCGCGACGGCGGCGGCGTGACCGTAACCGAAGCACTGTGCGGTCACGCGCGCGGAGGCAAGCGCCTCGTGCTCGGCACTGAGGCAGCGTCCGGCCACGATGATGTTCTCGCCGGTTTCGGGAACCAGCGTGCCGTAGGGGATTTCGTAGAAATCGTCGAGCAGCCACTCGACCCGCGGCTTGGCGCCGGAATGCAGCTCGATCGGCCACGGGCAGCGGACCACCCCGTCACGGTGCTTGCGCCGCTCGACCACGTCGGCATTTTCGAGCCGCTTGACGCCGACGACCGACCGGGTCTGGCGGATGCCGACCTCGACGCCGGTATCGTTGACGAAACTGTCCTCGCATCCCGGCACCCTGTCTTTCAGGAACCGGGCGTATTCGCGCACCTGGTGGCGCGCGACGAGTTCCGCCTCGGTGTGATCGGCGGGGTCGGTGACATCCAGATCGCGGCCGTCCCGGCCGAGGATACGGGTTGCGTTGACCAGCAACTCGTTGGGACGGGAGGTTGAGAATATCCATATCTTCTTGCGCGGTAACTGGTAGCGTCCCGAGTTATCCGCCGCGATCAGCGCCTCCACGACATGTTCGGGGCTGATGGTGTTCTCGCCCCAGTATCCCAGGAAGCGATCGACATCGACGTTGCCCAGCCGAAAGATCATGGTCGGGTTCTGCATCACGCCGTTGCGGCCCCTGGTCGTCGCCCAGCCGGCGCGGTGCACGACATCGGCGTCGCCGCTGGCGTCCACCACCACCCGGGCCTCGATCCGGGCCAGCCCCGACTTCGTATCGACAATCAGCCCGCGCACCGTATCGCCATCCCGCAGGACGCCGACGACCTGCGTGTGAAAGAGAATCTCGACGCCCGCGCCGGTAAGAAAGTCATCCGCCGTTTCGCGCCACACAAGCGGATCATGCGTGACCGTCCAGGTCTTGCCGTAGCGCTGGGGCTCGGTCAGGCCGCCCCTGGATGCGAGGCGCGCGCGGAACTCGTCGGCAAAGCCGAAGACCACCTGTTCGGGCCGGTTGGTGTGTCGTTCGCTCGAAAGGAACAGCCCGCAGACCGTGCCCGACATGCCGGCCACCGCGCCGCCGCCGCAAAAGCCGTAGCGTTCGATCAGCAGGGTCCGGTGGCCCTTGCGCGCGAGGTTGGTGGCAGCCGATACCCCCGCAGCACCGCCCCCGGCGACCACTGCATCGACCGCAACGAGCAGCGGCAGCGCATGTTCATCGAGCACGTTGCGACTGGCATAGCGGTCTTCGGGCATGACGATCCTTTAGAGGGTAAGATCGGATTATACTGGGCGATATATCAGGTGGTAAGGGTTAATCAAAGACCTCTACATGACTGTCGGCCTTGGGTATTCTCAAAGTGGGTCATCGCTTGCCTTCAAGGCATGACGGCGGGGTATGGCGGTGCCGAGCTGCTCGGGAACATTGGCGACGGCGTCCAGAGCGGCAGGGTCGCCGCCGTCGTCGGGTAGAGCGGTGGCAAAGTCGCCACGGGCCAGATGATCACCGAGGTGTTTGAAGCCTTTCCTGTTTTCGATGCCGGCGATCGAATTTCGGCTGGCTGACAGCGCTTCGGGAACGGTGTGCCACCGAAACGGGCGCAAAACTGCGGCGCGGCCGCCCCTACGCGCCGATGGCTTTCAGCCGCGCGGGCGCGGCCAGTCGGCATTGGGGCGCATCCGTTCGCGCGGCAGGCGCACGGGGAATTTTGCGCGAATCTCGTCGTCGATCGCGCGCGGGATGTGCTCCGGGTAGTGACTGGCGAGCGTTGCATCGACATGATCGATCGCGCGATCGAGCGCGGTCCGGCGGTCCTTCTCGGCCCACTCGCTGGGGCTCATCCGGTCGCCGAACCTCGGATAGACGTAGTCGCGCTCCATCAGGTCCATGGTCTGGCAATGCGCAAGGAAATGGCCGGGCCCGCCCACGCAGACCTCGCGGATGACATCGACCGAGAGGGTGTCGTCGGTCACCTCGATCCCGCGCACCGTTCGCAATGCCGCCCCGACCGAGTCGTTGTCCATCGCCAGACTCTCGAGAGAAAATCCCATCAGCGAGGCGACCATGCCGCCCGCCTCATACATCAGGTTGGCGCCGGCATTGGCGGTGACGACGTGATTGAGGGCCTTCTCGTAGCCCGACTGGGCGTCCGGCACCTTGCTGTCGGCGATCCCGGCGGGGATGCCTGAAATCAGGCCGTAATAGCGGCCCATCTGGCCACAGGCCGCAGTCAGGAGCGCCTGCTCGCCGCTGCCGCAGCACATCGCCCCGGTGCGCAGGTCAGACACGAACGGCCAGAAGCCGATGATCACCGGATTGCCCGGTGCCACCGCCTCGACATAGATCGCGCCGGCCAGAAGCTCCGCGACGATCATCACCACGTTGCCGGCCAGTGCCGCCGGCCCGGTGGCGCCGGCCTGGCCAAGCGAGACCAGCATGATCGGCATCCCGGCCCGCGCGCCCACCTCGAGGCATCGGCAGCTGTCAGCCGCGAATTTCAGCGGCGAGACCGTGAAGCAGCACGACATCGATACGAACGGGCGTTCGCGCCACTGCCTTTCGCCGCCAACGATCCTGTGCATCACCGCGAGCGAGTCCTCGAGTTGGCGCACGCCGCCCCAACTGGTGCCGACATGTTTCGAGGTGCCGGCGAGGCTCGCGTAAAGGGTGTTGAAATCCATTTCGTAGAAGTCCTCGATCTCGCGCGGGACCACGGTACGCTGAAAGAAATGGATATTGTCGAGCGTGTCGACGAGGCGCGCGCAGTCATAGAGGTCGTTGAGTGTCGAATTGCGGTAGGCGCCGGTGCGCGGATCGACCATGCTTACCGTCGCACCCGCCGTGCCGCAATAGAGCCGGCTGCCCTGCATGTGCATGTCGTGGCAGGGATCACGCCCGGCCAGCAGAAAGTCGCGATTGATGCGCGGCAGGTAATCCTCGACCAGCGCGCGCGGAAAGGTGATGCGGCCGTCGCGATAGACGCAGCCGATCCGGGTCAGATAGTCAACGGTCGAGGGCAGGCAATCACCGATGCCCACGGTCTCGAGCACGTCGAGCGCCGCGTGGTGGACGCGCACGACGTCGGCGTCGCTCAGCGGGCGGAAACGGCAGGCGCTGTCCATCCCGCCGCGAACCGGACGCATTTCGATCTCGCTCGGCGCAGCTCTCTGCGTCCGGCGCGCCGCGCGCCCGCCGCGCCTCGTTGTCGTAACCTGCATCTGGTTCATTCGAGACACTCCTTTCGCTGCGGTCTGATCTCGCCGTCGCATTCTGCGCGGGGTGCAAATGAGCGCAATTGACAGTTTTTGGACGATCGGTAACCATGGCTTACCAGTCACGCCGCCCGCCGCGACCGCGGGTCTCGAAGGAACAGGGCAGTTGGCCAGACATCCGTCTTTCCGGGCGTTGCCGCCGCTCAACACACTCAGGGGGTTCGAGGCGGCGGCGCGACTGTTGAACTTTCGCAGGGCGGCGGAAGAACTCAACCTGACGCATGCCGCAATCAGCCACCAGATGCGCCTGCTCGAGGGTGATCTGGGTTGCGCGCTATTCCGGCGCGAGGGGCGCGCGGTAGTGCTGACCGAGGAGGGCCGCATCTTTTACGACCATGCACGGCGGGCGCTGGATACCTTGGTGACCGGTGCCGGCATCATCCGCCGGTTTGGCCCGGAGGCCGATCTCAGAATCGAGACCTACATCACCGTGGCTATCCGCTGGCTCTCGCCGCGATTGCCGCGGTTCCATGCGGCCCATCCCGAGATCAACTTCTCGGTCAACACAAGGCGCACGCAATGGTGGTTCGACGAGACCGACACCGATGTCGCCATCATGTATGTCGATCGCGATCTGCCGGCGAGCCTGCGGTCTAAGGTGCTGTTCGAAGGCACTCTCTACCCGGTCTGCAGTCCGTCGATCCTTGCCGAGCTGAGCCCGGTCGTGATGCCGGCCGATCTCCTGGGCCTGCCCCTGATCGAGGTCTCCTCGGCACCGAACGACTGGCGCGACTGGTTCCGCGCAGCAGGGGTCGAGAACGTGCCCACGCTCCGCTATACCAAGGTTGACACCTACGCGCTGGCGCTCGAGATGGCGATCACCGGCGCCGGGGTCGCGATGCTCAACGGCCCCTTCGCCGAAGAGGAACTGAGACGGCGCGAACTGGTGCTGCCGGTCGATCAGGTGGCGCGCTCGGGCGGCGACTGGGCGGTGCTCTACCGGATCGACCGCGAACGCGACCACAAGATCCGCGCCTTCGTCAAATGGCTGGTCGAGGACGTTGCGGCCGACCGCAACCGGCGCGGGCCGGCCGGCGTTGCCCGGTGAGGCAGCCGCGCGCCCCGCGGGTCATCGCGCATCCGCTGTCAGCGGGCGGTCAAAACGCCTTGAGCCGTTTCATGCCGACGTTCTTCGACTGGTAGTAGCTCGCCAGCGCCTCGACCCCCTTTTCCCGGCCGATGCCCGAGTTCTTGAAGCCGCCGAACGGGGTCTCGACGCCGCCCACGCCCCATTCGTTGACATGGACCTGCCCGGCGTCGAGCCGTTCGGTCGTCCAGACCGCCCGGTCGAGATCGTTGGTGAACACCACCGCCGCCAGCCCGTATTCGGTGCCGTTGGCGATCTCGACCGCCTCGCGCGGGTCGGAAAATTTCAGCACCGACAGCACCGGGCCAAATATCTCCTCGCGGTTGACCCGATCGTCCGGCGACACGTCCGCAAGGATTGTCGGAGCCATGAAATTGCCCTCGCGGTCGAGCTTGCGGCCCCCGGCCGCCGCGCGCGCGCCCTGCTGCACGCCGATCTGGGCATAGTTGTCGACGCGGGCGAGCTGGTCGGCCGAAATCAGCGGCGTGATGTCGGGGTCGTCCATCCCGGCGCCGATGGTCAGGCCCCCGGTCATCGTGACGAGCCGGTCCACCGTTTCGTCATAGACGCTGTCATGGACGACGAGGCGCGACATCGCATCGCAGCACTGACCGGAATTCATGAAGATTCCGGCCTGGGTCTGGGCCACGACATTGTCCATGTCGGCATCGGCATAGACGATGCCGGGGCTCTTGCCGCCAAGCTCCAGCACCGCCGGAATCAGGCTTTCGGCGGCGGCATGGGCGATCTTGCGGCCGGTGACGACCGAACCGGTGAAGACGATCTGGTCGATGCCGGAATGGCTGGCGAGCGCAGCACCCGCCTCGTGGCCGTAGCCGCAGATCAGGTTCACGGCCCCTTCGGGCAGGCCGATCTCTTCGGCGAGTTCGGCCAGAACGTAGCCCGCCGTCGAGTCAAGCTCGGGCAGTTTCACCACGCAGGCATTGCCGGCCGCGAGCGCCGCCGACAGCGAGCGTGCGACCATGTTCAGCGGGAAGTTCCACGGGATGATATGGGCGCTGACGCCGTAGGGGTAGGGGACCACATAATCGACATAGCCGTCGCCGAGGGGAATGTACTTTCCCTCGATCTGCGCGGCGAGACCGCCGTAATACTCGAAATATTTGGCCGAACCCTCGACCTCGCCTCGCGCCTCCGAAATGCGCTTGCCGGCGTCGAGCGAGATCAGCGTGGCGATCTCCTCGGACCGTTCGCGCAGCTTGCGTCCGATCTCGGCCACCATGCGGCCGCGCGCCATCGGCCGCATGTCGACGAGCGCGCGCGAGTCGACGCAGCGGCGCGCGGCGGCGACGGCGCGGTCGACATCGGCGGCGGTCGCGCGCGCCACTTCCGCAAGTGGGCGGCCCGTCGCGGGATTCAGGAGCGTGATCCGCCCGCCGTCGGACCCGTCGACCCATTTGCCGCCGATATAGTTCCGCCAGTAATCCTTCATCGGTGTGCTCATGTCGTTTCCCTTTCCAAGATCTTTCGTCCCACGCCCGGGATTTCGTTCGTCGGTGCGGCCGGCTGCCAGGCACCCGCGACGCAAACTTCAAGTGCGCCCTGCCATGGATCGAGCAGCGCGAAGGCCAGCGCCTTGTTTCTCAGATGCCCCCATCCGCCCGAGGTCGTGCAGCCGACGGTGCGGCCGGTTGCGTCTCGGACCGGCTCGGCACCATGCGGCATGGTCGTCGCGCCGCCAATCTCGATATGGACGAGCTGTCGCGCCGCATCCCGCGACCCGGCGGCGATCGCGGGCGTCACCTCGGTATTCAATTCGCTTGGCCAGGCAGGGAGTGCGGATTCCAGCCTGAGAGATTCGAGCGCCCGCGCGCCGATCAGGGTCGTGCCCTGCTCAAGCGCAAGAAAGACGTGGCGCAGCATGTCGGCGCGGACATGGAGCCGGTAGCCCGGCAGGCCGAACGGATCGCAGCGATGGGCGCGGACAGGGGCGTAACCGATGGTAATCGTCTTCACCCAGCCGGGCGGCAAAGCCGCGGCGTCCAGCGCCTCCGTGGTGGACTTCTGCAGACGTTGCGGCGCGGATGCCCCGAAGAGCAGGAGCGCCCCTTCCGATCCGGACAGGTTGTCGACCCGCACGTCAACACCGATCGGCATCGCCTTGCGCAGCGCATCGAGAACCCGACGCTCGCTCACGGCGGCAGTTGTCAGGATGACGCGGTCTTCGCTTTCCCGCGCGATCGATATCTCCGCCTCGATCCCGCCATTCGATGCTAGGAGAAAGCCCGCCGTGGCGCAGCCGGTCGCGGGCAGATTGACCGTCAGGGCGCTAGCGAGCAATTCGCTGGCGCCCGCGCCCGACAGGGTGATCACCGAGCCGTGGCTGACATCGGCCAGTGCCACGCCCGCCGTGGCGGCTCGGCATTCCGCGGCCACCGCGTCATGCCAGTTCGGCCTGTAGAATGACGGTTCGTCTTTCACGCCATCCGGCGCGAACCAGTTGGGCCGCTCCCATCCGGCGGCGGCGCCAAACCTGGCGCCACGCGCGGCCAGAAGGTCATGTATCGGTGTCGTGCGCAACGGCCGCGCTGCGGGCAGTTCCTCGCCGGGCTTGGGGAGCAGGTAGGTGTGCTCGTAGGCCTCCTCGACCTTGCGCGCCGACCACGCACGCGTCGCCCAGTCGCCGAACCGACGGGAATCGCAGCATGCCATATTGATCGAGGGCGCGCCGTGCGTCATCCATTCGGCCAGCTGCCATCCGATCCCGCCGGCCAGGGTGATGCCAAAAGGATTGCCCTCGGCCAGCCAGAAATTCGTGAGGCCAAAAGCGGGGCCGGTCGTGGGAAGATCATCGGGGGTGTAGGGCATGGCGTAGTTCACGACCCGCCTGATCCCCGCCTCGGCCAGTACCGGGATGCGCGCCATCGCGTGCTCGAGATAAGGCAGCAGCTTTTCCAGCTCGTCGGGAAACGGCTCTGCCGGGCCGGCGGGCGGCGCGTCGACGAACCGCGCCTCGCCGCGCCCGTCATAGGCCCCGACGAGGAACGCATCGCCCTCCTGGCGGCAGTAGAACACGCCCTCGGGATCGCGCATCACCGGCATCTCGGGCAGGCCCGCGAGGCGCCGCTGGGCGAGTTCGGGCAAGGGTTCGGTGACAAAATACTGGTGGCGGACCCCAACGCATTGGGCGATCAGTCCGACCATCCCGGCGACGCGCCGGGCGTGATTGCCGGACGCGGCCACGACGTGCCGGGCAAGAACCGTGCCCTGCGAGGTCGTGACCCGCCAGAGTCCCTGCGCATCCTGCGACAGCGCCGTCACTTCGCAGTTGCGATGAAGCCGGGCGCCCCCCTGTCGCGCCCCGGCGGCGAGGCTTTGCGTGAGGTCGGCCGGAGCGATATGGCCGTCCTCGGGGTTATAGAGTCCGCCGAGGATGCCCTCCGTTTTCATCAGAGGCCAGAGGGCGCCGATCTCTTCCGGTGTCAGCAGCCTCGCCCTGGCGCCGGTGGCTTCGGCCAGACCCATGTAGCGGCGGAATTCGTCGAGACGGTCGGGATGCGTAGCCAGCCGGAGATTGCCGCACGCATGGTATCCCGGCGCGAACCCGGTTTCGGCCTCGAGCCGCGAATAGAGATCGACGCCGTACTGGTTGAGCCGGCTGATGGTGGGATCGAGCGTGTAGAGGATGACGTGCCCCGCGGCATAGGCCGTGGCCCCGGTGGCGAGGTCATGCTGCTCGCAGAGCACGACATCGCGCCAGCCCTTCTTGACAAGGTGATAGGCGACGCTGCATCCGACCGCGCCGCCGCCGATGATGAGAGCTTCTGCGGTCTTTTGCATGTTGGCCCCCACCGCGCCTGACAACCCCGGCAAGAATAGAGGATTTGCGCCCGATACGCGGTACGGATAATCCTCATATGGACCATGACTCGAATTCATGAGGCCCGACCTGACCCGACGCCTTCCCCCGCTTTACCCCCTGCGCGCTTTTGAGGCCGCGGCGCGGCACGGCAGCTTTTCGGCCGCCGCGCGGGAGCTTTCGCTGACGCAAAGCGCGGTCAGCCACGAGGTGAAGGCTCTCGAGACCTGGTTCGGCACCGCCCTTTTCCGGCGGGCGCGCTCGGGGCTGGTGCTGACGCGGCGCGGCTTGCAGGTCTTCGGAATCGCGCAAAGAGCATTTGCCGAACTTTCGGGGTTGGAGGCAGGGACAGAGTTCGGCACTCTCATAGGCACGGTCACCATCGCGGCGCCGCCGCTCTTTTGCGCGCACTGGCTGCTGCCGCGGCTCGACCGTTTCGCCTCAGCCAATCCCGCCGTCGCGTTTCGCATCATCAACGTCACCGTCGACCGGCCCGAGCTCTTGCGTGAGGTCGACATCGCCATCGTCTGGGGCGACGGTGTGCCGGCGGGCCGCGATGGCGTGCGGCTGATGTCGGCGATGCAGATGCCGGTCGCGAGCCCGGCCTTGACGGCAACCGCGGGCACGGCGGTTCTGGAGACCCTCTTGCGGCAGAGCCGCATCCTGCACGAGGGCGACAGGAAGATTTGGCGAAGCTGGTGTGAACGGGCCGGAACCGGAGTGATCGAGAACCATGATGAATGGGTGTTCGACGACCCGGCGCTGATGATCGAGGCCTGCATGCGCGGACACGGCATCGCGCTCGGCACGCTGCCGCTGATCGACGGGCTGCTGTCGGAGGGCCGTCTTGTCGCTCTCTTCCATACAGCGCTTCCTGCACCATTCCACTATTTCCTGACCCGGCCCGATCCGTTCCTGAGCGGGCGCGCGGCGGCGGCGGTCTACACCTGGCTCAAGGGGTTCGCGGACGCGGCGGCACCGCCGGTCACGGACAGGCGCGATCCGCGCGCCCCCGAGGCGCATCCGCCGCCCCCTGCCGGGCCGGGCCGGGCCGCACGGCGCGGATGACCGCCCGCGCGGCGCGGGGTGGCTGCCCCTGTTCGCGGTATTTGCATCCCCGATGAGAAATGGGAATATTCGCCCTGGGCGGACAACCTGCCTGATTCGATCCCCTCGTAGCCCCGCCGGGTGCGTGTCGGGGATGTGTTTTCCGTCAGCGGATGTGCAAGATGACAGATGGAACCGTCGCGCGAATCGAACTTTTCGGAATCGGGCCTGACGGCCACAGGGTTACATGGTCCGCGCGGCTCGGGCCGATGTATGAGGCGATGATCGTCGCGCGCCTGACCCTTGCCGACGGGACCGAAGCCGTCGCTGGACTGACCGCCTATACCGAGCACGAGTTCGACCGCACCACCTTCGATGCCGCCGCGCTGATGGCGCCCTTCGTGCTCGGCCGGGCGGTGTTCGACATCCCGCGCATCTATCAGGATATGCGCGGCCGTTACGTTCCGCTGGGGCACCTGGCCACGTCGCTGTTCGACATCGCCCTTCATGACGGCAAGGCCAAGCTGCTGGGGGTTCCGATCTATCGCATGCTCGGGGCGGCGCGTGATCGCATCCGCGCCTATGCCTCGAGCCCGCTGCTCGGGTCGGATGACGAATACATCGCCTATTGCGAGGACATGCTCGCCAGGGGCTACCGCGCCATCAAGGTGCACCCGTACTGCGACTTCGCCCCGGACCTGCGCCTCGTCCACCGGCTGATCGAGCGGTTCGAGGGCCGGCAGATCGGCTGGTCGCTCGACTCCGACGGCAACTACGACTTCGGACAGGCGCTGCGCATCGGCCGTGTCCTCGATGCCGCGGGGTGGGAGTTCCTCGAGGCGCCGCTTCCCGACAGCGACCTGTCCGGCTACAGGGCGCTGGCCGAGGCGCTCGACATCGACGTGATCTGTGGCGGCAACGCACTGCCGGATCTGCGCATCATCCGCCTGGCGCTGGAGATGGGGGCCTGGGACCGGTCCCGATTCGACGTTACCGGGATCGGCGGTTTCACAGGCGCCTGCGCCGGCATGGCGATGACGGCGGCGCACAACCGCAAATGCGAGGTCCAGAGCTGGGGATACACTCTCACCCAGGCGGCGAACCTGCACCTGATGCTGGCCTATTCCAACTGCGACTATTTCGAACAGGCCGCGCCGTTCGAGAAGTACGAGGTCGGTGCCCGGCAGGTCATCCGGCCCGATGCCGACGGCTGCGTGTCGCCATCGGGCCTGCCGGGCCTCGGGATCGAGCTCGACTGGGACGCGCTCGCGCCCTTCGTCTATGCCCGCCGCGAGTTTTCGGCATGAGCGTGCGCATTGAGCGTGTCGATGTCCACTGCCTTCAGGATCCGGCCGCGGGGCATTTCCGATTCGAGGGCAGCTACCAGAATGTCGTCGTCGTGGTCCATGGCGACAACGGCCTCGCCGGCATAGGCGAAACCGATTCGCCACCCTCGGTGATCCGGTCGATCATCGAGATGCCCACCTACAATTCCCTCGCCATGGGCCTGTCCGAGGTCGTCACCGGACAGCCGGTCGACGATCCGCGCGCGCTCTGGGACGCGATGTACGGCGCCACGCAGTGGTTCGGGCGGCATGGCGCGGCCATCCATGCGATCTCGGCGCTCGACATCGCGATCTGGGATCTGCATGCCAGGTCGCGGGGCAAGCCGGTCCATGCCGTCCTCGGCACCGCCCGCCGCGACCGGCTGCCGGCCTATGCGACGATCTACCCGATGGCCGCGACGCCCGAGGGCATCACCGCCCAGATCACGCCCCTGCGCGAGCGCGGTTTTCGCAACATCAAGTTCTGCGTCGATCCGTGGTGGTCCGACATCGCCCTCGTGCATGCCAACCTGCGCCATCTGCGCCGCATCGTCGGGCCGGATTTCGGCCTCATGCTCGACGTGGCGCAGGAATTCGACCGCCTCGCGCAGATCGTGCCGTTCGTCGGGCTTCTCGAAGAGATCGGCGTGCGCTGGATCGAGGCGCCGTTCGCGCTCGACAACCTTGCCGACCACGTCGCGCTCAAATCGAAGACCCGGCTTGCGATCGCGGTCGGGGATCTGGGCGTCACCACCTGCAAGGAGTTCCGCCCGTTTCTGGATGCGGGCGCGATCGACATCGCCCAGCCCGATCTCACCATGTTCGGCGGGCTCACCGAGGCGATGCGCCTCGAGGGAATGTTGCGCGGCACCGGGGTGCGCATCGTTCCCCATGGCTACAACAGCGACATCACCATCGCGGCGAACCTGCATTTCGCGGCGACGCTCGCGGACGAGACCTTTATCGAGTATTCCACCAGCCCGGCGCGGCTGCGGCGCGAGCTGTGCAGCGGGCTGCCGCCGGTCGAGGACGACGGCACGATCGCCGTTCCGCAGGCGCCGGGGCTGGGGCTCACCCTCGACCGGGCCCTGATCGACGAGCTGAGCGTGGCGCGCTGAGGCGTCGGGCCCCGGGCGGCACCGCGCGGACTGGCCGGGTCGGCCGCGATGGGCGCTGCCCGCGCCAGTACGTTCAGGCGCGTTCGGGTTCGTTCAGGCGATCGCCTCCGTGGCCCTGACGATCGCCGCCTCGGTCATCGCGAAATCCTCCTCGGTGAGGGCGAGACAGGGGTAGACCTTGCCGGGTGACTTGAAGATGCCGTTGGCGCGCAGGGCCGCGTTGAAGGCCGCACTCCTTTGCGTGTCGGCGGCGGCCACGTCGCGATAGCTGCGCACGTTGCGGTCGGTGAAGACGACGTCGAAGAGCATCGGATGGCCGACGATGCGGTGGTCGATGCCGGCCGCGTCGAGATGGCGCGCGAACATCGCCTGAAGCCGCTCGCCATGGGCGCGCAGCCGCCCGTAGGCGCCGTCGCGGCGCAGGATCTCCATCGTCTTCAGCCCCGCGACCGCGGCGGCCGGGTTGCCCGAGAGCGTCCCCAGCATCATCAGCCAGCGGTCCGCCCCGACGGCGGCCTTGTCGAAATGATCCATGATATCCTTGCGCCCGGCCACCGCGGCAAGGGGAAAGCCGCCGCCGATGATCTTGCCAAGTGTGCACAGATCGGGGGTCACGCCATATTCTTCCTGGGCGCCACCATAGGCAAAGCGAAAGCCGGTCACGACCTCGTCGAAGATGAGCACGATGCCGTAGCGGTCGCATAGCCCGCGCACCGCCTGCAAAAAGCCCGGCAGGGGCGGGATGATGCGCTGGAGCGGCTCGACGATGAGGCCGGCGATGTCGGCCCCGTGTTCGGCCAGCAGGCTGTCGAGATAGTCGAGATCGTTGAACGGGGCGATCAGCATCCCGGCCCTGACCGCCTCGGGGATGCCGGCGCTGTCGGGGACCGCCTGGGGAAAGTTCACCAGCCGCGTCGGCGCGAGGCTCATCTGCGCCTCGGCGGACATGCCGTGATAGCCGCCCTCGAACTTGAGGATCTTGTCGCGCCCGGTGGCCGCACGGGCAAGTCGCATCGCATACATGTCCGCCTCTCCGCCCGAGGCGAGAAAGCGCACTTGTTCGGCGCAGGCGACCGCGCGGCAGATTTCCTCGGCCAGGTCCACCGCCGCGGCGTTGTTGGCAAAGAAGGTCATGCCACGGGGAAGTTGTTCGGCAACTGCCTCGAGCACCTCGGGGTGGCCGTGCCCCAGCAACATCGGGCCCGAGCCGATGAGATAGTCGACATATTCGCGCCCGTCCTCGTCCCAGACGCGCGAACCCCTGCCTTCGCGGATAAAGATCGAGGGGTCGAAATTGCCCAGGCCACCCGCGGGCAGCACCGCGCGGGCGCGGTCGGCCAGAGTCTGCATCGGGGTCTTGTCGAGCATGGTTTCCTCCTAATCGATAATGGCCACGGGCTGGCCCAGCATGTCGGGGTCGGGCGTCACGCCGAGGCCCTCGCCCTCGGGAGGGGCGATCCGCCCGCCGCGGCGGACGGGGGCGCCGGGATCGAGGCGCGGACCCACATAATGCGACAGATCGCAGGTGTTGAGCACCATCCGCGCCGGTGTCGCGGCGGCGAGATGCAAGAGCGCAGCGGTGGTGATGTCCGATCCCCAGGTGTCCTCGATGCACATCCTGGCGCCCAGATGCAGGCACAGATCGCGCGCCCGGCGCGACGCCGAAAGGCCGCCGAACTTCGACAGTTTGATCGCGACGGCATCCATGCACCCCAATTCATAGGCTCTGAGCAGCGAGGCCGGATCGTGCCCGTTCTCGTCGATCTTCATCGGCAGGCCGGTCGCGGCCCGCACCGCCGCGCATTCCTCGAGCGTCGGGCAGGGCTGTTCGAGCATCACGTCGAGGCCCGCCACCGCCCGGCCGACCCGCGTCGCGTCGAGCCGCGTTGCGCCGCAGTTCCAGTCGCCATAGACCAGCGGGCCGGGGCCCACCGCCTCGCGCACCAGCCTCAGGCGCGCGGCATCTTCCTGCCAGTCGCCCGCGGCGCCGAGCTTGACCTGGAACTGGGTCATGCCCCCGGCCTGCGCCTCGCGTGCGATGCGGGCCATCTCCTCGGGGGCGACGCAGGTGATCGAATGATAGAGCGGCATGTCCGCCGCCTGCCGCCCGCCCAGAAGCGCGTGCACGGGCAGGCCGGCGGCCTTGCCGGTGATGTCCCAGAGCGCCATGTCGAGGGCGGACTTGGCGTAAGGATGGCCTTGCAGCCACGCCTCGGCGCGCTCCATCACCGCCTCGGGGCCGACCGGATCGGCGCCGATCACCACCGGCGCGAGATATTCCAGCGCCGGGCGCACGCCTTCGGCATAGGCGGGCAGGTAGTGCGGGATCGGGCAGACCTCGCCCCAGCCCTCGATGCCGGCATCGGTCTGCGCGCGCAGAACGACCGAGCTGACCGTATCGCAGGTCTTGCCTCCGGCCATATGATAGGTGAGGTGACTGGTGAGCGGCACCTCCCAGAGCGTGAGCTTGGTGATTTTCATCGCGGGGCCTCATGAATTGCGACAGGATCGCCCAGCCGCCCGGTTTCGGGGGCGACGCCCAGCCCCGGCGAGGAGGGCGGCGTGGCGAAGCCGCCTTCGTTGCGCGCACCCTGACCGGGGACCGGATCGACCGAGAGGTGATAGTGGCAGAGCCAGCTCGCGAGCCGGTTCGCCTCGGGGGTGGCGCTGGCAAGGTGGATGGCGGCGGTGTCGGCGAGCGCCGAGCCGCCCAGATCCTCGATATGCATCTGCCAGCCGACCGAGACGCCAAAATCGCGGATCTGAAGCGCCTTGGTCAGCCCGCCGACCCGGTTGGGCTTGACCTTGACTCCCTCGCAGGCGCCAAGCCGCCAGGCCTCCAGATGGTCCTGGAAGGTGTGAAGACATTCATCAAGCATGATCGGGTTGGCAACGCGGCCCGCCACATGCGCGCATTGGTCGAGCGTCTCACAGGGCTGCTCCACCCAGTCGCGCGCGGCGACCGAATTCAGGACCTGCACCGCGACGGCGGGTGTCCAGGCGCGGTTGATATCGTAGGTGACCTTCTCGCCGCGCGGCAAGGCGGCCGAGATCGCCTCGATCCGCGCGATGTCGGCGCCGATGTCATCGCCGCCGAGCTTGGCGGAATGGACCCGGTAGCCCTTCTGGCTGGCGCTGCGGATCAGCGCGATCATCTCTTCCGGCGTGCCGGTCGAGATCGAGGAATTGACCGCGACCGGCGCCGCCCGGTCGCCGCCGAAAAGCTGCCACAGCGGCAGGCCGGACACCTGCCCCAGAATGTCCCATGCCGCCATGTCGATCGCCGACTTGACGTAGAGATGACCGGGAAGCTGGATGTCCATCGCCTCGTTGAGCGCGCGCAAGGCGCGCGGATCACGGCCGAGAACGGCCGGCGCGAGCGTCGCGATGCCAGCCCGGATGCCCGGCCCGTGCGCGGGCAGATAGGTCGTGCCCCAGGGACAGCCTTCGCCCCAGCCCGTGATACCTTCGTCGGTGTCGAGGCGCACGAAGGTCGAATCGAGTCGCTCGAACTTCAGCCGGCCACCCGACAGCCAGTAGGGCTGTGAGAGGGGCAGGTCGATGGCCCAGACGGTGATGCGGGTGATCTTCATGGTGCGTACTCTCCAACCGCGGGTCCCAGGCTGTCGAAATCGGGCACGACGCCCAGACCTGGAGTGTCACTGGCGACAAGCCGGCCGTCGCGCGTCGTGGGGCCACCGATTCCGGTCGAGCGCGTGTTGTAGTTCATCAGATCGGTCGTGTTCTGCAGATATTCCTCGGGCGTCGACGCGGCGAAGTGCGCTACGGCCGCGGATGTGATTTCGCCCCCCCAGGTATCTTCGCTGACCACCGCGATGCGGTTGTCGATCAGAAAATCGCGCACCCGCCGGGCTTTCGACAGCCCGCCTAGGTTGGAAATCTTGAGGCAGCAGACCTCGGCGCCGCGATCGGCGACGATGCGCTGCGCCGCCGCCATCCCGGTCACGCATTCGTCGAGCTTCATCGGCTGCTCGGCCACCCGGCGGACCTGCTGGCATTCCTCGTAGCTCCGGCACGGCTGTTCGAGGATGTAGTCTAGATCGCGCGTCGCCCGCGCTACCCGGATCGCGTTGTCGACCCGCCAGCCCTGATTGGCGTCAGCCATCGCCTTTTCGCCTCGCCGCAGCAGCGCGACACCCGCGCGGATGCGGTCGATGTCCTCTGACCAGTCGCCGCCGACCTTGATCTGGAACTGGCGGTAGCCCTGTGCGCGGTAGGTCTCCATCTCGGCGATGGTCTCGTCCACCGGCTTCTGGGGCGCCACCCGGTACATCGGCGCGGCCGGCGTCAGCTTGCCGCCCAGCAGCATCCACACCGGCTGGCCCGCGGCCTGCCCGAGGATGTCCCAGCAGGCCGCGTCGAAGGGCGCCTTGGCGTAGCCGTGGCCCTGGATGACATCATCCATCAGCCGCTCGATCCGGGCCACCTGGCGCGGGTCCTGCCCCAGCAGCGCCGGCGCGATGAGACGGGCAGCGGCCTCGACACCTTCGGAATGGGCGACCATGTAGTTCTCGCCGCAGGGCGTGAACTCGCCGCAGCCCCGCAGCCCGGCATCAGTGTCGATGACCACGACCGAGGCGCGCGCCGTCGAGATCGCGTTGCCCGCGCCCCAGACATAGGTGCCGCCGACATAGGGAAGCTCGGTCCTGTAGACGCGGATTCGGGTGATCTTCATGACGTGCCCATCCTTGGTGCGCCGGCCAACCCCGGCCCCCGCCACAGGACCAGCGCCAGCACAGGTTCGTCATGGGTATCCATCGCGTGGGGCTGCAAGGGCGCATGGTGCCGCGTGCCCTCGGGGCCGATCACCGCCGACGGCTGCCCTTCGGTGTGAAACTCGGCGGCGCCGGCGAGGATGTAGTAAAGTTCCTCTGCCTCGTGCAGATGAACGGGGTAATGCAGGCCCGCGCCCCACCACGCGAGGTAGGCGCGGGTGGCGTGTGACCCGAAGTGCCCGCCTGGCCCCACGATCTCGAACCAGCCGTAGCGGTTGAGGAAATCGCGCCCGACCTCAGCCTCGGTGTAGGTCTGTTGCCAGTGTGCATGGGGGGCCGCGGCCTTGACTGCGCGCACCACGGGCGCTGTCCGGGTCGACGTGCGCGCCGACATGGCCTGCAGAAGCGCGATGCCCGGGATGGCCAGCGGCTCGCAGGGCCGGGGGGGCGCAGCCTCGGGCCATTCCGCAAAGTCGCGCAGCGCTGGCACCTCGCGAACCAGATCGCCGGCGGCCGTCTTCAGCGTTTCAAGGGCCGCGTTCATGGCACCACCACGATGTTGCCGGTGTGGCGCTTTTCGATGAAGGCCGCCTGCGCCTCGCGAAGCCGGTTCAGCGGATAGGTCGCGGCCAGCACGGGGCGGATCTCGCCGCGTTCGATGTAGCGCACGACATCGGCGAAGACCCCGCGCGGGATGACGGTCGAGCCGGTGAAGGTCAGGTCGCGCAAATAAAGCGTGCGCAGGTCGAGCGTGACCATGGGGCCGGCGATCGCGCCCGAACAGGTATAGCGCCCGCCCCGTTCGAGCACGTCGATCAGCCGCGCCCAGTAGGGGCCGCCGACGATGTCGGCCACCACCGTCACCTTGTCACCCCCGAGCGCCGCGCGCAGATCGCCGGGCGCGCGCGGCAGGATGCGGTCGGGGCCGAGCCGGGCGACATCGGCGTGCTTGGCCTCGGACGCCATGGCGATCACCCGCGCGCCGCGGCGCCGGGCAAGCTGCACCAGCGCGCCCCCCACGCCGCCCGACGCGCCGGGCACCAGCACCGTGTCGCCGGCGCCGACGCCCGCGCGCGCCAGCATCCCCTCGGCGGTGGTGTAGGAGCACGAAAAGGTCGCCAGTTCAGCATCGCTCAGATCCGACTGGACGACCGCCAGGTTGCGCGCGTCGATGGTGGTGAACTCGGCAAAGCCGCCGTCGATCTCCGAGCCGAAATAGCCCGCCTTGTCCTTGTTGTCGGGATCGGACCAGTCGCGCAGCCAGGCGTCGACCATCACCCGCCGGCCGACCAGGGCGGGATCCGCGCCTTCGCCGACGGCCACGACCTCGCCCACCGCGTCGGCGCCCTGGATGCGCGGAAAGACGATGGGCGCACCGCCCCAGCTCGGGTCCTGCTCGCCCACATCGGTGTAGGCGTCGCCGGTCGTCGCCTCGTCCACCGTCTTGGAGTACCACCCCGAGCGCGTGTTCACGTCGGTGTTGTTGAGCCCGCAGGCGCGCACCCGGATCAGCGCCTCCATCGCGCCCGGCTCGGGCCTCGGCCAGTCCTCGTGCCAGACATATCTGTCGAGCCCGCCATGACCGGTCAGCACCATTGCCTTCATCGTCGCGGTCATTTCGCGGCCACCTTTTCGACATCGGTGCGCGGCAACAGGTTTTCGGGGTCGTAGGCAGGCCGGTCCAGCACGCGTGCCTTGCGCGGCGCGCCCATGATGACGACGTCGAGTTCGCGGCCGGGGGCGGCATGGTCGGGGCGCACATAGGCGAAGGCCAGCAGTTTGCCCACACCGTGCCCGAAGGCGATAGAGCTGACCGTGCCGATCTGCCGTCCCGCCGCCAGCACCGCCTCGCCGCCATTGCCATCCGAGAGCCCGTCGGCCTCGACCTCAAGATAGGCGCATGTCCAGCGCGGGCCGACCGCCAGCGCGGCCTCGGTCGCGGGCCTGCCCCGGAAATCCTTGTCCATGCGCACGAAGCGCATCACGCCGGCCTCGGGTAGCGTCACCTCGTTGGTGAGTTCCCCCGCCCCCTTGAAGCCCTTCTCCATCCGCATCGCGTTCATCGCGAACGAGCCGTATTCGGCCAGCCCGTGCGCCCGGCCCGCCGCCTTGAGCGCCCGAAACGCACCAAGGATCGCGTCGCGGGGCCCGTGAAACTCCCATCCGAGTTCGCCCGCGTAGGACATGCGCATCGCCCAGAGCCCGTGGCCGCCCACCGCGATCTTTCGCGCGCGCATCCACCCGAAGCCCGCGTTCGACAGATCCGCGCCGGTGCAGGGCGCGAGGATGTCGCGCGCCTTCGGGCCGTTCAGCGCAAGCGCGCCCCAGTCGCTCGAGCGGTTGGTGATCGTGACATCCTCGCCCTTGCGGGCGAAGGTCAGGTAATCGACCAGCCGTTGTTCGAAGAATGCAGCGCAGACGAGATAGAGGCGATCCGTCGCCAGCCGGACGACGGTGGTCTCCAACTCGATCCGGCCATTGTCATTCAAAAGATGGGTGAGCCCGATTCGCCCCTCCGCGGGCAGCCTGTTCGGCACCAGCCGGTCCAGGAAGCCGGCGGCATCCGGACCCGAGATCTCGACTTTGGCAAAGGCCGAGATGTCCATGATCCCGGCGCGTTCGCGCACTGCACGCACTTCCGCGCCGACAATGTCGTGCAGCGCGGTGCGGCGAAAGCCGTAGATGTCGCGCGCCTCGATGCCCTCGGGGGCGAACCAGCGCGGGCGCTCATCGCCGTAGACCTCCTCGAACACCGCGCCCGCGGCCTTGAGATCGTCATAGAGCGGCGAGGGCCTGACCGGCCGCGCCGCCAGCCGGTTGAAATGCGGAAACGGGATTTCGTGGCGCAGAAGGTAGTCTTCCTTCGCCTTGACGATCTGATAGCCCTGGTCGGCATAGGGGCCGAACCGGCGCGGGTCGAATTCGCGCATGTTGATGTCGGCGGCGCCGTGCACCATCCAGCGGGCCAGTTCGCGGGTCAGCCCGGGCCCCCAGCCGATGCCGATCTGGGTGCCGCAGCAGCACCAGTAGTTGCGCAGGCCGGGCGCCGGGCCGATCAGCGGGTTGCCGTCGGGCGGATGGGAAATGGCGCCGTGCACCGCGCGCTTGATGCCCAGATCGGCCAGCACCGGCATCCGGCCCATCGCATTCTCGAGCCAGGGCATGATGCGGTCGTAATCGGGCTCGAAGAGCTCGTGCTCGGCCTCCCAGGGGCAGTGATCCTCCCACACGGTGTTGGGGTTGGCCTTTTCGTAGATGCCGATGAGCCCGGATTTCTGCTCCATGCGGATGTAGCCCGACACCAGCCGGTCGTCGCGCACCACCGGCAGCTCGCTGTCGAGGGCCTGGAATTCGGGCACCGTGTCGGTGATCAGGTAGTGGTGCGTCATCGAGGTTGCCGGCAGATCATAGCCCGACCACGCCGCCATCTGCCGGGCATAGGTGCCGCCGGCATTGACCACGTGTTCGCAGACGAAATCGCCCTGTTCGGTCGCGACCAGCCAGTCGCCGTTCGCGCGCCGGGTGACGTCGGTGGCGCGGCACTGGCGGATGATCCTGACGCCCAGCTGCCGTGCGCCCCTGGCCAGCGCAAAGGCGGCGCCGGCGGGATCGACGTGGCCGTCGTCGGGCGTGTGCAGCGCCGCCCTGACGCCGTCGAGATTGTAGAAGGGATGGAGCTCGCGGATGCGCTCGGGGCCGACGATTTCCATCGGAAAGCCCAGGCCCCTGCCGACCGAGACGGTCTGGCCGAGCCAGTCCATCTCGTCCTCGGTATAGGCCAGCCGCAACGATCCGCAGCCATGCCATGTGACAGACTGACCGGTCTCTGCCTCCAGCACCCTGGAATAGAGGTCGATGTTGTAACCCACGCATTTGCCCAGCGCGAAACTGGAGGTCGAATGGGTGATCTGCCCTGCCGCGTGCCAGGTGGACCCGCTGGTCAGCTCGGCCTTTTCCAGCAGCACCACATCGGTCCAGCCCTCGTGCGCGAGGTGATAGGCGAGGCCGCACCCCATGATGCCACCGCCGATGACGACCACTCGGGCGTGCGCCTGACTCATGCGATCCGTCCTATCACACAAATGTTTTCTATGGACATTCGTATGAGACAATTGTAGCGTCGTCAATATGAAACAAACAAATGTTCCAAGCCCGGTAACGGCCGCCGACCTGCTCACGCAGCTACAGTCGGCACGCTCGGACATGACGCCGGAACTTCAGAAGATTTCCGGATTTCTGTTGGAGAGTCCGAACGAGATCGGGGTCTGCTCGATTCGTCAGCTCGCCGCCAAGGCGGGGGTCAAGCCGAACACTCTGGTACGTTTGTCCCGTGTGCTTGGCATGGACAGTTATGAATCGTTCCGCGAGGTGTTCCGCGCCGACATCCGGCAGGGGCGCGAGACCTTTCCCGACCGCGCGCGCTGGCTGCAATCGCTGGCGCAGCGCGGCGAGATGGGCGCGCTCTACGCCGCCAGCGCCGAATCGGCCATCGACAATATCGAGAGCCTCTTTGCCTCGACCGACCACCATCTGATCGAGGCCGCCGCCCGCGACATCGTCGCAGCGCGGCGCTGCTTCGTCCTGGGGGTGGGCGTGAACAACGCGATCGCCCACAACTTCGCCTATCTCGCCGGCATGGCGATCGACGGCGTTCACGCCCTGCCACACGGCGGCACCCAGCCGGTGGACGGCATCGCCCGCGCCGGCGCAAGCGACATCCTGATCGCCGTGACCTTTCGCCCCTACCGGCGCGAGATCGTCGAAGCGGTCGACGCGGCCCGCGCGCAGGGCGTGCCCGTCATTGCCGTGTCCGACAGCGCGGCCTCGCCGATCATGGTCGACGCGCAGCATCGTTTTGTCGTGCCGACCGACACGCCGCAGTTCTTCATCTCGACGATCGCGCTCAATGCGTTCTTCGAGGTGCTCATCGCCTTCATCATCGCCGAGGCGGGCGAGGACGCTGTCGCCTCGGTCGATGCCTACCACGCCCGGCGGCAGGCCCTGGGCATCTATTTCGACGAAAGGGACCGGCAGACATGACCGTTCAGGACACCCCGGTTCCGGTTCGCTCGCTCGAGGCGCGCTACTATACCGATCCCGGGATTTTCACCTGCGAGCGCGAGGGGCTGCTTGCCCGGACCTGGCATTTTGCCGGCCACGAGGCCCAGGTGCGGGAGGCGGGCGACTATTTCACATTCGAGCTGGCGGGCGAAAGCCTCTTCTGCATCCGGGGGCGCGATGGCGCGCTGCGCACATTCTACAACGTCTGCCAGCACCGCGCGCATCAGCTTATGCAGGGCTCCGGCACCACCCGTGTCGTCGTCTGCCCCTATCACGCCTGGACCTACGAGCTGTCGGGGGAACTGCGCTCGGGGCCGAACATCAAGGCGGTGCCGGGCTTCGACCGCAGCGAGATCTGCCTGACCGAAGTTCGCACCGAGAGCTTTCACGGCTTCATCTTCGTCAATTTCGACGATGACGCGGCGTCGATGGACGTGTGGTATCCGGGCGTGCGCGCCGAACTGGCCGAATACGTGCCCGGGATCGACGCGCTGGAGCCGCTGGAATGGGTCGAAATCCCCGAGCGCTGCAACTGGAAGGTCTCGGTCGAGAACTATTCCGAGTGCTATCACTGTTCGCTCAACCACCCGACTTTCTCAACCGGGGTGATCCGGCCCGAAACCTATGACATCCAGCCGCTGGCCAGGGGCTATGTCCTGCGCCATACGACCGAATGCCAGGACCTGTCCAAGATGACCTACCCGATCGACACCTCGGTGCCGCACGGGGGCGAATACCGATCGTTCTTCCTCTGGCCGATGTTCTCGTTCCAGGTCTATCCGGGCAATGTGCTGAACACCTATCACTGGCGCGCCCACGACGTGGATCACTGCACGGTCTGGCGCGGCTGGTACACGCCGGGCGGCGTCGACAGCGAGGTGATCCGCCGCCTCGCTGCGCAGGACCGGGTAACGACGGTCGAGGAAGACATCTCGCTTGTCGAAAGCGTCGCGCGGGGGCTGAAAAGCCACGGCTACCGTCCCGGCCCGCTGGTGATCGATCCCGCCTGCGGGCTGAACTCCGAACATTCGATCCGCACGCTTCAGCAATGGATGCGCGAGGCGGTCGACGCACCCGAGCCGAGCGAGGCGTGATGATGGCCGATTTCGACGACGATCTGTTCGAAAAGGGGTTGGCGCGGCGCAAGGCGACGCTTGGCGCCGCCTATGTCGAGCGAAACCTCGCGGCCGCCGACGACTTCACCCGCCCGTTCCAGCACGCGATGACCGCCTGGTGCTGGGGGTTCGGCTGGGGCGACGACGCCATCGACGCCAAGACCCGCTCGATGATGAACCTCGCCATGATCGGCGCGCTCGGCAAGATGCACGAATGGGAAACCCATTGCCGGGGCGCAATCAACAACGGCGTCAGCCGCGACGAGATACGCGCTATCATTCATGTGATCGGCATCTACTGCGGCGTGCCACAGGCCCTGGAATGTTTCCGTGTGGCGCGCAAGGTGCTCGACGAAGCAACCAAGGAGGGCAAGGCCTGAACGCTCGTGAAAGCTTCGCGCAGGGTGCGCAGCTTTGCCCCGTTTTCTGACTCCCGGCGCCCCGGCTGCGGGCCGTGGCGCCGGGTGCCCGACCGCCAGCGCCATCCCGGTCTTGCCAGAGGGCGATACCCAGTCCCGCAGGGAGGAGAGAAAGACATGACCACGCGACAAAACACATACCCCGGCCTGCCGTTCACGCGGCGCGGTGCGCTGGGTGTGCTGGGCGGCGGGGCGCTTGCGGCCGGGCTGATCGGCCCGGGCGCTGTCCGCGCCCAGACGCCGAAAAAAGGCGGTACGCTCAGGATAGGTATGGACGGCGGCGGCACCAGCGACTCGCTCGATCCGACAACCTATTTCTACTACCACATGTACACGGTCGGCTTCACGCTTGGCAACACGCTGGTCGAACTCGATGCGACGAAGCAGCCGGTCCCCGAACTCGCCGAAAGCTGGGAGGGCACACCCGACGCCAAGCGCTGGGTGTTCAAGATGCGCAAGGGGGTGGAGTTCCACAACGGCAAGACCGTCACCGCCGCCGATGCCGCCTATTCGCTCAACCGCCACATCGCCCCCGACTCGAAATCAGCCGCCAAGGGCTTTCTCCAGGGTGTTACCTCGATCCGCGCGGATGGCGACAACGTGATCATCGAGCATGAGACCGGCGACGCCGACATGCCGAGCATCATGGGCCAATACCACCTGGTGATCGTGCCGGACGGCTTTGACGACTGGTCGGGCTTCATCGGCTCGGGCCCTTACATGCTCGACAGCTTCGATCCGGGCGTGCGCTTCACCGCCAGCCGCAATCCCAACTACTGGAAGCCCGATCGCGCCTGGGTCGACAAGGTTGACCTGTCCTTCATCCTCGATCCCACCGCGCGTGCCTCGGCGCTGATGACCGGCGGTGTCGACATCATCGACTATGTCGACACCAAGATTGTCGACCGGATCAAGGCGATGAACCGCTTCCAGATCATCGAGAACATCGGCCTCGCGTATCATGAGTCGGTGATGGACACGCGCGCCAAGCCCTTCGACAGCAACGATGTGCGCGAGGCGGTGAAGTTCGCGATCAACCGCGAGGAGCTGGTCGAAAAGGTCTATCACGGCTACGGCACCGTCGGCAACGATCACCCGGTGCCGCCCAACGACCCGTTCTTCAACAGCGAGTTGCCGCAGCGCCCCTTTGATCCCGACAAGGCGCGCTGGCACCTCAAGCAGGCCGGGCTCGACAAGATCGACATCGAGCTCGCGGCGGCCGACGGCGCCTTCACCGGCGCGGTCGATGCCGCGGTGCTGATGCAGGCTAGCGCCGACGGCACCGGCGTCAACATCGAAGTCGACCGCGTGCCCAACGACAGCTACTGGTCGGATGTCTGGATGAAACGGCCCTACTGCGTGTCGAACTGGGGCGTACGTCCGACGCCGAGCATGATGTTCTCGGTCGCCTTTGCCTGCGAGGCACCATGGAACGAAACCTTCTGGTGCAACGACCAGTTCACCCAGCTGCTCAACCAGGGCAAGGTCGAGACCGATTTCGCCAAGCGCAAGCAGATTTTCGGTGAGATGCAGCAGATGGTGCACGCAAATGACGGCAACGCGATCTTCGTCTTTCCGTCCACGCTCGACGGCTACGCCGAGACGGTGCAAGGCGCCGCGCCGGATGCGGTCGCGCTGCTGATGGGCTGCAGGGTGGCCGAACGGGTGTGGATGGCATAGCGCACGCAACGCACCACCGGGAGCCGACTCCGGGTTCGGCTCCCGCTCGGTACTGGCCGCCAATACTGGCCGCCAGATCGGTTGATCACGAAGCCGGCCTTCCGAATTGCCCCTTGGTTGTTTTCCGTCATCCGGCCTATTGGCGCGGCCTCTCCTTAAGACGTCACTTCAAGGCCAAGAGAACCGCCGCTTTCGCCGTGTAGCGCACGGATAGCGCGGATTCAGTCATTTCTTGACGGCTCCATTTGGTCAGGGGCTTTCCTGTGCGGTGTTGATCAGAGCAGGCTGCGGTGATTTGTGCGGTCCCTGTGCGCGGTGCATCTGACCACGGGCCTTGACGAAGGCCGCGTGCCAGGCCCCTGTCAGACGGGTGCGCTTTGAAGGCCAGACCGAACCTCGGGGCATCCTGGGAGCGGTTCCGTTCGATCATCATAATTCATGCCGGATTCGGAAGATGAGCTCGGGACAAACGTCTTTGCCCACCAGTGGAAGTCGGTGTTTGCGGCGATGCGATCTCGGTCCTGCGCAAAAGCCCGGCAACGGTCGGCGAGGCCGGCATCCGGCGCACCGGGCGTTTCGAAGTGGGAGGTTGCGACGGGTTCGTTGCGCCGCGATCCGGCGCGCCACCCTCGGGCTGCTTCCGAGGCCGCTGTCGTCGGGCGGGCTCTGAAGCCGCTTCCGCAGCGCAGCCGGATCGGCCTGCGCGAGCAACGGCCTGGCGCCGGGGTTGCCGCGCCGCCGGTCGCGTCTGCCCCTCCCTCTCACGCGGAATCATTCGCCCGTATTCGGTAGCAGCGGTTACCTGCCGACGGGTCGGCGGCAATCAGGCCTTGCGGCCGAACAGCACCTCCTGGGCCTTGCGGTCCGTTTGAACGTTTGACCGGAGCTCGGCGGCAACGGCGCGGCCGCGTTGAACGCCGGGGCGGGCTGCAAGGGCGTCAAGCCAGCGGGCGAAATGCGGTTTGTCGTCAAGCGTCTGCTGCTGGCCTTCCCACCCCGACGCCCAGGGCCAGATGGCGAAATCGGCGATCGAGATGAAATCCCCGGCAACGAACAAGTTCGTGGCCAATTGCCGGTCGAGGACGCTGTATAGCCGCGCGACTTCGTTGCGGTAACGGGTTTTCGCATAGGGCAGGTCGTGCGGCGGATCCATCGCCGGGGCGTATTTGATGAAATGATGCGCCTGTCCGGCCATCGGCCCGACGCCGCCCATCTGCCACATCAGCCATTGGTCGACGGCGATATGATCGCGTTCGGTGGCCCCGTAGAAGGTGCCTGTCTTGCGGGCCAGATATTGCAGGATCGCGCCGGATTCGAAGATCGACACCGGCTTGCCGTCCGGCCCCTCCGGGTCCACGATCGCGGGCATTCGGTTGTTGGGCGATATTTTCAGGAATTCGGGCGCGAACTGATCGCCTGCACCGATATCGACCAGATGCACCTTGTAAGGCAGGCCCATTTCCTCCAGCGCGATGGTGATCTTCCAGCCGTTGGGGGTGGGCCAGTAATAAAGGTCGATGTCTTGGCGCATGTGCAATCCTTTCGGTTGAGCCTTACATGGTGGGGCCGCGCCGATTTTCAACTGCGCGGACATGTGCGTCGATGCAGGTCTACTGATCGTTTGTCAGGGAAGATCGTCCAGTGCCTCTTGCGCGGCCAGGTGGTTGCGCAACGACCAGTAACAATCGCGTTCGGTCGGCTTGAGGCAACGCACCGGCACGCCGTCGACCATCACCTGCCAGGCGGTTCCATCGGCGGTGGCCGCACGGATCGGATAGGTATTCGATGCATATGCGACCGTGCCGACAACGGGGCGGTCGGGTTCCGGCAAGGAACAGGCGGTTGTCAACGCGAAGATCGTCACGGCGAGCAAAAGACGCATGGCAGGCTCCTTGTCTTGAACAAGGTGCAGTTGATCGCAATTTGGCGCGCGCTTCAAGCAAGCTTGCGGCGCGCGCCTGCACGCATCGTTGTTGACCCCGATCGCGGTTCGCGCTATCGAATTTCGCGTGGCGATTTGTTACCGGATTGCGGGCCACGTTAAACATTCCGCTAAAGAGGTTGGTGGCAAAAGTGCCCCTGCCTGTTCCGGTAGGGGCTTTTTGTTGCCGGAGGCACTTGTCATGACAGATTGGAACACCCGCACGAAACTGGTTCATTCCGGCACCCGCCGCAGCCGGTACGCCGAAATGTCCGAGGCGATATATCTGACCCAGGGGTTCGTCTATGCCAGCGCCGAGGAAGCCGAGTCGCGGTTCATCGAAAGCGGACCGGATGAATTCATCTATGCCCGTTATGGCAATCCGACGGTGCGCATGTTCGAAGAACGCATGGCCGCCATCGAGGGAACCGAGGATGCCTTTGCCACCGCCTCGGGCATGGCCGCCGTCAATGGTGCGCTCACCTCGCTTCTGAAGGCGGGCGATCACGTCGTCGCGGCGCGGGCGCTTTTTGGATCGTGCCTTTATGTGCTGGACATTCTGGGCCGTTTCGGGGTGGAGGTGTCACTGGTCGACGGCACCGATCTGGGCCAATGGCGCAAGGCGATGCGGTCGGAGACCAGGGCGGTTTTCCTGGAATCGGTGTCGAACCCGACGCTCGAGGTCATCGACGTGCAGAGCGTTTGCGAAATCGCCCACGCCAAGGGGGCGCTGGTGATCGTCGACAACGTATTCGCCACGCCGATCTTTTCGCGCGCCGTCGCCCTTGGCGCCGATATCGTCGTCTATTCGGCAACCAAGCACATTGACGGATCGGGGCGCTGTCTGGGCGGTGTGGTCTGCGGCTCGAAGGCCTATATCCGCAAGGTTCTGGAACCCTACCTGAAACACACCGGGGCGGCACTCAGCCCGTTCAACGCCTGGGTGCTCTTGAAGGGGCTGGAAACGCTGGACCTGCGGGTGCGCCAGCAGGCGGCCTCGGCGCTGCGGATCGCCGAGGCGCTGGCGGGCCACGAAAAGCTCGCGCAGGTGATTTTTCCCGGCCTTGCGTCGCATCCCCACCATGCCATCGCGATGGCGCAGATGGGCGCGGGCGGCACTGTCGTGACGCTGGACGTCAAGGGCGGACAGGCCGGGGCCTTCAGGTTTCTCGACGCTTTGCAGATCGTCAAGATTTCCAACAATCTGGGTGACGCCAGATCGATCATCACCCATCCCGCGACCACCACCCATCAAAGGCTGACACCGCAAAAACGGGATGAACTGGGCATCACACCCGGAATGGTGCGGTTTTCCCTGGGCATCGAGGATTGCGACGACCTTCTGGGCGATGTAGAGAACGCGCTCGACGCGGTATGACGGGGCAATTCGACGGGTCGCCCGCGTAGGATTGGACAGCGGGCGCCGCTGCGATCATAATACGATGTGCCGGGATTGATCCGGTGACAGGAGTATGGACGATGAATTTCGTGGGCGAAATTGATCGAGAACCCAGCCGCAACGACGCGGCCGAAGCGCTGCGGCTGCTGCGGCGCTGGGCCGAAACGGCCGATCCCAGCGAGGTGGCGCGGCTTGACCCTGCCATCGCACGGCTGCTTCCGGGGCGCGAGATTTCAAACTATCCTGACTTATCAAGAATATATCAAGATAACTTCGTGTCGGATGCGGCCTATCTCGCCTCCATGCCCGATTTGCAGAACGGCCCGTCGAGCCTGATCGTCGGGGCCAGGGCGCAAATCCAGCATGTGGGGATTTCCAACTTCCGGCTGCCGATCCTGTTCCATACCCGCGATGGCGGCGACGTGACGCTGGAAACCAGTGTGACCGGCACGGTTTCCCTGATCGGGGAAAAGAAGGGCATCAACATGAGCCGCATCATGCGGTCGTTTTATGCCCATGCCGAACGGAGTTTCTCGTTTTCGGTGCTGGCCGCCGTGCTCGAGGATTACAAGAAGGATCACGATAGCGTCGATGCACGGCTGATGATGCGGTTTTCCTTTCCCGCCCGCGTGGCATCGCTGCGCTCGGGCCTGTCGGGGTGGCAATATTACGATATCGCGCTGGAACTGATGGAGCGCGAGGGACGGCAAAAGCGGATCACCCATCTGGATTATGTGTATTCGTCGACCTGCCCCTGTTCGCTTGAACTGTCCGAACATGCGCGCCAGATGCGCGGGCAACTGGCCACCCCGCATTCGCAGCGGTCGGTGGCGCGGATTTCGGTGGTCGAAGAGGGCGCCAAGCGCATCTGGTACGAAGATCTGATCGACCTCGCCCGCGCCGCCGTGCCGACCGAAACGCAGGTGATGGTCAAGCGCGAGGACGAACAGGCCTTTGCCGAACTCAACGCCGCCAACCCGATCTTTGTCGAGGATGCGGCGCGCAGCTTTGCCGAACGCCTGCTGGCCGATCCGCGGGTGGGCGATTTTCGCATTGTCGCCAGCCATCAGGAAAGCCTGCACAGCCATGATGCCGTCAGCATCCTGACCGAAGGGCCGACGTTCGCCGAGGAAAGCATCGATCCGCGCCTGTTTGCATCGCTGCACAAGCAGGGATAAAGCTGGAGCAGGCTGGGCGTTTCGTCCGTTCAATTGGTCTTCGGCTCCAAAATCAGGCGTGCGCCCCGATGGTTGACTTTCGCCCTGTTGGCTATGTGATCGGTCTTGTCATCGCCGCTTTGGGGGTGATGATGTTCATTCCGCTGACCGTCGATCTGGCCGTTGGCGACGACAACGCACGGGCCTTTGGCGAAGCGGCCGTTCTGACCATGATTTTCGGCGGCCTGACATCGCTTGCCTGCCAGAACCGCGCCCGCGACAGCATCTCTGTACGCCAGGCGTTTTTGCTGACTTTGGGTATCTGGCTCTTCGTGCCGCTTTTCGGGGCCTTGCCCTTTGTTGTCGGCACTCCGAATGTGCGCCTGATCGACGCCTATTTCGAGGCGGCATCGGGGATCACCACTACCGGAGCTTCGGTCTTTGTCGACGTCGATCAGCTTCCTCTTGGCGTCAACCTCTGGCGCGCCATGCTGAACTGGCTTGGCGGGCTGGGAATCGCCTTCATCGCGATGATCTTCCTGCCGATCATGCGGGTCGGCGGGATGCAGTTCTTTCGCACCGAAGGCTTCGATACCTTTGGCAAGGCGCTGCCACGCGCGACCGATATCGCGCGCCAGCTGTTTTTCGTCTATGTGGTGCTGACCACCCTTTGTATCTTGGCCTATGGAACCCTCGGGATGGGGGTGTTCGAGGCCGTGGCACACGGTTTGGCGACGATTGCCACGGGCGGTTTTTCGCCGCGCGCCGCCTCGTTCGTCGGATACCCGCCGGCGATCGAATATGCCGCGTCGGTCTTCATGGTGCTCGGCAGCCTGCCCTACATCCGCTATGTGCAGCTCGTGAACGGAAGCGCCGGGCCGCTCGGACGCGACCCGCAGGTACGCGCCTATCTGCTCTGGATCGGCATGGCGGTCGCCATCGTGACAATCTGGCGCGCTACGACCAGCGATCAGGCGATCGAACCAGCCTTCCGCGAAAGCCTGTTCAACCTGATCTCGATCATGTCGAGCACCGGCTTTTCCTCCGGCAGTTTCAGCCTCTGGGGCAGCTTCGCGATCATCGTCGGTGTCTGGCTGGGCATCATCGGGGCCTGTTCGGGATCAAGCGCGGCGGGGTTGTCGGTTTTTCGCGTGCAGATCATGCTTTCTGCGCTGCTGGCCGAAATCCGGCGCATCCATATGCCGCACAGGCTTGCGCCGATCAAATATGACGGGCGTGCCGTTTCCGGCGATACGATGGATGCGATCATTCTCTATCTGGGGGCCTATATCCTGGGCTTCGGGATCATCGCCGAACTGATCGCCGAGACCGGGGTCGATTTCGAATCCGCCCTCTTCGCGGCCTGGACCTCGATCGGCAATATCGGCTATGGCTATGGCCCGCTGCTGGCGCGGACCGGCACATTCGTCGACTTTCCCGATCCGGCAAAGGTTCTGATGATCATGGCGATGATCATGGGCCGGCTGTCGCTGCTTTCGGTTTTCGTGATCGCCTTGCCGAGGTTCTGGCGCGCCTGAGAACGCTTGACACCCCCCGTTGCCGCCGCCATGCCTGCATCATGCTGGACCTGCGCCCGATCGGTTATGTTGTTGGCCTGCTCAGTGCCGCGTTGGGCGCCGCAATGCTTTTACCCGCGGCGGTGGATTATGGTTATGGCAATGGCCACGGGGTCAGATTTGTCGAAAGCGCCATCGTTACATGTCTGACCGGTGGCCTGATGGCGCTTGCCTGCGCCAACCGGGTGGGCGACCGGCTGACCTTGCAACAGACTTTCCTGCTGGCCACGAGTGTCTGGGTCGCCTTGCCCTTGTTCGGCGCGCTGCCGTTCCTGATCGGCCAGACCGAGGCGCGCGCGGTCGACGCGGTTTTCGAGGCCATGTCAGGTTTGACGACCACCGGATCGACGGTGTTCACCAAGCTTGAAGCATTGCCCAAGGGTCTGTTGCTGTGGCGCTCCATGTTGCAATGGTTTGGCGGCATCGGCATCATCGTCGTTGCCATGGTTTTCATGCCCGAACTGCGTGTCGGCGGGATGCAGATATTCCGTTCGGAGGCCTTCGATACCGCCGGCAAGGTGCTGCCCCGCGCCGCACAGATCGCGGCCCGGATAGGGGCTGCCTATGTGGCGCTGACGCTCTTGTGTATCGGGGCCTATGTTCTGGTCGGGATGACCGGATTCGAGGCGTTCAATCATGCGCTGACGACGATTTCGACGGGCGGGTTCTCGACCTCTGACGCCTCGTTCGGGGTTTATCAGGGCCGGCCCGAATATGTGGCCTCGGTGTTCATGGTTCTCGCCAGCCTGCCCTTCGTGCGCTATGTCCAGATCATGGCTGGTTCGGCGCGCCCGATCCTGCGCGACCCCCAGGTTAGGGGTTTCTTGTGGGTTGTTGGGGTGCTGGTCGGGGTGATCACCGCCTTTCGGGTGTTGGCCAATGGCGATCACGCCGAACACGCCTTTCGCGAGGCGCTTTTCAACGTGACCTCGATCATCACCGGCACCGGCTATGCCAGCGTCGATTATCAGCTCTGGGGGGCGTTTCCGGTTGTGCTGTTCTTCTTCATCGGCCTGATCGGCGGCTGCGCGGGTTCGACGTGCTGTTCGGTAAAGATATTTCGCTATCAGTTGTTGATCGCCGCGGTACGCGCGCAGATGCGCCGCATCCATTCGCCGCATGGCGTGTTCACGCCGCGTTACGATGGCCGTCCCGTGACCGAAGATCTTCTTGGCTCGGTCATGGCGTTTTTCGGAGTGTTCATTCTTACCCTCGGGCTGACCGCGGTGGCGCTGGGGCTGACCGGGCTTGATTTGGTATCGTCGGTTTCGGGGGCGGCGACGGCAATCGCCAACATCGGCCCCGGCCTGGGGGAAATCATCGGCCCGGCGGGGAATTTTGCCACGATCAACGATTCGGCGAAGTGGATATTGTCGCTGGCGATGCTTTTTGGCCGGCTGGAACTCATGGTGGTGCTGGTGATCTTCCTGCCGCGATTCTGGCGCGTCTGACGGTATCCGGCGCGGCAAATGCCCGGCAGACGTCCAGTGCGCCGCCTCAGTTCCAGCAGGAGACCAGCACCGTCATGTCGCGTCCGAGCGTCGTGATATCCTCGGCGGCAAGGGTGCGTCTCGGGGCGCCGGCATCGTCGATCGCCGATGCCGGCTGGGCGCTTGCCGCGCCGCCATTGGCCAAAGCCTCCGAAATGACTTTCGACTTGAGCGCGAAACCCACGTCATCGGGCAAAACGCGGCCATTCGTCGACCGGCGCGGCAGAAGCATTCCGATGACATCGCCGGAGGCATCGAGCACGGGCCCCCCCGCGTCGCCTGGCAGGGTGGTGACGGCCAGCCGCGCGACTTCGGTCTGGCCCTCGAGCCCCTTGACATCGGCCAGCGTGCCGAAGCTCAGGACCGCTTCGTCGAGAGCGTCTTCATAGGAATAGCCGGCAACGGCGATTTCGCCGTTGATCCGCCCGGTGGCGCCGTTCAGTGCCGCATGGCTTTGCGGCGCCAGCGTCTCGCGCGGTTTCAGGATGGCCAGCCCGATGCCCCGATCCTGCAAGGCCACGTCCGCTTCGTGGGTGCCGTCCAGGGTGATGCGGGTGCATTGATCGAGCACCTCTTCGGTGGTGGCCACGGTGCCTTGCGCATCCAGATAGAACCCGGATCGGGAAATTTTCGGTCGGCGGATTTCCAGCCCCGACATCAGATCGGCGCGATCTTCGGCCAAAGGCACGCCCAAGCCGTCACTGAGCACCCGATCGCCAACTGGTGTGAACGAGGCTTTCATGACTTCGAGAATCTTTGCCGCGCGGGCATCATCGCCGGATTTCCAGATCAATGTGTAGCCTTTTATCACCCCATCTTGCAGCGCCGCATAGGTGTGCGATGCGATGCGGTCATTGCGGCCGCTGAGGGTGAAACTGGTCCGGCCAAGGGTGCGTTCGCCCTGCAGGGGCACGATTTCCAGCGTCTGCATGATGTCGTAAAGCCCAAATAGCGCCGCCTGATCACCCGACTGCGAAATCAGCAATACGCGAAGCCCCGACCCGTCCACTTCGCTGAAATGGACAAAGGGCGGTTCATAGCGGTCGAATGCCACCAGCGCCAGGGGCAGGGTCACCTCGATCCCGGCCTCGGGATCGGAATAGGTTTGCAGCCCGAGCGCGGCACGCTCGCGCCGATAGCGCTCGACGATTTCGGCCCGCTGCGCCGAGGTCAGAATGCCGGTTGCGTCATAGCCTTGTTCCGATTGCCATTCGGCCATGCTGTTGCGTGTGCCGGGCCCGAAATCGCCGTCGATCGCGGCGGTGTAATGGCCGCTCCACTGCAAGGCCTGTTGCAAGAGCATGCGTTCGTCGGAGTTGAGCAGCGATTCCGACCGGCGCGCCTCGGCGGGGGTTTCCGCGTCGGCGATCGGGGCTGCGTCAGGGGCGGGAAGGGCGGGTTCCAGGATGTTCCCGGTCTCTGCGGGCGCGGGCAACTGAACGCCGTCAGGCCAGAATTGCTGCCGGTAAGCCTCGGATGAGGCAAGGTAACTGTCGCCGGGGATCAGGCGTTCGCTTTTCAAAAGCCCAAGCGCGTTGGCCGCGTCTTCGGCATTGTAGGGGCCAAGTGCGATCGCATACCAGCCCGACGACATCCTGAAGCCGCCGACATTGGGGAAGACCCCGGCATAGGCGCGGGCGCGTTGCTGGCCTTCGTTCAGGGTGGGTACGGCCTGTATTTGCACCCAGACATCCTGCGCCGCCGCCCCTGTCGCCGCCCCTGTCGCTGCACATATTCCCAGCACCAGGCTCAACAATTGCCCGGCCCGCCTCATCACCGCTATCATAAACCGCAACCTTCCAAGAACCTGATCCGCGAATCCGATGCCGAACCTAACAGGATGGCGGGCGGCGTCACCTCAAAAACCGATACTGGCCGATTGACCACCCCGTTCCTGTTGCCTATTGAGAACGCGTTTTTCCGTTTGCAGGCGCGCCATGACCGTTTCCGCCCCCCGCTCCTTTCAGGATATCATCCTGCGGCTTCAAGGCTATTGGGCGGCAAGGGGTTGTGCCATCCTGCAACCTTACGACATGGAGGTGGGGGCAGGCACCTTTCATCCTGCAACCACCCTGCGGGCGCTGGGCACGCGCCCCTGGGCCGCGGCCTATGTGCAACCCTCGCGCCGCCCGACAGACGGGCGTTACGGCGAAAACCCCAATCGCTTGCAGCACTATTATCAGTTTCAGGTCATCATCAAACCCTCGCCGCCCGATTTGCAGGAACTCTACCTCGGATCGCTTGCCGCCATCGGCATCGATGCCGGCCTGCATGACCTCCGCTTTGTCGAGGACGATTGGGAAAGCCCGACGCTCGGCGCCTGGGGGCTGGGGTGGGAAGTGTGGTGCGACGGCATGGAAGTATCGCAGTTCACCTATTTCCAGCAGGTCGGCGGCCATGATTGCGCGCCCGTGGCGGGGGAACTGACCTATGGGCTGGAACGGCTGGCGATGTATGTTCTGGGCATCGATCATGTGATGGACATGCCCTTCAACGACCCCGACGGGGCGATCCCCCTCAAATACGGCGACATTTTCCGCCAGACCGAACAGGAATATTCGCGCTGGAATTTCGATCAGGCCGACACCGCGATGCTGCTGAAGCATTTCGAGGATGCCGAGGCGGAATGCGCCCGCATTCTCGCAGCCGATGCGACCGACGGTGCCGGCCGCGAAATCGTCATGGTTCATCCGGCCTATGATCAATGCATCAAGGCCAGCCACCTTTTCAACCTGCTCGATGCGCGCGGGGTGATTTCCGTCACCGAACGGCAGGCCTATATCGGCCGGGTCCGCGCCCTTGCCAAGGCGTGCGCCGATGCCTTTGTGACCACGGACGCGGGCGGGGCGGCACTGTGAGCGGCGATCAGGACAGGCGGCCCGACGAAGCGGCAGATGCCGCCAGGGTCGACGCGCTCGAGGCCCGGCTCGTCAAGCTCAGGCGCCGCGAAAAGCGCAACCTGCGCCATGCCCGCGCGCACGGGTTTCTTGACGGCGTTCTGGCGCTTTTGCGGCCCGGCGATATCGCGATAGATTGTGGTGCCAATCTCGGCGAAGTCACGACCCTGCTTGCCGACACCGGAGCAGAGGTGATCGCTTTCGAGCCCGACCCCTATGCCTTTGCCCGGCTCGGCGCGCGCTTTGCGGGGGGGGCCAATGTGACGCTGCACCAAAAGGCGGTATCGACCGGGGCGGGCAGGGTGCGGCTGATGCGGGCGGCAAATTTCGACGACAACCCCAAGGGCGGTTCGGTCAAGAGCACCCTGCTTGCCGGCGGGCGCGGCATCAGCGAAAGCGACGGCATCGAGGTCGAGGTGATCGATTTCGTCGCCTTCCTGCGGGATCTGGTCGCCGACAGGGGGCCGGTTGCCTTTCTGAAAATGGATATCGAAGGGGCCGAGCTCGACCTTCTGGAGGCCATGGATGCGGGCGGACTTTTCGCCGATATCCGCTGTACGGTGGCCGAGACCCACGAAAACAAGTTCAAGGATCTGCGCCCCCGCTACCGGGCGCTGCGCGAAGCGCTGGGCCGGAAATACACGGCCCGGCATGTGAATCTGGACTGGATATGAATGGCAAGATCGTCACGGGGGGTATCGTGCTGACAGCCTTGGCGGCCGGGGCCGCGATGTATTATACGCAGGTCTATGCCTATTATACGCCCGTCGCCGCGTCATCGCCCGCGGCCGTGATGCGGCTGACCACCATAGATGGTGTCGCGGAGCCGATGTTGACAGAGGAATTTCAAGGCGTTGACGCCAACAGCTCACCCTTGCGGTTCCGCGGCTGCTTTACCACGCCGACCTCTCTGGCGACGCTGACCGAAACTTACCGGCTCTATGATGCGCCGACGCCGCTCAATGCGCCGGGCTGGTTCTCGTGCTTTGATGCCGCCCGCATCGGTGCCGATCTGGAATCCGGGCGGGCGCTGGCCTTTCTGTCGCAATCCGATATTCACCCCGGCGTCGACCGTGTGATCGCCGTCTATCCCGATGGCAGGGCCTTTGCCTGGCACCAGTTGAACGAAAGCGCGAACAAATAACATGCCCGACCTTCTCATCGAACTTTTTTCCGAGGAGATCCCCGCCCGCATGCAGGCGCGCGCGCGTGACGATCTGAAAAAGCTGGTCACTGACGGGCTGGTGGAGGCCGGGCTGACCTATGGTGCGGCGCAGGCGCTCTCGACCCCGCGCCGTCTGGTGCTGGCGGTCGAAGGGTTGACCGGCGAAAGCCGCGCGGTGCGCGAGGAGCGCAAGGGCCCGGCGACGACCGCGCCCGAAAAGGCGGTGCAGGGGTTCCTGCGTTCGACCGGGCTGACACTGGAGCAGTTGGAGATACGCGAGGCTGGCAAGGGGCAGGCCTATTTCGCGGTGATCGAGAAACCGGGCCGCAAGGCCTCCGATATCGTGGCCGAGGTGCTGGAAAACACGATCCGCAACTTTCCCTGGCCGAAATCCATGCGCTGGGGGGCGGGCGGCCTGCGCTGGGTGCGGCCCTTGCATTCGGTGCTGTGCATCCTGAGCGACGAGGGCGGCGCCGTGATCGTGCCCATGGAGATGGAGGGTATCGCCGCAAGCGACACCACACGGGGCCACAGGTTTCTAGCGCCGGATGCGTTTTCGGTAAATTCCTTCGAGGATTACGCGGCGAAGCTCAAGCGCGCCAAGGTGATGCTCGACCCTGCCGAGCGCGCCGATCACATCTGGAACGACGCCACCAACGCCGCCTTTGCCGCCGGGTTTGAAGTGGTCGGGGACAATGGCCTTCTGGCCGAGGTGGCGGGGCTTGTCGAATGGCCGGTGGTGCTGATGGGCAAGATTGATCCCGCGTTCCTGGACCTGCCGCCGGAGGTGCTGCAAACCTCGATGCGCGAGCATCAGAAATTCTTCTCCTGCCGCAACCCGAAAACCGGGCGGATCGAGGGTTTCATCACCGTCGCCAATACCGAGACCGCCGATCAGGGGGCGACGATCCTCGCCGGCAACCAGAAGGTTCTGTTTGCCCGTCTGAGCGACGCAAAGTTCTTTTGGGAGAATGACTTGCGGGTGGTTTCTCAGGAAGGGATGGAAGGTATGGCCAAAGGGTTGGCCGACGTCACATTCCACAACAGGCTGGGCAGCCAGCGCGACCGCATCGACCGGATCGAGGCGCTGGCGCGCGAAATCGCGCCACTGGTCGGTGCCAAGCCGGATCTCGCGGCCGAGGCCGCGCGGGTGGCCAAGGCGGATCTGCAATCGGCGATGGTCGGCGAGTTCCCCGAACTGCAAGGCACGATGGGCGTCTATTACGCCCGCGCCGCCGGGCTGCCCGAGGCGGTGGCCAATGCCTGCCGCGCGCATTACCAGCCGCTCGGCCCGTCCGACGCCGTGCCGAGCGAGCCGGTTTCCGTCGCCGTCGCGCTTGCCGACAAGATCGACACGCTGACCGGTTTCTGGGCGATTGACGAGAAGCCGACCGGGAGCAAGGATCCGTTCGCGCTGCGGCGGGCGGCGCTGGGGGTGATCCGGTTGGTGCTGGGGAACGGGTTGCGGGCGGCATTGCGTGTTCTTATTGACGACGCATACCTCCGAAACCGGAGCGGAGCAGCAAAGGCAATTCAGCAACTCGAACTTGAAGGTCAGTACGCCTGCGAGGTTCCATTTGATTCAGATCGAGCCATAGAAAACCTTCGGCGCGAGCGCGAAGTCGCCCGCGACGACCTCCTCACCTTCTTCCACGACCGCCTCAAGGTTCATCTCCGCGACGAGGGCATCCGCCACGACGTGATCGACGCCTGCCTGGCCCCGTCGCCGCTTGCGGCGACAAGCGCCGCGGGGCCCGGTAACGACGACCTTACGCTGCTTGTCAAACGCGCCGAGGCGCTGGCCGCCTTCCTGAAAACCGATGACGGCGAAAACCTGATCCAGGGCTTCAAGCGCGCCAACAACATCCTTGCCCAGGCCGAGGAAAAGGACGGGGTTGAATATTCCTATGGCGCGGACGTGAAATTCGCCGAGGACGCCACCGAGCGGGCGCTTTTTGCCGCCCTCGATGCCGCCGAAACCCTGATCGGTCCGGCGCTGCAGGCCGAGGATTTCGCCGCCGCGATGACCGCCATGGCATCGCTCCGCGCCCCCATCGACGCCTTTTTCGAGGCGGTCCAGATCAATGCCGACAGCGACATCCTGCGCCGCAACCGGCTGAACCTGCTCGGCCATATCCGCGAGATCTGCCTTTCCGTCGCCGATCTGAACAGGATCGAAACGCGCTGACCCTTTCATTCTGGCGAAAAACACCTAGGGTGCGGGCCCGGATGCGTTCGCTGCGCGCGCGGGCCGCGCCGCCCGGCTTTCGCTGGACACGAATCGCAACATGGCTATGCTGCACCACAGTAAAGGGATTGCCGCAGTGCAGAAACATACGGTCTTTGCCGATTATGCGCAAATCGACGCCGATGCGGCGATCGATGCGGATCGGCATGGCTGGCGGGCCAAATGCCTGCAACGTCTGATCCGGCTTGATCTGCCGGTGCCGCGGACCGTGGCGCTGTCTTGCGATTCCGTGCGCGCCATTGCGGCAGGGCAGATGCCCGATACCGGCAGGCTTGCCAAGGTATTCGGCGCCGCCCCGCTTTTGGCGGTGCGTTCCAGCCCGGCCAATCCGGCATGGGGCGGGCCGGGCACCTTGCTGAATGTCGGGCTGAACGCGAAAAAACATGCCGAACTGGCCAAGGAGCATGGGGCCGATCTGGCGAATGCGCTTTATCTGGGTTTCGTGCAGTCCTACGCGATTCATGTGGCGCGGCTCGACCCGGACATGTTCACCGCCGCGCCCTCGGCCCCGGCGCTGGCCGCGGCGCTTGCGGCCTACGAGGCCGAAACCGAGACAGAGTTTCCGCAATCCATCGCCCAGCAACTGAGCGAGGTTCTGCGCTCGATGGCGCGCGCCTGGGAAGGCACCACCGCGCGGCTGTTGCGCGAAGCCAAGGGCGCCCCCCCGGATGCGGCGCTGGGCCTTATCGTTCAGGACATGGCGATGCTGGTCGGCCCCGGCCTGTGCGGGTCGGGCACGATCCAGCTGATCGAAGGTGTCACCGGGGCGCCACAGGTGACAGGGCGGTTCAAGGGAACCAACCCGGTCCATCCCGAAAAGACCGAGACGCTCTATCTGGTGCGCGACAGGCGCGGTCAGTCGCTGGAAGAGGCCGCGCCCGAGCTCTTTGCCGCGCTCAAGAAACACTGCGCGGTCTGCCGCAGCCAGCTTCGCGAGGAAATGCAGGTGGAATTCGCGCTGGAAAACGGCGCCCTGAAGGTGATCGACGCGATCACCGTGCCCCGATCGTCACGCGCCGCCGTCCGGGTGGCTGTGACGCTGGCCAATGACGCCGTGATCAGCCGGAAAGAGGCGATCCTGCGAGTCGAGCCGCGCGCGCTTTCCGAGCTCCTGCATTACCAGGTCGACCCGCGCGGCCCGCGCGACCGCTTCGCCAGCGGCATCCCGGCCAGCCCGGGCGCGGCCACCGGCAAGATCGTTTTCAGTTCGGCCGCCGCACAGGCCAGCGCCGCGCGCGACGAAAGCTGCGTTCTGGTGCGCCGCGAAACCGCGCCCGAGGACATTCGCGGGATGCACGCCGCCGTTGCGGTGCTGACCGAACGTGGCGGCATCACCAGCCATGCCGCGGTGATCGCGCGCGGACTGGGTCTGCCCTGTATCGTCGGCGCGTCGGACATCAATTTGAACATGCGCGACAAATCGCTGACGGCCAAGGATGGCCGCGTCTTGCGCGAAGGCGATGTCATTACCATTGACGGCAGCAATGGCGAGGCGCTGGCGGGGGCGGCAGAGATGCTGGAACCCGCGCTCGACGAATGGTTTACCACGCTCTTGCACTGGGCCGACAACGTGCGCGATATCGGAGTGCGCGCCAATGCCGACACGCCCGACGATGCGCGCACGGCGCGCATGTTCGAGGCCGAAGGCATCGGGCTTTGCCGCACCGAGCACATGTTCTTTGAAGAAGACCGCCTGACGGTGATGCGCGAAATGATCTTTGCCGACACCGCCAAGGATCGCAAGGTGGCGCTCGACCGGTTGTTGCCGATGCAGCGCGCCGATTTCATCGCGTTGTTCGACATCATGGCCGGTCTGCCGGTCTGCATCCGGCTTTTCGATCCGCCGCTCAATGAATTCCTGCCCCAGGACCGCGACGGGATGCGGGAACTGGCCGAGGCGCTCGACCGGCCCCTGTCGGAGGTCACGCGCCGTGTGCAGTCGCTGCGCGAATTCAACCCGATGCTGGGCCTGCGCGGTGTCCGGGTGGGCATTACCGTGCCCGAGATCTATGACATGCAGGCCCGGGCGATCTTCGAGGCGACGATCGAGGCGTCGAAACGCGGTGCCGCGGTGGTGCCGGAAATCATGATCCCGCTGGTGTCGGCCAAACGCGAGGTCGAGATCGTCAAGACCCATGTAGATGCCGTCGCCGCGGCGGTGAAAACCGAATACGGCACCGATTTCGATTATCGGCTGGGGGTGATGGTCGAAACGCCGCGCGCCGCACTTCGGGCGGGCGATATCGCCCAGCATTCGACCTTCCTGTCATTCGGCACCAACGACCTTACGCAAATGGCCTATGGGCTTTCACGCGACGATGCAGGTCGCTTCATGGGAGAATATGTGCGCCAGGGGGTCTACCCAGAGGATCCGTTCCACGTTCTGGATACCGATGGTGTCGGCGAACTTCTGCTTATCGGCAGCGCGCGGGGCCGCGAAAACCACCCTGAAATCACCATTTCCGTCTGCGGAGAGCATGGCGGCAACCCGGAATCCATCGCCTTTTGCCGGCAATCGGGGTTCGATTATGTCTCTTGTTCGCCATTTCGGGTGCCCGTGGCGCGGCTTGCGGCAGCGCATTTCGCCTTGCTGGACCCGCACACGGCCGAAAAAAGCGTTTGACAGGCATGGTTTGGCCTCCAACAGGGGCAAGCACCCGCGGCCGGCGTATTGTTTCTCTAATGGAAACATAATCGCTTGATCGTGTGCCAATGGGCATCAATAGCCCAAGGGGTGGACGAATTGGCTTTTTTCGGCTAATCCCGGCGGGTCAAAGCCTTTGGGGGGCTGCGGCTCGACGAAGCAATTCGGGAAAAATCTGATGTCAGTGCTGAAGTGCTGGACCGGAAGCATGTTCATGCTTCTTGCCATGGCCGGAGGCGTGCATGCCGAAATGACGGTCAGCCAATCCAATGATCCGGCTGCATCTCTCGGGGTGAACCTTACCGCCCTTCTGGGGCAGGAAAAGACGGCGCTCGGCGCTGTCAGCGGATCGCGCCTGGAGGCAATCGTTGCACCCAAGAAAGTGCATGTCGCGCAAAAATCGAAAACCGGGCTGTTCGGGCTGTTTGCCAAACGCCAGCCCGTCGTCACCTATGACCGGAACTGGGTCGCCAATCTGCCGGCACCAAAGGGCGGGGCGGAATACGAATGCCTGGCGAAGGCTCTTTATTTTGAATCTCGCGGCGAAGGCGTGAAGGGCCAAGCAGCGGTTGCCGAGGTGGTCCTGAACCGGGTGGAAAGCCCGAAATTTCCCTCCACCGTGTGCGGTGTGGTCAACCAGGGGGGGAGCAGCGGGTGCCAGTTTTCCTTTACCTGTGACGGCTATTCGGACGCGGTGCGGGAAAAGGGCGCCTGGATGGTCGCAGAAAAGATCGCTGGTGCGATGCTGGACGGCACGCCGCGTGCCTTGACCGACGGGGCCACCTATTTTCATACATCGGCGGTGCGGCCTTCTTGGTCGCGACGGTTCGAAAAGACCACGAAAATCGGATCGCACATTTTTTACCGCGTTCCGATCGTGACCGCGATGAACTGACCTGTCCGGCTTGAACGGGGCGGGTGAGCGAGGAATGGCCGCCGGCCCCGCGGGGCAGATGGCGATAGCGTTTCGGCCTTGTGTTGAGCCGCCGGCCATCGCATTTCGCGTTCGGCCGAAGGCAGAGTCGGCGAACAACCGGTTCACGGCGACGCCGAAACGCTGTCGGGGTGGCTCGCGGCCTTGCTACCCGGCTCCGGGCTGCGCCTGTCCGGTGCTGCGCCTGTCCGGTTCCGGCGAAGCCGATCGAAAACCGCCATGTGTCACAGGCCCGCGATGACTGACGAAACCCGCCTTGCCTTTGCCAGCCTGGAAAGCCGGGCGCAGGCGTTGAACCCGCCGGCGGACCGGATCAGTCTGCGCGACCATGTGATGCGCGCCGATATCGGCGCTTTTCAGCAAGAGCGCGGCCATGAACAACGTCTGCGTTTCAACGTTGTGGTTGAACTGTCGGCCCGCGACGATGCGGCCGACGATGTCGACCGTATCCTGTCTTACGACACCATTTCCCAAGCCATTGCCGGCGAACTGGCGGCGGAACGCCTGAACCTTCTTGAAACGCTGGCCGAACGCATCGCGATGCGGATTCTGGGTGAGCCGCAGGCGGCACGGGTCTTCGTGCGGATCGAAAAACTAGATCGCGGCCCCGGTTCGCTCGGGGTCGAGATCGTGCGCGACAAAGCGGGCGTTGCCGCCGCCACCGCCATTGTGGGGCATCGCCCGGTTGTCGTTCATCTCGACGACAATGCGATTGCCGCGTGCGACATTGCCGCGTGGCTGGATGCCGCCGCGCCGCCCGGAAGGCCGATGATCGTGACGGTGGGGCCGCCGGATATGGCCCGCCCTGCCGCGCGCGACGCGCAGTGCCAGCAACGCATCGATCTGTTGTCGATCGAACAGAATGCCTGGCGTCTGGCGGCGATCGTCCCGGAGTGCACGGTCGTGGCCACCCGCACAGAGCTTGACTGGGCGGTCCAGCAGGGCAACCGGGTGATATGGGCGCCGTCAAAGCTGGTGCTGGATACCCCCGGCGCCCCGCCGGACAAGGTGGGCGACGGTCTGGCCCTGGCCGTCTGGCTGGCGGAACTGCTCGATGCATCGGTGCTGGTCGTTCACGGGTCTGTTACGCTGCCGGCGGGTTGCCGCGTGCCGGTGCGCCACGGGTGACCGTGGCCCTTGCCAAACCGCCCGACTGGCCGCATTACCCACCGCATGAATCAATCGCAACGCCTCTATTACCGCCCCATCGCCATGACCGATCCGGCCCGGCCCGAGCGTGCGCTTGACCTGGCGGGCGGCTGGTGCTGGTTCGACCGGGTCGAGGTGCTGTCGCGCAGTGGCTCGCAAGGGCTGATGGCCGCTGCCGATCTGCCCGGCGATCTGCGCGACAGGCTGAGTGCGCCGCGCCCCGCTTTTTTGGGTCTGCCGCAAGACCGCCCGCTGATCATGGGTATCCTCAATGTGACGCCCGACAGCTTTTCCGACGGCGGCCGCTTTGCCGCGCCCGAGATGGCGTTGATCCATGCCCGCGCCATGGCGGCTGCGGGCGCCGACATTCTCGATATCGGCGGCGAAAGCACCCGGCCCGGTGCCGGCGATGTCACCGACGCGCAAGAGATCGCGCGCACCGCGCCGATCATCTCCGGCTTGCGTGAAACCGGCTTTGGCTTGCCTATCTCCATCGACACCCGCAAATCCGCGGTCGCCGTCGCGGCGCTTACGGCGGGGGCCGATATGGTCAACGATGTATCGGCTTTCGCCTATGACCCCGATCTTGCCGCGGTGGTGCGCGCCCGCGACGTGCCGGTCTGCCTGATGCACGCCCAGGGCACGCCCGCGACGATGCAGTTGGACCCGCGTTATGACGATGTTCTGCTTGATATCTATGATTTCCTTGCCGCCAGGATCGATGCCGCCGAAGCCGCCGGCATCGCCCGCGGCCGGGTGATCGTCGATCCGGGGATCGGTTTCGGCAAGACCGTCGCGCATAATCTCGCGCTGGTCCGGGGGCTGTCGCTTTTTCACGGGCTCGGGTGCCGAATCATGCTGGGCGCGTCGCGCAAGCGGTTCATCGGCACGCTGACCGGCACCGAGGCTGCCGACAGGCGCGGGCCGGGATCGCTGGCCATCACGCTGGCGGGGGCCTCGCAGGGTGTGCAGTTGCACCGGGTTCATGATACACCCGAGACGGACCAGGCGCTGCGTCTGTGGCGGGCGGTCAATTGCGGAGGCACGACATGAGCAGAAAGCTCTTTGGCACCGACGGTGTGCGCGGCACCGCCAACAGTTTTCCCATGACGGCGGAAATCGCGCTGAAACTCGGGGCGGCGGCCGGGCGGTATTTTCGCACCGACGGGCGCAACCGGCATCGGGTGGTGATCGGCAAGGACACGCGCCTGTCGGGTTACATGCTGGAAAACGCCCTGACGGCGGGCCTGACATCGACCGGCATGAATGTGCTCCTGCTTGGGCCGGTGCCGACGCCGGCGGTCGGCTTTCTGACACGCTCCATGCGCGCCGATCTGGGGATCATGATTTCGGCCAGCCACAATCCGGCCCATGACAACGGGATCAAGTTCTTTGGCCCTGACGGGTTCAAGCTTTCCGATGAGGCCGAGGCCGAGATCGAGACCATCCTCGGCGGCGGGATCGAACCGGCCCAGCCCGACAACATCGGCCGCGCCAAGCGGATCGACGACGCCTGCGGGCGCTATGTCGAATATGCCAAGACGACATTTCCGGCGCGCGGGCAGATGTCGGGGCTGAAAGTGGTGGTCGATTGCGCCAATGGCGCGGCCTACAAGGCGGCCCCGCAGGTCTTGTGGGAACTGGGCGTGGATGTGGTGCCGGTGGGCGTCGCGCCGAACGGATACAACATCAACGAAAGCTGCGGGTCCACTCATCTGGCGACAGCGGCCGAAGCGGTGGTGACGCATGGCGCCGACATGGGCATCTGCCTTGACGGCGATGCCGACCGGGTGATGATCCTCGATGAAAACGGCGATGTGGCCGACGGCGATCAGATCATGGCGCTTCTGGCGGGGCGCTGGTCGGATGCCGGGGTTCTGCGTGGCGGGGCGCTGGTGGCGACGGTGATGTCGAACCTCGGGCTGGAACGGTTCCTGAAGGGGCGCGACCTGCGGCTGGAACGCACCTCGGTCGGCGACCGTTATGTCGTGGAAAGGATGCGGGCAGGGGGGTTCAATCTCGGCGGCGAACAATCTGGCCATATCGTGATGACCGATTTTGCCACGACCGGTGACGGGCTGATTGCCGGCTTGCAGTTTCTGGCGGCGATGGCCGATACCGGCAAGCGGGCCTCGCAACTGGCGCGGCAGTTCGAATCGGTGCCGCAGATGCTGCGCAACGTGCGCTACGGGGTCGGCAAGGAGCCCCTGAAAGCGGCGGCCGTGCAGGCGGCGATCTCAAGCGGCGAGGCGCGGCTGAACGGCACCGGGAGGCTGCTGATCCGCAAGTCGGGGACCGAACCGCTGATCCGGGTGATGGCGGAATGCGAGGACGAGGCGTTGCTGGGCGAGGTGGTGGGCGAAATCGTCGCCGCCGTCTCGGCAGCCGTGTGAACCGCCCCGGCCCCGGGTGAAAGCCTGCCTCAGTTGAAAAGCTGGGTGCCGCGCCGCCGCCGCTGGCTGATCACCAATCCCGCCAGGATCAGTAGCAGCGCCCAGTGAAAGCTGCCCGGCAATGCCTCGCCCAGGGCCAGCACGCCAAAGGCGACCGACCAGAGCGGCACCTGATAGTTCACCAGGGTGAGGAAACTCGGGCCGGCGGTGCGGATCACCTCGACCCGGATCAGCGTGGCCAGCGCGGTGGGCAGCAGTCCCAGCACCACGATGGCCACCATCGGCGTCGTGGCGACAAGGCCGGGCATGCCCTCGACGGCCAGCATGGCCGGGATCATGATCACCGAGCCGACACAAAGCGAGGTCGCCGCCAGGATGATCGGGTCGACCGGCGGGCAGAGCCGGACCGTGATGGACGACACCGCGTAACACAGCGCCGCCCCGATACAGGCCAGCCGGGGCAGCAGCGCCGCCTCGCTGACAAGGGCATCGCCCCCGACCAGCAGCAAGACCCCCATGAAGCCGACGCCAAAGCCCACAGCCTTGCGCAGGCTCAACCTGTCGCCGGGTACGAACACATGCGCCAGCGGCAGCACGAACAGCGGCACGGCGGCCATCGACAGCCCGGCAAAGGCCGAAGGCACCTGCTGCTGGCCCCAGGACAGCAGGAAAAACGGCACCGCCGTCGAAAAGGCGCCGATGAAAGCGATGCTCAGAACCAATGACAGGGTTAGCCGGGGCAGGGGCCGTTGCAGCACCGCCGCCAGCACGACCAGGACCACCGCCGCCAGCCCGGTGCGCGCCGCCGCGACCGTGAGCGGGCCGTAGCCGCGCAAGGCCAGCGCCACGACCATGAAGGTGCCCCCCCAGATCAGTCCGAGGGTGGCGATCGACAACCAGTTGCCAAGGGTCGGCTTTTGCATCGAAACATTCCTGTCTGCGGATCGCAGGGCTACACCCATTCACCAGTCGATTGAACCCGCATTCAACCGAAATTGCGACTTTGATGGGCAAGCGCCGGCAGGGCCGCCATTGCCGCGGGCGCGGGGTTCAGCGCAGGCTGGCCAGCGCCCTGGCGAGCGCATCCTTGACCAGCCCGGCCGCCCTTGCCGCCTGATCCGACTCGCCATAGCAGCGCAGTTCCGGGGCATTGCCGGAAGGGCGCAGGTGCACGATGTCGCCGCTGGCAAAGAAAACCCTCAGCCCGTCCGTCAGATCGATGTTCTCTTCCGGCCCCAATGCGGCAAAGAACCGCTGACGCGCCTGCGGGTCATCCGCCAGCCGCGCAACCAGCGCCAACGATTTGTCGGTCGCCACGCCCTGCAACCGGTCACTGGCGGTGAAGCGGCGCGGCAACTCGGCGGTCAGCGCCGACAAGGGTGTCTTGCGCGCCACCGAAACGGCCAGCGGCGCGAGGATCGGAAGCAGGCTGTCGCGGGTCATCAGCCTGCCCATCCCGCCGCCCCGGCCGTCGCTGTCGAAACCCAGCAGAAATCCGCCGTTGGCTTCAAAACCGACACACCGCCCGCCCTCTCCCTGCATTGCGGCAATGACATGGGGGGACCCGATTCTGGTCCGCACAACCCTGGCGAAGGCGCCCATCCGCTCGATCAGGGTATTCGAGGAAACCGGCGTCACCACGGTTTCGGCCCGAAGGTAAAGCGCGGTGAGGACCCCCAGAACATCGCCGGCAATGGCCGCGCCGGTTTCATCGGCCACCAGCGGTCGGTCGCCATCGCCATCGGTCGAGACGATGGCGTCAAGCCGGTGTTGCCGCGTCCAGGTGTGCAGCAAGTCGCGGGTATCCTGGTCAACGGCTTCGGTATCGACGGGAACGAAGATATCCGATCTCCCCAGATCGACGGTTTGTGCGCCCAGCGCGCGCAGGATCTCTCCAAGTATGTCACGGGCGACGGAGCTGTGCTGGTAATTGCCGATTCTCAGCCCTTGCAGCGACTTGGGGCCGAAACAGCCGATATAGCGGTTCATGTAGGATCGTGCGGGCCCCGCATCACGGGTGGAGTGGCCGCCAAGACCGCCGCCGGCCTTTGCGGCGCCTCCCAGCGCGGCAAGTATGGATGCTTCGTCGGTCTTGGTGATTTCGCCCTGCGCGGTGTAGAACTTCAAGCCGTTGCGGTCGGCCGGAATATGGCTGCCGGTCACCATCACGGCGGGCGATCCGCGCGACAGGGCGGCCAGGGCCAGCGCCGGGGTGGGCAGTTCGCCACAATCCACAGTGGCAATGCCAAGGCCGTGTGCCCCCTTAATGACGGCATCCGATATCCGTGCCGATGAGGCGCGCAGATCGCGGCCGATCAGCAAAGTACCATTGTGAGGCAGGACGCGCAAAAACGCCCCGGCATAGGCCGAACAAAGCTCGTCCGTGAGTTCCGTGACAAGTCCGCGAAGGCCGCTCGTGCCAAATTGTGGAGCCATGTTGCCATTCTCTTTCGATCTCTCGCCGGGTCACCTGCGCGCCGCCGCCCCGGCCGGGATGCGGCGCCCGGATGAGGTTGGCGCTTTTGTAGCATCAAAGCCTGTGCGCACAACCATCGGGTATTGGCGGTGAAATCAATTTGGCCGAACCGGCCGCTTTGCACCGGCTTCGCGCACAATGAACCAGCGATGCGGAATTTTCCATGCGTGCCCGGTTGCATCACGCTAAGTGTGACGGGATACATGGGGGTCGCAATGACGCCCAAGCCGAATTAAGACGGTGTTTCAATCGGGCCGAAGGCGGTCTCAAACGGAAGAGATTTCATGCTTTCCAAAGTGATTTCAATTATTGCGGGTCTTTTCCTGCTGGCCATGGCAAGTTTTCTGAGTGGCATGTGGACCACCTATAAGCTCTGGTGGCCCTGGCAGAAAGTGACCGAGATCCAGACCGCCTGGCGATCTTACCGCGCCACCGGGCTTTTCCTGCCTCCCGATACCTTCACCCGCCGCAAGCCGGATGTGCCCGACGAACGCTATACCGTTTACGATCCGGCGGCGGTTGCGCCCGGATATCTGGTCATCAACCGCTATGACCCCTTTACCGGAACCTATGTGCTTGAATTGCTGGACGAGGCGGGCAAGGTGCTCAATTCGCGTACGCTCGATCTGTCGCGCGCCTCCGATACCGGCGAGCCCGGCGATTTTGCCCATATCGCGACGATGCTGCCCGACGGTTCGGTTCTGACCGTCTATGACGACCGCAAGGGTCTGGTGCGTTTCGACGCCTGCGGCAAGCCGATCTGGGCGCGCACCGATCAGGTCTATCACCATTCCATCGAGGTCGACACGGATGGCGCCTGGACCTGGCAGTCGGCGATCTGGGACGGCGGCGAGGATCAGCGCATGGTGCGGTTCGATCCGGAAACCGGCGACATCCTCGAAAGCATCGACATCATCGACGACGTGATCGGCAAGTCGCAGGAAAACCAGGTCAAGATGACCTATCCCGAAGACTATGAGTTCGACCGCAACATCCAGGTAGGCGGCGCCGACGATCTGATGCATCCCAATGATGTGGAGCCGCTGCGCGCCTCGATGGCGGCGGCTTTTCCGCAGTTTCACGCAGGCGATCTTCTGGTCAGCTTCCGCAATACCAACATGGTTGCCGTGATCGACCGCAAGACCAAGGAAATCCTCTGGGCGCAATATGGCCCCTGGATCCGCCAGCACGACCCGGATTTCCAGCCCGACGGCACGATCACGGTGTTTTCCAACAATACCTACCGGTTCCGGTCCAATATCTATCAGGTCGATCCGAAAACCGGCCTGGGGCATGACATCTTTCGCGGCAAGAACGTGGATTTCGACAGTTTCATCATGGGCAAGCACCAGCATCTTGCCAATGGCAACTGGCTGATCGTGTCGACCATCCAGGGCCGGGTGATGGAAGTGACGCCCGACGGGAAAAAGGTGCGTGAATACAACAATATCCTTGACGACAATTACAACAGCCTGGTGCTTTACGCCGAACAATTGCCGCCCGGCTATCTGAAAACCGTTCCCGAATGCAAGAATTAGCGCGGATTCGCGTGCCGGAGCGGAATTTGTCCATGACGCCTGCGGGCGGCGGAGTATGGTGAATGACGATGAAAACGAAAATCCTGCCGGTTGTCCTGTGTGGCGGGACGGGTACGCGCCTGTGGCCCGTGTCGCGCGAAGGAATGGCCAAGCAGCTTTTGCCCATTCTCGGCAAGGATACACTGTTGCAATCGACTTTGCGGCGCATCGCGGCGCCGCAATTCGCCGCGCCGATGGTCATCGGCGGCCATCCGGTGCGCTTCACCATCCGCGATCAGGTCGAGCAGGTCGCACCCCATGCCAAAGTAATCATCGAACCGTGCCGCCGTGACACGATGGCCGCCGTCCTTCTGGCGGCGATCAGCGCGGCCGCCGAAGACCCCGGCACGGTACTGGCGGTGATGCCGTCGGATCACATGATCAAGGAAGACGCCGATTTCCGCACCGCCATCGTGACCGCCGCCGGCCATGTCGCCAAGACCGGCATTGCCGTGATCGGTGTCGTCCCAAAGCAGCCGTCGACGGCCTATGGTTATATCAAGCCGGGCGACGATCTGGGCGGCGGCGCCTTCAAGGTTGCGCGGTTCGTCGAAAAACCCGACAAGGCGACGGCGACGAACCTCATCGCCCAGCGCTGTTTGTGGAATGCCGGGATATTCTGCTTCCGCGCCGGCTGGCTGATCGAGGCGATGACGGCGCTTTACCCCGATGCGGTCGCGGCCATGCGCCGGTCGGTGGCGGCCATGCAGCCCGATCTGGGCATGTTCGTTCCGGGGGCCGACTTCAACGATGTCGTGTCGATCTCGTTCGATCACGCCTTCATGGAAAAGACCCAAAAGGCCATTGTGGTGCCGTCGGATTTCACCTGGTCGGATGTCGGCGACTGGAACGCCATCTGGGAAAACGCGGGCAAGGATGCGGCAGGCAACAGCATTCGCGGTGACGGTCTGGCGATGGACAGCCGCAATACCCTGATCCATTCCGAGGGAAGGATGGTCTGCGCGCTTGGCGTGGACGATCTGGCGATAGTCGAAACCGCCGATGCGGTCATGGTCACACGCCGCGACAAGGCGCAGGACGTGAAAAGCCTGGTGGGCGAAATCAAGGGGCGGGGCCGGCCCGAAGCGACCGAGCATATCCGCAACCACCGGCCCTGGGGCTGGTATCAGACCACCGATCTGGGCGACCGTTTCCGCGTCAAGCGGATTGTCGTCAAGCCCGGCGCAAAACTGTCCTTGCAAAAGCACCATCACCGGGCCGAACACTGGGTGGTGGTGCGCGGCACCGCCGAAGTGACGCTAAACGATTCCGTCTCGATCCTGCATGAAAACGAATCCATCTACATTGCCATCGGATCGGTGCACCGGCTGGCCAATCCCGGCAAGATTCCGGTGGAACTGATCGAGGTGCAGACCGGAACCTATCTTGAGGAAGACGATATCGAGCGGATCGAGGATGAATTCGGCCGGGCCTGAACCCGGCCCTGCAATCAGCCCTTTCCGGCGGCCTTGCGGAAACTGGTTTCGGCCATTTCGGCGGCCTTGTCCCAATTGAACTGCGCGGCACGCGCCAGCGCCTGACCGGAAAGCCGGTCTCTCAGCCTCGCGTCCTTGAGGATCTCGACCGTGCGCGCCACCAGTTCGCCCGTCGATCGCGGGTCGAAGTAGAGCCCGCCATCGCCGATCACTTCGGGCAGGCTGCCACGGTTCGAGGCCAGAACCGGGGTCGCGCAAGACATCGCCTCGAGCGCGGGCAGGCCGAACCCCTCCCACAGCGACGGAAAGACAAGGGCCGCGGAACAATTCAGCAGTTGCGCCATTTGCGCATCCGAAATCTCGCCGGCAAAGCTGATGCGGTCGGAACTGCGGGCATCGGCGCTGGCGCCTGCGCGCAACTCGTCGATATTGTCCCAGAACCGGTCGCCGGTGGTGCGGCCGACAATGATCAGCCGCGCCCTGGGGCATTCGGCCAGGATCGCGGGCATCGCCTCGATCAGGCGCAACACGTTCTTGTGGCGGTTGAAGCCGCCGATATAGGTCAGGACCTGATCGTCGAGTGCTATCGCGTGGCGCGCGCGGGTGGCGGCCAGAATCGCCGCGTCGGCGATCGGGCAGAAAACCGGATCGGCCCCTTCGGTGGTCAGGTCGATCCTGTCCGCGCGAATGCCGAGGAAGCGCGACAGATCGTCGGCCGAGGCCTGCGACACCGTCATGATCCGCGCCGCCTGCATCTTGGCCAGCCAAATCTTGGCCTGCCAGAGCCGGAAATTGCGCCGCGAGGGGAAAATCAGGTCGGGAAACCGCTCGGGGATGGTGTCGTGAAAGCACATGACCTTGGGTATCCGCGACAACAGCGGAAAATAGGAATAGACCGCCGGGTAGAAGAACACGTCGCAATCGATGCCGCGCGCCGCGCGCCCCATCGACAGCATGTCCGTGCCCGCCCGCGCCCCGGTGCCCGACGAGGCCTGCGACATGGACCGCGCCGCCCCGGCGATCCTGACCGCGACGCCCTTTGGCGTTTCCCGCCCGGGCGCGCGGTCGAAAAGCAGCGTATAGCTTATGCCACTGTCGCGCCGCGCCAGCGCATCCACCAGGCTGCGGGTGAAGCGGCCGAAGCCGCGCTCGTTCTCCCAGGCGCTGGCGTCTATCCCGACATGCATGGCGTCATTTGCTCCGAATGGTCGAATTGCGTGGCCCATGCCCGACCGATACCGCGTTTCAGGCATGGATTTAACCCGGAATCGAACCAAAACTGTTTGATTTCCGATACTTGATTTCCAAAATACGCGGAAAAGCTTTTGCGCGCGGGCATCGCAGGGTATCAATTGCCGGTAACCATTGAAAAACAGGATTGGCCCAGGACAGATGCCCAGCGTTGACACTTCCGCCCCCGCGCCGTTGCATGTACTGGAAATGGCGACCCAGTTTGGTGTGGGCGGGATCACCCGGCACATCCTCGCGCTGCGCGATTCGCTGCGTGACGGCGGCCATCGCGTGACCCTGGGCGGCACCGCCGCGGCCTGGGCCGGGCCGGAAAACGAGACCGATTTCCTGGCCCTGCCGACACGCCTTGTCTCGGGCGAGGGCGGGTCGGTTCCGGTTCGCCTGATCAATACCGCGCGATCGGTCTGGCTGTTGCGCGGCTGGCTGAAGGCGCATCGCCCCGATCTCATCCATGCACACGAATCCGCGCCCGCACTGGTCGCCAACCTGGCCCGCAAGGGGCTGGGCATCCCGCTGGCCGTCACCTATCACGGCTCGGAACCGGAGCGGATCGCCGGGTTCGGGGCGATCGCCCGAAAGGCCGATCTGGTGATCACCCCCAGCCACCGGTCAGCCGATGACCTGGCTGCGATCGGCGGCGTGCCCAGGGATCGGCTGAAGGTGCTGGGCCTTGGCGTCAACCCGCCCCCCGACGATTCGGCCGAGGAAATCGCCGCGCTGCGCGCCGAACTTCTGGGCGATGGCGACAGGCTGATCATCACCATCGCCCGGCTGGAACGGCAAAAGGGCATCGACATCCTGATCGACAGCATCGCCCGGATCATCCAGACCCACCCGGAATTCCGCTTTGTCGTCGCCGGCGACGGCCCGGACGAGGAAAAACTGACCGCCCGGGCCCGCGCGCTGGGGGTGGACAGGCATCTGCGGTTTCTGGGCCGGGTCGCGCGCCCGCTGCTTTACCTGCGCGCCGCCGATCTGTTCTTGCTGACCTCGCGCTGGGAGGCGCTGCCCTTCACCATCGTCGAGGCGTTTCAGGCCGGCATCCCGGCCGTCGCTGCGGCCTGTTCCGGCGTCGTCGAACTGATCGACGACAGCGTGGGCGCGGTGGTGCCCATCGGCGATGTCGCGGCCATAAGTGCTGCGGTGACGGGAATCCTGTCGGATGACGAAAAACGCAGCGCGATGGCCGGCGCGGCGCTGGCCCTGTCGAAACATGACCGGTTCAACCCCGACTGGGTGCACCGGCAGTTTGAAAAGACCTATTACGAGCTGAGCGGGCGGCCGGGACCGTAGACCGGGCGGGCCTTGTCAGCTGCCACGCGCGGCAAGCGTTCTCAGATGGTCCGCGGTCCTTTCCAGCCCCCTGGCCAGATCGAATGCCGGGGCATAGCCCAGCCGGTCCCGGGCATGATCGATGTGGCATCGCCCGGTGCCGCAAAACTCCTCGAGCAGATGGTGGTCGGGATAAAAATCGCCGCCCCGTGACAGCCGGGATTTCAGCCCGCGCACCAGCGCCTCGAATCTCTGGTGGCCCAGAAGGCGCCGCGCCAGCGCGCTGATGCGGGCGGCGGCGGAAGGCCTGTCGCCCAAGCCGCTGTCGTCCGGCTTCGGCCCCAGCCGCGCGGCAAGATCGCCGACCGGTTCATGGCGCACCTTGCCAGGGCCCAGAATGCGCGCGTAACCGCCGATCATCTCGGACCATAAAAACGTGCGCTCTCCGGATATTACAAAGCGTTCCTGACCCAGATCGGGTATCAGAGCCGCCCGCAGCGCCGCCTGCACAACATCATCGACAAAGACACCGTTGCACAGCCCTTCGGGCGTCGGCAGCACCACGTCGCCGCGCGTCAGCGCCCGGGCAAGCCCATCGGTCCACAGCGTGCTGCCGGGGCCGTAAACGATAGTCGGCTGCAAGATCGCGGCGGGCAAGGGCCCGGCCATCAACCGGCGCTCCATCTCGATCTTGGCCTGCCGATAGGGGCTGCCGCCGGGGCGGGCCATCGAACCGGCTTCGCTGATATCGTCCTTCGGCCAGGCGTCATAGACCACGATCGAACTGGTATGGACGATGCGCCCCACACCGGCGGCCTGGGCGGCCTCGCGCAACCGTTCGAAGGCCCGCAGGTTCTCGGCGGCGGATGCGCGGACATCGTAAGCGATGTTGAAAAGAACGTCGCAACCGGTCAGGAAATCGCCCAGCAGCGCCGCATCGGACATGCTGCCGACAACCACCGTCGGATTCGGTTGCGCAAGGTTCCGCGCACCCGCCTTGCTGCGCGCCAGAACCGTCACATCCGCCCCTGCCTCGGTCAGTTGCGTCACCAGGCGGCGGCCGATGAACCCCGTGGCCCCGGTGACAAATACCCGGCGTCCCGCGATCCCGGTTCGAAAATCCTCTGTCATCTTACGCTCCGCTGGTGCCGATTTGGCAACGATAACCACCGCCGCCGGTATTGGAAACCATGCGCGCGCCTTATACTGGCCAGAATCCGGTGGTTGTGGTAGCGCCCGCGGATTGAACGTACCCATAGGCCCGAACGGCGGCCATGACCCGCCAGACGGAAAATCTAGCAGCGAGGCGACAGATGAGAATCGGGGTGATCGGGGCGGCCGGAAAAATCGGCCAGATGCGGGTGCGCACCATATTGGACCGGCCCGGCACGACACTCGCCGCGGTCATGGACATGACGATGGACGCGGCGCGGGCCCATGCCCATGGCGCTCCCGCCTTCACCGATCTTGCCCAGTTTCTGGCCACGCCGATGGATGCGGTGGTGATTTCCACCCCGGCGCATGTGCGCGAACCGCTCTGCATCGCCGCCTTTGCCGCGGGACTGCATGTATTGTCGGAAAAGCCGCTGGCCCATAGCGTGGCGGCCAGCCGGCGCATTCTCGATGCCGCCATGGCCGCAAAACGCCACCTCGGCGCGGGTTTCAACATGCGCTATTATCCGGCCTTTGCCTATGTCAAGGATGTGATGGCGTCCGGCAGGATCGGCGAAATCGACCATATCCGCATCTACGGCGGCCATGAAGGCCTGCCGAAATTCGCCCATGACTGGGAATACAAAGCGGAAGTTTCCGGGGGCGGCGCGCTGTGGGATGTCGGCATCCACATGACCGACATGGCGCGTCATCTGTTGGGCGAAATCGTCAGCGTCTACGGGGTGGCCACCGAAAAGGTCTGGAAGGTGCCGGGTTCGGAAGACAATGCCATGGCGATTTTCAAGAGCCCCTCGGGCGTTGCGGCGATCTATCAGGCGACCTGGACCGACTGGAAGGGCTACAAGAGCGCGGTCGAGGTCTATGGCAGCCACGGCATGGTGCGCGGCGCCTATGCGCCGATGGAAAACATGCTGTTGACCATGTCCGAGCCGGGCGGCGCGGTGACGACGCGCAAGAACCGCTATCCGGGGATTCAGATCCGCGAAAAGCTGAAATCCTGGAAAACCACGGCGCTTCTTTCCTTTCAGGCGGAACTGGACGAATTTGTGGGCCTGCTGGAAGGCAGGCGCGACTTGCGCATCGCCGACGGCCATGCCGCGCTGCGCGCGGTCGAAATCGCCGCAGCCGTGCCGGAAAGTTCGCGCACCGGCCAGCCGGTGACATTGGCCGACCTCGGCCCGATGCGGGTGTGACGATGGCCGCGGCGATCCCCGATCTGTCCATCGTCGTCACCATCATCGACGGCGGCGACTGTCTGCGCGATTTCCTGCGCGCGGTGACCTCATTCAAAGATGCGCCGCGCCACGAAGTGATCGTGCCCCATGATGCCAGCCGCCCGGAAGTTCCTGCGATGGCGGCCGAATTCCCCACCGTGACCTTTCTCGATATGGGCGGCATCGACACCATCCACCCGCTGAGCACCGAAGCCGGCCTGCACGAGCTTTACGACCGCCGCCGCGCCCGCGGGCTGGCCGCTTCCAAAGGCCGCATCGTCGCCATTCTGGAGGATCGCGGCCACCCGCGCCCCGACTGGGCGCGCCAGCTGGTGCGGCTGCACGGGCAGACCGGCTGCCACGTCGTCGGCGGCGGCATCGAATGCCGTGAACCGGCAAGCCTTTTGAACTGGGCCTTTTACCTGACCGATTTTGGCCGCTACGGCCGCCCGTTCGAAAGCGGCCCGGCCACATGGGTTTCCGATGTCAACGTGAGCTATTCACGACAAGCTCTTGAAGATATGCGGCATTTATGGCATGAACGCTATCATGAGCCGCTGGTCCACAAGTTTCTGATGGACCGTGGTGAAAAGCTCTGGCTGTCGAATGAGGTTCTGATCGACCACGGGCGCCCGCCCTGCACGCTGTCCTATCTGGTGCCCGAACGGTTCCACTGGGGCCGGCTTTTCGGCCATATCCGCACCATGACCATGTCCGAACCCGACCGGTGGAAGCACATCCTTGCCAGCCCGCTGATTCCGCCCCTGCTATGGTTGCGGCACGGTATTACCCAGGCCAGAAAGGGCAGGGGATTCAGATATTTGCTGGCGCTTCCTTATGTGATGATCCTGACCACTTCCTGGACCCTTGGCGAGGTCTGGGGCTATATCACCAGGAAACCGTGACGCCATGCCGCACGCACCTTATGATCTTGTTGTCATAGGTTCCGGGGCATCCGGCGGCTGGGTTGCCAAGGAGGCCGCCGAACGCGGCTGCCGGGTGCTGATGCTGGAGGCGGGGCGCAAACTCGACCCGAAGGCCGATTTTCCGCCGCCCGGAAATGATGGCGCGGGCCGGGTGTCGCTGATGACTCGTGTGAGGGCGACCCTGCGTGGCCAGCAGGTGCAGGCGCGCTGCATGTCCTTCACGCCGCTGACGGCGCATCTTTTCGTCAATGACCGGCAAAACCCCTATACCACGGCCAGGGGCGCGCGGTTCAACTGGTACCGGGCGCGCCAGGTCGGCGGGCGGATGCACCTTTGGGGGCGCAACGCGCTGCGCATATCCGACGAGGATTTCAAGGCGGCGCAAAGGGACGGGTTCGGCGATAGCTGGCCGATCGGCTATGCCGATCTTGACCCCTGGTACGGCCATGTCGAACGGTTCCTCGGGGTGCGCGGCGAAGCCGCCGCCATCGCCAACTTGCCCGATGGCGACTATTCCGGCCCGCATCCCCTGACCGGGGCCGAACGGCGGCTGATGGCCGAACTGGCGGAAAAATGGCCCGACCGTCCGGCCACCACCTGCCGCATCATCCACCACATGACCGACCGGCGCACCCCGCCGATCGCCGCCGCCGAGGCCAGCGGCAATTTCGAGCTGCGCAGCGGCGCGGTGGTGTCGCGCATCGAAACCGATGCCGTGACCGGCCGGGCAACCGGCGTGACCTACATCGATGCCGCCAGCCGCGAAACGATCACCGTGGCGGCGCGCAATGTCGCCCTGGCGGCATCGACGATCGAAACGAGCCGTATCCTGCTCAACTCTGCCGGCCCGCGCCACCCCGGAGGGCTGGGCAATTCCTCGGGCAACCTCGGGCGTTACCTGTCCGATCACCTGATGGTGTTTCGCGCCGGTTCGTTGCCCGAGGTGGAAGGCATGGGGGCGGGCCACGATGCTTATGATTTCGGCGCGCAATCGGGGATCTACATTCCGTCGTTCCGCAACCGCGGCAAGGCCGAGGGTTGCGGTTTTCTGCGCGGCTATTCGCTTTTGGGGTCGGTCGGGCGGATCGAGCCGGGCTGGTTCTTCATGGCCATCGGCGAGGTTCTGCCGCGCGCCGACAATCGCGTCGAGCTCGACCCCGGCAAGCGCGACGCCTGGGGCGTTCCGGTGGCCAGGATCACCCTGCGCCATTCCGACAATGAGCGCGCCATGATCCGCGACATGAACGCCTCCCTGAAAGAGATTTCCGACACTTTCGGGCTGCCCGATGACCTGCTGGGCAAGGAAAGCCTGCTGTCGCGGATCGCCTACAGGATCGCCGGGCCTCTGGTCTATACGCCCGAAGGCGCGCTGGTCCCCGGCTCGTCGATCCATGAAACGGGCGGAGCGTGCATGGGCACCGATCCCGCGCGCCATGTGGTCAATGCCGATAGCCAGCTATACGATGCCCGAAACGTCTATGTGACGGATTCCGCGGCCTTTCCCACCAATCCCTTCCACAACCCAGGACTGACCATCATGGCGCTTTCGGCGCGGGCAGGGGCGTTGATCGCGCGCAATACAAGGCAGAACGCCTGACAGACCGCCGCCGGGGGCGAAACGGCGGGGGGAAGGGGCACATACGCAAGCGCAGGCCCCATGCCGGGGGGGGGGCGGCCGAGAACCGGGTTCTGGACCTAGATGTCGGGCAAATCTGGCCCTACGGCGGGGCGGCGTTCCGTGATGATTTGAGTTGGACGCGCAGGTCTGCGGATGTATCCTTGCGCGCGAAGATTCTCGCAATCATGGGTGTGATCATGGACAGCACGGTGTATTCGAACGACATTTCCGCGGTGGTCGAGGCCGACCGCGCGCATCTCTGGCATCATCTGATCCAGCACAAGCCTTTCGAAACCGTCGATCCGCGGATCATGGTCGAAGGCAAGGGGATGCGCGTCTGGGACGCCCTGGGCAAGGAACATCTTGACGCCGTCTCCGGCGGGGTCTGGACGGTCAACGTGGGTTACGGGCGCGAAACGATCGCCAAGGCCGTCTATGAACAGCTGGTGAAGATGAACTATTTCGCCAATTCCGCCGGCTCGATCCCCGGCTCCATTTTTGCCAAGCAGTTGATCGAAAAGATGCCGGGCATGAGCCGCGTCTACTACACCAACTCCGGCTCGGAAGCCAATGAAAAGGCTTTCAAGATGATCCGCCAGATCGCGCACAAGCGCTATGGCGGCAAGAAGCACAAGATCCTCTTCCGCGACCGCGACTATCACGGCGCCACCATTTCGGCGATGTCGGCGGGCGGCCAGGAAGAGCGAAACGCCCAGTACGGCCCCTATACGCCGGGCTTCGTGAAGGTTCCGCATTGCATGGAATATCACAAGCAGTGGGATGTCGAAAACTATGGCGAACGGGCGGCGGACGCCATCGAGGAGGTGATCCTGCGCGAAGGCGCCGATACGGTGGGGGCGCTTTGCCTGGAGCCGGTGACGGCGGGCGGCGGCGTCATCACTCCGCCGGAAGGCTACTGGGCGCGGGTGCAGGAGATTTGCGCCAAATACGACATCCTGCTGCATATCGACGAGGTGGTCTGTGGTGTCGGGCGCACCGGCACCTGGTTCGGCTATCAGAATTACGGCGTGAAGCCCGATTTCGTGACCATGGCCAAGGGCGTCGCCTCGGGCTATGCCGCGATTGCCTGCTGTGTCACGACCGAGGCGGTGTTCGAGATGTTCAAGGACAATGCCGACGATCCGCTGAACTATTTCCGCGACATTTCCACCTTCGGCGGCTGCACCGCCGGGCCGGCGGCGGCGATCGAGAACATGCGCATCATCGAGGATGAGGGATTGCTGGCCAACACGCTGGCGATGGGTGAACGCCTGATGAACAATCTGCACGCGCTGAAGGAAAAGCACCGGGTGGTCGGCGATGTGCGCGGCAAGGGCCTGTTCTGCGGCGCCGAACTGGTCAGCGACCGCGCGACGCGCGAACCGGTCAGCGAAAAGATGGCCGCCGCCGTTGTCGCCGACTGCATGGCCCAGGGGGTGATCATCGGCATGACCAACCGGTCGATTCCGGGGTTCAACAACACGCTCTGCCTCAGCCCGGCGCTGATTGCCACGCCTGATGACATCGACCAGATCACCCAGGCGATGGACAAGGCCATCACCAAGGTCTTCAGCTAGGCCCGGAACGCGCCAGGACCGGGACAGGATCGGGGCCGGAACGCGGGCAGAAGGCATTGCGCCCGTCGCCATGCCGGGGTGATCGCCTGTCGGCCCCTTGGCCCGAAGGATGGCGCGCTGCGGCCTTTCGCGGCAGGCGTCCGGGCGGGTTTTCCGGCTGCCTGAATCGGGTCGGGGGCCAGCCGCCCGGCGCGGTTGGCCTTGACGCGGCCCCCGCTTTGCCGCCATCTGCCATGAGTCCAGATGATGGGGCGCTTGGGGCCAGTCATGTCAATTCCCGCGGAAACGTTTTTTCTGACGACCGGGTTTGCCGGAACCTTGCAACAGCAGATCCAGCAGATGATTTCCGAAGGGATCGTCTCGGGCCGCTTTCGTGCCGGCGAGAAACTCCCGTCCAGCCGCAAACTGGCGCATCGTCTGGGTGTCAGCCGGATCACCGTGACGCTGGCCTATACCGAACTGGTGGCGGGCGATTATCTGATTTCGCGGGGGCGCTCGGGCTATTATGTTTCCGATACCGCGCCGATGCAGCCCGATTTCGATGTGCCGCGCGATGCCCCCGGCGACTCGGTCGACTGGGACAGCGTCGTCAGCCGACGGTTTTCGCGCCATGAATTGCCCATCAAGCCGCAGGACTGGGGCAATTTTCCCTACCCGTTCATCTATGGCCAGGCCGATGCCACGCTTTTCGACCATCAGAACTGGCGGCTGTGCGCGCTGCGAGCGCTGGGCAAGCGCGATTTCGAGCCCCTGACCGCCGATTACTATGAACGCGACGATCCGATGCTGATCGAATATATCGTGCGCAACATCCTGCCGCGCCGCGGCATAGCCGCCAGACCCGAACAGGTGCTGCTGACGCTCGGTGCGCAGAACGGGCTGTGGATCGCCGCGCATGTGCTGCTGGCGCGAGGCCGCACCGCGGTGGTCGAAAATCCCTGCTATCCCGGCTTGCGTGCCATCCTGAGCCAGATGGATTGTACCGTGACACCATCCGACATCGACAAGGAAGGGTTGCAGCCCGCCGCATTGCCGACTTCGCCGCATGTCGTCTTCACCACCGCCAGCCATCACTGCCCGACCAACGCCACCATGCCGGTGGAACGGCGCAGGGCCTTGCTGGACAAGGCGGCAAGCGAAAATTTCATCATTGTCGAGGACGATTACGAATTCGAGATGTCGTTCATCAAGGCGGCCGCACCGGCGCTGAAATCGCTCGATCACGAGGGGCGCGTCGTTTATGCGGGCTCCTTTTCCAAATCGCTGTTTCCGGGGCTCCGCCTGGGATATCTGGTCGCCTCCGAAGCCTTCATCCGCGAGGCCCGCGCCCTGCGCGCCACGGTGCTGCGCCACCCGCCCGGGCATATCCAGCGCACGGTCGCGTATTTTCTGGCGCTCGGCCACTACGACACACTGATCAACCGGCTCAAACAGGCCTACAAGCGGCGCAGGACCACCATGGACGACGCCATCCGCGCCAATCGGCTCGAGGTTGCGGGGCAGGGGTCGTTCGGCGGGTCGAGCTTCTGGATGCGTGCGCCCGAAGCGGTGGATACCGAGATTCTGGCCGAAACGCTGCGCGCGCGCGGCGTGCTGATCGAACCCGGGCGGTTCTTTTTCGCCCCCCGAACCGCGCCGCGGAACTTTTATCGCCTGGCCTATTCCTCCATCGCCCAAAGCCGCATCCCCGAAGGCATCGCGCGGATTGCCGGGGCGATGAGTGAATCTGGCCTTAGCTAGATGCCCGAACTGGCCCTAGTCGGTGACGGCCCGGCGGACATAGAAACGAAAAAAATCTGCCTCCCCGGCGGGGGGCGAAACGCGGCAGAAAGGGAACACGTCCATGAAGATGACAACCGAGGAAGCCTTCGTCAAAACCCTGCAAATGCACGGCATCGAACATGCTTTCGGCATTATCGGTTCGGCGATGATGCCGATTTCCGATCTGTTTCCCAAGGCGGGAATCAAGTTCTGGGACTGCGCGCATGAGGTCAACGCCGGCATGATGGCCGACGGCTTCACCCGCGCCACCGGCAAGATGGCGATGATGGTCGCCCAGAACGGCCCCGGAATCACCAATTTCGTCACTCCGGTCAAGACCGCCTACTGGAACCACACGCCGCTTTTGCTGGTCACCCCCCAGGCCGCCAACAAGACCATCGGCCAGGGCGGCTTCCAGGAAGTCGAACAGTTGAAGGTGTTCGCCGACATGGTCGCCTATCAGGAAGAGGTACGCGACCCGGCCCGCGTGGCCGAAGTGCTCAACCGGGTGATCCTCAAGGCCAAACGCGCATCGGCCCCCGCCCAGATCAACGTGCCGCGCGATTTCTGGACCCAGGTGATCGACATAGACCTGCCCGAGATCGTCGAATTCGAACGCCCCAGGGGCGGCGAGGCGGCAATCGCCAAGGCCGCGGAACTGCTGTCGCAGGCGAAATTCCCGGTCCTGCTCAACGGCGCGGGGGTAGTTATCGGCGGCGCCATCCCGGCCTCGATTGCGCTTGCCGAACGGCTCGACGCGCCGGTCTGCTGCGGCTATCAGCACAACGATGCCTTCCCCGGCTCGCATCCGCTGTTCGCCGGCCCTCTGGGCTATAACGGGTCCAAGGCGGCGATGGAGCTGATCGCCAAGGCCGATGTGGTGCTGGCGCTCGGCACCCGGCTCAACCCGTTTTCGACCCTGCCGGGATACGGCATCGACTACTGGCCGAGGAAGGCCGCGATCATCCAGGTCGACATCAACCCCGACCGTATCGGGCTGACCAAACCGGTCAGCGTCGGTATCGTGGGCGATGCGAAACTGGTCGCCGAAAGTATTCTCGCCCGGCTTGCGGATGGTGCTGGCGACGCTGGAAGATCGGATCGCAAGAGTTTGATCGCACAGACGAAATCGGCCTGGGCGCAGGAACTGACCTCGATGGATCACGAACAGGACGATCCCGGCACGACATGGAATGAACGCGCCCGCAAGTCCAAGCCCGACTGGATGAGCCCGCGCAAGGCCTGGCGTGCCATCCAGCAGGCGCTGCCCAGAGAGGCGATCATCTCGTCGGACATCGGCAACAACTGCGCCATCGGCAATGCCTATCCGACCTTCGAGGAGGGGCGCAAATATCTCGCCCCCGGTCTTTTCGGCCCCTGCGGCTATGGGCTGCCCTCGATCCAGGGCGCCAAGATCGGCAAGCCCGATGTGCCGGTCGTCGGCTTCGCAGGTGATGGCGCCTTCGGCATCTCGATGAACGAAATGACCGCGATCGGCCGCGACGAATGGCCCGCCATCACCATGGTGATCTTCCGCAACTACCAGTGGGGCGCCGAAAAACGCAACACGACGCTCTGGTATCACGACAATTTCGTGGGCACCGAACTGAACCAGCAGGTCAGCTATGCCGGCATCGCCAGGGCCTGCGGGCTGCAAGGCGTGCAGGTCGACACCATGGCGGGCCTGACCGATGCGCTGGCCAGCGCGATCAAGGACCAGAAGGCCGGCAAGACCACCTTCATCGAGGTTCTGCTCAATCAGGAACTGGGCGAGCCCTTCCGCCGCGACGCGATGAAGACGCCGGTGGCGGTCGCCGGTATCGACCCTGCCGACATGAAGCCGCAAGCGGGGGCATGAAAACATGGCCCTGCCGCTCGGTCTCGGTGTCGGCGCGGCGGCGGTTGTGGGGCTGGCGTTCCTGCTGGCGGCTTTCGTGCGGGGCTATTCAGGTTTCGGGTTTTCGGCATTGGTGGTGGCCTTTTCGGGGCTGGTCACCAATCCGGTCCAGCTGGTTCCGGTGGCCGTGCTTTGCGAAATCTCCATGACGCTGATTCAGGCCAGGGGGATCGGGCCCCTGATCGATTGGGGGCGGGTCTGGCGGATGCTGATTGGCGCGGCGGTGGCGATGCCGCTGTCGGTGACGGTGCTGGCCAGCATCGGCGCCGATTCCGCCCGCCTGGCGATTTCCGGCTTCATCATGGTCATGTGCATCCTGCTGCTGACGGGCTGGACGCTGAAAAAACCCATCGGCACGCCCGGCCAGATCGGGGTCGGCGTGGTCTCGGGGATGGCCAACGGTGCCGCGGTCGGCGGCCTGCCGGTGGCGGCCTTCATGGCCGCGCAACCCGTTGCCGCGCCGGTTTTCCGGGCCACGATGATCGCCTATCTCACCGCGATCGACATGATCGGGCTGCCGCTGATGTGGGCCAACGGATTGGTCGGCCGGGACACCGTGATGGTTTTCGCCCTGGCGATCCCGCTGCTGGTTCTGGGGCTGTGGCTGGGGGGGCGGCATTTTCTTTCGGCCTCGCCGCAAGGCTTCCGGCGCATGGCGATCGGCCTGTTGATCGTGCTGTCGCTGATGGGCCTGCTGAAATCGCTGATCTGACCGGAGACACAAGCCGATGAACGCCCTCGACAAGATCAAGTCCCGCGCCCGCGCCGCGCCAGCGACCATCGTGCTGAGCGAAGGCGAAGACGCCCGCGTCGTGCAGGCCGCCATCCTGGCGCGCCAGCAGGAAATCGCCCGCCTCATCCTGGTCGGCGACGGCGCAAGGGTCGGCGCGCTGCTTGAACGGCACGGCGGCAAGGGCATGGCGGGGATCGAAATCGCCGACCCGCGCCGCTCGGGGCTGCGCGGCACGCTTGCCGCCACGCTCCTTGATCTGCGCCGCCACAAGGGGATGACGGCGGATGCCGCGCACGAGGCGGCGGGTGAACCGCTGACCTTTGCCGCGCTGATGGTGCGCGCGGGCCTTGCCGACGGGACCATCGGCGGCGCGGTGGCCACCACCGCCGATACGGTGCGCGCGGCGATCCAGATCATCGGGCTGAGACCGGGCAGCAAGCTGGTCTCGAGTTTTTTCCTGATGCTGCTCGAAGCGCCGCATCATCACCCGAAAGGCACGCTTTGCTTTGCCGATTGCGCCCTCGTCGTCGATCCCGACAGCGCCGAACTGGCCGAGATCGCCCGGACCAGCGCGCAATCCTTCGCGGCGCTGACCGGTGACTGCCCCCGCGTCGCCATGCTGTCGTTTTCGACCCTGGGCAGCGCCCGGCATCCCGATGTCGCCAGGGTGGTCGAGGCGACAGCTATCCTGCGCCGTGAAAATCCCGATCTGGCGCTCGACGGCGAATTGCAGTTCGATACCGCCTTCGTGCCCGAGATCGCCAGACGCAAGGCCAAGGATTCACCCGTGGCAGGGCGCGCCAATGTCTTTGTGTTTCCCAGCCTCGATGCGGGCAATATCGGCTACAAGATCGCCCAGCGGATCGGCGCCGCCGAGGCGATCGGCCCGGTCCTGCAAGGGCTGGCGCGCCCGGCCAACGACCTGTCACGCGGTTGCAGCGTCGGCGATATCGTCGATCTTGTCGCGGTTACGGCGGTTCAGGCGGCGATGGGGTCCGGCTCCGGTGAGGCCCGATGACGGCCGGCCGGCCGAACGGATTTTCCCCTTTCGTTGCGCCGGGGCGGGATAAATTCCGCTTCTGCCTTGCAAACCGGCACGTTATCCGGATTGTGGTGCAAAAGCCGGAACATACATGACCCATTCACAGCCTGCCCTCGATACCTCGCCGCCGGTCAGCGACGAAATCCGCCGCACCACCTGCTACATGTGCGCCTGCCGCTGCGGCATCAACGTGCATCTGCGCTCGGGCAAGGTCGCCTATATCGAAGGCAACCGCGATCATCCTGTCAACAAGGGTGTGCTCTGCGCCAAGGGTGCTTCGGGGATCATGCAGGTCACCGCCCCGTCGCGGCTGCGCGCCCCGCTCAGGCGGGTGGGCCCCAGGGGCTCGGGTGCGTTCGAAGAGATTTCCTGGCACGAAGCGTTGCAGATCGCGGTCGACTGGCTCGAACCGCTTCGCGAATCCGCCCCCGAAAAGCTGGCATTCTTCACCGGCCGCGATCAGTCGCAAAGTTTCACCAGCTTCTGGGCGCAGGGTTTCGGAACCCCCAACTACGCCGCGCATGGCGGCTTTTGTTCGGTCAACATGGCGGCCGCGGGCATCTATACTATCGGCGGCGCGTTCTGGGAATTCGGCCAGCCCGACTGGGATCGCACCAGGCTTTTTGTGCTGTTCGGCGTCGCCGAGGACCATGACAGCAACCCGATCAAGATCGGCATCGGCAAGCTCAAGCAGCGCGGCGCCCGGATCATCGGCGTCAACCCGGTGCGCACCGGCTATAACGGTGTCGCCGACGACTGGCTGGGGATCACGCCGGGCACCGACGGGCTGCTGATCCTGGCGCTGGTGCATGAACTCTTGCAGGCCGGCAGGATCGACCTCGATTATCTCGCCCAATTCACCGACGCGCCCTGCCTTGTCGATGCGGGCGACGGGCCGGGCAGGGGGCTGCTGTTGCGCGACAAGGACGGCAAGATTCTGGTCATCGACCGCACCACCGGCAGGCCCGCGCCCTTCGACCGAAAAGGGGTGCGCCCCGACCTGGGGGCCACCTATCGGGGCTGCCGCACCGTCTTTCAGCATATGGCCGAACGCTATCTGGCCCCCGAATATGGCCCCGACGCGGTGGCCGCGCGCACCGGCATCACGGCGGCGCGTATCCGTGCGCTTGCCGCCGAACTGGCCCAAGTCGCCTTCGATCAGGCCATCACCCTCGACCAGCCCTGGACCGATTTTCGCGGCGAGAGGCATCAGACCATGACCGGCCGGCCGGTCTCCTTCCACGCCATGCGCGGCGTGTCGGCGCATTCCAACGGGTTTCAGACCTGCCGGGCGCTGCATCTGTTGCAGATGATCCTCGGCTCGGTCGAGGTGCCCGGCGGCTTCCGCTTCAAGCCGCCATACCCCAAACCCTTCGATGCCCATCCCGTGCCGCATGCCAGATCCGCACCCGGTTCGCCCCTCAACGGCCCGCACCTGGGCTTTCCGCGCGGGCCCGAGCATCTGGCCCTGACGCCCGATGGTGCGCCCGCGCGCATCGACAAGGCCTTTAGCTGGGAAAACCCGATGTCGGCGCATGGGCTGATGCACATGGTCATCGCCAACGCCCATGCGGGCGATCCCTACAGGATCGACACGCTGTTCTTCTACATGGCCAACATGGCGTGGAATTCCTCGATGAACACCGAGGCCATCATGGGGATGCTAACCGACAAGGACGCCGCCGGCGACTACAAGATCCCGCATATCATCTATTCCGATGCCTATGCCTCTGAAATGGTCGCCTATGCCGACCTGATCCTGCCCGACACCACCTATCTGGAACGCCACGACTGCATCAGCCTGCTCGATCGTCCGATCTGCGAGGCCGAGGCGGCGGCGGATGCCATCCGCTGGCCGGTGATCGAACCCGACCGGGACGTGCGCGGCTTTCAGTCGGTTCTCGTCGATCTGGCCAACCGCCTGCAACTGCCCGGTTTCGTCGATGATGAGGGCCGCGCCAGGTACCGCGATTACGCCGATTACATCGTCAATCATGAACGCCGCCCCGGTGTCGGCCCGCTGATGGGGTTTCGCGGTGACGGCGGCGCGACCGGCCGCGGCGCGCCCAACCCCGACCAGATCCGGCGCTATATCGACAATGGCGGTTTCGCGCTCGCCCATATCCCCGACGAGGCGCAGTTCTTCAAACCCTGGAACGCCGCCTATCAGGATTGGGCGGTCGGGATCGGGCTGTTCGACACGCCGCAGCCCTATCTCTTTTCGATCTGGAGCGAGCCGATGCGCCGCTTCCAGCTTGCCGCCGAAGGCCATGGCGACCGCCAGCCGCCCGACCATCTGCGCGACCGGCTGAAGGCGGTGATGGATCCGATGCCGATCTGGTACGCCCCTTTCGGCGATGACGCGGCCGATGGCTATCCGCTCCACGCCCTGACCCAGCGGCCGATGGCGATGTATCATTCCTGGGGGTCGCAAAACGCCTGGCTTCGCCAGATCCACGGCGTGAACCCGCTTTATGTGCCGACCCGGATATGGGCCGCGCAGGGGTTCGATGAGGGTGACTGGGCGCGCGTCACGTCGCCCAATGGTGAAATCACCGTGCCGGTCGCGCATATGGCGGCGCTGAACGACAGCACGCTTTGGACCTGGAATGCCATCGGCAAGCGCAAGGGCGCCTGGGCGCTCGACGCGGATGCCCCCGAGGCGACGCGGGGCTTCCTGCTCAACCACCTCATCTCCGATCTGCTGCCCGAGAGGGGCGACGGGCTGCGCTGGTCCAATTCCGACCCGGTCACCGGGCAGGCCGCCTGGTTCGACCTGCGGGTGAAGATCGAAAAAGTCGCCGCCCCCGACGAAGCGCAGCCGGTCTTCCCGCCGATTGTCTCGCCGGTCGGCGGGAAAGGCCGCCGATGACCCAGCTTCCCGCCCGGACCGAAAAGAAACTGGGGCTGGTCATCGATCTCGATACCTGCGTCGGTTGCCACGCCTGCGTCACCGCCTGCAAGGGCTGGAACGACGCCAATTACGGCGCGCCCCTGTCGGATCAGGATGCCTATGGCGCCGATCCGTCGGGCACCTTCCTCAACCGCGTCCATTCCTACGAAGTCCAGCCCGGCGACGCCGCGGCGCAGATCATCAACTTCCCGCGCTCCTGCCTGCATTGCGAGGATGCGCCCTGTGTCACCGTCTGCCCCACCGGGGCCAGCTACAAGCGCAGCCAGGACGGTATCGTGCTGGTCAACGAAGATGCCTGCATCGGCTGCGGGCTTTGCGCCTGGGCCTGCCCCTACGGCGCGCGCGAATTGGACCGGGCCGCCGGGGTGATGAAGAAATGCACGCTCTGCGTTGACCGCATCTATAACGACAACCTGCCCGAGGCCGACCGCGAACCGGCCTGCGTGCGCACCTGCCCGACCCATGCGCGGCATTTCGGCGATCTGGGCGACCCGGACAGCGACGTCAGCAAGCTGGTGGCGGCGCGCGGCGGCTATGATCTCATGCCCGAACAGGGCACCCGACCCACCAACAAATACCTGCCGCCGCGCCCCAAGGACCGCCCCGCAGAGATATCGGTGCTGGCCCCGCTTCTCGATGTCAAGGCAACGGGCCTGGCCGGCTGGCTCGACCGGATACTGGAGAAGCTCTGATGCATCCCGCCCCGTCAGTGATCATCTTCACCGTGCTCTCCGGGCTCGGCTTCGGGCTGATGTTCTTTCTGTGCCTCGGCGTGATCCGCCCCCTGGGTCTGGATGCGTTGCTGATGTGGGGGCTGGCCTATGGGCTGGCGCTTGCCGGGCTTGTCGCGTCGACCTTTCATCTGGGCCGGCCGATGCGTGCGCTGCGCGCCTTTACCCAATGGCGCAGCAGTTGGCTCAGCCGCGAGGCATGGGCCTCGGCGGCGACGCTTCTGATGGCCGCCCCGCTCGCCCTCGCGGCGATCCTCGGCGGTGCGCTGCCTGCCGTGTTCGGCATCGTCACCGCGCTGTTGTGCCTTGCCACGGTTCTTGCCACCTCGATGATCTATACCCAGATCAGGGCGGTGCCGCGCTGGAACCACTGGACGACGCCGGCGCAGTTTTTCGGTTTTGCGCTGACCGGGGGGGCGATCCTGTCGGGGCAGAACGCGGCGGGCGCCCAGCTTTGTGTTCTGCTGGCGGGCGTGATCTGGCTGGCCTGGACGATCGGCGACGGCCGGTTCGCGGCGCACGGGGCGACGCTGAAATCCGCCACCGGCCTTGGCGGTGCGGGCAGCCTGCGTCAGTTCGCCCCGCCCCATACCGGTTCCAACTATCTCTTGCGCGAAATGATCCATGTCGTGGGGCGCAAGCACGCCCGGCGCCTGCGCGCGCTGGCGCTGGTCTGCGCGGCGGTGCTGCCTGCGGCGATGTTGCTGGTCCTGCCCGCCGCTCTGCCGACGACGATTGCCGTCGCCGCCATCCATGTGACCGGTGCTTTCGCCGCCCGCTGGCTGTTCTTTGCCGAAGCCGAACATGTCGTGGGCCTTTACTATGGGCAGCGTCAGCTTGCCGCCACGTCATAGAAGATGGCCGGCACCCCGCGCCGGATCGAAGGCCGGCGGGGTCATCGGGCAGGCCGAAACCGCGCCGGACCGCCGCTGATCGTAAATTGATTGGTCAATCAACAAAAAACTTCTTGATGTTGCAAAGACCGTCGTTATCGTCGGTTCTCGAAGGCCCGGGGCAGGTGACCCTGCCCAGGGCCTGATCAATCAGCGCGGCGCGGTCGGGTCTTGCGGCAGCGGATTGCGGGTGGGGGCTGAATGGTGAAAATCGCGCGTGTCGAAACCTTTACCGACGAATTCGTCTGTTTCGTGCGCGTCACCGCCGAGGATGGCGCGATCGGCTGGGGCCAGTGTTCGACCTACAACGCCGACATCACCGCGACCATCTTTCACCGCCAGGTGGCGCCCTGGGCGCTCGGCGCGCGAACCGGCGACATCCTCGGCCTGGTCCAGCGCATCGAGGAACGCGAACACAAGTTTCCCGGCAGCTACCGGTGCCGGGCGCTGGCCGGTCTCGATACCGCGCTTTGGGACATGCGCGGGCGGCGCGAAGGCAAGCCGGTGGTCGAACTCCTGGGCGGCACCGCGCGCCCGATCCGCGCCTACGCCTCGTCGATGAAACGCGACATTTCGCCCGCCGACGAGGCCGCCCGCCTCAGCCGCCTGCGCGACGATCTCGGCTTTGACGCCTTCAAATGGCGGGTCGGGGCGGAATGCGGCCGCGACATCGACGAATGGCCGGGGCGCACCGAAGAAATCGTGCCGACGGTGTCGCGCGCCCTGGGCGACGGCATCGCCAAGCTGGTCGACGGCAATTCCGGCTTCAGCCCCCGTCGCGGCATCGAGGTGGGCCGATTGCTGGAAGCCGAAGGCATAAGCCATTTCGAGGAACCCTGCCCCTATTGGGAAATGGCCCAGACCAAAGAGGTCGCCGATGCCCTGGCCATAGATGTCACCGGCGGCGAACAGGACTGGGATCTGGCAGCATGGGCGCGCATGATCGACATGCGCGCGGTCGATATCGTGCAGCCCGATGTGATGTACATGGGCGGCCTGGCGCGCACGCTTCTGGTTGCGGATATGGCCCATAAGGCAGGCTTGCCCTGCACGCCGCATAGTGCGAACCTGTCACTGGTGACGATATGCACGATGCATCTTCTGGGGGCGATCCCCAATGCCGGCAAGTATCTGGAGCTTTCGATAGAGGGTTTCGATTATTATCCCTGGCAGGCCGGGCTGTTCCGGGGCGACCCTTTCGCGGTTCGCGACGGCAAGGTCGGGATCCCCGATGGCCCCGGATGGGGTGTCGAGATCAGCACCGACTGGCTCGACCGGGCGCGTTACCAGAAGAGCGATCATTTGACTTGAACGAAGATGTGCCGATGATGGTGCATTAATAATTGCAACAAGGAGACCGAGATGTACAAATCACCAAGAACAGGCGACATCAGCCGACGCGGCCTGCTGAAAGGGGCGACAGCCCTTGGCGCGGCGGGCCTCATCCTGCCCGCCTCGGTGCGCCGCGCCGCGGCCGAACCCAAGCGCGGCGGCGTCATGCGCCTGGCGCTTGCCGCGGGCAGCACCACCGACAGCAACGATCCGGGGTCGTGGGATTCGCAATTCGTGCAGATCCTCGGTACCGCCCGCTGCGGATACCTCACCGAAATCGCCAACGACGGCTCGCTGATCGGCGAAGTGGCCGAAAGCTGGGAAGCCTCGGCCGATGCCGCGACATGGACCTTCAAGATCCGCGACGGCGTGACCTTCCACAGCGGCAAGACGGTGACGCCCGACGATGTCATCGCCTCGATCAACTATCACCGCGGCGACGACAGCAAATCGGCGGCAAAGCCGATCGTCGCGGCGATCACCGAAATCAAGGCGGATGGCAATGCCGCGGTCTTCACGCTCGACGCGGGCAACGCCGACTTCCCCTATATCATGTCGGATTACCACCTGCCGATCCTGCCCTCGAAGGACGGCAAGATCGACCCGACGACGACCGACGGCTGCGGCGGCTACGTCCTCGATTCATTTGAGCCCGGCGTGCGCGCCAAGCTGACGCGCTATCCCGATTACTGGAAGCCGAACCGCGCCTGGTTCGACGGCGTCGAGATGCTTGCCGTCCACGATTCCGCGGCGCGCCAGAACGCGCTGATCACCGGCGAGGTCGATGTCATCGACCCGGTCGATCTGAACACCGTTCACCTGCTCGAACGCGCACCGGGGATCAATATCATGTCGGTCGCGGGCAGCCAGCACTATACCTTCGCGATGGACACGCGCGCAGATCCCTTCAAGGACAACAACGTCCGCCTCGCGCTCAAATACGCCATCGACCGGCAAGAGATGGTGGACAAGGTCCTGCAAGGCTACGGCACCGTCGGCAACGACTATCCGATCGGCATCAACCAGCGCTATTTCAACCCCGATCTCGAACAGCACAGCTATGACCCGGACAAGGCCAAGCACTATCTGAAAGAGGCCGGGCTCGACAGTCTGAAGGTGCAGCTTTCGGCCGCCGACGCGGCCTTCGTCGGCGCGGTGGACGCGGCGGTTCTCTACTCCGAGAAAGCCAAGGCGGCGGGCATCGACATCGAAGTCGTGCGCGAACCCAATGACGGGTATTGGGACAGTGTCTGGATGAAAAAGCCGTTCTGCGCCGTCTACTGGGGCGGCCGGCCGACCGCGGACTGGATGTATTCGATGGCCTATGCCGCGGGCGTGCCGTGGAACGACACGTTCTGGGACAACAAGAAGTTCAACGAGCTTCTGATCGCCGCCCGTTCCGAGCTTGACGCGGACAAGCGCCGGCAGATGTATTACGAGATGGACGACATCTGCGCCAATCAGGGCGGTGTCATCATCCCGATGTTCGCGAACTATGTGATGGGGCTTTCCGACAAGATCGCCCATGACGACACGGTTGCCGGCAACTGGACGCTTGACGGCTTCCGCGGGGTCGAACGCTGGTGGTTCGCCTGATAACCGCGGTCCCGGCGCGATGCGCGCCGGGACCCGACCTGCTCCGCCGGGGGCCAAGCGTGGCCGCAAAAGCCCGCAAGCATCGACATCAGGGGGAAACCGGAGTTGTCAGACATCTGGATCATGATCGCCAAGCGCCTCGCTCTGGGTGCGCTCACGCTGCTGGTGATTTCGGTCATCATCTTTTCGGCGACCGAACTTTTGCCGGGTGATCTGGCGCAGGCCGTGCTGGGCCAATCAGCCACGCCGGAAACGGTGGCGGCGTTTCGCCGTGAACTCGGGCTCGACCTGCCGGCATATCAGCGCTATGTCAACTGGCTGTTCGGCGCGTTGCAGGGCGATTTCGGCACCTCGCTGGCCAACAAGCGCCCGATCGCCGACCTGATTTCGCTGCGGCTTGGCAACACGCTGTTTCTGGCCGTCTATGCCGCCTTCATCGCGGTTCCCCTGTCGCTGACGCTCGGCATCCTTGCCGCGCTGTTTCGCAACACCGTCTTCGACCGGGCCGCCAATGCCATGGCGCTGACCTCGATTTCCTTTCCGGAATTCTTCGTCGCCTATATCCTGATCTTCTTTCTGGCGCAGTCGGGCCTTTTTCCCTCGATGGCGCGGGTCGATCCCTCGACCGGCTTCACCGAAGCGCTCTATCACACCTTCCTGCCCGCCCTCACCCTGACGCTGGTGGTCACCGCGCATATGATGCGCATGACGCGGGCGGCCATCATCAACCTTCTGGCTTCGCCCTATATCGAAATGGCCCGGCTGAAGGGGATGAAGCCGATGCGGGTGATCTGGCGCCATGCGGTGCCCAATGCGCTGGCCCCGATCATCACCGTCGTGGCGCTCAACCTCGCCTATCTGATCACCGGTGTCGTCGTCGTCGAGGTGGTCTTCGTCTATCCCGGTCTCGGCCAGCTGATGGTCGACAGCGTGTCCAAACGCGACTTTCCCGTGGTGCAGGCCGTGGCGCTGATCTTTGCCGCGGCCTATGTGCTCTTGAACCTTCTGGCCGATGTGCTTTCGACGCTGTCGAACCCGCGCCTCGTGCACCGCAAATAGGAGGGGCACGGCATGCATACGCTCATCACCCTGTTCTGGGTCGCCGTCGCCATCGCCCTGGCCATGGGCGCGGGCTGGCTTTTCCTGGCCGCCGCCCGCCGGTTGACCCGTGGCGGCGTGGCGCGGGCGCTGCGCGGCGCCCCGGTCAGCGCCGGTTTCGGGATGCTGGTGATCCTGATCTATGTCCTGGTGGCGCTATTCGCCCATCTGATCGCGCCTTTCGGCGAACGCCAGGTCGTCGGCGCCCAGTTCCTGCCCTGGGACGGCACCTACCTTCTGGGCACCGACAATCTGGGCCGCGACATGCTGACCCGGCTGATCTACGGGGCGCGCAACACCGTGGGCATCGCCTTTGCCACCACGGTGCTGGCCTTCAGCGTCGGGGCCATGCTCGGGTTGCTTGCGGCGACGGTCGGCGGCTGGCTCGATCAGGTGCTCAGCCGCATCGTCGATATCCTCATGGCGATCCCCTCGCTGATCTTCTCGCTCTTGCTGCTGACCATCTTCGGCACTTCGGTCGTGACGCTGATCCTGGTCATCGCCACCATCGATTCAACCCGCGTCTTCCGTCTCGCCCGGTCGGTCGCCCAGAACATCGTGGTGATGGACTATATCGAGGCGGCGCGCCTGCGCGGCGAGGGGCTGTGGCGGCTGATCACCCGCGAAATCCTGCCCAACGCGCTGGCGCCGCTGGTGGCGGAATTCGGCCTGCGCTTCTGTTTCGTGTTCCTGATGATCTCGGCGCTCAGCTTTCTGGGCGTCGGCATCCAGCCGCCGACCGCCGACTGGGGCTCGATGGTGCGCGACAATGCCGCGCTGATCACCTTCGGCGATGTCACGCCGCTGCTGCCCGCCGGAGCCATCGCGCTGTTGACCGTGGCGGTCAATTTCGTGGTCGACTGGATGCTGCACCGGGCCAGCGGGCTGAAGGAGTAGAACGATGAAGGATACCGCAACCGGCAAGACCGTTCTTCTGACCATCCGTGGCCTGACGATCGAAGGCCGGTCGGACGAAACCTGGAGCGAGATCGTCAAGGGTGTCGACATCACCCTGCACAAGGGCGAGGTGCTGGGCCTGATCGGCGAATCCGGCGCCGGCAAATCCACCATCGGGCTGGCCGCGATGGGTTTTGCGCGCGACGGGTGCCGCATTTCGGGCGGCACCATAGATTTCGACGGCATCGACCTGCGCGCCGCGACCAAGGATGAGCGCCGCGCGCTTCGCGGCAAGCGCATCGCCTATGTCGCGCAGTCGGCGGCGGCCAGCTTCAACCCCGCCCACCGCCTGATGGATCAGTATTGCGAAGCCCCGGTCCAGCACGGCGTCATGTCGCGCGCCGAAGCCGAACGCGACGCGGTGGAGCTTTACCGGCGGATGCAGCTGCCCAACCCAGATGAAATCGGCTTTCGCTATCCGCACCAGGTCTCGGGCGGCCAGTTGCAGCGCGCGATGACGGCGATGGCGATGTCGTGCCGGCCCGATCTGATCATCTTCGATGAGCCGACCACCGCGCTTGACGTTACCACCCAGATCGAGGTGCTCTCGGCGATCCGCGACATCGTCGCGCAATTCGACACGGCGGCGATCTATATTACCCACGACCTCGCCGTCGTGGCGCAGATGGCCGACAGGATCAAGGTGCTACTGAAGGGCGAAGAGGTCGAAGAGGCCGACACCCGCACCATGCTGGCCACCCCGCGCGAGGATTACACCAAGTCGCTCTGGGCGGTGCGCAGCTACGCCCGCCCCGTGCAGCCCCCGGTCACCGATGCCGTGCCGGTGGTCTCGGTCAGGGGCGTGACCGCCGGTTACGGCGCCGTCGACATCCTCAAGAACATCAATTTCGACATCCACCGCCGCCGCACCGTCGCTGTCGTCGGCGAAAGCGGCAGCGGCAAATCCACCGCCGCGCGGGTGATTACCGGGCTCTTGACGCCGCGCCAGGGCGAGGTGCTGTTTGATGGCGAACCGCTGCCCTCCGATTACCGCCGCCGTTCGCGCGACCAGTTGCGCCAGGCCCAGATGATCTATCAGATGGCCGATACCGCGCTGAACCCCAAACTGCGCCTGCGCGAACTGATCGGCCGGCCGGCGCAGATGTATCTAGGGCTTCAGGGCAAGGCGCTGAGCGAACGCATCCGCGGCCTTCTCGACCTCATCGAACTGGAACCCGATGCCTATATCGACCGACTGCCGTCGGAACTGTCGGGCGGCCAGAAACAGCGCATCGGCATCGCCCGCGCGCTGGCGGCCGAACCACAATTCATCATCTGCGACGAAGTGACATCGGCGCTCGATCAGCTGGTCGCCGAAGGTATCCTGAAACTGCTCGACCGGCTGCAATCGGAATTCGAACTGGCCTACATGTTCATCACTCATGATCTGGCCACGGTGAAATCCATCGCCGACGAGGTGGTGGTGATGCAGAACGGGCGGGTGGTGGAGCAGGGCCCGAAGGACGAGATGTTCCAGCCCCCGCACGATCCCTATACCGAGCTTCTGCTGTCGTCGGTGCCGGAAATGGATCCCGACTGGCTGACCCGCCTTCTGCAAGAGCGCCGCAACAAGGCCGAGGCCTGAGCGGCCGAGGATTCGCTTCGCATGACGCATGCCAGCCCCCTGACCATCGGCCAGTTGCTCAGAACACCTCTGGCCAACACGCCGGGTCAGGAAATCATCCATGCCGACGTGATGCGTTACAGCTATGCGGGCCTGTGGCAGCGCATTCGCAGGCTCGGCGCGGCGCTGACCGATCTGGGGGTGGGCGCGGGCAGTGTCGTGGCGGTGCTCGACTGGGACAGCCATCGCTATCTGGAATGCTTTTTCGCGGTGCCGATGCTCGGGGCGGTGCTGCACACGGTCAATGTGCGGCTCGCGCCCGAACAGGTGCTCTACACGATCAATCATGCCGCCGACGAGGTGATCCTCGTGCACGAGGATTTCCTGCCGCTGATCGGCGCGATCGCCGCGCGCATCATCCGCCCGGTCAGGTTCGTCCTGCTTCAGGACCGGCCCGGCCCGGCCGCCACGGCGCTGCCTCTCGCGGGTGAATACGAAGGCCTTCTGGCGGCCTCGGACGGCGCTTTCCGCTTTCCCGAACTTGACGAGAACACCCGCGCCACGCTGTTTTACACGACCGGCACGACGGGCGACCCCAAGGGCGTCACCTTCACCCATCGCCAGATCGTGCTGCACACGCTTGCCGTCATCGCCGCCGTCGGCCCGGTGCCGGGCATGGGCGGGCTGCACCGGGCCGATGTCTACATGCCGATCACCCCGCTCTTTCACGTCCATGCCTGGGGCTTTCCCTATGTCGCCACCCTGCTGGGGCTGAAGCAGGTCTATCCGGGGCGCTATGACCCGGAAAGGCTCCTGGCGCTGATCGCCGCCCATGGGGTGACGTTTTCGCATTGCGTGCCGACGATCCTCAACATGCTGCTGGGCGCACGAACCGCCGAAGCTACCGACCTGTCGCGCTGGAAGGTGATCATCGGCGGCGCGGCGCTGCCCGCAGGCCTGGCCGAAAGGGCGCTGGCGCGCGGCATCGACATCCACGCCGCCTACGGGATGTCGGAAACCTGCCCGTTGCTGACCGCGGCCGACATGACCGCCTCCATCGCCGCGCCCGACGGGCTGGCGCTGCGCTGCGCCACCGGCAAGGCCGCGCCGCTGGTGGAATTGGAGATCGTCGGCGCCGACATGGCGCCGCTGCCCCATGACGGCATCGCCACCGGCGAAGTCGTGGCCCGCGCCCCCTGGCTGACGGCGGGCTATCTGAACGACCCTTCCGGCTCGGATTCGCTCTGGGCGGGCGGATGGCTGCATACCGGCGATGTCGGCGCGATCGACCCGGCCGGCACGCTGGTCCTCTCCGACCGGCTCAAGGATGTGATCAAATCGGGGGGCGAATGGATTTCCTCGCTGCATCTCGAAACCGTCGTCAGCCGCTGCGACGGCCTGGCCGAGACCGCCGCCATCGGCCTGCCCGATGCCGAATGGGGCGAACGGCCGTGCCTTCTGGCGGTGCTGCGCCCAGGTGCCGACCGCGCGGCTGTCGAGGCCGCAATGCGCGCCGCGATCGACGCCGCCATCGGTGCCGGAACCCTGTCGAAATGGGCGCGCCCCGGCCGGATCGAGTGGTGCGACAGCCTGCCCAAGACCTCGGTCGGCAAGCTCGACAAACGGGCGATGCGCGCGATGGTCGCGAAATCCTGACGCAGCCATTCCGCCAACAGGGGCAAAGGCGCGACTCTGGTTGTTTGCGCGCCGCCGCCGGTGCGGCGCATACTGGCCACCGGAACCTGACCGGAACCTTTTAGGAATTGCCCCGACCGATGTTCTCCATCGCCCCCTCCGCCCGCCTGCGCCCCTCGCCCTTCTACGCGGCCACCCTGGCCGAGGGCGTGACCTCCTTCACCACATACAACCACATGCTGATGCCCACCGGCTACGGCGACCCCGAGGCCGAATACTGGCGGCTCATCGAAGGCGTGAGCCAGTGGGACGTGTCGGTCGAGCGGCAGGTCGAGCTGAAGGGGCCGGACGCGGGCCGCCTGGCGCAGATCCTCGCGCCGCGCGATCTGTCGGCATGCAAGGCGGGGCAGGGCAAATATGTGCCGCTGTGCAATCACGACGGCGTGCTGATCAACGATCCGATCCTGCTCAAGCTCGATGACGACCGCTACTGGCTGTCGATCGCCGACAGCAACATCTGGTTCTGGGCGCGCGCCATCGCCGCCGAACGCGGGCTCAAGGTCGCGATCGGCGAACCCGATGTCTCGCCGATGGCGGTGCAGGGGCCCATGGCCGAAAACGTCGTGGCGGGCATCTTCGGCGACTGGGTGCGCGATCTGAGATATTTCTGGTTCCGAGAGACACGGATCCAGGGCATCCCCGTCACCGTCGCCCGCTCGGGCTGGTCCAAGCAGGGCGGGTTCGAGATTTACCTGAGGGACGGGCGCCGCGGCAGCGATCTTTGGAACATCGTGCGCGAAGCCGGCCAGCCCTTCGGCATCGGCCCCGGCAACCCCAACTGGGTCGAGCGCATCGAAAGCGGCCTGCTGTCTTTCGGGGGCGATACCGACGCGGCCACCAACCCGTTCGAGGTGCGCATGGGCGGCTATGTCGATCTCGAAGCCGCCGATGAGGTGATCGGCATTGCCGCGCTGCGCCGCATCGCCGCCGCCGGGCCGCGGCGCCGGCAGCTTGGCGTCATGCTCGACGGCGGCCGCCCCGAAACGCCGGGGTTCACCTGGCACGACATCGCCAGCGGCGGGCGCAAGATCGGCGATCTGACCAATTGCGCCTGGTCCTACCGGCTCAAGCGCAACATCGGCTTCGCGCTGGTTGCGGCCTCGGCCCGGCCGGGCGATCCGGTGACGGTCGATCTGGCGGGCCGCGAGGTCGCGGGCCGGCTCTGTGATCTGCCTTTTCTCTGAGCCGCGCCGCCGCCAGAGTATTTCAATCGCCCCGCCGCCGGGGTAGGATTTGCCGGCGCGGGAGCGGCAAGTGCCAGCCATCCGCGCCGGCCCGCAACAAGGAAAGACGGTGACCCAGCTTGCCCTGAACATCCGCCGCATCGCGCGGCTGAACGCCACGGGCTACGGGCTGTGGGCCGGGTTCTACCTGCTGGTGCTGCTGGCCTGGGCGGGCGTGGCGCTGATGGCCCGGCAGACCCGGGGGGGCGAAATCGCCACCATCCCTGCCGCCTTCCGGGATGCGCTGTGCCTTTCCGCCGCACAGGCCAGCCCTCTGGCGCTCTGGGCGATGTGGGCGCTGATGGCCATCGCGATGATGCTGCCGGGTTTCGTTCCGGCGCTGGCACGCTATTGCGACATGACCGGTACCGGCGCCGCCAGCCGGACCGGCGCGGCGATGCTGGTGCTGGGTTATCTCGCGCTGTGGCTCGGCGCCTCGGTTCTGGGGGCGGCCGGGCAATGGGGGCTGGCCCGTGCCGGCCTCCTCGCAGCGGGCGGGCAAAGCCTGTCGCCCTGGCTGACGGGGCTGTTGCTGATCGGGGCGGGTGGCTATCAGTTCTCGCCGCTCAAGGATGCCTGCCTTGCCCGATGCCGGACGCCGCTCGCCTTCTTCATGCAGCACTGGCGCCCCGGCGCGCGCGCCGCCCTGGGCATGGGGGCGCGCCTCGGCCTCGCCTGCCTTGGCTGCTGCTGGGCGCTGATGGCGCTCGGCTTCGTGGGCGGCACCATGAACCTTTACTGGATGGGGGCCGCGACGATCTTCATGGCGCTGGAAAAGCTTCCCGACATCGGCCGCCATCTGACCCGGCCCGCGGGCGCGGCGCTGCTGGCGGCGGGGGGCGTCGCGCTCTTGCGAATGACTGCGATGAACTGAACGGAAGGAAACCGACCATGGCCGATGACCTGCCCGAATGGGCCATCAAGGGCGAACTGATCCTCAACTGCAACTGCACGGTTTTCTGCCCCTGCGTGGTTTCGCTGGGCAAGCATCCCCCGACCGAAGGCTATTGCCAGGCCTGGGTCGGCATCCGCATCGACAACGGCCATTACGACGGTGAAGACCTCGGCGGGCTGAATATCGGCATGATCATGGATATCCCCGGCAACATGGCGCGCGGCAACTGGAAGGCCGCCGCCTATATCGACGAACGCGCGACCCGGCCCGCCTATGACGGGCTGATCCGCATCTTCACCGGCGCCGCGCGGGGCACGACGGGGCTTTTCGGCATCATGGTGTCGGAATTTCTCGGCGCCGAGCGCGCCGCCGTGAACTATGAGACCGAGGGCAAGAAACGCCGCCTGATGGTCGGCAAGAAAATTCAGGGGGAGGTGGAGCCCATCGGCGGCGCCGATCCGGGCACGGATGTGGTGGTCTCCAACACCGGCTACTGGATGGGCCCGGACGTCACCATCGCCCGGGCGGGCAAGGGGCGTGTGCGCGCCTTCGGCCGGGTCTGGGATTTCGACGGCCGCTCGGCCGAGATTTGCCAGATCGACTGGCACGGGCCCCGATAACCGCGGGAAAGGAAGGAACAAGACATGAGCTTCAACGCATTGATCGTCGAAAAGGACGAAGAAGGAAAGACCCACGCCGGCGTGCGCGAGATCGGCGAAGACCGGCTGCCCGAAGCCGAAGTGACGGTGGCGGTTGACTATTCGACACTGAACTACAAGGACGGGCTCTGCATCGGGCCGGGCGGCGGGCTGGTGCGCAACTATCCGCATATCCCCGGCATAGATTTCGCCGGTACGGTCGAATCCTCGTCGGACAGCCGCTACAAGCCCGGTGACAAGGTGGTGCTGACCGGCTGGCGCGTCGGCGAGGCGCATTGGGGCGGCTATGCGCAAAAGGCCCGTGTGAAGGCCGACTGGCTGGTGCCGCTCCCCCAGGGGCTGACCACGCGCCAGGCGATGGCGATAGGCACCGCGGGCTTCACCGCCATGCTCGCCGTCATGGCGCTCGAGGATCACGGGCTGACGCCCGGAACCGGCCCGGTGCTGGTCACCGGGGCGGCGGGCGGGGTGGGCTCTGTCGCCACGGCCATCCTGGCCAGGCTGGGCTACGAGGTCGCCGGCGTCACCGGGCGCCCGGCATCGGCCGCATATCTTGAATCGCTGGGGGCATCGCGGATCGTCGCGCGCGAAGACCTGAGCGAGGTGACGCGCAAGCCGCTGGAAGGCGAAACCTGGTCGGGCTGCGTCGACGCGGTCGGGGGGGCGATGCTCGGCCGGGTGCTCAAACAGATGAAATACGGCACTTCGGTCGCCGCCGTGGGCCTTGCCGGCGGCGCGGCGCTCGAGGGCGCGCTGATCACCCCGTTCATCCTGCGCGGCGTCAATCTTCTGGGCATCGATTCGGTGATGCGCCCCTTTGCCGACCGGCAGCGCGCCTGGGCGCGCATCGCCCGCGACCTGCCGATGGACAAGCTCGAGGCGATGATCCGGCCCGCCACATTGGCCGATCTGCCCCGGCTTGGCGCCGATATCCTCAAAGGCCAGGTTCAGGGCCGCGTCGTGGTCGATGTCAACGCCTGATCCGCGCGTCCGGCGCCGGACCCGCGCGCAATCCGGCCGCCGGCGTACCGATCCGGTGGCCGCAAGCCCCCCCTTGATGCTAGACAGATTCGAGAGGAGCCGATACAAGCAGCGCGGTTAGCGCTAACACCGAGTGTAACACGAGGATCACATGGTTTCACGCGTCATCCCCGTCGATCCGTTCGATCTGGTCGTTTTCGGGGGCACCGGCGATCTGGCGCGGCGCAAGATCCTGCCCGGCCTTTACCGGCGGTTTCTGGCGGGGCAGATCCCCGAAGGGTCGCGCATCATCGGCGCCGCGCGCACTGAAATGGGCGAAGCGGAGTTTCGCGGCCATGTCGGTCGCGCCATCACCGAATTCGTCGCCTCGGCCAAACGCAGCGATGACACGCTGCGCGGATTTCTGGGCATCGTCGGCTATGCCGCCGTTGACGCCAGGGGCGATGACGGCTGGTCCGAACTTGCCGCGCTGATGCGCCGCGATGTCGTCCAGGCCTTCTATTTCTCGGTCGCCCCGTCGCTGTTCGGCGGCATCGCCGAACGCCTGCACCGCTTCGCCATCGCCACGCCCGCCTCGCGGATCGTCGTCGAAAAACCCTTCGGCCGCGATCTGGCCACCGCGCGGGCGCTGAACGCCACGCTCGCGGCCCATTTCGACGAAAGCCAGATCTACCGCATCGACCATTATCTCGGCAAGGAAACCGTCCAGAACCTGATGGCGGTGCGCTTTGCCAATATCCTCTTTGAACCCCTGTGGAACGCCCGCCATGTCGATCACGTCCAGATCACCGTCGCCGAAACCGTCGGCGTCGGGGGCAGGGCGGCCTATTACGCCCGCGCCGGCGCGATGCGCGACATGGTGCAAAACCACCTGATGCAGCTTCTCTGCCTGATCGCGATGGAGGCCCCCTACCGCTTCGAACCCGACGCCGTGCGCGACGAAAAGCTCAAGGTCATCCGCGCGCTCCAGCCGGTATCGCCCGACGACATCGTGCGCGGCCAGTACCGCGGGCAGGCCAAAAAGCGCGGCGGCGCGGGCAATTCCTTTGTCGAGGATGTCGGCGACCCCGCCAGCCGCACCGAAAGCTATGTCGCGCTCAAGGTCGAAATCGCCAACTGGCGCTGGAAAGGCACGCCCTTCTACCTGCGTACCGGCAAGCGCCTGCGCGGCCGCGAATCGGAAATCGCCATCGTCTTCAAGGAAGTGCCGCATTCGATCTTCGAAGATGAGGAAGACTGGCGCGAAAACGTCCTGTCGATCCGCCTGCAACCCAACGAGGGCATGACCCTGTCGGTGATGATCAAGGAACCGGGCCCGGGCGGGATGCGGCTGACCGAAGTGCCGCTCGACATGTCCTTCGCCGAGGCCCTGGGCGAAGAGGGTACCGACATTCCCGATGCCTATGAACGGCTGATCATGGATGTCATCCGCGGCAACCAGACGCTGTTCATGCGCGGCGACGAGGTCGAGGCCGCCTGGGCCTGGACCGATCCGATCACCGCCGACTGGGACAGGCGCGACGACCGGCCCAGGCCCTACGATTCCGGCTCGTCCGGCCCTGAAGACGCCTTGATGCTTCTGCACCGTGACGGGCGCAGATGGCGGGAGATACACGAATGAAGTTTCGCAGCTATCCCGACCGGGACATGATGATGCTCGATCTCGCCAATGTGCTGGCCAGCGAACTGGCCGCGGCGCTGCGGCAAAACGACGAGGCCAGCTTCTGCGTGCCGGGCGGCACCACCCCCGGCCCGGTGTTCGATGTGCTCTCGGCGCTCAGGATCGACTGGTCGCGCGTGGTGGTCTTCGCTTCCGACGAACGCTGGGTGCCCGAAACCGATGCGCGCTCCAACGGCAGGATGATCGGCGCGCGGCTGCTGACCGGGCGCGCCGCCGCGGCGCGCTACATCCCGCTCTACGCCGCCGGCATGACGCCCGAACAGGCGCTCGGCAGGCTCGCGGCGGCGCTGGAACCGCATCTGCCGATTTCGGTCCTCTTGCTGGGAATGGGGGCCGATATGCATACCGCCTCGCTGTTTGCCGGCGCACCGGGCCTGACACGCGCGCTTGCCGCCGACGCGCCGACGCTGGTGGCGTTGCGCCCGCCCGGCGCCAGTGAAAAGCGCGTCAGCCTGACCGCGCCGGTGCTGTCGGGGGCGCTGGCCGTCCATGTGGTGATCACCGGCGATGACAAGCGCGCCGCACTCGACAGGGCGATGCAGCTGGCCCCGCATGAGGCGCCGGTCAAGGCCGTTCTGGCCAATGCCACGGTGCATTGGGCGGCATGAGGGAATTGCCATGACAGCCATGACAGCCTGGCAAAGCCTGCGCGAACATCACGCCGCCGTCAAGAACCGCTCCATCAGTGAATTGTTCGAAAAAGACAAGGACCGCGCGCGTTTTTCCGCGATCTGTGGCGATATGTTGTTCGATTTTTCAAAGACGAACATCGACGATGAAATCCTTGACCGGCTGATCGACCTGGCCGGCCAGGCCGGCCTCGCCGACCGGCGCGCGGCGATGTTCGCGGGTGATGCGATCAACGAAACCGAAGGGCGCGCGGTGCTGCACACCGCCTTGCGCAACCTCGATTCGCCGATCCTCGTCGATGGCCGCGACATCCTCGGCCCGGCCCGCGCGACACGGGCGCGGCTGATCCGCTTTGCCGGCGACATCCGCGCCGGGCGCATCGCCGGGCAGGGCGGGCGCATCACCGATGTGGTCAATATCGGCATCGGCGGCTCCGATCTCGGCCCCGCGATGGCCTGTCTGGCGCTGCGCCCCTACGCCGATGGCCCGCGCTGCCATTTCGTCTCCAATGTCGACGCGGCGCATGTCCATGACACGCTCGCCCCCCTGAATCCGCGCACGACGCTGGTGATCGTCGCCTCCAAGACCTTCACCACGATCGAGACCATGACCAATGCCCGCACCGCCCGCGACTGGATGGCCGCCTCCGTCGCCGATCCCGCCACACAGTTCGCCGCCGTCTCCACCGACGCCGCGCGGACCGCCGCCTTCGGCATCGCCCCCGAACGGGTCTTCGGCTTCGATGACTGGGTGGGAGGGCGCTATTCGCTCTGGGGGCCGATCGGCCTGCCGCTGATGCTGGCGATCGGCGCCGACGCCTTTGGCGATTTTCTCGCCGGCGGTGCCGCGATGGACCGCCATTTTCGCGAAACACCGGCGCGCGCCAACCTGCCCGTCCTGCTGGCGCTCACCGGTATCTGGCACAACCAGATCTGCGGCCATGCCACGCGCGCCGTGCTGCCCTATGACCAGCGCCTGTCGCGCCTGCCCGCCTATCTCCAGCAACTGGAAATGGAAAGCAACGGCAAGCGCGTGGCGATGGACGGCACCGATCTGGGCGAGCACAGCGGCCCGGTGGTCTGGGGTGAACCCGGCACCAACGGGCAGCACGCCTTTTACCAACTCATCCATCAGGGCACCCGGATCGTCCCTTGCGAATTCCTGCTCGCCCGCGAAGGCCATGAGCCCGGCCTTGCCCATCAGCACCGCCTGCTTGCCGCCAACTGCCTGGCCCAGTCCGAGGCGCTGATGCGCGGCCGCAGCCTTGCCGAGGCCCGCGCCCTGATGGCCGCCCGCGGCCTGCGCGGCGCCGAACGGGAACGTCAGGCCCGCCACCGGGTGTTTCCCGGCAACCGCCCCTCGACCACGCTGCTCTATCCGCGGCTGACGCCATTCAGCCTCGGCCGGATCATCGCCCTTTACGAACACCGGGTCTTTGTCGAAGGCGTCATTCTCGGCATCAATTCCTTCGACCAATGGGGGGTGGAACTGGGCAAGGAACTGGCGCTGACGATGGAACCCATCCTGGCCGGCCGCCAGCCGGCCACGGGCAAGGACGCATCGACGCGGATGCTGCTGCGCTATCTCGCGAAGGGCCCTGCGTCCGGTTCCTGACGCCTCGCGGCGCATTCGCCGCTCAAGCCTATTGCCCTGCGCTGTCGGGCCGGTTAAACCCGGCCCATCGCGGGTGATTAGCTCAGTTGGTAGAGCGCTTCGTTTACACCGAAGATGTCGGGAGTTCGAGCCTCTCATCACCCACCAGATCCCTTCCGCCGGGGGTACGTCTTTCAGGGTACGTTTGTCGGGGTAGGTCTTTCCTGGGGCGCCTTTCGGGGGGCCCCTTTCGTCTGTTGCGCCTTTCGTCTGTGGCGCGCCCGGCCATCGGCCTGTGCCGGCCGGCAGTTCGCGCCCGCTGTCCCGAAACCGCGACCGCCCCGGCGACTGCCGCCGCGTCAGGCAACGCCGCAGGTCTTGCCAATTCCCTACCCCTGCGTGACGCCCTGTCGGGACGGATGCGGGACGGATGCGGGACGCGGGCGGGACGGATGCGGGACGCAGGTGGAACGGGGGCGCAATCGCCGCGATAAGCGCTTGACGCTGCGCGGCCGTCTCACTAAACAGCCTCTCACGCCTCGGCTTGCCGGGGTGGATTTCATGGGCATTGGGCGGTTGTAGCTCAGTTGGTTAGAGTACCGGCCTGTCACGCCGGGGGTCGCGGGTTCGAGCCCCGTCAACCGCGCCACTGCCCAGCGAAATCGCCCTTTGCGCGGTTGTAGCTCAGTCGGTTAGAGTACCGGCCTGTCACGCCGGGGGTCGCGGGTTCGAGTCCCGTCAACCGCGCCATTTCTCGTTTTTGTCAAAGCGTTATACGGTAACGGATATGCCCGTCGCTGGCGGTGTATTGGTCGTAGAGCGCGCGGGCGCGGGCGTTGGCGGCATCGGTAAGCCAGTAAAGCCGTTGCCAGTTCCTGCGCCGCGCGATGGCGATCAGATCGTCAATCAGCGCCCGCCCGATCCCCTGGCCACGGGCGCCCGCGTCGACGAACAGATCCTCCAGATAGCAGTCATCCCCGGCAACCCAGGTCGAGGCGTGATGGTGATGCAGCGCAAAGCCGGCCATCCGGCCGTCGATCCGGGCCAGCCGTGCTGTCAGGGCCGCGCCGCCGTCAATGATCCGCGCCCAGGTTCTTGCGGTTATTTCCTCTTTCAAATCAACGTTGTAATAGCCAAGGTAAGCCGCCCACAAAGCCCGCCAGCCGGCCTCGTCAGCCGCTGTCGCATCGGCAATCGTCAGCCCCATCGCCGGCCCTCACACCAGCCTGGCGAGGATCCGCGCCCAGCTACGGATGCCCTTGTGAAAACTCTCCAGATCGTATTTTTCATTGGGCGAATGGATATTGTCGTCGTCGCGCCCGAAGCCGATCAGCATCGCATCCATGCCCAGAACCGTCTTGAAATAGCCCGCGACAGGGATCGACCCGCCGCCGCCGATATAGGCGGCGGGCAGGCCCCATTCCTCGCTCAGCGCCGCGCGCGCGTCTTCGAAGGCAGGATCCGATATATCCATGATCGACGCGGGCGAGCCCCCGTGATCGGCGAATTCAACGGTGCAGTCCACGGGCAGGCCGGCCGTGACATAGGCCCGGAAAGCGGCGCGGATCTTTTCCGGATCCTGGCGCGAGACCAGCCGGAAAGACACTTTGGCGCGGGCCTCGGCGGGCAGCACCGTCTTGAAGCCCGCGCCCGTGTAACCTCCGGTTATCCCGTTGATTTCGCAGGTAGGCCGCGACCAGACCATTTCCAGCGGCGTGCGGTCGCGTTCGCCGGCGGGGGCCGAAAGGCCGACATCGCCCAGAAACCTGGCATGGTCGAAAGGCAGCTTCTGCCACTGGGCGCGAACCGCGTCGGGCAACTCGTCCACGTCGTCATAGAACCCCGGCAGGCTCACCCGGCCGGCATCGTCATGCAGCCCCGCCAGAATGCGCGTCATCACCCGGATCGGGTTCGCCGCCAGCCCGCCGTAGCTTCCGGAATGCAGATCGCGGTCGGCGGCCCTGATCGTCACCTCTTCGGCCAACAGGCCGCGCAGCATCATCTCGATGGCCGGGTAACGGCTTTCGTGCATCCCGGTATCGCAGATCAGCGCCAGATCCGCCGTCAACTCGCTGGCGTTCTGCCGCAAGAAGGGCACAAGCGATGGCGAGGCGGATTCCTCCTCGCCTTCAAGAAAGATCGTCAGGCGCCCCGGCAGCCTGCCATGGACCGCCTTCCAGGCGCGGCAGGCCTCGATGAAGGTCATCAGCTGGCCCTTGTCATCGGCCGCCCCGCGGGCGCGGATGACCTTGCCGGCCGGGGTCTCCTCGATCGCCGGATCAAAAGGATCACGGCTCCAAAGATCCACTGGATCAACGGGTTGCACGTCGTAGTGGCCATAAAATAGCAGATGCCTGTCGCCTGTGCCGCCCTGCGCGAGCACCATCGGATGGCCGGGGGTGGGGCGCGCGGACGCGGTGAAGCCCAGTTCCGTCAGATCATCGACCAGCCAGTCCGCCGCGCGCGCGCAATCGGCCTTGTAGGCGGGATCGGTCGAGATCGAGGGAATTCTCAGCAGGGCGAAAAGCCGCTCCAGCGCCTCGGGAAGGGTCGCGTCAATCCGGCTCAGAACGGCGTCGAGGGTCATGGTTTTCTCCGCTTCGGGCATGTGCCGTGTCACCCTATCAGCCGCCTCGGTGCCGTCCAGAGGCTCTTTGCCGGGCGCGGCAATTTGTACTCTCGCATGGTTGCGGATTGACCGTTATCAAGGTACCACGCGGCGCGGGGCCCTAAGGTCTTGACATGCAAGTTACCGGCGGGGGAACGAAAATGGATTATCAGGCCGGGCTGGACGCAGCCATCATGCGGTTGCATGACGAAGGGCGTTACCGGACGTTCATCGATATCGAGCGCCGGCGCGGACATTTCCCCAAGGCGGTCTGGACCCGCCCGGACGGGAGCGAGCGCGAAATCACCGTCTGGTGCGGCAATGACTATCTGGGGATGGGCCAGCATCCGGTGGTTCTGGGGGCCATGCACGATGCGCTGGAAGCTACGGGTGCCGGTTCGGGCGGTACGCGCAACATTTCCGGCACCACGGTTTATCACAAGCGGCTGGAGGCCGAACTGGCCGACCTGCACCGCAAGGAAGCGGCGCTGATCTTCACCTCGGCCTATATTGCCAATGATGCCACGCTGTCGACGCTGCCCAAGCTGTTTCCGGGGCTGATCATCTATTCCGACAATCTCAACCATGCCTCGATGATCGAGGGAATCCGTCGCAATGGCGGCGCGAAACGGATTTTCCGCCATAACGACATGGCGCATCTGCGCGAATTGCTGGCGGCAGACGATCCGGCGGCGCCAAAGCTCATCGCCTTCGAATCGATCTATTCGATGGACGGCGATGTGTGCCCGATGGAGACGATCTGCGACCTGGCGCAGGAATTCGGTGCGCTGACCTATCTCGATGAGGTTCATGCCGTCGGCATGTATGGCCCGCGCGGTGCCGGCATCGCCGAAAAGCTGGGGCTGATGGGGCGGATCGACATCATCAATGCGACACTGGCCAAGGCTTACGGCGTGATGGGCGGCTATATCGCGTCAAGCGCGAAGATGGTCGACGCGATCCGTTCCTATGCGCCGGGGTTCATCTTCACGACCTCGATCCCGCCCGCGGTCGCGGCCGGTGCGGCGGCGTCGGTGCGGCACCTGAAGACCGATCAGGCCTTGCGTGACAGGCAGCAGGAACACGCCCGCATCCTCAAGTCGCGGCTCAAGGCATTGGGGTTGCCGATCATCGACCACGGCACCCATATCGTTCCCGTTCACGTCGGCGATCCCGTGCATTGCAAGAAGATCTCCGACATGTTGCTCGAACATTACGGGATATATGCCCAGCCGATCAATTTTCCGACGGTCCCGCGCGGCACCGAGAGGCTGCGCTTCACCCCGTCTCCGGTCCATTGCGGCGGCGATATCGACGCGCTGGTGCGGGCGATGGATCGGCTCTGGGCGCATTGTGCGCTGAATCGTGCTGTGCTGACGGCCTGACGCTATCGGCGGTCGCAATCCGCCTTGCTCTGTGATATGAAATCGACAATACGACAGGGAATGGCCCGGCGAATCGTCGGCCGTTCGGGGATAACGGAACGGGGCAGTAGGCATGAGCGGACGGAGGTTACCTCCTTCGGCGGATGAGGCGAACGAACCCAAGGGGTTCGACGACTTCGACCTGCGCCTTGGCGACATCATGCGCGGTGAACGCGCGACGCTGGCCAAATCCCTTCTTGACGTGCAGCGCGAACTGAAGATCAAGGCGAGTTATATCGCCGCGATCGAAAACGCCGATGTTTCGGCCTTTGAGACACCAGGCTTCGTTGCGGGATATGTGCGCTCTTACGCACGCTATCTGGGGCTTGATCCCGAATGGGCCTTCAGCCGCTTTTGCGAGGAAGCCGGTTTCACCGTTTCGCATGGCATGTCGGCCGCCGCGTCCGGCCCCGGGCGGTCGGGCCGCCGCAAGGCCGAATACAGCGATCCGCTGGCCAATCCCAATGCCTCTTTCGTACCGCGTGGCGAAGCCTTTCTTGCCGGTGTGCAACCGGGCGCCATTGGCTCCATCCTCGTGCTTCTGGTGCTGATCGGGGGCCTTGGCTTCGGCGGCTGGAAGGTGCTTCAGGAAGTGCAGCAGGTTCGATTGGCCCCGGTCGACAAGGCGCCCGGTGTGGTGGCGGATCTCGATCCGCTGGCGGCTGGCGGCGGCGGTTTTGCCTCGGCGCCTTCACCCTTGGAGACCGCGGCCATTCGCACCCCTGGTTCGGGTGCGGTGCGCAGGACCGATGCGCTGGACCGTCTTTACCGGCCGCAGGCTCTTGATGTTCCGGTTTTTGTGGCCCGCGACGGCCCGATCGCCGCCATCGACCCGCGCAAGGTGGGCGCATTGCATCCCACGCCGGCTGACGAGCCAACCGGCGAGCCTGTCGCCGCACCGGGCGATACGCCGGTCCAGGTCGTGGCCGAAACCACGCCGGGTGTGGAAATTCTGGCGGTGCGCCCGTCCTGGGTCCGGGTTCAGAGCGCGGATGGCACGATCATCTTCGAAAAGATACTCGATTCGGGTGAACGCTATCTGGTGCCCCTGACGGAAGAAGCGCCGGTTCTGCGGGCGGGAAATTCCGGGTCGGTCTATTTTGCGGTGAACGGCCAGACCTACGGGCCGGCGGCCCCGGGGGCGCAGGTGGTCAAGAACGTGGCCCTTTCCGCGGAATCTCTGACACAGACCTTCGGGCTGGCCGATGTCACGCTCGATTCGGATCTGGCCAAGATGGTCGATGTCGCCGCCGCGACACCAACCGTGCAGTAACCATTCGCGATTTTGCTACTTTTCCCGCCGGCCCGCCCCGTGGCAACCCGTCCCGGGATTGCTACGCCGTGGTTCAGGCAGTATTCAGGCGCCGCAAGCCATCTTTGCCAAGGACAATGCAATGTCATTCAACCCGATCCGCCCCTGGCGCAACATCGACCGGCGCAAGTCGCGCCAGATCATGGTCGGTAATGTCGCGGTGGGCGGGGGTGCGCCAATATCCGTGCAGACGATGACCAACACCATCACTTCGGATGTGAAGGCGACGCTGGCGCAGGTCCAGCGCGCGGCGGCGGCGGGGGCCGACATCGTGCGCATCTCGACACCCGATGAGGCCGCGACCAAGGCACTTCGCGGCATCGTCGCCGAAAGCCCGGTGCCGATCGTGGCCGATATCCATTTTCACTACAGGCGCGCGATCGAAGCCGCCGAGGCGGGCGCCGCCTGCCTGCGCATCAACCCCGGCAATATCGGCGCGGCGTCACGGGTGCGCGATGTGGTCAAGGCCGCCCGGGATCATGGCTGTTCGATCCGTATCGGGGTGAATGCCGGCAGCCTGGAACGCCATCTGCTTGAAAAATACGCCGAACCCTGCCCGGATGCCATGGTGGAAAGCGGGCTCGATCATATCAAGCTGTTGCAGGACAACGATTTTCACGAATTCAAGATTTCGGTGAAGGCGTCGGACGTCTTTCTGGCCGCCGCTGCCTATCAGAAACTGGCAGAGGCCACCGACGCGCCGATTCATCTGGGCATCACCGAGGCGGGCGGGCTTGTGTCGGGCACGGTCAAATCGGCGATCGGGCTTGGCAGTCTTCTCTGGGCGGGGATCGGCGACACGATCCGGGTTTCGCTTTCCGCCGATCCGGTGGAGGAAGTGAAGGTGGGGTTCGAGATCCTCAAATCGCTCGGCCTGCGTCATCGCGGCGTCACGATCATTTCATGCCCGTCCTGCGCGCGCCAGGGATTTGATGTGATCAAGACCGTGTCCCTGCTCGAGGAACGTCTGGCCCATGTCACCACTTCGATGAGCCTGTCGATCATCGGCTGTGTGGTCAACGGGCCCGGCGAGGCGCTGATGACCGACATGGGCTTTACCGGCGGCGGGGCCGGGTCGGGGATGGTGTATCTGGCCGGCAAGCAAAGCCACAAGCTCGGCAATGACAAGATGATCGACCATATCGTCGAGATGGTGGAAAAACGCGCGGCCGAGATCGAGGCCGCCAGCAAGGCCGCCGAATGAACCCGCGCCAATGAACCCGCGCCAAGGGGTGCGGCGATTCAGGTTTTTGCCGGGGCGTCACAAGGCGGCGGCGGGGCGGGCCGTGTCGCCAGAGCAAGGTGGCGCGCCAGTTCCGTGTTGAGCGCGACCCTCTCGTCTTCGCTCAGAAACGCTCCGATCTCCACTTCGCGCCCGTTGCCCTTCATCGTCAGATAATTGGGTACCGGCCCCTTGGACGGGTGTATCTGAACAGTGACCCAATAGGCATTGGCCTGCCACTGTCGTGCCGGTTTGCCGCGTTCCAGCCGGGTCAGTTCGCAGCGATCGGGGCCGATGCGAAATATCTCCAGGATTTCGCCGTCGCGATAGCTGCGCGCCAGGGCCCACCACATGCCCGCCACCGCCAGCGCGAGGAAAGGAAGCAGCGCCCACAGGACGGCCGACCCGATCACGGCCAACAGCGGAAATGCCAGCAAGGTCGCGGTGGTCGCGATGAATACCACAAAGCCCTTTCGCGGCAGCGACCGATAAGGCCACAAATGCAGCTCGAACGCCATTGCGCCGGGCACATTGCAAAAGGCCCCGGGCTGTGCCGGGGCCTTTTCTGCTGATTTCACCCATTCATAGGGCATGGCCGTCCCGTTTGCAGCGTCTCGCACTTAATCCGTCTGCGCCGGTCAAACGCCGGGCCTGACGCTTGCCCTCGCCCGCCATCCCTGTCGCCTGCCGTCACGCCGGCCCGGCGTGACGGCGGCGTGTCCCACGCGGATCAGCCTGACCTTGGATCGGCTGTTCGCTGCCTCTCGCTTCGCTCGCGCGCGAAAGGTGATGCGTGACGTTTTGGTCGAAACGCATCAGTGCGCGTGGCTGTGGTCCCAGTCCGACGGTTTTGGCAATTGCTCGAAAGTATGTTCCGGCGGCGGGCAGGGCAGGGTCCATTCCAGCGTATCCGCGTATTCGTTCCAGTAGTTGTTCTTCGTGACCCGCGCCCCGCGGGTGATCGTGTATAACATGATACCGAAGAAGAACACGAAGGACGCGAAGGACAAAAACGCCCCCAGCGAAGAGATGTAGTTCCAGTGCGCGAAGGCCTCGGGGTAGTCGATATAGCGGCGCGGCATGCCCTGACGGCCCAGGAAGTGCTGGGGGAAGAAAGTCAGGTTGACGCCGACGAACATCGTCCAGAAATGCAGCTTGCCCGCCCATTCCGGGTACTGACGGCCCGACATCTTGCCGATCCAGTAATAGAGGCCGGCAAAGATCGCAAAGGCCGCGCCGATGCTCATCACATAGTGGAAATGGGCCACGACATAATAGGTGTCGTGATAGACCCGGTCGACCGGGGCCTGGCTGACCACGATGCCGGTGACACCGCCGATGGTAAACAAGAACACGAAGCCGATGGCAAAGAGCATCGGTGTCTTGAATTCGATCGAGCCGCCCCACATCGTCGCGATCCAGGAAAAGACCTTGATCCCGGTCGGCACCGCAATGGTCATGGTGGCCAGCATGAAATAGCTCTGCTGGGTCAGCGACATGCCCACCGTGAACATGTGATGCGCCCAGACGACGAAGCCAAGTGTTCCGATGGCCACCATCGCATAGACCATCGGCAGATAGCCGAAGATCGGTTTTCTTGAAAAAGTCGAAATCACATGAGAGATGATGCCGAAACCGGGCACGATGACGATATAGACCTCGGGATGGCCGAAGAACCACAAGATATGCTGATAAAGGATCGGATCGCCCCCGCCCGACGCCTGAAAGAAGGTCGTGCCGAAGTTGCGGTCGGTCAACAGCATGGTGATCCCCCCCGCCAGAACCGGCAGCGACAGAAGGATCAGCCAGGCGGTGACAAAGATCGACCAGGCGAACAGCGGCACCTTGTGCAGGGTCATGCCCGGTGCGCGCATGTTGAGAAATGTGGTGATCATGTTGATGGCGCCGAGAATCGAGGAGGCGCCCGACAGATGCACGGCAAAGATCGCCAGATCCATCGACCAGCCGCCTTCGCTGGTCGAGAGCGGCGGGTATAGCACCCAGCCGACACCGGCGCCGACCTGGCCGCCCTCGCTGGGGCTGACCACCGAGGCGATGGCAAGCGAGGTTCCCGCCACATAAAGCCAGTAGGAAAGGTTGTTCATCCGCGGAAAGGCCATATCGGGCGCGCCGATATGCAAGGGCATGAAATAGTTGCCAAAGCCGCCGAACAGGGCCGGGATCACCACGAAAAACATCATCAGGATGCCATGCGCGGTCACCAGGACGTTCCACAAGTGGCCATTCGGGGTGCAGGGCGCGTCCGATGCCAGAAGGCGCGCGCCCTCCATGCACATGTGCTGAACGCCCGGATGCATCAGTTCCAGCCGCATGTAGACGGTGAATGCCACCGAAATGAAGCCGACGACCGCAGCCGTGAAGATGTAAAGAATTCCGATATCTTTATGATTGGTCGACATGAACCAGCGGGTGAAGAAACCCGGATGTCCATGTTCGTCGTGGCCCTGTACGGCTGCGTCGGCCATGCTGATCTCCCATTTCATTCGCGGCGGCGTGCGGCACGGGCCAACGCCGGAGTGTCAGGACGTAATAAGCCGGCTTGACCGCTTGGGCAATCGCAGAAGCGCCTGCCAGCCCGGAAAAAATCCTCCGCCCGGTCGGATAAAAACCCGGTTGTTGCGGCGATGCAAGGCGAATGACGCGATTTCGTTATCCCTGCCTGTTATCCCCGCGCCGGCCTTTCCGCCGCCACGGACGCGCGGGATGTGCCGCCGAAAACCGTGCCAAAGGTCCGCGACAGGGCGGCGTCGACATCGGGCAGGGTTGCCGGCGAACCAAGCTCGGCAAGGCTGGTCACGCCGTGCCCGGCGATGCCGCAAGGCACGATACCGTCGAAATGCGACAGATCCGGTGCGACATTGATGGAAATGCCGTGAAAGGTGATCCACTTTCTGATCTTGACACCGATCGCGGCGATCTTGTCCTCGCGCGGTGCGAAGGCCGGTGCGCAGGCCGGTGCGCAGGCCGGTGCGCGGGACGGTGCGCCGTGTCCCTCCGGTCTGGCCACCCAAACCCCGACGCGGCCCGCGCGCCGTTCGCCCCTGACCCCGAACTCGGCCAGTGTCGCGATGATCCAGGTCTCCAGCATCGTGACGAAAGCGCGGATATCGCGCCCCCTGCGGTTCAGATCGAGCATCACGTAGACCACCCGCTGGCCTGGTCCGTGATAGGTATATTGCCCGCCGCGCCGCGCGTCGAAAACGGGAAACCGGCCCGGGTCGATCAGATCCTGGGGTCTGGCCGACGTGCCGGCGGTATAAAGGGGGGGATGCTCCAAAAGCCAGATCAGTTCCCGCGCCTGCCCGGCGGCGATCGCCGCCACGCGGTCCTCCATCGCCCCGAGCGCCGTTTCATAGGGCACCAGATCCGCGCTGACCGCCCAGTCGATCATCTCATCACCCGCCATACCGGTCATAAATCCTGCCTGCCGCCCAACGCGGCCTTTAAAGATTATATCGAGCCGGCGGGCAAGGACAGGGGGTGGGCGGCAAGCGGCCTTCTCGCCCCATTCGCCTTGCGGCTTAGGGGCTTTTGTCAGCGCGGCGTTCGGATTTTTGGTGAAATGACATGCCGCGCCCTTTTTGCCGTACCGCCCAAATATGGGCTTCACTTCGCCCCATGGCTCGGCTAAGAAGCGGCACCTCATGCCATGGGAAGCGATCCATAGCGATCCACAGCGATCCCATGACAAAAAGTGCGGTCGTGGCGGAATTGGTAGACGCGCAGCGTTGAGGTCGCTGTGGGCTAACCCCCGTGGAAGTTCGAGTCTTCTCGACCGCACCACTTCCTCTTTTTGCTGCAAGACCTTCTAACCCTTTGAAGGGAAGGGTGGTTTCGATCGCTCGGCATGTTGTTTTTCGCGAATATGGCAGCGGTGCCGCCCCCCCCGAGAAACGGCATGATCCCGCAACCTTCGGTGCCCCTGGAATTTTGCAAGAACCATCATTTCCGGCGGTCGCCTTGCTGACAGTCGGGTTATTGCCGGCGCCGGCGGATTCATGGCCGAATGCACAGGTGGACATGATAGCTTCCGCAGGGGCATGATGGTCGCAGATGTCCGAGTCGGAGAAACCAACAATACCATAACCGGACCGTCAAACAGGGAGATCGAAGATGTCACAAACACCCCAACACGGCCTTACCCGCCGCTCGCTACTCGCGTCCGCTGGCGCATTCGGGGCCGCCAGCACGCTTTCGCCGCGCATGGCGTGGTCGCAGGACGGCAAGATACTCAAGATCAGATCCTACAGCGATATTCAGATACTCGACCCTTCGTTCCGTCTCTCGACGCCCGAAGGGGACATCATGACGGCGATCTTCGCCGGGCTGGCGAATTACACCAACGGCGATGAATGGAACTGGCGGCCGGTCGCGGTGGAAACGCTCGAACAGCTCGATGATCTGACCATCGCTTTCAAGCTTCGCGACAAGATCGGTTTCACCGACGGTTTCGGGCAGATGACCGCCGAGGATGTGAAATTCTCAATCGAGCGCGTTGCCGACCCTGCCAATGAAAGCCCCTATGCGGGCGATTGGGATGCGCTCAAGGAGGTCGAGGTCAAGGATACCCTGTCGGGGATCATCCATCTGAAGAACAAGTTTGTCCCGCTCTGGTCCACAACCTTGCCGACCGCGACCTGCTGCATCCTGTCGAAGGCGGCGGTCGAGAAGGAGGGCGGCAAGCTCGGCACCAAGCCCGTGGCGCAGTCCGGCCCCTACATCATGACGGAATGGACGCCGAAACAGCGCACCATTCTCAAGCGCAACCCCGACTGGGCCTATGAACCGGGCGGATACGAGGAAATCCAGATCTTTCCCATCGAAGACCCGGCCGCCGCCGAAATCGGCTTCGAGGCTGGCGATCTCGACCATACCTGGACGGCCGTGTCGTCGATTTCACGCTTGAAGGAAAACCCCCCGCCGGGTGGTGTGATGCTGGAAAAACCTTCGCTCGCCTATGTCTGGATGGGGATCAATCAGGATGTGCCCCCCTTCGACAACAAGCAGATCCGCCGCGCCGTGCAGCACGCCATCGACCGCGAAACAGTGGTCGAGGCCGCGTATTTCGGGGCCGCGTCCACCTCGACCGGCATTATCGCGCCCGGGCTTCCGGGGCATCGCGAGGCGGTGCTTTACGACTATGATCCTGACAAGGCCCGTGAACTGCTGGCCGCGGAAGGCGCCACCGACCTGTCGGTGACGCTGGACATTCTCAACCAGTCCGAACGCCTTGCCGCGGCGCAGGTCATTCAGGCCAACCTTGCCGATGTCGGAATCAAATGTGAAATCAAGCAAAACGACAGCGGCACATTCTGGACGCTCGGCGCCAAGGAAGGCGACTACTGGAACAAGCTGCAACTGATCATGGGGCGGTTTTCCATGCAGCCGGACCCGAGCTGGGCGACCGTCTGGTTCACGCCGGAACAGATCGGCGTGTGGAACTGGGAACGGTTCAACAGCCAGGATTTTGCCGAGCTTCACGCTCAGGGCCTGATTGAAAGCGATCCGGTCAAGCGGGACGAGATTTACCGCGCCATGCAGGATCTGATGGATGAAAGCGGCTGTTATGTGTTCCTGACCCACGAAGTCACCGGCGTGCTGCACCGCGACACGGTGATCCCGGGGCTCAAGCCCAATGGCGAATCGCTGCTGCCAGACTTCAAGCCCGCCTGAACCTGACAATCCGGGGCGGCAAAACGGGCCGCCCCGCTTCAGGCCAGAGGAGGGGCGATGCTCGACTATGCCGTAAAGCGGCTCGGACTGGCGGTGGTCATCGTGTCGGTGGCGATGCTGCTGCTGTTTTCGATGATCTACCTTATTCCCGGCGATCCGGCCTCGGTGGCGCTGGGGCCGCGCGCGACCGAGGCGATGAAGGCGGCCCTGCGCGAACGCATGGGGCTTGACCAGCCGATCTGGGTGCAGTTCTGGAACTTCTATTCCAGGGCGTGGATGGGCGATCTGGGCACCGAAGTGCTGTCCGAACGCCCGGTTCTGACGGTTGTCGGCGAACAGCTGCCCTACACGCTGGCGCTCGTTGCCGGCGGCATTACCTGGTCGGTGGCGCTGGGCATTCCGCTGGGCTGCTGGGCGGCGGTCAGGCGGGGCAGCTGGATCGACCGGGTGGTGGGGGTGCTTTCCGTCGCGGTAATCGCGGTGCCGTCCTTTGTGGTGGCCATTTATGCGTTGTTGATCTTTGCGGTCGCCCTGCAATGGTTGCCCGCCATCGGCGCGGGCAAACCCGGCGATCTCGGCGATCAGCTCGTTCACCTCATCCTGCCATCGCTGGCCGTCGGTCTGGGCTGGGTGGGATACATCGCCCGGATTGTGCGCGCCTCGATGCTCGAAGTGCTCGAGGCGAGCCATATCCGCACCGCCTATGCCTTCGGCCTGCCCGACAGGCTGATCATCTACCGCTATGCCCTGTCGATCGCCATCCTGCCCACGGTGACGCTTCTTGGTATCGGGGTGGGTCAGATGCTGTCCTCGGCCGTCTTCGCCGAGATCGTCTTTTCGCGCCCCGGCATCGGCAAGCTCGTCTATGACGCGATCCTGACGCGCAACTTTCCGGTGGTGTCGGGCGCGGTGCTGGTGACGACGGCCTTTTTCGTTCTTCTCAATCTTCTTGCAGATCTCATCGTCGGAGCATTGGACCCCCGTGTCAGAAGCAGTTTCTGAACCTGCCGTAAGCCGCGGCAAGACCGCCAGGGCCGCGCTGCGGCTCTTGCGCGAACCGCTGGGCGCCTTTGCGCTGGTGTTGGTGGTGGGGGTGATCGCGGCGGCAGTCTTTGCCGATGTCCTGGCCAGCGCCGACCCGTCGAAGATCGCCCCGCGCGACAGGTTCATGGCCCCCGGAATGGAACATCTGCTGGGCACGGACCAGCTGGGGCGCGATCTTTTCTCGCGGGTGCTCTTCGGGGGGCGGATCGCCTTGACCGTCGCACTCGGCTCGACAGGCGTATCGCTGCTGATCGGCGTGGCGCTGGGGCTGGTCGCGGGGTATGGGCCGCGCTGGCTCGACAATCTGCTGATCCTTCTGTTCGATGCGATAAAGAGCTTTCCGACCGTAATGCTGGCGCTGGCCTTCGTGACGCTATTCGGGCCTTCCCTGACGGCGGTGGTCGTGGTGGTGGTGATCGTCAACGTGCCCGGTTACGCGCGCATCATCCGCACCCAGACCATCGCGCTGAAAAGCGCCGAATTCGTGACCGCCGCGCAAAGCATGGGGGCCGGCACGGCGCGTATCCTGCGCGTGCATATCCTGCCCAATGTGATCGGCCCGATCCTGATACTGGCGTCGATGGATATCCCCGTGGTCATCGCCATCGAGGCAGGGATGAGCTTTCTCGGCCTTGGCGTGCGTCCGCCCACGCCAAGCTGGGGGGCGATCCTGAACGACGGCTTCGCCAATATCCGCGAAACCGTCTGGATCGTGTTCGCGGGCGGGATGCCGATCATCCTGACCACGCTGGGCTTCACCTTTCTGGGCGAGGCATTGCGCGACATCTTCGATCCCCGGCTCAAGGCGCGCTGATGAACGTACTGGAAATAAACGAGCTCAATGTGTCCTTCGCGACCGAGGAAGGGGTCGTGCATGCCTTGAAGGATGTATCCTTCACCGTTCCCGAACGCCGGGTTGTCGGCGTTGTGGGGGAAAGCGGCTGCGGCAAGTCCACGCTGATCAACGCGATCCTCGGGCTACTTGCCAAGAACGGCCGGATCGACGGGGGCACGATTCTTTTCGAAGCCGGAAGCGACCTGACAAGGCTTGGCCCCGCCGAAATGCGCGCCCTGCGGGGGGTGCGCATCTCGACCGTGTTCCAGGATCCCATGGGGGCCCTGAACCCGGTCATCTCGGTCGGCCGGCAGATGGCCAATGTTCAGTACCGGTCGGGACGGTCGCAAGCGGAAAAAATGGCGCTGGCCGCGGCAATGCTGAGGCAGGTCCGCATCCCCGATGCGACGGCCGCGCTGGGCCGCTATCCGCATGAATTTTCGGGCGGCATGAAACAGCGTATCGCCATTGCCATGGCGCTGATGATGGAGCCGGCGCTGCTGATCGCGGATGAACCGACAACCGCGCTGGATGCGACTCTCGAGGTGGCGACGATCGAGTTGCTCAGGGAGTTGCAGGAAAAGATCGGCTGTTCGGTGCTGTTCATCTCGCACCATCTCGGGGTCATCGCGGAGCTTTGCGACGACGTCGTGGTGATGTATGCGGGCGAAGTGGTCGAACGCGGCACCACACGGCAGGTGTTCAACGACCCGCGCCACCCCTATACCCAACGGCTTCTGGAATGCGATCCGGCGCGGCAGGCGCAACGGGTGCGCCGACTGCCCACCATCGCCGGTGAAATCCCCGACCTGCGCTGCCGGCCGGCGGGCTGCATTTTCGCCCCGCGCTGCTTTCGCCGGTTCGACGCCTGCGCCAAGGCGCCGCCCGAACAGGATATCGGAGGCGGCCATGTGGCGCGATGTTTTTTGGCCGAGCAGCCCGAAACGGCAAAGGAGCGGACATGAATGATGATCCGATCCTGAAGGTCGAGGATGTCGAGGTTACCTTCACCGTCGGCCGCATCGGCAGGCGCAACGCGATCCTTGGTGTCGCCGGCGTCAGCTTTGAGCTTCGGCGGGGCGAAACCTTTGCGCTGGTCGGGGAAAGCGGGTCGGGCAAGACCACGCTGGCGCGGGCCGTCAACGGGTTACAGGCGATTTCGGCGGGCGCGATCACCTTCGAGGGGCAGCGCATCGACGGGCTTGACCGGAAGGCCATGAAACCGCTGAGGCGGCGCATGTCGATGATGTTTCAGGATCCGGTCGGATCGCTTTCGCCGCGCATGTCGGTGGGCGATATCGTCACCGAACCCTTGCGCATTCATGGCTTCGAGGGCCGCGATCTGAAGGATGAGGCGGCGCGGCTCTTGCCGCTTGTCGGGCTGCCGCTCGAATATGCCGATCGCTATCCCCACCAGCTTTCGGGCGGGCAGGCGCGGCGCGTCGGCGTGGCGCGGGCCATCGCGCTCGACCCGGTGCTGATCATCGCCGACGAACCGACGGCGGGGCTGGATGTATCGGTTCAGGGCGAGGTTCTCAACCTGCTCAATGAGCTGCGCGAAAGGCTGGGACTGGCCATGGTGATCATCACCCACAACCTGCATGTGGTGCACCATGTCGCCGACAGGATGGCGGTGATGTATCTGGGCCGGTTTGTCGAGACGGGCGCGACGCAAGCCGTCTTCGGCGCGCCCGCCCATCCCTATACGGCGGCGCTTTTGTCGGCCAACCCGGAACCCGACCCGGACCGCGCCCAAAACCGCATTTCCCTGCCCGCCGAGGTGCCGTCGCTTCTGGCCCGACCGGCGGGGTGCGAGTTTCATACCCGCTGCCCGTGGGCGCGCGACAACTGCCGCACGGTCGCACCGCCGCGGGTGGCGCTGGAAGACCGCAGCCTGAGCTGTCACTATCCCCTCAAACCCGGCGCGCGCCCGCCACGAAGAGAGCGACCATGACCGAGACATTCAAAGAGATCGAAACCCTGTGGATCCCCATGCCCGACGGCGCCCGCCTTGCCGCGCGGGCCTGGATGCCCGAAGACGCCGCCCAGGCTCCGGTTCCGGCGATCCTCGAATATATCCCCTACCGGCGCCGCGAATTCACCCGCGTGCGCGACGACAATACCCATCCGCGGTTCGCCCGCGCCGGTTATGCCGTCTTGCGGGTCGACATGCGCGGCTCGGGCGACAGCGACGGGCTGATGCATGACGAGTATTCCCAGCAGGAACTCGACGACGGCTGCGCGGTCATCGCCTGGATTGCGGCGCAACCCTGGTGCGACGGCAATGTCGGGATGATGGGCAAGAGCTGGGGCGCCTACAATTCGTTTCAGGTGGCGGCGATGCGGCCGCCGGCGCTCAGGGCGATCGTTCCGGTGATGGGCACCGACGATCGCTGGGAGGAGGACATTCATTTCCGTGGCGGCGTGATGGCCACCGACAATTTTTGGTGGGGCTCGATCATGCAGCTTTTCAACGCTGCCCCGCCCGATCCGGAAATCGTCGGCGATCGCTGGCATGCGCAGTGGCGCGAACGGCTGGAGGCGATGACGCTCTGGACCAATCTCTGGGCGGAGCATCAGACCAGGGATGCGATGTGGAAACACGGCTCGGTCAGCCAGGATTACACCGACATCCAGGTGCCGGTCTATTTCTTCGGCGGCTGGGCCGATCTTTACCGCGACACGCCGTTCCGCATCGCCGAACATCTGAAGGCCCCCTGCAAGGTGCTGATGGGGCCCTGGGCGCATCTGTATCCGCATGACGGCATCCCCGGCCCGAAGGTCGATTTCGTCGATGAGGCGATACGCTGGTGGGATCATTGGCTGAAAGGCGTGGAAAACGGCATCATGGATGAACCTCGGCTGCGGTTTTATGTGCAAGACAGCACGCCCCCCGAGACGACGATCACCCATCGCGGCGGGCGCTGGGCCGAAGTGACGGACTGGCCCTCGGCGGATGTGACGCGCCAGGTGTTGTGGCTGAACGACGGCGGGCTTGGCGCCGCCGCCGATCCTGACGGCGGTGTCATGACCGTGTGTTCGCCCCAGACCTACGGCGCCGCGGGTGGCGACATGACCTCGTTCGCGACGCCGGGCGACATGCCGGGCGATCAACGCACCGACGCGGGCGGGGCGCTGGTTTTGCGCTCGGCCCGCCTCGATGGGCCGATGGATATTCTCGGCCAGCCGAAGCTCGAACTGGCGTTATCCACCGACCGGCCGCAGGGTTTCGTCGCCGCCATACTGGCCGACGAGGCCCCCGATGGCGCGCAAAGCGTGATTAGCCGCGGATTTGCCAACCTGACCCACCGGGTCAGCGCCGAGACGCCCGCACCGGTCGTGCCGGGCCAAGAGATGGCGATCACCGTCAAGCTGCACGGCATGGCCTGGCAGGTGCCTGCGGGCCACCGGCTGGTGTTGCATCTTGCCTCGACCTACTGGCCGATCCTCTGGCCTTCGCCCGAGCCGGTCACGCTCGGCCTCAGGCCCGGATTGTCGCGGCTGGAAATCCCGGTGCTGGGCGCGCGCGCCGGGGCGCGAGCGCCGCGCAGGCTCGCGCCGCCGCCGCCCGCAGCACCAGGCCGCACGACCCAGCTTTCCCAGGGGTCGATCGCGCGGGACATCACGACCGACCTGATCACCGGCACGGTGCGAAACCGCATGTTCATCGACGGCGGCGTTTTCGGCCCCATCGGCAAGATCCGCTTTGACGCCATCGGCACGGAGTTTCACGATGTGTCGGAACGGATCTACGAAATCCACCCCGACGACCCCTTGTCGGCAAAGGCGACGATGACCCAAAGCCGGACGATCGAACGCGGTGCCTGGAAGGTGCGGATCGAAACCTATTCGGAAATGACCGCATCCCGCGACGCCTTTCACCTGACCGCCCATGTCGAATGCTGGGAAGGCGATGCACCCTTCCACCGTGTCGACTGGTCCCACGAAATCCCCCGAAACGGAATGTAGCCAAGGAAACCCGTTATGCCAGCACTCCCCGTCCGTACCGATTTTCCCCGCAAGGTTCGCGAAATCGAAAACACCTGGATCGAAATGCCCGACGGCGTGAAACTTGCCGCACGCATCTGGCTGCCCGAAGATGCCGAGAAAAATCCGGTACCCGCGATCCTAGAATATCTGCCCTACCGCAAACGCGATGGAACCGTCGAGCGGGACCACCTGACCCACCCCTATTTTGCCGGCTTCGGTTATGCCGGGGTTCGTGTCGACATGCGCGGAACCGGCGACAGCGAAGGCGTATGCAAGGGCGAATACCTCAGGCAGGAACAGGACGACGGCATCGCCGTCATCGACTGGCTGGCCCGCCAGCCCTGGTGTGCGGGCACGGTGGGCATGATCGGCATTTCCTGGGGCGGTTTCAACGGGCTTCAGATCGCCGCGCGCAAGCCGCCGGCGCTGAAGGCCGTCGTCACGCTCTGTTCGACCGATGACCGCTATGCCGATGACATCCATTTCATGGGCGGGGCCTGTCTGACCGACAAGCTGGCCTGGGGCGCCACGGCCTTTGCCATCGCCCATACGCCCCCCGATCCGGCCATCGTGGGCGCGCGCTGGCGCGACATGTGGCGGCAACGGCTGGAAGGCAACGGGTTGTGGCTGCTCGACTGGTTCGGCCATCAGCGCCGCGACGATTTCTACCGCCAGGGTTCGATTTGTGAAAACTACGCCGATGTCGACATTCCCGTCTATGCGGTGGGCGGCTGGGTGGACGGCTATACCAACCCGATCTTTCGCATGATGGAAAGGCTGCCAGGGCCCAGAAAGGCGCTTGTCGGCCCCTGGGGGCACAAATACCCGCATTTCGGCGAACCGGGGCCGCGCATCGGCTTCTTGCAGGAATGCCTGCGCTGGTGGGACCAGCATCTGAAAGGCATCGACACCGGCATCATGGATGAACCGATGATCCGCGCCTGGATTCAGGATCCGGCCGCGCCGGCGCCCTACCATGCCGAGCGTTCGGGGCGATGGGTGGCCGAAACCGCATGGAAAACCGCAAACCGCCCCGCGCAGACCTTCACCCTGGCGCCGGGGCGGCTTGAAAGCGGCGCGGCGGCGGGCGGCGCGATCACGGTCGCCTCACCCCAGACGGCGGGGCGCTACAACCAATCCTGGTGTTCATACGGGGCCGGCCCCGATCAGGCGCTCGATCAGGCGCGCGAAAGCGGCGAAATGACCATGTTCCTGTCCGACCCGCTGCCCGAAGACGTCGAAATTCTCGGCTTTCCGATGGTCGAGGCCGAAGTTGCCTCTGACCGGCCCGTCGCCAATCTGATAGCGGTCCTGTCGGCCGCCGAACCCGATGGCACGTCGACATTGGTCAGTTTCGGCGTGCTGAACCTGACGCACCGCAAATCGCATGGCGAACCCGAACCGATGGTGCCGGGCAAATCGGAACCCGTCGCTGTCCAGTTGAATGTGATCGGGCAGAAGTTCACCAAGGGTCAGCGCATCAGGCTTGCCCTGTCGACAAGCCTGTGGCCGATGGTGTTTCCGGCACCCGAACCGGTGACATTGACGCTGCGCGCGGGGGCAAGGCTGACCTTGCCGCTGCGCCCGGCGCGGCCCGAGGATGCGGATCTGCCCGATTTTCTGCCCGCCGAAGCGGCCGCGCCGCTGGCGTTCGAGCAACTGAGCCCCGGCACCTCGGAAAGATCCGTCAAACAGGATCTGGTCACCGGCCTGGAAACCTACATCCGTTACGGGGATACCGGATCGGTGCGCCACACGCATACCGCCATGACGGTCCGCTACCGGGACGAAGACCGGTTCGTGATCCATCCCGACGACCCGAATTCCGCCCATGGCACCTGCACCTGGAAGAAATCCTATGCGCGCGGCGACTGGCGCGCCGAGGTCGATGCCACGGTATCGGTGCGGGCGCTTGAAAAGGTCTGGCGGATCAGCGCCGAACTGGTGGCACGCGATGGCGAGAATGAGATTTTCCGGCGCGACTGGAACGAAGATATCGCCCGCGATCTTGTCTGAGCGGTGAGGGCATCAATATGCGGGGGCGCGCGCGTGCCCCCCTTGACGTGCGCGGGGCCGCGTTAGATCAGGCCTCGATATCGGTGTTGCCGCCGCCGTTGCAAGGTGCCTGCCGGTCCGGAGTCGCCAGTGCCAGTTATTTGTGCCGGTCATTTTGCCACGCAGTCGGCGAAATGATGTGTCACGCCGTCGTCACCGGTTTCCTGGACCAGACCGTGAATGTCGGTCTCGAACCCCGGGCATTCGCGGGCGAATTCGCGGTTGAACCTGAGATACTCGACGATCTTCCTGTTGAACACCTCGCCGGGGATCAGCAACGGGATGCCCGGCGGATAGGGCGTTACCAGGCTGGTGGTGATGCGGCCTTCCAGATCATCGATCGCAACGCGCTGGGTGGTGCGCCGCGCGATATGTGCAAACGCCTCGCTGGGTTTCATGGCGGGGGTGTGGTCGCTCAGATACATGTCGGTCGACAGGATCGCCACGTCATACTTGGCGTAAAGCCTGTGCACATGATCGCACAGATCGCGCAGCCCCATGCGTTCGTAACGCGGGTGCCTGGCACAGAATTCCGGCATGGTGCGCCACATCGGCTGGTTTCTGGCATGGTCGTCCTTGAACTGCTGAAGCGCCGTCAGAAGGGTGTTCCAGCGGCCCTTGGTGATGCCGATGGTGAACATGATGAAAAAGCTGTAAAGCCCGGTCTTTTCGACAACCACGCCATGTTCGGCCAGATATTTTGTGACGATGGAGGCGGGGATGCCGGTGTTTTCGAACCGGCCGTCGAGATTGAGCCCCGGCGTGATGATCGTCGCCTTGATCGGATCGAGCATGTTGAAGCCGCGCGCCATGTCACCAAAGCCGTGCCAGGAATCCGCGCCATCCGATCGCTGCACGCCTTCCGCGTCGGTGCGTTTGAGCACCCAGTCCCTGGCGCTGCCGATGCCTTCCTCTTCGAGCGCCTCCGGCCCCCAGACACGAAACCACCAGTCATCGTCGCCGAACTCCGCATCCACCTTGCGCATGGCGCGGCGAAAATCCAGCGCCTCGGCGATGCTTTCCTCGACCAGCGCCGTGCCGCCCGGCGGCTCCATCATCGCGGCGGCAACATCGCAACTGGCAATGATGCTGTACTGCGGGCTGGTGCTGATATGCATCAGATAGGCTTCGTTGAAAAGCTGCCGGTCAAGCTTTGTGTCCTGGCTGTCCTGCACCAGCACATGGCTGGCCTGGCTTATCCCCGCCAGCAGTTTGTGAATCGACTGGGTGGCGTATGTCACCGAATGGCGCGGCCGCGCCCGTTTGCGGCCCATCGCGTGGTAGCTGCCGTAAAACGGATGAAACGCGGCATGTGGCAGCCAGGCTTCATCGAAATGCAGGTTGTCTATATAGCCGTCAAGCATGTCCTTGACGGTTTCGGTGTTGTAAAGCACCCCGTCGTAGGTCGATTGCGTCAGCGACAGGATGCGCGGTTTGACGCTATCGGCATCGACACCGTCCAGAAGCGGGTTGGCGCGGATCTTGGCCCTGATCGCATCCACGTCGAATTCCGACTGCTGGATCGGGCCGATGATGCCATAGTGGTTGCGGGTGGGTTTCAGAAATACCGGAATCGCGTCGGTCATGATGATGGCGTGCAGGATCGACTTGTGGCAATTGCGGTCCACCACCACCACATCGCCCGGCGCCACGGTATGATGCCAGACCATCTTGTTGGAGGTCGAGGTGCCGTTGGTGACGAAAAAGCAGTGATCGGCGTTGAAGATGCGCGCGGCGTTGCGTTCGGAGGCGCCGATGGCGCCATTGTGATCGAGAAGCTGGCCCAGTTCCTCGACCGAATTGCACACATCCGCGCGCAGCATGTTTTCGCCGTAGAACTGGTGATACATCTGGCCGATCGGGCTTTTGAGAAAGGCCACCCCCCCCGAATGCCCCGGACAATGCCAGGAGTAGGAACCATCTTCGGCATAGTTGAGCAGCGCCTTGAAAAACGGCGGCTGAATCGCGTCGATATAGGTCTTGGCTTCGCGGATGATGTGGCGCGCGACGAATTCGGGGGTGTCCTCGAACATGTGGATGAAGCCGTGAAGCTCGCGCAGGATGTCGTTGGGCAGATGGCGGCTGGTCTTGGTTTCGCCATAGACAAAGATCGGCACATCGGCGTTTTTCCAGCGCACTTCCTCGATGAAGGCGCGCAGGTTCAACACCGCCGGGTCGAGATCGGGGCCGGGGCTGAATTCCTCATCGTCGATGGACAGAACAAAGGCGCTTGCCCGCGATTGCTGCTGGGCGAACTGGGAAAGGTCGCCGTAACTGGTCACCCCCAGAACTTCGAATCCTTCGGCCTCGATCGCCTGTGCCAGGGCACGAATACCCAGCCCGGATGAGTTTTCGGAACGGAAATCTTCGTCGATGATGACGATGGGGAAGCGGAATTTCATCGAACTCTCCTGTCGGGGGAAGTCTTGCCCTGGCTACGCTGCGTATCACCAACCGTCCGCCGGCCCGTTCAAGGCCGACTGGGTCATCGACCCGGGCGTTCCTGTTTCCTTCGAGCCGGCCACGGTCAATCGTGCCGGTGGGCAGCCCTGCGCCCATCCATTGAATAGCCGCATTGAATTTCCGTGTCCACAATGGCGGCGTGCCGGGCTTGCAAATGCAACCTGTTGTTTTTCTTTCAATATCTACCGGATCGTCAATTGATACCTGTCCACCCGCGACGCGCGAATCATTCACATTCCGGCGAAAAGCCCGGTCAGGTGCGCCGCGGCGGCATCGGTCCCGTAAGGTGCGTTCACGATGAACATGCCGCTGCCGACAAGCTTGTGGCCGGGACGGACGCAGGCAAAGCGGATTTCATGGCGAAGCACCCCGGGCAGGCCGCGCGATTGCAGATCATCGAGCATCGCCAGATGGGCGTTGCGCGTCAAGATCGGGTACCAGACGGCGATGACCCCGACATTCCATTTGGCATGAATCTTGCCGACCAGACCGGGCAGGGCGGCGTAGTCGGCTTTGACCTCATAGCTGGGGTCGATCAGCATCAGCCCCCGGCGCGGCTCCGGCGGCGTCAGCGCAAGCGCCATTTGCGGCCCGTCCTGCTGGCGGCACCGGGCGCCGTAATCGGCCATGAGATCGGCAAGGGCGGCAAACTCGGCCGGGTGCAGTTCGGCAAGCTCGATGCGGTCGCCGGGGCGCAGCGACAGCGCCGCCACGAGAGGCGATCCGGGATAGACCGCCCGGCCAAAGCGCGCCCGCACCCGTGACAGGACTTTCGCATAGGGGTGGCCGGGGGCGAACCGGCCCCCGATCCGGTCAATTCCCGCCGCGGCTTCGCCGGTTTTCAACGCCTCGGGTGCATCAAGCCCGTAAAGCCCGCGCCCGGCATGGGTTTCGATGTAACTTAGCGGTTTGTCCTTTCCGGTCATATAGGCCAGCATCGCCGCCAAAAGCGCATGTTTGTGCACATCCGCGAGGTTTCCGGCGTGATAGCTGTGCTGATAGGAAAGCATCCTGATGCCCCGGAATGAAAAAGGCCCTCCCATCAGAGAGGGCCGGGCGGGCTGGCGGCCAAAGCGTTACTTCGGCCCGATCATCATCACCATCTGGCGGCCTTCGAGGCGGGGCATGTTCTCGATCTTGCCGATCTCGGCGACATCATCGGCCACCCGGTTCAACAGATCGAGCCCGAGCTGCTGATGGGCCATTTCGCGGCCCCGGAAACGCAGGGTGACCTTCACCTTGTCGCCCCCCTCGAGGAACTTGATCACCGAACGCATCTTGACGTCATAGTCGTGAACGTCGGTTCCGGGGCGGAACTTGATTTCCTTGATCTCGATGGTGTGCTGTTTCTTGCGGGCTTCTGCCTCGCGTTTCTGGGTTTCGTATTTGTATTTGCCGAAATCCATGATCTTGCAGACCGGCGGTTGCGCATTGGGCGAGATTTCCACCAGATCCAGCCCGGCATCTTCGGCCAATGCCATGGCGCGGGCGGGTGTGACAACTCCTACATTTTCACCCCCGGCGCCGATCAGGCGGATTTCAGGTGAACGGATGCGGTCGTTTACGCGTGGTCCCGTTTCGCGGGTCGGCGGGGCGTTGTGCGGTCTGCGGGCTATGGTGGCACTCCTTCTAGCAATGGCCGGTTTGGTCTGGCGCGCAAATTAGTCGGCGCGCGGGCTTGTTTCAAGGCAGATTCCGCCGAGCCCCTATTGGGCGCTTTTACTGGATGCGGATTCGTGCGATAGCCTGCGCCAAGACCAACCCACCTCCCTAGGCTAGAAGGTACAGGAAATGAACAAGACCACACTTATCGCGCTACTGGTCGTCGTGCTGGCCGGCGGCGGCTACTGGTATTACGCGGACCAGCAGCAAAAGGCCGAAGAGGCCGCGATGGCCCAGAAGGCCGCCGACGAGGCCGCGGCCGCGGCCAAGAAGGCCGAAGAAGAGGCGGCGGCAAAGGCGGCCGCAGACGCCAAGGCCGCCGAAGAAGCCGCCGCCAAGGCTGCCGAAGAGGCCGCCGCAAAAGCCGCCGAGGAGGCCAAGGCCGCCGCGGACGCCGCGGCGAACGCCGCCGCTGGGGCTGCCGCATCCGCCGCCAGTATCTTTGATCCGGCCAATTTCGACGCCGTCAAGGTTGCCGCGGCGATCGACGCCTCATCGCTTGACGACGCGACCAAGACGGCGCTGAAAGCCGCTGTCGACGCGGCCAAAAACAGCCCCGAGGAACTGGCCGCCGTGCTCGACCGGGTCAAGACTGCGCTGGGGCTTTAAGGGCCGCGAGCGGGCAAATGCGACGCCGCGCAGAGCGATCTGCGCGGCCGGACGCCCAATCAGTGACGCGAGATATCAGATTCCGTCGCCGACAAAGGCTTTTTCGACGACATATTCGCGCGGATCGCTATTGGCCCCTTCACGAAGGCCAAACCCTTCGAGCACCGCCTTCACATCGAGATTGAAGGCCATCGACCCGCAGACCATTGCCCGGTCCTGTGCGGCGTCCATCGGGGGCAGGCCGAGATCGGCAAAGACCTTGCCGGATGTCAGGTTGTCGGTGATCCGCCCCATCCGGGCGCTTTTTTCGCGCGTGGTCGTCGGATAATAAAGCAGTTTTCCCGCCACCATGTCGCCAATCAGCGGATCGTCGCGCAGACCTTCGACCAAACTGCGCCCGTATTCCAGTTCTGCCTTTTCGCGGCAGGTATGCATCATGATCACCTGATCGAATTTTTCATAGGTCTCAGGGTCGCGCATCAGGCTGGCAAAGGGGGCAATGCCGGTTCCCGTGGCCAGAAACCACACCCGCTTGCCGGGCAACAGGGCGTCATGCACCAGCGTGCCCACGGGTTTGGGGCGAAGGATGATTTCGTCGTCGGGCATGATATGTTGCAGTTTCGAGGTCAGAGGGCCGTCCGGTACCTTGATCGAATAGAATTCCAGTTCCTCATCCCAATTGGGCGAGGCGATCGAATAGGCGCGCAGCAGCGGTTTGCCATTGTCGCCCAGAAGGCCGATCATGACGAATTCTCCCGACCGGAACCGCAGCGATTGCGGCCGCGTCACGCGGAAGGAAAACAGACGATCCGTCCAGTGTTTGACCTGCGTGACGATCTGCGCGTCCGGAAGGTGTTTGGGCACGGGCTGGGCTTGGGTCACTTGGGTCAGTTCATTCATTTGCTTCACGGGCGGTTCTTGCCCATCCTTCTAGAGTCGTTTTCGGCAATGGGAAAGTCTCAGGCGTGTGATTTCAGCCGCGCCTGGTAATCGAGGTTCTGCCAGTCTGATCGAAACGCCCACTGATCGGCCGGCTGGCGGGCGGCAAGTTCATCGGGGATCTCGACTTCGTCGAACCCGGAACGGCGTGCCATGGCATATTGGTCGGCGATCAGCGGGCCGGTGGCGCGCATCCGCCCGCCGTAGCCTTTGGCGCGGACATGGCGGGCAAGCGTGAAGCCGCGGCCATCACTGCAGTTGGGAAAAGCGATACGCACCAGGGCGACACCGGTGAAATCGCCCGGGATTGCCTCGGGCCGGGTGTCGTGGGCGATGTCGAGCACCGCCGCGCCGTCATGGTCATCGCCGTGAAAGCCGTCGTCGCGAATGATCACGCTCATGTGGCGGTCTCCTTTAGGGGGTCTTGCGGTTGCGTGCTGCGGATCAAGCGGCCGTTGGAAAAGTGAATGCCGCATTCCTGTTTTCCGCTGCCTCGCCAACGGCCTGCGCGCGGATCTTCATTTCCTTTCACCGGGCTGGTGCAGGGCGCGCAGCCGATCGAAGGATAGCCCTTTGCCACCAGGGGATGGCGCGGCAGGCGGTTGTTGGCGATATAATCCTCGATATCGCCTGCCCGCCAATGGGCGAGCGGGTTGACCTTGATCCGGCGGTTGTCTTCGTTCTCGAAAAACTCCAGATTCGTGCGCGCCCCCGCCTGAAAGCGTTTGCGCCCGGTGATCCAGCCGTCGAAATGTTCCAGCGCCCGCTCAAGCGGCACGATCTTGCGCAGCGCGCAGCAGGCATCGGGTTTGCTGCGGTTCAGCGTTGCGTCCGCGTCATGACGGTCGATGTCGCGCCGGTCGGCGCGGATGATGCGGATGTCGGTCAGGTTCAGGCTGGCGGCCAGGTCGCGCTGATAGGCGAGGGTTTCGTCAAACAGCATCCGCGTGTCGATGAACAGAACCGGGGTTCCCGGTGAAATGACCGAAACGAGATGCAAGAGCACGACCGATTCCGCGCCGAATGACGAAACCAGCGCAAGGTTGCCCACCGCCGCATCGAACAGGGCATGTTCCAGCACATCGGTGGCGGAATGATGCCGGTAGCGATCATTCAGCGCCGCCACCTGTTCGTCGAGCGGCAGGCGCGGTGTATCAAGCGGCATCGCGTTCGGCCTCCGCCGGATAGAGCGCCGCCTTGAAGGGCGCGGCGCCAAGACGGCGATAGGCGTCGATAAACGGTTCGTCGCCGCTCATGCGCAAGGCGAGATAGGCGCGCAACAGGCGTTCGATGGCGGGGATGATTTCGTCATAGGCAAAGCCCGGCCCGGCGCGATCGCCGATCACCAGATTTTCGCTATGATCGCCGCCCAGGGTGATCTGGTAGTTTTCGACGCCGGCCCGATCGAGCCCGAGAATGCCGATATGGCCGATGTGATGATGGCCGCAGGCGTTGATGCAGCCCGATATCTTGATCTTGAGCTGGCCGATTTCCCGTTCCAGCCCCAGCGCGTTGAAATGCGTGGCAAGGCCCTGCGCCACGGGGATCGAACGGGCGGTCGCCAGGGTGCAGTAATCCATGCCGGGGCAGGCGATGATGTCCGAGGCAAGCCCGATATTGGCGGTGGCAAGCGCCGCTTGCTTCAAGGCCGCGTGAAGGGCGGGCAGGTCGGATTTGTGCACATGCGGCAGAACCACGTTCTGTTCGTGGCTGATGCGCAATTCGCCGTGGCCGAAACGCTCGGCCAGATCGGCCAGCACCCGCATCTGCGCCGATGTGGCGTCGCCCGGCGTCTTGCCATGCGCCTTCAGTGAAACCGTGACGATGGCATGACCGGGGGCGCGGTGCGCGGCCAGGTTTGTATCGCACCAGGAGCGGAAAACCGGGTCGGACCGGCGCGCCGCGTCATAAGCGGCAACAGAATCAGTCCTGAACTCGGGCAAGGCGAAATGGCGGGCGATTTCCGCGATTTTCCTGCTGGAAACGCCTGAGAAATCCTTTCGGGTCTGGGCAAACCGCGCCTCAACCGCGTCGCGGAAAGCTTCCATGCCGTTTTCGAAGACGGTGATCTTGATGCGCGCCTTGAACTTGTTGTCGCGCCGTCCCATCAGGTTGTAGGTTGACACGATCGCTTCCAGATAGGGCAGAAGATCGTCCCTTTTCAGGAACGGGCGGATCACCTGACCCACCATCGGGGTGCGGCCAAGCCCGCCGCCGACGATGACCTCATAGCCGGTCTGGCCTGCGCCGCCACGCACGATCCTGAGGCCGATATCGTTGCCCTTGGTGACGACGCGGTCGTTGGGGCTGCCGGTCACGGCGATCTTGAACTTGCGCGGCAGAAACTGGAATTCGGGGTGATCGGTCGACCATTGGCGGATCAGTTCGGCGGTCGGGCGCGGATCCTCGATTTCGTCGGCCGCCGCGCCGGCGAAATGATCGGCGGTAACATTGCGGATGGTGTTGCCGCTGGTCTGGATGGAATGCATCCGTACCTCGGCCAACGCCTCGAGAATGTCGGGCACGTCGGTCAGCCTGGGCCAGTTGTACTGGATGTTCTGGCGGGTGGTGAAATGGCCATACCCCTTGTCCCACCTGTCGGCGATCAGCGCCAACTGGCGCATTTGCGCCGCCGACAGCGTGCCATAGGGGACGGCGACGCGCAGCATGTAGGCATGAAGTTGCAGATAGAGGCCGTTCATCAGCCGCAGCGGCCTGAATTCGTCTTCCGTCAGCGATCCGTCGATGCGCCGTTCGACCTGGGCGCGGAACTGGGCGTTGCGGCGGCGAACGAAGGCCGCGTCGAAGTCGGCATATTCATACATGCGTGCTCTCCTGTTTGCCATGGGCGTAATTGGACGGCCCGAGGGTGCGGAAGCTTTCGCGGAAATGGATCGGCTCCGGCCCGTCCGGCCCGGCCATGGCATCGGCCAGATAGGCGCCGACGATGACGTCTTGCTGCCTTACCGCGCGGATCAGGCGCAACTGCGCATGGGCTTCGTCCTCGATCAACTCTGCCTCGGCATGTCGGCGCGACCAGCGGTCATCAGCGGTGAAATAGACCACATCGCCTTCGATCAGCGCGTTGGCGGTGACGATCTTGGGGGTGAACTGGCGGCTCATAGGGTTTCTGCCTTGCATGGAATTCAGGTACGACTTTGGCGCAATATAGGAAAATGTTCCAGATAAACGCCATACCCTGTTGCCAATAAGGAAGAACGTTCTTAAAAACTTCCAAAATTGAACCATGATGCCAAAAATGAGAGAAAGCGCGAATGTCAGTCCGCCTCGATGATCTGGACCGGAAAATTCTTGCGGAACTGCAAGAGGATGCGGGCCAGTCACTGGATGAAATCGCCCGCAAGGTGGGTTCTTCCAAGACGCCTGTCTGGAATCGTGTGCGCAAACTGCGCGAGGCGGGGGTAATCAAGCGCCAGACGGTTCTTCTGGATGCCGATGCACTGGGGCTGGAGGCCTGCTTTTTCGTGCTGATCCGCACCAGCGAGCATGAAGCGGGATGGCAGCGAAAATTCCTCAAGACCCTGCAAAACCGCCCCGAGGTGCTGGAAGCCCATCGCCTGGCCGGGGATATCGACTATATCCTGAAGGTGCGGGTGCGCAATGCGCGCGCCTATGACACGTTTTATCAGGCGCTGATTTCCGAAGTGCGCGTCTACAACGTAACAGCGCTTCTGTCGATGGAAGAGATCAAATCCACCACCAGCCTGCCGGTGTAATGTTTTTTTCCTGAAACCGGCAGATTGCCGCGCCGCCAGGGCATTCGGGCCCGGACGATGCGCCGGTCAAGGCCGTGAAACTGGTAAAGAGCGGCATGGCGCGGCGGCGCAAGCGTTATGCGGCATCGAGCGCGGCGACGATGGCGCCGAAATCTCCGGCCGTGAGGCTGGCGCCGCCGACCAGCGCCCCGTCGACATTGGAAACCGAAAAAACCGCGGCCGCGTTCGACGGCTTGACCGAACCGCCGTAAAGCAGGCGGAAGGTCTCTGCCTCTGCGCCGAACCGGGCCCCAAGCCGGTTGCGCAGGAAATCATGCACCTCGGCAATTTCCTCGCGCGTCGGCGTGCGCCCGGTGCCGATGGCCCAGACCGGTTCATAGGCGATCACGGTGTTGGCGCCGGTGGCGGAAGCGGGCAGCGAGCCGTGCAGCTGGGCGCCGATGGCCGTCAGGGTCGCGCCGCTGTCGCGCTCTGCCTCGGTTTCGCCGACGCAGATCAGCGCCGTCAGCCCGGCCATATGGGCCGCGCGGGCCTTGGCGGCAACCAGATCGTTGCTTTCGCCATGATCCGTGCGGCGTTCGGAATGGCCCAATATGACATGGCTGGCGCCGGCATCCGCCAGCATGGCGGCGGAAATGTCGCCGGTATGGGCGCCGGATCTTTCGGCATGGCAATCCTGCCCGCCCAGGGCGATCGGCGTCGACAGAAGGGTTTCGGCGGCCCAGGCCAGCAAGGTTGCAGGCGGGCAGATCAGGATTTCGCATCGCGGGGCGGGGTGGGCGCCGGCAAGGGCCCCGAGTTCGGCGAGGCTGGCGCGCAACCCGTTCATCTTCCAGTTTCCGGCGGCGATCTTCTGGCGCATTCCAAGCCTTCCTAATCGAGATGGGACAGTGCGTCGCGGGCCAGTTTGCAGGCTGTATCGGGGTCGTCAAGGGCCGCATCGGGCAGACGCCAGTAGGGCATCGCCGCAGTTTTTCCACCGTTGCGCGAATAGATCCAGCGCGTCCAGCTCTCTGCCGAAATCCTGTCGGCGAATGCGCCTGCCCCCTTGAGCCAGATCGAGCCGTCGCTGTGCAGTATCGAAAAAATGACGTCTTCTCGGTAAAGGCACAACCCGCCCATCATCTTGCGCGTGCGGATCGGGCCCAGCCCTGCAAAGAGTTCAAGCGCGAAAGCGATATCGGTGTCGGAAACGCTCATGTGCCGGGGGCGGTACTGTCCGGAGCGTCCTTGAACTTGATCGATTCGCCGCAACCGCAGGCTTCGGCTACATTGGGGTTGTTGAACTTGAAGCCGGCTTCGAGAAGCGAGCTGACATAGTCGATTTCGGTGCCGAACAGGAACATCTGCGCCATCGGGGCGATCATGACCCGCGCGCCGTCCTGTTCGATGATTTCATCCATGGGTCCGGCTTCGGTCGCGAATTCCATGGTATATTCCATGCCCGCACAGCCGCCCTTCTTGACCCCGAGCTTCAGGCCATAGACATTGTCGCGGGCCATCAGCCGGTTGATCTGTGCCACGGCCTTGGGCGTCAGCGAGACGGGCGATTTTCCGGGAATGCCGAACATCACATGAACCCCAGTTCCAGCCGCGCCTCGTCCGACATCATTTCCATGCCCCATTGCGGTTCGAACGTCATCTCCACGTTGACCTGTTTGACGCCGTCGAGCGGCTCGATCGCGTCGGCAACCCAGCCGGGCATCTCGCCGGCCACGGGGCAGCCGGGGGCGGTCAGGGTCATGATCACGCCTACTTCGTTTTCGGGTGAAATATCAATGGTGTAGACCAATCCAAGATCATAGATGTTGACCGGGATTTCCGGGTCGTAAACGGTGCGGCAGGCTTCCACCACACGTTCATAAAGCGGATGGTCCGTGGTGGATGGCTTGATGAGGGGCATGCCCTCGATGGGTTCTCTGGATTCGACCGTCATTGTGGACTCACCTAGTTGTTGAGCGATTATATAGGGAATTGCCGGGCCGACGTCCAGTGCGCCTGTCACCTGTGGTGCCGGCGTTTTCGCATCGCGCGGCAAACCACCGGATGGACGGCGGTGCCGCACCCGCCTTTGCGGTCCATTTGCGATGCTTGCGGGCCGGGCGTGCGCCATTGACCTTGCCCGGGCGGCCCGCGCCGCGTAAATCAGTGATCTGGACGAAGACGCGCAGGATCATCGGCCCAGCCTCGGGCCGGTTCGGGAAACCATATAGTCACGGAGAGAAAGATGGACGAGAAAGCAGGCAAGTGCCCGGTCATGCATGGGGTCGGCAGACAAGCGACTTTTGGCGCCAGATCGAATCGCGACTGGTGGCCCGATCAGTTGAACCTGAATGTCTTGCATCAGCATTCCGCGGCCGCTAATCCGATGGGTGCGGGGTTTGATTACGCCGCAGCCTTCAAGAGCCTCGATCTGCCGGCGCTCAAGAAGGATCTGGTCGCACTGATGACGGATTCGCAAAGCTGGTGGCCTGCCGATTACGGGCATTACGGCCCGCTTTTCGTCCGCATGGCCTGGCATAGTGCCGGCACCTACAGAACCGCCGACGGACGCGGCGGCGCATCGTCGGGGTCGCAGCGCTTTGCGCCGCTCAACAGCTGGCCCGACAACGTGCTGCTTGACAAGGCGCGGCGCTTGCTGTGGCCGATCAAGCAGAAATACGGCAGCAGGATTTCCTGGGCCGATCTGATGATCCTCGCGGGCAATTGCGCGCTGGAATCGATGGGGTTCAGAACTTTCGGCTTCGGCGGCGGCCGTGTCGATGTGTGGGGGCCGGAAGAGGATATCTACTGGGGCGCCGAAACCGAGTGGCTTGGCGACGCGCGCTATAGCGGCGATCGCGAATTGGAAAGCCCGCTGGCGGCGGTGCAGATGGGGCTGATCTATGTGAACCCCGAAGGGCCCAACGGGGTGCCCGATCCTGTGGCCTCGGGGCGCGATGTGCGCGAAACCTTCGCGCGCATGGCGATGAATGACGAAGAAACCGTGGCCCTGGTCGCCGGCGGCCATACTTTCGGCAAGGCGCATGGGGCGGGCGATGCCGCCCTTGTCGGCCCCGCCCCGGAAGCCGCGCCCGTCGAAGAACAGGGCCTGGGATGGACCAGCAGCTTTGGCACCGGCAAGGGGGGCGATGCGATCGGCAGCGGGATCGAAGGCGCATGGAAGCCCAACCCGACCCAATGGGATAACGGCTATTTCGATATGCTGTTCGGATATGAATGGGAATTGGTGAAAAGCCCGGCGGGCGCCCACCAGTGGCTTGCCAGGGACGTGGCTGAAAAGGACATGGTGGTCGATGCGCATGATCCGTCGAAGAAACATCGCCCGATGATGACCACGGCCGACCTGTCGTTGCGGTTCGATCCGGTCTATGAACCGATTTCGCGCCGGTATCACGAAAACCCGGAACTTTTTGCCGATGCCTTCGCCCGCGCCTGGTTCAAGCTGACCCATCGCGACATGGGCCCGCGCGCCTGCTATCTCGGGGCCGAGGTTCCGGCCGAACAACTGATCTGGCAGGATCCGCTCCCGCAGGTGCCGCACACGCCGCTGGACACGCTGGGCATTGCCGCGCTCAAGGCCAGGATACTCGCCTCTGGGCTGTCGGTTTGCGAACTGGTGTCAACCGCCTGGGCGTCGGCGTCGACATTCCGCGGGTCGGACAAGCGCGGCGGCGCCAATGGCGCGCGCATCCGCCTTGATCCGCAAAGGAACTGGGCCGTCAACCGGCCCGAGCAACTGGCCAAGGTGCTGGCCGCGCTTGAAGGGATTCAGGCCGAATTCAACAAGGAACATTCGGGCAGGCAAACGGTATCGCTGGCGGATCTGATCGTTCTGGGCGGCTCGGCCGCCGTCGAGCAGGCGGCCAGGAATGCCGGGCACGACATCGAGGTTCCCTTCACCCAGGGGCGCACCGATGCCACCGCAGAGCAGACCGACAGCGAAAGCTTTGCCGTGCTGGAGCCTTCCGCCGACGGGTTCCGCAATTACCAGGGCGCCCGGTTTTCGGTATCGGCCGAAAGCCTGCTGGTCGACCGCGCGCAACTTCTGACGCTGAGCGCCCCGGAAATGACGGTTCTTGTCGGGGGGCTGCGGGTGCTCGGGGCGAACGCCGATCAGTCCGGGCACGGTGTGTTCACCAGCCGCAAGGATACGCTTTCCAATGACTTTTTCGTCAACCTGCTGGATATGGGGACGGTCTGGAAAACGGCGCCGGATGCGGGCGACGTGTATGAGGGGCGCGATCGCGAAACGGGCAAACTGAAATGGACCGGCACCCGTGTCGATCTGATCTTTGGCTCGAATTCCCAGCTCAGGGCCATTGCCGAAGTCTATGCCTGTGACGATTCGCAGGCGGCAATGGTGCGCGATTTCGTGGCGGCCTGGGTCAAGGTGATGAACCTCGACCGATTCGACGTTGCCTGAACCGGCGGCACGGCAGGGCAGGCTTGTGGTGTTTCGAAAATGACCTGAAACGCCAGGCCCCCCGGGGCGGCCGTGCCGCAAGGGATGTGGAACGCGACAGGCTCATGTGGCCGGTTTGCCCGGCCCCCGCGCGACATTGACAGAGCATCCGGCCCGGAGATGCGACCGGCCGGATGCCCTGCCTCGACAAGTGACGCAACCTGCGTCAGTTGCGTGATTTGTCGACCATCTTGCCCTTCGAAATCCACGGCATCATGGCACGCAGCTTCTCGCCCACCTGCTCGATCTGATGTTCGTCGTTGAGGCGCCGGGTGGCCTTGAACATCGGCTGGCCAACCGCGTTTTCGGTCATGAAGTCGCGCACGAACCTGCCGGTCTGGATGTCGCGCAGAACCTCTTTCATCCGGGCCTTGGTCTCGGCGTAGGGAAGGATCCGCGGGCCCGAGACATATTCGCCGTATTCGGCGGTGTTGGAGATCGAGTAGTTCATGTTGGCGATGCCGCCTTCATAGATCAGATCGACGATCAGCTTGACCTCGTGCAGGCATTCGAAATAGGCCATTTCCGGCTCATAGCCGGCCTCCACCAGCGTTTCGAAACCCATGCGGATCAGCTCGACAAGACCGCCGCACAGCACCGCCTGTTCACCGAAAAGATCGGTTTCGCATTCCTGGCGAAAATTGGTCTCGATGATCCCCGACCGGCCGCCGCCGATCGCCGAGCAGTAGGACAGGCCCAGCTCCATCGCGCGGCCCGATGCGTCCTGATGGACGGCGACAAGGCAGGGCACGCCGCCGCCCTTGACGTATTCGCCGCGCACGGTGTGTCCGGGGCCCTTGGGGGCCATCATGATGACATCGACGCCGGGTTTCGGCTCGATCAGGCCGAAATGCACGTTGAGCCCGTGGGCGAAGGCGATCGCCGCGCCTTCGCGCAGGTTGTCGTGGACATGCTTTTTGTAGGTCTCGGCCTGCAATTCGTCGGGCATGGTGAACATGATCAGGTCGCACCATTTGGCGGCCTCGGCGATGCCCATCACCTTCAGCCCTTCCTTTTCGCATTTCGCCGCCGAGGGCGAACCTTCGCGGAGCGCGATGGCGACATTCTTGGCGCCCGAATCGCGCAGGTTGAGCGCATGGGCATGACCCTGGCTGCCATAGCCGAGAATGGCCACCTTCTTGTCCTTGATCAGATTGATATCGCAGTCGCGATCGTAATACACGCGCATCGGGCGCTCCTTTTGGTTGGTTGATGGCGCGATCATAGAGCGGCCTTGGTGAATTACCGTGCAAAATTTGATAGATTTGGAGATATGCGAAAGGCATAATGCGTAATATATCAATTTTGCGAAAAAATCATGCTTATCGACGATACCGACCGGCGCATTCTGCGCCACCTGATGGCCGAGCCGGGCCAGGCCACCGCCGATCTGGCCAGGCGGGCGGGGGTGACTGCCGCAACCTGCTGGAGGCGCATCGAGCGGCTGAGTGCGGCGGGGGTTCTGAAAGGCCGGCATGCGGTGATCGACTGGCGGGCGTTGGGCTGGGCGGTCGAGGTCAGCCTGCGCTTCACGCTCGACAAGACCGAGCCGCAGGCCTTTGACGAATTTCAGGAAGCGGCGCGCGAGGTGCCCGAGGTGATCGAGATTCAGACCTTTCTGGGGCGCGTCGACCTGCGGCTGAACGTGATCGCCCGCGACATGGGGCACTATCAGGAGATTTACCGCGACCGCATCCTGACCCTGCCGCATATCGCCGATATCGAGGCGCTGATGCTGGTCTCGACCATCAAGGACAGCGCAGGGCTGCCGCTGTGATCGCGCTGGACGACATCGACCGGGCGATCCTGCGGGCGCTGGTGGCGGATGTCACGCAAAGCGCGGGCGCCCTGGGGCGGGCGCTGGGGCTGTCGCAACCGGCGGCCTGGCGGCGGATCAGGCGGCTGGAAGAGGCCGGCGTGATCGCCGGGCGGCGTCTGACGCTGGATGCCGAGGCGCTGGGCTTTGGCGTGACGGTGTTTCTGGGGGTGAAACTGGCGGCCAAGGGTCGCGTCAGCCTCGAGGATTTCGAGCGCGCCGCCACCGCCATCCCGGAAGTGCAGACGGTGCAGCATGTGTTGGGCCTATATGACTACCGCCTGCGCGTGATCGCCCGCGACCTGGCCGATTTCGAACGTGTCCTGCGGCGGCGGATCATGACCTTGCCGGGTGTCGGAAATGTCGAGGCCAATGTGATGCTGTCCGAAGAACGCCGCCCCGGCCCGCTCGGCTGATCGACGCCCTGCACGGGCAGGCAGATTTCGGCCATGGACGGTCGGAGTTTGACTGTTATCGGGCAGCGTCCCTGGTGTAAGGTGGCGCGAAACCTGCCGTTACGGCCCTGCGTCAATTGCCAAGGAGTGACCCATGCCCGCATTGCTGCCCCATATCGACCCGGATGGGCTTGAAGAATTCTCGGTCGTCTTCACCGATCGGTCTCTCAATCACATGAGTCAGTCTTTCCAAGGGGTTATGCGCGATATTTCAACCATGCTCAAGGAAGTTTACAACGCCGATGCGGTGGCGCTGGTGCCCGGTGGCGGGTCTTATGCGATGGAATCGGTGGCCCGCCAGTTTGCCGCCGACAAGAAGGCGCTGGTGGTGCGCAACGGCTGGTTTTCCTATCGCTGGAGCCAGATTTTCGACATGGGCGGATTTGCCGGCGACGTGAGCGTGGCGATGGCCCGGCAAGCGGGCAGCAGCGCACAATCGGCCTTCGCCCCGGCGCCGATCGGCGAAGTGACCGAGACGATCCGCAAGAACCGCCCCGATGTGGTCTTTGCGCCGCATGTGGAAACGGCGGCGGGGATGATCCTGCCCGACGATTATCTCAAGGCGCTGGCGAAGGCGGCCCATGAGGTCGGTGCGCTGTTCGTTCTCGATTGCATCGCCTCGGGCTGTGTCTGGGTGGACATGAAGGCGGTGGGCGTCGATGTGCTGATCTCGGCTCCGCAAAAGGGCTGGTCGGCGTCCCCTTCGGCGGGGCTGGTGATGATGACCGGGGCGGCGGTGAAGCGGTTGGAGCAAACCACATCGAACAGCTTCGCTCTTGATCTCAAGAAGTGGCGCGCGATCATGGCGGCCTATGAGGACGGCGGGCACGCCTATCACGCCACGATGCCGACCGATGCGCTGCGCGCCTTTCGTGACACCATGGTGGAAACCCGCGACTACGGGTTTGCGCGGCTGAAAGAGGCGCAATGGCGGCTGGGTTCGGAAGTGCGCGCGATGCTGGCGGCGAAATCGGTACGCTCGGTCGCCGCCGAAGGCTTTGCCGCGCCGGGTGTGGTTGTCAGCTATACCGATGACCCCGATATCCAGAACGGCAGGAAATTCGCCGCACAGGGCGTACAGATAGCCGCCGGGGTGCCGTTGCAGGTGGGCGAGCCAGAGGGTTTCCGCACCTTCCGTTTCGGACTTTTCGGGCTCGACAAGCTTTACGACGTCGAGGCCACACTGGGCCGGTTGAAACGCGCGGTGGATGCGGTGCTTTAACGTAGAGGGCCTTCAAGGCATCGCGAATTTCGCGCGGGCGGGCGCGCGGGCGGGCAATCCGCGCGATTGCAGGGCGCATGACCACGATCCGGTCGGAAACGGCAGGCGGCTCTTTCTGATCACGGGTGGCGAGAAGGGCGGCCAGGCCGGGTCTTGCCAAATGCCGCGGATTTCTGCGCGTATCTGCCGGCGCAGTCCCCGCCCCGCGCAACCTATTGCAGATAAGGCATCGGGTCGACGCTGTCGAAGCCCTGGCGCACTTCGAAATGCAGCGCCGACGGGTCCGCCGCGCGCACCGTGGCAATGGTCTGGCCGCGTTTGACCTTGTCGCCCTTTGCGACCTTGATGTTGTCGATGCTGGCATAGATGGTCAGCAGGTTGCCTTCGTGGCGGATGACGAGGATAGGCACACCTTTGGTATCCTTGCTGATGGCGGCCACGGTGCCATCATCGGCGGCGGCAACCGGCGTGCCGGCGCTGGCGGCGATGTCGATGCCGTCATTCTTTTTCTTCTGATAGCCGCGGATGATCTTGCCCTGAACCGGCAGGGCAAGCCGGGCGCTGCCCGAGGCTTCGGTTTTCTGCGACCCGAGATCGGCGGGTTCGGGCACGGCCACAGGGGTGGCGGCCGGCACGGTCTTTTCATCGGGCAGGGGGGTGGCCGCCGATGGCGGCGTGGGGGTCGGAGACCCCTGGCCCGGTTCGCTGACCGGTTCGGGCGGCGCGGCCGAGACAACGGGGATCAGCAGCGTCTGGCCTTCGCGCACCCCGAGATCGGGGCCAAGGCCGTTCCAGTCGGCCAGCGCACGGACGTTGACGTTGTAAAGCCGCGCGATGGAATAGGCGGTTTCGCCGCGCACGACGCGGTGGCGAATGGGTTCGGCGGCCAGCGGGCTCGAAGTCGGGGTGGTCGCCGGGGCCGTGCCCGGGTCGACCCGGTCGATCGCGGACGAAGCGATGGCGGTCACATCGACGCCGCCACCCCCGGCACCACCGATCGGCCCGGCGGGCGGTTCGGCGACGCGGCGCGGCAGGGCCAGCAATTCGCCGTCGCGAAGTGCCGTGCCGGGGGCGATGGCATTGTAGCTGGCCAGTTCATCCGCGGGCAGGCCGATGCGTGCCGCAACGTTTTCGATCGTGTCGCCGCGGCGGGCGACGGCGACCTGATAGCTCGGGTAGGAAATGATTCCGCGGGCATCGGCCGCAGGCCGCGGCGCCGCGAGGTTCTGGGCGGCATCGGAGGTATCAAACCCGGTGCGGCCGAAACGGCGGAAATCCGGATCGCAGGCAGCCAGCGCCAGGAGACAGGTCCCCATCAAGGTTGCGCGCAGCAGGGGGGTGTGGCTGAAACTGATCATTGCTCTCATCCTCTCTTGCCGGCCCTGTTTGTCAGGCCTTGGCACTCTTGTTGCACGGGCGATGGGGTCTGTCAGTCCTGCCCCAGCCCTTCGATCAGCGGCACGAAGCGCACCGGCCGCAATTCGTCATAGTCGTATCCGGCATCGGTGCGCGTCACCCTGATCAGGCTTTGCACCGCGTCGGATTGCCCGACGGGCAGGACCATGATACCGCCTATCCGAAGCTGAGCCAAGAGCGGACCTGGCGGATCTTCGGCGGCGGCGGTCACGATGATCTTGTCGAAGGGAGCCTGATCGGGCAGCCCGTGGCTGCCGTCGCCGACCAGGGCGGTGATATTGGTCAGGCCAAGCGCGGCAAAGACGGCTTCGGCCTCGCGCACCAGCCGCCGGTGGCGGTCGATCGTATAGACCCGGCGGGCGAGTTTGCTCAGGATCGCCGCCTGATAACCCGAGCCGGTACCCACCTCCAGCACCTTGTCGCGGGGCTGGATCGCCAGGGCCTGAGTCATCAGGCCAACCACCGAAGGCTGGCTGATGGTCTGGCCGCAAGCGATCGGCAGCGGCATGTCTTCATAGGCGCGGTCGGCGAAATGGCCCTTTACAAAGTCGCCGCGATCGACATTTTCCATGGCGGTCAGCACCCGCGCCTCGGTCACCCCCTTGGAGCGCAGCGCAAAAAGGAACCGCATCTTCTGCTCGGCCCGATCGCTCATCCGAACTGCGCCTGAAGTTCGGCCAGCGCATCATGCGCGGTAAGGTCGGCGCGCATCGGCGTGACCGAGATGTAGCCGTCGATATTGACGGCAACGTCGGTGCCGGGGGCGGTGGGCTTGTGTTGCGGCCCGCCCTTGATCCAGAGAAACTTGCGCCCCGAAGGGGACATATGCGGCTCCACCCCGAAAAACGTATCCGTGCGGTAGCCCTGCGCGGCGATCCTGGTGCCCTTGACATCGGCGGCGGCGACGGGGGGGAAGTTGACATTGTAAAACAGCCGGTAGTCATCCTTGTCCCACAGACCCTTGGTCAGAAGATCGCGCACCAGCTGCGCGCCATGTACCCGTGCCGCATCGAACGGATCGTCGAGCGTCTGCGTCGCCGGGCCCATGAACTGCGACAGGGCGATTGCCGGCAGGCCTTGCAGGGACGCTTCCAGCGCGCCGCCGATGGTGCCGGAATAGAGCACGTTTTCAGCGGCGTTGTTGCCGCGGTTGACCCCTGACAGGATCAGATCGGGCCGCGCGTCCTGCATCACGTCGCACAACCCGGCCAGAACGCAGTCGGCGGGGCTGCCTTCGGCGGCATAGCGGCGATCCCCGAGCTTGGCGATCATCATCGGGTGGGTGTAGCTGATGCAATGGCCGACGCCGGATTGTTCGAAGGCCGGGGCGACGGTCCAGACCTCGCCTTCCGGTCCGGCGATCTCGGCGGCGATTTCGGCCAATACCTCCAGCCCCGGCGCGTTGATCCCGTCGTCATTGGTGATGAGTATGCGCATTCTTGCCCCGTGCTGGCCGTCAGGTTCTGATTAGACTGTCGCCGCGCGGGCGTAAAGGCGGCAACGCCGCGGCGCGCGGCCTGGGGTCAGCAATCCTGCAAAAGCGCCAGAAGCCGCTTTGCTTCGTCCCGGGGATCGCGCAGCGTGGCGCGGTCTTCGCCGGGAAAGAAACGCCCCCGCGTGGCGGTGGGCATCGCAGAAGGGGTTTCGATCAGCACCCGCGGGCCGATTTTCGCGCATTCCGCCTGCCAGGTTCTGGCCAGGGCAACCTGCGCCGCCTTGCTGGCCCCGTATGATCCGAAGAATTTCTCACCGCCGCGCGGGTCGTCGAAAAACAACGCCGTGCCATCTGCGGCCCTCAGCAACGGCTCGATCAACGGGATCAGCGCCGCCGTCGCGCGGATGTTGCAGGCGGCGGACTTGTCGAAGTCCTTCAGGTCGAGATGCCCCGCAGGGGCCAGCGGGGCGGCATGTATGGCGGCATGGACCCACAAGCCCAGCCCGCCCCAGCGCTCGGCGATCGAGCCTGCCAGATGCGCCATCGCCTCGGCATCGGTGATATCCATCGGGGCCAGCGTGGCACTGCCACCCGCCGCCCGAATGCGGTCGTCGAGTTCTTCGAGGCCGCCGACGGTGCGCGCCACCGCCAGCACATGCCAGCCCGCGGCCGCCAGAGCCTCGGCCAGTGCGAAACCCAGCCCGCGCGACGCGCCGGTGACGAGAGCGATTCGGGCGGCGGTTCGGGCGGTGGGGGAAGGCGGGGTAGGGTTTTTCATGGCAACCGTTTGGCATTGGCCAAGCGCACATGCAACAGAATAGATTGACACGAAGCTGCGGCGCAGCGAGATTGCCGGGAAAATCCGATAGAGGAAGGAACCCAACGATGACGCTTTCCAAGGCCCTTGTGCCCTCTCAAACGCTGTCGAGCCGCCTGCTCATGGTTTTGGGCGGATCCGCCTTCATCGCCATTGCGGCACAGGTGTCGATCGGCTTTCCGGTGCCGATGACCCTGCAAACGCTGGCGATCCTGATCGTCGGTTTCGCTTTTGGCGCGCGCATGGCGGCGCTGACGCTGCTGGCCTATCTCGCCGAAGGGGCGATGGGGTTGCCGGTGTTTTCGCACGGCAGGAATTTCGTCGCCTTCTTTGGCCCCACGGCGGGTTTCCTTGTCGGGTTTGTCGGCATGGCCTGGCTGGCCGGTCTGGCGGCGGATCGGGGAATCAAGGGGCTGGTGCCGGTCGCGGCCGTGGCATTGGTGCTGTCGATGCTGCTCTATGTGCCGGGGGTGGCCTGGGCGATGCTGGCCGACAAGGTGCTGGGGCTTGATACGGCCAAGTGGGGGGCGGACAATTTTGCCATGATCTGGCAGTATTACATGGCCCCGTTCCTTGCGGGCGATGCGATCAAGGCGGTTATCGCGGCGCTGGTGGTCAGTGGCGGCTGGGCGGCGTTGAAAAATCGCAAGACCTGATCGAAGGCCGGCCGATTTCCGAGACACTGGAGGTCGAGACACACTGGAGGCCGAGACACACTGGAGGCCGAGACACTGGCGCCGTCCCCGCGGGGGGCGGCGTCTTGTGTCTTACTCGGCCGCTTTCGTTTCGAATCCGTTGGCGATCTGGTCGGCGGGGGCGACGGGGTACTGGCCGGAAAAGCAGGCGTCGCAATATTGCGGGGCCTTGGCATCGCGGCCCCCGGCCTGGCCCACGGCGCGGTAAAGCCCGTCAAGCGAGATGAATTTAAGGCTGTCGACGCCGATCCAGTCGCGCATTTCGTCCTCGGACATTGTGGCGGCCAGAAGTTTCGAGCGTTCCGGCGTGTCGACCCCGTAAAAGCACGGCCAGGCGGTGGGCGGGGAGGCGATGCGGAAATGCACCGCGGCGGCGCCGGCATCGAGGATCATTTCGCGGATCTTGATCGAGGTGGTGCCGCGCACCACGGAATCATCGACGAGGATCACCCGTTTGCCCTTGATCAGCGCGCGGTTGACATTGAGCTTCAGCCGCACCCCCATGTTGCGGATCTGTTCGGTCGGCTCGATGAAGGTGCGGCCCATGTACTGGTTGCGGATGATCCCCATCGCATAGGGGATGCCGCTTTGCTGGCTGAAACCGATGGCGGCGGGGGTGCCGCTGTCGGGAACGGGGCAGACGAGATCGGCCTCGACGGGCGCCTCGCGGGCCAGTTCCACACCGATCTGGCGGCGCGTTTCATAAACGGATCGCCCCCCCAGAATTGAATCGGGGCGCGAGAAATAGACATGCTCGAAAATGCAGAAGCGGGATTTCATCGGGCCGAAAGGCCGGGTGCTGTCGATCTTGCCGTCGCTGATGACGACCATTTCGCCCGGCTCGATTTCGCGCATGAACGCGGCCCCGATGATGTCGAGCCCACAGGTTTCGGAGGAAAGCACATAGCCGTCATCGGCCAGCTTGCCCAGAACCAGCGGGCGCACGCCCAGCGGATCGCGCACGCCGATCAGTTCGGTGCTGGTCATCGCGATGATGGAAAACGCGCCTTCCACGGCGCGCAGGGCATCCTTCATCCGCTCGGGGATGCTTTTCTGGATCGACCGTGCCATCAGGTGGATGATGCATTCGCTGTCCGATGCGGATTGGAAAATCGCGCCGCGTTCGATCAGGTCGCGGCGCAGGCTGGCCGCGTTGGTGATATTGCCGTTGTGGGCGATGGCGCAGCCGCCCATGGCGAATTCGCCGAAAAAGGGCTGCACGTCGCGGATCTGGGCGTGCCCCTTCGATCCGGCGGTCGAATAGCGCACATGGCCGATGGCCAGCGCGCCGGGCAGGGTTTCCATCAGGCTGGCCTTGGTGAAATTGTCGCGCACATAGCCGAAGCGGCGGGCGGAATTGAACCCCGCCTGCGGATGGTGCGAAACGATGCCGCCGGCCTCTTGCCCGCGATGTTGCAGGGCATGCAGGCCGAGTGCCACGAAATTGGCGGCGTCAGCGGGGCCCACGACCCCGAAAACCCCGCATTCCTCTTTCAGCTTGTCATCGTCGAATGGGTGGCTGAGGAATGGGCGCATTGCGCATGTCTCCGAATCCGGGGCAGGGATTTGCACCTCCATTTAGAGAATCGTGCCGCTTCTGTCACCTGCCCGTTCTGGATAGGCCGTTTGGCGCCCCGGTGAAACCCTTGCCGGATGATTTTTCACACCGCCAAGCGGCATCGAAGCGGTGCAGGCCGCTGGTATAATTCAGGTTCAGCGGCTTCTTGCCAAAGGGTGCAGTCGTGTTGCGCGGCTATGAGTGGGCGTGTATCACCGAAGTCGACAGGGAATTGCATTTGAGGGGGCAGCAATGCGTCGAGTGGTGGTCACTGGTCTGGGGATGGTAACGCCGCTGGCTTGCGGTGTCGAGGAAACCTGGTCGCGCCTGATTGCCGGGCAGTCGGGCGCGGGGCCGATCACCCGGTTCGATACGGCCAACGTGGTGACGAAATATGCCTGCGAGATCCCGCTTGGCGACGGGACGGATGGCAGTTTCAATGCCGATGACTGGATGGAGCCGAAGGACCGGCGCAAGGTCGATGACTTCATCCTTTACGGGATGGCTGCCGCGACCCAGGCGGTGCGGGATGCCGGCTGGGAGCCCGAGGACGAACAAAGCCGCTTGCGCACCGGTGTGATGATCGGGTCGGGGATCGGCGGATTGACGTCGATCGCCGAGACCGCGGTGCTGATCAGGGAAAAGGGCCCGAAGCGGGTTTCGCCGTTTTTCATTCCGGGTGCGCTGATCAATCTGGTCTCGGGGCAGGTGTCTATCCGGTTCGGGTTCAAGGGCCCAAATCATGCCGTCGTCACCGCCTGTTCTACGGGGGCCCACGCGATCGGCGATGCGGCGCGGCTGATCCAGTTGGGTGATGCAGATGTCATGATCGCGGGCGGCACGGAAAGCCCGATTTCCGAGATCGGCATAGCGGGCTTCAACGCCTGCAAGGCGCTGTCGACCAAACGCACCGACGACCCCACCAGGGCCAGCCGCCCCTATGACGCGGACCGCGATGGTTTCGTGATGGGCGAAGGCGCCGGGGTGGTCGTTTTGGAGGAATATGAACATGCCAGGGCGCGCGGCGCCAGGATCCATGCCGAAGTGCTGGGCTATGGTCTGTCGGGCGACGCCTACCACATCACCGCGCCGTCCGAGGACGGCGATGGCGGCTATCGCTCGATGCAGGCCGCGCTGAAGCGGGCCGCGATCACGCCTGACCGGATCGACTATATCAACGCCCATGGCACGTCGACCATGGCCGACACGATCGAGCTTGGCGCGGTCGAGAGGCTGATGGGCGACGCGGCGGCAGCGGCGACGATGTCGTCGACCAAATCTTCTGTCGGGCATCTTCTGGGGGCAGCGGGGGCTGTCGAGGCAATTTTCTGCATGCTGGCGATCCGCGATCAGGTGGCCCCGCCGACCATCAATCTCGACAATCCCGCGGTTGCATCGAAGCTCGATCTGGCGCCCAACAAGGCGGTGGAGCGCAAGATAGATGTCGCGCTGTCCAACAGCTTCGGCTTTGGCGGAACCAATGCTTCGCTGATATTGGGGCGGGTGAGCGGTTGATGTGGCGGCATGTCGCCTCGAACTTCCTGACCATTGCCATCCTGCTGCTGGTGGCGGCGGCGGGGGTGGTCGCCTGGGGGCAGCGCCAATATACCGGGCCCGGCCCGCTGGCCGAACCGATCTGCTTTCAGGTCAGGAAGGGGGCGAATCTCAAGTCCGTGGCCAGTGACCTTTCGGGGAGGGGCGCCATCAGATCGGGCTATATCCTCAAGGTAGGGGCGGATTACCAGGGCAAGGCGGGTTCGATCAAGGCGGGGTCGTATCTGATCGCGCCGAATGCCTCGATGGCCGAGATCGTCGAGGCCATATCGGGGACCGGACAGTCGACCTGCGGCACCGAAGTCAACTACCGGATCGGCGTTCAGGCCAGCGAGATGCTGGTGCGCGAGCTTGATCCGGCAACCAACCGCTATGTCGAAGTCGCGAAATTCGACCCGGCGGAGGAGGCGGCCCCGCAAGCCTATGTCGATATTGCCGATGACATAGATGTGCGGTTTCGCGTGACGCTGGCAGAGGGGGCGACGAGCTGGCAGGTGGTCGAGGCGCTCAAGCGGGCGGAGTTCCTTGACGGCGAGATCGGCACGGTGCCGCCGGAAGGCATGCTGGCACCGGACAGCTATGAAGTGGCGCGCGGCCTGAGCCGTTCGGAATTGCTTGACCGGATGCAGGCGCGGCAGGCGGCGGTTCTGGATGCGCTGTGGGCCAACCGCGCCGATGGCCTGCCCTATGCTTCGCCCGAGGAAGCGCTGATCATGGCGTCGATCGTGGAAAAGGAAACGGGCCTGCCCGAGGAGCGGCCCAGGGTCGCGAGTGTTTTCATCAACCGCCTGAAGCAGGGGATGAAATTGCAAACCGACCCCACCGTCATCTACGGCCTGACCAAGGGGCAGGGCGTGCTTGGCCGGGGGTTGCGCCAGAGCGAGCTGCGCGGACGTACCCCTTACAACACCTATGTGATCGACGGTTTGCCCCCGACGCCGATTGCCAACCCCGGCAGCGACAGCATTGCCGCGGTGCTGAACCCCGAGGTGACGGATTTTCTGTTCTTCGTGGCAGACGGTACGGGCGGCCATGCCTTTGCCAGGACATTGGCCGAACACAACGACAACGTAGCCAGATGGCGCGCGTTGGAAGCCGAACAGCAGGGCGCGGCGAACTGAGCCGGGGCCGGGTTAACAAGAGATTGACGGTGCGTCCTCCAAGGTATTGATACAGCTTGGTTTTTTGCTTGACTTGGCGAACGCTCCAGGCTATACCTTCGGACATGCTAGAAGAAGTGGGCAAGCGGCCCGGGGGCGACCCCGAGCCGCTTTTTCGTTTCGCTCGTGCGGATTGGCATGAGAGGCGGGCGCATACTCGATGACAGCGAGAGTTACGGTTGAAGAGCCATCAATCAAGACATTGATCCAGCAGACGGATGATCTGTATTTCGTCATCGCCACGGAAATTTCCGCGGCGACCGAAAAAATCAAACAGGGCGAGTTCGATAATCTGAAGGATGCGACGAGATCCTTGAAGGATTTGCGCATGGCGTTTCAGCTTGCCGTGGAAGAAAGGGCGAAACTTGCCAAATTCGACAAAGAAAAAGCCGGCGTCGTTTACGACTATGCGCTCGACTTCGACGCTGCCCGGGCTGAGATCGGCCGCCGCCTGGCTCTCTTGCGCGAAGCAGGAGACGGTTGACGAATTCCTTGGCGGCCTGAGCGACGAGACCTTGCTGGCACTGCCCTGGTTATTCGAATTCTGGGCATTGCCGCATCAGCTTGCACCGGCAGGGTCGTGGAAGACCTGGATCATCATGGGGGGCCGGGGGGCCGGCAAGACCCGCGCCGGGGCCGAGTGGGTTCGATCGCAGGTTGAAGGAGCCAGACCGCTTGATGCGGGGGTGGCCGGGCATGTCGCGCTGGTCGGCGAGACGATCGAGCAGGTTCGCGAGGTGATGGTCTTTGGCCCGAGCGGAATTCTGGCGTGTTCACCGCCCGACCGGAAGCCGGTCTGGGAAGCGGGGCGCAAGCGGCTGGTCTGGCCCAACGGGGCGGTGGCGCAGGTGTTTTCGGCCCATGAGCCGGAAAATCTGCGCGGCCCGCAGTTTGACGCTGCCTGGGTGGATGAGCTGGCGAAATGGAAAAAGCCGCAGGAAACCTGGGACATGCTGCAATTCGCGTTGCGGATGGGCGTTCATCCGCAGCAGGTCGTGACGACAACGCCGAAGAACACCAGCGTGTTGAAGGCGATCCTGAACAACCCGTCGACGGTAATGACGACGGCGCCGACCGAGGCCAACAAGGCCTATCTTGCCGCATCGTTTCTCGAGGAGGTGCGCAGCCGCTATGCCGGAACGCGGCTGTCGCGGCAGGAACTGGACGGCGTCCTTTTGGAAGATGTCGAGGGCGCGTTATGGGCGTCGGCCGGGCTGGAAGGATTGCGACGCAGCGCACCGAAAGCGTTCAGCCGTGTCGTCGTCGCGGTGGATCCGCCCGTCACCGGCCATGGCGGATCGGATGAATGCGGGATCATCGTGGTCGGGGCGCTGACCGAGGGACCGCCGCAGGACTGGCGCGCCTGGGTGCTGGAGGATGCGAGTGTGGCGGGCGCATCCCCGATGGTCTGGGCGAAGGCTGCGGTCGCGGCGATGGAACGGCATGGCGCGGAGCGGTTGGTGGCGGAAGTCAACCAGGGCGGTGACATGGTTGAAACCGTGATCCGACAGGTCGACCCGCTGGTGGCCTTTCGCGGTTTGCGGGCGTCGCGGGGCAAGGCGGCGCGGGCCGAACCGGTCGCCGCCCTGTACGAACAGGGCCGGGTCTTTCACTGCGGTGATCTGGGCGGGCTGGAAGATCAGATGTGCCAGATGACCACCCGCGGGTATCAAGGGCGGGGCAGCCCGGACAGGGTTGATGCGCTGGTCTGGGCATTGACCGAAGTGATGGTGCGGCCGGCGGGCAGGTTTCATCGGCCCGCGGTGCGCAGTCTCTGAGGGGTTCTGATGAGCCGCCGGAGCGGCGTTGCGGCCGGCGGTGCGGGCACCTTTGACGGGCGAATCCGTATCGGGCGCGAAGCGGCCGCGGCGCGGCGGGCCGCGGCCGGTTTCGGGCCGCGCAACAAGACAGGAGTATGGGATGGCTTGGAATTTTTTCCGGCGCGCCGAAGCGGCGGCGCCGGAGCAGAAGGCTTCGGCGACGGGGCGGGTTGTGGCCTGGGGATCGTCGGGGCGCGTGGCCTGGAGCCCGCGCGATACGGTCAGCCTGACCAGGACCGGGTTTTCCGGCAATCCGGTCGGTTTTCGCGTGGTCAAGCTGATCGCCGAGGCGGCGGCGGCGCTGCCGCTGGTCTGTCAGGACGCGCACCGGCGCTATGACACGCATCCCTTGCTGGAACTGATCCGCAGACCCAACCCGGGGCAGGGGCGCGCGGAGTTGTTCGAGGCGCTTTATGGGCAGATTTTGCTGTCGGGCAACGGCTATCTGGAGGCGGTCGGCGCGAGCGGCCTGCCGGAGGAGTTGCATGTGCTGCGCTCTGATCGGATGTCGCTGGTGCCGGGCCCGGATGGCTGGCCCGTTGCCTATGACTATGCGGTGGGCGGGCGCAAGCACCGGTTTGACATGACAGGGCCTGTCGATCCGATTTGCCATGTCAGGTCGTTTCACCCGCAGGACGATCACTATGGGTTGAGCCCGATGCAGGCGGCGGCCACCGCCGTCGATGTCCATAATGCGGCATCGAGCTGGTCCAAGGCGTTGCTGGACAACGCCGCGCGCCCTTCGGGGGCCATTGTCTACAAGGGCGGCGAGGGATCGGCGCAACTGTCGCCTGATCAGTACGAGCGGCTGGTCGGCGAAATGGAGGCGCATCACCAGGGCGCGCGAAATGCCGGGCGGCCGATGCTGCTGGAAGGCGGGCTGGACTGGAAGCCGATGGGGTTTTCGCCCTCGGATATGGAGTTCCAGAAAACCAAGGAGGCGGCGGCGCGGGAAATCGCCATCGCCTTTGGTGTGCCGCCGATGCTGATGGGGATTCCGGGCGATGCGACCTATGCCAATTACCAGGAGGCCAACCGGGCGTTTTTCCGGCTGACCGTTTTGCCGCTGGCGACGCGGGTGACGGCGGCGGTTTCGCATTGGTTGTCGGCGCATCTTGGAACGCGTGTCGAGATGCGCCCGGATCTCGATCAGGTGCCGGCCCTGGCGGTGGAGCGGGATCAGCAGTGGAAGCGTGTCGGCGAGGCGAGCTTTCTGAGCGAAGCGGAAAAACGCAGCCTGCTGGGTTTGCCCCGGCAGCCCAATGAGCGGTGAGAATGGCGGTGCGCAGCGGCGGGTCACGGTATCTCAAGGAGCCGTTCGAATGTGTTCATGAACACCGGCTTGATGCGACCGAACGGATCATGGCCTTGCAGTTTCAGACCGTCGAGCGCCGGCTGGAGCGGATCGAGGCGATGATCAACGGAGTGGAGAAGCGGCTGTGGATGACCGTATTCGGCGTGGTTGGGGTAATTTTGAGCCAGGCCGTGCAATCGGTCATGCAATACGGTCCGAAATGAGGAAATGCGAATGATGACAAGCGATCATGGCCTGGAAACGAAGTTTTGCCGGCTGGGCGAAGATATCGCCGTGACGGATGGCACCAGGATCGAAGGCTATGCCTCGGTCTTTGGCGTGGCCGACCAGGGGGGCGATATCGTTGAAAAGGGCGCCTATGACAAATCGCTAAAGGCGCTTGGGGCGCAGGGGCGCCGGGTCAAGATGCTTTGGCAACACGACGCAGCCCAGCCGATCGGCGTCTGGGAAGAACTGCGCGAGGATGGCCACGGGCTTTATGTCAAGGGCCGTCTGCTGAGCGAAATAGGCAAGGGCCGCGAGGCGGCGGCGCTGATTGCGGCGGGGGCGATTGACGGGCTGTCGATCGGCTATCGCACGGTCGTGGCGCAACGAGATGCGAAGGGGCGCAGGCTCCTGAGCGAGCTGGAGCTTTGGGAGGTGTCGCTGGTGACTTTCCCGATGCTTCCGGATGCACGGGTGGGATCCAAGGCGGGTGATGTTGCGGATGCCATTTGCTGTGAGCTGGCGGCAGTCTTCGACGACGCGCGCCGGACCCTTGCCGGGCGCTGAATGCCCCGACCCTGACACAACCTTCAAGACAGGTAACAACATGCCACAAACCGAGACCACCGCTCGGGCCGGGGAAGCCGTGACTTCCCGGCCCGCCCATGAAGTGAAATCCGCCTTGGCGGGGTTCCTCGCTGAATTCAAGGGATTTCAGGGCGAAATTACATCGAAGCTGCAACAACAGGAAGAGCGACTGACCATGCTGAACGCCAAATCCATTTCCGCCGGGCGCCCGGCGCTTTCCGCCGCCGTCGAGTTGGGCGCGCCCCACAAGAAGGCCCTTGCCACCTATCTGCGGACCGGCGACGACGACGGGTTGCGCGGGCTGGTTCTGGAAGGCAAGGCGCTGAATACCCAGGTGAATTCCGATGGCGGGTTTCTGGTGGACCCTGAAACATCGGAGCGCATTCGCGGTGTGTTGAAATCGACTTCGTCGATCAGATCGGTGGCAAATGTGGTTAATGTCGAGGCGACTTCCTACGACGTGCTGGTCGATCATACCGATGTCGGGTCTGGCTGGGCCAGCGAAACCGCTACGCTGAGCGAGACCAGCACCCCGCAGATCGACCGGATCTCGATCCCGCTGCACGAGCTGTCGGCGATGCCGAAGGCCAGCCAGCGGTTGCTTGACGACAGTGCGTTTGACATCGAAGGCTGGCTTGCCGGGCGGATCGCCGACAAGTTCGCCCGCGCCGAGGCGCAGAGTTTCGTCACCGGCGACGGGATCGACAAGCCGACAGGTTTTCTGACCCATCCTGCCGTTGACGACAGCCTGTGGTCCTGGGGATCGCTGGGCTATGTGCCGACCGGGGCGGTGGGTGATTTCGCGCCGACAAATGCGTCGGATGCCATCGTCGATCTGGTCTATGCACTGAGCGCCGAATACCGGGCCAACGCCAGTTTCGTGATGAACTCCAAGACCGCCGGGGCGGTGCGCAAGATGAAGGATGCCGATGGCCGCTTCCTGTGGTCTGATGGATTGGCGGCGGGCGAGCCGGCACGTCTAATGGGCTATCCGGTGCTGGTTGCTGAGGACATGCCCGACATCGGCGCCGACGCCTGTGCCGTCGCCTTTGGTGATTTTCACAACGGCTACACGATCGCCGAACGCCCGGACATGCGGGTTTTGCGTGACCCCTTTTCGGCCAAGCCTCATGTGCTTTTCTACGCTTCCAAGCGGGTCGGGGGCGATGTAAGCGATTTTGCCGCCATCAAGTTGCTGAAATTCGCGGTGTCGTAAGGCACGCGAATTGGCGCGGGGTCGTCTGACCCCGCCAGCCGGGCGCGGGCCGCCTTTGAACCTGCATTGTCTAGCTGCTCCCTCCGTCCGAGCAATGCAAGTCTGGCCCGTGCCCGCCCAAAGTCGAGGGGGGGCTTAGTGAGCGGGGTAATCGCATGATGCTGATCGAGCAGACCAGCGTGCCCGCCGCGGCGTTGCCGGTGGCGGAATTCAAGGATCATTTGCGGCTGGGAACCGGTTTCGCGGATGATGGCACGCAAGACGCGTTGGTCGAGGCCTATCTTCGGGCGGCCCTGGCCGCGATCGAGGGGCGTATTGGCAAGAGCCTGATAACGCGCAATTTTCTTTTGACCTTGACGGGCTGGCGCTGGCCGGAATCGCAGGCTTTGCCGACCGCTCCGGTCAGCGCGATCGTATCGGTAACGGTGCGCGACAGGGCGGGTGCGCCCGATCTCGTCGATCCGGCGCGGTATCGGCTGGTACCCGACAGCCAGCGCCCGAAAATCGTCGCCGAGGCCGCGCTGTTGCCTGGCATACCGCCGGGGGGCACGGTCGAGGTGGTCTTTGCCGCCGGGTTCGGGCCGGCATGGAGCAACGTGCCGGCGGATCTTGCGCAGGCGGTATTCTTGCTGGCCGCGCAATACCATGAAAACCGCCATGAGGCGGGCGAAAGGGTGCCGGCCATGCCATTTGGCGTGATGGCGCTGATCGAGCGTTGGCGGACGGTACGCACACTGGCGGGAGGGCCGGCATGAGCGCTCCCCGGCTCAATCGCAGGCTGGTGCTTGAAGAGGCGCAGCGCGTTGCCGACGGGTCGGGCGGTTTTGCCCTGAACTGGGTGGCGTTGGGTGTTCTTTGGGCCTTGGTGCGCCCGGGTTCGGGGCGCGAACGCGCCGGCGAATTCGTCACGCTGTCGAGCGTGGGCTACAGGATCACGGTCCGGGCGGCGCCCGAAAATGCGCCGTCGAGACCGAAACCGGATCAACGGTTCCGCGAAGGCGGGCGGGTGTTTCGGATTACGGCGGTGACGGAGTGCGACGCCAGGGGCCACTACCTGACGTGCTTTGCACAAGAGGAGGTTCTGTCATGAGTTATGGTGCGGCGGCGGCGCTGCAATCGGCGCTCTATCAGCGCCTTGTCGGCGACAGCGTATTGGACGGGCTCGTATCGGGGGCGATCTATGATTCCGTGCCGCCGGGAACCGTGCCCGGAACCTATGTGTCGCTGGGGCCCGAAGATGTGCGCGACGCTTCCGATCAGGTGGGCCGGGGCGCCTATCACGAATTCGTGGTGAGCGTGGTGACGAATGACGCCGGTTTTCAGGTCGCCAAGTCGGTCGCGGCGGCCGTGTCGGATGCGCTTTGCGATGCCACGCTGAGCCTGGCGCGCGGGCGGCTGGTCGGCTTGTGGTTTCTCAGGGCGCGGGCGCGGCGGGTGGAGAAGGCCGACACGCGGCGGATCGACCTGACATTCCGGGCACGGGTCGAGGACTGAACTTGGCGGCACAGGCGTCGGGCGGGGTTAGATGCCGCGTCGCGACGCGCATCTAATTTATACAGATCGAACAATATCGGGCGCCGAAGAAATCATGGCTGCCCATTTTTTGTAAAAAACGGAGAACGGATATGGCTGCCCAGAACGGCAAGGACCTTCTGATCAAGCTCGACCTGACCGGTGGCGGGCTTTTTACGACGATCGCCGGGCTGCGCGCGACGCGCATCAGCTTCAACGCGGAAACCGTGGATGTCACATCGCTTGAAAGTCAGGGCGGATGGCGCGAATTGCTGGGCGGCGCGGGGGTGCGTTCTGCCAGTGTCTCGGGGTCGGGCGTCTTTGTGGATTCGAGCACCGACGATCGGGCGCGGCAGATTTTCTTTGCCGGAACGGTGGAGGCCTTTCAGGTGATCATTCCGGATTTCGGCATCGTCGAAGGGCCGTTCCAGATCACGTCGATCGAATACGCGGGCAGCTTCAACGGTGAGGCGACCTATGAACTGAGCCTGGCTTCGGCGGGTGCGCTGACATTCACGGCGATCTGATGGGCAATCCCTGGGCGGGCGAAGTCGCGATCTGGCTCGATGGCGAGCGCCGGATCGCCAAACTGACATTGGGCGCGCTGGCCGAACTGGAGGCCGAGTTGAAGACCGGCACGCTGATCGAACTTGCCGAGCGGTTCGAATCGGGGCGGTTTTCGACGCGCGATGTGCTGTCGCTGATCGTGGCGGGGCTGCGGGGCGGCGGCTGGCAGGGCACGGCGGCCGATATGCAGACGGCCGAAATCGGCGGCGGGCCGGTCGCGGCGGCAAGGGCGGCCGCGGAATTGCTGGCGCGGGCCTTCGCAATACCGGAGCCGCGGTGAGCGGCATTGACTGGCCGGGGCTGCTGCGGGCGGGGCTTGGCGGGCTTGGGCTCCGACCCGCGCAGTTCTGGGCGCTGACGCCGGCGGAACTGGCCTTGATGCTGGGCAATCCAAAGGCCGTGCCGCCGATGAACCGCGCGCGTCTGGAAGAGATGGCGCGGGCATGGCCGGACGGGGAAATAGGGCCGGACGGGGAAATGGGGCGGGACAAGGAAATGGGAAAGCGAAATGGCGATAACCGACGGGATCGACGGGATTGACGGCCTGGCCGCACAGGCAGCGGCGCTGGAGACCAATTTGGGCGGTGCGCAGGCAATGGCGGCGGCATTCGATGCCGAACTGCTGCGGATGCGCGAGAGCATGATTTTTACCGGGCGCGAAGTGAACACGTTGTCGGGCAATATCGGGCAAGGCTTGCGACGTGCCTTCGACGGGTTGATCTTTGACGGGATGAAACTGTCGGACGCGCTGAAAAATGTTGCGCGATCCATGGCGGACAGTGTTTTCAATATCGCCCTGCAACCGATCCAAAATGCCGTCGGCGGCGCGGTGGCCTCGGGGCTGACGAACCTGCTGGGCGGGATGTTTCCTTTTGAAAAGGGCGGTGGTTTTTCGCAAGGCCGGGTGATGCCTTTCGCGCGCGGCGGCGTCGTTTCCTCGCCCACGGCGTTTGCGATGCGCGGCGGGCGCGGGTTGATGGGCGAGGCGGGACCGGAGGCGATCATGCCGCTGGCGCGCGGCGCCGATGGCCGGCTGGGGGTGCAGACCACGGGCGGCGGGCGCGCGATCAATATCGTCATGAACGTGAACACGCCCGATGTTCAGGGTTTTGCGCGCAGCCAAAGCCAGATCGCAGCACAGATGGCCCGCGCCCTGTCGCGTGGCGAGCGCAACAGGTGAGGAGCGGCAATGTCATTTCACGAAGTCAGATTTCCCGCGAATTTGAGCTTTGGCTCGGTTGGCGGGCCGGAGCGGCGCACCGAAGTCGTGACCCTGACCAGTGGGTTTGAGGAAAGAAACACCCCCTGGGCGCAATCGCGTCGGCGCTATGACGCGGGCGTGGGGTTGCGCAGCCTGGATGATGTGGCCGCGCTCATCGCCTTTTTCGAGGCGCGCAAGGGACAGTTGTTCGGATTTCGCTGGAAGGATTGGGCCGATTACAAATCCGGCTTGCCGTCGAGGGATGTGACCTTTGAAGATCAGCCGATCGCGATCGGGGATGGCAGCAGAACCGATTTCCAGCTTGTCAAGACCTACAATTCCGGCGGTGCGTCGCAAATTCGCGCGATCACCAAGCCTGTCGCGGGAACCGTCAAGGTGGGGTTGCAGGGGGACGAACTGGCCGAAGGGGTGCATTTCAACGTCGATACAGGGACCGGCATCGTCAGTTTTGTCAGCCCGCCTGCCGCGGACGAGCGGGTTACGGCGGGGTTCGAGTTTGATGTTCCGGTGCGTTTCGACACCGACAGAATCCAGGTTTCTGTCGCGTCGTTCCAGGCCGGCGACGTACCCAATGTGTCGGTTGTCGAGGTTCGGCTGTGAAGGGGTTTGCGCAAGATCTGAAAGCGCATCTGGCGTCGGGAGCGACAACATTGGCCAGGGCATTCGTCGTGACGCGGCGCGATGGGGTGGTTTTGGGTTTTACCGACCACGACCGCGATCTGAGCTTTGACGGAATTACCTTTCGCGCCGATTCCGGGTTGACGGCCAAGGCCTTGCAGCAGGCGACCGGGCTGGCGGTCGACAATACCGAGGCCTTTGGCGCGCTGCGTTCCGACGCTATCTGCGAGGCCGATATTCTGGCCGGGCGTTACGATGGGGCAGAGGTCCAGGGCTGGCTGGTGAACTGGGCCGATGTGGCCATGCGTGTCTTGCAGTTTCGCGGCACCTTAGGCGAAATCACCCGGTCAGCCGGGTCGTTTACCGCGGAAATGCGCGGATTGACAGAAGCGCTGAACCGGCCGCAGGGGCGTATCTATCATGCGCGGTGTTCGGCGGTCCTGGGTGACGATGCTTGCCGGTTCGATCTGAATCAGGCGGGTTACCGTGACGAGCGGCCCGTCGAGCAGGTCGCGGACGGGCGGGTCTTTCGCTTTGGCGATTTTTCGGGCTTTGACGACCGCTGGTTCGAAAAGGGCCGTCTTTCGGTGCTGAACGGAAAGGCCGCCGGTTTGAGCGGGACAATCAAGAATGATCGGTTGCGGAGCGCTACGGGGCGCGAGGTCGAGCTGTGGCAGGAATTGCGGACAGCGCCCGCGCCGGGGGATCTGGTGCGCATCGAGGCGGGGTGTGACCGGCGCAGCGAAACCTGCCGGTTGAAATTCGCCAATCTGCTGAACTTTCAGGGGTTTCCGGACATTCCGGGTGAGGATTGGCTGATGTCCTATCCGGTCGGCGCGTCGCGCAACGATGGCGGAAGCCGTCGTTGAGCGGGCCAAGCGCGGAGCGTGCCGTTGCCATTGCGCGGGGCTGGATCGGGACGCCGTATCAGCATCAGGCGTCGCAAAAGGGTGCCGGTGCGGATTGCCTGGGCTTGTTGCGCGGTGTCTGGCGCGAGCTTTATGGCCGCGAACCCGAACCTGTTCCCGCCTATACGCAGGACTGGTCCGAACCCGAGGGTGCGGAGCGATTGTGGCAGGCCGCGGCGCGGCATCTGATGACCTGCCACGGGGCTGTCGTCGAAGCCGGGCAGGTCCTGCTTTTTCGCATGCGTCCGGGCGCGGTGGCAAAACATGTCGGGCTTGTGGCGCGGCAAACGGGCGGGATGACGTTCATTCACGCCTATAGCGGGCACGGCGTGGTTGAAAGCCCGCTTTCGGCGCCCTGGCTTCGCCGCGTCGTGGCGCGGTTCGAATTTCCCTGAAGGAGGGTCGGGATGGCGACCATTTTGCTTTCGGCTGCCGGATCGGCGATTGGCGCCGGTTTCGGCGGATCGGTTCTGGGCCTGTCCGGTGCGGTCATCGGGCGGGCGGTCGGCGCGACACTGGGGCGGGTCATTGACCAGCGGCTGTTGGGGCCCGGTGCGCGACCGGTAGAAACGGGGCGTGTCGACCGGTTCAGGCTGACCGGGGCCAGCGAGGGAGCGCCGGTGGGGCAGGTCTGGGGGCGGATGCGCGTTTCCGGGCAGGTCATCTGGGCATCGCGCTTTCTGGAAACGGCGACAACCACGGGCGGTGGCGGCAAGGGCAGCCCCCGGCAACCGAGCGTAACCGAATATTCATATTCGGTGAATTTGGCGATTGCGCTGTGCGAAGGGGAGATTACCCGAGTGGGGCGCATCTGGGCGGATGGTGTGGAGCTTGCCCGCGACGAGGTCATGATGCGCGTTTACACCGGATCGCCCGACCAGTTGCCCGACCCCAAGATGGAAGCGGTTGACGGCGCGGGGCAGGTTCCGGGATACCGCGGCATTGCCTATGTGGTGTTCGAAGACCTGGCGCTGGGGCCGTTCGGCAATCGAGTGCCGCAGTTCAGCTTCGAGGTGGTCCGCCCGGCACAGGGCCAAGTGGTTGATGCCGTAACCGATCTGTCGCACGGGGTGAGCGGCGTTGCCCTTGTTCCCGGTACGGGGGAATATGCGCTGGCCACGACGCCGGTGCATTTCAACACCGGTGTGGGGCAGAACCTTTCCGCCAACATCCATACGCCGGGCGGCCAGTCCGACGCGCAGGTATCGCTGGAAAACCTGCGAGAGGAGCTGCCTGCCTGCCGCTCTGTCGCGCTTGTGGTTTCGTGGTTCGGGGATGATCTGCGCTGCGCGAATTGTACGCTGCGGCCCAAGGTGGAAGACAGTTCGCTGGACGGGGTCGGAATGCCCTGGACATCGGGGGGTATCGGGCGCGCGGCGGCCGATGAGGTGGCACGGGTTTCGGGCCGGCCGGTCTATGGCGGCACACCTGCGGATGCGTCGATCATCGAGGCGCTGGAGGCGTTGCGCGCCGACGGCAAGGAGGTGGTGTTTTACCCCTTCATCCTGATGGCGCAATTGGCGGCCAACGGGTTGCCGGACCCATGGACCGGTGCGGCCGATCAGCCGGCCTTGCCCTGGCGGGGGCGCATCACGCTGTCGGGCGCGCCCGGCCAGCCTGGTTCGCCCGACAGATCCCCGGCCGCCGAAGCGGAGGTTGCGCAGTTCTTTGGATCTGCGCAGGCATCGGATTTTGCGGTGGCGGGCGGAAGTGTCAGCTACGCCGGCCCCGCCGAGTGGTCCTACCGGCGGTTCATTCTGCACTATGCGCATCTTTGCGCGGCGGCGGGCGGAGTGGCGGCGTTCTGCATCGGTTCGGAGATGCGCGGATTGACACAGATTCGCGGCGCCGGTGACAGTTTTCCGGCGGTGGCGGCGCTGCGGGCGCTGGCGGCGGAAGTGCGGGGGATTCTCGGGGCCGGCACGAAGATCGGATATGCCGCCGATTGGTCCGAATATTATGGCTATGCGGACAATTCCGGCAATTTCTACTATCACCTCGACCCGCTCTGGGCCGACGCCAATATCGACTTCATCGGTATTGACAACTACATGCCGCTTTCGGACTGGCGCGACGGCCTGGATCATGCCGACGCCCATTGGGGGTCGCTTTACGATATCGGGTATCTGCAGGCCAATATCGAAGGCGGAGAGGGCTATGACTGGTTCTATTCGAGCCCGGCCCACAGGGATGCACAGATCCGCACGCCGATCGCCGACAGCGCTTATGGCGAGGATTGGGTGTTTCGCGTCAAGGACATCCGCAACTGGTGGCGCAATCCGCATCACGATCGGACAGGCGGCGTCAGATCCCTGAACCCAAGTGTCTGGGTGCCGCAATCCAAGCCGATCTGGTTCACCGAATTCGGGTGCGCGGCCATCGACAAGGGGGCCAACGAGCCAAACAGGTTCCTTGATCCGAAATCATCGGAATCTTTGTTGCCAGCCTATTCGGACGGGCGCCGTGATGATCTGATGCAGATGCAGTATTTGCGGGCGGTGGTCGATTACTGGCGTGACGCGGCGAATAACCCGGTATCGGCGATTTACGGCGGGCCGATGGTCGATATGGAGCGTGCCCATGTCTGGGCGTGGGATGCGCGCCCCTTTCCACAATTTCCCAACAATTCAGATTTGTGGTCCGACGCTGCGAACTATGCGCGCGGGCACTGGATCAGCGGACGGGCAACGGCGCAACCTTTGGCGAGCGTTGTCGCCGAGATCTGCGCGCGCGCCGGGATGACCGATATCGATGTTTCGGGGCTGTTCGGTGTTGTGCGGGGGTATGCCGTATCCGACAACGGGACCGCGCGAGCGGCATTGCAACCGCTGATGATCGCCTATGGGTTCGAGGCGCTGGAAAGAAACGGTGTGCTGGTTTTCCAGATGCGTGACGGGATTGCCAATGTGACCGTGGATGCCGGTCAGCTCGCGGTTGGTGATCAGACCGATGGCTGGATAGAGACGACGCGCGCGACAGAGGCCGAAATCGCCGGGCGCATCCGGTTGAGCTATGTGGAATCGGAAGGGTCGTACGAGGCCCGCACCGTCGAGGCGATATTTCCGGATGAAAGGACGGCCGGGGTGGCGCAATCCGAATTGGCGCTGGCGCTGACGCGGTCGGAGGGCCAGCGGATCGTGGAGCGGTGGCTGAGCGAATCGCGCATTGCGCGTGATGGCGCGCGGTTTGCCTTGCCCCCGTCACTGGCGCATCTCGGGGCGGGCGATGTGGTGGCGCTGGGCGATGCAGGTTCGGCCGGGTGCTTTCGCATTGACAGGATGGAGCAGGCAGGGGCCATTTCGGTCGAGGCCGTCCGTGTGGAACCGGCGGTCTACGAGCCGTCCGACGAAGCGGAGGAGCGGGTGACGCCGCGCGATTTTGTTCCACCGGTTCCGGTCTTTGCGTTGTTCATGGATCTGCCGCTTATGACCGGTCAGGAAGTGCCGCATCAGCCGCATCTTGCGGTCACGGCAACCCCCTGGCCGGGGTCGGTCGCGGTTTATTCCTCGGATCAGGACGCGGGCTATCGGCTCAACAGCCTCATCCCGGCGGGCGCGGTGATCGGCCAGAGCCAGAGCGTGCTTGACAAGGCCCTGCCGGGCGTCTGGGACCGGGGTGCTGCGTTGCGGGTCAAGCTGGCGCGTGGCGCTTTGTCGTCGGAAGGACCGGATCGCATCCTGAACGGCGCCAATCTCATGGCGATCGGTGACGGCTCATCGGATCGCTTGGAGCTTTTCCAATTCGCCAGCGCGACATTGGCCGGCCCCGATACCTACGATCTGTCCATGCGGTTGCGCGGGCAGGCCGGGACCGATGCGGTGATGCCGGATCAATGGCCGGCGGGCAGCTATGTGGTTCTGATGAACGGGGCGGCGACGCAGATTTCGCTTGCCGCGTCGGAGCGGGATCTGGCGCGCCATTACCGGATCGGACCGTCCCGGCGCGGCTATGATGATGCGTCGTATCTGCATCGGACCGAAGCTTTTTCGGGAATTGGCCTTCGGCCGTTCTCGCCGGTTCATCCGCGCGCCATGCGGCAGGTTTCGGGGGATTTGACGCTGAGCTGGGTTCGGCGGAGCCGGATCGACGGCGATAGCTGGTCGTCGGTCGACGTGCCTTTGGCAGAAAGCCGCGAAACCTATCTGCTGCGCGTCGTTCAGGCGGGGGCGGTGTTGCGCGAAACATCGGTTGCCCAGCCGTTCTGGACCTATGCCGATGCGCAGCAAGTGGCGGATGCTGTCGCCGCGCCTTTTGAAATTCACATAGCCCAGATGTCGGACGTCTTCGGCGCCGGGCCCTTTGCGAGGATCACGATCAATGTCTAATACCAGCCGGCTCCGTCTTCCGCTCTTGCAGCCTGCGCAGGCGCAAAAGCATGTTACCGTGAACGAGGCCCTGACACGGCTGGACGGCATCGTGCAGCTTGCGCTGATTTCCAACAGCCTGGCGACGCCGCCTTTGGCGGTAATCGACGGCGCCTGCTATGGTGTGCCTTTCGGTGGCGTCAACGAATGGTCGGGCCACGATGGCGAGATTGCCATCGGCAGCAATGGCGGGTGGGACTTTGTCGTCGCGCAACGGGGCTGGCGGGCGGTGATTCTCGATCGGGGTGTGAGTGCGATTCATGACGGAACGGCCTGGCGCGAAGGGATGGTGACACTGTCGCCGTTCAATGCCGGGCTGTCGTTCGGTGTGGCCGAGGCCGATCACGTCGTGGCCGCGGGGGCGGTATCGGCCACGGCGGCAATGATCCCTGCGAATTGCGTGGTCATTGGCGCGACGGCCCGGGTCATCGCGCCCATCAGCGGCACCCTGACCAGCTGGGCGCTGGGCAACCCCGGCGCGGTCGGCCGATTCGGGTCGGGGCTGGGATTGGGTGTCGGGGCCTGGGCACGCGGGGTTCTGGGCCAGCCGACCGCGTTTTATACGCCCGAGGTCATGCAACTGGATGCAGCAGGCGGCAATTTTGCCGGCGGTACGGTCAGAATCGCGGTTCACTATATGGAAATCGCCCTGCCGGACGCGTGAAGATGCGCACCGTTACCCATGGGGATGTCGTGGCCGCAGCCTGTGCGGCCATGGCCACGTCTGAGCACGACAGACGCGCCTTTGTCCTTCGGTTGCTGGAACGGGCGCATGTCGCGGATATCTACCGAAAACGCACCGGATGCGCCCACCCCCTGTGGGGTGATGGCACATTGATGGCGGTGGCGCGGCAAGGCCAGGCGGCGTTTTCGGAGCCCTTTTTATCCGATTCCGAGTATCTTGAAACGATTGCGACGGTCATTGACGCCTTGTTGTTCTGGCGGCAGCGGACGCATGCGGCCTGACATTTTTGCGGCCTGACTTTTTGTGGCGCGCACTTCCGGTTTCGCCGGAAATTCTTATCTGATACCGTAGGGACGGATGTTGGAAGGATTTGTCATGCCCGAAACGAGAGCAAGAGTAGCCGAAGTGGATCCGGTCTGGTCGCATATCTGCGAAGAGGCCCGTGCCGCGGTGCAGGATGAGCCGCTTCTGGGCGGGTTCATTCATTCCGGGCTGTTGCACCATGCCACCCTGGAACGCGCGCTTTCCTACCGGTTTTCGCTGAAGCTCGCCTCGGGCGAGATGAGCGAGCAGATCCTGCGCGAGATTGCCGACGAGGCTTACACCGACGATCCGTTGCTGGGCCAGGCGGCGCGGGCCGATATCGTGGCGGTCTATGACCGCGACCCCGCATGCCACCGGTTCCTGCAACCGGTGCTCTTCTTCAAGGGGTTTCAGGCGATCCAGGCCTATCGCATCGGCCATTGGCTGTGGCTGAAAGGCCGCAGGGACATGGCCTATTTCGTGCAGATGCGGGTCAGCGAGGTCTTTGGCGTCGATATCCACCCCGGGGCGGTCGTGGGCAAGGGGGTCATGATCGACCACGCCCATTCCATCGTTATCGGGGAAACCGCGGTTGTCGGTGACAATGTGTCGATGCTGCATTCCGTGACGCTGGGCGGGACCGGCAAGGCGGATGGCGACCGTCACCCGAAGATCGGCAATGGCGTGTTGATCGGAGCCGGGGCGAAAATTCTTGGCAACATCAAGGTTGGCGAGTGTTCGCGCATCGCGGCCGGTTCGGTCGTGCTGCATGACGTTCCGCGCTGTACGACTGTTGCGGGTGTGCCCGCCAGGGTGATCGGCGAGGCGGGGTGTTCGCAACCCGCGCAGACCATGGATCAACTGATCGACGGCGGTATCTGAATCCGGCCTGCTGGGGGTCAACCGGCAAACGCTTCGGATTGCTTAGATGTATTGCGGCAACCAGGTGGTGGTCTTTGGAAAAGCGAAGACCGGCGCGCGGATCAAGAACACCACAACGCCCGCCGGTACATCCGGTTTTCAACGTGGGCGTGCCGGGGCGTGAAAAGATCGCTTGGTAGAGATCGGGGGCGGCGACCAGGGCAGTATCGGGGCCGAAATCCCGTGTGCCTTTTTTCCCCGTGTGCCTTATTTCAGGGTGTCGAAGGTCTTGGCGATGGGGAAATACCTCTAGCCGAACGACAGGATGATCGCGCCGAAAGCACCCATTCGCACGCCTTGGGTCGTCGTATCCGGCCCCGCCCGGTGGCGGGGCGGAATTCTTCGTCAATGTCCCCTGTCCAGAACCATTCCGTCGACCAGCCCCAGCAAGGGGCCGAGGCCGTGGTCGACATCAAAAAAGCCACGAAACAGCATTCCGCCGGCGACATAGATCAGCACCATCAGGCCCAGCCAGGAAATCCACGGATAGCGGGTGAGAAGATTCATGATCAGCGTTGCCGCGAAGGCCATCAGCAAGATCGCCAGCCCCAGTCCGAATACCAGCATCCGCACATTGCCCTCGGCGATCGCCGCCACCGCCAGAACGTTGTCGAGCGACATCGACACATCGGCGATGGTGATCGACAAGAGCGCCGAGGCCATGGTGCGGCGGGGCGGGCCGGTATAGCCCTGTTCGGCGCTGTCGGCCACGACCAGTCGGGCGTGGGCTTCTGCGTCGACGCTGTCGCGGATTTCCTGGTAGAGCCGCCAGCAGACCCAGCCCAGAAGCAGCCCGCCAATGAACAGCAGGCCGGGCAGGCCCAGAAGCTTGGTGGCGCCGACCGCGAAGACGACCCGAAGGCCCGCGGCGATGACCATGCCGTAAAAGATCGCCTGTTTGCGCAACTCTGGCGACAGGCCTGCGGCCGCCATGCCGATGATCAGCGCGTTGTCGCCTGACAGAATCAGGTCGGCGATGACAATCTGCGAAAAATCAACGAGTTGGCTTAACATGCAAAGAGCATCCTCTAGGATCATGTCTGATGCCTTTTCGCCTATCATGATTGTCGGGGCGTTGGTATTGCCCGACACGATGGTCGGCATGATTGAAGCCTTCTCGACACGCAGCTTCCTGATGCCTTTACGCGAAAGCCCTGTATCGATCACCGCCACCGGATCGGCGCGGGGCGTGAGAATTGCGGAGCCGATTCAGGCGGACATGGCCATCGGGCCGCCGCGCCGGACGATGGGGCCGGTCACGCGCCTGCCGTCAGGCTCCAGCCGCCGCACCGGCGTGTTGGCGAAGATTTCCAGGTTGTGGCGCGGGCCGCCGACGCGCGCACGACTGTCAGTTCCGTGGCCCCCGAAAGCCGCGGGAAGACCTGTGAGGACCGTGTTGAAACCGGCTGGCCGTTTTGCATCCAGTCACCCATCGGAACCCATGTATCCTTCCATTGCACCGCCAGCGGCACGGTTCTGCGCTCACCTGCAGCGCCTGTCGATCGACGACGCGGCGGCGTTGTAAGGCCGCTTGATCGAGGCATTGGGGCAATTGACCAACGTCATGTTCGGGCGCGAATGATGGCCGGGGCCGGCACCGGCCTGGCCTGCGACGATCCCGCCGCTTGCTCCTTCGGGCCGCTACGCCTAAACCCGGCGCAGCAGCGACAGGAGCGAGCATGGCCAGACAGCCCGAAGCGAACACCGAAAACCGCGCATCGTCCAGGCGGGTGGGGGCGCTGGCGGAGCTCGGGCCCTTCATCAGACCCTACCGCCGGCTGGTCATGCTGGCCGGCATCGCACTGGTTGCCACCGCCACCATATCGTTGATGCTGCCCCTGGCGGTGCGCCGGGTGATCGACGGATTCAACGAGGGCGCCGCCCTGCTTGACAGCTATTTCGCCGCGGCACTGGGAATTGCGGCGCTGCTGGCGCTGGGCACGGGGGCGCGCTATTATCTTGTCACCCGTCTGGGCGAACGGGTGGTGGCCGACATCCGCCGCGCGGTTTTCGACCGGGTGATCGGCATGAGCCCGGCATTTTTCGAGACCATCATGACCGGCGAGGTGGTCAGCCGCATCACCACCGACACGACGCTGATCCTGTCGGTGATCGGTTCGTCCGTTTCGATCGCGCTGCGCAACCTGCTGATCCTGATCGGGGGCATGGTGCTTATGCTGCTGACGTCGGCCAAGCTGACGGGGCTTGTGCTGTTGATCGTGCCGGTGGTGATCGTGCCGATCCTGACGATGGGGCGGCGGTTGCGCGGGCTCAGCCGCGAAAACCAGGACTGGATCGCAAGCTCGTCGGGCACAGCGGCGGAAACGCTGTCGTCGGTACAGACGGTGCAGGCCTTCACCCATGAGGCAGAAACCCGCGCCGATTTCGCCGATGTGACGGAAAAGGCCTTTTTGTCAGCCAAGAAACGTATCGCCACGCGGGCATTGATGACGATGATCGTGATCTTTCTGGTCTTTGCCGGTGTCGTCGGGGTGCTTTGGGTCGGGGCGCATGACGTGCGGCTGGGCACGATGAGCCCCGGCGAACTGGTGCAGTTCGTCATTTATGCGGTTCTGACCGCCGGGGCGGTCGCCGCGCTTTCGGAAATCTGGGGCGAGCTTTTGCGCGCGGCGGGGGCAACCGAACGGCTGGCCGAATTGCTGGCGGCGACCGATACGGTGGCCGACCCGGCAAGGCCGGTCGCCCTGCCGCGCCCGGCCAGTGGCGCGATCACCTTCGAAAACGTCACCTTCCACTATCCCGCGCGGCCGCAACAATCAGCGCTGACCGGTGTCGATCTGAGTGTCGCGCCGGGTGAGACAGTGGCGCTTGTCGGCCCGTCGGGGGCGGGAAAGACCACCATCATCCAGTTGATCCAGCGGTTCTATGACCCCGATAAGGGGCGCGTGCTTATCGACGGCATCGCGCTGAGCGACATGGCGCGTGACGATTTCCGCCGCGCCATTTCGCTGGTGCCGCAAGACCCGGTGATCTTTGCCGCCTCGGCGCGGGAAAACATCCGCTTCGGCAGGCCCGACGCTTCGGACGCCGAAGTGGAAGCGGCCGCCCGCGCGGCGGCGGCGGATGATTTCCTGACCGCCCTGCCCGAAGGCTACGACACCTATGTCGGCGAACGGGGGGTGATGCTGTCGGGGGGGCAGAAACAGCGTATCGCCATTGCCCGCGCCATCCTGCGCGACGCGCCGATCCTGCTTCTTGATGAAGCGACATCGGCGCTCGATGCCGAAAGCGAACGCGCCGTCCAGCACGCTGTCGATGCGCTTTCGCAGGGGCGCACCACTCTCGTGGTGGCGCATCGGCTGGCCACGGTGAAAAAGGCCGACCGGATCGTGGTCTTCGATCACGGCCATATCGTCGCCACCGGCACCCATGAGGCGCTGGTCGCCGAGGACGGGCTTTATGCGCGCCTCGCCCGGCTGCAATTTGCCACCGCCGACGCCGCCGCCTAGCCGGGCAGGGGTGCGATCGCCAAAAAAACCCGCGCGGCGGGTTTTTGCGTCAGTGCAGGATGGTTGACCGCGACGTTACGCTTGCCACAAACCCGGTTTGTTCCCATTGTCGACAGGAAAGGCACGCCAGAATTGGCAAGGGGGGAAATGCCGGATGCGACGGTTCGCCAGCGTAGAAGACCGCAAGGCCCTGGAAGCGGAGATGGCCTATGGCGAACGTGACCTGCCGGTCACGCTTTACCAGTTCCTGACCCGGACCCGCGACGCGCATGGCGCGCGCAATGCGGTCAGCTTCCAGATCCTGTCCGGCGCGGGTGATCCGGCGGCGACGATGTCATGGGCGCGGCTGCACCGGCGCGTGACGCAGGCGGCCAATCTTTTTCGCAGTCTGGGCATTGGGGAAACCGATGTCGTGGCATTCCTGCTGCCCAATTGCCTTGAAACCGCCGTGACCCTGCTGGGCGGTGCCGTGGCGGGGATCGTCAACCCGATCAACCCGCTGCTGGAGCCCGAGCAGATCAGCGCCATCCTGCGCGAAACCGGCGCCAGGGTGCTGGTCACGCTGAAAAGCTTCCCCAAGACCGATGTGGCGCAGAAGGCCGCCGAGGCGGTCAAACACGCGCCCGCCGTCACGACGGTGCTGGAGGTCGATCTCAACCGCTATCTGACGCCCCCCAAAAGCTGGATCGTGCCGCTGATCCGGCCAAGAAATGCGGTCGGACACAGGGCGGATGTCAAAGCCTTCAATGCCGAATGCGACAGGATGCCCGATGACCGGCTGAGCTTCGATGATTGCGGCACCGATCGGGTCGCGGCCTATTTCCATACCGGCGGGACGACCGGAATGCCCAAGGTCGCCCAGCACAAGTATTCCGGCATGATCTATAACGGCTGGCAGGGAAAGACGTTTTTGTTCGATGAAACGGACGTGCTGATGTGCCCCTTGCCGCTGTTTCATGTGCTGGCGGCCTATCCGGTTTTCATGTCCTGCATCGCCAGCGGCGCCCATATGGTGATGCCGACGCCCGCGGGGTATCGCGGCGAAGGGGTTTTCGACAATTTCTGGAAGTTGATCGAACGTTGGGGGGTGACCTTTCTGGTTACCGTTCCGACCGCGATCGCCGCCTTGCTGCAGCGCCCGGTCGATGCCAGTGTCGCGACCCTGAAATCGGCGCTTTCGGGATCCGCGCCCCTGTCGGTCGAGCTGTTCAAACGTTTCGAGGCGGAGACCGGCGTGCAGATTCTCGAAGGCTACGGGCTGACCGAGGCCACCTGCCTTGTGTCGCTGAACCCGCCGGCGGGCGAAAAGAAGATCGGCTCGGTGGGCATCGCCTTGCCCTATAGCGATGTGCGCATTCTTCATGCCGACGAGACGGGCAGCATCACCAAGGAATGCGCCACCGATGAAGTGGGCGAAATCTGTGTCGCCAACCCCGGCGTGTTCGAAGGATCGACCTATACCGAGGTGGACAAGAACAAGGGGCTTTTTGCCGGAAACCGTTTCCTGCGCACCGGCGATCTGGGGCGGTTGGATGCGGATGGCTATCTGTGGATCACCGGGCGGGCCAAGGATCTGATCATCCGCGGCGGCCACAATATCGACCCGGCCGAGATCGAAGAGGCGCTGATGCGCCATCCCGCGGTGGCGCTTGTCGGCGCCATCGGCCAGCCCGACAGTTTCGCCGGCGAACTGCCCTGCGCCTATGTCGAACTGGTCAAGGACGCGCGGGTCAGCGTCGAGGAGCTGACGGATTACGCCAGATCCCATATCCACGAACGCGCCGCCATTCCCAAATACATCGAGATTCTCGATGAATTGCCCAAGACCGCCGTGGGCAAGATATTCAAGCCCGACCTGCGCAAACGCGCCCTTGCCCGTGTCTACAATGCCGCCCTGGCCGAGGCCGGATTCGCCGTTCGGGTTGCTGCGGTCATCGAAGACAAGAAGCGCGGGCTGGTGGCGCAACTGGAAAAGACCGGCGAGGTCGATGAAGATGCGATGCGCCGAATGCTTGGTCAGTTCACCCGCCCCTGGGAATGGGTGCGCCAGGCACCCCGGGCAGGTGCGGTTGTGCCGGGCAGCACTTGAAATCGCCGGTGATTCCGGTTTCTGTCTGAGCGCGAAGGGGGGACGAGCCAAGTGCATTATTCGGGGTTGAAAGTCATTACCGAAGGCCTTTTCGGCAACAAGGGCTGGAAACCCGTCTGGCGCAACCCGGCGCCCAAGGCGCAGTATGATGCGGTGATCATCGGCGGGGGCGGGCACGGGCTCTCGACCGCCTATTATCTGGCCAGGAACCACGGACTCACCAATGTCGCGGTGCTGGAGAAGGGCTATCTCGGCGGCGGCAACGTTGGGCGCAACACGACGATCGTGCGGGCCAATTACTTCTTGCCGGGAAATCAGGAATTCTACAGCCATTCCCTGAAGCTGTGGGAAGGTCTCGAAGCCGATCTGAACTATAACGTGATGCATTCGCAACGCGGCCTGATCAACCTTTTCCATTCCGACGCCCAGCGCGACGCGTTCGCGCGGCGCGGCAATGCGATGATCAGCCAGGGCGATGACGCCGAGCTGCTCGACCGCGAGGGGGTGCGCCGCTATCTGCCCTATCTCGATTTCGAGCAGGCCCGCTTTCCGATCCATGGCGGGCTTTTGCACCGGCGCGGCGGCACAGCGCGCCATGACGCGGTGGCCTGGGGCTATGCGCGCGCCGCCGACCGGCGCGGCGTTGACCTGATCCAGAACTGTGAAGTCACCGGCATCGACATCGAAAACGGCAAGGTCACCGGCGTGCAGACCACGCGCGGCGCGATCAGGGCCGCAAAGGTCGGCATGATCGTCGCGGGACGATCGGGGCAGGTGGCGGCGATGGCCGGGATGCGCCTGCCGGTGGAAAGCCATGTGCTTCAGGCTTTTGTCACCGAAGGGCTGAAACCGGTGATCGACCATGTCGTCAGCTTCGGGATGGGGCATTTCTACATCAGCCAGTCCGACAAGGGCGGACTGGTCTTTGGCGGCGATCTGGATTTTTACGCCTCCTACGCGCAGCGCGGCAACCTGCCGATGGTCGAACATGTGATGGAGGCGGGCATGACGCTGATGCCGATGATCGGCAAGGCGCGGGTGCTGCGAAGCTGGGGCGGGATAATGGACATGACGCCCGACGGCAGCCCGATCATCGATCGGACCCATGTCGAGGGGCTCTATCTCGATTGCGGCTGGAATTACGGGGGGTTCAAGGCGGTACCCGCCTCGGGGTGGTGCATGGCCCATCTGATGGCGACGGACCAGAGCCACGATTTCGCCCGCCGTTTCCGGCTCGACCGGTTCGCCACTGGTGACCTTCTTGACGAAGAAGGCACCGGCAGCCAGCACAATCTGCACTGAGGGAGCCCGACATGCGCATAACCTGCCCCCTTTGCGGTAGCCGCGACCGGCGCGAGTTCCATTACTATGGTGGCGCTGTTTATGCCGAGCGACCGGCCGCGGACGCACCGCCCGAGGCCTGGGACGGCTATCTGCATCTGCGCGACAATCCGGCCGGAGAGACGCGCGATCTGTGGTATCACGAACTGGGCTGTTCGGCATGGATCGAGGTGACGCGCAATACCGTCACCCACGCGGTTCTGTCGGCCCGGCTGCTGGCGGGGCCGGAGAGGCAGGGACGCTCCGCGAGGAGTATTTTGACAAAGAAGAAGCCGAATTCCGGAGGGAAGGGCCGATGAGGGTCGCGAGCAGGGGGCTGATCGACCGGGGAGCGCCGGTGAGCTTTCGCTTCGACGGGCGCGAGCATGGCGGTTTTTCGGGCGACACGCTGGCCTCGGCGCTGTTGGCCGCAGGGGTGCGGGTGATGGGCCGGTCGTTCAAGTATCACCGCCCGCGCGGGGTGATGACGGCGGGGCCGGAGGAACCGAACGCGCTGGTCACGGTGGGGCGCGGCGCGGCGCAGGTGCCCAATGTGCGTGCGACGGTGCAGGAAATCCATGCCGGGCTCGAGGCCTTCGCGCAGAATTGCTGGCCGTCGCTGGGGTTTGATCTGATGGCGCTGAACGACCTTTTCGCGCCGTTTATCGGGGCGGGTTTCTATTACAAGACCTTCATGTGGCCGCGCGCCTTTTGGGAAAGGCTTTATGAACCGGCGATCCGGCGGGCGGCGGGGTTGGGGCGGCTGAGCGGGCTGCACAATCAGGATCACTATGAAAAGGCCTGGGCGTTTTGCGATGTGCTGGTGGTCGGGTCGGGCCCGGCGGGGTTGGTGGCCGCGCTGACCGCGGCGCGGGCCGGGGCCAGGGTGATCCTGGCCGAGGAGGACAGCCGTTTCGGCGGGCGGCTTCTGGCCGAGGATGCGGCGGTGGACGGCCTCGGCGGCCCGCAATGGGTGGCGCGGGCGATCGATGAGTTGAAGAGCCTGGGGAATGTGCGGCTGATGGCGCGCACGACGGTGACGGGGGCCTATGACGGTGGCACCTTCGGGGCGCTGGAGCGTGTCGGCCAGCATCTGGCCGGGCCGCCGGCGGATCTGCCGCGCGAATGTTTCTGGCGCATCGTGGCGCGGCGCACGGTGCTGGCCTCGGGCGCCCACGAACGCCAGATCGCCTTTCCGATGAACGACCGCCCCGGGATCATGACGGCGGGTGCGGTGCGCGCCTATCTGCACCGCTGGGGGGTGGCGGCGGGACGGTCGGTCAGCGTCTTTTGCAACAATGACGACGCCCATCGCACCGCGCGCGATCTGGCGGCCGCCGGGGTTGCGGTGGCGGCACTGGTAGATGTGCGCGCCGATGCGGCGCCTTCGGGGGATTTTCCGGTCTTCGCCGGGGCCCGGGTTATTGGCACCAGGGGGCGCAGGGGGCTGCGCGAGATCACCGTTGCCTCGCACCGGGGCACCGAAAGGATCGCCACGGACTGTCTGGCGGTTTCGGGGGGGTGGAATCCGGCCCTGCATCTGAGCTGCCACATGAACGGGCGCCCCGTCTGGCGCGAGGATATCGCGGCCTTTGTGCCCGGGCCGGACAGCGTGCCGGGGCTAACGGCTTGCGGGGCCGCGGCAGGCATCTTTTCGACGGCGGGCGCGTTTGCCGACGGTGAGCGCGCGGCATTGGCCGCGCTCGATGCGCTGGGCATCGGGGCGGTGCCCGCGGCACTGCCCGAGGCCGAGGATCAGCCGACCCGCATTCATCCCTACTGGCAGGTCACCGGCGTGCCGGGGCGGGCCTGGCTTGACCCGGCCAATGACGTGACGGTCAAGGATGTGCGGCTGGCCGCGCAGGAAAACCTCGCCTCGGTCGAGCATATGAAACGCTATACGACACAGGGCATGGCGCCTGATCAGGGCAAGAATTCCTCGGTCGCGGCGCTGGCGGTTCTGGCCGAGGCGACTGGGCGCGGTATCGCCGAGACCGGCACGACCACCTTCCGGCCGCCCTATACGCCGGTTTCCATTGCGGCGCTGGGCGCGGGCGGGCAGGGGGCGGGTTTTGCGCCGCAGCGGTTGCTCACCTCGCATCAGGCCTCGCTCGAACGGGGCGCGCCGATGGTCGAGGCGGGGCTCTGGTACCGGCCTTCCTATTTTCCGCGTCCCGGCGAGACGACCTGGCGTGCGGCCTGCGACCGCGAGGTCGGGATGGTGCGCGAAAAGGTCGGTGTCTGCGATGTTTCCACGCTTGGCAAGATCGACTTGCAAGGCCCTGATGCCGCACGGTTTCTGGATTTCGTCTATACCAATACCCTTGCCACGCTGAAACCGGGCCGGGTGCGCTATGGGCTGATGCTGCGCGAGGACGGCATGGTGTTTGATGACGGCACCACCGCCTGCCTGGCGCCCGGCCACTATCTGATGACCACGACGACGGCGGCGGCGGGGCCGGTGATGCGGCATCTTGAGTTCGTCCATCAGGCCCATTGCGCGGGGTGGAACGTGCGGATGGTTTCGGTCACCGAACACTGGGCGCAGTTCGCGGTGGCCGGGCCGCTGGCGGTTGCGCTGCTCGACTCGATCCTGGAACGCCCGATCGACGATGCCGCGCTGCCTTTCCTGGGCTATGTGCCGGTACGGGCGATGGGGGTGGCGGCGCGGCTTTTCCGGATCTCGTTTTCGGGCGAGCGGGGCTATGAGATCGCGGTGCCGGCGCGTTTTGGCGCGGCGCTGTTTCGCGATCTGGTGGCGCGGGCCGAAAACCTCGGCGGCGGGGCTTACGGGATGGAGGCGCTGAATGTGCTCAGGATCGAGAAGGGTTTTCTGACCCATGCCGAAATTCATGGCCGCGTCACCGCCTTCGATATCGGAATGCAAGCCATGATCAGCCGCCAGAAGGATTGCATCGGCAAGGCGGCCAGCCAGCGCCCCGGCCTGAGCGGGCAGCAACGCGAACAACTGGTCGGGCTGAGGCTGACGGGGGGCAGTTTTGGCGCGGGTGCGCATCTGTACAATGCCGGCGACGATCCGGTGGCCGCCAACGCGCAAGGCTATGTGACCTCGGTCTGCCATTCGCCGACGCTGAAAAGCCACCTGGGGCTGGGGTTCGTGAAAAACGGCCGCGCCCGGCACGGCGAGCGGTTGCGCCTGGCCGACCCGCTGCGCGCGACGGATGTGCAGGTCGAACTGACCCACCCGGTGTTTTTCGACCCTGAAGGAGCGCGCGCCCGTGGCTAGTCTTCTGGAACTTACGCCTTGCGAGGGCCTCTTGCCGGTAACCGCCGGAGGCGTGACGCTTGCGGAACTGCCGCCCGCCCTCATCACCTCGATCGCGCCTTTCGAGGCAAAGCAGGCGGCGGTGGCCAGGGTGCTGAAGTCGCTTGGCCTTGGCTGGCCACGGCCGGGGCGCATGATTGCCCGCGGCGATGCCTGCTGTCTGTGGTCGGGGCGTGGGCAGGCGATGCTGATCGGGGCCGGTGCCGCGGGTCTGGAGGGGATCGCGGCGCTGAGCGATCAAGGCGACGGCTGGGCGCGGATGCGGATCGAGGGGGCGCATTCGGAGGCGGTACTGGCGCGGTTGGTGCCGGTCGATCTTTCGCCGGCCGCGTTTGGCAAGGCCGATGTCGCGCGCACCGCGCTGGGCCACATGATGCTGCTGATCGCGCGAACCGGCGGGCAGGCCTTCGATCTGATGGTGTTTCGTTCGATGGCCCGCACGGCCGTGCATGAACTGACGGTGGCGATGAAGGCGGTGGCGGCGCGCGACAATGCCACCTGACGGCCGCGTGCGGCCCGGAGCCGCAGAGCCCGCCGGATCGGCGCCGCAGCCCCTGCCGGCGTTGACGGGCCGCTGGACATGCCACCGCCAAAGCCCGATATTTGTGCCATGAGTCTGCCCGCCGGGTTCCTCGAAGAACTGCGCAGCCGCGCCTCGCTCAGCCATGTGGTCGGGCGCAAGGTGACGTGGGATGCGCGCAAATCCAACCAGGCCAAGGGTGATTTCTGGGCGCCGTGCCCGTTTCATCAGGAAAAGACCGCGAGCTTTCACGTCGACGACCGCAAGGGGTTTTATTACTGTTTTGGCTGTCATGCCAAGGGTGACGCGGTTTCCTTCGTGCGCGAAACCGAAAATGTCGGATTCATGGAGGCGGTTGAAATCCTCGCCCGCGAAGCGGGAATGCAGATGCCCGCGCGCGATCCCAAAGCCGCCGAGCGGGCCGACCGGGGACGCCTGCTCGCCGAGGTGATGGAGGCGGCGGTCCGCCATTACCGGCTGCAACTCAAGACCGCCGCCGGGGCGGGCGCGCGTGACTATCTGGCCAGGCGAAAACTGGCCGAGGCCACGCTGGACCGCTTCGAGATCGGCTTTGCACCCGATCTGCGCCAGGGGCTCTTCGACGCCCTGCGTGCCAAGGGGGTCGCGGCCGAACTTGTCGTCGATGCCGGGCTTTGCGCGCGCCCCGACGGCGGCGGTGCCCCCTATGACCGGTTCCGGGGCCGCATCATCTTTCCGATCCGCGATGGCCGCGGGCGCTGTATCGGCCTTGGCGGGCGGGCCATGGACCCGCAGGTGCGGGCGAAATATCTCAATTCGCCGGAAACCGAGCTTTTCGACAAGGGGCGCAGCCTTTACAACCACGGCCCCGCCCGCGAGGCGGCCGGCAACGGCCAGGCGCTGATCGTTGCCGAAGGCTATATGGATGTGATCGCGCTGGTCGCGGCGGGATTCGAGGCCGCCGTCGCCCCCCTGGGCACCGCGATCACCGAAAATCAACTGCGCCTGTTGTGGCGCATACATCATGAACCGATCATCGCCCTTGACGGCGATGCTGCCGGAATCAGGGCCGCGATGCGGCTGGTCGATCTGGCCTTGCCGCTTTTGCAGGCCGGACAGGGGCTGCGCTTTGTCATCCTGCCCGAAGGCATGGACCCCGATGATCTGATACGCCAGCGCGGGGCCGGGGCGTTCAGAAAGCTTCTCGATGGCGCCGAACCGATGGTCAATCTGCTGTGGCGGCGCGAAACCGAGGCAGGCAATTTCGACAGCCCCGAACGCCGGGCCGCGCTCGACAAATCGCTGCGCGCGGCAATCGGGCGGATTTCCGACTCTTCGATCAGCGCCCATTACGGCGAAGAGATCAGGCGCCTTCGCGCGGAGCTGTTCGGCGCCCGGCGCGCGCCCGCCAGGGGCGCTTTTGCCCCGATCGGCAGGCCCGGCAAGGGGCGCGGGCTGCCGCCGCCCGCGGGCGCGCTTTCGGCCACGCGCAGTTCCCTGCTGGCCGCGGCGACCGGCCCGGAGGTCGAGGAATATCTGCATGAGGCGATGATTCTGGCGATCTGCTATACCCATCCGGCCTGTATCGCGCGTTTCGAAAGCCAGCTCGAAAAGCTTGGCCTGCATGGCCCCGGCCACGCCCGGATGCGCCACGCGCTTTTGCTGGCATCCCATCAATCGCCTGACGATCCGGCGGAATTTCGCGCCAGAATACAGCAAGCCGCGGGCGATGACCTTGAAAAGATGCTGGCGCTTGCCCATGTGCGCACGGCCCCCCCGGTGCGCAATGAAAACGATGGTGAACTGGCGATGATGTGCCTTGCCGAAGAACTGGCCCGGCTGGAGGCACGGCGCGGCGCGCGATCGGAGATCGAGGACGCGGTGGAGGATTTGGCGGGCCTTGCCGATGAGGGCCTGACCTGGCGCCTGTCGCAGGCCGCCGAGGCGCGCCACCGGGCGTATCGCTCGAAACTGGACGAAACCGAGAGCCTTGGCGAAGACCGCGCCGCGCTGTCGGCGCAACTGCAAGGGTTGATTGATGCTGCGGCCTGGGTGAAGAAGAAAACCTGAACCTTCGCCGGTACTGTGATTCGCTAGAATGATTCGATAGAACGGCAATACCCGATTCGCGCACCTGATTCGCGCCGATTCGCCCGACCACGAAGGAGCGCCAATGGCCGCCAAGGACACCGAAGATCGCAAAACCGAAGATCAGGACAGTGATCAGTCGCTGGATGTGAGCCAGACCGCCATCAAGAAGATGATCGCCGATGCCCGCGAACGCGGGTACATCACCTACGATCAGCTCAATCGCGTTCTGCCGCCCGATCAGGTGTCTTCCGAACAGATCGAGGATGTGATGTCGATGCTGTCGGAAATGGGCATCAACGTCATCGAAAACGACGATGCCGAAGAAGGCGAAAACACCGGCGCGCTTGTCGAGACCTCCACCTCGCGCGAAGTCGTCGTGTCAACCACAACGACCGAAGTTCTTGACCGCACCGACGACCCGGTGCGCATGTACCTGCGCGAAATGGGTACGGTCGAGCTGCTGTCGCGCGAAGGCGAGATTGCCATCGCCAAACGGATCGAAGCGGGCCGCAACACCATGATCCTGGGGCTTTGCGAAAGCCCGCTGACCTTCCAGGCGATCACCATCTGGCGCGACGAGCTGTTGTCCGAGGACATTCTGCTGCGCGACGTGATCGACCTTGAGACCACCTTCGGCAATGCCATGGAAGGAGAGGGCGAAAGCAGCGAAGCGGTTGTCGCCGGCGACGCCACCGCCGAAACTTCTGCCAAGCCGGACGGCGGCGAGGCAGAGCTGGACGCCGACGGCAATCCGATCGAAAAGTCCGAAGACGAGGACGAGGACGACGAAACCGCCAACATGTCGCTGGCGGCGATGGAGGCCGCACTCAAGCCGCGGGTGCTTGAAATGCTCGAAATCATCGCGCGCGACTATGCGATGCTGGCGGAAATGCAGGATCAGCGGATGTCCGCGACGCTGAACGAAGACGGCAGCTTTTCGCTCAAGGATGAAACGTCATATCAGAAATTGCGCTCTGAAATCGTGACCCTGGTCAACGAACTTCATCTGCATAACAACCGGATCGAAGCGTTGATAGACCAGCTTTACGGCATCAACCGCAAGATCATGTCGATCGACAGCAACATGGTCAAACTCGCCGATCAGGCCCGCATCAACCGCCGCGAATTCATCGACGAATATCGCGGCTATGAGCTTGACCCGACCTGGCTTGACCGGATGGCGGAAAAATCCGGCCGCGGCTGGCAGGCGCTGATCGAGCGCAGCCAGAGCAAGGTTCAGGAACTGCGCAACGACATGGCGACCGTGGGCACCTATGTCGGCGTCGACATTTCCGAATTCCGCCGAATCGTCAACCAGGTCCAGAAGGGCGAGAAAGAGGCGCGGCAGGCCAAGAAGGAAATGGTCGAGGCGAACCTGCGGCTGGTCATCTCTATCGCCAAGAAATACACGAACCGCGGCTTGCAATTCCTTGATCTCATTCAGGAAGGCAATATCGGCCTGATGAAGGCGGTCGACAAGTTCGAATACCGCCGGGGTTACAAGTTCTCGACCTACGCGACCTGGTGGATCCGCCAGGCGATCACCCGCTCGATCGCCGATCAGGCCCGCACCATCCGCATCCCGGTGCACATGATCGAGACGATCAACAAGCTGGTGCGGACGGGGCGCCAGATGCTCCATGAGATCGGCCGCGAGCCGACGCCCGAGGAGCTGGCCGAGAAGCTGCAAATGCCGCTGGAGAAGGTCCGCAAGGTGATGAAGATCGCCAAGGAGCCGATCAGCCTGGAGACCCCCATCGGCGATGAGGAAGACAGCCAGCTTGGCGATTTCATCGAGGACAAGAACGCGATCCTGCCGCTCGA
>JAGRDY010000032.1 GCA_020446815.1 Paracoccaceae bacterium
ATCGAAAAATTGGAGCAAGGCCAGTGACGCGGGCTTTGGCATCAAGGGTCGCCAAGTTGGAGCGACGCGCGGTGCCGCCCGTCCGCATTCGCGGTTCCGTCGCGCGGTTCACGCCCCAAGGCCAGCTTATCGGCACCATGCCGAAGGGGCCGTGCATGATCGTGACCGACCACGGGTCCGACGACGAATGGCAGGCCGCGCTATTGGCGCAGCAAGCCCGACTTATCAACGAAGCAAGCGAAACAATCGCAGAAGAAGAAGGAAATAGGCACAATGCGTAGCGTCATGGGAAGCCCCGCAATCGGGCACGCCGAAGGGAATAACGTTCATCTTGTTCCATCGCGGGCAAACACGATCCAGAACTTGCGCACGAACACTTGGCTGCGCATCAAGCTTGGCGACCCGGAGAAGCTTCCGAGCGTGAAGAACGATCTTGAAGCCCTGTTTTCCAAGGTCACGGCGACGACCGAAAAGGCGCAGAAGCTTGCGGGCGACCGGACGCGCAACAAGGCGCAACAGCACATGGCCGCGCACGAACTTGCCGTGCAGCTTTCCAGCGACCTGCGGCGGCACGCTCAAATCTTCGGGAAGAAGGCCAACGAACTCAAAGACGACGGGCAGGCCGTCGCCGACGAAATCTTGGGGCCAAGAGACCAATACGGCTACCTGCAATCCGAAATCCGGGGCTGGATCAGGGACCAAATCAAGACCCCGGAAGGAATGCAGAAGGTATCCAACGCCTACAAGGTGGATTTGCAAGTCGCGTCTACCATCTATTCGTCGCCGTCGTTTCTCATGGATATGACCGACCAATTGCATTCGAACATGCGCCTTAAGGCCGTCGAACTTTTCGCGCCGTCGGGCTTCAAACTGTTGAATGAAGGTGTCGAACTTGCCGACAAGGTGCAGAATTACGAACGCGTCGTAGGCGACGTGCATTCGTCCTACTATTCGCACGAAGTCGTTGAAGCGGCACAGGCAAGCCGCGTCGAAGTCTAATGACCGCCGCAACCGACATAGCAAAGCTGGTCGCATGGATTGCGGCCAGTAGCCCGGCGAAGCGGCCCGCGCCGATGCACGGCTACGTGCAGGTGCCGCCCTATGCGTGCCTGTGGCCGGTTGACCCCGCCGTTGCGGCCTATCCCGATTGGAGCGGGCTAGGGGAGCGCCAGTTACCCCTGTGCGTGCCCACAATGGCCATAGCCGCCCCGGTGATGGATCAGCGCCTAGGCTGGTCTTGTGCGGCCCTGCCAGCCGTTTCCGAGCGCCTGCACCATATCCCGCACCATGTGCCGGAAAGCCGGTGGGACGTGCCCGGCGTGCTTGCTGTGGGCATTGCTTCCCCGGCGACCACGATCAACGCAGCCCTAGCCGCCGAAGGCTTGTCCGTAGACCTGACCGAAACCGCCTTGCTTGCCGTGCCGCTCTACACCGTCACCGCGTCGGATCGTGCCCGCGCCCTTGAAGTTTGTCGCAGCACCTACGCCGCAGTCGCGTGACGCAAGTTCCCTTAAGTGCCAAGGGCTACTGACCCCGGTTCGCGTTCAACGACGCAGCCGGGGTTTCTTTTTCCGCGCTATTCGCCGTCTAGGAAAGCGTCGTCAAACGACGTTCTCTTGGTAGGGGCGCGCGCTTGATCCGGTGTTTCACCCACAAGCTTGTCACGTATTTCGGTGAGCAACGACAAGCCACGATCCAGTGCCAGAAACAGCACGCCAGAAATCATGCTGGAAAGACCCATGGCAATCCAGAAAGGTTCGCTCATGTTGAAACCCGCGAATGCAGCCAACCCGCCAGCCGCGATAGCTACCCACCCAATTGCGGCAAGAATGAACAATGCCCAATTCCTTTTGGCGCAAATTACCTGTTGCGTTCCGCCGCGTCCAAGAGAAGCGCACGTTCAGCCTTTTCCTTCGCTCTTATCTTCCATGCAGGGTATGCAATGAAGGGGGCTACAAAGAATCCAATGATTATGAAGTTGAGAACCAAAATCAGTGCCGCACGCGACCAAAATCCATGTACGGCGAAATATATCGGGCCGAACAAGAAAGCCCACAGCCATGTCAGGCCCGTAGATTCATCGAAACTATCTGCCAGTTCGTCAATTTTTGCTTGGTTAACCCTAACGCGTTCTTTCAATTCCATGGTCAGCCCTCGTTACCGAATTTTCCCAAAGGATACAGGCCGTATCGCTAAGGTTGCAAGATAGATTGAGCGACACTCCTGCCGAACGCTTCACCGCGTGCCGCCAACGCATCACCGGCCAAAGAGGAAGGCGGGCGCTCACGTTTTCGTGATCGAAAGACGGGCTGTTTGTCCGTCAAAATCCGGGGTCGCGCCGTGTGCAGGGAGTGGGCAGAACTTCAATCGCCCGGACTAACCGGCCCGTAACACTTTGAAATGCAATGATAATCCAGAAGGGTTATGGCGGAGAGACAGGGATTCGAACCCTGGGACCCCGTGAAGGGTCAACGGTTTTCGAGACCGCCCCGTTCGACCGCTCCGGCACCTCTCCGCGTCGGGGTCGTCATGGAGGCGGGATTTAGCGGTCCGCTGGCGCCAGTGCAACCTGTAATTTCAAGGCTATGGCCGCGCGAGGGTGGGCGGGGCGCCGAAAAGAGGGGCGGGGCGCTGGCGCAGGCGATCTTTGCGCGCAGGGAGACATCCAAATGACGCATTGCGGGGTTTGCGGATTTCACTCTAGAGTCCGGTGACCGGGAGGCGGGCAGGGCAGGCGGATGGGCGGCAGCGCGGGCGAAAGGGTGAAACGGCGCCGGGTCTTCTATGTGCCGGGGTACGATCCGTTTCATCCGCGCAGATACCGGGAACTTTACCGCAAGGAGGCTGCCGCCCAGGCGGCGGTCAGCGGCTACCGGCTTTCGCTGAGCCCCGCAGGGCAGGGCGCGCGTTATGGCTGGCGGGTGACGGCGTCGATGGAAGGCGCGAGGGTCGTCTCGGATATCGAGGTTCTGGTCTGGTCCGACATCGTGCGCGCCTCGATGAGCAACGGGATTTTCGCGACCTATTGGCAACTTGTGAAAACCGTCTGGGTCTATGTCGGATCGGGGGCGATTTTCCGGCTGATCCGTTTGCGCAAGGGGCCGGCCATCGCGGCGCTCTATCCGATCGTGATGCTGATCGGGCAGCTGGCGCTGGCGGCGGGTGTCTTGCTGGCGCTGCGGTTCGTGGTGTCGGCGGGGTTTGGGATGGCGGGCGGCGGGGCGCTGGCCGTCCCTTTCGACGGGCTGAGCCATGCGGCGGCCGGTGTCGCCGGGGTGATCGGGGCGGCGCTGTCGCTGGCCTGGTTCAGATCGAAGGACAAGTGGTTTTACGCCTATTACCTCATGCATGACTATGCCTTTACCGCGCAGGCCCAGGGCGCCTATCCGCCGGTTCTGACGGCCAGGCTTGCAGAGTTCAGTGATCGTATCGCCGTGGCGCTGAACGAGGACTGGGACGAGGTGCTGGTCGTGGGGCATTCGTCGGGGGCGCATTTTGCCGTGTCGGCGCTGGCCGATCTGATCCGCTCGGGCGCGGTGGCGGTTGACGGGCGCCTTGCCTTTCTGTCGCTGGGCCATGTGGTTCCGATGGCGTCGTTCCTGCCCCGGGCACAGCGGCTGAGGGCGGATCTGGCCTATCTTTCGGCGCGCAGCGAGCTGAGCTGGGTCGATGTCACCGCCCCCGGCGATGGCTGCGCCTTTGCGCTTTGCGATCCGGTCAGCGTCACCGGCGTGGCCCCGCAAGGCAAGCGCTGGCCGCTGGTTCTCTCGGCGGCCTTCACGCAAACGTTGTCGCCCGAACGCTGGCGCGGGCTTCGCTGGCGGTTCTTCAGGCTGCATTTCCAGTATCTTTGCGCCTTTGACCGGCCTGGCGATTACGACTATTTCCTGATTACCGCGGGGCCGAGAAGCCTTGCCGAGCGGTTCAGCGGCCGCGCGCCGTCAAGAAACCGCATCACGACCGTCGTGAACCGCTACAGGGATATCGCATGATCCCGCCAAAACCCCGGACGCGGCCCGACAGGGTATCGTTGCTGCAATACCTGCGGCTGTTTCGCCGCGATATCCTGTCGGCGCAGCCTGCGAGGCTCTACCGGGCCTGGATGGCCGAGTTCCGAACGCCCTTTTTCAGGTCCTATCTGTGCAATGACCCGGCGCTGGTGGGCCTCGTGCTCAAGGCGCGGCCTGACGATTTTCCCAAGTCGAACCGGGTGCGCGAAGGCTTGTCGCCCTTGTTGGGGCAATCGGTTTTTCTGACCAACGGCGAGGCCTGGCAGCGACAGCGGCGCATCATCGACCCGGCATTCGAAGGCGGCAAGGTGAAAGAGGCGTTTCCCGCCATGCGCGCCGCGGCACTTTCGGCGCGCGACCGGATTGCCAGGCAGGCGGGCAAGGCGCTGGAGATCGAATCCGAGGCCAGCCACGGGGCGGCGGATGTGATATTTCGGATACTGTTCTCGATCCCGATCGAGAACGAGATCGCCGCAAGGGTCTTTTCGCAGTTCCGCAACCACCAGCGCAGCCAGCCTTTGCTGAACCTGGCCGCCTTCGTGCCCTTGCCGGGCTGGTTTCCCCGGTTTCACCGCCGCGCGGCGCGCCGCACGGCGATGGAAATACGCACGCTCATTGCACGGCTGGTCGACGAGCGGATGAAGGATATCCACGCTGGCACGGCCCCGGCGGATCTGGCGACGAAGATCATGACCACCGTCGATCCGGCGACAGGCACCGGCTTTGACGCGGATGAGATGATCGATCAGGTCGCGATCTTCTTTCTGGCCGGGCATGAAACCTCTGCCTCGGCGCTGGCATGGGCGCTTTACCTGCTGGCCGCCGATCAGGAGGCGCAGGAAAAGGTCGCGAGAGAGGTAAATGGGATCAAGGATAATCTAGAGTTTTCCGATATTTCCAGGCTGGAGTTCACCCGAAACGTATTTCGCGAGGCACTGCGTCTTTATCCGCCGGTACCGATGATGGTGCGCGAAAACAGGCACCCGGAGACCTTTCGCGCGCGCGATGTGCGCCGCGGTTCGCAGATCGTCGTTTCACCCTGGCATATTCACCGGCATGAACGCATCTGGGACAACCCTGACGCTTTCGACCCCGACCGCTGGCGGGCACCGGAAGCCCGGCAATCGGTGCGCCAGGGGTTTTTGCCCTTCTCTGCCGGGCCGCGGGTCTGTCCGGGCGCCGGCATCGCGATGATCGAAGGGGTGCTTTTCCTGGCGCTTCTGGTGCGCGATCTGCGGTTTTCACCGGCGGGCGGGCAAGACCCTGTTCCGGTGGCGCATCTGACGGTGCGCGCGAAGGATGGAATCATGCTTGCGGTTCACCGGAGGGGTGAGGGTGGCCGCTGATCACACTGATGAAACAATGCTGAAACGCAACCTTGAATTGATCATGGGGTAGAAAATGGTTCATTTTCCCCTAATGTGCCTTGGTGATTCGTCGTAGCAGGTATTTCAGGCAGGTTGAAAGCACCGGGATCGGCCATTTCTTGCCGATTGTCGGCATCGCTTCGAGGGGGGGAGCAGGGTCATGACAAACAGAGCACATGCATCGCACGCATCGATCGGCGCGACGGCGCATGTATCGCGTGTCGGGCTGCGGATCGCCATTCCGTCCTGGCGCGCGGTCGGCCTGCCCATCTCGCCGGAGCCGGAACCCGAAAACCTGCTGTCGCGCGAAGAAATCCAATTCCTGTTCAGGGGCGATCTGAAAGCGAACGCGAGGCGCAAGGCCGCGTTGACCTGGCGCGAAGAACAGGAAAAATCGCTGGCGCTGCGGTTGCGGCGGGCGCTTTATCCCGATGAAAGCCGGGTGTGGCGCCACTGAAGCCATTCGCCGGAGCAATCGTTACCGCGTGAAGCGCTGGCGCGGTCGATTTCGGGGTGCAACTTTTGATCCGGCGTCAGGACGAAACCTCACGGGGTTCAGCGGTTTGCGGCAATCCTTGCAGTTCGGACTGACGCCAGTTCGGCCTGAAGATTGCGCAAGACATATAGCCGGATCGCCGTGGCAAGCCCGGTTTCCGCGCCCCGCGCGGCGTCGATTTCCGCCGCAAGGGCATTGATCGGCTGGCCCAGATCCTCGGCCCTCTTGCAAAACGCGCGCCAGAATTCGTTTTCCAGTGACACGCTGGTTCGGTGGCCATTGAGCGTCAGCGAATGCTTGACCGGCCGGCTCACGCGTCGGGGTCTTCCATGCGGTGCGCATCAAGCGTGTCGCGCGCCTTCCTGCGGGCCGCTTCTTCAAGCTTTCTGAGCGCTTTTGTTCTGCCTGATCTCGCTGCGTTTTCAGTGCCTTGCGCGCGTTTCTTTGTGCGATCAAGCTGTTTCGACGCGGTTTTGAAATTGATGATTTCCGCCATCGCTGCCGTCACTCCTTCGGTCCGACCATGCGTTCGGGGCGAACGATGCGGTCAAAGGTTTCGCCGTCCACGAAACCCAGGGCAATCGCCTCGTCTCGCAGATTGGTGCCGTTCTTGTGCGCGGTCTTGGCAACCTTCGTGGCATTGTCATAGCCGATTGTCGGCGCCAGCGCCGTCACCAGCATCAGGCTTTCCTTCATCAGCTTGTCGATGCGGGCCGTGTTGGCCTCGATCCCCTTGACGCAATTGTCGGCGAAGCTGCCCGCGGCGTCGCCCAGAAGCTGCATGGATTGCAGCACGTTGTAGGAAATGACCGGCTTGAACACATTGAGCTCAAAGTGCCCCTGCGCACCGGCCACCGCCACCGTCATGTCATTGCCGATCACCTGGGCGCAAACCATGGTCAGCGCCTCGGCCTGGGTCGGATTGACCTTGCCGGGCATGATCGACGAACCCGGCTCGTTTTCCGGCAGGTTCAATTCGCCCAGGCCGGATCGTGGCCCCGACCCCAGAAAGCGGATATCATTGGCGACCTTGTTGAGCGAGACGGCGACGGTCTTGAGCGCGCCCGACATTTCCACCATCGCGTCATGAGCGGCCAGCGCTTCGAACTTGTTGGGGGCGGTGGTGAAAGGCAGGCCGGTGATGCGCGCCATGTTCGCCGCGACCTGTTCGGCCCAGCCTTTCGTGGTGTTGAGCCCGGTGCCGACGGCGGTGCCGCCCTGTGCGAGTTCGCTGATGGCGGGCAGGGCGGCCTTGACGCGGCGAATGCCCATCGCCACCTGATGCGCATAGCCCGAAAACTCCTGCCCCAATGTCAGCGGGGTCGCATCCTGGGTATGGGTGCGGCCGATCTTGATGATGTCCTTGAAGGCCGCGACCTTGTCGGCCAGCGCACCGTGCAGTTTTTCCAGCCCCGGCAGCAGCGTGTCGCGCGCCATCATCGCGGTGGCGATATGCATCGCGGTGGGAAAGGTGTCGTTCGAGGATTGCCCCATGTTCACATGGTCATTGGGGTGCACCGGCTTTTTCGTTCCCATCTGCCCGCCAAGCATTTCGATCGCGCGGTTGGAAATCACCTCATTGGCGTTCATGTTGGATTGGGTGCCCGACCCGGTCTGCCAGACGACCAGCGGGAAATTGTCGTCGAACCTGCCGTCGATGACCTCCTGGGCGGCATCGGAAACGGCCTTTCCCAGCGCGGGGTCCAATGCGCCATTGGCGATATTGGCCTCGGCACAGGCCTTCTTGATCACCCCCAGCGCCCGGATGATCGCGACAGGCTGCCGTTCCCAGCCGATCGGAAAATTCCTGATCGACCGTTGGGTCTGCGCGCCCCAGTATTTATCCGAAGGCACCTCCAGCGGGCCAAAACTGTCGGTTTCCGTGCGCGTCGTCATGGTGATTTCCGTCCGTTGCTTGAAATTCCGCTCACTTGCTATTCGATTCTCGGCTGTGTAACAAACCTGAAATTCCTGCCACATCGAGGCCGCATCCTGATGAAAGAAAATGCCGCGCAAGTACGCCGAATGTATATTGATCTCTTGCGTGACATCATCGTCAACGAAATCTATCGCGACCCGCCGGTTCAGCGGAATCTGCTACGCAACATCGCGCAGAAGATCGCCAAGACACAGCGGCGTTCGGATGTTTTCGACGAACGAAAGCGCAGCCTTGGCCTTGACTGGCCTTCGGTCGCCCATTCGATGATCGGGCGCCAGCGCATGGACAATTTGCGCGACCTTGCCTGCGAGGTCATCGAAAAGGGCATTCCCGGCGATTTCATTGAAACCGGTGTCTGGCGCGGTGGCGCGTGCATTCTGGTGCGGGGGATTTTCAAGGCCTATGGCGAAACCGGGCGAACGGTCTGGGTTGCGGACAGTTTCGAAGGGCTGCCAAAACCGGATGCGGCGAAATATGCCGCCGACCGGGGCGACAGGCACCACGAACTGAAATTCCTGGCGATTTCCCAGCAAGAGGTCGAGGCAAATTTCGCGGTCTATGGTCTTCTTGACGAACAGGTCCGGTTTCTGAAGGGCTGGTTCAAGGACACGCTTCCAACGGCGCCGATCGAAAAACTGGCAATTCTGCGGCTCGATGGCGATATGTACCAATCGACTATGGACGGGCTTGAAAACCTCTATGGCAAGGTGTCGCCCGGCGGCTACATCATCGTCGACGATTATCACGCGGTGGCCGGTTGCCGGCAGGCGGTTCACGACTTTCTGGGGCGGGCGGCTCCGGACGAAAAGGTGGCGATTCAGGAAATCGACGGTACCGGGGTTTTCTGGCAGCGGCAGATCTGAGGCGGTTGCTTCGGGCTTCCCGGCTGCTGCCGGCGATCACCGATCGCCCGAATTGCTGCTCATGTGCATTGGCAATCTCGCCTGGTATGATCTTGATATGGCGTTGATATTTGCTCAGGCCGGTGCCATCGCGCGTCACGCCTGGCGCAAAGCGGGCGGCGTTTCGGCGCGCAACAGTTGACCCGGGCCGGGCATGACAGGCGCTACAGCAGCCTGCCCATGGCCACGGCGACATCGGCCATGCGGTTGGAAAAGCCCCATTCGTTGTCGTACCAGCTCAGTATCCGGCACATCCGCCCCTCAAGCACCCGTGTCTGATCCATGTGGACGACCGAGGAATGCGGGTCATGGTTGAAATCGGCCGAGACATTGGCATGGTCGGTTACCCCCAGAATACCCTTCATGGGGCCCTTGGCCGCGCTGCGGATCACGGTATTGATTTCCTCGACGCTGGTGTCGCGTGCCGCCTCAAAGACGAAATCGACCGCCGAAACGTTCGGTGTCGGCACCCGGATCGCCACGCCGTCAAGCTTGCCCGCCAGTTTGGGCAAGACCAGCCCGACGGCCCTGGCCGCGCCGGTCGTGGTCGGGATCATGCTGAGCGCCGCCGCCCGCCCGCGGTAAGGATCGCGGTGCAGGGTATCAAGGGTCGGCTGATCGCCGGTGTAGGAATGAATGGTGGTCATGAAGCCCTTGACGATGCCGATGGCACCGCTCAGTACACGCGCCACCGGCGCCAGGCAGTTGGTGGTGCAGGATGCGCAGGAAACGACGCGGTCGTCCTTGTCCAGCACGCCGTGATTGACGCCGTAAACGATGGTCTTGTCGGCCCCCTTCGATGGCGCCGACACCAGCACCCGGCTTGCGCCATTTTCAAGATGCACCGCGGCCTTTTCCCTGTCGGTAAAGATCCCCGTGCATTCCAGAACGATATCGACATGCGCCCAGGGCAGATCGGCGGGGTCGCGGATCGCCGTGACGGCCATCGGCCCGCGGCCGACGTCGATCGTCGCGTCGGTTGTCCGCACCTCTCCGGCAAAGCGGCCATGCACGGAATCGAATCGAAAAAGATGGGCATTGGTTTCCACCGGCCCCAGATCGTTGATCGCCACGACCTCGATATCCCGGCGGCCCGATTCGATGATCGCGCGCAGCACATTGCGGCCGATGCGTCCGAATCCGTTGATCGCTACCTTGACAGCCATGTGACCTCCCTTTCGCGCTGAGCCGTATCGGGCATCCGCCCGGTTGATGTTACCGCTAACATCAAAAAACCGGCCAAAGGTCAACCGCAGAGTGGCCCCTTTACCGCCAGAAGGCGACCCAATCTATCAGATCAAGCAGTTTGCGCGCCAGAAACGCGCCCGCGTCAAGATGCAGCCAGAAATGATCGGCCACAAAGAAGGCCGCGATGATCAACACCAGGGCGATGGCAATTCGATTGGTCATGGGGCAAGGCGCATAGGCCCAGAGGCTTCCTATTGCAAGAGCCGCCCCATCACCCCGGCGACATCGGCCATGCGGCAGGAGAAACCCCATTCATTGTCGTACCAAGCCAGCACCCGGACCGTGCGCCCGCCGATGACCTTGGTCTGATCCGGTGCGAAGATGGTCGAATAGGGCGTGTGGTTGAAGTCGATCGAGACCTTGGGTTCGGGATCGTATGACATGACCATGCCCATATAGCCCGCCGCCGCCTCGCGCACGATTTCGTTGACGTCGGCCACTGTCACGTCGCGCGCCGCCTGAAAGGTCAGATCGACCGCCGAAACATTCGGCGTCGGCACCCGAATGGCCGAGCCATCCAGCTTGCCCGCCAGTTCCGGCAGCACCTCGCCCAGCGCCTTGGCGGCCCCCGTCGACGTCGGAATCATCGCCATCGCGGCAGCGCGCGCGCGATAAAGGTCGCTGTGGCGGCGGTCGAGCGTCGGCTGATCGCCGGTATAGGAATGGATCGTGGTCATGATACCCGACTGAATGCCGATCGCGTCATTCAGCACCTTGGCCAGCGGCGCAAGGCAGTTGGTGGTGCAAGATCCGTTGGAAACGATATGATGTTCACTGGTCAGCGCGCGGTGATTGACGCCGTAGACCACCGTCTTGCAGACGTTTTTGGCGGGCGCGGAAATGAGCACCCGCTTGGCGCCGCGTTCCAGATGCACCGCCGATTTGTGGCCGTCGTTGAACTTGCCGGTACATTCGAGCACCACATCGACGCCGTCCCAGTCCAGTTCTGACGGCTCGTAGGTCGACATCACGTCGATCGGGCCCTGGCCGAGATCGAGCGTGTTGCCCTTCACCCGAACTTCGCCGCCATAGCGGCCATGAACGGAATCGTATTTCAGCAGATGGGCGTTTGTCTCGATGGGGCCGGTGGCGTTGATCCTGACCACTTGCACATCGTTGCGCGCCGCCTCGGCGATATGCGCGAGCGTGCAACGCCCGATGCGCCCAAATCCGTTGATGCCGATGGTGACTGTCATACCCAAGCCTCCTGACCGAACGCGGCTGACAAAAGCGCGCCCCCGTGATTCAGATAGCAAATGCAGTTAGCCGGGAAAAGCCGGCCTTTCAACATGTTAGCGAAAACACAGAGATGTTAGCGAAAACAGACGCCACAATCGAGATGGGCCATTGGCACTGTTGCGGCACATTCACATGTTGCGATACGCATGACGGCGGGTGCGCGCCTTGCGGGTTTGGTTTGAATTCCGGCCGCGGAATTCCTAAGAACGGCCGAGCGTTGTGAAATTGCGGATCAGGTCAGGACGGGTGCGGCCGAATGAGCGGGTTGCTGGCATTGCTGGATGATGTGGCCACCATTGCCAAGGTGGCGGCCGCTTCACTGGATGATGTCGCGGCGCAGGCGACCAAATCGGGTGTCAAGGCGGCGGGCGCGGTGATCGACGACGCGGCGGTCACGCCGAAATACATCCACGGGTTCGCGGCGGAACGCGAACTGCCGATCATCTGGAAGATCGCCAAGGGCTCGATCTTCAACAAGCTGGTGATCCTGTTGCCCGTGGCGCTGATCCTGTCGGCCTTCGCGCCCTGGCTGATCAACCCGCTGCTGATGATCGGCGGGGCTTATCTCTGCTTCGAGGGGGCCGAAAAGATCTGGCATCTGATCTGGCATCCCGCCAGCCCCGAGGCGCCGCTCGACGAGGAAATCCGCGGCGCGGCGCATCTGGAGCGGGAAAAGGTCGCCGGCGCGATCAAGACCGATTTTGTCCTGTCCGCCGAGATCATGACCATCATCCTCGCGGCCACCCCGGACAGTTCGATCTGGTTCGAAGCGGCCACCCTGGCCGGTGCGGGGATCGGCATCACGGCTGTGGTTTATGGCGGTGTCGCGCTGATCGTGAAGGCCGATGATGTCGGGTTGTTCCTGTCGGCCAGGGGCCGTCTGGGTGCGACGCGGGCGCTGGGGCGTGCCATCGTGCGCGCGATGCCGGGGTTCTTGAAGGCGCTGACGGCGGTCGGGACAGCGGCGATGATCTGGGTCGGCGGGGCGATCATCGTTCATGGGCTGGCCGGGTTCGGCGTTGCCGGCCCCGAACGGGTCATCGCCGATTGGGCCGGCCTTGCCGCCCACAAGGTGCCCGGATGGGCCGCGGGCTTCACCGGCTGGGCCGTCACGGCGGCCCTGGACGGGATATTGGGGCTGGCGCTGGGGGTGTTGGTGATCCCGTTCGTGACCAGGGTTTTCACACCATTGGCAGGCATGATCCGCGGTGCGGGTTCAAGGGGCTGAGATGCAGGGGGCTGAGGTGCAGGGGGCTGAGATGCAGGGCGGCGATCAGGCCCTGTGGCACCGTCGCGACGCCTTGCCATCGCCTCTGTCAACCGTCTGAACCGGAATGTCCTTCGCGCGATATCCGGGCCGGGGCGGCGCGCGGTTTTCTGCCGTTCCGCGGATCTTTCGCTGCCCTGTCCGCCTCAGCCCAGCCCCAGCAGGTCCTTCACCCTGGCTGCCACCGCCTCGGCCGTGATGCCGAATTCCTGATAGAGCCGTTCCGCCGGGGCAGAGGCCCCGAAACTGTCCATGCCGACGAATCCGGCCTTGGCCTCGCGCCCGCGCTCGCCCAGCAGAAACCGGTCCCAGGGCTGGCGCACGCCCGCCTCGACCGCGACGCGGACCGGCCCGCCGGGAAGCACCCGTTTGCGGTACGTCTCGGGCTGAGCCGCAAAAAGCTCCATGCAGGGCATGGACACAACGCGGGTGCCGATTCCGTCGGCTTCCAGCAATTCGCGCGCTTGCAGGGCGATTTCCACTTCGGAGCCGCTGGCCATCAGGATCGCCTTGCGCTTGTCGGCGGCGTCTTGCAGCACATAGCCGCCCTGGGCGGTCAGGTTGCGGGCGGTGTTGTTCTTGCGCACCGTCGGCAGGTTCTGCCGGCTGAGCGCCAGAACCGAAGGCGTCGTCTTGCTGGTCAGCGCCAGTTCCCAGGCTTCGGCGGTTTCGACCAGATCGGCGGGGCGGAACACATGCGTGTTGGGCGTGGCCCGGCTGATGGCCAGGTGTTCGACGGGCTGGTGGGTAGGGCCGTCTTCACCCAGGCCGATCGAATCGTGGGTCATCACATAGACGACCGGAATCCCCATCAGCGCTGAAAGCCGCATCGCCGGGCGGGCATAATCGGTAAAGCACATGAAGGTACCGCCATAGGGGCGGATGCCGCCATGAAGCGCCATGCCGTTCATCGCCGCCGCCATGCCATGTTCGCGAATCCCGTAATAGACATAGCGGCCCTTGCGGTTGTCCGGCCCGAAGGTGCCCAGATCGCCGGTCCGGGTGTTGTTCGATCCGGTCAGATCGGCCGACCCGCCCAGGGTTTCGGCCATGACCGGGTTGATCACCTCCAGCACCATTTCGCTGGCCTTGCGGGTGGCGACGTTGGGGGCGGCGTCGCTGGCCTGCTTTTTCAACGCGCGGATCAGCGCCGGCAGTTTCCTGGGCGCATTGCCGGCGAACTGGCGGGCAAATTCGGTCTGTTTGGCGGCTGACAGGGCCGCCACACGCGCATTCCACGCCTTGCGCGGGGTGCTGCCGCGCGCCCCGGTTGCCTCCCAGGCCGATTTGATCGGAGCGGGGATTTCGAACGCCGGGCTGGTCCAGCCATAGGCGGCCTTGGTGTCGGCGATCAACTGGGGATCGGTTAGCGCGCCGTGGCCTTTCGAGCTGTCCTGCGCCGAGGATCCCAGCGCGATATGGGTGGCGCAATCAATGAGCGCGGGTCCGCTCGAGGTCTTGGCGGCGGTGATCGCCCGGTCGATGTCGTCGGGATCGTGGCCGTCGCAGGAAAACACATCCCAGCCCGAAGCCGCGAAGCGTGCCTGCTGGTCGGTCACGTCGGAAATGGAAACCTTGCCGTCGATGGTGATGCCGTTGTTGTCCCACAGCACGATCAGCCGCGACAACCGCTGTTTGCCGGCCAGACCGATCGCCTCCTGGCTGATGCCTTCCATCAGACAGCCGTCACCGGCCATGACATAGGTGTGATGGTCGATGATCCCGGCGCCCCAGCGGGCGCGCAGCTGTTCCTCGGCCATGGCAAAGCCCACGGCGTTGGCGATACCCTGGCCCAATGGCCCGGTGGTGGTTTCCACGCCCTTTGCGTGGCCGTATTCCGGGTGGCCCGCCGTGATCGAGCCCCATTGGCGGAAATTCCGGATCTGCTCCAGCGTCATGTCGGCGTGGCCGGTCAGATAAAGCAGCGCATAGATCAGCATCGAGCCATGCCCGGCCGACAAGAGGAACCGGTCGCGGTTGGGCCAGTCGGGGGCGGAGGCGTCGAAATTGAGATGTTTTTCAAACAGGACGGTGGCGACATCGGCCATCCCCATCGGCATCCCGGAATGCCCCGATTTCGCCGCCGCCACCGCATCCAGCGTCAGGGTGCGGATGGCGCAGGCGCGCGCCCAGTGATCGGGGTGGTTCTTGCGCAGGCTGGCGATGTCCAAGGGGTTGGTCCTTCCGTCATGGGATGTGGCAGGTTGGGCGCTTGATAGGCAGGCACGGGGGCAAGATCAAGCGTATCCCCCGCCCCCGGACACAAAAGGGGGGAGAATTCGGTGCGCCCTTTGGTCTAAACTCGGCCCGCCACACACGACGCCCGATTCGCTTCGGGCGGCGGGGCGCAATTGGGGGTGCAAGAAATTTCAATGCTTTGGGCAGGGGGCCGGATCAGATGAACGATATCGCCGAATTGGAACGCCGCATTTCTGCGGCGCTGGAAAGGATCGGCCAGGGCATCGACGATTGGCCGGATGCCCCCGACGCCGCGCCGCCCGCGGCGGCCGGCGACAAGGCGCAGGCCGAATTGACGGAGGCCCTGGAGGCGGAACGCGCGACCAACGCGCAATTGACCGAGCGGGTGCGGGCGATCAAGGAAAAACAGGAAAACATGGTGGGGGCGCTGGAAAGGAAAGTCGCCAGCCTGACCCGGAGCCTTGACGCGGCAACCCAGGAGCTGCAAAGACAAAGGCGGCTCAATGGCGAGCTGACGGCGGCAAACAGCGCCCTTTCCGATGCGGCGCGAAACGGGCTCGCGGAACCGCATCTGATCAACAAATCCATGTTGACCGAACTGGAATCCCTTCGCGCCGCCCGTGACGCGGATGTGGCCGAAATGGAAGAAATTCTGGCGGAACTGAAACCCCTGATCGGCGAGGTGGCCTGATGCCCGAAATGCGCATTGAAATCGGGGGCCGTGAATTCGAAGTGGCCTGCCAGGACGGCGAGGAACATTTCCTGCGCGCGGCCGCCAAGATGCTGGATACCGAAGCAACCGTTCTGGTCGGCCAGATCGGCCGGATGCCCGAGGCGCGAATGCTGCTGATGGCCGGGCTGATGCTGGCGGATCGGACCGCCGGGCTGGAAGATCAGTTACGCGCCGCCGAAGACCGCGCCGCCGTCGCCGAACGGGTGGCCGCCAATGCGCGGGCCAATCCCGAACGCGTCGAAGTGCCGGTCATCCCCGAAATCGTGACCGACACATTGTCGGAAATAGCCGCCCGGGCCGAAGCCCTGGCCGACCGGCTGGACGAACGCCGCGCCGGTTGACCGTTTCTTCGCCGGAAACGGTTGACCAGCGGAAAGATCATTATGCCTTTGGCGTGAATAGATGCCCGCGGCGCGCGCTTCCTGACCAATCTTGGATCGGTCCGGCATCGGCGCCGGCGCGAAACTCAGCCGTTGGCGGCCCGGATCTGGTCGGCGGCGTCCTTGTTGAAGGAAATGCCCTTGTCGGTGAAAAGCGCATCGAGTTCCCCCGAAAGGGTCATTTCGGTGACGATGTCGCAGCCGCCGATGAATTCGCCCTTGACGTAAAGCTGCGGCACCGTGGGCCAGTCGGAATAATCCTTGATCCCCTGGCGAATATCCGCGTCAGCCAACACATCCACGTCGGTATAGTTGACGCCCATGAAATTCAGAACCCCCGCCACACGGCTGGAAAAGCCGCATTGGGGCATCGTCTTGGTGCCCTTCATGAACAAGACAACGTTGTTTTTCGTCACGGTGTCGCGGATCTGTTCCTGGGCGGTATTTGTAGTGGTCATTTCGGTTACTCCGGTGCTTTCGTGGTCAGGGCAAGCGCGTGGAGTTCCCCCTGCGCGCCGTCCATTTTTCCCTTGAGTGCGGCATAGACCGCGCGTTGCTGCTGGACACGGTTCATGCCCTTGAAGCTTTCATCAATGACTTCGGCAGCATAATGATTGCCATCCCCGGCGAGGTCGGTGATCGTGATCGCCGCCTTTGGAAAGCGCGTGCGGATCAGCTTTTCTATGTCTTCGGCTTCCATGGCCATTGCCGGGTAACTTCCTTTGATCGTTCAGCGTGAATGTAAGATCGGTCGAGCGCGACCGCAAGGCGGCTATCGCCGGTGTTTTGGCAGGCGGTTTGCCTGCATTGCAGAAATCGTTCGTGGCGGGGTGACTAGCGCGAAACAGATCCCGTGGCAGCCGCGAAATCGCCGATGCGACGTCATACCGCATCACGTCCTGGCAAAGATCCCGGACGCCTTGTTCGAAAACCGGTTTGCCTGACGGCAGGGTGAATTCCCGCCGGCCCCGCCACCGGAATTCGGGGGCTTTTGCTGCATCGCCCTTGCCTGCACGCGCCGGGCGTCTCAGCAGGCCCGCCCGTAGAACGCGATTCGTTCTTCGTCGCTGAAGCTCACGCCGGGACGCTCATAAAAGGAAAAGACGGCGATGACCCTGGCGCGCGGCCCCCTGACCGGGGCGACCCTGTGCGGCGTGTTCTTGCCGCGAAAGACGTTGAGCGTGCCGGGTTTCAGCGTCAGGCTGCGCTGGTCGGGATCGTCGCCGCGCAGCAACCTTGCCACGCCGTCGTAATTCGGATCGCCCGCGCTGCGCAGATCGGTCCGATAGAGGAATTCGCCCCCCTCGTCGGGTGCGCAAAGCATGAGTGTGGTGGTGAATTCCGACCGGTCGAAATGCCAGTTCAGTTGCTGGCCTTCGCGGTAGGACATCACATTCAGTCCGGCCAGTGGATCGTCCATCGTGAAAAGCGCCGGTTTGTCCATCGCCGCCGCCAGAAACGTGGCGAAAGGAAGCCACCGGTAAAGCAGATCCATCGGCGTGCCCTTCACCTGATCGTTGCACAACGTGTCATTCGACGTGGTGAACCGGGTGAGGGCCGGGTGATCGTCGGGGAGTTCGGCGATCGCGTCGGTGAAATAGATATTGTGGTCGCGCGCGTGATGGAAGCTTTCCGCCGCGAATTTCTCGGTCAGATCGGCGGCGGCCCGTTCGGCTGCGGCCGGGTCCATGATTGCCTCGAGGTTGAACATCCCGTCGCGTGCCAGATCGGCGCGGCACCTGGCCACGAGGGCGCCCCAGGGCGTGCTGCCCGGCCGGTCGAGAGGGTAACGGTCCAGATCGAGAAATTGCCGCATCAGCGCCTCGCGCATGGGTTTCATGCCGCGCCTGCCGGGTGCGCGCGCCCCCCTTGGCGTTTTGATCCGTCAGGGCAGTAATGTGTCTCTTTAGCGCAATTCCGGACCGGCACCAATCATTTCACGGCCGGTCCGCTTGTGTTGCGGCACCGGCAAGGGTAGTGAACGGCAGCCAGCCCGGCCTTTGGCCGTCGATCCGGCGCCGCAGGCCGCTGGCCGTCAGGCGCCGGGCGGCAGCGCCGCAGGGTGAAACTCGGGCCATCGGGGCAGTACATGAAATCCGCCGAAATCCTTGCAGATCTCATCGCTTTCGACACGGTGAGCCGCAATTCCAACATGGAACTGATGCGGTATGTCGCGAATCGGCTGCAAGAGGCGGGCATCGTGGCGCAACTGATCCCCAACAGAGACGGTTCCAAGGCGAACCTGCTGGCAACGGTCGGCCCGGCGGATATCGGCGGGGTCATGTTGTCGGGCCATACCGATGTGGTGCCGGTCGATGGCCAGAACTGGACGCGCCCGGCATTCAGGCTGACCCGGCACGAGGGGCGGTTTTACGGGCGCGGCACGGCGGACATGAAGGGTTTCGTCGCCTGCGCGCTGTCGGCGGGCTTGCAGGCCGCCGGGCGCGCGTTGAAGACACCGCTGCATCTGGCGTTTTCCTATGACGAGGAAATCGGCTGTCAGGGGGTGCGTTCGATGATCGACGTCCTGCAAGAGGCGACGGTACGCCCGGCGATGTGCATTGTCGGCGAACCGACCGGGCTTGGCGTGGCATCGGGGCACAAGGGCAAGGTGGCGCTCAAGGCGCGCTGCATCGGGCGCGAAGGCCATTCGGCGCTGGCTCCGCTGGCGCTGAACGCACTGCATCTTGGCGCCGACATGATCGGCATCCTGCGCGATGTGCAGAGCGGTCTGCGAACGGCGGGGCATCAGGATGGCGATTATGACATCCCCTATACGACAGTCCATGCCGCGCGCCTGTCCGGTGGCGTGGCTCTCAATATCGTGCCAAACCTTTGCGAACTGGATTTCGAGATCCGCAATGTCGCCGAAGATGACCCCGCCGCGATCCTCGCCGATATCCGGGCGCGTGCGGGCGCATTGGTCGCCGAGGCGCGCAAGACGGCCGCGGAGGCCGATATCCGGTTTGCCGAAAATTTTTCCTATCCGGGCCTCAATACGCCGACGGATGCGCAGGTGGTGCGGTTCGTTCAGTCGCTGACGGGCGCCAACACGACCTGCAAGGTGGCCTTTGGCACCGAAGGCGGGCTGTTTTCGCAAGATCTCGACATTCCGACGGTCATTTGCGGGCCGGGGTCGATGATGCAGGGCCACAAGCCCGACGAATATGTCGAGGTGGCGCAGATCGAAAGATGCGACGCGATGCTGGCGGCATTGCTGGACCGGCTGGAGGCGGGGCTGTGACGCAATGGGGTGTTGGCTGGCCGGGCGCCGGGCGGGCAGGGCCCCTTGCGACCACCGCCGGGTCGTGGACCATATGGCGGTGGCCGGCTTAGATACGCGACAGGAAGGTCAGGGGGCCGTCTGCCACAGGTCGGAAAAGGATCGGACGGATGGGCATTGGCCGGCCGGAAGGTTGGGTCCAATGCGATTCTTTGATCGTCGAATGCCGCCCGGCCCCTGTCTGTCGCGGCGGGTCGGGGTGATGCACAGCCGTGTTTCGGGTCTATCTGTCGGCCTTGATCACGACCGTTTGGCGCAAATTCCCGGTTTCGGCGTCGAAAATCAGGATTTCCTGGTCGCCAGTGACAACGGCATACCAGCCTTGCCCGAAGGTGACCGCCTCGGCCTGGGTTCCGGCGGGCAAGACGATGCCATCCGGCAGGGCGGGCCGCTCCGGGGTCAGGTCGGGTAATCGGATGACAAGCAGGCCCACGATGGTTATGAGACCGGCAATCATCGTGCCCGTCAGCACAGTCACCAGTGCCTTGAGAAACCGCAGGTCGGGCGGGGGGGGAGCCCCTGCATCGTCCGGTACCGGAGTTTTGTTCATGTCGGACATCCCGTCCCAGACCCTTCGCGTCACCATCGGGCCGAACCCGCCCGACCGCCTTGATAAGGCGCTGGCGCGCGATGTGCCAGAGGCGGCGGCGCTGTCACGCTCACGCCTGGCGCGGATGCTGGCCGACGGGGATGTCCGTCAGGGCGGGGTTGTCGTGACCGATGCCAGGGCGAGGCCGGCGGAAGGGGCGGTCTTCGACATCGCGCTGGGCGCCCCGGAGCCCGTGGAAACCGCCGCCGAGGATATTGCGCTGAATGTGATCTGGGAAGACGCCGATCTGATCGTCATCGACAAGCCCGCCGGTCTGGTCGTCCATCCCGCGCCGGCGTCGCCGTCGGGCACTCTGGTCAATGCGCTGCTCCATCATTGCGGGCAGACGCTTTCGGGCGTTGGCGGCGAAAGGCGTCCCGGCATCGTTCACCGGATCGACAAGGACACCTCCGGTCTTCTGGTGGCCGCCAAATCCGACCGTGCCCATCATGGGTTGGCGGCGCAGTTCGAAAAGCATACCGTCAACCGGCGTTATCTGGCGGTTGTCCATGGTGTGCCGGATGCGAATGATCCGCGCATACATGGCACCAAGGGCACCAACTTCGAACCCGGCGGCATATTGAAGATCACCACCCAGCTTGCCCGCCACAAACACGACCGCCAGCGTCAGGCGGTGCTGTTTCACGGGGGGCGCCACGCCGTCACGCGGATACGGGTGATCGAGGGTTTCGGCACACCGCCCGCGGCGGCGCTGGTCGAATGCTGGCTGGAAACCGGCCGCACCCATCAGATCAGGGTGCATCTGGCGCATGTGGGACATGGGCTGATCGGCGATGCGATCTATGGGGGACGCCGCAAGCCAGCCGTCAGGGCCCTGGGCGAGGCGGCGGCGGCGGCCGCGATGACCTTTCCGCGACAGGCGCTTCATGCGGCCACTCTGGGGCTGGTTCATCCGGTAACCGGCGCAAGGCTGGAATTCGAAAGCCCGCTGCCCGACGATATGGCGACGCTCGTGTCGAGACTGTCCGGAAGGGCCTGAAACAATGGCTCGCGGCCGCTGACAAGCGCGTGAAGCCACTGTCACAATTCTGGCGGCGGCCCATCCACATATTAAGTTTGCGTTAAATCCCCCGTGATAGGGCCCCCGTGATAGGGCCACGGCCTTGCGCGGGTGATAATCGGGCTGTAAGTTATGCGGTCCGAGTCTTCAGAGAGGGTCAGTCATGAGCAGCTATGCAAACCTTCCGGCACCAAGCCCCGAACAGGGCCTGAACCGGTATATGCAAGAAATCCGCAAATTTCCGCTTCTGGAGCCGGAAGAGGAATACATGCTGGCCAAAAGATGGGTCGACCATCAGGATAGCGGCTCGGCCCATCGGCTGGTCACGTCGCATCTCAGACTCGCCGCCAAGATCGCCATGGGCTATCGCGGCTACGGGCTGCCGCAGGCCGAAGTGATTTCCGAAGCCAATGTCGGCCTGATGCAGGCGGTCAAGCGCTTTGACCCTGAAAAGGGCTTTCGTCTCGCCACCTACGCGATGTGGTGGATTCGCGCCTCGATCCAGGAATATATCCTGCGCTCCTGGTCGCTGGTCAAACTGGGCACCACCTCGGCGCAGAAAAAGCTGTTTTTCAACCTGCGCAAGGCAAAAAGCAAGATCGGCGCGCTGGAAGAGGGCGATCTGCGCCCCGAAAACGTCGCCCGCATCGCCCATGACCTCAATGTAACGCAAGAGGAAGTGATCGACATGAACCGGCGCCTGTCGGGGGGCGATGCGTCGTTGAACGCGACGGTCGGCGCCGAAGGCGAAGGCACGGCGCAATGGCAGGACTGGCTGGAAGATGAAAGCGCCGATCAGGCAGGCGACTATGAAGCCGCCGATGAGCTTTCCGCACGCCGGGAACTTCTGGAACAGGCCATGGACACCCTGAATGACCGGGAAAAGGACATCCTGATACAGCGCCGCCTTGTCGATGAACCGCTCACGCTCGAGGAACTGTCGGCCCAGTACAAGGTCAGCCGCGAACGCGTGCGCCAGATAGAAGTCAGGGCATTTGAAAAGCTTCAGGCCGAGATGCGTGAACTGGCCGCGCAAAAGGGCATGCTGACCCCGGCATGACCCCTGCATAATCCGTGCCGCCGGAGTGGGCCGCCGGAGTGGGCCGCCGGGCGGGCCGTTGCGTTTCGCGGGCGCGCCTAGGACCGGGGCGGTGCCGATGGTCGGGGCGGGCGAAGGTGTTCCCCGCCATGGCCAGGCGCCGAGCGACGGAAATCAGCCCTCCATCGCCTCCAGTTCATCAATCATGGCGGCGATCATCGACAGCCCCTTGTCCCAGAATTTCGGATCCGAGGCATCAAGCCCGAAAGGCGCCAGCAATTGCTTGTGGTGCTTTGATCCGCCCGCCTTCAGCATGTCGAAATACTTGTCTTCGAACCCCGGCAGACCTTCCTCATAGACCGCATAGAGCGCGTTCACCAAACCGTCGCCGAAAGCATAGGCATAGACATAGAAGGGCGAATGAATGAAATGCGGAATATAGGACCAGAAGGTTTCATAGCCCGGCATGAATTCGAAAACGGGACCAAGGCTTTCGGCCTGGATGCTCATCCAAAGTGCATTGATGTCGTCCGGGGTCAGCTCGCCTTCGTGGCGCGCCGCGTGAAGCTTGCATTCGAAATCGTAAAAGGCGATCTGGCGGACCACGGTATTGATCATGTCCTCGACCTTGCCGGCCAGCAATGTCTTGCGTTCAGCGGCGTCTTTCGCCTGCGCCAGCAGCCGCCGGAAGGTCAGCATTTCGCCAAAGACACTTGCGGTTTCGGCCAGCGTCAGCGGGGTTGACGCCAGCATTTCGCCCTGCGGGGCGGCCAGCACCTGATGCACGCCGTGGCCGAGCTCATGGGCCAGGGTCATCACATCGCGCGGTTTGCCAAGGTAATTGAGCATCACATAGGGATGCACATCTGTGACGGTCGGATGGGCGAAGGCACCGGGCGCCTTGCCGGGTTTGACGCCCGCGTCGATCCAGCCCTTGTCAAAGAAGGGTCGGGCCAGCGTGGTCATCTCGGGCGCGAAGGCTTCATAGGCCGACATCACGGTATCGCGCGCCTCGTCCCAGGTGACGGTTCGCTTGGCCTCGTCGGGCAAGGGCGCGTTGCGATCCCAGATCTGCATTTTTTCCAGCCCCATCCATCGGGCCTTGAGCGCATAGTAGCGGTGCGACAGCTTGGGATAGGCGGCAACCACGGCATTGCGCAATGCCTCCACGACCTCGGGCTCGACGTGGTTTGCCAGATGGCGCCCGGCCTGCGGGCTGGGCATCTTGCGCCAGCGATCCTCGATTTCCTTTTCCTTGGCCAGGGTGTTGTGGATGCGTGCGAACAATTTGACGTGCTGCCCGAAAACGCCGGCCAATGCCCTGGCCGCGGCTTCGCGTTTGCCGCGTTCGGGTTCGGACAAAAGGTTGAGCGTCGCCTCGAGGTTCAAGGGCGCGGCTTCACCCTCGACGGTGAATTCCAGCCCGGCCATCGTTTCATCGAACAGCTTGTTCCAGGCGGATGCGCCGACGGTCGATTGATCGTGAAGAAACCTTTCCATCTCGTCCGACAACTGGTGCGGCCGCATCGCCCGCATCCGGTCGAATACCGGTTTATAACGGGCGATATCGTCATTGGCGGCAAATAGTTCCAGATAAACTTTGTCCTCTATCCTGTTGAATTCCAAACTGAAAAACACCAGCGGCGTAGTGTATGCGGTGATCTTGTCCTGGCAGTCGGACATGAATTTGGCCCGGCCCGCGTCGACGGTGTTCTGATAATAACGCAAGCCCGCGAAAGACATGATGCGCCCGGCAACGGATTCGATCCGCTCGTAGCGGTGGATGCATTCGAGCATCGCCGGGGCGTCAAGTGCGGCAAGCCTGCCCTGAAAGTCCGCGGCGAAACCCGCGCATTCTTTTTCCAGCCACGTCATGTCACGGGTGAATTCTGCGGCGTCCGTGGCGGTATAGAGGTCGCTGAGATCCCATTCGGGCAGCGCGCCCAGCGCTCCGCCGCTTGTGTTGGCGTCAAAAACGGGACGGGGCAGTTTGACGGGCATTTCGCGCTCCTGAAACTTGTGCCTTTTGCACATAGTCGGCCAGGCACCGCAAGCGCAAGGCGGTTGGTGCAATTTTGCTTGCGGCGGCAAGCTGAAGGCTTGATGCAGCGATTGCGATCGGGCTCTCCCGACGATAGAGCGGTCTTGACGAGGTAGATCCGAAAATCCGCCATATTTCCAACCGGTTTGCGATATACCTGAGTCATATGTGAAACCAAAAAACCGCTTCGGGAACCCTCCGGGCGGCAGATGGGACGGTACAGGGCCATGACATATTGCGTAGGATTGTTGCTCGATGCGGGGATCGTGCTGTTGTCGGATACCCGCACCAACGCGGGGCTTGATAACATATCGACCTATCGCAAGATGTATGTCTTCGAAGATACGGGTGAGCGCGTCATCGGGATCATGACCGCGGGCAGCCTGTCGATCACCCAAACCACCATCGCCAAGATCGGCGAGGCGATCGCCTCCCCCGATGCGACGCCGGAAACCTCGATCATGCTGGCGCCGACCATGCTGAAGGTCGCAGAATTGGTCGGGATGACGATGACGCGCATTCGCGCCGATATCGACGGAAAGCTCAACGGGGTGGGCCAGCATTCCTCGGCAACGCTGATCGTCGCGGGCCAGCGCAGGGGCGGGGCAATGCGCATGTTTCTGATCTACCCGGAAGGGAATTTCATCGAGGCGACGGATGACACGCCCTTCTTGCAGATCGGCGAGCACAAGTACGGAAAACCGCTTCTTGACCGGGTGGTGACGTCGCAAACGTCGCTGACGGACGCACAAAAGGCGGTGCTCCTGTCGATGGATTCGACCCTGCGTTCGAATCTGTCGGTCGGGATGCCGCTCGATCTGGCGGTCATCGAAAAAGACGCCTGCCGCATCACGTTCCAGCGCCGTATCGACGCCAATGACGTGGGCTTTCGTGAAATGAGCGAAGCATGGTCGGTTGCGCTGCGCGACGGCTTTTCGCGGATTTCCGTCTGATCCGGGCCGTTTCCATCAGGCTGTGACGCGCGCGTCATCGACCGGCGCGCTGGCCTTCCCGAGGTCGGGCGGCAACCAGGCATCGCGGGTCAAGGCGAAACGCCATGTGCTTTTTGGAAACATGCCGTGGCCCTGTCGAAGAACTGCGCGCGGATTGCCGGGCTGTCCATCATCGGTTCGTGTTCCGCCCCTTCGATGACCTCTAACCGCGCCTTGTGCCAACGGGCCATGAGCCGGTGAATTGCCGCGACATCGATCACCCTTTCGTGGCGGCCGAGAAATGTGATGGCCGCTATCCGCGGTGCCGGCATCCGCATCAGCGCACGGGTTTCGCCCAGCGCCTCGTGAAGCCAGCGCAGGGTCGGCCCGCCAATGGCCAGTTCGGGATGTTCGCCTTGCTGGCGGCGCATGAACGCGTACATGTCCGCGTCGCGGGTCAGAACATTTTCCTCGAACGGCGTCTCAAGCACATAGGTTTGCGCCGAGGTTCCGGGCACCAGCCGATCGGCCATGCCGATGCAGGCGGCCAGGGTGCTGACGGCGCGGGCGACCGGGCGCAGCACCGGCATCATCCTGATGCCCCACATGGGCGCCGAAAAGGCGACGGCGCGAACCGGCAGGCCGTCGTGCAAGGCGCGAAGGGCGATGCAGCCGCCCATCGAATGGGCGATAACATACCAGGGCCGCGGCAGGTTTTCGGCGCCCGCGAAATCGAAAAGCGCCGCCACGTCCTTCTGATAGTCGCAAAACGCGCCGACATGCCCCAGTGCGCGGTCCGCCAGAAGCCGGTCCGCCAATCCCTGGCCGCGCCAGTCGACGGTTGCCGTCGCATAGCCGCGCGCGGCAAGATCACCGGCGGCGGGCCCGTATTTCTCGATATATTCGCTGCGGCCGGGAAAGATCAGCACCGTGCCTCTGGCCCCGCCCGGCCAATGGGCGGCCCGGATGCGGATTCCGTCCCGGGTGTTCAGCCAGACGCATCTGGTGCCTTCGGGCGCCTCGGCGATGTCATCGAAAAACGGGGCGGGCGGTGGGGTCAAGACAGGGCCGCGCCAAGCTGCATCGCCATGCCCATATCGCCATCGATTGCCAGTTTCCCCTGCATGAACGCCGCGGTAGGATCCATATCGCCGTTCAATATCGCTTCGAAGGTCTCCACATCCGCCGTCAGCGTCACATCGGCATCACCGTCGCCCGCGCGCACCCCGTCGCCGTCGACGATCACGGCGCCTTCGCCTTCGATGACGAATCTGGCAATGCCTGCGAATCCGTCCGGCAGACGTGCGCCCAGCTTTTCGACCGCCGTTTCAACGATTTTACTCATCTCGTCCTCCAAATGTGAGCGCCAGACCTCTCGCTTTCTGGCGCAATTCGGCTACACTCTGCCCCGTTATGCGCACAGGCACCACCCTTGTCGGACAGCTTGCCGCGGCTTTTGCCGCAGCGTTATTTCTGGTCATGCTGGCGGCGGGGGCCTGTTTGGCGGCTGATGGCAATCTCGATGATCTTTACGCCCAGCTGGCCGATCCGGACAATTCCAAATGGCAGCGCGCCGAATCCGACATTCAACGGCAATGGTCGCGGTCGGGATCGCCGATGATGGATCTGTTGCTCAAACGCGGGCAGGAAGCGATGCAAAACGGCGATCTTGCCGCTGCGATCGAACATCTGACCGCGCTGACGGATCACGCGCCGGACTTCGCCGAGGGCTGGAATGCGCGGGCGACTGCCTATTTCCTGGCCGGGCTGTTCGGCCCGTCCGTTGCCGACATAGAAATGACCCTGTCGCTGAACCCGCATCATTACGGTGCGCTGGCAGGGTTGGGGATCATTCTCGAACAAACGGGGCAGGATGCCGCCGCCATGCGGGCCTATCGAGCGTCGCTTGCTATACATCCGCATCAAGAGGGCATATTGGAGGCGCTCGAACGGCTTGAGCAGAAGACCTCGGGCACCGATCTGTAGGAGCAGCCCAAATGACGGTGGAGGCGAGGACCACGGCGGTCCTCGGACCGACCAACACTGGCAAGACCCATTATGCGCTCGAGCGGATGCTGGCCCATCGCACCGGCGTCATCGGCCTGCCTTTGCGGCTTTTGGCGCGCGAGGTCTACGACCGCATCGTCCGGCAGCGCGGGCCGTCGGTGGTTGCGCTGGTCACCGGCGAGGAACGCATCGTGCCCGAGCGTGCCCAATACTGGGTGTGCACGGTCGAGGCGATGCCCGACGCCATCGGGGCCGATTTCGTTGCCGTCGACGAAATCCAGCTTTGCGCCGATCCGGATCGCGGTCACGTCTTTTCCGACCGGTTGCTGCGCGCGCGCGGCCTGCATGAAACGCTTTTTCTGGGCGCGGATACCATGCGCGGCGCGATTGCGGCGCTTGTGCCGAAAGTGCAGTTCATGCGCCGCGACCGGTTTTCGTCGCTGAGCTATAGCGGCCCGAAAAAGATCAGCCGAATGCCCGAACGCAGTGCAATCGTCGGGTTTTCCGTCGAAAATGTCTATGCTATCGCCGAATTGATCCGCCGTCAGAAGGGGGGCTGTGCGGTGGTCATGGGGGCACTCAGCCCGCGCACCCGCAATGCCCAGGTGGCGATGTATCAAAACGGCGATGTCGATTATCTGGTGGCGACCGACGCCATCGGCATGGGGCTCAACCTTGATATCGGTCATGTCGGTTTCGCTGCGACGGCCAAGTTCGATGGCCACCGGATGCGCCAGCTTTTCCCGCATGAGCTGGCCCAGATCGCCGGCCGGGCAGGGCGGCACATGCAACCAGGCACCTTTGGCGTCACCGCCGATGCGCGCCCGCTTCCGGATGAAGTGGTCAGGTCGATCGAGGATCATCGTTTTGCGCCGATCCAGCGTCTTTGCTGGCGCAACCCCGATCTTGAATTCGGCTCGATCGACCGGCTGATCGCCTCGCTGGAAACCGGCCCTGACGACGAATGGCTGATGCCCGGTCGCGAGGCGGACGACCTTGCTGCGCTCAAATCACTGGCGGAACTGCCGGAAATCCGCGACCGCACGCGCCATCCGCGCGATCTGCGCAAGTTGTGGGACGTCTGCCGCATACCCGATTTTCGCAGCGTGTCGGCGCAGGAACACAGCCATCTGCTGTTACGGGTCTTCGGCTTTCTGCAAGACCCCGGCCATGTGCCCGATGACTGGCTTGCGGGCCAGATCCGGCGTATCGACAACATCGCGGGCAATATCGATACCCTGTCCAGACGTTTGGCATTTATCCGCACATGGACCTATATCGCGCAGCGATCCGGCTGGGTTCGGGACGAAAAGCATTGGCGCGGCGAAACCCGCGCTGTAGAAGACCGTCTGTCGGATGCGCTTCACACCGCGCTGACGCAAAGATTTGTGGACCGGCGCACATCCGTGCTGATGCGCCGGCTCAAGCAGAAGGAGAGCCTTGTGGCCGAGGTGAACGACAAGGGCGAAGTGACGGTAGAGGGTGAATTCGTCGGCAAGCTCGACGGTTTCCGTTTCAGCCAGGATGGCAGTGCGGGCCCGGATGCGGCGCGGACATTGTGCCAGGCGGCCTATGAGGCACTGCGCCCGGAATTCCATCTGCGGGCGGATCGTTTCTACAACACCCCCGATACCGAGCTGGATTTCACTGAACAGGGTGGTCTCATGTGGGGCAACTCGGCCGTGGGCAAGCTGGTCAAGGGGGGCGAGGCGTTAAAGCCGCAAGTTGCCGCTTTCGTCGACGAAGAGGCAGGTTTCGACATCTGCGAAAAGGTGCGCCGCCGGTTGCAGCACTTCATCGACCGCAAGATCGCCACGCTGTTCGAGCCATTGCTGAACCTGTCGCGCGACGAAACGCTTGCCGGCCTGGCGCGTGGATTCGCATTCCGCATGGTGGAAAACCTGGGGGTCGTGCCGCGCGATCTGGTCGCGGATGAAGTCAAGGCCCTGGATCAGGAGGCGCGCGGCACACTTCGCAAGCATGGGGTGCGCTTCGGCCAGTATACGGTTTTTCAGCCGCTCTTGCTGAAACCCGCGCCGACGCGGCTGCGCCTCGTGCTCTGGTCACTGTTCGAAGACCTGCCGGAATTCCCCGAAAGCCCGCCTGCCGGGCTGGTGACCGTGCCGAACCTGCCAGAGGTTCCCAGGGGGCATTACACGCTGTCGGGTTATCACCCTGCCGGATCGCGCGCCATACGCATCGACATGCTGGAAAGGCTGGCCGATATTCTGCGCACCAAGGACAGCCGCGCCGGTTTCGAAGCGGTGCCGGAAATGCTGTCGATCACCGGCATGACGCTGGAGCAGTTTGCCGATCTGATGGCCGGGCTCGGCTACAGGGGCGAACGCGGCGAACGTGAAAAGATCAAGGCCGAACCGGTGACGGCCCCGACACCCGAAGGCGAAACCGCCAACCCGATTACCGAGGAAGAGGCCGCCATCCAGACCGTTGCCGAAACCGAGGTCTTTTATACCTTTACCTGGGCTCCGCGCCCGCGTGCCAAGCGTGCCGATACACGCGGCCCGCGCCCCGCAAAAACGCCGGCAAGGCAGGCAAGGTCGGGCGAAAAGCGTGAAGCGGGCCGCCCGCGCGGGGGCGCCAAAGGCAAGCCGCACGGCAAGGGCAAACCCGAAAAACCCGCCAAGCGCGGTTTTGACGCGCGCCCGTCCAAAAAGGACCGGATCGACCCCGACAATCCGTTTGCCGAAGCGCTCATGGCGTTGCGTGACAAGATCTGAGTGGCCGCGAAGCCGGAACCTGCGGCGGCGCCCGTCCGTATCCGCATCGACAAATGGCTATGGCACGCGCGGTTTTTCAAGACCCGCAGCCTTGCGGCGGCGATCGTCGCAAAGGGGGGGCTGCGGATCAACGGCGTGAAAACAACCAAGCCGGGCCACAGTGTCGGACCCGGCGATGTGTTGACCTTCCGGCAGGACCGGCAAGTCCGGGTGATCCGTGTCCTTGGCTGCGCGGCCAGGCGCGGGCCTGCGGCCGAGGCGCGCCAGCTTTACGATGATCTCGAACCGCAAGATGACAGCCTTGCGGGGCGCCCGCCCCGGTGAACGACCTTTTGTCGCAGGGACGATCCGGACTGGTCCCGGGCTTTCCTGCCCTGTGCGCCTTGAATGATGCCGATCTTGGGGCTAGGTAACAGGCAAAGCCAACGCGCCTGGAATGCCGCCATGACATATATCGTCAACGACAAATGCATCGCCTGCAAATACACCGATTGCGTCGAAGTATGTCCGGTGGATTGTTTTTATGAAGGCGAGAACATGCTGGTCATCCACCCGGATGAATGCATCGACTGCGGCGTATGCGAGCCGGAATGCCCCGCCGACGCGATCCGCCCGGATACCGAGCCCGATACCGAACAATGGGTCGAATTCAACCGAAAATATGCCGAACAATGGCCGGTCATCACCCAGCGCAAGGATCCTCTGCCCGACGCCGAGGCCCGCGACGGCGAAGCGGGCAAGCTTGAGAAGTATTTTTCCGAAACCCCTGGCGAGGGCGATTGATCCGCCCGCTGAGTCGCCTTTCGGTGCCGCCTGGCGCGAATCAGGCGAATCAACAGAAATCTACCTGATTCGGATGGCGCCCCGACGAACAAGTACCTGCCATATCTGGGATTTTGAGCGGCCGCGAATCGCGGCGCTTTGAATCGGCCTTTTTTTGTGGTATAAGTATAGTTCAAATGGATGAGGATACCCGGGTGTGAGCCAGCGTTGCGCGATGGCGAACGGGCAAAACAGACATGAAAACCGAAAATGACCGGGCGTTTGGCGACACCGGCATTTTCTTTGTGACTGTGTTGACGGGTTCCATGCTGGAAAGTGACATATATGAGCAAGACGAAAAGAGCCGACTTTCGCCCGAATGATTTTGTGGTTTACCCGGCGCATGGCGTCGGCAAGATCATGTCGATCGAAGAGCAGGAAATCGCGGGACTGAAGCTTGAGCTTTTTGTCATCTCCTTCGAGAAGGACAAGATGACGCTGCGTGTGCCCACGCACAAGGCGACCGAAATCGGGATGCGGCAACTGTCGTCGCCGGATTTGATCAGCAAGGCGCTCGATACGCTCAAGGGCAAGGCAAAGGTAAAGCGGGCGATGTGGTCGCGCCGCGCGCAGGAATATGAACAGAAGATCAATTCCGGCGATCTCATGGCGATTGCGGAAGTCGTGCGTGACCTGCACCGCACCGACGATCAGCGTGAACAGTCCTATTCAGAACGCCAGCTTTACGAGGCGGCGCTGGACCGGTTGACGCGTGAAGTCGCCGCGGTGTCGGGGGTTGACGAGGTCGGGGCGCAAAAAACCGTGGGCGACGTTCTGGTATCGCGCGCCGCATAGCGGCCAGCCCTTTTTCATGTCGCAGTATGACCGCGGGCCAATCCGGCCTGCGGTCTTTTGATTCCAATACCTTGCGCGGCACTCCTTATGCGGTATCAACATGGGGCCGAAAGGTTCACGATGCATCAGGCGGCGTCATCCTCGATCATCTTTTTCTTCTTGTCGGCGAAACGTGACAGCAGGGCCGCCTCAAGCTCACGGTTCAGTTCCCGCGCGCGGGCAATGTATTGCGGGTTCTTGTCGGAAGGTACGCCGGGTTTCCAGACCTCGGCCAGGTCGCGAACGGCAGCGCGATCGAGCTTGTAAAAGGTCTTTTCGATTTCATTGGCTTCAAATTCGCTTAACCCCGCGTTTTCAAGAACATAGCGCCCGACTCTCAGGCTAGCGTCGAAATATTCGCGCACGACGTCATCGGCGCCCGCCCGGTGCAGCTCAAACACATGTTCGCGGTCATGCGCGCGCACGATGATGTGCAGATCCTCGCGCTGGCGGCGGGCATAATGGACCAGTTGCGTCGCAGCGGCGCGATCGTCAAGGCACACGACCAGCACCTGTGCCGCATCTATGCCTGCCGCCTTCAAGAGTTCGGGGCGCGTCGGATCGCCGACATAGCCCTTGAAGCCGAATTTGCGCAGCAGTTGAATGACCTTGATGTCGTGGTCGATGACTGTCGTCTCGAACCCCGACATCGTCACCATTCTGTTGACGACCTGGCCGAACCGCCCGACACCGGCAATGATGATCGGTTTTTGTTCGTCAATCTCGTCGTCCTGAGCCGCGTCGCCTTCGTCCTTCATGCGTCGTGCCATGTAATCATGCAGAATGAAAAAGAGCGGTGTCAGAAACATGCTGAGCGCGATGACCAGTAGCAGCGATTGGGCCAGCGCCTCGGGCAAGATCCGCTGCTTGAGCGCGAAGGAGGTGAGAACAAAGCCGAATTCGCCGGCTTGTGCCAGCCCGAGCGTGAAGAGCCACTGGTTGCGCCCGCGCAGCCTGAAAAGAAACCCGAGCGCGTAAAGCACCAGACCCTTGGCGGCCATCAGCGCCAGCGTCAGGCCGATCAATGTGGCGGGTTTGCTGAGGAAAAGATCAACGTCGATACCGGCGCCGACGGTGATGAAGAACAACCCCAGTAGCAGCCCCTTGAACGGCGCGATATCGGCTTCAAGCTCATGTTTGAATTCGGAGTTGGCCAGCACCACCCCGGCCAGAAAGGCCCCGAGCGCGGGTGACAGACCCACAAGCAGCATCAGCGATGCGATCGTGACGACGATCATCAGTGCCAGCGCGGTATTCACTTCGCGCAGGCGCGCATGGTGGACATAGGTGTAGATCGGCCGCACGAGATACTGCCCCGCCAGCGCCACCGTAGCCACCGCCCCGAGTGTTACAAGCGTCACACCCCAGGGGGGCAGCTCTTGCAGAAACCCCATGGCGGTGTGGGTTTCAGCGGCCTGTGCCTTTGCCAGCGCGCGCGCGCCCGGCAAGGCCAGAAGGGGCAGAAACGCGAGAATCGGGATGACGGCGATGTCCTGCATCAGCAGGACCGAAAAGGCCGACCGGCCGCCACCTGTCGGCATCAGCCGTTTTTCCGACAGGGTCTGAAGGACGATTGCGGTTGAGGACAGCGACAGGATGACCCCCAGCGTCAGCGCGATGCGCCAGCCGTAGCCAAGGGTCAGAACCCCGAGTGTGACAACCAGCGTCGTCACCAGTATCTGCAAGCCTCCCAGCCCCAAAAGCCGGTCGCGCATGGCCCAGAGCGCCCTGGGGTCAAGCTCCAGCCCGATCAGGAAAAGCATCATCACCACGCCGAATTCGGCGAAATGCTGCAAATCCTTGGTTTCCGACCCAACCAGTCCAAAGACCGGGCCAATGACGATACCGGCGACGAGATAGCCCAGAACCGACCCCAACCCCAACCTTGACGCAATCGGCACCGCCAGGACAACGGCGATGAGATAGAGCGATGCCTGAAACAAAAAACCTTCCATCGGAACCCTTCAATCGGCTTAACCTGACGCCAGACCGAGTTCTGGCGATACTTTTTTGAAAGACGGCAGGGGCGCGGCTGCCCTGAAATGGTCCATCGCGATCCGGCCCTGAGCGAGTGCGCCGGCGGCACGCCATGCTCCGGGAATTTGTCCTGGGCGGCTGGCAGGATCTTGATGGATCGATCTGTTCGGGGATGCCAGGTTTCGGCGTTGTCTGGAGTTCATCTGATCCGCCTTCCCTGTGGTGGTTTTCGTGCTGGCAAATTCCGGGTCCGGTGGCGCCACCAATCGACAATAATCTGCGCCCAGCGTGACGGGCAAATCCTGCATGAACCCTGATCATAGCGTTCCCCTGGCGCGATTGCATCTCAATACCCCGTTTCATTTGCGCAACAATCGCGTGATGCGTGTGCAAGCATGGCGGCCAAATTGCAAAGGCGGTCGGGTGGAACGGGCCGGCAAACCGCACCGCGTGGGTTGCCGGTGCGCGGCGGTCTGATCAAACCATTGCGGGCCGGCGTCGTCCTGTCGCGCCGACGGCGCGGCACTGGTCAGCCCTTGTCGGACATTTTCAGGACAATGGTCCGGCCATGTTTCACATAGCTCACCTCATTGTCGCCGATCGCCGCCACCTTGCCACCATCGAGCTGGTCGCCGATCTTGACCTTGAGGAATTTGCCGTTGGGCATTCTGACCAGGGCGCGACGGTTGGCCGACGAACCATAGACACCGATCAGGCTTACCTTGGACAGGTTGATGGCGTTCTTGACGGTCGCCTGTTTTGCCACCGTGATGGTGGTGGGCAGGTCGGGCATCCCGGCCGTTGGTTCCGGTTCGTCAATCTCGACGGTGGCGCTGGATGCGCTGCCATCCGCCGAAGGGGCGGAAGCCACGGCGTCGGCGATTGCGGCCTCGACCGCGCGGGCCAGGGCGCGGGGCCGGGATACGGGGCGGCGCGACGTTTCGACCGCGAGAGCCGAGCCCGCTTCTTCCCCGTCCAGCGCGGCGGCGGCGGCTTCGGCGATGGCGGTCCGGATTGTGCGTGCCCTTTCCGCCTGGGCCTGAACCGATGCGGGCCGTTCACGCGGCTTCAGCGCGGCATGAGCCGGATCGACCACCAGAAGAGCCAGGTTGTCGCCGCCAGGTGAAGCGTCTGCCTGATTGCCGCTGGCCGGATCCACGATGGCGCCATCCCGCAGCGTTTCGCCATCGCCCGGAACCTTCGCGGCGGGTATCCCTTCCGGGCGCGCCCGCGGCCGCTTTCCAGCCAGCGGGTTTGCCACTTGTTCGGCTGCCTTGACAAGGCCCTGCGGGCGCGGCGCGGGAACCCGCGGCGGGCGTCCGGCAATCAGGGTGACGCCATCATTCGTGACCACGCCGTCGCGGGTCGGGATCACCATGCCCCGGGCGTCATAGTGCAGGATCGTGCCGAAAGGCGGCGGTGTCACCTGCAAGGGCAACGCTTGATCCGGCAGGATCGCCGCAAGTCCGGGCAGGTTTTCAGGCTCGGCCTGCGCGGGGCCGGGGCCTGCATCGGCAATATCGGGCGCGCCGGTTGCATCAGCCGGTGGCGGCGACATGCCTGTGGGCAGGTCGGTCCAGATGTCTGCCCCGGCGAGATCGCGGGCATTGTGCGTTTCGGTGGCCGCGGTGTCGGGCGCCGGTTCTGGGGGCGGCTCCGGGGATGGTGCGGCGGTGGGTGTGCCGTCTTCTGGCGCATGCGCCGCCAGTTCGGGGGGGGCGTTCGTGGCGGCGGTATTATTTCGGGCGGGCTCGGCCGTGCCCGGACCTGCCACCGGATCGGTGGCGTCGGCCTGTGTCGGCGCGGGCAGTGGTGCGGGTGCGTCGGTTGATACCGCAGGCCCTGGCGCCGTGGCATCTTGGGCGGCGTCGCCTGCCGCCGCTGCGGCGGGCGCGGGATCGCGGGCGGAAACATCCTTGCCGCCCGGCCAGAACAGCCAAATCGCCAGGGCCAGCAATACCAACACCAGCGATACCGCCCCGATCAGGGCCATTCGTGGCCGATGGCGCAGGAATCGGGGCTGACGCAGCGAAAAGACAGGCGTGCCCGCGCGGGTCTGGCCGGGAAGGTCCGGCGCTTTGCGGGGCTTCAGCCCGGTGCGGGCGATTCTGGGATCGGGCAGCGTTTTCAGCAGCGCCCGGCCAAAAAGCCCCGCCGCCTTGGCCGGATCGCGCGGTGCGGTGGTTTTTGTGGCAATAGCGCCGTCCGGCACCGGAACGTGGTCGGCGGTAATGCCGAGCCCCCCCGATGCCACATCCTTTGCGGCGAAATCCACCTCGGGCAGGTGCACCGTTTCCGGTTCGATCAGGTTGATGCGTGGCGACGGCGGCGCTTTCGCGGTGTTCAAGGCGGATGGCGCCGGTTTTTCGGCAAGGCTTTCGACAGTGCCTGTGGCACCCGCCGCGTTGGCGGGACGCCGGCTGTGGAAGCTACCCGAAAGGCTGTTGTCATCGGCGCCATCCGGTTGGCCGGAAACCGGCCCGCGAAGGGCCGGTTCACCAGTCGCCGCCGCATCCGATGGCTGCGGCGCTTGCCGAGGCGGAGCCGGTGTTTCACCAGCGGCTCCGGTCTGGTCGGGTTCTGGCGCCGATGTCTTTGCGGGAGGGTTCTGTGCGGCGGCAATGATTCGGACAGGATCCTGATCGCGCTCAAGTTTTTCGCCCGCAGGCAGATAGCTGCCCGCGCGGGCCGTCAGGCCGAAAAACGGCTCGCCGGCAAAGCTTCCCGCGGGTGGTCGGGTGACGAAGGATACCGGATTCAGCCGGTGTTTTTCGGCAAAGCTCTCGGCTTCGTCAAGCGTCACCCTGGCAACCACCGCGACCTTCAGCTTTTTGCCGGTGCCTGACCAGTCAAACACCAGTTCATCGGGCCGGTAGGGGGTGCGCCCTTCGAGCGCCGCCGCAATAGTCTTGCGGCAACTCGCGCGGTCGGCATCCTGGGCCTCTACCTCCAGATAGAGAATCTGTGTGTCGGGCAGGATCAGTTTGGTGGCGAATCCCTCCGGCGAAAGACGCTTGGCGGTGCGCCGCAGCTTGTTGAGCATTGCCCCCAGATCCGGGTCGGACAGATCGACCCTGCCGACCGCCACCCAGCCCCGAGGCGCGCGTTGCAAAAGGCCGATGGCATCGTGGGTCAGATCAAGAGCGAAACCTGGTTTCATTCCGGGCGTCTAGCATGGTTGTTGCGGGATAAAACCCCGCCATTGCGTTACACTCAGTCCTAAAGCAGAATCCTGCCCATGAAAAGCCGATGCGCCAAGGATCGCCTCGCGGGCGGCGTCACAAGGATCATGGCGTTTCGGGCAAACCCCGGATTGCCAAGACCCTGGCGCGCTCTCGGCGCTCTCGGGTTCTTGGCGGTGTCTGATGGGTCGGGTGCTTGCCGAAATGCTTTAGGTTGAACTTGTCGCAGCAGGAGAAAACGATGCGCAATCTCGGTATGTTACTGGCTGTTCTGGTGTTGGCGTTTCCGGCCGCCGCCGAACCGATGCCAACGATCTCGGTCACTGGCGAAGGCCATGTCGACCTGGCGCCCGATATGGCGACCCTGTCGCTGGGCGTGGTGACGGAGGCGGCTACGGCCAATGAAGCCCTTGACCGAAATTCGGCACAGCTTGCCGCCGTTATCGCGCGGCTCGGGAAAATGGGTATCGCAGACCGCGATGTTCAGACATCGGGGCTCTCGCTCGGGCCGCGATATGATTACAACGGATCAAATGGCGCGCCCAGGCTTGTCGGTTACACGGCGACCAATATGGTTTCCGTCCGGGTGCGTGCACTCGACAGCCTTGGTGGCGTGCTCGACAGTGTCGTGGCGGACGGGGCCAACACGCTCAACGGGCTTGGTTTCGGGCTGCAAGACCCTGGCCCAGCCACCGACGAGGCGCGCCGCCGCGCCGTCGCCGATGCCCGCCACCGGGCCGAGCTTTACGCCCAGGCCGCGGGTGTGACGCTGGGGGCGGTTCTGTCGATTTCCGAACAGGGGGACGGTTATCGGCCCATGCCGATGGTGCAGGCCGAGGCCAGCTTTGCCAAGGGCGCCGATGTGCCTGTGTCAAGCGGAGAGCTGAACCTGTCCAGCACGATAGCCGTTGTCTACGAAATCGCCCGGTAGCGGGAAAAGGGCGGCACCCCGCATCAGAATGCCGCCGCAAGGGCCATCAGGCGGTTGCCTTGGCCAGTGCCTGATCGAGATCGGCAATCAGATCGTCGGCATCCTCGATACCGATCGACAGACGGACAAGATTGGGCGAGGCCCCGGCCGCCTTCTGCTGGGCCTCGCTCAACTGCCGATGGGTGGTTGAAGCGGAATGAATGACCAGCGACCGCGTATCCCCCAGATTGGCGACATGGCTGAACAGTTCCAGCCCATCGACCAGTTTCACGCAGGCGTCATATCCGCCCTTGACGGCAAAGGTGAACAAGCCCCCCGCGCCTTTCGGGCACACCGTCTTGATGCGTTCGTAGTAGGGTGACGAGGGCAGGCCGGCATAGGTCACATGATCAACGCGCGGATCCTGTTCCAGCCATTCGGCGACCTTTCTGGCATTGGCGACATGGCGTTCCATGCGCAGCGACAGGGTTTCGATCCCCATCAGCGTGTAATGCGCCGCCTGCGGGTTCATGGTCATGCCCAGATCCCGCAGACCGATGGCGATGGAATGGAAGGTATAGGCCATGCCGCCCAGTGCCTCGTGGAATTTCAGCCCGTGATAGGCGGGCTCCGGTTCGGAGAGCGAGGGAAACTTGCCCGAGGCGGACCAGTCGAACTTGCCGCTGTCGACGATACAGCCGCCGGTGACGGTGCCATTGCCCGTCAGATACTTGGTCGTCGAATGGACCACCAGCGTGGCGCCCAGGTCGATCGGGCGGCAGAGATAGGGAGTGGCCGAGGTGTTGTCGATGATCAGCGGCAAGCCTGCCTTGTCGGCGATGGCCGCAATCGCGGGAATGTCGGTGATGTAGCCGCCGGGGTTGGCGATGGCCTCGCAGAAAATGGCGCGGGTATCGTCATCGATCGCCGCTTTTACCGCGGCAAGGTCGTCGGTATCGACAAATCTGGTCGACCAGCCGAACTTGCGGATGGTATTGCTGAATTGCTGAACCGTTCCGCCATAGAGCCGGGTCGAGGCGACGATGTTGCACCCCGGCTGCATCAATGGAAACAGCGCCATGATCTGCGCGGCATGGCCTGACGAGCAGCATACCGCACCCGCGCCGCCCTCCAGCGCCGCGATCCGTTCGGCCAATGCCGAAACCGTCGGGTTGGTGAGCCGGGAATAGATGTACCCGACCTCTTGCAGGTTGAACAAGGCCGCCGCGTGATCGGCGTCGCGAAACACGAAGGCGGTTGTCTGATAGATCGGCACCTGCCGCGCGCCGGTTGCCGGGTCCGGCTTGGCGCCCGCATGAACCTGCAATGTATCAAAGCCGAGGGTCTTGGTCATTTCCGTCTCCCGTAAGGTTGCGTCGGGGCGGAGGTTTAAGCGGTTCGCACGCGCAAGGAAAGCACAAGTATCGGATTGCCGCCAAACCTTGTCTCAATCCCGGTTCCAGCCCAGCCCGATGCGCGCTGCGGCCCTGCTATCTCATCCAGAACCCTTCGGATTTCAATCTGTTGCGAATGGCCTGTTCGCGGCGCGGCAGATCGTTGCGGTCAAAGAGCGCGCGCGCTTTCCGGCCGCGTCCCTGATAGACCAGCCGTCGGATCGGCTCATATTCTTTGAGCACCTTCTTGATCCTGTTGGGGGCGATGCACTGTTCGAGCATTTCGACCACTCGGTCGCTCTCGCGCGCATAAAGCAGCGGCAATACCCGCCAATGGCAACTGACCGCCCCGTCCAGCCCCGCCAGTTCCGGCCCCGGGCGCCCGCCACCCAGCGCATGGATCACCAGGGGCAGGGCCACCTGATCCAGCCAGGGGTCGAGCGGCTGGCAGACAAGTTCGTCCGGCGCGTCATCGCGAATGGCCAGCGCGTAATCCACAAGCCGCTGGCCGAATTCATGCGGGCAGCGGTAAAAGAACCAGCCGGCGTTGAAGTACAGATAACGTTCCCAGTATTCGTCCGGCTGGCCGAGGTCGAGCGAGGTATCGAAATCCAGCCCGAACCTGTCGTAAAGCGATTTCCAGATCGCCCCGTACCCCGGCCCGTAAAGCTCGATCCGGGGCCAGGTGCCTTCGCGGCGCATCGAGGCCGAGGGATGATCGAAATCGAATCCGACCTCGGCAAGCGGTGCGGTGAAAATCGTGTCGGTGTCGAAGAATACGAAAGGCTCGCCCCCGGGCAGGGCCAGCAAGCCCTCGATCTTGTTGCCGTAGGGATAGGCCTGGCCGAAATGGCGATTGTCAAAGGGCAGGATTTCGCCGCCAAAGCTCTCCAGCAGATCGCGGATCGGGCCGGGCAGGCGCGGATCAGCCTGCCACAACGGGCCTGGCTGCGGTTCGCCAAAGATCAGCCGGCCGGAAAAATCCGGGTTGGCGGCGCGAAACGAGGCGGCAAATATCACCGCCTCGTAACCCAGCCGGCCCCGCTGCGCAATGCAAAACACATTGGCTGCCTGCTGTTGCCGATTGCAGCCCGCCATGCCGTCATCGCCTCCTGTGGCCGCTCGTTCTCGTTGCACCCAACATAGGCGTGACTGCCACTGCGCAAAAGCCGGTGGTGAAAGCCGCGTTCATGCCTCGGGATAGAAACACGCCGCCCGGTGCGCGCCATCATCGAGTTCGGGCCGTTCCTTGCGGCACCGATCCTTGGCCTTCCAGCAGCGCGGCGCGAAGGCGCATCCGGAGGGCAGGTTCAGGGGAGACGGCAATTCGCCCTCGAGCTTGATGCGCTCTTTCCTGGCCAGCGGATCGGCCACCGGAGTCGCCGACAGCAGCGCTTTGGTGTAGGGGTGGCGCGGGGTCTTGAAGATCGCGTCTTTCGGCCCGGTTTCAACCGGGCGGCCCAGATACATGACGATGATGTCGTCGGCCATGTGTTTGACCACCGACAGATCGTGGCTGATGAACAGATAGGCCAGCCCGAGGCGTTCCTGCAAATCGACCAGCAGGTTGAGGATCTGGCTCTGGATCGACAGATCGAGCGCGGATACAGGCTCATCCAGCACCAGCACCCTGGGTTCCAGCATCAGCGCGCGGGCCACCGCGATGCGCTGGCGCTGGCCGCCGGAAAACATATGCGGATAGCGGTCGAAATGCTCTGGCCGCAACCCCACGAGTTGCAGCATTTCACGGGCCTTGGCGGTACGCGCGGGGGCGCCTGTCTCTGGCCGGTTGATCTTGAGCGGTTCTTCCAGCATTGCCCCGATCCTCTGGCGCGGATTGAGCGAGCCGTAGGGATCCTGAAACACGATCTGCACCGAGGTGCGCAGGCTTTCGGCGTTTTCCGGCAGGGCAGGGGTTCCGGCAATGGAAAACGATCCTTCCGTCGGCTCCTCGATCATGGTGATGACGCGGGCAAGGGTGGATTTGCCGCAGCCGCTTTCGCCGACCACGGCCAATGTCTTGCCGGGCAACAAGGTGAAACTGGCGTCCGACAGGGCGCGCACGGTCTTGGTTTCACTGAAAAAACCTTCCTTGACCTCGTAGAAGCGCGACAGGTTCCGGGCGATGACGACGGGCGCGGTCATGCGTCAACCTCCGCTTTGGCCCCAAGGGGATAATGACATCGAGCCAGCCCGAGTTCGGCCGATGCCGGAACCGGTGGAACGGTGCGGCACTTGTCATCGGCATATTGGCAGCGCGGCGCGAAAAGGCAGCCCTTGGGCCGGTCGAACTGCCCCGGTACGACACCGGGGATGGTCGGCAGTCTGCGCGAGGTGGCGCGTTCGGGCAGGGCGGCCAGCAGGGCGGCGGTGTAGGGATGATGCGGATCGCCGAAAAGATCGGCCACCGGCTGTTCCTCGACCTTTTGTCCGGCATATTGCACCGATACCCGTTCGGCGGTTTCGGCCACCACGCCCATGTCATGGGTGATCAGGATCAGGGCCATGCCGGTATCCTTTTGCAGGCCGGTCAACAGATCGAGGATCTGCGCCTGAATGGTCACATCCAGCGCGGTCGTCGGTTCATCCGCGATCAGCAGTTTCGGCTGGCAGGCGATGGCCATGGCGATCATCACGCGCTGGTTCATGCCGCCGGAAAGCTGATGCGGAAAGGCAGCCAGCCGTTGTTCCGGGGCAGGAATGCCGACCATCTCGAAAAGCTCGATGGCGCGGGCGTGGCGTTCGGCGCGGTCAAGGCCCAGATGCATCCGCAGCGCCTCCTTGATCTGATAGCCGGCGGTAAAGCAGGGGTTGAGCGAGGACATAGGCTCCTGGAAGATCATCGACATGTCCTTGCCGATGATCCGCCGCCGGTCGCGCGCACTGACCTTGCGCAGATCATGTCCGCCGAAGGTCATCACATCGGCCGTCACCGTCGCCGTCCAGGGCAACAGCCCCATCATCGCCAGCATGGAAACCGATTTGCCCGACCCGCTTTCACCGACAATGGCCAGGATTTCGCCGGTGTCCACCGATACATCCGTGGCGTCGACGGCGCGAAAGCTGCCCGAAGAGGTGGCGAAATCGACCGACAGGTTGCGGATTTCCAGAAGCGGCATCTAGGGCCTCGCATCATTCATTGAAAAGTCGCCTTCGCATTGCGGCCGAGGGGGTGTGGGAAGATGCCGGCGCTTGGCATTGCCCTGGCAGGTGCTTTCGGCGCTGCGTGGCCGGCCTCGTTTCGCGCCGGTATCTTCCGGCAAGGGTGCGCTTCCATCGGCACGTCACCGCGAATATCGAAGGTCTTGCCGCCAAATGCACCGAAGGTCTTCGCCATGGCTCAGCTCCGCTTCAGCTTTGGGTCGAAGGCATCGCGCAACCCGTCGCCCATCAGATTGATCGCCAGCACCGTGATCAGGATGGCGAGCCCCGGGAAGGTCACCACCCACCAGGCGCGCAGGATGAATTCGCGCGCCTCCGCCAGCATGGTGCCCCATTCCGGCGTGGGCGGCTGTGCGCCCATGCCCAGAAAGCCCAGCGCGGCGGCATCGAGGATCGCCGTCGAAAACGACAGGGCGCCCTGCACGATGATCGGCGACAGGCAGTTGGGCAGCACGGTGATGAACATCAGCCGCCCGATCCCGGCCCCGGTCACCCGGGCGGCCGTCACATAATCCTTGGAGCGTTCCGACAGCACGCTGGCGCGGGTCAGGCGCACATAATGGGGCTGCAGCACGACCGCGATGGCGATCATCGCGTTAGTCAGCGACGGGCCGAGGATCGCCACCAGCACCAGCGCCAGCAAGAGTGACGGGAAGGCGAGAATGATATCCATCACCCGCATGATGATCGTATCGACCCATTTCGGCGCGAAGCCGGCAAAGAGCCCGATCATCACCCCGCCAAGCGCCGACACCGCCACGACGATGATCCCCACATAGAAGGAATAGCGCGCCCCGTGCAAAAGTCGCGACAGCATGTCGCGGCCCACCGCATCGGTGCCCAGAAGAAAGGTGAAATCGCCGCCCTCTTCCCAGAATGGCGGCTGGAGCAGATGTTCGCGAAACTGCTGTGTCGGGTCGTGGGGGGCAATCAGATCGGCCATGACGGCGATGAAGACGAACCCGATAAACACCCACATGCCCATGACCGCGCCCCGGTTTTCGCGGAAATAGTACCAGAATTCGGCCAGACGACCGGGGCGCTCGTCGCTCGGGGCGGCGGGTTTGGCGGCGGTGTCGGGGGCGCTTGCCATCAGCGTTTCCGTATCTTGGGGTTGATGTAGCCGTAAAGCACGTCAACGGTCAGATTGACGATCATCACCATCACCGCGATCAGCAAGAGCCCGCCCTGCACGACCGGGTAATCGCGGCGGAAGATGCTGTCGACCATCCATTTTCCGATGCCCGGCCAGGAAAAGATCGTCTCGGTCAGGATGGCCCCGGCAAGCAGCGTGCCGACCGAAAGGCCGATGACCGTAATCACCGGGATCAGCGCGTTGCGCAGCGCGTGCACGCCATTGACGCGGGCCGGCGCCAGCCCCTTGGCCCGCGCGGTGCGGATGTAATCCTCGCTCAGCACTTCGAGCATCGCCGACCGGGTCTGGCGCGCGATCACCGCCAGCGGGATGGTCCCCAGCACGATCGTCGGCAGGATCAGATGGTGCACCGCCGACCAGAACGCGCCCTTCTGCCCTGACAGCAGGCTGTCGATCAACATGAAGCCCGTGGGCGTGTCGAAATAGAACATCAGGCTCATGCGGCCCGACACCGGGGTTAGGCCCAGCCAGCCCGATACGACGATGATCAGCAACAGCGCCCACCAGAAGATCGGCATCGAATAGCCCACCAGTGCGGTGGACATCAGAGCGCGGTCAAAGAACTTGCCGCGATTGACGGCGGCGATGACGCCCGCCGGCAGACCCAGGGCAACGGCAAAGATCATCGCGCAAAGTGACAGTTCCAGCGTTGCGGGAAAAAGCGCGAAGAATTCGTCCCAGACGGGTTTCTTGGTCACGAAGGACTGGCCGAGATTGCCGTGCACAACCCCCCAGAGATAATCACCGTATTGCGTGATCAGCGGCCGGTCGAAGCCGAACTGCTTGACCAGTTCCGCATAACGTTCGGGGCTGACCCCGCGTTCGCCCGCCATCACGATGATCGGATCGCCCGGCAACAGGCGGATGAAGGAAAAGGCGATCAGCGTCACCCCGAAAAAGGTCGGCAGGAACGTCAGCAAGCGTGAGAACAGGTACTTGAGCATCAGCCGATCACCGTCAGGGATTTCGGAAAGGTCGTCAAAGACCGGCAGCCGGTCCGGGTGACCAGAATGTCATCTTCGATGCGCACGCCAAACCCGCCGATCCGGTAAAGCCCCGGTTCATTGGTGAACACCATGCCGGGTTCCAGCACCTGATGGTTGCCGCGCATGATGTAAGGGGCTTCATGCACGTCACGGCCCAGCCCGTGACCGGTCTTGGTGCGGATGCGGTCGGCGAAGGGCGACGCTTCCAGCACCGAAATCACCGCATCATCGACGTCATGGGCGCTGACCCCGGCGCGGGTCGCGCCATGCCCGGCAAGATTGGCGCGCAGAACCGTGTCATAGACCGCGCGGGCCTCGTCATCGGCATGGCCCATGAATACCGTGCGGGTGATGTCGGCGCAGAACCCGGCCTTGCGGGCGCCAAAATCCAGCAGCAGGGCATCGCCGGCCCTGATCGCGTATTCGGCCCGCGCATGGGCGTGCGGTCGCCCCGAATTGTCGCCTGCCGCAACGATGGCGCCAAAGGCCTGTTCCTCGGCTCCGTGGGTGAAAAGCGCGCGGATCAGCCGGCTTTCGACCTCGGCTTCGGTCATGCCGACGCGAATCTCGCCAAGCACCTCGGCCAGGGCTTTTTCCGAAATGGCGATGGCGGCTTCCAATGCGGCGATGTCAGCGGGCGATTTATGCAGCCGCAACCCGGCGATCTGCCGTTCGGCGTCGATGATGCGCAGTCCGGGATAGGCCGCCATCAGCGCGTGATGCACGAAAACCCGCATCACCTGCCCTTCGACGGCGAGCGATTTCAGCGGCATGTGACGGGCCAGTGCGGCAAAGGCGTCCCGATAGCCCTGCTGATCGCGCCAGTCGAAAACCTCGCCTTCGAATCCGATCAGGTCGAATGAGGCCAGTTCAAGATTGGGCACAAGTGCCGCAGGCGCACCTTCAAGCGGGATCAGCACCGCCAAGGGGCGTTCGCTGGTGTGAAAATTCTGGTTGAACAGCCGGGCGAAATTCGGCCCGGGTACCAGGGCCACCGCATCGACGCCAAGATCGCGCGCAATTTTCCGGTGCGCGGCGTAGCGATCACTCATCTGTGGTGCCCCCCGGACAGAGAGGGCGGGGCCGCCGCAACGGCCCCGCTCCAGGTCGATCTCACTCGGCGATATCGACGCCATAGAAGATATGGCCGCCCAGCGGGTGAACGATGTAGTTCTCCACTTTCGGGCTCATTGCCATGAACACGACCGAATGGGCGATCGTGGCCCAGGGGGCTTCGCGCTTGAAGACCACCTGCGCTTCTTCGTAAAGCTTGGTCCGTTCGCCGATATCGGAAACCACCTTGGCTTTCTGGATCAGGTCGTTGAACTCCTTGTTGCACCATTGCGCCCGGTTGGAGCCCCCGACGGAATCGCAGCCCAGAAGCACGGCCAGGAAGTTGTCCGGATCACCGTTGTCGCCGGTCCAGCCCAGCAGTACCGCGCCGTCACGGTCAAGCGCCTTGGAACGCTCCAGATACTCGCCCCACTCATAGGAGACGATCTCCACCTTGACACCGACCTTGGCGAAATCGGCCTGCATCAGTTCTGCCATCCGGCGGGCGTTGGGGTTGTAGGGGCGCTGCACCGGCATCGCCCAGATCTTCATCGACAGATCCTTGACGCCTTCGGCTTCCAGCATCGCCTTGGAGGCTTCCGGATCATAGGGATCGTCGACAATGGCGTTGTTGTAGGACCACATGGTCGGCGGGATGGGGTTCTTGGCCACCGCGCCGGAACCCTGGAACACCACGTCGATGATCGCCTTCTTGTCGATCGCCATGTTCAGCGCCTTGCGCACCTTGGCATTGTCGAAAGGCGCGACCTTGGTGTTATAGGCCAGATAGCCGACGTTCAGGCCTTCCTGCTCCATCATCTTGACAGCCGGATCCGCCTTCAGCGCCGCGATATCGGCCGGGTTCGGATAGGGGATGACATGGCATTCGCCCGCCTTCAGCTTCTGTTCGCGTACCGAAGCGTCAGGTGTGATGGCAAATACAAGATCGTCGATCGCCGCCTTGCCGCGCCAGTAGTCGGGGTTGGCCTTGTAGCGGATCACCGCGTCTTTCTGATAGGCCACAAAGATGTACGGTCCGGTGCCGATCGGCGCCTGATTCAGCATCTCGGGCGTTCCCGCCGCCAGCATCGCATCGGCATATTCCGCCGACTGGATCGAGGCGAACGCCATTGCCAGGTCGGAAATCATCGGGGCCTCGGGGCGGCTCAGAACGAACTTGACCGTGTAGTCGTCAACCTTGACGATATCCTTGATCAGATCGGGCATCGACATGCCGTTGAAATATTCCCAGGTACCACCGGAAACCGTGTGATAGGGGTTGCTGTCGAGCCGCTGGCGGTCGAACGAGAAGATCACGTCATCCGCGTTGAAGTCGCGGCTTGGCGTGAACATGTCGTTGGAATGGAACTTGACGCCCTTGCGCAGATGGAAGGTGTATTCCAGCCCGTCCGCCGAGGCTTCCCAGCTTTCGGCAAGGCCCGGAATCACTTCGGTGGTGCCGGTCTTGAACAGCACGAGCTTGTCGAAAACGGTGTGTTCGGACGCGTCAAAGGTTGTGCCAGAGGTGTAAAGCGCCGGGTCGAACCCTTCGGGGGAACCTTCCGAGCAATAGACCAGCGTTTTTGCCGCGGCCGCACTGACGCCCATGGCGCTCAGCAGCAGTGCCGCGGTCAGGGTGCGTTTGAAATTCATTCGTCTTCCTCCCAGATTTGCGGAATTATCTTCCGCTTCGCTTGTGATTTTCGGACGGGCCGAAGCCCGATATGCCAGATTGGTGCCCCAGCCCCGGCGATGTCAAGCCACTGTCAGCAAAGGGTGCGCCGATTGAAGGGGTGCCCCTAGGGCAAGTTCAAATGATGCGCGAAATATGTTAGAAAGTTTCAACGCGATGCCGATATCCGCAACTTTCATTGCCGCCGTTTTCAGGCCGAGTTCCCGGCCGCTGGGCCGCGCGGGGATTTCGTGACCGCGCCCAGGCCATGTCAGGGGAGGGATTCCCCCGTAAGCGCCCGGCGAGGCGCGCCCGCACCCTTGCGCCGAAGCCTTCGCCCCGGCACCCCTTGTCGCGACAAGCGCTGTCGATTCGCCTGCGGCCTGCGTGAGTTCGATCAGCGGCCTTGCGCCGGCCGGCGTGGCGGCGCGCAGGCCGGCCCCCTGCGGGGAAAATCGGTCTGGCCTTGGGCCCGCGCCTGTCTGTAGATTGGCCGTCAGGGGATTGGGGGCGATGAAAGCGCGGGTGACAGCGATCACGGTTTTCCTGGCGCTGACGGCGGTCGTGACCGGCGGCGCCTGGTGGCTGGCCTTCAGCGATTCCCTGACCCGGCTTGAGGACAGGGGCCGCGCCGACCTGGCCCTTGCGGGCGACCGGCTGACGGCGCAATTGCAGCGTTACCGCGAAATGGCCGTGATGATGGCCGATCATCCCCTGGTGCAGGATGCGCTCGCCTCTGGCGCAACACCCGGCAAATTGCATCTTCTGTTGCAGCACACCGCCGATTTCACCGGCTCGGACGAAATTCTGTTGGCATCGAAGGATGGGCGGATCGAGGCATCTTCCGCCACCGGCGCGGCGGGAACCCTTGCTTCCGCCCGCTATTTTCGCCGCGCCCTGCAAGGCGCGCTGGGGTTTGACCACGAGATCGGCAAGCCTGCCGGGCGCAGGCATTTCATCTATGCCGCGCCGGTCTTTGCGCCCGATGGTCCGGTGCGCGGGGCGGTGATCGTGCGTATTGCCACCGAAGCCGTCGAGGCGGCCTGGCGGGGCGACCCGATGGCGGTATTCTTCACCGACCGGGCGGGGCTGGCCTTCGTTTCCAACCGCGACGAGATATTGCTGACCCGCAGCGACGAATCCCCTGGCGCGCCATCCGACCGGGTGGTGCCCCACAGCGCACGCACCCTGGCCCGGCATGTGCTTTGGCAGATCGACGGTGGCCCCTATCTGCCGCAACAGGCGCTGCATCTGCAACAGGACCTGCCGATCATCGAGATGACCGGCGAGGCGCTGGTCGACATCGCCCCTGCCAAAAGCCAGGCGGCGTTGCTGGCGTCGGTTGTGGCGGTGGGATGTTTCGCGATCGGGGCGATCATCCTGGCGTTGCTGGAACGCCGCCGGGCGCTGGCCGTCCGGCTGAGCGCCGAAGCGGCCGCCAATGCCCGTCTTGAAAGCCGGGTTGCCGAACGCACCCGCGCATTGTCCGCGGCCAACCAGCGGCTGAAGCGGGCGCAAAACGATCTGGTGCAGGCGGGCAAGCTTTCGGCCCTGGGGCAGATGTCGGCCGGCATCAGCCACGAATTGAACCAGCCCTTGATGGCGATCGAGACCTATGCCGAGAACGCCGGGCTTTTCCTCGCACGCGGGCAGAGCGAGAATGTTGCTGACAATCTCGGGCGCATCGCCGATCTTGGGCGCCGCATGGGCCGGATCATCCGCAACCTGCGGGCCTTCGCGCGGCAGGAAAGCGAAGGGGCGCGCAATGTCGATCTGGTCCAGGTTGTCGCGGCCGCGATCGAGCTGACCGAGGCCCGGCTGAGGTCGGCCGGGGCGACGGTCGAATGGGATGCACCCGCAGCGGCGGCCTGGGTGCGGGGCGGCGACGTGCGCTTGCAGCAGGTCGTGGTCAATCTGCTGACCAACGCGGCCGACGCAATGACCGGCCCGCGGCGGTGCATCACCATCCGCATCTGCGAAGGCGCGTACCGCACCCGCCTGACGATCGCCGATACAGGCGCCGGTATCAGCGATCCCGAACGCATGTTCGACCCTTTCTATTCGACCAAGGAGGTAGGCGCCGGTGACGGCATGGGACTGGGGCTGTCGATTTCCTACCGAATCGTGCAAAGTTTCGGCGGTGCCATTTCAGGGCGCAACAGGCCCGGGGGCGGGGCGGAATTCACCGTCGAGCTGATCGCGGCAAAAGGGGCAGAGCCGGCATGATCAGTAAGGTACTTATCGTCGACGATGACCGGGCGGTGCGCGATGCATTGGGTCAAAGCCTTGACCTGGCAGACCTGCAACCCATTCTGGCAAGCAGCTTCATCGAGGCCAAGGACCATATCGCCACCGATTTCGCCGGGGTGGTGGTTTCCGATATCCGCATGCCGGGCAAGGACGGATTCGCGCTTCTCGATCATGCCCGCAAGACCGACCCGGAACTGCCGGTGATCCTGCTGACCGGCGAGGCGGATATCCCCATGGCGGTCAAGGGCATGGGCGGGGGGGCCTTTGATTTTCTTGAAAAGCCCTGCAAGCCCGCCAACCTTCTGGCGATCGTGGGCAAGGCGCTCAAGACCCGCGAACTCGTGCTCGAAAACCGGGCGCTCAAACGCGAGATCCGTCGTGGCGATGCGGCGTCGCGGATGCTTGTGGGCACATCGGCGCTTTCCGAAAAGCTGCGCGAGGCCACGCGCACCGCGGCGCGCAGTTCGGCCGAGGCGTTGATCACCGGGCCTGCCGGTTCGGGTACGGCCAAGGTGGCCGAGGTCATCCACCTTCTGTCGGCAGCGGCGATGCGGCCGTTTCAGAAGATTGCGGCGGTGACCGCCACCCCCGAGAGTCTGGCGGCAGCCTTTCAAAGGGCCGACGGCGGGTCGATCTTTCTCGACGAAGTGGCGTCGCTGACCGATGCGGCGCAATTCACGCTTGTCGACCTTCTGGAGGCGAATGCGGGCACACGCGTGATCGCGGGCACTTACCGGGATCTGGCCCGCGATGCCTCGGAAGGGCGTTTCAACACCGACCTGTTCTACAAGCTTGACGTGATCCGCGTGCGCATCCCGTCGCTTCGCGAACGGCCCGAGGACATCCCCGTGCTTTTCCGTCACTATGTTGCTCTGGCCTGCGAACAGTCCGACCTTGCGCCGCCGGACATATCCGCCGAGGTCATGGCGCGGCTGATGGCCCGCGACTGGCCCGGCAACGCGCGCGCCCTGATGAATGCCGCCATGCGGTTCGCCATGGGGCTTGACGAACCCCAGGAAACCGTTTCCGCCCCCGGTCTGGCCGGTCAGATGGCCCAGGTCGAACGGTCGCTGCTGTGCGATGCGCTGCAACGCCATTGCGGCAACGCCACCGAGGCGGCCGCGGCCCTGCAACTGCCGAGAAAGACCTTTTATGACAAGCTTGCCCGGCACGGGGTAAGGCCAGGCGATTATCGGCGGTAGTGTGCGGATTTTCGCACGGTCGCTCGCGCGGAATGTGCGGCATTTCGCCAGAAAGATCCGCGCCACCCCGAAACTGCAGGCGCAATGGATTGATATAAAACACGGAACTTCGCCCCAAGCGGCGCGAAAAAAAACTGTTGCCCCTGATTTGTTCAGGGGCTTTGCTAGCGTCAGCCGCCGAACCGCGGCGCGTTTGCATTCATTTACTCTTGGGAGGAGTAGCCATGAAAAAAATAGCCACCACGATGACCGCCCTTGCCCTGACGATGTCGGCCGGCGCCGCCCTGGCGACACCGGGCTGCGACGATGGCGAAATCGTCATGAAATTTGCCCATGTAACCAATGCCGACAAGCACCCCAAAGGCATCGCAGCCAGCCTGTTTGCCGAACGGGTGAACACCGAAATGGACGGCAAGGCCTGCATGGAGGTCTATCCGAACTCCACGCTTTACGATGACGATGCCGTGCTTGAGGCGATGCTTCAGGGCGATGTGCAGTTCGCCGCGCCGTCCCTGTCGAAGTTCGAGGCCTTCACCAAGCAATTCCAGATCTTCGATCTGCCCTTCATGTTCAAGAATATCAACGCCGTCGATGCCTTCCAGAATTCTGAAACCGGCAAGGCGATGAAGGAATCGATGGTTCGCCGCGGTCTCATCGGCCTCGAATTCTGGCATAACGGGCTCAAGCAGTTTTCGGCCAATGTGCCTTTGGTACATCCGTCGGATGCCAAGGGCCTGAAATTCCGCGTTCAGCCCTCTGACGTGATCGTCGCCCAGATGGAGGCGCTTGGCGCCTCGCCGCAGCCGATGGCGTTTTCCGAGGTCTACGGCGCGCTTCAGACCGGAGTCGTCGATGGCCAGGAAAACACCTGGTCCAATATCTACGGGCAGAAGTTTTACGAAGTGCAGGACGGCATCACCGAAACCAACCACGGGCTTCTCGATTATCTGGTCGTCGCTTCGGTCGAATGGATGGACAGCCTGCCAAAAGATGTGCGCGATCAGGTGACGACCATCCTTCACGAGGTCACGGTTTCCCGCAATGCCGCGGTGGGCGAAGTCGATGCCGCCGCGCGTCAGTCGGTGCTGGATGCCGGCGGCGTGATCCGCGAACTGACGCCGGAAGAGCGCCAGGAATGGGTCGATGCAATGAAGCCGGTCTGGGACAAGTTCAAGGACGGCGTCGGCCAGGAAAACATCGACGCGGCACAGCTTTTCAACGCGGCCAACTAGAACGGATGGGGCGGGCGGCGCGCAACCCCGTGCCGCCCGAACCGCATCGAGGGGGGGGACATGGCGGAAAAATATGAACCGGCCTCGGGCCTGGGGCGTCTGGTCAACAGCCTTGAGGAAAGCGCCATCGCGATCATTCTGGGGCTGATGACACTGATCACCTTCTGGAATGTGGTCGAGCGCAAGCTCTTCAACAGCGGTCTGATCTGGGGGCTTGAAACCACGTCGGCGCTTTTTGCCTGGCTGGTGCTTTTCGGGATGTCCTATGCGGTCAAGGTTACCGCGCATCTCGGCGTCGATGCCGTCCTGAACGTTCTGCCGCCGCGCGGGCGCCGGGTGCTTGCACTGATTTCGGCGGCTTGCTGTCTGATCTATGCCTTCTTGCTGTTGAAGGGCGCCTGGGATTACTGGGCGCCTTTCGCCGGTTTCGAGCAGACCGGCGGGCGGTGGTTTCCCGAAGGGTTCATCAAGACCCGCGATCAGGCATGGTATGAAACCGACTATATCCCGATGCCGGATTTCCTGCGCTTCACCGAAGCCATGTTCAACCAGGGCGAGGCTTATGAAAAGCTGCCACGTTTCATCCCCTATGCGATGCTGCCCATCGGTTGTGCGCTGCTGTTTTTCCGGCTCGTTCAGGCGACATGGGCGATCGTGAAAGGCAGCCGTGACGGCCTGATCGTCAGCCATGAGGCCGAAGAGGCCATCGCCGATGTCCGCCACATGAATTACGAGGAGTAAGGCTATGGAAGTGCTCTTGCTTTTCGTGATGATTGTCGCCCTGATGCTGATCGGTGTGCCGATTGCCATCGCCCTTGGGTTGTCGTCGACGATCTTTCTGCTGATCTTTTCCGATACCTCGCTCGCCTCGATCGCCCAGACGCTTTACAACGCCATGGACGGGCATCCCACGCTCTTGGCGATCCCGTTCTTCATTCTGGCCTCGTCCTTCATGTCCACGGGCGGCGTTGCCCGGCGGATCATCCGGTTTTCAATTGCCTGCGTGGGCCACCTGCCGGGCGGGCTGGCGATTGCCGGGGTCTTTGCGTGCATGCTGTTTGCCGCCCTTTCCGGGTCGTCGCCCGCGACGGTTGTCGCCATCGGCTCCATCGTCATCGCGGCGATGCGGCAGGTCGGCTATTCCAGGGATTTCGCCGCCGGGGTGATCTGCAACGCGGGCACCCTCGGCATTCTGATCCCACCGTCGATCGTGATGGTGGTCTATGCCTCGGCCACCGATGTCTCGGTCGGGCGGATGTTTCTGGGGGGCGTCTTTCCCGGCCTTCTGGCGGGGATCATGCTGATGGGCGCGATCCTGATCATCGCCGTGGTCAGGAAGATGCCCAAGGGCGAATGGCTGGGCTGGGGCGAAGTCGCGGAAAGCTTTGGCGATGCGTTCTGGGGGCTGATGCTGATCGTCATCATCATGGTCGGTCTTTATGGCATCCCCGGTATCACCAATGCCATCTTCACCCCGACCGAGGCCGCCGCCGTCGCCGCTGTCTGGGCCTTTCTGGTGGCGGTGTTCATTTACCGCGACATGGGGCCTCTGGCCCGCGAAGGCAGCAACCTGACGCTGCTGCAAAAGCCCGTGGCGCTTGTCACCGCCTTTTTCCATGCGGATACCAAGGCGACGCTGTTCGAAGCGGGCAAGCTGACAATCACGCTGATGTTCATCATCGCCAATGCGCTCATCCTCAAACATGTGCTGACCGACGAACAGATCCCCCAGCAGATCGCCGGAGCGATGCTCGAGGCGGGCTTTGGCAGGATCATGTTCCTGATCGTGGTCAACATCATCCTGCTGATCGGTGGTCAGTTCATGGAACCTTCGGGGCTGATCCTGATCGTCGCGCCGCTGATCTTTCCCGTCGCCATCAGCCTTGGGGTCGATCCGATCCACCTGGGCATCATCATGGTGGTGAACATGGAGATCGGCATGATCACACCCCCCGTCGGGCTCAATCTTTTCGTCACTTCGGGTGTGGCGGGCATGTCGATGATACGGGTGGTGCGCGCCGCGCTGCCGTTCCTCGCCGTGCTTTTCGTGTTCCTGATCATCGTGACCTATGTGCCGATCCTGTCCACCTGGCTGCCGACAGAGGTCATGGGACCGGAAGTGATCGTGAAGTAATCGCAGCGGCAGCGAGCGTGAATTGCCGGTTATGGCGTTTGAGGCCTTGCCCGCAACGCCACAGCCACGGGCTTGACAAAAGCACCGGCTAAAGCGTTTCGGCTTCACTCGAAGCATCAGGCATCGCTTTTCGCTTTTGAGCGAAAAGAGAAACAGCGAGCAAGCTTTTAAAGATCAAGTCGAAACGCTATGGCAACCCTCGGCTTTCCGATCACGACGCCACTCATAGAGAATGTCAGGTGACTTTCCGAGGAACGCGGCACACTGCGCCGTGTTCATCAACTTCGGCGCGGCAACGCCTTCAAGACGCGCAGTCAGCGCCTTAACTTCATCGGTAAGCGCTGTCTTGGCCCCACCTTCCGGCCTGCATCCTGATCGGATCATTGGACACAGATGATTGTTGGGATGGAGTTTCTCCATGGAGGCTACATTGGAGGTTCTCCCGGAGGGTGGTCGCGGGCGCCGGAACCGGAAGTGGCCGGACGAGGTGAAGGCGCGGGTCGTGGCGGAGACGCTGATGCCGGGGGTGACGGTGAACGAGGTGGCACGTCGGCATGGGGTTCCCGCGAACCATGTGTCGTCGTGGCGGACGCTTGCCCGGAAAGGTCGCCTGGTTCTGCCTGCGCCTGAGGAACCGGAAGAGTTTGCCGCCCTGATGGTCGGACCGGTCGAGGATGCACCGCCATTTGCGGCCGGTTCGGCGGCGCGGCCGGAGATCGTCTTGGGCACGGTCCTGGTTCGTCTTGAACCTGACGCCTCGGCGGAGCGGATAGCATCGGTCGTTAGCGCCCTCGCGGCCCGCCCATGATCTTCCCGTCGAACCGGGTTCGGATCATGGTGGCGACGAAGCCGATCGACTTCCGCAAGGGCCACGATGGTTTGGCGGCGTTGGTGAAGAATGAGTTGCGCAAGGACCCGTTCACGGGACCGTCCCTCGCCATGGTTCTCGAACCAGTGGCGCACCATGGCTCGATGTTCCGCGCCCGGAAGGCGGATCGGCTGAAGCTGCTCTATTGGGACAGGACCGGTCTGGTGATGGCCTACAAGCGGCTGGAGGAGCACGTGTTCGCCTGGCCCGCCGTGAAGGACGGGCTGATGGTGATGAACCACGCGCAGTTCGAGGCGCTGTTTGCCGGGCTCGACTGGCGTCGGGTTCGGGCGATCGAGGCACGGGCTCCCGAAGCGGTGGAATGACTGCGGCAGGATGACTCAGGGTCTGCTTTTTGCGGGCAGAGCCGAAGCGGGTGTGGTAGAGCCGCGCCATGTCGGAAACTGCTGATCTTCTTGAGGAAAATGCTGCACTGAAGGCGATGCTGATCGCCTCGGAGGCGCGCAATCTGCGCAAGGACGAACGGATCGAGCGGCTGGAGAAACTCGTCGCGGCGTTCCGGCAGGCGGTCTTCGGGCGCCGTTCGGAGAAGAGCGATCCGGACCAGTTCGAACTGGCACTCGAAGACCTGGAAACCGCCGAACCGACCTTGTGGCTGGGCAAAGTGAAACTACTCGGCCGCCGGTGCCTTTTGCCCGAGTGTTTCCTTCATGAGCGCAAGCATCTGCGACCGGAAATCCTGTTCCTTCTCGAGGTCCGCAACCCGTGCCTTCAACGCGGTGTACTCCGCATTCGCCTTCGCCAGCCGTTCCTCGCCTTCGAGCTTAGCATGGTCGAGGTCAGCGATCTCCGCCGCCATGTGATCGATCTTCAACAGAAGGTCGCGGATCTGTGCGCGCCGATTGCCGAGATCGACGTCCTGGGCCGCCACCTTCTGTCCGGCCATCGTCCGGAGGCCCTCAAGCTCGTGGCCGAGGTGGAGCAGCACCGCGGTCTCGACCATTGCGCCGATCTCCCTCACCGCGACCCGGCTTTCGCCGGGCAGTGCCGCGATCAGCCGCTCCCGGCGCTGCCAACCCCGGTCCTCGACGAGACGCTGTACCTCTTTGTCGAGGCATTGCGTGTTGATGCCCTCCGGCACACCGAGCCGTGCGCACATCGCCTTCTTGACGCGGTCCCCGGTCAGTTGCTCGCCATTTCGCTCCACGATCTCGATCCCTTCGATCACCTGATCCTCGGTGTACTTGGGCGGGCGTCCATTCTTCTTCTCGGCCATGTTCTTTCCTTCGTTGCTTCGCAAAGGGTTTGCGAAAGTGGGTTTGTCAAAGTCGCGAACCGTGCCGCTGCGAAGGAGATTGGTTCGACTTGGGAATACGGAAGAAGTTTTCCGAGCTGGTCAGAAGAAGTTTGGCGCGAAACCTGGCCAGAAGCTTTCGGCTTGCGCCAACGCCGCCTGACGCGGTGCGATGATGATCGCCGGGACCGCTTTGCCGCCCTCTGGCCGCCGCAGCGCAAGCGGGGTAAGGGGCCACCCATTGGCCTTGGCGACGCGCGCGCAAAGATCCATCAGATGGTTGGTGGTTCGTCCGCGCCGAAAATTCCGGGCCACATCGTCTGAGCGGAAATCCCTGGGAAGGTCGGTCGCAAGGCCCAATGCCGAGAGCCTTGACCCGCGCACAGGCAGATCCCCGGTGGCCCGAAGGGCTGTTTCCAGCCGGAGAAAGCCGCGCACGTCGGGTTCATGCTCAAGCCCGCGTTCGAGAGCTTCGAATGTTGCGAGGCGGGTGATCGGGAGTTTCGGCAACGGCACGTTGCTCAGGATGACGACGCGCTTCGCGCCCTGTGGGGTAACGAGCCGAAGCCGTGCGATTGCCTGAAGCGATCCGCACTCCCGGATTTGTGCCATGACGGCGTGGACACGTGGATCAGGGTGGGTGTTGACGGTTGAGGTCACTTCAGTTCCATCGGCCATCAGAGTGTGCGTGTCACATTTCGGCAGCGGCCCCTGGCAATGCGCGAGTATCGGCAACTCGTCCGCCGCGAACACTGCTCGCGCTGCCGCTTCGACATCTGCCGCCCTGGGCTGAAGGCGTCCTACGACGACGATGGCAGCGTAGTTCTCGAAGTCATTCACACCCTGCGTCCTCGGGCCGAACCACCGTGGCACTGCGCCCAGCAGCGGTTGTCTAAGCGCGTCGTCTGTGCTCGTATCGGACATGCCGAGATCCGCGTGCAGGGCTCTGAGTACGGACTTCGTCGCGACGATCAGGACACCGCCACCTGCGGCCGCTTCAACCTCGCGCCGGAGGATCGTCAGTACACCGGCGCGTCGCGTCGACCCGTGATCGGGGTGGAGGAGCCAGCTGTTCGACAGGGTCAGGTCGGACACCTGTACGATGTCCGCGACGGGTGGAGACTGGATTTCGAGAAACTCGGCACCGGGCGCAATACGCTCGGTGATATCCGGATCTGCATCGGCATCCAGCAATAGGACCGGTGCGTCCCGGGGGATTTTCTCCATCGACGAGAACTCGATCGCCAGTTGCGCGTCAGGTGCCGCGGGTGTCTCGACGATCGCAAGACCGCAGCAGTGTCCGACCGGTTTTTCGGAAAGTCGCTCGAACACCTTTTGTCGCCGCCGCGACGCAATGAACGCCTTCCGATCAAATGTGTCTACGCGGAACCTGATTGTGTGTTCGGACTGCCACGGGCGGATATCGAGGGACTCTCGACAGCCGCTCTCAGCTTCAGGAAGGCCCTCGAGCTGGCTATCGGTGATGCCCATGTCTCTCACGTGACTATGAAGCGGAAGGCCGCGATGCAGGCCATCGATGATCGCCGCCTGGGCAATGGAAAGAGTGCTGCGCAGCTTCGCTGGATATGCCTCTGAAGGGGGGCGAAGGAACTCGCCGATCGGAAGACACGAGATGTTGGCCAGTATCGGCCAGACCTTCTCGTCGATCACACGCAGGGCAACTTTCATGTCGTCGTCGACCGGCGGCCGCACGGTCAGATATGCGTGCGACAGAAACGTGACATGGGCCCCTTTGATGTCTCTTTGGCCGAGGTAGGGACACCCTCCTGCGCAGTGGGACTGGACCAAGTTGCCGTCCGGATCGTTCGAACGGCAGAGCGCCTGCGTCACCGAGGGGACGAAACCCGAGATCGTCTTTACCAAGTCGGAACGTTTGCACATCTTCTCGGTCAGGTGGTCCGGCCTCAACGCTTCGCGTCCCCGTAGAACCCGGCTGGGCACAGCCGGGGCGAGCTGTCGAAACTCCGTCAATGCACGTTCGGCGAGTTCGAGGGTAGGCATGTACACCAGGACATGCCCGCGTGCGAGCAGCGGCTCGGCGTGCCGGGCTATTTTCCGAAGCGCGGTGCTCGTTTTGCCAAGGCCCGCCGTTACCTTCAGAGCCAGGGCCGGACAGTCTGCATCTGAGTCGCGCTGCCTGCACGTGGCGGCCTCGATGAAGCCATCGATCATTTCTTCGAGCTGATGTCGGGCGTCGTGCGGCGCGGACCAGGTCGGGAGCGCGCATGCTGAGACGATTTGGGGTTCAATTTTTATCCGTGTCCTCCGTTTCGGAGGAACTGGGTCCGGGCGCTGCCGGGCAGAAACACGCAGTGTCACGGGCGTGCGGAATTGTTCGCGCCAGCAAATGTGCGTGCCCCCAATAGATTTCCTCGATTGAGCAACCGCACCTCTGGTCGTGACAGTCGTCTTTTGGGGTGTGCGGTTCGGGGACTATGTACTCTTGGAGAGTGAATCGGTGAGGAAAAAATGCTGTCTATAGAGGAAGTTGCGAGTCACTTCGGGCTCCGCCCTGATACGGTCCGACGGAAGGTCCGTGAAGGACAAATCGAAGCGATCCGTATGGGTCGGGTCTACCGACTCGACTGGCGGGATGTTTGGGCCTGTGAGGACGGCCCGATGCCCAAGGGTGCGCGGATCGCGCGGTCCTAGGACCGGCTGCTGAGCAAGAAAACGATTGCCGGCGCCCTTGGTGTAAGCGTGAGGACTGTCGAGCGTTGGATCGCTGGCGGCCTGCCGACCCGCACGGTCTTCGGCGCCGTCCGCTGTAATCCTCATGATGTCTCGGACTGGATGCGGACGGCGATGGAAATCAACCTTCCGCAGGATTGGTGGAAATGACCTCAGCGCGTCGCACAATCCTGACGGGCGTCACCGCGACAAGATGCGAGTACCTGCGTCTGTCGCACATTCGCCCCCAAACATTTATCGGCGTTGTGTTTGTGCCCCATCATGCGAAACCCGGAAAAAGCGCGCCAGCATGTGCGAACTGCGCATCCGGGCGCGATCTCCTGTGGGGACGCCAGGAAGCGGACTGACCGGAGCCGGATCCTCGCGTCCTTCACCGTGAAGACGCCGAGTTCCGACTCCCGAACCAGGAGAAAAAAGATGACCTTTCAGAACACTATCCCCTCGAGCCAGCCCGCAACCTGCGGCGACGTGCTCAACTGGGCGAGATCCGTCGGCGAGAGTCGCGACGCGATCTACGAATTGGAGAAGGTCCCGGCACGAATGGGCATGGCCGATCACGACATTGGCCTGATCCCGGCCGATCTCGTCCACTTCCACCACGTGATCGCCGGGACGCCATATGGCGTGGTTTCTGGAGCCCACGACCTGGAGAAGGCCCGGCGCCGGGGTAACTCGCGTCTCGGCAAGCTTCTGGAGCGGTTCCACGCGGCGCATGGCTCGTCGAAGTCGCGGGGCGTTTTCGCCACTTTCGATCCCGTCATCGAGGCGGTGAAGATGCGGGAAGGTTTCACGGACGAGGGCGCGGATTTCGCGACATCGACACACAAGTCGCTCTTCGCTCTGCGCGCCCGCTGCCACGTGGCGCTCGATGCGCTCGACCAGGCCGAAATCGACCGGATCTTCCGGGAAGCCACGACCGAGAAGCGTCGGTCGCTGCGCCGCGCGATCAATCTCCTGAGCGAGCTGCAACGTGGCCACAACCGGTGGCCGGACGTCACGCCATTCCTGCCTGCTGCGGAGCTCTTTGTCCCGAAGACCTCCGATCGTGCCGAACGGATCCTTTGGGATTCCCTGCCGGAGACATTTCGGATCGACGCAGAGGCCGTTTTTCGCGAGGTCCTGCTGACTCCCGCCGATCTCGCCGCGTGGATCACCGAGCAGATGGCCGCCGGACTGGCCTCGGCGGACATCAACCGGGTTGTGAACGAACGCGTCAAGGGTCGCGGCCGTCGCCCGAAGAACTCGACGACGGCAATTGCCGGATACAAAGGGGCCGTGACCTGGCTCGTGCGCCAGCACAAGCAGCGGGTGGGCTCATTCGGCACTTTGCCAGCCTTGCAGGACCTGATGGGGCGAGAGCTGATCACCGCAGCGATCGAGGACCAGATCGCGCGCTCGGACACTTCACCACAGCTGAAAAATGCCGCGAAGAGCCAGACCTTGGCGAACCGGCTGACCAATCTCAGGACCATCGCCCGGCACGGCCTGCATGATCCGGAAATCGTCGCGCATATCGACGTCCTCAAAGTGGCCTATCACGATTACATCGTCACGCCGAAGCAGATGACCGAGGAGGCCGATCAGACCTGCCCGATGCTTCAGCATCGGCCGGATCTCGCAGCGCGGTTCGTCAATGCGCCGAGCAAGCTCGCAGTGGACGCCGAGGCGGCCCTTGCGGAAGCCAAGGCCGCCGGCGACCGCGACAAGGAGGATGTCGCTCTGCGTCTCTACGCCGCCGCGGTTCTGCACGCGATCCAGGCATCGCGTCCGCTCCGGACCTCGAACCTGATCGCTCTTCGCCATCGTGGGTCCACCGAGATCGGCGGCAACGTGACCTGGATCAGAAAGGAAGAGCATGCCGAGCTTCGCTTCCTCCCTGGCGAGGTCAAGAACGACCAGATCGTCACGGTGCACGTTCTCGGTGATGACGCGATGATCCTGTGGCGGTGGATGCAAATCCACCGGAAAAGGTTCCTGGAGCTCCGGGACCTGCCGGATAGTCCTTATGTCTTCCCAGGTGCCGCACGCCCGCGCTTCGTGTAAGACGCCATCACCCTACCGGACGGCTGCATGGCGCCGGCGACGATGGCAGAGGTCTGGGCGCTCGGCGACGGGCGGATCGGCCTCGGGATCTCGTCGCATGCCTGCCGGCATGCCATCGCGACCCTCATCCTCGCGGTGGAGCCCGGCAATTTCGCGAAGGCAGTTTCGGTTCTCGGCGACACCGAAGAGACCGTGCGAAAGCACTACGGCCGTGACAGCGGCGAACAGGCTGCAAAGGCGGTGCGCGCGGCGCTGCTCGACCGGCATCCCGACATCTTCAAGCGCATGAAAGGAAAACTCGCATGACCCGTATGACCCTCGAAGAGCATCTGGCGACCGCGCCGTCGCAGGTCCGGAGACGCATGCTCGAAAACGCCGGGGCGTTGGAGCCTGGCGCGGCGGCCGCGACCGGACGGTTCTTCGGTATCGTTGCGGCGCGTCGCGAGCCGGTCAACGCCCCGAGCGCGCAGAGCTTTCGCGAGGCCGCCGCCTCGGAACCGACATTCCGGACGCTTCTCAGGGCGCTGGCGGCGCATGCGCCGATGGTCTCGACCGCCGGCGCGTTCCCGGTAAAGGCGGAGTGGGTGGCGCGGCGCGCGAAGCCGAAGGCGCCGCGCCAGAAAGGCGCGATGAGCTCTGCCTCGGCCGCACCGATCGACATCGGCAATTGGCCCGCAAGCTGGCGGGCCTACTGGACTGGTCTTGAGGCGGCACCTGTCAAGCCGAGCAGCCTGCACCGCTATCGTGCTTCGATCAATAGCTGCGCGCAGCTCGTGGCGGCCGGAATCGCCACCGCAGATCTAACCTTCTTCACGGCCTTCCAGCTGGGGGAGGCCCTCAAGGTCGACCGTCGCAACGGCACAAGCCGAGAGGTGCTGCGCCCTTATACGGTTGCAAACTATCTGGAAGGTCTGGTCGCCCTCGGACGGTACGGCGGGGCGGATCCGGAGGCTCTCGCAGGCATGCGCTTCGTACGCGATCATCTGCGGGATGTTGCCGATTCAGGCGACAAGCTGAAGTTCGCACGGATCGCCGGGATCATGGAGAAAGGCGGATTCGAGTTCATTGCCGACCGGATCGGAAAGCTTCGGCGGGAGGCCGAATCGCTGCCCGACCATTGCGCGGAAAAGGTCCGCACACTCCAGAAAGCTGCTCTGTGCGCGGTGAACATGAACAAACCTGGGAGAACCGGAGACGTCTCGCGCTGGCGCATCGGTGAAGACCTCAGCCGTGATATTGACGGGACATGGCGGCTCGGAGGGGTTCAGGAGAAGACGGATCGAGAAACGGAAGTGGGTGCGCTCTGGCCTGAGGTGTGCGAAATCCTCGATGAGCTCATCCTCGGTGGCCGGCCGGACCGGTTCATCCACCTGAGATATCGCGAACTTTCGGGCACGAATTGGCTGACACTCGCAGATAAGGGAATGGCATCACGCTGGCCGAGCGAGATGGTTCAAGAAGCGATAGGGGTGCCGTTGCATGACCTTCGCACCATTGCTGCCGACTATCTGCGGATGCACGAACCGGAAACGGCGGCTGCGGTGATCGGAACGCATCTCGGGCACGCCAGTGACGGCGCCGGCGATTGCTACCGGACCATGTCGGAGGGTGACGCCGCCGCGAGGTCATGGGCGCAAAGGCGCACCTCGATCGGCAAGTGGTGATGGCCCGACGCAGACTGATGCCGCTGCGCATCGGTTTGGAAAGTTCGGGCCGGATGGGCGCTGCGATCAAAGAAGGAATGTGAGCTGCGGTCTGGGCCGCCAGACCGCCGCGGGGTCTTCCGAAAGAGAACCCGCGGCGATCGGCGGGCCGGGGCGGGCGACGAGGACGCGGGCAATGCAATGTGACTTCCGGGGATGAGCGCCGGAAGCGACCTTCGCCGCTAAGACCGTGTTCCATACGGTCGCGATCCGCAGCGCCTGCGACTGCGTTGATTTCCGGCAAGCCGGGGAGCCTTTACGAGCGGGCTTTGCGCAGGCTGCGCGCAGGCGGGCACAAGGGTGCGGATCTCTGAAACTGCCGGGGGCAAAAATATCGTGCGGGAATGTTTCAATGCTGCGCTGGTCCGGCAGGATCCGGAGTTGAAATTGCTTGAGTGTCGGAGGTCCACCAGCGCGACCGCGCCCATCCGGGTGAGGGCACGGATCGCGGTTGTGGTCCAGACAGGGAAGGACGGAATGAAAGAACACGCGACATGTCGCGTGTGACCCCGGGCAGGGGGCTTGACGCGGCTCATCGTGAGCCCGCGCATCGTGAGAAGGAACAGATCGATGCAAGAAGACCATCATCTGCGTGCCCTGCACCGGCACGTTCGGACGATAGAGGCGTTCGCAGCCTGGCTGCGGGACAGGTCGGATGACCTGATCGACGCCGTCGACCTCCTCGGCGGCGCGCACTGGGTCACGCGGACCGCCGACACGGTCCACGCGATCAGGAAGGGGGCGACACTCGAGAGCCGCCTCGCGGACCTCAAAGAGATCCGACGCTTTCTCCATCTCGAATACGCCGGGCGCCCGGGCAGCGAAGAGCAGGCCAGATTTGCCGCCGTTCATCCCGATGATCCTCGCGCGGACACGGCGCGTCTCTGCGCCGAGGCCCTCGATCGCGGAATCGCTGGCATTGAGGCTATCGAGCGCGCTGCGGCCGTTCAGGCGCGGGAGGTGGCGTGATGCAGACCCGCGAAGACCACCTCGCCGTAGCCCGTGATCTCACTATGAAAGCCGCGCGCTGGCTCGCTTTGCTCCGGTTCCAGGGCCGACCCGGCACGCCGATGTTCCTTTTCGGCCTCAGCACGTATCACGACATGTTCGACCCCGACGCAACGGACGTGGCGCGTTTCCTCGCCTGCAAGCGCATGTTGCCCGCCGTCGAACGGCAGAAAGTGGTCGAAAGCTGGAAGGCAGAGGAAGCTCTGGCGCTCAACGGGCCAATGAAGCCCCATCGTCTCGAATGGCACACGACGTTGCGCGGTGCGGCCCTCGAAACCGTCGCAGATCTGTTGCGCGAGGCAATCGACCGCTTCCGATCGGCAGGGACATCGGCCGAAGAGTGACGGCCGAGATCGCCAGGGAGCGGCACCGGGCTCGGTCGAGCTTCGGTGCCGCCGTCTTCGGTCGCCAAAGTCAGCCTGCGCCCGTTCCAACGTTGAAGCAGGCGCGGGAATTTCCTTCACGACCGCCGCGATCGGCCAACCGGTATGATCAAGTCGAACAGGTTGGCGGCCCGGCCGATGACCCAACATAGGAGGCAGCAGAGCATGTCAATCACACCGTCGGACAATCGGCTTACCGACTTCGTCATGCTCGATTTCGAGGCCTCGGGGCTTGAGCCCGATGGCTGGCCGATCGAGATCGGATTGTCGTGGATCACGCAATCGGGCCGAATCGGGACCTGGTCGTCGCTGATCCGGCCGGATGAGGATTGGTCGATGGACGGCTGGTCAGAACTAAGCGCAGAGATACATGCGATTTCGCTGGTCGAGCTCGACGCGGCCCCGCCGGCGGAAGACGTCGCGCGCGAGGCGTTCGCACGCTGCGACGGGCGTCTCATCCTCTCGGACGCTCCCGAATTCGAGCAGCGCTGGCTCGACTGCCTTCTGGGCACGATCGGGAAGGCCGGTTGGATCACCGTCCGCGACTATGACGTGGCGACATTCAGCTTGGCGGACGGTCTCCGTATCGACCGGGTTTACGAGTATCTCGCGCGGCACCCGGCGCCGCATCGCGCCGGCCCGGACAGCCGGCGCCTCGCCGCGGCCTGGTCGGCGGCAGCGAGGCGATAGGCGTGGGGAGGGGCGGGGGCGGTGGTCTAACGGATCACCCGGATGTTCAGCTGCTCGCCCCGCTCGCGCGCCGTCGAGGGGACCTCGCCGAAGGGCGACACGATCATCGATATGTCCACCTCCATCCGCGAGATCACCTCATGCAGCGCCTTGATCTTGACATGGCGCGTATAGGACCTGTCGCCCTCGTCGATGCTGCCCTCGTGTCCCATGAGCCGGCGACGGAGGAGGTCGGGGCAGAGAAGGTTGACGAGATCGTTGTGGAACGTGGTCCGGAGCGCATGAAAGTCGAGACCCGGCCAGTAGCAGTGGTTGGTCTTACGGTAGTAGCCGAACCGTTTCGAGAAGAGTTCGGAGAATGTGCCCTTGGTCTGCCCTCGCGCAAGGTCCGGGAAGAGGCGGAGCTGGTTCTGTTGCCGCCGGAGATTGACGAGTTCCATCAGGCCGAGTTCGAGCAGCTTCGGATGAACGGGTATTCTCCTCTCGCCAGCCGTGGACTTGACGGAATTTCCGACGGTATTGCGTATCCGGTAGTAGTCGAGTCCATCTTCCTGGCCGAAGTCGTCGGGCGAAAGCTGCAGGACTTCCTCTTCCCGACCGCCTCCGAACCGCGCGATCAGGGGCGCCCAGAAAAGCGGATCACCCGCATCTTCGGTCTCGCCGTGAAACACGGGCGAACCGAACAGCCCGTAGATCCGGTCGTCCCAGAGCGTCCTCGTACGATCTTCTTCCATGGCAAACATCTCCTTCTCCTCATCATTGGTCCAGGAACAGATTTCAAACGGGTTGTCATCGATCAGGTGCATGGCCTTCAGCATTTTTCCGACCCGGTTCGCCATGCGGCCGTGGCGCAGGTAGGTGTTGACGCAGATCCGCGGGATCAGCGCGTCGATCTTTGCCTTTTCGATCTTGGTGGGCTTGCCGCCGGCCGGCGTCGCTTGAGCGCGCCGACGGCGTGTGAGGCCTTCTCCGCTTCGAGATCGTCGGCATGCTAGACGAGGGCGCGGAACCCGCGAGTGTTCATGAGTTCGGCTTTCTTGCCGTGGTAGGTCGGGATCCGGGCGATGATCCCGAACGCCTCTTCCGCTTCGCTGAAGTCGATCTGATCGAATGGCTGGTTCCCGAGGATGTCGACCCAGATCTCCCCCGCCTTGAACGCATTGCCGCCGGAGCTCTTCTTCCATTTCTTCCCTTTGTCGGGAAAGCGCTTCTGCCGGGCCTCGAAATTCTCGCCATAACCGAGTTCCTTCAACTCGACGTAGAGCACGAATGCCTCCCTGAGCTCGATTCCCGGGCCCTTTTCGATCGCTGTGCGCGAGGCGACGGTCAGAAGGGTGGTGTCGACAAGGATCCTCGGCTCCCGCCGCGGCGACAGGGTCGTCGGACTCGAAGACATGGCGGCCGGCGCAAGCGCTGGCGCGGGATCTGGTCTGATCGATTCAGGCGCTGGGGCGGCGTGGGGTGTCCAGGTCTGCCTTTCGGCATCGGTGATTGCCTCGCCTGCCGCGATGCCGTCGCCGGAACAAGGCGACGGCACGATGGCAGCGGGCGGTGACGCGAAGAATGGTGTGGCGATGCCCGGATCGGATGACGACACCCGCGCGTCGGTGCGGTCATGCATCGCCCGACGGAAGAAGACCGTAGGACCGTCATACTGGCCCGCCTCGCGACGCTCGCGTTCGCGGGAGACATCGAGCATCACCTTCAGCGCCTCATGCGCAAGGCCGCGCCAGTCCGCGGAGGATTCGTCGAGCGCGACGCCGAGCCGGGCGGCGGTGTCACGCAGGATCTGCCGCACGGGCTCGCGATCGCCGAGCGCCAGGGCCCGGTGCAGAGCCTCCCGGGTGGCGCGCTCGCAGGCGACCATGTAGTTGGCGGCCTCTTCCGGACGCGGCATGGCGACCGCGCGCGCGGCTTCATGCACGTCGATCTGGAACCGCGCCAGCTCGGTCAGAAGCGCCATGGTCTCCGCGCTGCACTGTTGCATCATCCGCTCCGACATCAGGTCGAAGGCGAGGTCGGTGAGAGCAGTGAGACTCCGCGCGACTGCCTTTCCGTCGGCAGGGACGTGCGTTCGAAGCGAGAGGGACAGAAACGATTTCGCGGAACTTTTTTCCGGAAGCCGGATTCGCGCGGGAATCCGGCGCCGGAAGAAGTACGCCGAGGGGCGTCTTTCGAGATAGGGAATGTGGGCGCAATCTGCCATGGCGAGGCCTCCGAAAGCGGGTTTCAGGGCATCCCGGGATGGTCAGGTCCGGCTCGGCGCGGCCGCTCCGAGGCGGCGCGGTGCCCGTCCGTGTGCACTTCTCTGTGCACCGGTTTGTGCACGTGCACGGGGCTGCCGCGACTCCTGCAGAGGAGTTTCGTTTGAAATCAAAGACTTGCGGTGATTTTGGCTCCGGCGGTAGGGATCGAACCTACGACCAATTGATTAACAGTGAGACGGAATTGTGGTTAGCAGGGGTTAGTGAGGGTTTGCGTAAGTTAGCAAGTCGTATGAAAAACAGCTACTTGAAGCTCGTTTACATCAAATGGGCGTTAGCGTAGGTTAGGGCAAGTTAGCGTGAAAGTCTTACGCCAGTCTTACGTGAGGTGCAACGATGCCCAAACTCAAGCTCAGCAGAACGAACATCGAGAAACTGAAACCCGACCCGTCGCAGGACACCTTGTTCTGGGATACCGAGACCCGAGGCTTTGGTTTGCGGGTCACGAAGGCAGGGGTGTTCAGCTTCATCGCCCAGGGGCGCGTGCGGGGCACGACAAAAGACCGGCGGGTGACGCTGGGCAGCTACGGGAGTCAGGGCGGCCTGACGCCGGAGGAAGCGCGTCGGCGTGCCGAGGATTACCGGCGGCTCTTTGAGGACGGGGTTGACCCCAACGAACTGCGGCGGCAGCACGAGGCGGAGCAGGTGACGCTCGGGACCGTCGCGAAGGAATACCTGTCGCGCCCCGATAAGCTGAAGCCCAGCACCGTGAAGTGGATCACCTACTACATGGACCGCGCGTTCGCGGACTGGAAGGACAAGCCCATCACCGCGATCAGCCGCGACATGGTGAGGGAGCGTCACCGCGAGATTGCGGAGCGGGGCGTGCCGGGGAAGAAGACCCCGAAGGGCGCGCCGTCCAGCGCCAATAGCGCGATGGTGAATCTCAGGGCGCTGTTGAACTTCGCCGCCCGCCAGTACCGCAAGGCAGACGGCTCGCCGCTGCTCACCAGTATCGTCACCGATGTTATGGTTGACCACTGGGCCAAGGAAGGCGACCGAACCGACCGCTATATCCCATTCGACCGAGTCGGAAAGGTCTGGAACAAGTTGCGCGATGCCCGCGCTAAGCAGAACCATCGCGACACCCTGTCAGCCATCGACGTGACGATCATGAATCTTCTCTGCGGCGGGCGGCTGATGGAAATGGCGTCGTTGACTTGGGACCGGGTGAACCTCGATGTCGACCCCAAGAAGTGCTATTGGCATCTGATCGACCGGAAGCAGGGGAGGCCGATCAAGCTGCCGCTGAGCACTCAGGCGGCTGCAATTCTGAAAGATCGAAAAGAGAATAGGGAGGGCGAAAGCGCATTCGTCTTTCCGTCGCGTGGCAAAAGCGGGCATGTCGGTGATCCGCGAACGACTTTGAAAATGGTGAGCGAGGTCGCGGGGCAGCACTTGTCCAGCCACGATTTGCGGCGCACTTTCAGCAACCTTGCGATGCGCGAATTGCTGATCGAAAAATTCAGGGTCGATATTCTTATTGGCCACAAACCGTCAACAGAAGATGTGACAGCGCGGAATTATGTCGATCTCACGAACCTGCAATGGCTCTGGCCCGAGGTCCAGAAAATCGGTGACTGGATTGAACGGCAGGGGCAGATTGCGGCTGGCGAAAACGTGGTGGAGCTGCCGCAGCGAGCTTGATCGCCCCGTATCCCCCGAAAAATGCCGGCAGCAACCGGGGATCGGGGTTTGCCAAGGGTAGGGGTGCGCGGCGCGGGATCGCGGCTGTACGCGGCCCCTGCGCAAACGGTGTGTTTCCGTATCTGAGTGTAAAAAGCGTTTGCTTGATGTAGTTGGCGCAGGTTATCGGTAGTTACTGCGGGCCTGAACGGGGCGCGCAGCAAGAAGTTCCGTTCCATATGAGCCGGTAAAACACGATGGGTGAAAACCCCGGAGGACCGGACAGTCTGCCAGAGGGTGTATCTCTGGCGCTGCTGACCACAGCTTGATCGCCCAAGACCGACGCCGAGGCGCGGCACGGGCAAGCTGGAGTCACACAGATGGCAACTCAGCCACTCGATTACGATCCCGACGAAAAGTTTAAGAACGACGAGGCTGCGGCCTACGTCGATCTCGCGCCTAGCACGATGAAGCTCAATAGGCACCTCGGTCGTGGACCCAAATTCATCAAACTCGGTGACGGTAAGAACGCCGCTGTTCGCTATCGGCGCGGTGACCTCGACGCATGGCTTGCCGAGCGCGAATTCTCCTCGACCAGTGAATATAGCACCGCAGTGCGCGCGCCTGCCGCCCGCGTCGGCAACCGGCATCCCGTGTCCAGTTCCACGATCCCCGCTCCGTGGCTTCGGTCGAACGGTTGAGGGGGTATCAGATGTTCACAGGGACCAACCGCGTGGAAACGCGGGGCATTTTGCGTCCGCCAGTCGCGCGAAAAGAGCAGCATAAGGCGGGCAAGAAAAACGGGCCGGATGCGGTGCAGCACCCGACCCGCCAGATGAAAGTTAGGGACATGGGCATTATGCGAAAGACCGCCGCGAGCGGCAACGATGGCTTGCACCTCGATACCTGGGAGGTGCGGCATGGTTAAGATCACTCCTGAGGCGCTGGACGATTTTCAGCGTAGCAACCCGTGGAAGCCGCGCCCCCTGCGGCGCGAATTTCGTCCCGAGGAGTACCCGGTGGCGGACATGCCGCCGGTGATCGGTGACGCCGTGCGCGAGGTGCAGGCCTACACGCAGGCACCGATGGCAATGGTCGCGGCCTGTGCTCTGTCGGTCGTGTCAGCGGCAGTGCAGACCCGGTACGGCGTCCAGCGGGACGCAGCGCTTCGTGGTCCGGCATCGCTCTACCTTATCACCGTTGCCGAGTCGGGCGAACGCAAGACGGTGGTGGACAAGATGTTCATGGAACCGTTGCGCGAGTGGGAGGCGCAGCAGATGCGCGCGGCCCGTGAACAGAAGGCCCAGTACGAAGCGGCGATGGAAGACTGGGAACGCGACAAGGCGAGCATGGACAACATGATCGCGCAGGGCACGAAGTATCCCAATCTCGGCACTGAGCTTGACCCTAGGGTGCAGCACGAGCTTCGCAAGCCCAAGGAACCGCGTCCCGCCCGAATGCTGCGGGGCGATGACACGCCCGAGGCGCTAAGTATCGCGTTGCAGAACTATCCGGTCGCCGCCGTCATCACGTCCGAGGCCGGGGTGATCTTCGGTTCGCACGGCATGAGCAAGGAAAGCGTGACGCGGAACCTCGCCCTGGTGAACGCGATGTGGGACGGGGGGCCGGTCTCTCAGGATCGAGTTGGCAGGGGAAGCATCCACATCGAGCGCCTTCAGGCGACGATGGGTCTGCAAGTGCAGCCCTCTGTCTTGCAGGAATTCACGCGAAACACTGGTGGCCTCGCTCGGGGCATCGGTTACTTCGCAAGGTTTCTGTTTAGTCACCCTGGCTCTACGCGCGGCACGCGGTTCTATACCGAGCCGCCCGCTGACATGCCCGCCCTGCGCGCCTTCCATGCCCGCGTGACCGCCATGCTCGACGCGCCTGCCGAGTTTGACGACTACGACCGGCTGGTGACCCGCTACCTTCCTCTGGACCGTCACGCGCACCGGATTTGGGCGGCATTCCACGACGAGGTGGAGGAGCTGATGGGCGCGGACTTCGAGTTTTCGCGCATCCCTGACGTCGCATCCAAGGCGGCGGAAAACGCGGCGAGGCTCGCCTGTTGTTACCACACCTTCTCCGGCAGTCAGTCCCTGGAGATCACCGAGGAGGCGATGGTGGATGCCTGCGCGGTGATGCGCTGGTATCTGGACGAGGCGGTGCGCTTTGGGCAGGCGGCGGATAGGACCGACGAGGTGCGGAACGCCGAGCTTCTGGAGGAATGGCTGGCGCGACAGTTCCGCCTCACCAAGGACCTGGACAAGTCAGGGATCACTGTTCGAAACGTTCAGCAGATGGGTCCGGGGCCCCTGCGAGTGAGAACCAAGCTGGATGCGGCGATTGAGCTGCTGGAAGATCACGGACGCATCCGGGTCAGCCAAGTTCCCGGCAGCAAGAAGCGCTATATCACCATGGCGCCGCAGGTGATCCGGGAGTGGAGCTGACCACGGGCATACACGCGGGCAATGCGCGCCCGCGTGTATGGGGCCGCGACTGTAGCAACCGTAGCCGCACCGTAGCCGCGTGGTGGCTACGGTGCAAACCCATGCCTGCCAAGGGGTTACGGGCCGTTTTGCGGAATCGTAGCAACCGTAGCAGGTTCGCCGCGTTTTCGCCGCTGCGGCCGGTAAATACATCTGTTTTGCTGGTGGCTGAATTAGCTCTAGCTAAAGATGGATACCCGATTAAGCTCTCGGGCAGCTACGCCACGATCGCTACTTTCCCGCAAACGCCCCGGCGGCTACGGCTACAATTGCTACGTTTCGTGGCAAGTGGCTGTTTTTATTAGGTATCGTGCGGCTACGATTGTAGCATTCGCCCATGTTTCACCGGCTACACTTGGCTACGATTCCCTACTTTAAGTTGTCTTTGTCGCATTCCGCGCCCCTGCCGGGGGCAAATCGTGCATCCAGTAGGTCTAACGTCTTATCCGTGTTCAAAGGCGCGCCGGGCGGAAGCGGCAGGAAAGGCATTGGTGCAAAGCGTGGTTATCGCTGTCGGCAAGACGCGCGTAAGGCGTTATGGGAAGGCGAACTGGGACTCTCTGAAGCTGTCAACCAAAATGTAGAGCGAGTGAGCAACCTAGAGCACGCCGAAAGCGGCCAGTGGAACAGCCAGAATAAAACAGGTAATCGTTAGCGGCGCCCGAAGAAAGTAAGTTTTAAGCCTCTGGGTACTTTTTATGATGTACGAAAATATAAATGTGGCGAACGCCATGAGAAGTATCACGATATAGAATAGAAGCGTCGGGAGGAGGCTGGTAATTAGAAGTGTATTATAAGGTACGATCCGATTATCAAGGTCGCGCCCAGCTGTGCTGAAGTTCATGCTCAAACTGCGACGCCACAGAAATTCGGTAGTAATGAAATTCGGACAGTCGTTGAGCGACGCAATGCTCTCATTAGTAATGTTGAAACGGGTCATCGACCCGTCATCAAAGATGCAGATAGCCATCGGTGCAGGTAGGCGCTCGTTTGAAATAGTGTCGGCAACGAAGCGCCTCAGCTCAACTACCTCAAGAGACCCAAATATTGAAGCAGGAAATCCGTCCTCAAGAGCATCAGTTTGGTTGAACGTCATAGTGTAGGCAGCATCGAGGCCGCCCAAGCCACTAATGTTTCCCGAAACTACGAGGGGTGTTGCTTCGATGGCAGGCAGTTGATCACCCTCAAGTTCCGCAGCGAAGCGCACCCAACGGGCAACGCGAGTCAGCACCCCGATGAAGCGCGCAAGATCTTCTTCGCCATCGCCAGAATATTCTTTAAAATCAACCGTTTGTGTGACTTGGAGCCGCGAAATGTTGGACAGTAGCAAAGTCTGAAGATCGACGGCCCTAGGATCCAGCGTTGTGTCGTAGTAGACCTCCACCGCTATCGGATCCCCCGCCGCGCCATCATCAACTAAAGCGCCGCTGAAGTTATCAGAAAATCTTAACCTGTCGAGAGCTTCAGGTGTGCCGATCTCGGTCAAATAATTCGGGGGTTCTCGGAGAGCCGTTGCGTTACTCTCTGCGTTGTGCTCACGGACATAAGACAGGTGCACTTGCGGCCAAACAAAATACTGAACGACAAGCAAGATAAAGAATGCATAGGCGAGAATAAAGGTATTCATAGTGACCATTAGGTCCGAGGCGATAAATAATATTGATCTGAATATACTTTTGGCGGATATCGATGCCTCAATAAAAATCTTGGTTTGAACAATAGTGAAGTAGTCGAACAATACGTTAAAGGCAATGAACGAAAAGATTAGCGAAATCTGCAAAAAGTCAAAGCGAACGCCTGCTAGCGCAGTTGGGTAGAAATATAACTGCAATGCGACAACGACGGAGAATGACGTGATGGATATTACTAGCGCCGAGGCGAAGAAAGAACGGGAGAAGAGGTTGCCGGAGAAAAAGCGGTCAAACACAATTGAGTGAGAAACTGAGAGAAA
>JAGRDY010000007.1 GCA_020446815.1 Paracoccaceae bacterium
CACGCTGGACCGTGCGCCGATGGAGAACCGGCTCTCCTGCCAGATGAGGGCCTGCAGGAGTGCGCGCCACTGGACGGTCGAGAGGCCTGCGCGACCGACGCCGGGGTACCCGTGGGTTTCCAGGGCCACCCGGATGATGAGCTGCTCGACGTTTTCCGCCGCATCCCCGAAGAGCCCCGCGCCGCCGGGATTGAGATCGACATCACCGGTGCCGTAGACGCTCCGGGCGGACCGATCCGCATCGCTGCTGCCGTCCTCGAGGCCGGAAACCATCGCGGGCAGGCCCTGACCGCCGAGGCTGGTCTGCGCGTCGAGGATACTTTGGAGAACCACGAGTTGATCTTGGGTGATCCCGGTCAGGAGTTCCTCGACCGTCAGCTTCTCGCGTTGAAGGGTGAGATCCCTGTCGCGGTCGCCGGTCTCGACGATGTCGCGCGCGGTCAGTCCACTGTCATTCACCGGGACGCCCTGGGCAAGCATGTTGCCGGGTGCGGCGGCCAGCAGGAACACGAGGGGGGCGAGCCTATTCACGGTAACCTCTAGAGCGGCCGGGATCGTCGAGCGGTTCGAAGGAGCAATCCGCCGAGGTTGGGCCGCGCGACACGAGATTGAAGCAATTGGCCGTGGGCTCGCGATGCTGCTCACAGGCGGCCAGTATTCCGGCCGCGACAAGGAGGGTGAGAGTTCGGATCATGAAAGCCTCCAGAAATCCGGCCGGTCGCGATAATCGGCACCGGCCAGAGCCTCACCCTTTTCCATGCCGCCGAGGATGGTGAGATAGGGGCCGAGCGCGGAGAGATCCGCGTCAACCACGACCGAGCCGGCATCGTCGCGGATGAGCGCAAGGCGGCTGTCGCTGCCGGTGTTGAGGAGCACATCGAGTTCCTTTTCGCCGAGGTTCAACATCGCGTAATCCGAGGCGTGGGCCCGGATGTTGGGCAGGAGGATTTGCGTCGGTACCGCCTCGACGATGGTCTTGCCGGTCCGCGTGCGTTCCAGCTGGCTGGCATATTGGGTCATCATGACCGCGACGGTGTTTTGCTTCCGAGCTGTCACCAGCCAGTTCGAGAGGCGCTCGGCAAAATAGACGTTGTCGAGCGCCTTCCATGCCTCGTCGACGATGATGATCGTGGGACGGCGGTCCTCGATCTCGCGCTCCACGCGCCGGAAGAGATAAGAGAGGACCGCCATCCGCTCCTTTTCGCTTTCGCTGTCGAGAATGCCGGTGAGGTCGAACCCGACAACATCGCCCTTCAGCGAGAACGTGTCCTCTAGGCTTCGTCCGAAGATCCAGCCGTAGCGGCCGTCTCCCGTCCATTCGAGGATCCGCTGGTGCAGGTCGCCAGCGTCATCCGTGGAGACGAAGAGCGAGGCGAAGTCCTTCCAGTTCCTGAGTTCGGGGGTCGCCGCATGGGCGTTCTGGCGAACGACCTCCTGGATGCGGTTGGCCTGGGCGGGCGTCAGCGGATTGTCGGGACGGTAGAGGAGGGATCCCAGCCAGTCGGAAAGCCAGGCCGTGCCACTGAGGTCGATTTCCGTCCAGAGGGGATTGAGACCGGTGGCCTGCCCGGCTTTGACGGAGGAATAGCGCCCGCCATTGGCGCGCACCGCCATTTCCATGCCGAGCCGGTAATCGAAGACGAAGATGCGCGCGCCGACGCGCCGCGCCTGCGTCATTAGAAAGGCCGAGAGGACGGATTTGCCGGAGCCGGGGCGGCCGAGGATGAGGGTATGACCGCTGGTCGGCTCACTCGAAGGTGCGCCCAATTCGTGGTAGGAGAAACGGTAGGCGCTCTGCTCCGGCGTCGGAAAGAGCGTGATCTCCTGACCCCAAGGGAGTTGGTCCTTTCCCTTGCCGAGCGGGGTACGGTGCAGTGCCGCAAAGTCCGCGAAATTGCGATTGGTGACCGCGCTTGCACGGACGCGCTTCGGCTGGTTGCCGGGATGCTGGCTGAAGTAATGGGTTCTGGCCGCCATCCTCTCGCCGATCATCTTCACGCCCTCGGCGGCGGCGGCGTTGACGATCTCGGCCCCGAGGCTCTGGAGCTCGTCGAGCGTGTCGCAGAAGACGGTGACGACCATGTGGTGTTCGCCGAAGCTCTGGCGCTTGGCCTCGAGATCGTCATGCGCGATATCGAGCGCCTCGAGGAGCGAGAGGGCCGCGTCCTGCGAGGCCTGCATCTGCCGCTTCTGACGCTTGATCCGCCCCGCCATCAGGTTGGAATTGATCGGTGTGAAGGAATGGGTGACGATCATGTCGACCGGCAGGTTCAGCATGTCGAACATCGTGCAGGTGGTGGCCTCGGAATATTCACCGATGGTGTAGCTCTTGCCGAAGCGGTGCCCCGCGACGCCGTCCGAGAGCTCGAAATGGTCCTCGAAGAAGGTCACGCGGGTGTTGGCGATATTGCAGGCCAGGAAGCCGTAACGGCCCGCCGGGTAGAGCGGCAGTTCGCGACCCGTATTCAGCGCGCCGAGATAGCCCAAGAGGTCACCCGAGGCAGCGGAGAGAAGGCGGGGTTTGAGCTCGGTCAGGCCCGACGTGAAGACGCCGACGGCTTCCCTTAACCGCCGGACTCGCTTCCTTGTCTCGTCCCGGAGCCGCTCAGGCGCGCTGCGGTTCACGAAGCCGAGAAAGCTTTTCGGCGGCGGGCGGTGGAGGATGGTCAGCGTCAGGGTCTTGTCACGCAGCCCGCTCGTCGCCAGCTTCTCGCGCCAGGCCGCATCCACCGCCGCCGCGAAACCCTCGCCCCGGATCGGCGCCAGCTCCGGCGTGATCGCCTTCGAGACCTTGTGAACATAGTAGCTGAACTCGGGGCCGAGCTGCGCGATGACCCGGGCGAAGAGCGCGGTTACCTTGTCGAGATGTGTATCGTCTGTCGTATAGCTGTTGACACCCCCGAGGCGGATGCATTGGAAAAGTTCGTTGACGCGGGTCCGGACGGTATGGTCGTCGACGAGGCTGACATAGGGCAGCATATGCGCGAGACGCTTTTCGCGGGCGTACCAGTTCGGCATCAGCGTGCGCCTGTCGATCGGCTCGTCACGGGGCATAGCTGTCGCCCCCGTGGATCGACCGGTTCCTCGTGGGCGGGGTCTCCTGCAGCACCGTCATCATCACGTCGATGAAACGAGGGTCCCAGTCCGCCGCCTTCCAGAGGAGCGGATAGAGGACCGCTGCCACGCCGAGGACTGCGAGGTGTTGCACCCAGACGAAGAGCAGGACCGAGCCGAAGAGCCAGATCATGGCATACATGATCGGCAGGCCGAGGAGCTTGGGCGGGCGTACGAGACCCAGGAAAAGGGGCGATCGTTCAGCCATGGTTCTCCCCCTTAAGGACTGCCACCAAAGACCGCGGCCACGATGGTCGGCGCGGCGGCGACGCCCGCGATGCCGACCAGCACCCAGAGCGCCTGCCGCAGGTCGATGATGTTGAAGAACCAGCTGAGGAAGATGCCGAGCACGGCAAGGGTGGCGATGACGACGCCGAGCGGGCCTGTCAGCGCGTCGACGATTCCCTGCAACAGGCTCTGGATCGGGGAGAGGTCGATACTCTGCGCAAGCGCCGGTTCGGCCAGCAGCACGATGAGCGACAGGGCCGTGAAGAGGGCGTGCGTGGGTGGCTTCATTGAGTTGCTCCTTCCAGCCGGTTGAAGACGGCCAGCACCCGCTGGACGTGGTTCCGGGTTTCTCGATAGGGGGGAATGCCGCCGTGCTCGCGCACCGCGCCGGGCCCGGCGTTGTAGGCCGCAAGCGCGAACCAGACATCGCCGAACTCCGCCAGCATCCCGGCGAGATAGCGCGCCGAGCCGTCGAGGTTTTCTCGCCAGTCATGCGGATCGACGCGGAGGCTCCTGGCGGTCCCGGGCATCAGCTGACCAAGCCCGATCGCCCCCTTGTGGGAGATCACCGCGGGATTGTAGGCGCTCTCAACCTCGATATTGGCGCGATAGAGGTTCAGCCAGTCGGTGACGGTAATACCGGCCGAGCGCAGGCCAGGGTGGCCCGCGTAGCGCAGCGCGGTCTCTTCGAGAGCCGCACGGATGTCCGGGCGAGGTGCCGGTGCATGGGATACTGCCGGAGTAATCCGGAGCGCTCGGGCGGACCCTGGTTCCTCGCCGAATATGCGGATCCCGGTGGCCGCTTCCTCCTGGCCGACGCCGTCATCGTAGGTGCGCGAGAAGCTTTCCTGGGATCGTGATGGCAACAGCACGCCATCGTCCCCCATCACCAGCACCATCTCGGCTGACGCGGTCGAGGCCAGCAGCGAGAAAAGGAGGGCGCTAAGCCCGGTTTGCAGCGATCTCTTCGCTGGAAAGCTTCTGGACCGTCCGTTTGCCTTTCTCGAGCGGGATGTCCGTGTGGGAGAAGCCGATCCCCTGGAGGAAGGAGATGATGCCGGTGACGGTCTTGATCTCGCGGATCTTGATGTCGTTGCGCGAGGTGCGGGTCCTGGCGGTGACGAGGAGCTTTTCGACGCCCTCGTCGCTGACGGCGCGCAGGATCCAGACCCCGTGCCAGTTGGGGCCCTTCTTGTAGGCGTCTTCCTTGCACACAACTTCGACGCGATATCCGCTGATGACCAGATCGCGGAATCTGGGTTCGGTGACCACATTCGGGGCTTCTTTATCTAGATCCATCACCCGGGTCACGTTCTCCAATAAGGCGAATTACCCAAGCTTCCGGTGTTGAAGCTTAGGCATACGATGATATAGTATCGACGCACAAGATATATTTTCTGCGCGACAAGCGGATTCTCGCTCACGCAATGGATAGGCCGGACCCATGGGTTTGATCAAGAGAATTGGCGGTTTTCGGAACCTCCGAACGTGGCGGGGCAGGGGGGTTCTGTCGATGCTCGTGGCATTGTTGATGACGCGCGGCGTTGCCGCCGCGACCTGTAACGCCCCGGTGCGGCCCTTTGTTCCGAGTGACCCGCAAGCGGCGCGGGACTATGCCGACATCATCCGAAGCGACTTTGAACTCTATATTCGGGATATCCAGCGCTACTTCCGATGTCTTGATGACGAACGCACCCGGGCGTTCGTCGAGGCGCGCGAGGTCAGCGAAGACTGTGGGCGTTCCCTGGAATTGTCCGAGCGATAGGGCAGGGGCTGCCCGTCAACCGGCCTGCTGTCATGGTCAACCACGGAAAACTCGCGGACCCGTTCACGGGATTCGCCTCTTTGCCGTTCGGCGCTCGGCATATCCCTTGGTCTAACTCGTCAAACCGCAACTGGCGCACTTGTGGTTCGACGCCGTACCGGTCGGTGTTGATCGACGTGGTCGACAGGCGTGGAGATGCCCTTGGCCTTCGGGAAACCGGCCATATTCAAACGCCCGATCTGCACTCGCTGCGACCGGCTTCTTCAACATTTCGTTGAAATCACCGTCATCCGCGGCGGCGGGTCGAAATACTTTAGATTAATATCCAATAGGATAAAGGATTTCGTTTCGTTCTGTCTCGTTCCGTTTCGTGCCATTTCGTGATTTCCCACGGCGTCACGATCAATCCAAAGGACGTATCGGCCAGCATTCCGAAACCGTGGGGTGTGTTTCCGCTCATCTGGCAAGGGCGGGAATTGAGTTTGAGGAGCGATGGAATGGCGGAGGCTCACTGGCTCCAGCGATCAGAGGCACCTCCGCTCCGTTCGGATGCGAGCTCCAGCCCGGGAGGACCGCAGTGAGGTCCGATCCATCACAGAGGAGAAACAGGACGGTGATCAGTGGCAGGGAAGAAGCGTCGGCCATTGCACGGCTGATCGGAGCGGACCGGAAGCGCACCGTCGGATGGGTCTATTTGTGGAATACCGCCGAACTTGCCGTACTCTGGCTCGATGTGCATGAGGCAGCGGCGTCCATCCACCCGCCGCTGCGCCCAGAGGTTCTTGCACATGCAAGATCGTCGACCTCCGGCGCTTTGATCGACCTCCTCTCGGTGCTTTCAACCATCACTGATGAGAGCCTTGCCTAGACGTGCACTCGGCCGAACGAGCCACATCTTCGATGTATTTATCGTGACAATAGTATAGTTACGTCGCATCATCCAACGAAACTCGAAGCCATTCGGATCTCCTATCATGCTCAAACCTGTCACCCGGTTCACGTCTCTCATCGTCTTTGCTTCCATGTTCTTCATCGGGACGGCGGATCGAGCGCGGGCGCAAACCTATCCGATCGATTGCGCGATCCTTCTCTGTCTCTCCGGAGGATGGCCCACCTCGGCGCCCTGCGCGCGTGCCCGTGCGGTCTTCATTCGCCGCATCACGCCCTGGCCGGTCGAGCCGCCGCTGCAAATCTGGAACTGTCCGATGCATGCGAGCCTGCGGGACACGGGGGGTGAGGATTTTGAAATCCGACTCTATGACGCCTCGGAGAGTCGTGCCACTCTCGCGGAGCAGTCGGCGTTGTCAGATTCCTCCCTGTCGGACCGTCGGCTGACAGGCGGGCGAGGTGTAGAGACCGAACCCGCCGTCCTGCGCCAGCCGGAAATCACAGCAAATCCCGACAGGGCCATGCTCCGGCTGGCGCAGGCGATCGCCTCGGGGAAGGCCGACATCGATATCGGCGGGCGGGAGTTCGATTTCGTCCGCTCGATCCAGGTCTGGCAGGTCGAATACCGGCACCGCTACACCGATCGGCACGGGTGCATCGAATACGACAACTCGCGGCGTGGGGTGTATGGCACTCAAGGCGACTATCGCTGGGTCCGGTCGTCGGCGCATGCCGCGCCCGCTTGGATAGCAGTCGATCTCACCTGCCGGCCTGCCGCCGCACTCTACCGTGCCGTCGGGGTCGAATGGCGCGATCACCTCGGGAATCCGGGGCACGAGGTGGTGCGATACTAATGGCGCAGGTGCGGCGGTGCCCGTGGGCAAGACATGGTGGTTGCTTCGTTACCGTTTTAACAGCGCCCAGAGCAGGCCCTCGGCCCGCTTTATCTCATCTCGCAGGGTGGCCCACATGAGACCCAAAGCGCGCCCGGCGCTACGGCGTGATCGCGTAGACCGCGCCGTCTGAATAGTCCCTGAACATGTCGATCCGCGAGCCATTCCAGTGATAACCGATGTGACGGCCCTGAACCGGGGGATCCATCACGTCGGGATAGAAGGCCGCAAAGCAGGTTCCGTCTGGGTCGCGGACGGAAGGATAGATGATCCCGTCAGACCCTCTCGCCCGCTCGGCCCGCGCGAAGGCCTGCGAGGCGCCATAGTCGTCGGGTAGAAGGAGTTCTTCGAAACCCGTTCGAAGATCGGTGAGGATGGCGTCGATCCTGCCGACCAGCTCGCGCTTGTCGGCGATCCAGCCCGGCTCTTCGCGCGTTGCGCGACAGAAGATCTGCGTGTGATGCACCGTCTCGAACAGAGCAGTCTCGAACCGGTCGGCGGCGTAGAAGGCGCCGAAACTCCCATCGTGAAACCGTCCGGCGTGGTCGGGTGTCACGTGGACGAACGGCGCCATGACATAGGAGGCGCCGGGCCCGCCGACCCGGCGCTCTTCGGGAACCAGGTCAAGATTGCCGATGGTCGCGGCAAGCCGGGGATTTGTCTTGCTTTCAGCAGAGCCGAGCAGAAGCCAGTCCGCCGGGTCGGCGATATCCTCGAAGAGATCGATCGGAGGGTAAGCCGAGTTGATGAGGCGGTGGTATTTCTCCCAGGCGACCCTGCTCTGAGGCGCCGTCACCATGGTCCTCGCATCGCATCGAGATACCGCCTGACCCGCATGATATCGGTAAGCTGGCCGCCCAGCATGACATCGAGTGCGGTGGTGCCGCCGAAGGCCTCGTTGGCGCGTTTGATCCAGCCGTATCCGCGTCGGGCGTCTTTGAAGAGACGCCGCAGCGCCTTGTGAATGCCCATCAGGTTCGAAAGTCTCGCCGCCGTATCGACGCCAGCCCGGCCGAGTTCGCCCGCCTTCCAGCGCTGAAACGTCCGCACCGAGATATCCCCCATCAGAACCGCCGCCTGGTCGTCGGTCAGGCCCCAGAACTCCGTCAGTTTGACAAAGGCGCGCTGCATGGCCTGCACCTCTTTCGTGGAGAATTGGGGCGGTGGCGCTGCATGCGTCGGTTCTATGCGGTCGAGATGCGGCATCAGCGATGTACCTATGACGATTGGCATGAATATAGTAAATGCACGACAGATGTCAATCGCGGACATGTGCCGCGGACACCGTGGTGCGTTGTCGCCGTGTGGCTTACACGCGGGCGCATGGCTGGGCCGCAACGTCGCGAAGTTCGGACGTAAGGTGCGCTTAATTCCGTCGGCCCGGCCACCTCACACCTCGATCACGGAGTCCAGGTTCGTGAATTGGCCCTTGATTGGCAGCATGCTGACCGGACGTCGGAAAGATTGGTGTGTCGTCGCCGTTGCCAAAAGGAAATAACGCATAGATTGTGTTAAATCTGACATTGCTATCTAGGGAAGAATAGGCACGATGCATGGTGAGGACGAGCGCAAAAGAATGAAACGGTGGTTTGTCGTGCGTTGATCAAGAACGGAAAGTACTATGTCGCACCGCCGAATGACGGCAGCAATTTCAAGGTGCTGTTCAGTCGTTTGGCCGCAACCGGTGCGGGTCGCCCGGTGGACGGGGACGGATTCCCTGAGGGGCCGTGGACGCCCGAGCTTCTGGCCGAGGCCATCTCCCTGATTGATGCCGAGGGGTGCGGCGTCGATCTGCGAACGGTGCAATTCTGGTTTCAGGACAACGACAAGGGTATCCGCCCTGAAAGTATTCGATGGCTTGCGAGGATATTCGGCTGCGGCGACCCGGATGCAACGAGCGAATGGCAGGCACATTTGAGTGCCGCGAAGTCACGGTTGTTGGCGGAAAGGCGCGCGCGGCGCGGGGCCGATGACGATGTGTCGCAGACGGGGGCCATGCGTGCGGTCGAGGACGACGATGATGCGCCTACCCCGGGCCGGGCCGGTCTGGCGCTGCGAACGGAGGGGCTGTTCAGCCACGAATCCTCGCTGAACCTGCCGGTCTTCGTGCTGGCGGGATCCGTCACGCTTGGGTTCATCGCCTATGTGATGGGCGTACACAGCGTGACCTACATGCCGAGGGAAAGCCTGGAAAAGCAGGTCGGATTCCTGTGGGCTCCGAACTGGACTATCCTGAATATGGTGCTGTTGCCGCTCTACCTGATACAGGTCATCGACCTTTTGACCTTCTGGAAGGGAACCGGGCGTTTGCGGCTTCTGCCCCCGAGCGAACGCAAAGGCTGGGCGCAGCAGGTTGACGGTTTCTCCCAGTCCTACTGGACGGTTCTGTTCATCAGCGCGGCCCTGGTTTTTTTGGTCCAATGGTCAGGGGTGTATCTGCGGGCGCTTCTACAGGGTGATGCCGGCAGTCTGATGATGGACTGGACGTTGATCGCGGTGGTGCGACCCGATGTCATCTCCGAGCGTGAGGCGATTGTCCTGACGGCCCTCGCGTTCCTTTACACGGCTGCCTGCGTCTTCCTGTACCTGGTCGGCCTTGTCCTTTTTTATACGGTCGTAGACGACCTTTACAGGATATCCGGTGCGTCGGCTCGCAAGCGGTTTCCTGATGCCTGCTCCGATGCGCCTGCGGTCTCGGTTGCTGTCTTCCTTCGCATATTCCGGGGCACCGTTCTCGGGCTCCTGATGATCCTCTGCATCAAACTCCAGGCCGCATACTTGCAGTCGGACGGCGCGAATATCGTCGACTGGCTCTTCAGCGACGCCAGGTCGGTTTTGGGCCTTCACGAGGGCCGCAGCGGATCGCTGGGACAGCAGGCCTTGGCGAATTTTTCGAGCTTCCTCCTGCTCTTCACGACCGCCGCCGTATTTCTTTTCTGCTTGCTGCGGATTCTGAGTGTCGCAAGAGGGAAACCGGACGGCGCCCTGCAAGAGCATGCTCCCTGGTCGAAGATGACGGGGATCGTGGGGTTGCTCGTTACCAGTTATTTCCTGATCGGAGGTATCACCGGCTTCTCTGTGGTGCTGGCGATATCCACGGCACTGGCTCTCTACAGCCTCTTCGATCCGCTGTTCGCGAAATTCCAATCTCCCTGGAGGCTCTAGAATGTACAATCCATGGTTCGCGTGGCTTGATCGGTGCGACGAGAACGACGCCCGGCTGGCCGTCAGCAAGAGACGCCTTTTCCCCTTCGACCTCGGTGCGCAACTCGCCTTCCCGGCTGCCGGCGAGGTGACGGACATCGAGGAATTCTGTGCCCTTGCGCAGCAAGCGGTCAATGATCCGGACTTTTTTACCGAACCGGGTGCGCCACATGTCGGCCTTCAGGAGAAGGACGGCTGGATCAGGATTCCATCTGGGATTCCGACCGAAACGGAAGAGAACAATACGGCATGGGCAAGAATTACACGCAGCGGCTCGCGCGATCATGTTCTGGTCGCGTTCCATCATTGGGGCGCGGAGCAACGCTACACCAAGTTCGCGAAGCACCTGGTGAAACGCGGTATCACCATTGTTGAAGTCGCGCTGCCCTATCATTTCGAGCGCAGCCCGTCGTGGCACCCACACGCCGACATGTTTGTCAGCCCGAATCTCGGGCGTACGATCCGGTCCATCCGCCAAGGGGTCTGGGATGGGCGCAGGATCATCCGCTGGCTCGAAGACGAGGGTTACGAGAAGATCTCAGTGCTCGGCATCAGTCTCGGAGGGTGGGTTGCCGGGTTCCTCACCGCTCATGAGCCTGTGGTGCGCAAGGCGGCATTCTTCGTCACGGCCGGAAGCGCGGCCGACGTGGTCTGGACCGGTCGGACCTCGCAGACCATACGAGAGGGCATTGAGGCCGGCGGCATAGGGTTGAACGAGCTCCGCCGCGCATGGGAGCCGATCAACGTGGAGACATGCGCTGCGAAGCTGGCCCGGCCCGATCTGGATATTCACTTCGTGCTGGGGATGAGAGACAGGGTTGTCTTGCCGGAGCTGACTGAAAGGTACATCGGGAAGCTCAAGGACGCTGGAGCGAACCCAAGCGTAATGCGCCTGAACTGCGGTCACGCTTCGCTTTCAAGGTTGCCGTACAGCATTCTTTCCGGCGTGGGCTTCTTGCGGTTTCTGCAACGGGAAAGCTGAGTCCGGTAGTGAAGATTATGTAATATATTGATTTCATTGTACTATTGGGGTCTGATGCCGGAGAGTGCAGAATCCTACGCTAAGGCCGTTTGGTCACCTTTTGGGCCACCTGTATTCGCCGGTGAGCAGGATGTGGGCCCATCCGAGTGGCGAGATGTGCGCTAGCAGATCTGGTGAACAATCCAGCCGGTCGCGTTGGCGCGCCGTGACCGCTTGGCCGAGGTGCTTGGTGTTCCAGTAAATGATGATCGCGGCGAGCAGGTTCAGCCCGGCCATTCGAAAGTGCTGGCCTTGGGCTGTTCGATCACGGATTTCACCTTGGCGACCAATGCGCAGGGCGCTTTTCAGCGCATGATGCGCTTCGCCCTTATTCAACCCTGATCATCGGTCCGGGCGCAAAGGTTTTGTACGAATTTGCTTGCAAAACAGATTGCGATTAGACGACGACGCCATCAACAGAGCCATCCTAGAACAGAAGGTCCGGCAGCCAGAGCGCGATCTGCGGAAACAGGAACACCAGAGCCAGGCCAAGGATCTGCAGTCCGACAAAGGGGATCGCCGCCCCGTAGATGTCGACGATACTGATGCTGGCTGGCGCAACCGAGCGCATATAGAACAGGTTGTAGCCGAACGGTGGCGTCAGGTAGGCCGACTGCATGCTTAGAACGAACAGGATCGCGAACCAGGTCGTGTCAAATCCCAGATCACTGACAATCGGCACGAACAGCGGCACGGTGATGAACACGATGGCGAAATCGTCTAGGAACATGCCCAGCACGAAATAGGTCGCTAGCATGGCGATGATGACAAGGTTCGGCGAAAGCTGGAAATCCTCGATCATCTCGCCCACGACCATGCCCGCGCCGACGCCGACGTAAATCTTGGAAAAGAACACCGCCGCGATGGTGATCCACATCAGCATGCCCATCAGTTTGGTGGTGGACATCATTACATAGCGCAGGGTGTCCCAGCTCAGCCGTCTTTGCAAGGCCGCGATCAGCAACGCCCCGAAGGCGCCAATCGCCGAGGCTTCGGAAGGCGAGGTGATACCGCCGATGATACAGCCCAGCACGGTGACAATCAGAATTCCGGGCGCGATCAGGAAGCGCAGCGACTTAATCTTTTCCGCGGTCGTGAACTGCTCCTCGGCGGGCGGGCCGAGATCGGGATTGATGCGGCAGCGGATGAGGATGTAGCAGATGTAAATGCCCGCCAGCATCAGGCCCGGCACCAGGCCCGCTGCAAACAACTTGCCAACGGAATCGCGCGACAGAAAGGCATAAATGATCATCAGCACGCTGGGCGGGATCAGGAAGCCGAGCGCACCGCCGGCCATGATCGTGCCTGTCACCAACCGCTTGTCGTAGCCACGGCTCAACATCGCCGGAAGCGCGATGATGCCGAGGCTGACGGTGGCGGCGCCCGATACACCCGCCATCGCGGCAATCAGGGCGCAGATGACAACCGTTCCGATGCCCAGACCGCCGGGAAGACGGCCCATCAACTTGTGTATCATCTCGAACAGGTCGTCGGTGATGCCGGAGCGTTGCAGTACGAGGCCCATGAAGATGAACATCGGCAGCGCCACGAGCAGAAAGTTGTCCATCGCGCTATAGGTCGACGAAATCAGCAGATCGAGTCCGCCGGTTCCGAAGATCGCGTAGGCGCTGCCGATGCCGCAGATGGTCAGCGCCCAGGCCAGCGGCGCCCCCAAAGCCATCAGCGCAAGCATCGAGGCGAACATGATACCGGTGATTGCGAGCGGGTCCAAGTCTTGCATGATCAGGTCCTTGCAGGAATATCCGGACGGGGCAATTCAGTTCCTGCCGTGGCGATCGACCGCGACGGCCTCGCCCACGTTGGCATCCAGATTGGAAGCCAGAAGTTCGGGGTCGATGTCCGATTCCACCTCGGTGGCGCGCGGGTCTTCATATTCGACCCCGAACAGGGTGAGAGCGGCGCGCACCAGTTCGGCAATGTTCTGCAACAGCACCAGCCCCACGGCGACCGGAATGACCGTCTTGATCGGGTAGACCGGCGGTTGCCAGATGCTCTTGTTGGAATATTCGCGAACATTCCAGCTTTCGGCGGCGAATTCGACGCTCATCTTAAAGAAGATCGCCAGAACCACGAGACCGATGGCAAAGATCAGCGTGTCGCAGAACGCCCGCCCGCGCTTCGGCAGCGTCCCCCAGATCACTTCGCTGCGCACGTGTCCGTGGTGGCGCAGCGTGTAGGAACCCGCCAGCATGCAGAAACCGCCATAGAGCATGGTGCTGGTTTCATGCGCCCAGATCGTTGGCGAATTCAGGAAATATCGGGCGACGATCTCGATCATCAGGATGGCGATCATCGCCAGCGTCAGCCAGGAGATGACCCGCCCGACGATCTCGGACAGGCCATCCTGCAAGGCCAGATACCGGGTGACGGCGCGCATCAGAGCCGTCCTTGAGCCCTGGCGTTCTCTTCCAGAATGCTGATGAATTTGGCGGCGCGTTCCGAGCGCGCAGCCTCTTCCTGCCATACCGCTTCCTGTGCCGCCTGGGTCAGGGCCTTGGCATCCGCTTCCGGAAGGGTCGCGAACTCGAACACGTCGCCCTTGTCGGCTACGGCCTGGTTGTTCTCAGCCAGCCACGCATAGATGTCTTCGGCGTATTGAGCCAGCGCGTCGGACAGGATCTTCCTTTGCTCGTCGGACAGCTTGTTCCAGGTGTCCGGGTTCGCCAGATAGGTGTCGGTCCAGCCGGGCATCAGCATGTTGAGACGCGTGTAGTACTTGGCGGTTTCATTCAGCTTGAGCTGCTCGTACTCCACCGGGCCGCCATAGATCGCGCCGTCGATCACGCCGGTGGACATGGCGATGTAAAGCTCTTGGGCGGGCAGGAACACGGTGGGGATGCTGAATTTATCGAGCACCTTTGCGACGGCCGAGGTAGCGCGGATCTTGCGGGACTGAAGATCACTCAGCGACGTGACCGGTTCCTTGGTCAGCAGGTCGTAATCGTGGCCATAGCCCTTCATGAGGAAGACCGCGCCAGCTTCGGTGTAGGCTTCATTCATCACATCCACGACTTCGGCGCTGTCAAAGATCGCCTTGGCTTCTTCGACGCTCGTCCACGCGCCGGGCAGGCCGATGTCGATATTGCCGATGTCCACCTGACCCGACCAGTAGCCGCCCGTCCCGTGAACGATGTCGATGGTGCCGCTCGTCACGGCGTCGAGAAACTGATCGGTCGCGACCAGTTCGCCGCCGCGGAAGAACTGGATGCTCAGCTCGCCGCCGGACTGCTCCTTGACTGTGTCCTGCAGCTTTTGCGCCAGATCGTCGATTTCCGTACCGTAGTAGCTGTGCATCCGCAGACGGATCGTGTCCGCCGTGGCGGCACCGGAAATACCCGCTGCGAGTGCGGCTCCGGTCAGAACCATACCGACAGCGCGGCGGGACATCATATTCTTGAACATGTGAAGCTCCTTCATTCACTCGATTGCTGGGTCTTTGCCCCGATGCGCGGAGGCGGTGTCCCATGCCGGTCTGCGTCCGTGATCGCACGTGGAAGTAAACGTACATCATGGTCTATGATGGGAGCAACAAGTTTGTTAACCTTAGGGCAACAGGCGTGTGGGAACGGCACTTGCGCGGCAGAGAATCCCGAATGGCGGACAAACATTTTCCCAACGGTTCTAGCGTGTTGCGCAGATTCTACCGGATGAGGGGCCTTCGGTGTCTTGCGCGCCTGCTGTTTTGGCCCGAAAGTCGAACTGCAAGCGACACGGTTCATGCTGAACGCTTGAATTCACCCGCTGCTCCGTGGGCCACGCACGATGTCTTTTTTCAAGGGAGGCCGCCGAAAATGGCGACGAAGAGAGCGAAACTGAATGGGCTGACCGAGATCTACAGGTATCTGAGACGGAACCAGACGCCGATCTACGTGGTCATGCCGACCCCGTTCAACCTGATGGGGCTCGACCAGTGGGTGGGGGGGTTGGAATTCGTCAATTACTTTGATGTGTTCGAAGAGCAGCACCCGCGAGTCTTCATCCCGGCGAAGATCAACGCGCCGGTGTTCCAGTCGATGGAGGATGTAGCGAACTACCTGGTCGATCATCCCCAGTTTCGCGCCCGCGTGAAACAGCGCGAGCCTGGCATGGCGATTTTCGTGATGTTCGACGAGAAGACAGAGGAACTGTGCGAGGACGTCGGCGTCAAGATCGCGCTGCCCAGCCACGAGTTGCGCAGCCGGCTGGACAGCAAGATCGAAACCACGCGCCTCGGCAACGAGGCCGGCGTCGACAGTGCTCCCAACATCATGGGTGAAGCCGACAGCTACAAGAAACTGCGGGCGCTGGCCAGAAAGGGCCGCCTTGGCACCGACCTGGTGGTGCAGACGCCGTATGGCGACAGCGGGCGCACGACCTTCTTCATCAAGTCCGAGGCGGACTGGGACAAGTTCTCGGCCAAGATCATCGGTCAGAAACTGAAGGTGATGAAACGTCTCAATCACCTGCCCGGCACCATCGAGGGCTGCGCCACGCGCCACGGCACGCTGGTCGGCCCGGTGATGACCGACATCACAGGATTCGAGGAGATCACACCCTACAAGGGTGGTTGGTGCGGTAACGACATCTCGCCCGCGCTTCTTCCCGAAGGCGTTCCCGACCAGGTGCGCGAAATGGCGCGCAAGTTCGGCGATCGGCTGTATCAGGAAGGTTACAGAGGCGTTTTCTGCGTCGATTTCCTGCTCGATACCGATACGAACACGGTCTATCTCGGCGAGTTGAACCCCCGCGTGTCGGGCGCGACGCCGCCGACCAACCTGATCACCTCCACTTACGGCGGCTGCCCGCTGTTCCTGTTCCATCTCTTGGAATTCATGGATGTCGACTACGAGATCGACATCGCAGAGGTGCAGAGCCGCTGGAACCATTACGACTACTGGTCGCAACTGATCCTGAAACAAACCGAGGACAAGGTCGAGCTGATCACCAAGGCGCCGCGTTCGGGCATCTGGCGCATGGCCGAGGACGGCTCGATCGCTTTTCAGCGGCCCGCCCGCAACATCAATGCGCTGGGGGGCGAGAACGAGGCGTTCTACCTCCGGGTCTACGGTGCCGGCGAATACTGCTATCACGGTGCCGATCTGGGATGCGTACTGGCGCGCGGCCGAATGCAGTCGGATGATCGTCAGCTGCTGGAACGGGCCAAGCGCTGGAACGCCGCGATCAAGGCGGAATTCGAAACCGTGCCGATCCAAACCTCCACCGAACTGTCCATGCCCGCGGACATGAGCGCCGGTAAATGGTTCTGACGGGCCGCCAGAGGGCACGAGGTCAGGCGGGCGCCGGTCTATTCCAGATCGGCCTCTGCCTGCCCGACCGGGTCAATGTCGTTGCGCACCCAGAAGACGTCGAATCCCTGACCGCGCAACCAGGCCTCGAGCTTGTCGAGACTTCCCCATTCGCGGCGCAATCCGCGTGCGCTTTCCAGCGACACCCACACGCCGTCGACCATGAAGTATACGGTCCAGGTAAAGGGGATCCGCGCCTGGTCCCCAAAGCCGCCGCCCTGGCTCGTGCGGCGAACCCGGGCCACGACGGGTTGATACGTCAGCCTGTAGCTTGCGACCAACGGCGCAATGTCCGTCTGGCGGATCGTCCCAGATGGAAGCGGCGGCGGAAGCATGGCGTGGATCTTGACAGTCTCAGCGGCAATGTCAATATCTGCATCATGTGTCATGGTGTAGACGAGTGCCGCAGCGACGGGGGTGGTGCCACGGCTGGCAACTTTACCGTCTACCTCACAGCCGGAGTCCCATCATGCATTTGACGTTTCGCAGCCTGTCCGAAGAACGCCCGTCCGACGCCCTGCGCCGCGTCTTTGCCAATGGCTGGCCGGGCTGGTCGCAATGGATGCGCGAGCGACAGAAGGGCGACACGCCACGTCTGCGCGACGCGCGCCGCGCGATGCGACGCCACATGCCGGAATTGGAGTCGCTCTGGGACAATTGGACCGACGTGTGCGGCGGTGGCGACGACGCGGCGCTGTTTCTCAGCTTCTGGTCGCCGCCGCGCTACCTGGTCCACTGCTCTCAGGCGGTGATGGTGGACAACGACGGTCCGTTGCTGATCCGCAACTACGATCTGGACCCCAAGCTGAATGAATCAACCATCTATTCGACGCGGTGGCGCAGCCGTCGCGTCGCGGGCATGGTCGAGGGCATCGTTGGGCTGGCCGATGGTATGAACGATGCCGGGCTGGCCGCTTCGCTGACTTTCGGCGGCCGCGTCGTGCACGGACCCGGCTTTGGCATTCCATTGATCATGCGCTATGTGCTTGAGATGTGTTCCGACATGAAGCAGGCGGTTGAGGCCCTGCGGGCCGTGCCCTCGCACATGGCGTACAACGTTACCGTAGCGGACAGATCGGGTGAATGGGCGACAGTCTATCTGTCACCGGATCGGCCGCCGATCCTCAGCCAGAGACCTTATGCGACCAATCATCAGCTGGGTGTCGAATGGCCACGGCATGGCCGTATGTCCAATACTCTGGGCCGCGCGCGCCACCTCGAACAACTACTTCGGGTGTCATCGCTTTCGGCCGACCGGATGACCAGGGAATTCCTGAGCGAACCGCTGTTCAGCACGGGTTATGCGCGGGGCTTCGGCACGGTCTATACAGCCTCCTATCGGCCGGCAATGGGCAAGCTGGAACTGTTCTGGAAAGATGGCACCCGGCTGGATTGGAGTCTGGACGATGTGGACGAACGCCAGGTCCAGATCGCCTATTCGGCCCGGGGGTCGCGCGGAGCGCCTCAGCCCGAATACTCGGATGGCCGGCAGACTCTCGTGTCGGGGACGCAGCGCCACCAGCGCCATGGCCGGATTGCCCTTCCACCAGCAGAGGCAGCGGATTGGCGTCAGTTCGTCAAATCCACGCTCGACCTGGTGGCAAAGGGCGCCTACGGCTCCGAATTCGCGCGCCTGGCGCAGTTCTGGTGCCCCGCCCGGAAGCCGCGGAATGTCGATTAACGGTCCCGCTCCCGCGGCGCAACACTGATCCAATCAGACAGGAGGCAAGATGTCACGCTTTTCGATCGCCGGCATCCAGATGCAGGTCACAACCCACAACAACATCGCCGCAATGCGGCAACGGATGGAAATCCTCTTTCATCTCTACCCTTGGGTGCAGATGGTGGTGTTCAGCGAATTGGCACCGCATGGACCGGTCATCCAGCACGCGCAGCCGGCCGGCGGCACGATCGAAAGCGACCTGTGCGACCTGGCCCGCAGCTTCGACTGCTGGTTGATCCCGGGCAGCTATTTCGAAAGGGACGGCGATGCGATCTACAACACAACGCCGGTGATCGATCCCGCGGGCAACGTCGTCACCCGCTATCGCAAGATCTTTCCCTTCACCCCGTATGAACAGAACGTGACCCCTGGGTCGGAGTTCTGCGTGTTCGATGTGCCCGAAATAGGCCGTTTCGGCGTCTCGATCTGTTATGACCTTTGGTTCCCCGAGGTGACGCGCACGCTGACATCCATGGGTGCTGAGGTGCTCATCAATCCGGTTATGGCCAGCTTCGTGGACCGCCCGGCCGATTTGGCCATCGCGCAGGGGTCGGCAGCGATGTTCCAGTCCTATATCTTCCACATCAACGGTCTCGTTGCCGGAGGCAACGGCTACTCCATGGTGATCGATCCGGCCGGACAGATCCTGCACCGGGGCAGCGTTCAGGAAGAAATGATACCCATCGAGGTCGATTTCGAGCTTGTGCGCCGCCAGCGCTGCGAAGGCGTTCTGCGGATGGGACAGCCGCTCAAGAGTTTCCGCGACAACAAGCTGTCTTTTCCGGTTTACGGACCGCATTTCGACCGCAGCTATCTGGACAGCTTAGGACCGTTGGAGAAGCCGAACCGGGAGCGTATGATGCCCCCGACGCGGGAGAGCGAACACAAGCTGAGAATGGCGGCACGATAATCGACCACGTTGCGCCCCGAGGCTGGCCCAGCCCGGAGGCCCGATGGGTCTGTTCGGGCGTAGTCTTTGCCGTCACGGATCATTGCGTTGAGGATGGAGAGGAGCTTTCTGGCGCAGGCGGCGATGGCTGGTTTCGTGGCCTTTCCGGCAGTCTGGAGGCGGAATCGTCGTTTCGGGCGAGGTCGGACTGACCGTCGGAGAGCGAACGGCGATCCTCAAGACGGACGACGCCGGTCTCTTCAATTCGCAGGAGCCGCACCGCTTCCGCAATGTCGGCGATCACCCGGCAACCGTCATTTCAGCCTGTGCGCCGCCATGTCTCTAACTGCTGCCGTGAACCACAATATTGGGGCCGAGCCCACCAACCCGCACTATCGAAAACAACAGCCGAGAAATCGTTCCGGCAAGGATGAAGCGCGTTCCTGGCGGGGCGCGCGGCTGACAGGTTGTGACCGGTTGGGGTGACGCCACTTTTCCTGTTGGCCGCAGGTTCGTTAAGTGGCCATCTTATGCTTCTGGATCGACAAGATGAGCGAACATTTCCACCTGCTTTTCAAGTTCACGCCCTTGGGGTTTTCGTTTTTTCGCGGCGGCGTTTAGGTGGGCCTGGCGCCTTCGATCGGCCGAGCTTCTGTTCAGCCAAGCAATCCACGGGCGAGAATCGTGCGCTGGATTTCCGAACTGCCCTCGTAGATGCGGAAGATCCGCAGATCGCGAAGGTAGCGTTCCAGCGGGAAATCGCGGCAATAGCCGTAGCCGCCATGAATCTGCAATGCGCGGTCGGCGATGCGACAGGCGGCCTCGGACGCGAAGAGCTTGGCATGGGCGCTTTCGGTGGAATAGCGCGCGCCGGTGCCGCGCAGGCGGGCCGCCGCATAGCCCAAGGCCCGCGCCGCGGCGAGGTCATTGGCGCTGTCGGCGAGCATCCATTGCAGGCCCTGGAAGTCGGCGATCGGATGGCCGCCGACGCGCCGCTCTTTCGCGTAGGCCACGGCAAGGTCGAGCGCGGCGGCGGCGATGCCGGTCGCCTGGGCGGCCACCTCGATCCGGCCGTTGTCGAGCACCTTCATCGCGGTGCGGAACCCCGACCCCTCCGCGCCGATGCGGTTCTCCTCGGGCACATGGCAGTCGAGGGTGATGCCGAAGACATGCCCGCCGCGCAGACCCATCGTGCGTTCCGCCGGCGCGATGTCGATCCCGGCGGTGGTTTTCGGCTCGACCACGAATGCGGATACCCCGCGTGCGCCGGCCTCGGGATCGGTCTTGGCGTAGACGGCGATGAACTCGGCCGCGCCGGCATTCGAGATGAAGCATTTAGACCCGCTGAGCCGGTACCCATCCCCCTCGCGTCGCGCGGTGGTGCGCATGTCGGCGGGGTTCGAGCCGGCGCCCGGCTCGGTCAGGGCGAAGGCGCCGAGGGCACCGGCCGCGGCGCGCGGCAGGATGCGTGCCTTCAGTTTCGCATTGGCGCCGAGGTGAAGGCTGTCGGTCGCGAGGAAATGCGCCGTCAGCATCGAGGCGGTGGAGCCGCAGGCTGCCGCGACGATCTCGACCGCGCGGTAGAGCGCGGGGCCGGAGAGGCCAACACCACCCTCGGCCTCTGGCAGGTTGAGGCCGAAAAGCCCGAGTTCCGCCATCGCGGGCAAATGGCAGGTCGCAAAGGTTGCGGTTTCATCCAGTTCCGCCGCCCGGGGCGCCAGAACCTCTGCCGCGAAGCGGTCGATCTGATCGAGGATCAGCGCCTCGTCCTCTGTCCAGTCGTTCATCTCAGGCCTCCAGTTCGGCGCGGATCTGCAAACTGTGTTCGTTAAGTGCGGGTGCGGCGTTGCGTCCGCCGCGCGTTGTGCCGGAGAAATGGACCGGCTGTTCGGGCAGCGGTATCGGCCCGAGGCGCGGATGGATCACGGAGGTGACCAGTTCCCGCGCCGCCGCCTGGTCGGACAGGAGCGCCTCCCGCGCGGTGGCGAGCACCGAGGCCGGTACACCCGCCTCCGAAAGCGCGGCGACCGCGTCGGCCGCCGAAAGCCCGCCCGCCCAGCCAGCGATCGCCTCGGCCAGCGCCGGTTCATGCGCGCACCGCTCGCTATCGGTTGCGAAACGCGGGTCGGCAACAAGATCGGGGCGGCCGATTGCAGAGCAGAACCTGGCGAAGAGCCGGTCGTTCAGTACGGCAAGGGCGAAATGCCCGGTGCCGGCGGGATAGACGCCGAAGGGTGCCGACAGGGCATGGCGGTTGCCGGTGCGCGCCGGGTCCTGATCGCAGACCAAGACCCGCGCCGCGGCGGTCGGCATCATCGCGACGAGCGCATCGAAGAGCGCCACATCGACCACGCCCCCGCGCCCGGTGCGTTCGCGGTCGAAGAGGGCCGCCATGATCCCCCATGCCGCGAACAGCCCGCCCGCGACATCGGCCACCGCCTCGCCCACCATCGTCGGCGGCCCGTCTGGGGCGCCGGTTTGCGTCATCAGACCGCTCATCGCCTGGACGATGATGTCGTAGGCGGGTCGGGCGGTGTTGGGACCGGTCTGGCCGAACCCCGAGACCGAGGCATAGACGAGCCGCGGGTTGATCTTTTGCAGCGCATCGGGGCCGAGGCCGAGCTTCGCCATGACGCCGGGGCGGAAGTTCTCCACCAGCACATCCGCGCGCGCCGCAAGCGCGCGGGCGATTTCCAGATCATCCGGCGCCTTCAGGTCCAGCACGATCGATCGCTTGCCTCGGTTGACGTTCTGAAAGAGCGCGCTTTCGCCGTCGCGGAACGGCCCAACATGGCGGTACTCGTCGCCGCCCGGCGCCTCGACCTTGATCACGTCGGCGCCGAGATCGGCCATCAGGGCCGTCGCGTAGGGGCCGGCGAGGACACGTGTGAAATCGAGCACCATGACGCCCTCGAGCGGGCCGGATCGGTTCGCCATCGCCGTCATTCCCCCATCTGCCGATGTGTGCGGGGTCGAAGATAGCGGCAGTTTGCAATAGTCCGAAATAATCATTTCATATAGAGTAAATGAATGCAGCCTATTCCTTACAGCTTCCGCCAGATCGACTACGTGCTCGCGGTCGCCGAAACCGGCTCGACCGCGGCGGCGGCGCGGGCGCTTCATGTGTCGCAGCCGTCAGTTTCCGTCGCCATCGCGCAGTTCGAGGATCATTTCGGCGCCGCGCTCTTTCTGCGCCTTCCTGGCCAGGGCATGCGGCTGACGCCGTTCGGAAGAGAACGCGTCGCGCAGATGCGCAGCCTGCGGTCCCAAGCCGCGGCGCTGTTCGGCGACGCGCACGACCAGCCGGAGGAGCTGAGTCTCGGGGTCTATTCGACGCTCGGGCCGCGCTACGCCCCGATGCTGATGCGCGGCTTCAGGGACCGGCGGCCGGGCGCGAAGGTCAGCCTTGTGGAGGGCGACATCGCGACCCTCACGCGCACGATCCTCGCGGGCGAGCTGGATCTCGCCCTGGTCTATGATGTGGGACTTCCGGCGGAGCTTGACGTGACCTGGCTTGCCGATATCCCGCCCCATGCGGTGCTGCCGCCGGATCATAACCTGGCAGGGCGCGACGAGGTGACCTTGGGCGAGCTCGCCGGAGAACCCTTAGTCATCGTCGGGCTTCCCCACAGCCGCGGGTACTTCCTGTCGCTCTTTCAGATCGCGGGTGTGCATCCGCGGATCGCCGCCGAGGCCGGATCGGTCGAGATGCTCCGCGCGCTGGTTGCGAACGGTCACGGCGTCGGGGTCCTGGCCACCGACATTCCCCATGACCGGACCTATGACGGGCGGCGCGTCGTGCGACGGCGGATTGCCGGAGATCCGCCGCCGAGCCGCGTGGTCCTGGTCCGCGCCGAACGGTTCGAACCGACGCAGACAATGAAACGGTTCGTCCCGCTTGCGCGCGATCTGATCGCGCAGCTGCGCAGCGCGGGGCCCGGACCTTCGCCTGCCGGAACGTAACACGCGCCGCTCAATAGCTACGATTTTGTCAGGAGATAGCGGCAGGCGCCGGTGTCAAATCCGGTGATCCGGTAACCCTTGGCGAATGCGGCGGTCAGCGCCGCGCGCACGCGCAGCCGCTCGGAAAGCGCCGTGTCGAGGTCGGTCGACAGGAGCTTGTCCAGGTCTTTCGGAATTTCTACCGCCACCGGATCGCCGCTCGAAACAGGCGGGGCCGGTTCCGAACCATCCGCCAAAGCTGCGACATAAGCGGCGGAAAGGTCCCAATCGGCGACGAGGCGATCCGAGGGGATGCCGGCGTTGATCCCCTCCATCGGGCCATAGTAGCTCTCGTGATAGGTGCCGGCCGTTGCGCCGAGCCGGGCGATATTCAAGGCCGCGTTGATGCGGCGCAAGGGATCGTAGGTCCAGCGCACGAGCGTGATGCCGCGCGCGAGACACCAGTCGCGCTGGAACCATTTGAGCCGCGAGCCGAGCCCGAGGCCACGGCTGTCGGGATGGACGGCGAGGCGGTGCGAATGCTGCACCTGGGGCTTGGCGGTCGGGAACCCGAAGAGAAATCCCAGCATGCGCCCGTCCTTGAAAGCGCCCGCGACAAGCCCGCCCTCGTGCTGGATCGCGAGCATGATATCGGAATTGTCGGGCGGGTCGTCCTTCCCCCAGACGTCCCTCTGGAAACCTTCGGCGTGCTTGAGCTCGGCCACGCCGTTCAGTTCACGCAGCACGAGCCCGGGGACCTGCATGTTCATCTGCGGATCTCCTCGGCGTGGCTGGTGGCTGTGTCGAGGTAGGCGCGGTCCAGCGTCACCCCGATGCCGGGTCCGTGGGCTGGCACCGGCATCTCGCCGTTCGCGGCTTCGAGCGGCTCGTTGATGATGTCGCGCTTGAAATAGCGGCTGGCGCTCGACGTATCGCCCGGCTTTGTGAAGTTGGCCATCGTGGCGAGGTGGATGTTGTGGGCCCGGCCGATCCCGCTTTCCAGCATGCCGCCGCACCAGACCGGGGCGCCGAAGGCCGCGCTCACGTCATGGATGGCGCGGGCGGCGGCGAAGCCGCCGACGCGGCCGACCTTGATGTTGATGACCCGCGCGGCGCCAATTTCGAGCGCCTTGCGCGCATCCGAGGCATTTCGGATGCTCTCGTCGAGGCAGATCGCGGTCTTCAGCGCCCCCTGCACCTTGGCGTGGTCGTGGATGTCGTCATAGGCCAGCGGCTGCTCGATGTAGTCCAGCCCGAAGGTATCGAGCGCCTGCAGAATTGGCAGGTCGGCCAGCCCGTAGTCTGTGTTGGCATCGACGGTCAGCTTGATGTCGGGATGGCGCGCGCGCACCGCCTCGACGATCTTCACGTCGTGGCCCTGCGCGATCTTCAGCTTGGTCCGCTTGTAGCCCTTGGCCACGGCCTCTTCGACCCGCTCCAGCGTCGTCTCCACCGGCGCGATGCCGAGGCTCACGCCGACATCGACGCTGTCGCCCACGCCGCCGAGCGCCGCCTTGAGCGGCAGGCCGAGGCTCTTGGCCCAGAGGTCCCAGAACGCCATCTCGACCACCGCCTTCGCCATCCGGTTGCCGCGCCAGGGGTCGAGGATCGGCGCCAGCTCGTAGGGCGATGCGAAGCGCTTGCCGACGATCTCCGGCAACAGCTGGTCCCGCAGGAACGCCATGGCGCCGGGAACGGTTTCCTCGAGATAATCCGGCTGGGGGTCCATGACGCCCTCGGCGATGCCCTCGAGCCCCTCGCCCTTGAGGACCAAAAGCGGGAAGGTCTTGCCGGTCATCGTTCCGGTCGAGATCACAAAGGGCGTGACCAGCGGAAGGGTGACGATGCGGAGTTCGGCGGCTTCGATCCGGATTCCGTCGCGGATTACATGTGCGGTCTGTGTGGTTTCAAGCATTTCGGGCATTTCACTTGGCTGCAGGATGGGGCTTCGGCAGGTCGGATCACTTCACCTTGGAGATGAAGCGTTCGAAGACCTCGGTTTTCGGGTGGGTGAACATCTCGTCCGGCGGTCCCTGTTCGGCGATGCGGCCTTCGTGCAGGAAGACGACCTCCGAGGAGACCTCGCGCGCGAAGCCCATCTCGTGGGTCACGACGATCATCGTCCGGCCCTCGGCGGCGAGCGACTGCATGACTTTCAGCACCTCGCCGACCAGTTCGGGATCGAGCGCCGAAGTGGGCTCGTCAAAGAGGATCGCGTCGGGCTCCATCGCCAATGCCCGCGCGATCGCGACCCGCTGCTGCTGCCCGCCGGAAAGCTGCGAGGGATACATGTGCATCCGATCCTCGAGCCCCACCCGCTTCAAGAGCGCCTCCGCCCTGTCGCGGGCGTCGGCCTTCGGCTCGCGCTTGACCTGGACCGGACCCTCCATGACGTTTTCCAGCGCGGTCCGGTGCGTCCACAGATTAAACTGCTGAAACAACATGCCGAGCCGGCTGCGGATGTCCTCGATATGGCGGACATTCTGCGGCTTGCCGTTCTTCACGAGAATTTCCTCGCCATGCACCGTCACCTTGCCGGAGGTCGGTATCTCGAGAAAATTCAGGCAGCGCAGGAACGTCGATTTGCCCGAGCCAGACGAACCCAGGATCGAGATGACGTCATGGTTGCGCGCCTCGAGCGAAATGCCTTTCAGGACCTCGAGCCTGCCGAAGGATTTGTGGATGTCCTCGGCCTTCAGGATGGTTTCCGGCTTGGTCATGCTTGGGATTCCTTGAAGGGCTGCGCGGAGGCGCGAGGCATTCCGGGAGCGTGGATGTGGCGGCTGAGGCGCCGCTCCGCCTGCCGCCAGAGCAGGACGAAAGCCGCCGTGATGCAGAGATAGACCAGGGCCGCCCAGAGATAGACCGAGAAATCGAAGGTGCGCGAGAAGATCTGGCGCGTGCGGCCCATGACGTCGAAGACGGTGACGACACTCGCAAGCGCGCTGGCCTTCATCAGCAGGATGACCTCGTTGCCGAGGGCGGGCCAGGCGATGCGGTAGGCGTGCGGGAACACCACCCGGCGCAGGATCTTCGGCCTGCTCATGCCGATCGCCTTCGCGGCCTCGATCTCGCCCTGCGGCACGCCCATGATGCCGCCGCGCAGGATCTCGGTCTGGTAGGCGGTAGAGTTCAGCGCGAAGGCGAGAAGCGCGCAGTTGAACGGATCGCGGAAGAAGGTCCAGAGTCCCCATTCCTCCAGTGTCGGACGGAACTGGCCGGAGCCGTAGAAGATCAGGAAAAGTTGCGCGAGGATCGGGGTGCCGCGCATGAACGAGACGTAGAGCCTGAGCGGCGCCTGCGCCATCGGCGCGGCATGGACCCGGATCAGCGCGAGGCTCGGTGACACCAGCCCGGCGATAAGCGCGCCGAGGATGGTCAGCTTGAGCGTCATCAATGTGCCGTCAAGAAGCCGGGGCCAGTATTCGATGAGGATCTCTAGCGGGTTCATCTCACGCCCTCCGGATCCCGCGATTGGCCCGGTGCTCCATCCGCGCGAGCACGACTTCGGACAGTACGCACATGGCCCAGTAGATCAGGCAGGCCAGAAGGTAGAAGGTGAAGGGCTGCTTGGTCACACCTACGGCCACCTTGGTCATGCGCATCAGGTCGTCGAGCGCGATGACCGAGACGAGCGCTGTATCCTTCAGCATATTGATCCAAAGATTGCCCAGGCCCGGCAGTGCGAAGCGCCAGAGCTGCGGCAGCTGGATGCGGAGGAAGATCTGGCGATCGGTCATGCCGATGGCACGGCCGGCTTCCACCTGACCCTTGTCGAGCGACTGGAACGCGCCCCGAAGCACTTCGCCCGCGAAGGCGCCGAACACCATGCCAAGCGCGATGACGCCCGCAACGAAGGGACTGAAGTCGGTCGGTGGAGCATCGGGCTTCCACCATCGAAGGGTCAGGTTCAGAAGCAGGCCCACGCCGTTATAGACCACGAAGAGCGTCAGGATCTCCGGCAGGCCCCGCATGACCGTGGTGTAGCCGAAGCCGAGCGCCCGCAGGGGGCGGAACTCCGACAGGGATGCAAATGCGGCGAGAAACCCGATGAGAAGTCCCACCGGCAGCGTGACGATCGCGAGTTGAACCGTGATCGCCAGCCCCCTAAGGATTTCGTCCCCCCAGCCTGCGTCGCCATATGAGAAGATTTCAAACATTGGCCGATCTTTTGGACGGGGGGACGAGTGCCATCATTTCATCGTGTAGACGTCGATGTCGAAATACTTGTCGTTGATCGCCTTGTAGGTGCCGTCGGCGCGGATCTCGGCCAGCGCGGCGTTCAGCTTCTCGCGCAATTCGTCGTCCTCCTGGCGCACGGCGATGCCGACGCCATCACCGACGAAAGCCGGATCGGTGATGGGCTCACCCGCCAATTCGCAGCAGGCACCGTCGTCGGTCTTGGTCGTCCAGTCGAGCATGGGGAGCATGTCGCCGACCTGGAGGTCGATCCGGCCGCTCGCCATGTCCAGGTTGACCTCATCCTGTGTCGGATAGAGGCGGATTTCGGCGTCCGGATAGGTGGCCTCGACATAGTCCGCCTGGGTGGTGCCGGACTGCGCCCCGATCACCTTGCCGGCCAGCGCATCGTTGGTGAACTCGGTAATGCCGGAACCCTTCGGCACGACATGCGTCATCGCGGCAAGATAGTAGGGATCGGTGAAATCAACCTGTTTCTTGCGTTCCTCGGTGATGAACATCGAGGCGATGATGAAGTCGTACTTGTTGGCCAGAAGTCCGGGGATGATCCCGTCCCAGTCCTGCGCAACGACCTCGCACTCCACGCCGATCCGCTGGCAGAGTTCGAGCCCGATCTCGACGTCGAAACCGGCGATCTCGCCATTGGATTCGATGTAGTTGAACGGGGGATAGGCGCCCTCCGTTCCGAGCCGCAGCGAATCCGCCGAAGCCGTCGCTGCCACCGAAACGGCAAGGGCGGTCGTCGCCAGCACCGCGGCCAGTCTGTTCTTCAGTTTCATGTGGTCTCCTCCTCGTGAATGTGATCGTCGTCATTTCGCCACCTGGGCGACCGGGTCGCCGACATGGCCGGTAATGCGTCCGTAAAGTTCGGCGATCCTGCGCAGACGGGCCTCGACGCCGGGGCCGAGTTCCATGAACACGCCGTTGATCAAGAGGTTGCCGAGGCTCGCCATCACGGCGGTCGAATCCCAGAACTGGTTGACCTGGGTCGAGACGGCGAAGACCTCGTCGGCGACCGCGTGGCCCCAGTCGCAGAAGACGTCGGTGACAAGCGTCACCGGAATGCCCGCCGACCGCGCCTCCCCGGCCAACACCTTGGCCAGACGAGAGTAGCGGCGCGCCTCGAAGATCATCAGGCAGGACGGGCGGTCGGAGGCCAGCAGTTCCGTGAAATTGCCGCCCGCGAGGTCCATCAGCGTGACGCCGTCGCGCAAATATTGAAGCTGGTTGGCGAAGTACTGGGCGATGCCGCGTTCGGTCTGGAATCCGGCGACATGGACCCGGTCGGTCTCGGCCAGTCTCCGGACCACCCGGCACCACTCTGAGGTCGTGGTCATCTCATAGACCTTCACCAGCGCGGCGATCTCAAGCTCCATCCCGCGGGCAAGGTGCGTGTCGTCATTCTCGGCGTTGCGGCGCAACTCGTTCAGCCGGTCGCTCATGAGCCAGGGGTAATCGCCGATATCGCCCTTCAGGTGATCCTTGAGGTCCTTGAGACTCGCATAACCGATCGACCGGCAGAACCGTCCGACCGTAGCTTCGCTGACCTTCACCTTCGCGGCGATGCTCGCGGCCGTCTCGAAAGGCAGATCCTCCAGCGCGCCGCTCATGTAATTTGCCACGGCCTTGTCCGCCTTGGATCCCTCCCTCATGGCGGTCGCGAGGCGGGTTTTCAGGGTGAGGGACACTTGCACTCCTCGAGGGAAGGAATCGAATTCGCTCAATTCTGCAAGTTTTCTTTCAACTAGTCAAACAATACATATTTCTGTCACAAAGGACCGCGAAACGTCGCCTCACGCGCCGACACAAAACCTGTGAGTGCGTGGAAGAAGCCGAGCTTTGGCCCGGCGCTGGCCACGAATGTTGCGAAGCTGATTGCCTTGATGGGGTCGAGTGCCGGAGGGGGCAGGATCGTATCATAAGGCGCTTTTCCGGTAGCGTTTCATGATTTCGAGCACTGTATTCTTGCTGATGGCGAGATCTCGGGCGATCCAGCGGTAAGATCGACCTTCTGCAACGGCCGCGATGACTTTGTCGGCGACCTTGTCGGCCGTGGGGCGCTGGCCTGGCTGACGTCCAAGCTTCTTTCCCCGTGCACGGGCGGCGGCAAGGCCCGACTTTACCCTCTCGCTCAACAGATCGCGCTCGAATTGAGCGATGCCCGCGAGGAGCGTCGCCATCATACGACCGTGCGGAGTGTCGAGTTCGAAGGTCATCCCGCTCATGGCGATGACGGATACTTTCCAGCCTGCCAGCCTATGCAGTGTGTCGAGCAGATCTTGGGTGGATCGGCCCCAACGCGAAAGCTCTGTCACCAAAACGGCGTCGATTTTGCGGGTCTGAGCGAGATCGATGATCTGATTTCGCGCGGCCCGGCTTGCGACCGTGCCCGACGCGGTTTCCTTGAAGATGCCGACCACCTCGTATCCGCCGCGCTCGGCGAAGGCTGTCAGGTCATCCAGCTGACGTTCGCAGGATTGGTCGGATGTGGAGACCCGGGCATAGAGGGCTGCTCGCTGTCCCAATTGAACCCTCTCCCAATTTGCGGTTGCAAGTCACTGATTTTGCTGGTGCGGATTCTGTACTGAACAAAGTATAGATTAAAAGGGACGCGCTCAATGCCCAGACGCCAGGTTCTTACCGATCGCCAACGTTCTTCTTTGCTTGACCTGCCGACAGACGACGCGGCCCTCCTGCATCACTACACGCTCGCTGACGAAGACCTTGAGCAGATCCGCCGTCGGCGGCAGTCGCACAATCGCTTGGGCTTTGCCCTGCAGCTTTGCGCCTTTCGGCATCCAGGACGGCTGCTATCGCCGGGCGAGGTGATCCCGATCGAAGTCGCCAGGTTCATCGCTGCACAACTTGGCGAGAGGGCCGACGACCTATGTTGCTATGCGGAGACAGACGTCACGCGCCGAAGGCACCTTGTCGAATTGCGCGAGATCTATGGTTACAAGATGTTTACCGGGCGGGGCGCCCGGGACCTGAAAGCCTGGCTTGAGAGGGCCGCCGAAACCGCCCGGTCGAATGAGGATCTGGCGCGCCGCTTCGTCGAGCAATGCCGAGTGGCGCAGATCATCCTGCCCGGAATTACCGTCATTGAACGGTTGTGCGCGGATGCGCTGGTGGCGGCGGAACGCCGGGTCGAGGCCCGGATCGCCGGTCGACTGGA
>JAGRDY010000033.1 GCA_020446815.1 Paracoccaceae bacterium
CCATGAGCGGCTCGACCAACGCGGGCGAGGCGTTCGACCTGACGGCGACGCGAGAAGCCAAGGACAGCACCTATGCCGGGATCGTCCGGCTGGTGGAAGAGGCGCAGGCCTCCAAGGCGCCGATGTCGCGGCTGGCGGACCGTTGGTCTCTGGGCTTTCTCGCCGTCACGGTCGCCATCGCCTTCGCCGCCTGGTGGTTCACCGGCGATCCGATCCGGGCGGTTGCGGTGCTGGTTGTGGCCACGCCCTGTCCGCTGATCCTCGCGGTGCCCGTGGCGTTGGTGGCGGGCCTTTCGCGCGCCGCGCATTTCGGTGTTCTGATCAAGGGCGCGGGCCCCCTGGAGACGATGGCGCGCATCCGCACGCTGATCCTCGACAAGACCGGCACCCTGACTGATGGCCGCCCGCAGATCATGTCGATCGACAGCGCGGGCGACGTGGCCGAGGATGACATCCTGCGCCTTGCCGCCGCGCTCGACCAGGCGTCGAAGCATCCAATGGCGCAGGCCATCGTCGCCGCCGCGAAGGCGCGGGGATTTGCGCTGCCCGTGCCGTCGGAGGTGACGGAGATCGCGGGCGAAGGGGTCGCAGGCCATGTCGAGGGCCGCCGCGTCATCATCGGCGGCGACGGGTTCGTGGCGGCCCGCGTCGGGCGAATGGCGGGCGACCATCCAGCCATGACCGCCGGCTCGGTTCTTGTCGCCGTTGCGGTCGATGGCCGGATCGCCGGGCATCTGGTCATGGCCGACCCGCTTCGCGAAGGGGTCGGTGCGATGCTGGCCGGCCTGCGCCGCGAGGGCATCGGGCGCATCCTGCTTGCCACCGGAGACCGGGCGGACGTGGCGGAGCGCGTGACCGAGGGGCTTGGCCTTGACGGGCTGCGGGCCGGCCTGACACCGGACCAGAAGGTCTTGCTGGTGCTGAGCGAGCGCAAGCATGGGCCGGTGATGATGGTCGGCGACGGGGTGAACGACGCGCCCGCGCTCGCCGCGGCCGATGTCGGCGTCGCCATGGGCGCGCGGGGCGCGGCCGCCTCGGCGGAAGCCGCCGACGCGGTGCTGCTGGTCGACCGGATCGACCGGCTCGGGACGGGGATCGAGATCGCGCGGGCGGCGCGGCGGATCGCCGTCGAAAGCGTCGCGGCTGGAATCGGGCTGTCGGTGGCGGGCATGATCGCCGCCGCCTGGGGCTACCTCACGCCGGTGCAGGGCGCGCTGCTGCAAGAGGTGATCGACGTCGCGGTGATCCTGAACGCCCTGCGCGCGCTGCGGATCGCGCCCCGTGAACCGGTGATGCCGGGCCCCCAGACCGTTTTCACCGAACGGGCGGACGTCTCCGTAAGGGCCGCGCCATGAGCCGCCCCCGGCCGACCCGCAGCCTTCAGGAAGCCCGCGGCGTCCGCTGTTTCGCCGACATGGACGGAATGCGCGGCCTGCCTGCCTTTCTGATGGAGGATTGCTGCGGATTGTGTCCGGACTTGTGCCGGCCTGTCCTCGATTAACTCGTCCGCACCTGATCGCGACGCCCGCAATGAAATTCCGAGTGACCGATATGACCGATACATCGCTTCCCGCCGCCGCTGGCCTTGGAACATTCGAGCGCTGGCTGTCCGTCTGGGTGGGGCTCGCCATCGGCGCGGGGCTGCTTTTGGGCAATCTCTTCCCGGGCCTCTTTTCGTTCCTGGCCTCGCTCGAGGTGGCCTTGGTCAACCTGCCCGTGGCGGTGCTGATCTGGGCGATGGTCTATCCGATGATGGTCGGCGTGGATTTCGGCTCGCTGGCCCGCGTGGGCGACAAGCCGAAAGGTCTGATCGTGACCCTGGTGGTGAACTGGCTGATCAAGCCCTTCACCATGGCTGCGCTCGGCGTGCTGTTCTTCAACCACGTCTTCGCGGGCCTGATCCCGCCGGACGACGCGCAGGCCTACCTCGCCGGGGTGATCCTGCTGGGTGCGGCCCCCTGCACGGCGATGGTGTTCGTCTGGTCGAACCTCACCAGCGGCGACGCCACCTATACGCTGGTGCAGGTCAGCGTGAACGATGTCATCATGATCTTTGCCTTCGCACCCATCGTCGCCTTCCTGCTCGGCGTGACGGATATCACCGTGCCCTGGGACACGCTGCTGCTGTCGGTGGGCCTTTACGTCATGCTGCCGCTGCTGGCCGGCTATGTGACGCGCCGGAACCTTGTCGGCAAGGGCGGCGAGGCGGCGGTGGACAGGTTCAAATCCGGCGTGCAGCCGTTTTCCATGTTCGGGCTGCTGGTCACGGTGGTGCTGCTGTTCGGGTTCCAGGGCGAGGTCATCCTGGATCGCCCGCTGGTCATCGCACTGATCGCCGTGCCGCTTCTCATCCAGTCCTACGGCATCTTCCTTGTCGCCTATGGCGCGGCGCGGGCATGGCGCATTCCCTTCAACGTGGCCGCGCCCTGTGCGCTGATCGGGACGTCGAATTTCTTTGAACTGGCGGTTGCCGTCGCGATCAGCCTGTTCGGGCTTGGCTCGGGCGCGGCGTTGGCCACCGTCGTCGGCGTGCTGGTCGAGGTGCCCGTGATGCTGTCGCTCGTCGCCTTCGCCAACCGGACGAAACACTGGTTTCCGACCGAAGGCGGCGCATCCTGAGCATCGCCACCCACCACAATCCCGCCTGCGGGGCCTTGCGCAACGTTCCGCGATTATCGAGACGTCAATAATCGCTTATGTACTCCTTGTTCGTCGGCCTTGCTCGGATATGAGGGCCGCCGTGTCCCGATCAGGATTCCGCGTCGGAAATCCGGCGGAATGCCCTCTCGTGGAGGAACTGCCCTTCGGCGATATATGCTCCCTCGGCGGCGGTGGATTTGCGGTTCAGGATTTCATTGCGATGCGGATGCCGCCCGAATGTGGCAATGACCTTTCGAACCTTGCGGGCCTGATTGGCCAGCGATGAATAGATCGGTTGCAAGCGGGGTGGCGCAGCGGCGGCGATGTAATGGCGCAGGGTGATCAGCCGGTCGATGCGCGCCAGATGGTCGGGGCCTTCGCAATGGCCGAGAGGCAGGCCCAAGACGACCTGGAACCACGGTGTTTCCAGGGCAGCATAGTGCCCGTTCGAGAGCCCCTCGGTCGCCAGCGAAAGGGCATGCGGGTCCTGCGCAAAGGCGCGCGCGTCGTTCCGCCAGACCGAGCGGGAAAACTGATCGAGCAGGATGATCAGCGCCAGCTGCCCGTGCGGGTCCTGCACCCAGTGATCCAGCGCACCCCGCGCCGCCTTCTCGGTCAGATCCGAAAACCGCGCGATGATCTGATCATCCGCGCCGCCCTGCATGCGCCAGCGCCAGTGCGCGTGGTGCTCGGCGGCATCTACATCCAGCGCGCGCCCCTCGGGAAACCAGAAATCGAGAACAGCTTCCCGGTCCTGCGGCTCTTTCATCGCTGTCATGTCAACATCCCCTTTCGCTCTGCGTGCAACGCCTTGCCCGCGCCAATGCGGCGCGGGCCATTGTCCGTGTCTTTAACCACCTTACGCCGCAACGCGTGCTGGTGTCGCTTTCAGCGCCCTGGTCCGCGCCGCCGTCGGCACCCGCAGCAGGCGCATGCCGTTGAGGATGACGACCAGCACCGACAGCTGGTGCACCAGCATGCCGCCGGCCATGTGGATCGTGCCGCTATAGACCCCGAAGAGCAGACCGATCACGGTCAGCACGGCGATGACAAGGTTCTGGCGCATGTTGTTCAGCGTGGCGCGCGAGATTTCCATCGCCTCGGCGATCTTGCGCAGATCGTCGGTCATCAGCGCGATATCCGCCGTTTCGATGGCGATGTCGCTGCCCGACGCCCCCATCGCGATGCTGATATCGGCTGCCGCCAGCGCGGGCGCGTCGTTGATGCCGTCGCCGACCATCGCCACGCGCCGGCCCTCGGTGCGCATCGTGCGGATGCGCTCCAGCTTGTCGTCGGGCATCATCGCGGCATGCACCTCGTCGACGCCGACAGCACTTGCAATCGCCTCGGCTGCCGGGCGCTGGTCGCCGGTCAGCATCACCACGCGGCTCACCCCGAGCGCGTGCAGGCGGTCGATCATCGGCCTGGCACTGGCGCGCGGCATGTCGGCGAGGCCCAGCAGACCCACGACCTTGCCATTGCGCGCCACGATCACCACCGTGTGGCCCAGCCCGTGCAGGCGAGCGATTCCGGCCTTTGCCGCAGCGTCGAATGCGATCTCGAGATGGTCGAACAACCGGTGGCTGCCGACGGCGATCTCTTGCCCGTCATGGCGCGCGATCAGGCCCATGCCGGCGATTTCCTCAAGCGCGTCGGCGGTGGGCAGCGGACCCTGCTTGCGCGCCGCCTCGATGATCGGGCGGCCCAGCGGGTGGTTCGAGCCGGTCTCGGCGATGCCCGCCCAGAACAGCACGTCGGCCTCGCTCTGGCCCGCCAGCGCCACGACCTCGGCCAGGCGCGGCTGGCCTTCGGTCAGCGTGCCGGTCTTGTCGAGTGCCAGCGTATTGATGCGCCCGGCGTTCTCCAGATGCTCGCCGCCCTTGATCAGGATGCCGGCGCGGGCCGCGCGCCCGATCCCGGCGACCACCGAGACCGGCGTCGAGATGACCAGCGCACCGGGGCAGCTGACCACCAGCAGCGTCAGCGCCAGCTCGATGTTGCGCGTGACGATATAACTGACGATGGCCAGCACGAAGACCGCAGGCGTGTACCAGCGCCCGAAGCTTTTGATCACCCGCTGGGCCGGGGCCTTGGCCTCCTGCGCCTCTTCGACTCGGCTGATGATGCGCGCGAGCGTCGTGTCGGCGCCGACACCGGTGGCGCGCAGGTGCAGCAGGCCGTTTTCGGCCATCGTTCCGGCGAAGACCTTCGATCCGGGGGCCTTTTCGGCCGGAATCGGCTCGCCAGTGATGGAGGCTTCGTTGACCGCGGCGGTGCCTTCGATCACCTCGCCATCGACCGGCAGACGTTCACCGGCCCGGACAAGCACAGTCTCGCCGACGCCCACCTCATGCGCGGCCACCTCGACCGTCTCGCCATTCCGCAACACCGTTGCGGTGGCGGGGGCCGCGTCGATCAGCGCCTTCAGCGCGCCACGCGTGCGGCTCATGGTGCGGGTCTCGAGCCAGGCGCCGAGCATGAACAGGAAGGTGACGGCGGCGGATTCCCAGTGGTTGTCGATGAAGAGCGCGCCGACGGCGGCCACGATCACCAGCAGCTCGATGCTGAGCTGGCGCAAGCGCAATGCGCCCCAGGCCCGCAGGGCAATGTCATAGCCCGCGAGCAGGGCGGCAATGGTCATCAGCGGCGCCCAGGGTGCAGCCATACCGAAGCCATACCAGGCGACGAGCGCCCCGGTGATGAACGCCCCGCTGGCGATGGTCAGCCATTTGCGCCGCTCGGCGGGGTGTCTGTAGATAGTCGTGAGTGCGGACAACATTTGCTCTCTCCTTTCAGGGCAGAACCCACCGCCTTTCGGGGCGGTGGGCGCAAAGGGGGCGGGAGGTCAGAATGCCGAAGGTCTGGCGGTATAGCCGGTCCTGGCGAGGGCCTTCACCAGCGCGTCGACGTCCGCAAGCGCCGGGTCATGCTCGACCTCGATCCGCCCGCTGGCGAACTTCACTTCGGCGGCCGTGACGCCGGGCAGCGCGAGCAGTGCCTTCTCGATTTTCGGCACGCAGGACTGGCAGGAAAGCTCGTCGCTGCGCAGGAGGGTGCGGGTTCTGATATCGGTCATGGCGTGGTCCTTTCATGGAATGACTGTTGCCTCTGACTTCCATATGGCTACACACTCAGCGCACAAGAAGTGGCAAAATCGGAAAGGCGGCCTTGCATGAATGCACAGCTTGCGAATTGGGATGATCTGCGGGTGTTTCTGGCCGTGGCCCGCGCAGGCAGTCTCTCGGGGGCAGCGCGCAGCCTTGGCGTCAACCATTCCACGGTGTTCCGCCGGATTGCCGGCCTTGAGGAAACGCTGGATGTGCGGCTCTTCGAGCGCCTGCCAAACGGCTATGCGCTGACCCCGGCGGGCGAGGAAACCCTTGGCATCGTCGAGTGCATCGAGGATGACGTCGCCACGCTCAACCGCACGGTCACCGGGCAGGATCTGCGCCTGAGCGGGACGGTGCGGATCACGGCGGTCGACATGCTCGCCTTCTGGTTGCTCCCGGACCATCTCGCCCGGTTTCGGGCCGTTTATCCGGGGATCGAGGTGGAGATCGTGGTCGGCAACGAAGCGCTCAACCTGTCGCGGCGCGAAACCGATATCGCGCTGCGCATCGGCAACAGCCCACCCGAAACCCTGGTCGGGCGGCGGGTCGGGCATCTGGCGTTTGCGATTTACGGTGCAACGGATTATTGCGCGACCCATCCCGGCGCCGATCTCGCACAGCATGACTGGGTCGGCTTTGACAGCGCCCACGCGCCACTGACCCGCCAGCTCGAAGAACTTCTGCACGGCATGCGCCCGGTCGTGCGCTCGAATTCGGTGGCCTGCGCCGTGCGGCTGGCCAAGGCCGGGCTTGGCCTGGCGCTGCTACCCTGTGCCATCGCCGATCGAAAACACGACCTGATCCGCGTGGCAGAACTGCCTGATGCCTTTGGTCTTGATCTGTGGCTGCTGACCCATGAAGACCTGCGCCAAACCGCCCGCATCCGCGCTGTCATGGATTTCCTGGCACCCGCACTGGGCGAGGCTCTTACGGCCAATGCATAGGCGGTGTAACAGGCGCGACGATAAACTCGCCCTTGCGTCGCCCGTCAGCAGATCATTATACCGCTATCCGGCTATCTCACACGCCATGAAAATCCACCGCTGACGCCGCCGGCGGCCCGCACGTCGTGTCGCGCCCCGAAAGCTCCGGAGAGGTGCTGTAGTGCCCTAGGAGGGGTAGGGTGGGGATGCGTCTTTCAACCCTCAGCCTCCGAGAGCCGATGGTGCTGAATTACGAGGCTCTGATCCCTGGCGGCGAAGCGCGCGTCTGACATGGGGCGACGTAGCGCACTCACGCTCCTCCGCCCCCCGTCATTTCTTCATTTCGGCTGGTGCTTCAGCCTCGGTCGGCGACCGGCCAGGGTCTCGCGATGCTAATGACCGGCGCCAGCCCCGGCCAAGTGATCTGCTTCCTCGGCGAAGTGCGTGAACTGCACGTAGGCGTCGACGTACTCGCGACCTTGCTCGACGGAGTGCTCCGACGTCTGGCGCTTCTCGTACCCGCGGCGACCCTTCGCGCGGACGATTTCGATAGCTTTTACGCAGGCCGAAAGCTGGCTTTGATCAAGCTTGTTGAGACCGCCATGGGAAAACGCGCCCAACTTGATCAATCAGGCGCCGTACTTGCCTCCGAGGCAGCTGAATGAGTACCGCCCCCATCGTCTCCAAGGTCTGGAGTTTCTGCACCACGCTGCGTGACGACGGCGTCGGCTTTGGTGATTACCTCGAACAGCTGACCTACCTCATCTTCCTCAAGATGGCCGATGAATACGCCAAGCCCCCCTATAACCGTGATGTGGGTGTTCCCGAGGGGTTCGACTGGACCGGCCTGACCACCCGCCGCGGGGCCGAGCTGGAGGCGCATTACGTCATGCTGTTGCGCAAGCTGGGTGAGCAGAAGGGGATGCTGGGCCAGATCTTCACCAAAGCGCAGAGCAAGATCACCGACCCCGCCAAGCTTTATCGTCTGATAGACATGGTGGACGGCACCAAGTGGGTGATGCTGGGCGCGGACGTGAAGGGTGACATCTACGAGGGCCTGCTCGAGCGCAATGCCGAGGATACCAAATCGGGCGCCGGCCAGTATTTCACTCCGCGCGCCCTGATCCGCGCGATGGTCGAATGTGTCCGGCCGGAGCCCGGCAAGACCATCGCAGATCCTGCCTGCGGCACCGGCGGCTTCTTCCTGGCCGCGCATGATTTCCTGAGCGACGAAGGGAATTTCGCGCTCGACAAGGACCAAAAGGCGTTCCTGAAGCATCAGACCTTCTTTGGCAACGAAATCGTCGCCGGCACGCGTCGCCTCTGCCTGATGAACATGTTCCTGCACGGGATTGGCGAGATGACCGGAGATAGCCTGGTGTCGCCCGCCGACGCCCTGATCTCGCCGCCAGCCGAGACCTTCGACTACGTCCTGGCCAACCCACCCTTCGGCAAGAAAAGCTCGATGAGCTTCACCAATGCAGAGGGCGAGCAGGAAACCGATGACCTGGCCTACAACCGGCAGGATTTCTGGGCCACGACCTCGAACAAGCAGCTGAATTTCGTGCAACATATCCGTACGATGTTGAAAACGACTGGCCGCGCCGCAGTGGTCGTACCTGACAACGTGCTGTTCGAAGGAGGCGCGGGCGAAACCATCCGCCGCAAGCTGCTGCAAACAACCGATCTGCACACGATCCTGCGGCTGCCGACCGGGATCTTCTATGCCCAGGGCGTGAAAGCCAACGTGCTTTTCTTTGACAGCCGCCCCGCCAGCGCCGATCCCCAGACTTCACAGGTCTGGTATTACGACTACCGCACCAATGTGCACCACACCTTGAAGCAAAAGCCGCTGACCTTTGCGCACCTGGAAGATTTCATCGCCTGCAACAATCCCGCCAATCGGCACGAGCGCCGCGAGACCTGGGGCGAGGACACACCCGATGGCCGCTGGCGTGCCTATGGGCGGGAGGAGTTGCTCATGCGCGACAAGGCCAACCTCGATATCTTCTGGCTGCGCGATGCCTCGATGACCGATCTCGAGAATTTGCCGGAACCTGACGTTCTGGCCCAAGAGATCATGGAGAACCTGCGATCGGCGCTACAGAGCTTCGCGGCTGTAAGCGAGCAATGAGCGGTCTCATGGTGTGCGGCCTCGACAATTCTGTAATGTCTCACATGCGCCGGACCGACCCATTCCGGCAACACGCGCCCACCTGTTCCGGGACTATTCGCCCGCCTGTGATGCGCTGCCGTGAGGCAGTGGGTTTCGGGTATCTGGTTTGAGGCGTTTCATCATCCATTTTGATGATGGTTCTGCGCAGGGATTGCCCCTCCAGTTCGAGGCGGTATGCGTTGCGGACGATACGGTCCAGAATGGCGTCTGCGAATGTCGGCTCGCCGATAACGTCATGCCATGCGGAGGTGGGCAGCTGGCTGCTGATCATGATTGAGCCACGGCCGTAGCGCTCTTCGACGATCTCCATGAGATCGCGGCTTGTCGAGGCCCCAATCATCGAGGATCCGCAGTTGCGCTTTCGTGATGCCGCGGAACAAGCGAGGGAAGCGGCCATCGCCATGGGCCAGTTCCATCTCTTCGAAGACGTGCGGTATGCGCTCGTAGAGCACCGTGACGCCGTCACGACAAGTGGCCTGTTCCAGAGCGCAGCCAAGCCAGGTTTTACCGACACGACAGGGGCCGGTGATGATCAGGTTGCGCTTGTCAGTGGTCCATTTTCCGGTGAGCAGGCTCTGGAACAGCGCATTATCGAGGCCGCGCCGGGCGGGGTAATCGACATCCTCCAGACAGGCGCTTACATGGCGCAGTCTGGCCGCGCGCATGCGCGCGTGGCCCCGAGGGATGCGACGAGATCGGTGTTGCGCGCGCTGCAGGTAGCCGTCATCTCTGCGCTCATGTTGGCGGAGATCTGCACGGCGGCGCTGCCCAGGCTGCCGACCCCACCGAGGATTAGCACGCGGTCGCAGCTTCGGACCTGAACGAGATTACACAGGAAATGCCAAGACGCCAGCACTTGCCACTCATTGGGCGCCAAGATACCGCGACGCTGCGTTTCACCTTTCTGTCGTTCGCGCAACGTGCATCATTGCAACTGTGGAAGCGCGAAATTATGCCCTGCGCTATTCGTGGGTCAATACGATTTGAAGCTTGACCTTGTCGATTTTTTCGCCCAACTTGTAGGTCACGAAAATCGACATGAGGCGCAGACATGACCGAACATATCGAGACCAGCATTCTGCAGGACCCCGCCGACATCAACCCACGGCTTGCACAGCTTGGGTTGACTCGTGAGGGGCTGATCCGCGCGGTCCATGTGGCTCTCGCCGAACGCAACAACGCCACCGGCCTGCATCCGTCGAACGCGGCGGGTACCTTCTCCTACCACCACGGCGTCGCGGCCACCCGCCGCGAATACTTAGGTGACGATTGGGAGGTCGACCGCCGTGATGGAATCGAGTCGATCTGCAACGACGCGCTCGGGATCATGGTGTCTTTCTGCAATGTCGATGAAGCATGCGGCGACGATTATCCAAAACCGCGCTCGGAAAAGGGCGCGGGTGCCGAACGCGCCAGCGGGCCAAACCTGTTTGCGCATGCAGGAGCCGGAGACCTCGTGCCCCATGCGCCAAAGCCGGTGTCCGGCCCGGCGCTATTCTACCTGATGGTGGATCGGCAGGGCCGGGCGGAACTCACGCGTCCGGTGATTGCCCGCCGCACCTTCGTGGCGGCTTTGGAGCGAATTTTCCTTATCGAGGACGTTGAAGAAGACGACACGATCCTGTCGCTCGATACCTATGACATCGCGGATGATTTCGAGCCGCAGATCGTTCGCAAGTAGAGCGACCGATGTTCAACGCTGGGAGATTGTCACTTGCCCGTGCAAGGCGCGGCATGACGGCCAAAGCCCTTGCCGAAAAGGCCGGGGTTGGGGTGGACACAATCACGCGGCTTGAAAAAGGCCGCAATGAGCCGGAATCGGAAACCATTGAGAAGTTGGGAGAGGCCTTGGGCTATCCGCCAAACTTCTTCATGGGCGAGGATATCGAGGAGGTTGACGTCGGGGCCGTCAGCTTCCGGTCGTTCTCGAAGATGACTGCCCGCGAGCGGAACGCGGCCATCGCTGCTGGCTCACTCGGTTTACTCCTCAACGGATGGATTGAGGACCGTTTCGGCTTGCCAGATCCGGAGTTCCCTGACGAGCTGTCGGAGGAAACCGACCCCGAAGTCGCCGCGACCCGACTGCGCCACCATTGGGGGATCGGGCAACAGCCCATCGGTAATCTGTTGGGCTTGCTGGAAACCAAAGGCGTACGGATGCTGTCGCTGTCTGAGAATACGGCATCGGTCAATGCCTTCTCGTTCTGGCGCGGTGGGAAGCCCTACGTATTCTTGAACAACTTCAAGAGCGCCGAAAGCAGCCGCTTCGATGCAGCCCACGAACTTGGCCACCTGGTCTTGCACAGGCATGGCGATCCAAAAGGCGACCGCTCGCTTGAGAAAGAGGCCAACAGCTTTGCCTCTGCCTTCCTGATGCCTGCCGACGATGTGCGGGCGCGCGCTCCGCGCGTGATCTCGACCGAAGTCATCCTCAAGGCCAAGCTGCGCTGGCGCGTGTCTGCGATGGCTTTGGCCTATCGGTTGCACCACATTGGGCGGCTGTCGGATTGGCAATACAAGTCAATCTGCATCGACCTTTCACGCCGAGGATATCGCTCAGGAGAGCCTATCGGCATCGAGCGGGAACTCTCGGTATTGTGGAAAAAGGTGCTGACAATGCTTTGGCAGGAAAGAGTCACTCGCGACGATATTTCTGAGGAATTGGGTCTTCCGGTCGATGAACTGGACAGCCTAATTGGGAGCTTGACAGGAACTAAACGGGGCGGGCGTCCAATTAGGCGAGGATCACTCAATGCTGTCTGACTCGCTGGTCCCGCAAGTCCAAGCCGACAACCGGAAGGTTCTGGAAATTGCTTAACAGCCTGGCCCGCCTTGCCCTGACTGCCACGGCTATCGCGCCGGTTGGGTACACATATGCATTCGTCGCTGCCTTCAACGATGCGTGGTCAACTATGTTGTGGCTGTTGCTCGGCTCAACGACATTGGTTGTGGTGTGCCTATGGGTTCTCAAGACGACCCGCTCCACCCGCGCCCCTGCCGCTGAGCAACACAAGATCACTGCGGTGGAGCCCGCCGACCGAGAGAACATGGCGATTAGCTCTTGTATCTCTTGCCGTTGTTTACGGCGGATTTCGACAAGTTGAACTGGATCATGTGGGTGCCCACGATTGCGATCTTCGCCTTCATCGCAGTGACCAGCCACAGCTATTTTTTTAACCCCCTGCTTGGTGCGTTCGGCTGGCACTTCTACCGTGTCGGCACACCACAGAATGTCACCAACATTCTGATCACCAAGCGGACGATTCGCAAAGGTGACCAGACGATCAACGGGATCGAACTGGGGGACTATGTAATTTTGGAAACGGAGTAACCAATGCCGAGAACGCTTTTCGCTTTTTGTAAACAGGACGGGCAGAATGTCGTGCGAAGGGTGCCCCTGGAGGCGGGCGTGCAGGGCGAGGTCGAAGCGATCTTCGATGAACAGGAACGACCTTCTTTCGCGGAAAGGATGAACCCATCGAGTTTAATGGCGATTGGAAGCCAGACGGCAATGAGTTGCTTTGTATCACGGACGACGATCTTCTTGCGCAACTGACTGAGACGTTGGTCAACGGCGCGGGGGCCTACGACCATTTGGACATCACCAACTATGACGCGGCTGGGATAAAAGCTCTATTCATGCATTCCGAGCAGATCGAAGGGCATATTCTTATACAGAAGTTTCGGACGTCCCAGTATCTGCAGCGTAAGGGTCTAACATTGACGTTTAGCGACAACCAGTTTGGGAAACTGTCAGAGCAAGGGTTTTCGCTGGACGAGCGGCTGGGCGCTGTTGTTCGAGGTGACATCATCTTGTTCGTCAGCTTCCCCGTGTTGCGGTCAATCTTGACTGTTCAAGAGCACTTCACCGAAGCGACCGCGCAAGAAGTCAACGAATTCGCACAACATCCTTCGTTTTACGTCGAGAACCCGGCTGTTTTCAAAAGTCACATGGACGAACGCTGCCGAAAATTGATACGGGGAATAAGTAAATCGAAAGTCTTAGACGATCATAGTGCCGAAGAGATCATCACCCGTGCCGACTCCGTGGGGCTTGCGCTGAATGAAGACGGTGGCCGTATTGTTCTACCATCCGTCAAGCGCGATCTGAAAACGGTCCTCAGCTTCTTGGAAGAGAGTGTCTATAAGGGGATTTTTTCTGAAGAGACCTATCTGACCAACTCCAAGCGCCCTGTCACCCAAACTGTCCACTTAACCTTCTTGGCTTACGAATGACATGACGGTTTCGATGGGCCGTCTGCCCTGGTTGCGGTAGCCCAGGTGCGGGCGCTCGGTGTTGTAGTGGACGAGCCAGGCGTCGAGGTCGACCTGGAGCGCCTTGACGGTGTCGTAGAAGGTCTCGCGCATCTTCACGCGGAAGAACTCGTCGAGGACTGTGCCG
>JAGRDY010000034.1 GCA_020446815.1 Paracoccaceae bacterium
CGGCACAGTCCTCGACGAGTTCTTCCGCGTGAAGATGCGCGAGACCTTCTACGACACCGTCAAGGCGCTCCAGGTCGACCTCGACGCCTGGCTCGTCCACTACAACACCGAGCGCCCGCACCTGGGCACCGCAACCAGGGCAGACGGCCCATCGAAACCGTCATGTCATTCGTAAGCCAAGAAGGTTAAGTGGACACCTTACTACCTACAGGGTAAAAGACGGCGATCCGCTTGCGGGTCTGATCTCGGGCAACGACCGGACCCTGCTGCTCGAAAGACTGTTCGATGGTACAGGTGACAAAAGCCGCATGGGCAAAGTGCGGCGTTTGTGGCGGGACCATCTTGGCCTTGCAAGCAATGACGAGCTGAAGGGCGTGTTGCGCGGGTTTCGCATCATCGAGGACCACCGCACCCTCGACGAGTTGCGGAGCCAAATCCGCTTCAAAGCCCAGGTCGTTGGCCTCATGGGTATGAATGCCAGCGACTCTGACTTTCGTTATGACGAGCTTGCCCGCCAGCTCAAAATCCGAAACCTGAACGCCCTTACCCGCGAGACCCTGCTTCAGCTCTGCCGTGATGAAGGGCTTATTGTCGAAAGTTCTCAGGCGGCTGACACGGCATTGCCGGTCGCCATTCGTACGTTTCTCGGTCCTGCTGCTGATGTATCCGATGCCCTGCCGGACAACACGCTCGTTCTGACCGATGAGTTTAGACAGCGATACCTTCAGGACGGTCGAGACTGACAAGGCGAAATCCGGCCCCAGGTGAAGCATTTCCTGCGCGATATGGTCCGCAAGTCCGCTCGCCTGCGTCTCATCCTGGATGCCCACGCTTCAGTTGCGTTCCTGGCGGGCACCGTTCTCGACGTGAAGTCTTCCGTCGAAGTTCATCTTGTTCAAAAGGGGCGCGTATCCATGCCAGCACGGACCGCCGCGTTGCGTGGACGCAGATGCTCAATCTTACCACCCAGGTCCCGGACAAGGCATGGCGGATCATGGCTGCTACCGCCATGGCGCAGAACGAGATTAAGAAGGCGGCGGGGCTGAAGGCAGGAAAGCGCTGCACCAATCCGGTCTATGCGTATTCGCTGTCCTGGAGCCTTGATGATCCGGTCGATCGGCAGGAGATGGAGCGCGCGGTGAAGCAGTCGCTGGCGGTGCTCGGCTTTGCAGGCCGGCAGGCGCTGATTGTCTGCCATAACGATGAGCCGCAGCCGCATGTGCATGTGATCGTCAACAGGGTTCATCCCGAATCGGTCCGCGCGGATCACGCCGTGCCGGCGATGCGCGTTGATGGCGTCGATTATCCCGCGCGCCGGCGGGAGCTCAGCAACGATCATCTTGCGCTCTCGCGGTGGGCGGAAGCCTACCAGAAGCGGAGGGGGCAGGAACATCTGACGCCCAAGCGTACGGCGAACAATCAGGTGCGCGAAAAGGGCTCCTTCGTCAAGGATGCCGGCGCGCTTTCGCGTAGCGCTTACGAGCGCCTTGCCGGCGACGCCGGCGCACTGTGGCGATCGAAAAAGACGATCCTTGCGCAGGTGCATCGGCGCCGCGAAGCCGAGCGCAAGAACCTTGAAGCGACCCACACTGGGCAGCGCGCATTCCTTTATGATGAAAAGGAGGCGCAGATCGGGTCCGCACGCGCGGAGAACAAACAAAAGTTCCGCCCGCAGTGGGCGGCGCTGTTCCGGCGGCAGGAAAAGGAAAAAGCCGATCACGAAAGACAGCAAAGCAGCTTTTTCTTCCGGTTGCGTCCTGCTGCGCAGCGCACCCTTGCGCATGCGTGCGATCCATCTGAGCCATGACCGCTACAAGCTCATGGACTGCGCCTGCGACCTTGCCCGCCGCTTTGGGCTGGAACTGCCGCCCGGTCTCCTGGCCTGGGAAGAAAAACGAAAGTACGAAAAGAAAAAGCTGGAGCCCACGCTCGCGGAGCGTGCCCAGGCCGAGAAAAGCGGTATCGCGCCGGACGAGCGCCGCGAGGAAATCACCGAAGCCTTCGAGCAGGCAGACAGCGCCGAAGCTTTCCGAGCCGCGCTTGTTGAACGCAGTTACATCCTTGCACGGGGTGACCGGCGCGGCCTTGTCATCGTTGACGAGCAGGGCGATGTGCACAGCCTGACCCGCTACATCAAAGGCCAGCGCGCAAAGGATGTCAGGGCCAGGCTCCCGGCGCTCGATCCCGATGACCTGCCGGATGTCGAGCAGGCGAAAGCGCTGATCCGCGAGCGGCGGGACAAAGAAAAGCAGGCGCGCGGTGAAGGCGAGAAAAGCGGCGATACCGGCGGTGAGGATATGTTCGCCCCGCAGCGCAAGGCGCTTGAAAGGCACCTTGCGAAACTGCAGCGCCGGCGCCGGCTTGCGCTTACCTCCGACGAACAGGCGCTATTGATCCGGCAGCAGCAGGAACGGCTCGCTGTTCACGCTGCACAGCTACGGGAAAGCAGCGGGCTGCTGTTCCGGGCGCGGAGCGCCGTGGCTGCACTGATCGGCAGAACACCGGGTCTGCGATCGGTGCTCTGTCCGCTGCAGGCGATGACCGGGCTTGATCCCAAGGTGCGCCATGAGAAGGAGCGCGTTGCTCTGTTGGGGCGCCATTTCCGCGAAAAGGAGGATATTGAGCGCAATAAGCGGATGCTGATGCGAGTTGAGGTTCGCGAGCGGCAAGCGCTTGAGCGGAAAATGATGATGGTCAGGCGTCGGCTTGCGGCAAATAACGACATGCTGACGGATGAATTTTCGGGGGCGGCGCAGGCCCTTGCCGGCCCACAGGACCATGTGGAACGGACAAAGGCGCCAGTGGAGCTGCGCCTTTCGGAACAGTTCAACGACGCCGGGGAATTCGCCGAAGGAATGAAAGAGGTCCTGCGTGAGGACCACTTCGGTGAGCGTGGCGAGAAACCACCGGAAGAAAGGCAACGCAGGGCACGAAAGCCGCGCAGACGGCGCGGCCACAAACGATAGCCCGGGAGCTTATCGGGAAGACTGGCGCTTACGGCAAAGGACTGGGTGGGCATGCCTATTGAATATAAGCGCCCCGCGTGTATCGCTTTGTTCCATGGCAAGAAAAGTCACGGCGCCGCCGCCTGAATTTGGGAACCGCGAAACACTTCTGCGCTGGATGAGAAAGCAGCCGCAAGAGGTTTCCCGCGTGTTGGCGGCGCGGGCGGGTCTGCGCGTTTTGCCTTTCATCCATAGGGACCCGCAGTTTCAGCCCGAAGATCAGCCCGATCGCCGGCTGACCTTGTTCCGGGCAAACCTTATTGCCTGGGCACATGTCGCGCTGTCCGAAGACAGGGAGGTCTGGGAGGCTGCCGGCGCGGTCCGCGATCTCGCGCAGGTTGACGAGTTTCTCTACGGGTCAACGAAAGTGGCCGCACGCGCGATCGTCACCGTCAATTCCGGCTTTCCGATGGATCATTCCAGACGATACGAAAAGGCAGCCAAGGCGATTACTTCACAGCAGTTTTCTAAGACCGGCACGGTCGAGGCAGCAGCGCTGGATGCCGCGCGCCTGCATGGCGGTATGCAGACTTCACTGCTGGCTACTAAGCCGCTCTGGCCCGCCGGTTGCGCGGACTGGATTATGCGGACCTGGACAGAGCTTCGCGATGAATTGCTTGCCGCCGATGATGGCTGGGAGGTCTGGACCAACTGGTATGAAGCTCGGCTTGCCGGCGCGCCGTTCGATCCGGCGCTGGAGCGCAAGCGTGCGTTGTTCCCCTTTGAAAACAAGCCGCAGCCGGTTGAAGCTGTGAACAGCGCGCTTGCGGCCTTGATAGAGGCGCATCAGGGCTACCCGGCGCTCATCCCTGAAGAGCGGCTTTCGCCGGCAGTCTTTGTTGCGGGACGAGAGGTGATCGATGCGTTGCCGCAGGCGATTGCGGTTGATGCCGGCAAACGTCCTGTCATCGCGCCCGCGCGAAAGGCACTCTGCGCGATGATGGATGATCTGGCCGCCAGCGCAGGCGGCGCGCAGTTTCCGAGAATGGCACGTACCCTTACGCGTTCCCGGGCGGCACTGGGTGATGACATCGATACGCTCGATGTCATCGGTCTGGGGGTTCATGCCGGCGTGCTTTCGGCCTATGCCCGCCGCGCCGATGAATTCCTTCTTCCCGAGGATGCTTCGCAGCTCGTGTCTCTTGAGGCGCAGCTCGGCAGCTTTCTTGCGCAGTTCGATGAATGGCGCGCGTATGTCACTGCGATGGCGGTGCCGCTTGGCGGCGCCGATGCCGAGCTGCAGGCGCTCAAGGATGCGCAGTCTGCCATGGCAAAACTGATGGGGCTCGCCCCCGATCTGTTTTCCGAACAGGCGAAAGCGATGCTCTCGTCTCTTGCCGACGCCGCTTCGGCAGAGGGAGAGCCTGCAACCAGTGCCGAGATGCAGCAGGGACTGCGGCGCAGCTATCTGCGCACGGTACGCTCCGCCCTGCGGGCGGTGTCCATCTGGGTCCTTGATCAGGTCAAGCAGGGCGCGGGCAAGGGTATTCAGGGGACCGTTGGTCTTGGCGCTGCGGCCCTGCTGACCGGCGCCGGCATGTTGCTGATGCGCCTTGCTTCGGGACTGCCGGCCGAGTTTGGCTTCTTATCTGCGATCTTGTCCTATCTCTTGCGCCTTGCGGCGGGGGGATAGCGCGGGAAGACCAAGCCGTGGGTGCACCTAGACCAGCCGCAAAGTAGTCCCACTTCCACAAGTCGCTACAAGAATGATGTTCGCCGCAATAATGCTCAGTCATCATCGCCCGACAATTTATCCGGCATTTCGAGCATGCGCACGCGTTGCCTGATCGCTGCCGTTACCGAGTCGGTCAGCTCGGCCGGGAAGTCCTTTGGCAGGGTGGCGATGGTGGATTCGATGGCCTTGTCTGCGTTGGTGCGAATGTCATCGAACAGGGTCCCGATGGCCTGACGGGACAGGCCGGAAGCAAGGCCGGTTTGGGCAAAGTCCTTTGCGAGGATGTCCACAATACGGTAGCGCCGTCTGCGTCCGACCCGCATCGTGAGCCGGAAATACTTGCGCTCAATCTGCCTTGTATCAAGGTTCGGCTGAACCGTCAGAACATCGTAGAACGGGGTCAGGTGAAAGCGCCCGCCCGGCAGCAGCGCGATGCTGAAATTCTTGGCATGACCGTCGGTGGCGCCGATCAGCCAGAACAGGATATTCGCCTTGAAGAAATCAAGGCGGTCCTGCGCCGGGTTGTCGCTGGCGCGCAGAAGGCTCATGATCTCGGTGATACCGGGTCCGCCCTCGCTCTGGTATTTGCGGGTCGGCGGCACCGAGAGTGCCTGGCAGCAGTCCTCCTGCGGCAGCCGGAGCAGCCGGCCGTCCTTCGTCCAGAGCCGGTCAAAGCGCTCGACCACCAGCGCCTTGTGCTCCCCGAACGTGGCGATCGCGGTTTGCGCGGCACACAGGCCAAAGCCTTCCATCAGCTTCAGGCAGAAATACTCGTTCTCCACACTGCTCGTGAGGTCCATGCCGTTCGGCAGTCTTCCGATCTGCGGCTTGATGATATGGGTGGTCGGGGTCGTTCCGGTTGGCTCGATCCACTGGTCCTGATGATAGAGAAGGGCGGTCTTTTCCTGTGCGCCCGCCACAGAAATCCGGAAATCATGATCGGAGCGAATGCCGAGCGGGCTGACATCGAGTTCGGCGAGCATGGCGCCAATCTGATCCTCGCTGAGCGGCTCGCCGGTCAGCGTCTTCGGGTCTGCGGGTTCCTCACCCTCAGGCAGAAACTGCAGCGCGCCAACGCAGTCGCGGCCGATTTCCGAGAGCAGGCTGTAGGCATCGGTGCCTCTCGCGCCGACGCGCTGCGCCACACGCCGGCGAATTGGCTCATTGTCGGGCAGCAGGTTTTCGAACACGGCAATCACCGGCTCGCCGATATAACGGTCTGCGCGCAGCGGCAGGGAGCGCGAGACTGGCAGGCTGTGCTCCCAATCAAGCCATGGGCGCCCATAGGCGAAGCTGATCGCGCCGCTGGCCTCACGCAGCAGCTCTCCCACGAGCCTTCCGTTCAGGAAAACGTTCAGCGGGATGTAAGCGCGCCGGCGTCCCATGATTTAAAAGATGTCCTCGATCGCCGGCGCACTGCTGCGCTCTGTGAATACAAGCTCCAGACTGAGCGCAGCGCACAGGTCAAAGAGCGTCTCCAGCTTGGTGCCAGGATGGCCGTTCTCGATCTTCGAGATCGTCTCCTGCCAGATGCCGCTGCGCGCCGCGAGCTCCTTCTGTGTCAGCTTCTTTGCCTTGCGCGCCTCACGCAGCGCATGGCCGACATCGCTAGGGCTTCTTGCGATATGCCTCATCATCAGCTCCTTTTTTTATTCAGTATGAGTTATAGATCATAAGGTGTCAATATGATCTTTAGAGCATAAAGTGGAGTTATGATCCGTAAATCATTTTCGTTAATTATGATTTTTGGATCATAGGATGCTCATGGCATGCTGGTAGCGAACCGTCGCGCTGTGGGGAGTGAATGCTCTTTTGAAACTGCAGTGCGAGTTCCATAATCCAATGCACCGGGCTATCTTCGCGCCATGAAGGTCCTGTTCGTCTGCACTGCCAACAAGCTGAGAAGCCCAACGGCCGAAGACCTGTTCAAGGGGCGGCCGGGGTTTGATGTCCTGTCGGCCGGCACCTCGACGGAGGCGCCGCGGCCGCTGACCAGGGAGCTTGTTGCCAGCGCCGATCTGATCTTCGTGATGGAGAGCCACCACCGCGAGCGGATCAGGAAGAAGTTCAGGCAGCGGCCGCGGGACGAGGCGATCATCACGCTGCATATCCCCGATGAATACGAGCGCAATGATCCGGTGTTGATCAAGCTACTGGAGGAGAAGGCGGGGCCGTATCTTTTACGGCCTAAAAGCCAGATTCCGGGCTTGGGGACAATTTGGGGACACAGCCGAGCCGATTCGGGCGATCTCCAGCGACAAGGAGCGACAATCAAATTATTGAAAACAAATAATAATGTAATTCAATCAGGGGCTTGAGAACGCCCTCCAAAGGCAGAGGCCACAGGTTCGAATCCTGTCGGGTGCGCCAAAATCTGCCAATAATTACCGGAATTTAGCGCTCGGGAACCTTCCCTGCGAAGAAGCGCGCCGAGAGTTGGGCGCGCGCCATCGAAAGCGAGATGGCCGCCGGTCACTTCGTTGACCGCACGCCAAGCCGGCTCCCTCCGTCAACCGAAACCGCCGCTGGCATTTTTCGCGGCCCCTCTCCTGGGCCGCAGGCGAAAAGCGGTGCCGGATGTTACAGCGTAGAATCGAAACGCCATGAAAGCCTGCCACGCGCGGCGGCCGATTGCTTATGCATGAGAATGGTTATTCGGGAAATTCGGCGCTGGAATGCCCGTAATTCACGCCGGCTAGCAATTTACACCAGTTCGCAATTCACACCGGTTTGCGACGAAAACGCCGATCGGGCGTTGGTCCCTGGATCAAGGCCGCGCGGCCATGAAGGCCGAGAGGCTTAAAATGCCGCCCAGTCGGTGATCTGTGTCGTCTGCGCGGATGTTTCCGAATCTGCCCCGGATTGCTGCTGGGCTGTCTTTGGGGCTTCGGCCTGCTGTTGAAGGCTGCGTTGACGCGGCAGACCCGTACGCTGTTGCGGTACGGAATTGTCGCCCATCTGTTTCGACCCGTTCATCGAACTTTTCCTTTCGGACACGGAAATCAAGCCAAAACCGCGCCCTGTTACATAAGGTTACCAACTTCACACTTCACGGTGCCAGTGGCCGGGCGCATGTATTGCCGATGCCGCGCACCGTCAATGGATTTTGCGGCGATTCTGCGCTTCGCTCAAGAGAATGGGCGAATTTGCGCCGTATTGCGCGCCATTGGCGCAACACTCGGGGGTGCGCAAACCGGAAAACGCGCGAAATGCGAAACAAATTCGCGTGTGCCATGGTGTTCGTTTTCAGCGATGGGTTGAAAACAAGCAAACAGGGCGGCAGGAAATTTCAGTCGATCCTGAATGCCGGTGAAAGGGAGGCCGGCAGGTCGAATTCGCTCAGGGCTCTTTTTCTGGCCGCGGCAGACATTTTCCGCGCCGTTCTGGTGACGATCCGGTTCATGGCCTCGGGCGTCTTGCCGGCGGCAAAAGGCAGGAAATACCACCGCAAAAAGGTGAAGCAGGCGACATCTTCCAGTGTCTGAACCTCGGGATCGCGCTTGATCCCCTGCTTGCGCAGCATCATCTTCGCGCGGGAAATCTCGTCCCGGCCATAGCCGGTGCCGGCCATGATTTCGCCGACGCGGCGCGCATGGAACGCCGCCAGATCGGATCGCCAGAGCAGATAGCCCCCGCGGCCTTCCGGATAGGATGCGCGCGGCGAGGTCCACCTTTCGATATGCTGCCCCCGCACGGCAATTTGCAGCAATTCGGAGGCATCCGGACAAAAGCGCGACAGCTCGTCGCTCATCCTTTCGCCGTAGAGCAGGGCCGCCGGTCGCCCGTCGCGGCGGTCGGGATCGGCACTATTGGCCGCGTCGATGGCGGCGAGCGTTCTGGAGAGACGTGAAATCGGGGATTTCCTCGCGCGTGTTCGGAATCGTGCGGAAAGCTATAGGCCGGCTTCGGCGCTGATGCCACCGCCTTTTGCGCGGGTGCCCGCTCCGGCGCGGCGGCCGGGAAGGTCGGCGGCAAGGGGGCCGGCAGGGGTGTCCTATTTGCCCGATTCTGTGGCCCTGCCGGCGACCAGGACCGAGCGTTTCATGCTGTCGATGGAAACCACCGTCGCATCACTGCCTGCCCGCTCGACTAGCTGGCCGAGCGTCGGGCGCGCGTCAAAGACCAGTTCATCGACAGTCTTGCCGTCGCGGGTGATCTTGACGCTGTATTCCATCAAGGCCTGCACCGCCAGGCGGCGGCGTTCGCGCAGGGAGTGCTGAAGGTTTCTTTGCCGCGTGCGGCCGATGAAATCATACCTGTCCAAGTTGCGCGTCATTGCCCGGCCCTCGCTACACCACCGTTGTCATCACCACTGGTCGAATCTAGTGGCGGCGGGGGGAATGTGGCAAGTTTGTGGCCAAAACGCGGGCAAGATTGGGCGGATGCGATGCGCTGGCTTGTGGCAATCGGAGCGAAAGCCGCCGAATGTTGCATTTTTCGATCCAAAGGGCTGGCAGTTAACCCCGTGGAAAGGATTCGCCCCGTGGCGTTCGCTCCGTTATTCGGCGGCCAGCAACAACCGTGCCCTTTGCCGCAGGCTCTTGTGCTTCATCACGATCGAAACGACGTAGTGATCCGGCCCGACCCGCGCTACCAGTTCGCCGATCGTCGGAGTTCTTTCGAACATCTCTTCATGGGTGTTCTTGCCGTCGCGGGTCACAGTGACGCAGCACTGCGAAATCTTTGCCACCGCCCGTTGCCGGCCGCTGCGCGCCCGTTCAAGCAGGCGCCGGCCGGTTTCGGTCGACAAACGATTGATCAGGTCATCGGAAATAGTCATGGCTTACCCCACACGCGCCGATATGAGGGCATCGGCACGTCATTCGTGTTCAGATATTTTACTGGCAGATGGTTAAATCGTAACAGCCCATATAACGGCTAGAACGGGCATCAGTAGCAGTCAACAGGCAAGTCACGCGGTAGCGTACCGATGCCGAAAACATGCCGATGGTGGAAAAAATCCGCCGATCGGAGGTGCCGGCCTGTGGATAAATCTCATCCTTTGGCCTCATTGGCCCTGTTCGGTGCCGCCATCGACGGGTAAGCTAAGACATTTGGGCGACAGGTGCCTTCCCGAAACGCCAGGGCCGGCTTGAGCCGGGAAAGCGGACGCATGATCTTGTACGGAATCAGAACCTGCGATCGTTGCCGCAAAGCGGCGAAGGCGCTTGCGGCTGCCGGGCATTCGCTCAGCTTTCGCGACATCAGGGCCGAGCCGCTCAGCGCGGCCGAGCGCGGCCGGTTCATCGACGCTTTCGCAGGCAAGATAGTCAACCGGGCGTCTGCGACGTGGCGCGGGTTGGCGGATGAACAAAAGGCGGAGCCGACCGGCGCGCAACTGGCCGCCCATCCCACCTTGATGAAACGCCCGGTCATAGATACCGGCACCGAGCTGTTGCTGGGTTGGGGCCCCGACGTGCAGGACGCACTGTTGAAATAGGCACGGCCCGCCAGGTGGCGGGCCGATCGGGAATCGCAGGGTGACGCGGGGCCGGCTCAGAGCAGTTTCAATTCCCCCGCAGAGGACCGGCCATCACGGCCTTCCTGCATTTCATAGGAAATCTTCTGGTTGTCATTCAACGTCGTCAATCCGGCCCGCTCGACCGCGGATATATGCACGAATACGTCGTTTCCGCCGCCATCCGGTGCGATAAAGCCGAAGCCTTTGGTTGAATTGAACCACTTAACGGTGCCCGTGGCCATGCCGTTCCTCCCATATTGGTTCGCCGACAGCGGCATTGCTACCGGCTCGTGCAGCCAGGTCTTTCGATTCTTCCGGCTGCCCCATCATCAGGGAGCGGTAGGAAAGTCCGCGTTCACGCAGGCGAAATCATGCTGAATTCCGGCAAAAAATCAAGAATTTTGGCAAAACCGGCCGATGGCGCCTTTCAGGCCCGGTCTTTCGACAACAGCCGATCGGCCGACAGCGGCCCGGCGCCAAGGAAAACCAGGGCGGACAGGAGCACCAGCCAAAGACTGCGCTGATCGAGGATCAGGGCGTTCGACGCGGCATCGAACCAGCGGCCCAGATCGGCACCGCCAACCTCGTGGCCAACGACATCGGTGGCGCTCTGGACGATCACGAAACCGATCATCCCCAGCGCGGCAAGCCGCGTAAAGAGCCCCAGAACTATCAGCAACGGCAGCACGAATTCCGCCCATGTGCCGGCGCTTGCCACCGCGTGATGGAACAGCCCGAGCTGGCTGAAATCGTATCCCGCCGCCTCGGCCGCCTTGGGAAAAATCTGGATATAGGCACCGTCGGACGGGTGAAGGAAGCCGAACAGCCCGTCACCGATCTTGGTGCGCGCGGAATTCCAGAAATAGATCAGCAACACACCCGCGAAAACCAGCCTTGCCAGCGACGGGACCACCATAGGGGCGAAGCGGTCAAGCCGCGCCGAAAGGTGGCCTAGAATGTTCACGACGGCATTCATTTCGGTTCTCCGGGAATGATCTGCGTGATCGCGCCGGATCTGATCAGCAACCCGAGCGTTGCCGTCAGATCAAAGCTCAAATCGTCCTCCAGCGCCGCGCCGGTGGTGTGGCCTGCGATCAGCCTTGCGATGAAACGCCCCGCGCCCTTGGGCAGCAATTCGGGTTCGGGGTCGAATTGCGGGCGTGTGACAAGCACGTCCTGGGCTTCGGCCCGCGGCGGCGGCCCGCCCCTGGCGTTGGCCATCCAGATCGAATGGACCGGCCATTGCGACCGGATCAGGAAAACCGCCGGCGCCAGTTGCAGGCGCGACTCCATCAATTGTCCGGGTGCGAGGCAAGCCAGCGTTTCGGACGCAACGGCGGGCCTGTCGGCGGCGTGATAGGAATGGTGCAGCGCCAGTTCCAGCCGGGCCACATCGGGCAGATAGCCAAGATGCGCCACCGGTTCGAATGTTGACAGAAAATCAGCCATTTGCTGGCCATAGAACATCAGCAGCGGTGATCCTGGCGGATGGCTGCGCACATAGACCGCCGCCATGGCGGCAAAGAAATCTTCGCCCACCAATGCCCGCACGACCGGAAAGGCGCTGCAAAGGGCTTCGGCCAGGCTGACGCTGACATTGTTGCGATAGACGTCGAACCGGCGGCCGGCGGGGTGGCCCTGCGGGTCGGTAAGGCCGGCGGGAACCGGCAGATCGGGGTCGAGAAGGGCGTCGCGGAACTCGGCCTGCCTCATGCGGTGACCTTTTGCAGAAGTCGCGCCGCGCGGTCGGCCTCGGCGGCCAGTACCGGCCAGTCGGGCACGTCGTTGTCCCATTCGATAAGTGTCGGCTTGGCGCCGCCGGTGGCCAGCGTATGGGCGTAAAGTTCCCAGACCGGGTCGACTATCTCGCAGCCGTGGCTGTCGATCAGCAGCGGCGCGCCGGTGTCATCGTGGTCCTGATCGTGGCCGCCAAGGTGAATTTCGCCCACCTGATCATGCGCGAACCGGTCGATGTAATCGAAGGGGTCGGTCTGGCGGTTGGTCGAGGAGACATGGACATTGTTGACGTCGAGCAGCAGCCCACAGCCGGTGCGCGCCACGATCTCGTTAAGGAAATCGACCTCATCCATCTCCGTCTCGGCAAAATCAAGATACACGGCAGGGTTTTCAAGCAGCATCCGGCGCCCGAGGGTTGCCTGCACCTGGTCGATATGGCTGACAACGGTGGCCAGAGTTGCCGATGTGTAGGGCAGCGGCAAAAGATCGTTGAGAAATTCCGCGCCATGGGTCGACCATGCCAGATGTTCGGAAAAGCTGGCCGGGTTCAGCCAGCCGCACAGATGCGCGAGGCGAGCCAGATGGTCGCGGTCGAGCGGTGCCTCGCCGCCGATCGACAGGCCCACGCCGTGGACGGAAATGGGGAACCGCTCGGCAAGATGGCGAAGCTGGGCCAGGGGCCTTCCGCCATCGCCCATGTAATTTTCCGCGTGGATCTCAAGCCATTTTACCGGGCCTGCCTGGTCGATGATATTCGAAAAGTGCCGGGCCTTGTAACCGACGCCGGGATGCGGCGGCAGGCTGTGCCTGGCGGTCTGGTCTGGCATGACAATCCCCGAAGTTGCCGGTGTGCGGGCCGACACCCCCTGGATGAAGCCGGGGATGCCGATTGATGCAGCGATGAATTCAGCCCTGCGGCAGGTCGCGGTCGAGTGCTTCGAGCGAGCCCATGCGGCCACCGGGAAGCTCCATCGTGGTGCAGGTGCCGGCAGGAACCAGCTTCCAGGAATTGCCCTGATAGTCTACCTTGGAGGTTCCCGCGCAGGTCGTGCCCGGACCGGCGGCGCAATCGTTCTGGCCGGCAAGCGCCACGCCAAAGCACTTTTCCTTGGACTGGGCCGAGGCGGGTGTTGCAAAATGCGCCGACAGGGCGGCCGCAAGGCTACCGGCGACAGCGAGGGTTTTCATTGAATGTGTCATCTGATGTTCCCTTGTTTTGGTTCGTCGGTTTGAAACGACATATACAGGCTTGCCATGGCAAGGGATGTTTTTCCTATTCACGAAGCCGTGGCCCACAGGGGCGTGATCGGCTGAAACAGACAGTCTGGCCAGCAAATCCCTGCCCGTTTCAGAGCCGAAATCTGTGCCAACCCCGGGGCAGGCCGTGAAATTACGCGCCTTGCAGATCCGGTGGAACCGCTTCTGCGGCAAACTGCGCGATCGCGGTTTCCAGAGGCAATGTTTCGGTCCGGTTGTCGCCCAGACGCCGGATTGAAACGGAACGGCCCGCCACTTCCTGCATCCCGATGGCCAGAATGGCCGGCACCTTGCCCAGTGAATGTTCGCGGACCTTGTAGTTGATCTTTTCGTTGCGGATATCGGCTTCGGCGCGGATGCCCCGCGCGCGCAGGGCGGCGGTCACCTCGGTCACATATTCGTCCGCATCTGAAACGATCGAGGCCACAACCACCTGGCGCGGAGCCAGCCAGAAGGGCAGTTTGCCCGCGTAGTTTTCGATCAGAATGCCAAGGAAACGTTCGAACGACCCCAGAATGGCGCGGTGCAGCATCACCGGGCGATGCCGCGCGCCGTCCTCGCCGACATATTCGGCCCCAAGGCGCATCGGCAGGTTGAAATCGGCCTGAAAGGTGCCGCATTGCCATTCGCGCCCGATCGCGTCGGTCAGCTTGAAATCGAGCTTGGGGCCGTAAAAGGCCCCTTCGCCGGGGTCGATCACATAATCGTTGCGCACCTTCCTGATGGCGTTTTCCAGCGCGGTTTCCGCCTTGTCCCATATCTCGTCGCTGCCCACGCGGGTCTCGGGGCGGGTGGAAAGCTTGATGTCGAACTTGGCAAAGCCGAGATCGGCATAGATCGAGCCCAGCAGATCCAGGAACCCGGCGCATTCCGTCTCGATCTGATCTTCGGTGCAAAAGATATGGGCGTCGTCCTGGGTGAACCCGCGCACCCGCATCAACCCATGCATGGAGCCCGACGATTCGTAGCGATGGCACGATCCGAATTCGGCCAGCCGCAGCGGCAGGTCGCGGTAGGATTTGAGACCCTGGTTATAGACCTGCACATGGCAGGGGCAGTTCATCGGCTTCAGCGCATTGGTGCGCTTTTCGCGGGCGCCTTCCTCGTCCACTTCGACGATGAACATGTTTTCGCGGTAGGCTTCCCAATGGCCCGAACGTTCCCACAGAACCCGGTCCACCACCTGCGGTGTCTTGATTTCCTTGTAGCCGGCCGTCTTCAGGCGCCGGCGCATGTAATCTTCCAGTTCGCGGTAGATCGTCCAGCCATTGGGGTGCCAGAACACCATGCCGGGGGCTTCTTCCTGCAAATGGAACAGCTCCATTTCGCGGCCCAGCTTGCGGTGATCGCGTTTGGCCGCCTCGTCGAGCATCGTCAGATACGCCTTCAGATCGTCGCGGTTCCTGAAGGCGACGCCGTAGATGCGCTGCAACTGCTTGTTGCGGTGATCGCCGCGCCAGTAGGCGCCTGCAACCGACATCAATTTGAAGGCGTCGGCCGGCAACTGGCCGGTATGTTGCAGATGCGGGCCACGGCACAGATCCTGCCAGTGGCCGTGCCAATACATGCGCAGCGGCTCATCGCCGGGGATCGCCTCGATCAGTTCGACCTTGAAGGGCTCTTTCTTGGCCACATAATGGGCGATGGCGCGGGCGCGGTCCCAGACCTCGGTCTTCACCGGATCGCGTTCATTGATGATCGCCTTCATTTCCTTTTCGATCAGGCCGAGATCTTCGGGTGTGAAGGGCTCTTCACGGTCAAAGTCGTAATACCAGCCGTTTTCGACCACCGGGCCGATCGTGACCTTGACCTCGGGCCAGAGCTTCTGGACCGCGCGGGCCATGACATGGGCGAAATCGTGACGGATAAGTTCCAGTGCGGGGCCATCGTCGGCCAGGGTGTGGATGGCGATGGCGGCATCCGCCTCGATCGGCCATTGCAGATCGTAATGCGTGCCGTCGACGGTGGCCGAAATGGCCTTTTTGCCGAGGCTCGGGGCGATGGCGCGGGCCACTTCGGCCGCCGTGATGCCGGCGGGGAATTCGCGGGCATTGCCATCGGGAAAGGTCAGGGAAATCGAGGCCATATCGGCTCTCCTCGTCGATTTGGCGCCTACGGGACGCCCGGTTGCGGGTTTTGTGCGGCCTTCTATCGGCAATCGGGCAGGCGAAGTCAATTGCCCGGGCCGGGGCGCGCAAGTGGGGGTTTTACCGCCGCGTTCCGGGGGCTATCTAGGCCAGAGGCAACCGAAGGAAACGGCATGACGCATTTTCTCGATACGCCGGCGGGCAGGCGGATCGCCTATGATCGTCTTGAAGGAGCCGGACCGGGGGTGGTATTTCTGGGCGGCTTCAGGTCGGACAAGGAAGGCACCAAGGCGCTCGCGCTCGAAGCCTGGGCACGGCGGCAGGGGCGTGCCTTCCTGAGATTCGACTATTCCGGCCACGGCCAGTCCTCGGGCGATTTTCTCGACGGCTGCATCGGCGACTGGCTTGCCGATGCGCGCGCGGCAATTGGCGCGTTGACCACCGGGCCGCAGGTTCTGGTCGGATCCTCGATGGGGGGCTGGATCGCATTGTTGCTGGCGCGCGCCATACCCGAAAGGATGGCGGGGCTCGTCACAATCGCCGCCGCGCCGGATTTCACCGAAGACGGGATGTGGGCGGGGTTTTCGGCGTCCGAGCGCGCGGACTTGATGGAAACGGGGCGCGTCGAAATGCCGTCGGACTATTCGGATGAACCCTATGTCATCACCCGCCATCTGATCGAGGAAGGCCGCGATCATCTGGTGTTGCGCACGCCGCTCGATCTGCCGTTTCCGGTGCGGATGCTGCAGGGCACGGCGGATGCGGATGTGCCGGTTGCCACGGCCACACGCCTGCTGGATCATGCGACCGGGCCCGATCTGCGGCTGACGCTGGTCAAGGGGGCGGACCACCGGTTTTCGACACCCGACTGCCTGAAGCTGATCGTGCTGTCGGTTCAAAAGGTGGCGATGCGCGCCCGCTGAGGGATCAGACCGCGCGCAGCTCGGCCTTTTTCGCGCGTCTGGGACGCTCGCCGCCGCCGTTATGGTCGATGAAGTCAAGCACCAGCGGGCGAATGTTGTGGCGCCAGGATTTACCCGCGAAGATGCCGTAATGGCCGGCGCCGGGTTCCACATGGCTGGCTTTTTTCGACTCCGGCAGGCCGGTGCAAAGGGCCAGCGCTGCATGGCACTGGCCGGGCGCGGAGATATCGTCGTTTTCGCCTTCGACCACCTTCACGGCCACCTGCGTGATCTTGCCGATGTCGACGCGGCGCCCGGCGACGGTAAATTCGTTGAGCGCGATTTCACGATCCTTGAAGATGCGTTCGACGGTGGAAAGGTAGAATTCGGCCGTCATGTCCATCACCGACAGATATTCGTCGTAAAACCGGTTATGCGCATCGCGTTCGCCGTCTTCGCCCTTGGCGGCGGCAAGGATCTTGTCGGCAAAGGCCTTGCCGTGGCGTTCAAGGTTCATCGACAAGAACGAGGCGAGTTGCGCCAGCCCCGGATAGACCAGCCGCCCGGCACCGGCGAATTTGAAGCCGACGCGCTGGATGGCAAGGTGTTCCAGCTGGCCCATGGTCAGGCGGCGGCCAAAATCGGTGACCTCGGTCGGCGCGGCATCCGGGTCGATCGGGCCACCGATGAGGGTAAGCGTGCGCGGCTGGCTCTCTGGCTCGTCTTCGGCCAGACAGGCGGTCGCGGCAAGCGCCAGCGGCGCGGGCTGGCACACCGCCACGACATTGATGTCGGGGCCGAGCAGGCGCATGAATTCCACCAGGTAGAGCGTGTAATCCTCGATGTCGAACTTGCCGTGCGAGACGGGAATGTCGCGGGCGTTCTTCCAGTCGGTGATGAAGACATCGCAGTCCGGCAGCAGACTGACAACCGTCGAGCGCAGCAATGTGGCGTAATGCCCGGACATGGGCGCCACCAGCAAGACCTGCCGTGCCATCGGTTCGCGCCCCAGAACGGAGAATTTGATCAGATCGCCGAAAGGCCGTGTCGCCAGGGTTTCTTTGTTGACGATATGGTCGCGGCCATCTTCGCCGACGATGGTGTGAATGCCCCAGTCGGGTTTGATGACCATCCGCGCAAAGCTGCGTTCGGTCACGCGGCCCCAGGCCGACATGACCTTGAACATCGGATGCGGCACCAGCCCCCACACAGGATAGGACGACATCGCACGCGCCGAAGCCCCCAACCATTCGTTGGTATTGCGGATGCTTTCCATCAAATCGTATGTCGCCATACCTTTCATCGTGACTCCTTGACCGGCATCCCGGAAACTTGCGGCTTTCAACAAACGGTCGCTGGCGCTATGCTGCAATGCAGTATGGTAGGAAGGCAAGGTCAAAATGACAACCGAACTCACGGATGCCCCGGCGGAATTCGAAAAATTGAATGCCAACCTCGCTAAATTGGAGGCTTTGACTCAACGCTTGATGCAGGCGGTCGCCCAGAAACGGGCACCCAACCCAAGCGTCGAGGCGCCGGGCCAGGGGCTCTACGCCAGGGCCATGAGCGCCTATTGGGCCGAGGCGCTGCACAATCCGGGCAAGCTGATCGAACAGCAGGCGGCGTTCTGGGGCAAATCGCTGCAACATTACATTGATGCCCAGCAGGCCTTGATGAGCGGCAAGCTGGAGGCCCCGGCCGATTCCACGCCGACAGACAGACGGTTTTCCAACCCCTTGTGGCAGACCCATCCCTATTTCAATTTCATCAAACAGCAATATCAGCGCAATGTTGCCGCCATGAATGCCGCCGTGGCGGGGATCGAGGATATCGAACCGCACGAGCGGATGCGCGTCGAGCATTTCGCCCGCCAGCTGATGGACATGCTGTCGCCAACCAATTTTCTGGCCACCAACCCGGATGCGCTGGAACGTGCCGTCGCGACGGAAGGCGAAAGCCTGGTCAAGGGGCTGGAAAACCTTGTCCGCGATATCGAGGCCAACAAGGGCGATCTTCTGGTGACGCTGGCCGATCCGGCCGCCTTCGAGGTGGGCGGCAATATCGCCGCGACCGAAGGGGCGGTGGTCTACCGCAACCGGATGATCGAACTGATCCAGTACCAACCGACGACGGAGAAGGTTCACGCCATTCCCCTGGTCGTGTTTCCGCCCTGGATCAACAAATTCTATATCATGGATCTCAAGCCCGCGAATTCGCTGATCAAATGGATTGTCGATCAGGGCTATACGCTGTTTGTGGTCAGCTGGAAGAATCCCGACAGAAGCTACGCCGATACCGGGCTTGACGATTATGTCGAAGAGGGTTTCATCGCCGCGATCGAGGCCGTCAAGCAAATCACCGGTCAGGCCAAGGTGAATGCGGTCGGCTATTGCATCGCCGGCACCACGCTGACCATGACCCAGGCGGTATTGAAAAAGCGTGGCGACAAGTCGGTGAATTCGGCAAGCTTCTTCACCACTTTGACCGATTTTTCCGACCCCGGCGAAGTTTCGGTGTTTCTTGACGACGATTTCATCGACGGGATCGAGGCGCAGGTAACCAAAGACGGCTATCTCGACAAATACTACATGTCCAAGACATTTTCCTTCCTGCGCTCCAACGATCTGGTCTATGGGCCGGCGATCAGAAGCTATATGATGGGCGAGGCGCCGCCGGCCTTCGATCTGCTCTACTGGAATGGCGACGGTACCAATCTGCCCGCGCGGATGGCGGTCGAATATCTGCGCTGGATCTGCCAGGACAATCAGCTGGCCGAGGGGAGGATCACCATCTGCGGCGAACGGATCAGCGTGAAGGATGTCAAGGTGCCGATTTTCGCCGTGGCCTGCGAGGCGGACCACATCGCGCCCTGGAAAGGTTCGTTCAACAGCATCCGGCAGTTCGGATCGAAGGACAAGACCTTTGTGGTGTCTCAGTCGGGCCATATCGCGGGGATCATCAATCCGCCCGGCAAGGACAAATACGGTCATTACACCAGTGACGGCGACATGGCCGCGGCGGATGCCTGGCTTGCCGGTGCCGAGTTTCACAAAGGCAGCTGGTGGCCGCGCTGGGGCGACTGGCTGGCCAGACGTTCGGGCAGACAGGTTGCCGCCCGCAAAGTGGGCGATTCGGATCATCCTATCCTGGCCCCGGCACCGGGCATCTATGTGCGCGAAGCGCCGGAGCTTTGAAACAAAAGGGAAATCCGGGGGCAAAGTTTATTTGCTGCATCGCAGCAATTCCACTTGAAATGCCGCGCCGCAGCATGTATATCTTCTTGCAGACGCAGAACGGGGACTGGCCCCCAAGATTGTAAGGAATGATGACTATGCAAAAGGCACAGGATTTCACCAAAGTCATGCAAGACATGGCCGCTTCTTTTCCGATTGACGCTTCGGCGCTGCAAGACACCTTCAAATCCTCGGCGATCCTCGGCGAGAAGATGACCAAGGTCGCCCTGGAAGCCGCTGAAAAGTCGAACGAGATTTCTTCGAAATGGACCAAGGACACGCTCGCCAAATTCGGTGCGATGTCCAAGGTCAAGGCCGAGCCGGCCGACTATTCCAAGGCGCTGAGCGATTTCGCCTCCGCTTCGGCCGAAATTGCGGCGGAAAACCTGGCCGCCTACGCCGAAGTCGCCAAGAAAGTCCAGATGGAAACCGTCGAACTGATGCTGGCAGCCGGCAAGGACTTTTCCGAAGACGCCACCGCCGCGGTCAAGAAGGCCACCAACGAAGTGACCGCCGCCGCGAAAAAAGCGACCGCTTCGGCGAAGTAAGGTTACCGCCTGACTGTTTCCTCCCTGTCAGTCAGACGTATTTGGCGGGCCCCTGGTGGCCCGCCTTTTTCTTTGGTTGTTTTTCCTGCCATGCGGCTTAATCTTGCTGCAACGCAAAAAACGCTCCGGGGAGATATGCATGGCTGAGGCTGCCAAATCATTGCTGATCAAGCGCTATGCGAGCCGACGGCTCTACAACACCGAGACAAGCGACTATGTGACCCTCGAAGATATCGCCGCCTTCATCCGCGACGGGCGCGAAGTGCAGATCGTCGATCTGAAATCGGGTGACGACCTGACCCGACAGTATCTGTTGCAGATCATCGCCGAACATGAAAGCCGTGGCGAAAGCGTGCTGCCGGTCGATGTGCTGACCGATCTGGTGCGCAGCTATACGACCCAGGCGCAAAGCGTCGTGCCGCAATTTCTTGCCGCCTCGTTCGAGATGCTGCGCGAAGGGCAATCGAAGCTGATGGAAAACCTCACCGCCTTGCCGAGCCCGCTGAATTCGATGCCGGGTTTCGAGGCGATGCAACGGCAACAGCAGGCCTTCCTGAAATCCATCATGGGCGGAATGGCAACGGCTCCGGCAAGCGAGCCGGATAAGCCCGATCCGAAGGCCAAGGCCAAGCAAGAGGATCTGGACGCGATCAAGAAGCAACTGGCGGAGTTGCAAAGCAAGCTGTCAAAGCTCTGAGCTGCGTGCGCCGATGTCAATGGCAGGCCGCGCAACAGCCATCGCGACAGACTGGCGGTGACGGCGGGGCCCTGATCGGCCGGACGCAACCCCAGAGTGCTGCAAACCGGACAGATTCGTGGCGCCGGGGGCCGCAAAAAACGCACAGGAACGCAATTGCCAGCCATGACGGATCGCCAACAAAGGCCCCCGGGCAAAGTGTTTTTGGGGCTGCTTTCTATCCTTGTGGCACTTGCCGTCCGGCCGGCGGCGGCATTCGACATCGGCGTCGCGGGCTCGCCCGTTGCCTCGATCAGCGATGGGGATTTCAAGGGTTTGTTCTCCGAATTGCGCAGAAACGGGATCTCGGTCTATTTTCCGACCTTCCAGTTTCAGGAAGTGCCCGAACCCAGATCACTCGGGTTCGAAAAGGATTTCACCGCGCCATGCGCGCCCGATGACCCCGCCTTTCAGGCGCTCCGCGACACCGGGATGAAGATCATCCTGCCGGGCGAATTCGTCTATCCCGCGCCCGAACGGATCGGCGATGTTGCAATATCCCTTGATCCGCTGTCACAGTTGATCGCCTGTGCCGGACGCGACCACATCGCCGGGATCACGAACTATGACGAGGCGGCCTTTCACGGCATTCCCATCGGCGATGTCGAAAAATTCTATGCACGGGTCAAGCAGATCGACCCGAGCCTGCCGGTTCTCATGGTTCACGCGCCGGTCATCACCGATAAACCGTCCTTGCGCGGCGAACGGCGCATAAAGGCCTATCTCGATGAAGTCCGGGCCTATGGCGCCCATGCCGACATTGTCGGCTTCGATGTCTATCCGGTGCCGGCCGCCGTCGCCAACATCGCGACACCGTTCAGCGGCGACAAGCCTGTCGGGGCGGGCACTGTCGTGGCCGACTACATGTCCTGGCTGAACGAAGCCTTGCCCGGCAAGCGAAAGCTGATGGTGTTGCAGGGCTTCGCCTATTCCGACCTTTATGAAGGAAGGTACCGCGAAGCCAATGTGCCGGCGGCCTTGTTGCAGATCATCGAGCCGCCAGACGCCGATCAGATGTCAGCGATGTTCACCCAGGCCCGGTCCGCGGGCGCGGAACTGATCCTCTATTGGGGTCAGGCGTCCTTGCCAGACACCACGACGCCGCCCTGGCCCTCGATCCTCGCATTGGGGCGCAGGTTCGGACAGTAGGCCAAGCGCCCGTCGGGATATGGCGAGCCAGGGCGCGGACTGTCATGGACGCGCACATCGCGCGCGCCGTGGATGGTCTGCGGATCGCCGGGCCCGCTACCGCTTTGACGCCCCCGCGAGCCGGCTGGCCAGAAGATCGCCGGTTTCTGACAGAATCGGGTAGGCGATCATCGAAAAGGCCGTGTTGACCTGTTTGAGCGCGCGCAGGGTTTCCTGATGGATATTCGATGTCTCGATGCTTTCCACCAGCCCCTGCTTGAGACGGTCGAGATGCGAGCGTTGCAAGGCCTGTTCGAGGTTGCGGACATGCTCCTTTTCTTCCACGAGCGCGCGCGCGGCATCCGGATTGAGGGTCATGAGCACGTTGAGCGCGGCCTGGGCGTTGGCCAGAACCCGGTCATGGAAATCGCGGATTTCAAGCCCGCCCTTTTCGGAAAACGCCGTGCCGCCTTCATCGAGGCGCTTGGCCAGGTCAAGCATGGTATGGGCGATCGAATTGCCGGCGCTTTCAAGGTTGACCGCCATTTCCGCCAGCTCAAGCCCACGCCGCGCGGTTTCGTCATCCTTCGACATCCGTTGCAATTTTGCCAGGTAAAGCTTTGTTTCTATGTGAATCTTGTTTGTCTCGGTTTCTTTCGTCAAGATTGCCTGCGCGGTCGCGTCATCCCATTTCTGATAGACGCCGGCCACCGACCGCAGCATCGCTTCCACGCCTTCGCCCATCTGCAATATTTCGCGCGTGGCACAGGCAAGGGCGCGGTTCGGATCGCCAAGCGCGGCAGGATCGAGCGCGCTGATGCGGGCCAGTGCTGCGGCCTTCGCGGGGTCGGAAACCAGCGCCGTGGCGGCCCGCAGAATCTGCGCCGTCAAGGGCAGCGCCAGAACCGCCAGCAGAAGGTTGAAGGCAAGATGCAGGTTGATGACCTGCCGCGCGGGCGTCGCGCCCAGAAAGTCGAATGTGATCGAGAACATCGAGACCGCCACCAGCGCGAATGCGGCCCCCCCGCCGCGCAGCACCAGATTGGCAACCACGACCCGGCGCCCCGCGATATCCGAGTTGAGCGTCAACACATAAGCGATGACAGCACCGCCGAGATTCGTGCCAAGCACCATCGCGACCCCGGCGGAAACCGGCAGCATCCCCGAAGCGCTGAGCGTGACGAACAGCAAGACCGCGGCAACCGACGAATGCACCGCCCAGGCAAAGATCGCGCCGATGAAGAATGCCGTCACCAAATCGCCGCCCAGATAACGCATCGCGGCGGCCAGGGCGGCACTGTCGCGCAGGGGCTCCGTGGCCTCGCGGATCATCGACAGCGACACGAAGACAAGTGCCAGGCCGATGAGCACCCGCCCGGCCATCCGGAATTCGCGGCTGCTTGCCCGCAGGAACATCACCACGCCCGAGACCAGCAACAGAGGGACCAGCCAGTCGGCGCGGGTCAGCAATATCTGCGCCACGATCGCCGATCCGACATCGGCGCCCAGCAGAATCGCCAGTCCGGCGGCCCCCGCCAGGGTCCCGGCGGCGACGAAATTCGCCGTCAGGATCGCGACCGCGGTCGAGCTTTGCAGCAGGATCGCCGCGCCAGACCCGGACAATGCCGCCAGCCATCGGCTGTTGGAGCCGCGCCGCAAGAGACGCCGAAGCGGCACCGACCAACCCCGCTCGACCCCGGTGCGCACCAGGCGGACCGACCAGATCAGCAGCGCCGCCGCACCGGCGATGTGAAGGACGAACAGGATCGGAGAGGATGCTTGCAAGGGGGATCTTTCCGGGTCGGCGCCGCGATGAGTCGGGGTTGTTACAAAACTGTCATGAAACCTTCATATTATTGGAGCAAACGCAATGGGCAACCGGCGGGTCGTTTTGCGCAGGCCGAAATAAAGCGCCGGATTCGGCTTTCATGGTTGATAAAAGACATTAATAAACCAAGTTAATAATATGGTAAACAAAGATATTTGCCGTTCAGGCAGATCGCGGAAGCGGTGCGCCAGAAAGGGCGTTCGCGACGATCTGCGGCACATCGGGGTGAATGCCGACCGGATCCAGCAATGTTCCCGCAAATCGCGCTTTTGCCAGTGCCTGTGGAATATCCCTGGTGACATGACCCCAAGGCGCGACAAACAGCGGTAGGCACAGGGTCTTGCGATCTGTATCCCGCGCCACGTCCTCAAGCCACGGAGGCTCTTCAACAAAGCCGATCCTGATTTCGCGCAAGGGCAGGTCGATGGCGATTGCCGACGCGGCGTCGCGCGTGGCCTGCGCGGAATGGGGGCTGTGCGCGGACCCGTGCGCGGCAAGGATCAGCGTGGTTTGCTCGAGCGGCCAGTGCCGGGCGGCGGCGTGATGCCTTGCTATCCGGCCGGCAAGGCCGTGCGTGACAGCCAGCCTTCCGAAGGGCGGCAGGATCCGGCCCGCGCCGGCGCCCGCGGCTTTCAGCCGCTTTGGCAAAAGCTCTCGGACGAACCAGCCGTCGCTCATGAACATCGGGAAAATTAGCGGATTTTCCGTGTGTTGCGCGGCGCTCTTTAGGCTTTCTTCTGCGGCAAGCGTTGCCGAGCCGATATGCCAGCCGGGTAGGACCGCCGCGACCTTTGCGGCAAGCGCGGCGATGCTTCTTTCGGCGGGCAAAGGGTCGGACGGTTGACCATGGGCGACGATCAGGGCGGATGGCTTCATGGCACCAATCTAGCGCGGCTTTTTGCGAGGGCAACAGGCGTGCTGCACCCGAGGGGGAAATGGCCGGCCAGGGCGCTGGCGGGAACCGCGGCTGTCAGTTCTGCGCAAGCGCCACGGTCTTGAGAATGGCAAAGCAGGGCGAGCGGGCTTCGAGGCCCAGCGCCGCCACCGACCGCTGGGTGATACGGGCCCGCAGCGGGACGCCGCCACAAGACAGGGCCAGATCGGCCGAAACACCCCGAGCGTCGATACCGGTGACGATGGCCGGCAGGATGTTGAGCGCGCTGAGCCCAGTGGGCCGTTGCCTGGCAACGATCACGTCGCGCGCGCGAATGAACAGCCGGACATCCGCGCCGGTTCGTCCGGCCGGTTCGGGGCTCAGGATCGTGCCGCCGGGAAATTCGAGCCTGCACAGCCCGTCCGCGGTCATCCCGCAAACCCGCGCGGAGATCAGGCAGCCCGGCTCGGTCGCGCTGAAATCCCGTGATGCGATGGCGGCATTGAGAATTTCCGTCGCCGGGCCAAAGCCGATGGCCCGCCCCTCCGATAGGCTCAGAACATTGGTGGCGAGCCGCGCCACTTCGGCAGTGTCATGGCTGACATAAAGGATCGGGATTTTGGCGTCATCGCGCAGGTTTTCTATTTGAGTCAATATGGTTGCGCGGCGTTTTTGATCAAGCGCGGAAAGCGGTTCATCCATCAGGATGATCTGTGGGCCGCTGAGCAGCGCACGGGCAAGCGCGACGCGCTGCGCCTCACCACCGGACAAGGCCGTCGTCCGGCGCCCCAGCAGGGAGCCAAGGTCGAACCGGTCGACCGCTGCCGCAACTGCCGCCATTTGCCCCGACCGCCGCGCGGCATATTCAAGATTGCCCGCGACGTCGAGATGGGCAAACAGCCGGGGTTGTTGAAACACCGTCGCCACGCGTCTCTTGTGCGGCGGGACAAATTGCCGGCCTTGATCCCAGACGGTGCCGGCATAAGCCAGCCGTCCGCCGGCGCGCTGAAATCCGGCGATGACGCGCAGCAAGGTGCTTTTGCCCGAACCGCTTGGGCCGAAAACGGCGGTCAGGCCGCTTAGGGGAAGCGCGCGATCGAGTTCGAGCGTGAAGTCGCCCTGGGTCAGGCTTATGCGCAAATTCAGGGTGGTCATGCGCCCCCTCCGTCCGTGCGCCCGTTGACCGAATAAAGCGCCAGAAGGGTGAGGAAGGCAAACGCCAGCAAAAGCCCGGACATCAGATGCGCCGATGCGTAATCCAGCGTCTCTACCTGTTCGTAGATGGCGATGGAAATCACCCGCGTTTCACCGGGAATATTGCCGCCAACCATCAACACGATGCCGAATTCGCCGATCGTATGCGCGAAGGTCAGGACCATCGCTGTCAGATAGCCGCGCAGGGTCAGCGGGGCGATGACCGAAAGGAAGGCATCGAGCGGGCCGGCCCCGAGGCTCGCGGCGGCCTCTGCCGGGGCGCTGCCCAGCGCTTTGAACGCGGCCTGCAGGGGTTGAACCGCGAAGGGCAGCGAATAGACAAGCGAAGCGATGACCAGCCCGGCGAAGGAAAAGGTCAGGCTGTGGCCGGTCGCGGTCAGCCAAAATGCGCCGAGCGGCGCGTTCGGGTTGAAGGCCAGCAAGAGATAGAACCCCAGAACCGTCGGCGGCAGGACCAGGGGCAGGGCGGTGATCGCCTCGACCACGGGGCGCAGCCGCGACCCGCTTCGGGCCAGCCACAGCGCGAGCGGCGTTGCCAGCACCAGTAACAGGACAGTGACCGTCGCGGCCAGTTTCAGCGTCAGCCAGAGAGGGGCCAGATCGGGCGCGCTCATGGTGTTGCCCGATAGCCCGAATTGCGGATCCGGTCGCGAACCGGCCTTGTGCGCAGATAATCGAGAAAACCGATGGCCGCCGGGTTGTCCTGGCCGTGGCGCAACAGGATCGCGTCCTGCAGGATCGGGTCGTGAAGGGTGGCGGGAACAGGCCAGACCATCCGTTCGGCGGGTGCGGCGTCGAACAGGTTCGAGGCCGCGACAAAGCCTGCGTCGGCGGCCCCGCTTTGCACCATGGCGAAGGCTTGGGCGACATTCTCGGCGGTCACGATCCTGTCGTGCAATTCCTCATATAATTTCATATTGACAATGCTTTGCAGCGCGGCCTTGCCATACGGCGCGAGCTTGGGATTGGCGATTGCGACCTGGCGCGCCCCGCGCAGGGTCTCGGCGATGTCAGCGGATGGATCCGTGGGGCGATGCGCCCAAAGCACGAGCGTGCCGATGGCATAGGTGAACCGGCTGCCGGGGGCCGCCAGGCTGGTCTCGGCCAAACGGGCGGGCGTCGCGGCGTCGGCCGACAGAAAGGCATCGAAGGGCGCACCCGCCGCGATCTGGGCATAGAGTTTGCCGGTGGATCCGGGGATGACCACGACATCATGGCCGCTTGCCGCGTTGAATGCCTCGGCCAGGGTTCCGGCCAGGGCGGCGAAGTTGCTGGCCACCGCGATGCGCGCCGTTTCGGCGCTGGCCGGCCAGCCGAGCAGCAGGGCCAAAAAAATCAAGGCTAGACGCATTTTGAAACTCTCGTTATGTCCGAATGGAGATAACGGAATTGCCTATGCGCGGGCAAGGGTTATTTGTTCGGCTGCGGGTGGCATATCGTTGCCAGTTCCGCCAGTTCGGTCTCGACCGCGCTGGCGGCGGTTGACTGCATCTGACGAAACAGCGCCAGCACCCGGTGTCCCATCGGCGTCAGGGCGGCGCCGCCATGGGCCGCCCCGCCGCGGCTTGCGTTGACCAGGGGTTCGGCAAACATCCTGTTGAGCACCTCGACCAGCCCCCAGGCACGCTTGTAGCTCATGCCCATGCGCTTTCCGGCCGCGGAGATCGATCCGGTCTGATCAATGAATTGCAGCAGATCCGCCTTGCCGGGGCCCAGCCAGTCGCCGCCCTGCACGACGACGCGCAATTTGAGGCCGGCGGTCGGGCCTGGGCGGGCGGAAGGGGGCAGTCTTGTCATGTCCTGAACCGGAGTTGATGCGGTTTTCCTAGAATTCGGGGGGGCGCCGCGACGGCCAGTCCGTCGCCTGATGATACGCCTGGCCGAGGCCGAGAACAGCGCTGTCGCCGCCCGTCGGTCCGAAAAGCTGCACGCCCATCGGCAGGCCGTTGTCGCCAAAGCCGGCGGGCATCCCCAGGCAGGGCAGCCCGGCCAGACTGACCGGGACAACCACCTCCATCCAGCGGTGATAGGTATCGAGAGCATGCCCGTTGATGGATGTCGGATGCCGCCACCCGGCCGGAAAGGGCCAGACCTGAGCCGATGGCAGGGCGAGCGCATCAAAGCGCTGGAACAGCCGCGCGGCCGTGGCGTACCACTGCGATCTTGTCTTGCTGGCCTGATAGACTTCGCTGGCCGTCAGCCCGCGGCCCTGCTCGATTTCCCAAAGGGTTTCGGGTTTGATGAGGGCGCGCTTGGCCGGATCGTCGTAAAGGGTCCGTTTCGAGCCGGCGTTGAGCATCGCGCGCAGGGTGATCCAGCTGTGCCACAGCTCTTCGGCCGGAAACGGTGCCGGAACCGGTTCGACAATTGCACCGAGACCTTCGATAACCTCCAGCGCCGCCTCGCAGCACGCCAGAATTCCCGGTTCGATCTGATAGGCGCCGCCCCAGTCGGCAAGCCAGCCGATGCGTTTGCCCCTGATGGGGGTGTCAAGATGTTCGGTGAACGATTGGCCGGGGCGGCCGAACGGGGTTTGCGGGTTCGGCCCGGCAAGGACGCCCAGCAGATGCGCCAGATCCTCGACCGTTCGGGCCATGGGGCCATCGGTCGCCAGGGTGGCCATGAACGTGTCGTCGCCGGCATCGGGCGGGATCAGCCCCCAGCTTGGGCGGAACCCGTAGACGTTGCAAAACGCCGACGGGTTGCGCAGCGACCCCATCGCGTCGGAACCGTCCGCCACCGGAACCAGCCGCGCGGCCAGCGCCGCCGCCGCGCCGCCCGATGATCCGCCCGCGCTGCGCGACAGCGCATAGGGGTTTAGCGTCGTCCCGTGAACGGGGTTGAAACTGTGTGATCCGTGGCCCCATTCGGGGGTGTTGGTCTTGCCGATGAAAATCGCCCCCGCCGCCCGCAGCCGCGCGGCCAGCAGATCGTCATTGTCAGGCACATGATCGGCGAAAAGCGGCGAGCCGTGGGTTGTCCGCAACCCTCTTGTCTCCACCAGATCCTTGACCGCGAAGGGAAGCCCGTGCAGCCAGCCCCGCGGCGGGGCCCTGTCGGCTGCCTCGGCCTCGTTCATCAGTTCGCTGCGCGGCCGCAGCGAAACGATGGCGTTGATTGCGGGGTTCTGCGCCTCGATGCGATCAAGGAAGGCGGCCATGATTGCGGCCGAGGTGACCGATTCGCTGGCCAGCATCCGCGACAGCCGGGCGGCGGAAAGATCAGTCAGGTTCAATTTTGCGGGCTCGCGTTGTTGGCACCGGCGCAGCCTGCCACGATCTTTCGGGTTTGACCAGTTGGCACATTCGGCCGGCCGATGGCGGCGGAAAGGTCTGCGGCCCTTGCAGCCCCCGGATCGTGCCACTAAGACTTGGCTAAGTTTCTACGCGTAAGCATCCGAACCGGGACAGGCAGCAGGCAGGCGAACATGAAAGATCCGATCGACACCTATATGAACACGCTCGTGCCGATGGTGGTTGAGCAAACCTCGCGCGGCGAACGTGCCTATGACATTTATTCGCGGCTGCTCAAGGAGCGGATCATCTTCGTGTCGGGTCCGGTGCATGACGGCATGTCGACGCTGATCTGTGCCCAGCTTCTGTTTCTGGAGGCGGAAAACCCCTCGAAAGAGATCGCCATGTATATCAATTCGCCCGGTGGCGTGGTGACAAGCGGCTTGTCCGTCTATGACACGATGCAATACATCCGCCCCAAGATATCGACGCTGGTCATCGGGCAGGCCGCCTCGATGGGGTCGTTGCTCTTGACGGCGGGTGAAAAGGGGATGCGCTTCAGCCTGCCCAATTCGCGCATCATGGTGCATCAGCCTTCGGGCGGCTATCAGGGGCAGGCGACGGATATCATGATCCACGCCCAGGAAACCCAGAAGCTGAAGGACCGTCTGAACCAGATCTATGGCAAACATACCGGCCAGACGGTCAAGAAAGTCGAAGCCGCGCTGGAGCGCGACAACTTCATGGCGCCCGACGAAGCCAAGGAATGGGGCCTGATCGACGAAATTCTCGAGGCGCGCACACCGCTTGACGATGATGCAAAGTGAGACACAGGATTATGACACGAACGGGATTTTTGGCATTTTTGGATTGTGATGCGGGGGGCGCTGCCCTAATCTTGTCTCAAATGGCGGTTCTAAAGGCGCGGGCGATGAATCAGACGTTCCGCAGAGGGTGACGATGGCAACTAACTCCAGCAGTGGCGACAGCAAGAATACGCTCTATTGTTCGTTTTGCGGCAAGAGCCAGCACGAGGTGCGCAAACTGATCGCGGGCCCGACGGTGTTCATTTGCGATGAATGCGTCGAATTGTGCATGGACATCATCCGCGAGGAAACCAAGACCACCGGGCTGAAAACGGCCGATGGCGTGCCGACCCCGCGCGAGATATGCAAGGTTCTCGACGATTATGTGATTGGCCAGATTCATGCGAAACGGGTCTTGTCGGTGGCCGTGCATAACCATTACAAGCGCCTGAATCACGCGGCCAAATCGCCTGAAATCGAACTGGCCAAGTCGAATATCCTGCTGATCGGGCCGACCGGCTGCGGCAAGACGCTTCTGGCGCAGACGCTGGCGCGGATTCTCGATGTTCCCTTCACCATGGCCGACGCCACGACACTGACCGAAGCAGGATATGTCGGCGAGGATGTCGAGAACATCATTCTCAAGCTCCTGCAGGCAAGCGAATACAATGTCGAACGTGCCCAGCGCGGCATCGTCTATATCGACGAGGTCGACAAGATCACCCGCAAGTCGGACAACCCGTCGATCACCCGTGATGTTTCGGGCGAAGGTGTGCAGCAGGCGCTTTTGAAGATCATGGAGGGCACCGTGGCCTCGGTGCCGCCGCAGGGCGGGCGCAAACACCCGCAACAGGAATTCCTGCAGGTCGACACCACCAACATCCTGTTCGTCTGCGGCGGGGCGTTTGCCGGGCTCGAAAAGATCATTGCCCAGCGGGGCAAAGGCTCGGCGATAGGGTTTGGCGCCGAAGTCAAGGACCCCGATGCGCGCGGGGTGGGCGATTTGCTGGGCGACCTGGAGCCGGAGGATTTGCTGAAATTCGGCCTGATCCCGGAATTCGTCGGCCGCTTGCCGGTTGTCGCCACGCTGACCGATCTGGATGAAGAGGCGCTGGTAACGATCCTGACCCAGCCCAAGAATGCCCTGGTCAAGCAGTACCAGCGGCTTTTCGATATCGAAGGGGTCAAGCTGACCTTCACCGCCGACGCATTGATTGCGATCGCCAAGCGCGCGATCAAACGCAAGACCGGCGCGCGCGGGCTGCGGTCGATCATGGAAGACATTCTTCTGGACACGATGTTCGAACTGCCCGGAATGTCATCCGTCGAGGAAGTCGTGGTCAATGAAGAGGCTGTCGATTCCGGTGTGAAGCCCTTGCTCATTCACGCCAATGCCAAGGGCGACAAGGCCGCAACGGCGGGATAAGCGGCATTTCCTTCAATCCGGCTGGATTGGCGGCAAGCGGCAATTCTCGTTTGTTCACGCGTTCGCTCTGGACCTCCTGCGGGGCTGCGCTATAAGGAAACCGGAATTCTCGGAGGGTTGCCATGAAATTTCTGCTTCGCTTGCTGATTTGGTGGAACAGCCAGACGCTCGGCACCCAGATTTTTACCTGGCGCAGGGGTCAGAAGGTTGGCGAAGACGCGCAGGGAAATGTCTTTTATCAGACCCGTGACGGCAAGCGGCGCTGGGTGATCTACAACGGCGAATGCGAAGCGTCGCGCATCAGCCCCGACTGGCACGGCTGGCTGCATTTCACCTGGGATGAGCCGCCCGAAAGATCCGCGCTCAGGCACAAGACCTGGGAAAAACCGCATCAGGAAAACCTGACCGGATCGGCGCTGGCCTATGCTCCGGCGGGGTCGATCCGCCGTTCGGTACGCGGCACGCGCCAGGACTACGAAGCCTGGACACCGGAATAAACGATGTCGGAAAGCGCCACAGAAGTCGTGACCGGTGCCGGTGTCCTGGCCGTAGCGCTGGGCTTTCTGGTGTTCGCGGGCCAAGGTATCGGCCTGACCGGCGGGGGCGACCATTACGAACTGACCGCCAGTTTCCGTTCCGTCGAAGGCGTTTCGGTGGGTACGGACGTGCGGCTTGCCGGGGTCAAGATCGGCACGGTGACATCGCTGGCGCTGAACCCGCAAAGCTTTTTCGCGGATGCCACCATCACCGTCAAGAACGGCGTCAACATCCCGGACGATTCGACGATTCTGGTGACTTCCGAAGGCCTTCTGGGCGGATCCTTCGTGGAAATCCTGCCCGGAGGCAGCCCCGATGATCTCGCGCCCGGGCAGGAAATCGAAGACACGCAGGGCGCTGTCAGCCTGATCGCACTTCTGATGAAGTTCGTCGGGGCGGCCGCGGGCAATGGCGACGCCGCATCCACAACGCAATGAAGCGCAATTTGACAGGCGCCGCCCTTGCCGTTTGCGCAGGAATGGCGGCCCATGCTCAGCAAGCCGAAAGCGCATCGGGCGCGGCCTTGCGGTGGCTCGACAAGGTGTCGGGGGTGACGACCGAAATCAAGATGGCCATCGGCCAGACGATGGAAATGGGCCGGTTGGAGGTAACGCTGTCGGACTGCCGCTTTCCGAGCGAAGACCCGAGTTCAGATGCCTATGCCCATCTGACGGTTTCGGACCCGGAAGACGGCCGGACGATCTTTGCGGGATGGATGATCGCATCGAGCCCGGCGCTGAGCGCGCTCGACGACCCGCGCTATGATATCTGGGTGCAACGCTGCATCAGCAACTGAGCGGTGGGCAGCGCGCGCGGCGCCCTGAAATCCCCGGCTTTCGACAGTGCTTCGGCCAGCAGCACCCGGTAGTCGGCGCGCGGTATTTCGATGGCCCCGAGTGAGGCCAGATGCGGCGTCAGGAATTGCGTATCAAAAAGAGAAAACCCCGTCATCCGCAGATGGTCGACCAGATAGGCCAGGGCGATCTTCGAGGCATCCCTTCGCACGGAAAACATGCTTTCGCCAAAGAATGCCCCCCCCAGGGTTATGCCAAACACACCGCCGGCCAGCACGCCATCCTGCCAAACCTCAAGCGATTGGGCGTGGCCGCGCCGATGCAGGTCATCATAGTGGCGGGCAAGCGGCGCGTTGATCCAGGTATCGGGCCGTGCCGCGCAGGCGCGCACCACATCGGCGAAGGCCGTGTTGATGCGGATTTCAAAGCGTTGCTGCAATATCCTGCGCCGCAAGGACCGCGATATGTGAAAGCCATCCAGCGGAAAGATGCCGCGCTGGCGCGGATCGACCCAATGGAGCCGGTCGTCCTCTCGGCTTTCGGCCATCGGGAAAATGCCTTGCGCATATCCCGATAGCAAAAGTTCTGCCGTCAGTTCGCGGGGCATGGCAGCGGCTTTCCGCGCTATTGCCCGAAAGTGCGCGCCAGCCATTTCTCCAGCCAGTGGATCGAATAGTTCCCGGTCAGGATGTCTTCTTCTTCCAGCAAGCCGTGAAAAAGCGGAATCGTCGTATCGACCCCATCGACGATCAGTTCCGACAAGGCCCGTTTCAGCCGCGCCAGCGCTTCGGGCCGATCACGGCCATGGACGATCAATTTGCCGATCAGGCTATCGTAATAAGGAGGTATCGAATAGCCGTCATAAAGTGCCGAATCGATCCGCACGCCCAGCCCGCCGGGGGCATGATACTGGGTGATCTTGCCGGGGCAGGGCGAAAAGGTCGGCAGTTTTTCGGCATTGATGCGCACTTCGATGGCGTGCCCGTTCACCGCGAGTTCATCCTGGGCGAACGACATCGGCAGACCCTCTGCCACACGGATCTGTTCGCGCACCAGATCGACACCGAAAATCGCCTCGGTGACGGGGTGTTCGACCTGAAGGCGTGTGTTCATCTCGATGAAATAGAACGCGCCTTCCTCATACAGAAATTCGATGGTGCCGGCGCCCGCATAGCCGATGGCCGCCACCGCGTCCGCGCAGGTCTTGCCGATCCGGGCGCGTGTTGCCGCATCGATCGCCGGGCCGGGCGCTTCCTCGAACACCTTCTGGTGGCGGCGTTGCAGCGAACAGTCCCGTTCGCCCAGATGGACCGCACCGCCCTTGCCGTCGCCAAAGACCTGCACCTCGATATGGCGCGGGTTCTGGAGGTATTTTTCCATATAGCATTCGTCATTGCCAAAGGCGGCCTTGGATTCGGCGCGCGCGGTGCGGAATGCGATTTCCAGATCGTCTTCGCCTTGCGCCACCTTCATGCCGCGTCCGCCGCCACCGGCGGTGGCCTTGATGATCACCGGATAGCCGATGTCGCGGGCGACTTTCCTGGCCTGGGCCACGTCGGCGATGCCGCCGTCCGATCCCGGAACGCAAGGCACGCCGAGCTTCTTCATGGTGTCCTTGGCAGTGATCTTGTCGCCCATGATACGGATATGGGCCGCCGATGGCCCGATGAAGGTGATGCCGTGATCTTCCAGCGCCTGAACGAAATTGGCGTTTTCCGACAAGAATCCGTAACCCGGATGGATGGCCTGCGCGCCGGTGATTTCGCAGGCCGAAATGATCGCGGGCACATTCAGATAGCTATGCGCCGAAGGGTTGGGGCCGATGCAGACGGATTCGTCGGCCATCCTTACATGCATCGCATCGGAATCGGCGGTTGAATGCACGGCGACCGATCTGATGCCCATTTCGCGGGCCGCGCGGATCACCCGCAGCGCGATTTCACCCCGATTGGCGATGAGAATCTTTTCGAACATGGCCCGCCTCACTCGATGATGAGAAGCGGGGCGCCGTACTCGACCGCGCTGCCATCCTCGACGAGAATGCGTTTGACCGTTCCCGACCTCGGGGCCGGAATATGGTTCATGGTTTTCATCGCTTCGACGATAAGGACCGTCTGGCCTTCCGTCACGCTGGCGCCCAGGGTGACGAAGGGTTCCGCGCCCGGTTCGGCCGACAGATAGACCGTGCCGACCATGGGCGAGGTCACCGCACCGGGATGCGTGGCCGGATCGCCCGCCGCCGGTGCGGGGCCGGCGGCGCCAACGGCGGCGGTGTCGGGCGGTGGCGCGGCGGGCGCGGCGACCGCCGATGGTGCGGCAACCGCGACCGGTTGTGCGGCCGTTTGCGCGGCGTATTTGCTGACACGCACATTCAACCGGTCGTTTTCGCCATATTCGCGTTTCACGCTCAGTTCCGCCAGGCCGCTTTTGTTGAGCAGTTCTGCCAGCGCCTCGATGAAGGCCACGTCACTTTCAAAGGATGTATTGGTCATTCTGTCCTCGATGGTCCTGTCAGCCAACCCGTCTCTATCTGCGGGCCTTGCGTTACCTTGCCGCTTATACGCGCTTGCCTGCGGCGTGGAAAGCAATGACTTTGGCGCGGCGGCGGCGATTTTTCCGCAGGCAGGAAAGATTTCAATCCTTCTAAAAATTTACCAGTTGATAAAAAAATGATTCGATGGCAGATTTTTTCCAAACAGCGAGGGAGGTCGCCGTGACCAATAGTCAATTGACGCCGGGCGTTGCCGCCGGCCGCCTGGGTGCGGACAAGTACCGGGACAATTTCGCCGATATTGCCCCCCGGTTCGATCCGCACGAAGCACTCGTGGCCGCCGACCGCTGCTATTTCTGTCATGATGCGCCCTGCGTGACGGCCTGTCCGACGACGATCGACATTCCGCTGTTCATCCGTCAGATCGCCACCGGCACCCCGGAAGCGGCGGCCAGGACGATCTTTGCCCAGAACATCCTCGGCGGCATGTGTGCCCGTGTCTGCCCGACCGAGCAGCTTTGCGAAGAGGTCTGCGTGCGCGAGGTGGCCGAAGGCAGGCCCGTGGAAATCGGGCGTTTGCAACGGTTCGCCACCGATGCCCTGATGGAAATGCCCGATCACCCGTTCATGCGCGCCGCCGCGACGGGCAGGAAGATCGCGGTCGTCGGGGCCGGGCCTGCGGGCCTGTCGGCGGCCCATCGGCTGGCGATGAAGGGCCATGAGGTGACGATCTTCGATGCCCGGCCGAAGGCGGGGGGGCTGAATGAATACGGCATTGCCAGCTACAAGACACCGGAAGGTTTCGCACAGGCCGAACTGGAGTGGCTGCTGAAGATCGGTGGCATCACCGTCAGGCACGGGCAGGCGCTGGGGCGGGAAATCACCCTTGAAGGCCTGACAGGGGATTTTGCGGCGGTGGTTCTGTCCATCGGCCTGGGTGGCGTCAATGCGCTGCGCGCCGATGGCGAGAACAAGCAAAACGTCCTGAACGCAGTGGATTTCATCGCCGAACTGCGGCAGGCGGCAGATGTCGCGGGCTTGCCGGTGGGCCGCGATGTGGTGGTGATCGGCGGTGGCATGACGGCCATTGACGCGGCCGTGCAATCCAAGCTTCTGGGTGCTGAAAATGTCACCATCGCCTACCGGCGCGGACGCGACAGGATGAGCGCCTCGGAACATGAACAAGATCATGCAAGATCCGTTGGTGTCAGGATAATTTACAATGCCGCGCCTGTCGGGATCGTTGGTGAAGACGCCGTGCAGGAAATCGTGCTGGCCTATACCGAAGATGGCCCGGACGGATTGAAAACCGGAAGCGAGACTTTCCGCCTGAAGGCCGATCAGGTATTCAAGGCCATCGGCCAGACTTTGGCCGGGCATTCTGATGCGCTGGAACTGGCAGGCGGCAAGATTGCCGTGACGGGCGCCGGGCGGACATCGCTGAAAGGGGTCTGGGCGGCGGGTGACTGCGCCTCCGGCGGGGACGATCTGACCGTGACGGCCGTGGCCGAAGGGCGCGACGCGGCAGAAGACATTCATGCCAGCCTGATGGGCTGACGCGCAATCCAGCCCCGGATCTGTTGCGGGGTCTCAATCGCAACGCCCAGACATCCCGGATCGGGTCCGGGGCTGCGGCGGGAAAGGAGCCTGAACCATGGCTGATCTGACAACCGACTTCATCGGCATCAAGTCCCCGAACCCGTTCTGGCTGGCCTCGGCGCCGCCCACGGACAAGGAATACAACGTACGGCGCGCCTTCGACGCGGGCTGGGGCGGGGTCGTCTGGAAGACCCTCGGCGCCGAAGGGCCGCCGATCGTCAATGTCAACGGGCCGCGTTACGGGGCGGTATACGGCGCGGATCGCCGGCTTTTGGGGTTGAACAACATCGAACTTATCACCGATCGCCCGCTGGAGGTGAATCTGCGCGAGATAAAGCAGGTCAAGCGCGATTATCCCGACCGGGCGCTGGTGATCAGCCTGATGGTGCCGTGCGACGAACAAAACTGGAAGGCGATCCTTGGCCATATCGAAGATACCGGCGCCGACGGGGTGGAGCTGAATTTCGGCTGCCCGCACGGGATGAGCGAGCGGGGCATGGGCTCTGCCGTGGGGCAGGTGCCCGAATACATCGAAATGGTGACGCGCTGGGTCAAGCAGTACAGCCGGATGCCCTGCATCGTGAAGCTGACGCCGAATATCACCGATATCTGCAAACCCGCGGCGGCGGCAAAGCGCGGCGGCGCCGATGCGGTGAGCCTGATCAACACGATCAATTCGATCACTTCGGTCGATCTCGACAATTTCGCGCCCGAACCGACCATTGACGGCAAGGGGGCGCATGGCGGCTATTGTGGCCCGGCGGTCAAGCCGATCGCGCTTTCCATGGTGTCGGAAATCGCCCGTCACGAGGAAACCGGCGGCCTGCCGATTTCCGGTATAGGCGGGGTGACGACCTGGCGCGACGCGGCCGAATTCATGGCGCTCGGGGCCGGAAATGTGCAGGTTTGCACGGCGGCGATGACCTATGGCTTCCGGGTGGTGCAGGAAATGATTTCCGGGCTGTCGCAATATCTGGACGAAAAGGAAATCGGCTCGACCGCCGATCTCGTGGGGCGCGCGGTGCCCAATGTCACCAATTGGCAGTTTCTCAACCTAAATTATGTCACCAAGGCCGAGATTGACCAGGATCTCTGTATCAAATGCGGGCGTTGCTATGCGGCTTGCGAAGATACCAGTCATCAGGCCATCGCAATGTCCGACGACCGGGTTTTCAGCGTCATTGATGAGGAATGCGTGGCCTGCAATCTGTGCATCGATGTCTGTCCTGTGGAAGACTGCATCACCATGCGCGAATTGCCCGTGGGCGCCGTCGATCCGCGCACCGGCAAGAAGGTCGGCGCCTATGCCAACTGGACGACGCATCCGAACAACCCGATGGCGCAGGCGGCCGAATAGGGCATATCGCCACTTGTGATCCCCCGTGCGGCGGCGGCGCGGTTTGATCCGTTCCGGCACGGTGCGGCAGGCCGGTTGCCGCGCAAAGCCTGCCCCGCCCCGTGAGAAGGCTCAGGGGGTCAGCAGCCGCCGGAACAGCGTGTCGAGAAAGGCGTCGGCCTCGGCATAGGGGTCGTGATCGGGGCCGAGCACCGCGCGCACCTGAACGTCGAAATCGGCATAGTGCTGGGTCAGCGACCAGATCGAGAAAATCAGATGGTGCGGGTGGACCGCGGCGATGCGCCCCTCGGCGATCCACTGGGCGATGACGCTGGCCTTGTCATCGACGAGGGTCTTGAGATTGCCGCGCAGCGTTTCCATCATCCGCGGCGCACCCTGAAGCATTTCATTGGCGAAAAGGCGGCTTTCGCGGGGGTAATCGCGGCTCAGGCCAAGCTTGCGGCGCATGTAGGAAAGGATTTCCGAAAGCGGATCGCCCGCCGGATCCAGCCTGCGCAGGGGGGCCAGCCAGGCATCCAGCAGCGTATCGAGAAGCGTGACGTGAATTTCCTCTTTCGACGCGAAGTAATAAAGCAGATTGGGTTTCGACAGGCCCGAAACCTCGGCGATCTGGTCAAGCGTGGCGCCACGAAACCCGTGTTGGGAAAACACCTCGAGGGCCGCGTCGAGAATGGTCTGGCGGTTCCTTTTCTGAATGCGGGTCGGTTGTCTTGCGGCTGGGCGGCGATCGTTCAAAAGGGGCACTTTCGCGGTTCGGGTGTCGGATGTCTTGCGCCGGAAAGCTTGACTGGGATGGACGGCGCAAACAAGAATTCATTGACCGGCCGGGGCAAAAAAACCTTTCCGGTGTGAAACAGGCCCCTGGAGGAGATGCCGATGCGCCGCGCCTGCACTGCGACCCCGATGATCGATGACGAGCGGGTGCGCGTCACCCGGTTCGATTTTGTGCCCGGTGCCGAAACCGGCTGGCACCGGCACGGGTTCGATTACGTCATTACCGCCATCACCGAATGCCGGATGCTGCTGGAGGAACCGGGCGGCGCGGCGCGCCAGGTGACGGTGCCCGCGGGTACGGCCTATCGCCGCGCCGAGGGCGTCGAGCATAATGTCGTGAACGCCGGCGACGAACCGATGAGCTTCGTCGAGGTGGAGCTCAAGTGACCGCGCCGATGCCGCGCAGGATCACCCGCTTGACGTTTTCCTTGGCTTCTTTCCATTGTTTGTCGCCAAGGCGCTTGCCGCCATTCAGCGTTTCGATCTGATGGCCGAAATCGGCGTAGTGCTGGGTTGTCGCCCAGAGCATGTAAAGCAGGTGTTCGGGGTTGATCGGGTCCATCTTGCCCTCATCCACCCATTTCTGGATCAGCCTTGCGCGTCCCGTTGTCCATTCCCGCAAGGTGGTTTCCAGATAGTCCTGAATGACCGGCGCACCGTGCATCACCTCGGACGCCCAGACTTTCGAGCCTTCGGGGTGCCGGCGCGAGATTTCCATCTTGGCGTCGATATAGGCGCCGATTCCCTCGACCGGGCCGGGGGCCTTGTCGAACACGTCGGCGGCGTGCAGCCAAATCTCGAAAATGTTCTGAACCACCTTGCGGTAAAGCTCTTCCTTGGTGGTGAAATAGTAATGCAGATTGGCCTTGGGCAGGCCCGCCAGATCGGCGATAAGCTGCATCGTGGCCCCGCCGAACCCCGCTTCGGCAAAGACTTTTTCGGCGGCATCTAGGATCAGCCGCTGGGTTTCCTGGCGGTTCACGTCGCGTTTGGAAAGCCGTTCTGTCGCGGTCATCTTTTTTCCAAGAAAATTGTTGACCGGTTGGTCAGGTTGTGATGGTTTAACCCTGACCATATGGTCAAGAAGCGAGTCGCCGCAAGGGGCAACAAGACCCCGCCAGAACCCGGCTCGCCCGACAAGGGAGATCGAGATGTCCGCACCCGGTGAAAACCTTCGGATCAATTCCGCGCGCCTGTGGGACGCGATCATGGAAATGGCCAAGATCGGCCCCGGCGTGGCGGGCGGCAACAACCGCCAGACGTTGACCGACGCCGATGCGCAGGGGCGGCGGCTTTTCCAGAGCTGGTGCGAGGCGGCGGGCATGACCATGGGGGTCGATGCCATGGGCACGATGTTTGCCACCCGCGCGGGCACCGACCCCGAGGCGCTGCCTGTCTACATGGGCAGCCATCTCGACACCCAGCCCACGGGCGGGAAATATGACGGGGTGCTGGGGGTTCTTGGCGCGCTGGAAGCGGTGCGCACGATGAACGACCTCGGCATCAAGACCAGGCACCCGATCGTCGTGACCAACTGGACCAATGAGGAAGGCACCCGCTTTGCCCCGGCCATGCTGGCCTCTGGCGTGTTTGCCGGGGTGCTGAAACAGGATTACGCCTATGGGCGGCAGGATGCCGAGGGCAAGAGCTTCGGCGATGAGCTCAAGCGAATCGGCTGGGTCGGCGACGAAAAGGTCGGCGCGCGCAAGATGCACGCGATGTTCGAGTTGCACATCGAGCAGGGGCCGATTCTCGAGGCGGAGGGCCGCGAGATCGGTGTCGTCACGCATGGGCAGGGGCTCTGGTGGTTGCAGGTGACGCTGACGGGCAGGGAATCGCATACCGGTTCGACGCCGATGAACATGCGGGTCAACGCCGGGCTTGGCATGGCGCGGATCACCGAGGCGGTGCACGAAATCGCCATGGCCAACCAGCCCAACGCAGTGGGCGCGGTCGGGCAGGCCAATGTCTATCCCAATTCGCGCAACGTCATTCCGGGCAAGGCGGTCTTCACCATCGACATCCGTTCGCCGCAACTGGCCAAGCTGAACGTCATGCGCGAAGAGATCGAGCTGGCCGCCGCGCAGATCGCCCGCGATCTGGGGCTGGGGATCGAGATCGAGCCGGCGGGGCATTTCGATCCGGTGACATTCGACGAAGGCTGCGTGAAGGCGGTACGAAATGCCGCCGAAAAGCTCGGCTACAGCCATATGGATATCGTCTCGGGCGCGGGCCACGACGCCTGCTGGATCAACAAGGTCGCGCCGACCGCGATGATCATGTGCCCCTGCGTTGACGGGCTTTCCCATAACGAGGCCGAGGAGATCAGCCCGGAATGGGCGGCGGCGGGGACGGACGTGCTGTTGCACGCGGTGCTGGAGACGGCGGAGGTTGTGGGGTGAGTGTGCAGAACGTTGTTGGCGTGATATTGCTAGCAGCTCTTGCGTATTACCTTTGGCCGAGGAGGGAGGTTTGGACTGGCATTGCATATCCTAGTGCAAGCAATTTGCTGGAACACCAAGTTGTTGGCGAGTTTGATTCTCTAGATGTTTGTCTCGATGCGGTTATCACTAGAGTGAATACATTCAAAAACCCGAACTCGGCCGATTATGAGTGCGGTCTGAATTGCCGCGTTTCCGAAGTAGATTCAGATCTTATGATCTGTGAAGAGACGAAGGATTGGAAATGACCACCATCATCAAGAACGGCACCGTCGTCACCGCCGATCTGACCTACAAGGCGGATGTGCTGATCGAGGGAGGCAGGATCGCCCAGATCGGCGAAAATCTCGAAGGCGACAAGGTGCTGGATGCCACCGGCTGCTATGTCATGCCGGGCGGGATCGACCCGCATACCCATCTGGAGATGCCCTTCATGGGCACCTATTCCACTGACGATTTCGAATCCGGCACCCGCGCCGCGCTGGCGGGCGGCACGACCATGGTGGTGGATTTCGTGCTGCCAAGCCCCGGGCAGGGGCTGATCGACGGCTTGCAGATGTGGCACAACAAATCGGGCCGTGCCAATTGCGATTATTCCTATCACATGGCCATCACCTGGTGGGGTGAAAAGGTCTTTGACGACATGAAGACCGTGGTCGAGGAAAACGGCATCACCACCTTCAAGCATTTCATGGCCTACAAGGGGGCCCTGATGGTCAATGACGACGAGCTTTACGCAAGCTTCCGTCGTTGTGCGGAACTGGGGGCGATTCCGCTGGTTCATGCCGAAAACGGCGATGTAGTGGCGGAATTGCAGGCCCGGCTGATGGCCGACGGCAATACCGGCCCCGAGGCGCATGCCTATTCGCGCCCGCCGCAGGTCGAGGGCGAGGCCACCAACCGCGCGATCATGATCGCCGATATGGCGGGTGTGCCGCTTTATGTGGTGCACACCAGTTGCGAGGAAAGCCACGAGGCGATCCGCCGTGCCCGGATGCAGGGAAAGCGCGTCTGGGGAGAGCCGCTGATCCAGCACCTGACGCTGGACGAGAGCGAGTATTTCAACAAGGACTGGGATCATGCCGCGCGCCGCGTGATGTCGCCGCCCTTCCGCAACAAGCAGCATCAGGACAGCCTTTGGGCGGGGCTGCAGTCGGGCTCGCTCTCGGTCGTCGCCACCGATCACTGCGCCTTCACGACCGAACAGAAACGCACCGGGATCGGCGATTTCACCAAGATCCCCAATGGCACCGGCGGGCTCGAGGACCGGATGCCGATGCTCTGGACCCACGGCGTGGAAACCGGCCGGCTGACACCCAACGAATTCGTCGCGGTAACATCAACGAATATCGCCAAGATACTGAATTGCTATCCGAAAAAAGGTGCGGTTCTGGTCGGTGCCGATGCCGATCTGGTGGTATGGGATCCCAAGAAGACAAAGACGATTTCCGCCAAGACCCAGCAATCGGCCATCGATTACAACGTCTTCGAGGGCAAGAAGGTCAAGGGCCTGCCGCGCTATACGCTGACCCGCGGCATGGTGGCGGTCAATGACGGCAAGGTGGATACCCGTGAAGGTCACGGCAAATTCGTTGCCCGCCAGGCCAATGGCACCGTCAACAAGGCTCTGTCGGCCTGGAAGGATCTGACCGCGCCAAGGCCGGTGGCAAGGACGGGTATCCCGGCAAGCGGGGTCTGATGGACCGGGCGTTGCGGCAAGACGAAGCCCGAGCTCTGCGCCGCGCGGCGGCGCATGCCTTGCGCTATCGCGAAGCCGCGACAGGCGCGACGGTGCCGCCCGCGGCGGGCGTTGGCGAAATGATGGGCCGGTTTCGCACGGCATTGCACGACAAGGGAATGGCCGCGACCGAGGTGATCGACACCATCGCGCGCGATGCCGAAGACGGGCTCAACCGGATGAGTTCGCCGAATTTCTATGGGTATGTCATGGGCGGATCGCATCCCGTGGGTGTGGCGGCCGACATGATGGTTTCCGCCTGGGGGCAGAATGCCGGGTCATCATTCGAAACCCCGGCGATCACGGCGATGGAACGGGCGGTCTGCGACTGGGGCCTCGATCTGCTGGGCCTGCCCGCCGATTGCGGCGTGGGCCTTGTCACCGGCGCATCGGTCGCCAACATGGTGGCGGTCATGGCGGCGCGCAACGCCTTGCTGGCCGCGCAGGGATGGGATGTCGAGGCGCAGGGCCTTCATGGTGCGCCCGAGATACCGGTGCTGATCGGCAATGACGCACATTCGGCGCCTTTCGCGGCGCTGCGCTATGCCGGTTTCGGGGCCGAACGGGCGATTCGGGTGGCGACGGACGATCAGGGGCGGATCGCGCCCGAGCCTTTCTTCGAGGCGCTCGATCGCTGCAAGGCGCCGCCACTGGTGGTGTTGCAGGCCGGGCAGATCAACACCGGGGCCTTCGATCCCTTCGCGGCGTTGATTCCCGCGGTCCGCGCGAAGGGCGGCTGGGTCCATGTCGACGGGGCCTTTGGGCTGTGGCTGGCGGCGGTGCCGGAACTGGCGGGCAGGCTGGCGGGGGTGCAGGGCGCCGACAGCTGGGCGGTCGATCTGCACAAATGGTTGAACGCGCCCTTCGATGCGGGGATGGTGATCTGCCGCGACCGGGCGCCTCTGGTACGGTCCATGACGGCGCGCGGCGCCTATCTGCCCGCTCTTTCGGATCAGTGGGAGCCGGCGGATTCCACCCCGGAGCTTTCGCGGCGGGCACGCGGGGTGCCAAGCTATGCGATCATGCGCCATCTGGGTCGCGCGGGAGTGCGCGCCCTGATCGCCCGCCACTGCGCACTGGCCGAGCGGGCCGCAGGGTTGCTTGCCGCGGAGCCGGGGATTTCGGTTCTGAACGAGATACATAGCAACCAGGTCGCCGTGACTTTCGGCGAGGGCGCGGAGGGCGACGCCCAGACCGAAGCCGTGCTGGCGCATGTGCAAAAGCGCGGCAGGGTCTATCCGACGCATGGCACCTGGCGGGGGCGGCAGATCATGCGGATTTCGGTGATCTGCCATGCCACGCAACAGGCTGATATCGAGCTTCTGGCCGCAGAGGTGATCGGCGCCTGGCGGCAGGTCGGGAAGGGCGCGCTATGAGGCAGGGCAAACTGGCGCGCGCGCCCCTCTCTGTCGCGCCGGGTGCGCTGTGATGGGCCAGGCGGCACTTTCGATCGACGGCGTGCTGGAGGCGGCGGTCTATGCTGACGACCTCGATGCCGCCGCCGGCTTCTATGGCGGCCTGTTGGGGCTAAAGGAAATACTGCGCCACCCGCTGCGGCATGTGTTCTTTCGCTGTGGCGGCACGATCGTGCTGGTGTTCCGGGCCGAGCGGTCGCGCATCGCACCGTCGGGCAACGCGCTGCCGGTGCCGCCGCATGGCGCCGAGGGGCCGGGGCATATCTGTTTTTCGGTGCCCGGGCCGTCGCTTGACGCCTGGGCCGAGCGCCTGTCACGGGCGGGTGTGGCCATCGAGGCGGATTTTCGCTGGCCGAACGGGGCGCGGTCGATCTATGTGCGCGATCCGGCGGGCAACAGCGTCGAATTCGCCGAGCCGAAATTATGGAGGCAGGCAGGGTGAGACGTGAAACGGTGATCGAGGCGCGGAATCTGGGTCTGACCTTCGAGACGAACGACGGGCCGGTACATGCGCTCAGGGATGTGTCGCTGAGCATCGGCAAGGGCGAGTTCGTGTCGTTCATCGGCCCGTCGGGATGCGGCAAGACGACGTTCCTGCGGTGCATCGCCGCGCTTGAGGCGCCGACCGCGGGAACGCTTTCGGTCAACGGGATGAGCGCCGATGCGGCGCGCCGGGCACGGGCCTATGGCTATGTGTTTCAGGCGGCGGGGCTTTACCCGTGGCGGACGATCGCCGGGAACATCCGGCTGCCTCTTGAAATCATGGGGTTTTCCAGGGCCGAGCAGGCCGAGCGGGTGGAAAAGGTGCTGTCGCTTGTCGATCTTGAGGGTTTCGGCAGGAAGTTTCCCTGGCAACTGTCGGGAGGGATGCAGCAGCGCGCCTCGATCGCCAGGGCGCTGGCCTTCGATGCCGATATCCTGCTGATGGACGAACCCTTTGGCGCGCTGGACGAAATTGTCCGCGACCGGCTGAACGAGGCCTTGCTGAAGCTCTGGGCGCGTACCGAAAAGACCATCGGCTTTGTGACCCATTCGATCCCCGAGGCGGTATATCTTTCCACGAAGATCGTGGTGATGAGCCCGCGCCCGGGGCGGATCACCGACGTGATCGAGAGCACCCTGCCCAGGGAGCGCCCGCTCGACATCCGCGACAGCAGCGCATTCATCGCCATCGCGCATCGGGTGCGCGACGGGCTCAGGGCGGGGCAGGGCGATGAGGAATGAGGGCGTGACGGCACGCGCGGTGCATCCGCGGGGCATGCATGGGCCGCCCGTTGAGCCATCTTGCCGGGCGCGGGTTTGGTGGCGAAGGGCGCACGGGGGGCTGTCTGCCCCCCGGCCCCCGGCGCTGCCGGGGGCTCCCCCCGAAGGTATTGGGCAACAGAAGAAAGGCGGGCGGAGGTGAAGGTGCTGGTTCCGGTCCTGACGGTGCTGTCGGTGATCGTCGTGCTCTGGTACGGGGCGGCGATCTGGCTGAATGCGCAATGGACCTATGATCAGGCGGCGCGCGCCGGGGCCGAGGTATCGTTTTCCGAGCTGCTGGCCGACACCCTGACGCAGGACCGCCCGGTACTGCCCGCGCCGCATCAGGTGGCGGCGGGGCTTTGGGACGGGTTCTTCGCGCAGAAGGTGACGTCGAAGCGGAGCCTCGTCTATCATGGCTGGATCACCCTTTCGGCGACGCTTCTGGGCTTTGCCATCGGCAGCGGCGCGGGGATCGTTCTGGCGGTGGGGATCGTCCATAACCGGGCGATGGATCTGTCGGTGATGCCCTGGGCGATCGCCTCGCAGACCATTCCGATCCTGGCCATCGCGCCGATGGTGATCGTGGTGCTGGCCTCGGTGGGGGTGACGGGCATCTTGCCCAAGGCGGTGATTTCGGCCTATCTGTCGTTCTTTCCGGTGGTGGTGGGAATGGCCAAGGGGTTCCGCAGCCCGCGTCCCATGCAGCTCGATCAGTTGCGCACCTATAATGCGACCCGTGCCCAGACCTTCTGGAAGCTGCGGTTTCCGGCGTCACTGCCCTATCTTTTCGCCTCGCTGAAAGTGTCGGTGGCGGCCTCGCTGGTGGGGGCGATCGTCGGCGAGTTGCCGGCCGGGGGGGCAGGCGGCCTGGGAGCGCGGCTCTTGTCGGGAAGCTATTACGGGCAGACGATCCAGATTTGGTCGGCGCTGTTCACGGCGGCGATCCTGGCCGCCGGGCTGGTGATGATCATCGGGGCGATCGAAAAGGCCACCTTGCGGCGGATGGGGATGGGCGGATGATCTGGTTCTGGGGATCCGTGGGCTTCTGGCTGGCGGCCTGGGCGTTCAATGCCTGGCTGGCGCGCCAGAAGGTGGCGCGCGGGCGGGCGGTGCGGCTGTTCATTCCCGCGCTTTTCGGGGTGACCTTGCTGATCCTATGGGAAGGGGTGGTGCGCGGGCTGAAGGTGCCTGGGGTGATCCTGCCCGCGCCGACGCAGATCTGGGCGGCGATCGGGGGGTCGCTGCCGATGCTGTGGGGGGATTTCGTCCAGACGATCCTCAAGGGCGCGCTTTCGGGTTATGTCATGGGCTGCGGGGCGGCGGTGGTGACGGCGATCATCATCGACCGGTCGCCCTTCCTGCAGCGCGGTCTTTTGCCGGTGGGCAATTTCGTGGCCGCCCTGCCGGTGGTGGGCATCGCGCCGATACTGGTGATGTGGTTCGGCTTCGACTGGCACTCGAAAGCCGCCGTGGTGGTGGTGATGGTGTTCTTTCCGGTGCTGGTCAACACGGTTGCGGGGCTGGCGGATACCGACAGGATGCAGCGCGATCAGATGGCGACCTGGTCGGCAAGCTATGGGCAGTCATTGCTGAAGCTGCGCCTGCCCGCGGCGATGCCTTTCATCTTCAATGGTCTGAAAATCGCCACGACACTGGCCTTGATTGGCGCTATCGTGGCGGAATTCTTCGGCTCGCCGGTTCGCGGCATGGGATTTCGGATTTCAACAGCGGTCGGGCAATTGTCGCTCGATCTGGTCTGGGCCGAGATCGCGGTGGCGGCGCTGGCCGGGTCGGCCTTTTACGGATTGGTGGCGGGGATCGAGAGAGCCGTCACTTTTTGGCATCCCTCACAAAGGGGGAGGTGACAACAACATGGAGGTTGTGACGATGAAGACGTTTATGACGACGGTACTGGCGGCGGGGCTGATCGGCTCGGGCGCGCAGGCGGCCGATGATGTGACGATGCAGCTCAAATGGGTGACGCAGGCCCAGTTCGCGGGCTATTTCGTCGCGAAGGACAAGGGTTTTTACGATGAAGAAGGGCTCGATGTCACGATCAAGCCGGGCGGGCCGGACATCGCGCCCGAACAGGTGATCGCCGGCGGCGGCGCCGATGTCATCACCACCTGGATGCCCGCCGCGCTGGCGGCGCGCGAACGCGGGCTGCCGCTGGTCAACATCGCCCAGCCGTTCAAGCATGGCGGGCTGGAACTGACCTGCCTGAAGGAGACCGGTATCGAAAGCCCCGCGGATTTTCCCGGCCATACGCTGGGCGTGTGGTTTTTCGGCAATGAATATCCGTTCTTTTCATGGATGGCCAAGCTCGGCTATCCGACTGACGGATCGGCGGGGGGTGTGACGGTGCTCAAGCAGGCCTTCAACGTCGATGCGCTGCTGCAAAAGCAGGCCGCGTGCATTTCGGTCATGACCTATAACGAATACGGCCAGGTGCTCGACGCGGGGATCACCCCCGACCAACTTGCCACCTTCAACTATCTCGATGAAGGGGTCGGGGTCATGGAGGACGGGCTTTACGTTCTTGAAGACCGCCTGACCGATCCGGCATTCGAGGACAAGATAGTCCGCTTCGTGCGTGCCTCGATGAAAGGCTGGAAATATGCCGAGGCCCACCCGGATGAAGCCGCCCAGATCGTCATCGACAATGACGAGACCGGCGCGCAGACGCTTGCGCATCAGCAATACATGATGGGCGAGGTGGCCAAGCTGACCGCCGGATCCAACGGGGCGCTCGACCCGGCCGATTTCGACCAGACGGTGGCAACGCTGCTGAGCGGCGTGTCGCCGGACAATCCGGCGATCACCAAGGCGCCGGACGGCGGCTGGACGCATCAGATCAGCGACAAGGCGCTGCAGTAGGCATTGGCGGTGCAACCGGGGCGCTTGCCCCGGTTGCCGGCCGATTGTGCCGTGCCATGGGAAAACCGGGAAGGGCGCTTTCCGGTTTTCGCTTGCGTGGCGGGGCGGTTCGGGGTGAATAGGAGAAATCCGGTGCGATGTGAGGAGCGGTCAATGCGGCGATTGGGGATTCTGGCGGTGGTGGGGCTGGTGGTTCTGGCGGGATGCAACCGCAACAAGCCGAAACTGACCGCCTGTGTCGATGGCAAACCGGTGGTGGAGCGGACGCTGGATGTGGCGCCGCCGAATTGTGTGCCTTGATAATCGCCGATCAAGCCCTTTGAATTTCTGAGAATGCCTGTAAACTTGCCGCGGATGCGAAGGCTCATTTGGCAAGGGTGTGGCGGTGCGATCGGCTCTGACCGGAACGAGAGTGCGCGAAAGGCGGTTGCTGGTAGGGCTCAAGCAGGCCGATCTGGCGCGCGCCGCGGGGATATCGCCGGCCTATCTGAACCTGATCGAGCATAATCGCCGCCGGGTGGGCCCGGAGCTGCTGGCCACCCTGGCGGCTGTGCTCGGGGTGGATGAGACGACGCTGGCGGAAGGGGCCGAGTCGGTCATTTTCGAAAGCCTGCGCGAGGCGGCGGCGGGCGCGCCGACCGAGGAGCACGCCCCCGAGGTCGAGCGGATCGAGGAATTTCTGGGGCGGTTTCCCGGATGGGCGGCGCTTCTGGCGTCACGGCAGGTGCGCATGACGGCGCTTGAACGGTCGCTGGAGGAGCTCAATGAACGGATGGCGCACGATCCGTTCCTGTCGGCTTCGCTGCACGAGGTGGTGTCGGCGGTGACGTCGGTGCGTTCCACGGCGGCTATTCTGGCGGAAACCGACGATATCGACCCGCAGTGGCGGGCGCGCTTTCATCTCAACATCTATGAAGACAGCATCCGGCTCAGCGAGGCGGCGGCGGCATTGGTGAGCTATCTCGATGCGAGTCAGGAAAGCGAGACCGGGCTGATGTCGCCGCAAGAGGAGGTCGAGGCTTGGCTGGCGCGGTCCGGGTATGATCCGCAAGCCGCGGACGCGCCGCCGCCGGGCACCGACGAAGACTATGTCACACGGATGCCGGAACTGGCGAGCACGGCGGCGCGCAAGCTGGCATTGGCCTATCTGGCGCGCAGCCGCCAGGACGCGGAGCTCTTGCCGGAAGACCGGTTTCGCGCGGCGCTGGCCGATGTCGGCGCGGATCCGGGGCTGCTGGCCAGACGTCTGGGCACCGGCCTTGCCCCGGTCTTTCGCCGCCTTGCCACATTCAGGCAAGATGAAGAGGATGGCGTGCCCGTCGGTCTGGTGGCCTGTGACGCGTCGGGCACCTTGACCTTTCGCAAGCCGATGCCGGGGTTCGCGCTGCCCCGTTTCGGTGCGGCCTGCCCGTTATGGCCGCTCTACGAGGCCCTGGCGCGGCCGATGGTGCCGATCCGGGCGGTGGTGGAACTGGCCGGGCAGGTGCCGCAGCGCTTCTTGACCTATTCGTTCAGCGAGCCGCGTTTTCCCGCCGGATTCGACGGGCCGCAGGTGGTCGAGGCGATGATGCTGATCCTGCCCGCGCCGCGTGCCCGCCCCGACGGCGAACGGGCGATCGGCACATCCTGCCGGATCTGCCCGCGCAGCGGATGCGTGGCGCGGCGTGAACCGTCGATCCTGAGCGTGGACGCATGATCGGGCGATGGCCATTCGCGCCGGGCCCGATGCGTCGCTTGGGTTTTGACTTTGAGGCGGTTCATCGTTGATACTGAAGGCGCGGCGATTTTGGGGATGGCGCGGATGGGCAGACGGATCTTGCTGATCGAGGATGAGCCGCATATCGCCGAGGCGATCCGCTTTTTTCTGGCGCGCGACGGCTGGACGGTGGCGACCCATGACAATGGCCTTGACGCACTCGAGGTGATCCGGGCGCAAGAACCGCATGTTCTGGTGCTGGATGTGATGCTGCCGGGGCGGTCGGGCTATGAGATTCTGGCCGATTTGCGCGCCGATGCAGGTCTGGCGCGGTTGCCGGTACTGGTTCTTAGCGCGCGTGGGCAGGAAGGCGAGCGCGCCAGGGCAGAGGCGGCCGGCGCCAGCCGGTTCATGGCCAAGCCGTTTGCCAATGACGCGATATTGGCGGCCCTGCGCGACATGGCCGGATCATGAGGGCGCGCATCGCCCGCCGCGGGCCTGACCCGGTGCCGGCCGCTTTTGCGGAGCCGCGCCGGTGACGCCGCCGCGCCCGCCCCTGTTTCTGGCCCGTCAGAGTTACCGACGCCGCCGGATGATGGATGCGGCACGGTTATGGCCGCTCGTGGGTGCGTTTCTCTTTTTCCTGCCGATCCTGTGGCATACCGCCGAAACGCCGCAGCCGGACACGGTATGGGGCGGGCTTTATCTGTTCACGGCATGGACGCTGCTGATCGCCGGGGCATTGGTGCTGTCGCGGATCCTGTCGCACAGTGACACGCGCGAACAACCCGGCCAAATGTCCGAAGACGAAGCGCCGGGGCCGGGCTGATGGTGCCCTTCAAGATACTCGTCGCGGTTTGCCTGGCCTATGTCTGCATGTTGTTCATGGTGGCCTTCGCCGCCGAAAGGCGGGCCCAGCGCGGGCAGATCGGCTGGTTGCGTTCGCCCCTGGTCTATACGCTGTCGCTGTCGATCTACTGCACGGCCTGGACCTTTTACGGCGCGGTCGGCTATGCGGCGCGGTCGGGGCTGGAATTCGTCACGATCTATCTCGGGCCGACGCTGGTGCTGGTGGGCTGGTGGTGGGTGTTGCGCAAGCTGGTACGGATCGGGCGCAGCCAGCATGTCACTTCGATCGCCGATCTGATTTCGGCGCGTTACGGCAAGTCGAATGTTCTGGGCGTGATCGTCACGCTGATGTCGGTGGTGGCGGCGACCCCCTATATCGCGTTGCAATTGCAGTCGGTGACGCTGTCATTCGGTGTATTTGCCTCTGGCGCGCCCGAGGGCTGGGCCACACCCGATCAGGGGGCGACGACATTGTGGCTGGCGGGGGGGCTGACGCTTTTCACCATCCTCTTCGGCACCCGCAATCTTGACGCCAATGAACGTCATCACGGCGTGGTCATGGCGATCGCGCTGGAAGCGGTGGTCAAGCTGGTGGCGTTGCTGGCCGTGGGCATCTTTACCGTCTGGAGCGTGGCCGGCGGCTTTGTCGATGTGCTGGCGCGCATCGATGCCTCGCCCATCGCAGACTGGCCGCTGGCGCCGGGGCGCTGGATCGGGCTGACCTTCGTTTCGGCGGCGGCGGTGCTGACCTTGCCACGGATGTTTCAGGTGATGGTGGTCGAGAATTCCGACGAGCGGCATCTGGCGACCGCTTCCTGGGCCTTCCCTCTCTATCTGATGCTGATGAGCCTGTTCGTCATCCCCATCGCGGTGGTGGGGCTGCAAGCCTTGCCGGAAGGGGCCAACCCCGATTTGTTCGTGCTGACGCTGCCCTTGACCCAAGGGCAGGGAAAGCTGGCGATGCTGGCGTTTCTGGGAGGCTTTTCCTCGGCCACCTCGATGGTCATCGTGGCGGCGATCGCATTGGCGACGATGGTGTCGAACCATGTCGTCACCCCCCTGTGGCTTAGCCTGCGGCGCGGGGGGACACGCGCGCCGGGCGATGTGCGCGGCCTCGTGCTGATGTCGCGGCGCCTGTCGATCGCGGGCATTTTGGCGCTTGGCTATGGCTATTACCGGCTGTCGGGCGGCGGCGCGGCGCTGGCGGCGATCGGATTGATTTCCTTCGTGGGCGCGGCACAGATCCTGCCGTGTCTGCTTGGGGGCATCTTCTGGCGCGGAGGCACCGGGACGGGTGCGGCGCTTGGTCTTGGCACGGGGTTTCTGGTCTGGCTCTACACGCTTTATCTGCCGTCTTTCGGCACTGGCGGGCTGTTGTCAGAGACGCTGATGACGGCGGGGCCATGGGGGATCGGCTGGCTCAGGCCACAGGCCTTGCTGGGGATCGACACGCTCGACCCGCTGTTGCATGCCATCTTCTGGTCTCTGGTTCTCAATACCGCGGGTTATGTCCTGGGCTCGCTGGCAACCTTTCCAGGGCCGGTGGAGCGGATGCAGGGTGTGGCCTTCGTCAATGTCTTTGACCACGATCCAGTAGCGCGCGGATGGTCGCGCGGCGGCGCCGAGGCCGAGGATCTTCTGGCGATGAGCCAGGGCATTCTGGGCGCCGAGGAAGCCCAGCAGTTTTTCCAGCGCGAGGCCGAAGCCCAGGGCAAGGCCGGATTCCTGCCCGAAACCACGCCGGATTTCATCGAACGGCTGGAGCGCAGGCTCGGCGGCGCGGTGGGGGCGGCAACGGCCCATGCGATGATCGCCCAGTTCGCGGTGGGCGCGGTGGTTTCGGCGCAGGATCTGATGGCGGTGGCCTCCGAGGCGCAGCAGATTCTGGAATACTCGACCCAGCTTGAAGCGAAATCCGATGAACTGGCGCGCACCGCGCGGCAATTGACGGAAGCCAATGACAAACTGACCGAACTTTCTGTGCAAAAGGATGCTTTCCTGAGTCAGATCAGCCATGAATTGCGAACGCCGATGACCTCGATCAGGGCGTTTTCGGAAATCTTGATGGATCGCGATCTGGCCAGTGACATGCAGCAGAAATACGCGGGCATCATCCATGACGAAACCATCCGGCTGACCCGGCTTCTGGATGATCTTCTGGATCTGTCGGTGCTGGAAAACCGCAAGATGAAGCTGAACATCAAGGTGGCCAACCTGCATGATCTGATCGACCGCGCTGTGCGCTCGGCCAGCAATATCCGGCCCGAGCGGGACTTTGCCATTCGCCGGGACGTTTCGTCCGAACATATGCCGGTGGTCACCGATACCGACCGGCTGGTGCAGGTTTTCATCAATCTGGTGTCCAACGCGCGCAAATATTGCGATGCGCCGCGCGCCGAAATGACCATCCATGCCCGTCAGCGCAAGGGGGGGATCATCGTCGATTTCATCGACAACGGTTCGGGGATAGCCGGCAAGGCGCAAACCGTGGTCTTCGAGAAATTCACCCGCCTGACCGATACGGCGCGGGCGGGCGGGGCGGGGCTCGGGCTGGCGATCTGCCGCGAGATCATGGCCAATCTCGGTGGCACCATCGCCTATCTGCCGGGGCAGGGGGGGGCGGCCTTTCGTGTCACCCTGCCGATACGCCCCGGCGGCCGATCCGACAATGCCGATGGCTGATCGGGCGAAGGCAAAGCCGGTGATTTCGCGCACCTGCGATGAGATGATCGCCCGGATGGCCCCCGATCTGCGCCCCGGAGAGTTCGTTTTCGTCACCACCCGCGAGGACAGTCTGGCCCAGACGTTGCTGCCCGGAGCCGTCGCCCTGTTTCGCGAGGATGAGGGGTTTTCGCTGATCGTTCCGCTGGCCCTGGCTCAGGACAGCGGGCTGGGCGTCGATCATCCGATGCGGTGCATCACGCTCAGCGTCCATTCGGCGCTCGACGGGGTCGGGTTGACGGCGGCGGTGTCGGCGGCGCTCGGCCGGCAGGGGGTTCCTTGCAACATGGTGGCGGCCTATCACCACGATCATGTCTTCGTCCCTTCGGCGATGGCCGAACGCGCCCTGGCCATACTGGCCGCTTTGCAGGCATCCGGCCAGGACGGCGGGTAATGCGGCCGTGTGCGCGGCCGGGCGCATCAATACTTTGCTAACGCCGTTATGCCAGACCGGTTGCAGCAAGGGCCGGGAACCGGGCATGAACGATACGTCGCCCCCATCTGTGTTGAAGCGCAAGGTCGAGGCGGGGGCGCCCTTCTCGGGGCGCATGGTCATGACGCCGAAAAAGGCGTTGCAGCAGGCTCTGGCCAAGACCGCGCAGGATTTGATGCAATTGCCGGTCGAGCCGATATCGCTGCGCGAAACGCGCCTGTCGCTGGCCGAGATCCCCGAACATCTGGATGAACGGGCCTTGCTGGCGATTCTGTCGGGGCCGGGCGAAGCGCTGGGGCTGGCGGCATTGTCGCCCGCAACCCTGGCGACACTGATCGAAATGCAGACCACCGGGCGCATCGCGGCCGGCACCGTGGCGGCGCGCCGCCCGACCCGGACCGATGCCGCCATGTCGACGGGGTTCATCAACCAGGTGCTGGGCGAGGTGGAGGTGCTTCTGGCGGCCGACCCGGCGATCGCCTGGGCCGGCGGGTTTCAGTATTCTTCCTATCTCGACGACCCGCGTCCGCTGGCGCTTTTGCTTGAGGATGTGGCCTATCGCACTTTCCAGATCACCCTTCGGTTTGGCGAGGCCGGCGCGCGCGAAGGCCGGTTCTTTCTGGCCCTTCCCGCGGAAGGGCGCGGGCCGGGCGGTGCCGCTTCGGGCGCGAATGCGGCCGAGGGCGGCGGCGGCGCGCTGCTTCGGGTTCAGGCGGAATGGGGGGCGCGGATCGAACAGGCGGTCCTGGCGGCGCGCACCCCGATCGAGGTTGTCCTGGAACGGCTGTCGCTGTCTTTGGGCGAGGTGATGGCGCTGCAACCCGGATCGCTGGTGCGGTTGCCGCCAAAGGCGCTTGACCATGTGCGCATCGAAGGCAGCGGCCGCCGCTTCGTCGCCCATGCCAAGCTGGGTCAATGCGGTGACAAGCTGGCGGTGCGGGTGTTCATGGGTCGGCAAGGGGCGGCAAATGAGCCCGCCGCGCACAAGGCGCAACCCCTGAAGAAAGCCCTGCCCGGGCAGCAGGAAAACCCGAAAGAGGCATCCGGCAACACGCCGGAAAACGGTGCGAGCAAAGATGCCTGACCGCATCGGTCACTGTGGTTTCGCCGGTAATCGGGCGGCATGAACCGCGCCCCGGTGAAATGGCGGGTCGAGGGATGATGCAGCGCCATTTTCGCCGGGATGCCCGACCCCGTTGTGGGTGGCGCCCCGCCTGGCCGCCCGGCAGACCTGCTTCAGCCGATTGGGGCCGCAAGCGCCGCCCTGAAAGGCTCGAGGTCGTAGCCCCATCGTGCCGCCGCCGCGATCAGTTCATCGGCGCAAACATCGCCTGCCTGCGCCAGCGCCCAGACGATCGACGACCGGTTTCCCGATGCGCAATAGGCAAAGACCGGGCCCTCTGCCGTTGTCATCGCCTTCTTTTGTGCGCCGATGTTGTCGCGGCTGATCGCGCCGCCGGTGACCGGGTTCATCACGAACTCCATCCCTGCCGCCTCGACCAGCGCGCGAATTCGGTCGGCGTGGATTTCGGGTGGTATCTCGCTGTCGGGGCGGTTGCAGATGACCCGCACGAATCCGGCGGATCTGATCGCCGCCACGTCGGCCGGAAAGATTTGCGGCGAAACCGCATAGATGGGTGTCAGGTTGCGGGGGCGCATTCTGCTCTCCTCGGGTGGCCTGCCGGCGATGGCCGGCCGGTAGGTCCGAACTCCCGATCATACCGGCGTTCGTGGCCATTGAAAAGACCGGCCCGCCAAAGCCTCCCGATCTGGCCGTTCCGCTCGATTCGGCCGCCGGGCCGACACAGGGCCGGCCCGCGCCCCCGGGGCGAGGCTGCCGGCGGCGGCCGGGCCTTCTGGCGCGCGTATCCGCAGGGCCTGCCGGAGGATTGTCTGCGCCCGATGCAATACATATATCATCCCTGAAACGGGATCGCGCCGTTACCGCACATCGCATGTTTGACTTGCATCAAAGCGGGTTACAGACGAGCCTGTGAAGATTGGCGTGAGAGGCAAAGGAGTGAGAGATGAAATCGGACGCGCGCCGCAGGGCCCAGATGGAAGCCCGCAAGGCCTACCTGTTGCGGCGTATCGCCGGGATCGGGGCCGAGCTTGACAGCCATGAGGCCAAGGATTGGGAAGAGATGGCGGTAGAGCGTGAAACCGATGAGGTTCTCGAAGATCTCGGGCAGGCGGCCCAGCAGGAACTGCGGATGATAGACGCGGCCCTGGCGCGTATGGATGAAAACGAATATGGCGATTGTGTGCGCTGCGGTGCGCGGATTTCCGAGGAACGCCTCGATCTGATTCCGGCCACGCCTTTTTGTCCCAATTGCGCCGCCTAGGGTGTTGCCCCTGCGGTCCGCGTCGCAGGCGAATGGCTTTTGGAGCAGCAAGTCATTGCCAATGCTGGCATTCGCCGTAGAATTGCGCGCAGTGTAACGCATCCGAAAAGGGCCGAGATGCCGGAACCTGTCGCAAACCGTGTCACCGACGGCGTGGCCGTGATCACCATCGACAACCCGCCGGTCAATGCCTTGTCGGCCCCGGTGCGTGCGGGGTTGGCGGCCGCGCTTAGCGAGGCCGAAACCAGTGCTTCGGTGCGCGTCATCGTGCTGGCGGCGCGCGGGCGAAGCTGGCCGGTGGGGGCGGATATCCACGAATTCGACAAGCCGCCCGTCGGCCCGCCTTTGTCCGAGATTTGCACGGCCATCGCGCTTTGCCCCAAACCTGTGCTGGCCGCGCTGCATGGCACGGCCCTGGGCGGCGGGCTGGAGCTTGCGCTGGTGGCCGATTACCGCCTGGCCGCGGCAGGCACCCGGCTGGGGTTTCCGGAAGTGTCGCTGGGGTTGTTGCCTGGTGCCGGGGGCACCCAGCGGCTGCCGCGCCTGATCGGGCCCAAGGCGGCGCTCGGGATGATGTTGTCGGGGCTGCCGATGCTGGCAAGGCGGGGGGTTGAACTGGGGCTGATTGACGAGGTGGTCACGGGCGATGTCGCCGTCGCGGCCGAGGAACTGGCGCAAAAGGTGGTCTCGGGGCTGCGCAGGCTGCGCCCCGGCCCACGGCCGGACCGGCTGCGCGAAGATCCGGCCCAGAGTCTGGCAGCCATCGCGGATGCACGAAAGGGCCTGCTGGGCCGGCGGCTGCCTGCGCCGGTACGCATCATCGACTGTGTCGAGGCGGCGCTGCTCTTGCCCGAAGAAGAGGGGGCGGCCTATGAAGCGGTCGCCTTTGGCGATCTGGTGGAATCGTCGCAATCGGCGGCGTTGCGCCATGCCTTCATCGCCGAACGCCGCGCCGGACACCCGCCGGAGCTGGAAGGTGTCTTGCCGCGCCCGGTCGCCCAGGTCGGGGTGATCGGCGCCGGGCCGGAAGGAACCGCCGCCACCTTGATGCTTCTCGCGGCCGGCTATTCGGTGATCCTGTTCGACCGCGTGACCGGCACGCTGGCCGAGGGGCTGGAACGGATTGCCACGGCCCATGAAATGGCTGTCGCGGCAGGAACGCTGTCGCCCGAACAACGTGAGGAAGCCTGGGACAGGGTCAGCGGTGCGGCTTCGCTGGCCGGTCTGGCCGCCTGCGATCTGGTGATCGAGGCGACCGATCTGGACGAACCGGGCGTGGCGCGCCTGTTTGCCGAACTGGAGCGCGAATTGCGCCCCAGCACGGTGCTGGCGACGACCCATGGCGGCATCGACATCGACCGCCTGGCCGGGGCCGGCAGCCGCGCCGACGATGTGATCGGGGTCTATTTTCACGACTATCAGGCCAACAAGCGATTGGTCGAGATCGTGACCGGAACAGCCACCGCGCCAGCCGTGACCGCGACCATCCTGGCATTGGTCCGCAAGACCGGCAAACTGGCGGTGCGCGCCCGCTCTGGTGCGGGGATGATCAGCCAAAGGCTGATGAGGGCCTATCATCTGATGGCGGAGGCGCTGATGGAGGCGGGCGCCTCGCCCTATGACATCGACCGCGCGATGGTTTCGTTCGGGTTTCGCCACGGCCCCTGCCAGGCTCTCGATCTGGAGGGGCTGGAAGGGAGCGCGGGGGGTGTGCCCGGCGGGTCCGCCCCCCCGACGATCCGCCAGCGGCTGGTGGCGGCAGGCCGGCTGGGGCGCGACGCCGGGCGCGGCTTTTACCGTTATGACGAGACCGGGCGCGGCGCGGAAGACCCCGAGGTGCTTGAACTGATTGAATCCGTCCGGCGCGACAAGGGGATTGCCGCAAGATCGGTTTCGGGGCGCGAAATCCGTCACCGGGCCGTGGCGGCGATGGCCAACGAAGGCGCGCGTCTACTGGGCGAAGGTGTCGCAAGCTGCCCGTTGGACATCGATCTGGTGATGCTGGCGGGGTTCGGCTTTCCGCGCTGGCGCGGCGGGCCGATGCAGACCGCCGATCAGGCCGGTCTTTTGCGCATTCGCAACGACTTGCGCGATTACGCCCGCGAGGATGCGGATTTCTGGCAGCCCGCCGATCTCTGGGACGATCTGATCAAGAACGGACGGAAATTCGCCGATCTGAACGGCGGCTGAATTTCACCCGGCCAAGCCACTCCGGCCCCTGGCCCTGGCCGTGTCAGGGCGCGCTCGGGCCGCCTCAGGCCAGGAAAACGCCGACCACCACCATCATCAACCCCAGCGCCGAGAGAAGCAGCGCGCCGAGATTGAGCGCCACGGCGCGTTGCAGCCGCGCCCGCAGCTGGGCGTCGGGCAGTCCCGCGCGCCTGGCCCTGGCCACGCCGATGATGCACCAGATCAATCCGGCAAGCCCCGCCACCGTCACCGCTGTCCCGATCCAGACGAGCCATTCCATTGCCGTTCTCCCTCGCTTTTGCGCGTGCCGCCTAACCTGAAACGCCGTCTCGGAGCAAGAGCAGGTCTTGAAGCGGCAGGTCCGAGCCTCTATAGCGCTTCGACTTGACCTTGAATCGCGTGTTCGCTGTCTCTCCCCTTCGGTCGAACGCGAAAAGCGGTGCCCGATGCTTTGAGACGAAGCCGAAACGATTTGGTCAGAGGATCGACCATAGAGCCGGAGAATTGACCATGAACGATGCGGTTTCTGATGCAAGCTACAGTGTCACTGCCGATGAATTGCGCCAATTTATTGAGCGTTTCGAGCATCTTGAAGCGGAAAAGAAGGACATATCCGATCAGCAGAAAGAGGTGATGGCCGAAGCCAAGGGGCGCGGCTATGACACCAGGGTGATCCGCAAGGTGATTGCCCTGCGCAAGCGTGACAAGGATGATCTGGCCGAAGAAGAGGCCGTGCTGGAGATGTACAAGGCAGCACTCGGGATGGCCTAGCGATCGGGATCACCGGCTGGCCCGCAACGAATGGGGAGTTGGCGCTGCGCAGAGCCCCGATGGTGCCGGGCAGCGCGCGCTTTTCCGGAAGACAGGCCTAGACAGGCGGGAGGCGGTTGTGTTCCTGCCCCGCCGCTTTCAGGGTGGGGTTGCCGGGCCGCCCGCGACGGCCCTGGGGCGGGCGTGGGCGGTATCTTCATACGGTGCCTGGCCAAGATAACGGCTGACCCGCTGGCCGGTATCGAGCGCGGCATCAGCGCAAGCACCGACCGACACGCCGCACAGGTAATTTCCGGTGACGAACACCCCGGGTGTTTCGCACAACGCCTGCTTCAGCCGTGCCACCAGGCGGGAGTGGCCGGGTTCGAACTGCGGCAAGCCTCTGGGCCAATGCCGGATCCGCGCCACGACCGGCGCGCCATCTGCGCCTATGAGATCGGCAAACTCGGCGCGCACGATGTCGATCAGCTCCTGCGCCGGAAGGCGCGCGTGATCCGGGGCGCGGGCGCCGCCCACATAGGCACTGATCGCCACATGATCGGCGGGCGCGCGCCCGGCGAACATTGTCGAACAGAACAGCGCCCCGTTGACGACGCGCGCTTCACAGCCGGGTGTCAGATAACCGAGCCCGTTCAGCGGATGCGCGATCCGGTCGCGCCGGTAGCCGAGAAAGATCACCGCGAGCGGCGGCGCGGCGATGCGCGCGCATTCGTCTGCGGCGCGCGGGGCGAGAGGCGCCAGCAGATGCGCCGCGACATGAGGTTGCGTGGCGATGATCACCGCCCTCGCGTGAAGGTGCCCCCGGGGCCCGGCGTCGATGACGAAACCCTGCCGCGCGCGGTCGATCCGGCGCACCGGGACGGCGGTTTTTACCGCGCCGCCCAGGCTCAGTGCAAGCGCGCGGGGCAACGTGCCGATACCGTCGCGCCATGACGACAGCTGCCGCGCGGGCATTCTGGCGCCCGTCAGGCGGGCACGCAGGATCGCCGCGATGAGCGATCCATGCGCGTGCTCCATCGCGGCCAGCGCGGGCATCACGAAGCCAAGCTCGGTGCGCGCGGCGTCGCCTGCGAACATCCCCGCGACCAGCGGGTCGAAAACCCGTTCGGCGAATTCGGCGCCGAACCGGCGCCGGGCGAATTCCGCGACGGTTTCGCCGGCGCCCCGATCACCGCGCGGCTGCCACAATTCGGCGGCCAGTCGCGCCCGTCCGGCCAGCGACAGATAGCCCGATGTCAGGAACGCCAGCGGATGAAGGCCGATTCCCGCCAGCCGCCCGCCTTTCGTCAGGAACCGCTTGCGGACATTCGGGCCAAGATCGGTGCGCGCGCGGCCCAGCCCGAGGCTTTCCGCCAGATATGCGATTCCCGCCATGGAATGATTGACCGTGCTGGGGCCATGTTCCATCAGAAAGCCGCCGATCCGCTCGGAAATCGCGTTTCCTCCGGGGCACACCTGCCGTTCCAGCACCAGCACATCGTGGCCCGCCTCGCGCAGCGCGTGGGCGGCGGTCAGGCCCGACACGCCGCCACCGATGATGGCCGCGTCAACCGAGGTCATGGCGTCTTTCCGGCCGGGTCCGCGCAGCCTCCGCGCCCGGCCGCGGCGGCGCAGCGGAGCCAAAGCGGCTGCGCGCCAGAACCTCCAGATGTTCGGTGGTTACCGTGTCGCAGCCTAGCGCGCCCGCATAGGCCTCGGCCCGTTGGCGAACGAATCGGCGCACGAAGGGCGGCACGCGGGCCAATCGCGTCCGCGCCGTCTCGGTCCAGGTGACGGCGGGGGCATCGGTGCGTGGCATGTGCGGGATCGCGCCGGTTGCGTCGGGCTGGTAGGCGCAGAGCGGATCTTCGCCCATCATGTCGCCCGTCGCGGCGAAAGGGCGGGCGCGGCAGCCGCCACAGATCCTGGCGTATTCACAAAGTCCGCAGCGGCCGGTGAGCCGCGGCGCGCGCAGCCGTTCGAACACCGGCGCGTCTTGCCAGATGTCGGCAAAGCCGCGTTCGCGGATCGAACCGGCGCTGATTTCCATGTAGGGGCAGGGGGTGATCTCGCCCGAAGGCGTGACGCGGGCGTATCGGGTGCCGGCAAGGCATCCGCCGGCCTCGTAGCCATGCGCCAGCGTGATTGGCCAGCCAGCATCAAGTTCGATCGCCATACGCTTGAAATGCGGCGCACATTTCGCGCGGATCATGATCCCCTCCGCGGCGCGCGCCGCGCGGGTCAGATGGCGCAGGGTGCGGTCGTATCCGGCGCGGCTGATGTTGCTGACATAACGCCCCCGCCCGGTACAGACCAGGAAGAACACGTTGAGCGCGATGGCCCCGATCGATTGTGCGAAGGCGATCATCGCATCCAGTTCCCCCGCGGTGTCGTCGGTGACGGTGAAATGGATCTGAAAGCCAAGGCCGCCGCGCCGGCAGGCGTCGATCCCCGCCATGGTGCGTCCGAAGCTGCCGGGCAGCCCGCGAAAGGCGTCGTGCCGGCCGGGGTCGAGCGAATCGACGCTGATCCCGACCCCGACCACTCCGGCACCTTTCAGCGCCGCAACCCGTCTGTCGGTCAGCGCCATGCCATTGGTGCCGACCACCACCATCAGCCCGAGGCCGGCGGCATGGGCGGCGATCTGCTCGATATCGGGGCGCAAAAGCGGCTCGCCGCCGCTCAGCACCAGCATGGTTTCGTCGCTGAGCGCCGCGATGTCGCCGATCAGCGCGCAGACTTCGCGGGTGGTCAGTTCTTGGGGATCGGCATCGCGCCGTTTGCCCGCGTCGAGATAGCAATGGGCGCAGTCGAGATTGCAGCGCCGGGTCAGGTTCAGGGCAACAAGATAGGGCGCGCCGACCATGGCCCTCACTCCGCGTCGGCTGGCGGCACGGGGTGGCCGCCACGCTGCATCCTGCGTTCCATCCTTTGCCGGGATGCGGTGATCACGGTTTCGAGCAGCGCGGGCGTTATCTCGGCGGCGGCCGTTTCGGCGGCCTCCGCCTCGGTCTGCCGGCGGATGGTGGCGCGCACCATTTCGGGCACGCGCGCCAGCCGCGCCAGGGCCGCGGCGTTCCATCGGGCCACCGGGGCTGCGGCGTCAAGAAACGGGCGAACATGCGCGGGCAATACCCGCTCGGCGCCGTCACGGCGCGCGCGTTTCTCGGCCCGCAGCCGGATCGCCGCAACCATCGCGGCGCCGCCGCCATTGCGCGCCAGCGTCTCGGCCTCGCGGGACCAGACCACCGGCGTTTCCCGGCGGGAATCGCCGCCGGAATGCGGGCACAGTTTCCGTGTCGCCCGCTCGATCAGATCGCAGGTGACGACGGTGTGGCCGCTTTCCTGCGCGAAACGCTGAACGGCAAGCCGGATCATGGCGCGCGCCATTTGCGGTGCCCGCGCGAGCCGGGCCTCGGCCTCTTGCGTCCAGTGCATGGTATGTTCGGCCAGTGCGTCGGCCGGCGGCACGAAGGCGCAAGCGCCAAGCCAGACATGACAAGGCGCGCCGCGCAGCAGGTTTTCGGCGTTGCCGCCGATGTCCAGTTGGTCATCGGCATGAATGCCGGTCCGGCCGATCAGCAGAAGACCGGCGCGGGCCTTCGCCAGATAGGCGGCGATGGCGGCAAATGGCTTGCCGTCAAGCAATTTCGTGGTCAGCGGCACGCCTTCGTCCCTGGCGATCCGCTCGGCCAGCGCCAGATGCGCGCGGTAGATCTTTGCCAGTCCGTCGTCGATGATCTCTTCGTGCAGCCTTTCCTGTTCCTTGAAACGGAATACCTTGCCGGCCTCGTCGCTGAGCACCCCGGCGATGCGGTTGAAGGCGACGTAGTGGAAATAGGGGTCGTATGCGGCGACGGCATGGACCGGAAGCGCAAAGGCGCGCCCCAGCCGCAACGCGGTTTTCAGCGCCCCGTAGCTGCGAGGCGAGCCATCGACAGCGGCGACCAATGGCCCGGCCGCGATCGCGCGGGCCGGATCGCGGATCACCAGAAGGTCGATGCCCGCCCGCCGCGCCACCCGTTCGCAGACCGAACCAACACTGGCCCCCGGTGTCGCACCAAGCCCCTGCGCACCCATCGCCAGCAGATCGAACCCGTCGATGGCGGCCGCCGCGACGATCTGGCGATAGTTCTTGCCTTCGGGGCTGAGCCGGCCATAGGCGATGCCGGCAGCCTCGCAGGCCGCGCCGGCTTTGTCATGGTAGCTGTCGGAAATGATGCCGAGCCCGCGTGTGATCAGGCTGTCATGCACCGCGCGCTGATGCTCGATACCCTCTTCGGTGCGGTAGCGTTCGGGCAGGCCGCCTTCCATTTGCCTGAACCGGCGGTCGTGCAGGCGCGCGGCATAGGCGTGAATGCCGGTGATCGCGCCGCCCGATACACCGGCCAGGCGCAGCGCCTCCTCCAGCGCCCGTGCCGCGTGATCCGAGGCATCAAGCGCCACGAGGATCTGCCGCGGCAGCGCCGCGCGAGCCGCGCCCCGCGTGGTGTCAGGCATTGCCTCAACCGTGCCCTTCATCGCGGTTTCCTTCCTTGCTCGATGCGTTTCGGCGCAGCGCGCGAAGCCCCCCAAGCTGGGCTGCGAGCACCCCTGCCGCGGCAACCACCGGCGCCCAGTAAAGGGCGTTGCCCACCGGCTGTTCGAGACTCGTGAAATACCAGGTCGACACGGCTTTTTCTCCGCCGCGGTGCAGCCGCGCACCGTCCCAGACGGCAAATGCCATCGGCAGCGTCATTCCGGGCGCAAAGGTGAAACCGCCCTGTTCGCGGGGCAGGGTGATCACCACCCGCCAGCGACCTTGCGCGGGCGCGCCGTTGCCGTTTCCGTCCTGTGCCGGGGCATCGGCGGGGGTCAGCGTACCGAACCCTTCCGCGCCAAGTTTCTCGACCGGGGTGCGGGCCTGCAGGGCGGTGTCGCTCAACAGGCTGCCCGCCGCGGCAGAGGTCAGATAGATGCGATCATCGCCATAGTCGCCGGACCCGGCGATCTCGCCCGCCGGCCGCCCCGAAAAGGGGTACCAATCGTCGATCATGTCGGGATGGCGCTGCGACACATCGTTGCCCCGGCCGAACTGCCAGTCGGCCTTCCACTGGTAGATCGTCACCGGCTTGCCCGGCTCTCCCATGGCGAAATAGGGGATGCCCGCACCCGGATCGGCGGGAAACTCCACCGCCACCGCATCGCGGAAATCGGCGACATCAGTCAATTCGGTGTTGGCCTTCTCATCCTCCCATTCGATCAGCAGCGCCAGACGGTCGGCATCATAAAGCGCGCGCACCGTCAGCGCGGTGACCCCGGCCTCGTAAAGGCGCGGCTTGACCACGGCCTGCGGCGCCATCGGCACCGGCAGGGTATCGGCGCCGGCCCAAGCGGCGTCATCCGGCGCCTCGGGCACACGGTCGACCGATTTTGCCAGCAGCGTCGCCTTTTCCTGCGCCGCGGCGCGCCTTGTACCCAGCAGCGCCGCCGCACCCGCGGCGAGTGGCGCGAGCAGGAAGCTGCGGCGCAGCAGTCTGATGTCACGAAGGCTCATGCGTCGTTCCTCCTTTCGGCGGGGGCGCCGAACGCGACGGCCGGGCATGGCCCGCAGGCGCATTCGTCTTCATGCTCGGCCCCGCCTTCGTTGACGAAGGGATCATCGTGCCGCGCAATGCCTGCGGCCGCCAGTTCCTGTGCCAGGAAAGACTCCAGAAGTCCCGCCCAAGCGGCGAAAGGCCCGGGGTCCGGCCTTTGACGCAGGCGGCGGGCGAAGGAAAACGCCCAGAAACCCAGATGATCGGCCAGAAAGTTCCGCTGCGCCTTCCTGCAAAGCGCAAGCTGCCCGTGGCTGTGCCCTTTGCTGTCGGCCCAGGCCTGTTTCAGGCACAGGAATTCCATGAATTCCAACTCCACGGCGATGTGATCGGGGCGGTCGTGAAGATCTTCGGCCAGCGCCAGACCGAAAGCGCGGTAAAAGCCCGCGGCATCGGCCAGCGTCTGGGTCTTTTCGAATATATGGGCCTGGCCGTATTCGCTGCCGTAAGGCGGGCAATCCTTGGAAAGGGCATGGCCGAACACCGCCAGATGCGCGCGTTTCAGCGCCAGGTCACTGTGCCTGCCGGTCGCGGCGGCGGCCATCTCTGGGGCAAGCCGGAGGGCGCGCAGCGCCGCCTCGGCCAGCGGCCTCTGCCGCGCGAGGGCCTTTGCGCTGCCTGTCGCAGGGTCGCTGAACGCCAGCGCGAGATAGCGGTAAAGCGCGGCGCGCGCCGCGGCGGGGCGCCCATCGGGCGCGGCACCCGCCGGTGCCGGCTCAGATCGAGTTGTAATGCTTGTCCGGGCGCTCATAGCGCGGCTCCTCGACCGTGACGCGCGCGACCTCGCGGCCGTCCTGGCCGTAACCGATCACCGTGTCGTTGAAGATTTCCCATGGCTTGCCGTCCACCGTGCGTTCAAAGATCTTGTCGCCTTCCTCGATCTCGTAGCGAAAGACGATGGTCTGGCTGGCGCGGAAAAGCTGGAGGACCGCCATCAATTCGCGCGACGGGAAGCTGTAGGCTGCGATCGCGTCATCGACACCGGGGCCGAACATCTGCCGCAGATAGGGGCGTGGCGCCCAGCGCGGCGGGATGTAATAGCCATTGGGTTCGGTACCGAACTGCGGGTAAAGCGGCAGTGCCACCCGCGCCACCTTGACGAGGAAGTAAAGCGGGTTGGTGCGGTCCTCGGCCCAGCCACCCTGTTCGTCGATCGCCACCAGCCCCTGCATCCGTATCTTGCCCACGCAGGCCGCCATGCAGCGGGTTTCCATCGGCTGGCCATCGGTCAGCGGGTCCGTGCCCTCGATGCGCGGATAGCAGGCGATGCATTTTTCGCTGACCCGCGTGGTGGAGCGGAACATCGGTTTCTTGTAAGGGCATTGCGCCACGCATTTGCGGTAGCCCCGGCAGCGCTTCTGGTCGATCAGCACGATGCCGTCCTCGGGCCGCTTGTAGATGGCGCCGCGCGGACAGGCGGCGAGGCAGGCAGGATAGGTGCAGTGGTTGCAAAGCCTTTGCAGGTAAAAGAACCAGGTGCCGTGCTCGGGCAGTTCCGCCGATTCCATCGACAGCGTGTCGCGGTGGTTTTTCGCTCCGGCGGCGGTGTCCTCGTAGAAATTCGGCGACGACCATTCCTGTTCGCTGGGTTCGTAGCCAAGGGCTACATCCTTGCGCTGCGGCGCCTTGTGCGCGGCCTCGAAAATGGTCATGCCGCCGAAGCTTCCGTAGGGAGCGGCCGGATCGCTGCCATCGCCGGCCGCCCATGCCGCGTTTCGCCCCGCTGCCTGATGCGCGCCGTCCAGCGCCTTGAGAAGCTTCACGTCCCACGATTGCGGATAGCCGCCGAAAGGCTTGGTCTCGACGTTGTTCCACCACATGTATTCCTGCCCCTTCGAGAAGGTCCAGGTGGACTTGCAGGCCATCGTGCAGGTCTGGCAGGCGATGCAGCGGTTGATGTTGAAGACGAAGGCGAACTGCCGGTCGGGATGTGCCTCGGCATGGGGGTAATACATGCGCCGCCCAAGCTGCCAGTTGAAGACGTCAGGCATCGCCGGTTCCTCCCTCATCCTTGCGCGCCGCCGGTCGCCAGGCAGAGCCGACGCGGGCGATCAGTTCGCGCACATGGGGCTCGCCCCGGTCTAGATAGATTCGGTGCGTGGCCCGGAAACGGGGGTGGGTGAACAGGGCCATCAACTGGCGCTCTGACCATCCCATGAGCAGGAATTCCTCGATCACGCATTCGGCCATCAGATCGGGATCGCCTTCTGGCAGGGGCACTGCGACAAATTCCATCGGGTCGTTTTCGGCGGCAGGTTTCATGAGGATTTCTCCACCCTGGTCAGATCGCCGGCCAGATAGCGCGCCATCGCCGCGTCTTCGTGGCCAGGCGAAAAGCCGGTTGTTACCGGCGCCCAGACGCCTTTGCCGCCGGGTCCGCCCGCCTCGGCGCGTTCGATCCTGACCAGCGTCTCCTTGGGAACGGTGTTGACGGCGTGGTTGTCTTCGTCAAAGCCGAACACGAACGACATTTCGGTCGCCTTCTTGTGAAACAGGCTGTCGGTCTGGTGCATGATCGGCGCCCAGCCGCGGGTGATGCTCTGGTGGCTGCCGTAGCGGAAATTCGACTGATAGCCGGTGTCGGCGGCCAGCGCGCGGCCGTCCTCGCGGCTCTCATGGGCCTTCACGGTGCGTTCCGAGGCGATCCAGGCCGAGTGTTTGGTCATCACCACGTTATAGGGATAGGCGGGGTTGTACTTGACCCGGGTCAGCAGGCGGAACGCCTTGGCCCGGGCGGGGTCGTCGGACCAGCCCGCGAAGGGCCGGTCGGCGGGGTTGGCATCGACATGGATGTAATCGCCATCCTCGATGCCCATGTCCTTGGCCGCATCGGGGTTCATGTGTACCTGCCAGTCGGCAACGCCGGGCTGGCGCCGGTCGCGGCGGTAGGGGTCGCCGAAATTGGTGCTCCAGATCCAGTTCCAGTCGACCGTGGCCCAGGACGAATGGGTGGTATGCCGGCTTTTCGGCGTCATCGCGTAGAAGGTGAAGCCGTCGCGCCACAGCGGGTTCTTCGTGGCCCTGACCTTTGCCCATGGCATCTTGTTGTTGGCGATGGCGCGCAGGTCTGCATCGACCGGTTCAGCCTGAAGCATTTCCGGGGTCACGCCGTAATTTTGCGGCCGAATGTAGGGGCTCGACGAGACGATGACATTGGGCAGATAGGGCGTCGCCTCGGGCGCCTCGCGATGCGAGACCAGATTTTCACCGTATTCGATCGCTTCGGGGATGTCAGCATAGGCGTTGAGCCGCCCGGTATCCGTGTAGAACGGGATCGAATCGTGCACCTGTTCATAGAATGATACCCGCGGGTAGGTGCGAAACAGCATCAGGGCGGCACCCGGCTCGCCATATTTTCCGGCCATGATATCCGCCACCTTGTAGCCTTTCGTGGTGGTGGAATTATCAAGCACCCGTTGCAGATAGACGCGGGACTTGCCATCCAGGATGAACTTCCAGTGGTCGCGGAAGCGTGTATCTTCCGTCAATTCGCCCAGCTTTTGGGACACCAGCGCGAAGATCATGCCGTCATCCTTGCTGTCGTAGAGCGGCTTGATCCCCGTGCCACCCCAGAATTGCAAAAACGGGTTGGAACAGGATGCGCCGCATTCGAGATCCGCGAATTCCATCCACGAATTGGCGGGCAGGATCACATCGGCATATTCCGCCGATCCGGTCCATTCGACCTGCTGATCGACGATCAGGTCGATCTTCGGGTTGACGTTGGTGATGAGGTGATAGGCCCATTTGGCCTGGTTGATCAGGTTGGCGTTGCAGTACCACATCGCCTTGGTGGGCGTCGGCAGATGGCTGTGGCCAGTGAAGTTCCTGCGCCCCGCGCCGGGCGTGTCGACGATCATCGGCCGGTCGCCGAAGCCCCAGTAGCTCAACTCCTCGGCGTGGCTGTATTCGCGGATATTGCCGGGGCCGATGCTGCCGGTCTCGTCCAGCACCTGATTGAACGGGTCTTCCTTGACCCAGGCGCCTGCGCCCGCGCCAGACCAGGGCGAGGCCTGCATCAGCGCGCCCTTGTAGTTGCCCGCCCAGGTATGGGCGCCGCTGCCGGGAATGCCGATCGAGCCGATCAGCATAAGCGGCAGCATGGTGGCGCGGTTGTGCAGTGTGGCGTGATAGTAATGGTTGATGCCCTCGCCGTAATGGATCGCCACGGGGTAGGATTCGCGCGGCTTGCCGATGAAATCGGGGTCCCAGAAGCGGCGGCCGAAATCCTCGACGATGCGTTCGAGCAGGTTTTCCGGGGCGCCGGTGATCTCGGCGGTGGTGGCAAGGTCGTAATCGGCCAGATGTTCGCGGTACATCGACCAGACGGTCATCGCCTCGACCGCGCCGCCATCGGCGAGCGTCACGCGCCCCTTCCAGTCCAGCGCCGGGTCGATGCCGGCCTCGGCAACATGTTTGCCCACATCGTCGCGGCTGACGGGCTGCGGCTGGCCGGTTCGGGCGTCGTGGACCAGAAAATCACCCAGCCGGCCGCGCTGTTCGGCGGTCAGCCCCTGAATCTTGAAGCTCGGGCCGGCGCTGATGTCCTTGTCGGTGTAACCCGCGATCACCTCCTGGGGTTTCAGGCGTTTGAGTGTATCGGTGCGTACAAGGGTCGGGAAATCGGTGAATTGCTTGACGAAATCGGCGTCATACCAGCCGCGTTCCATCAATTCGCGGGTGGCATATAGGAAGATCGAGGTGTCCGACAGGCCGGGGCGCACCGAGATCCAGTAATCCGCCTTGGTGGCCGAGGGGCTGTATTCGGGCGCGATCACCACGCTGCGCGCGCCGCGTTCCATCAGCTCGGTCAGCCAGTGCGCATCGGGCATCTTGTTTTCGATCAGGTTCTTGCCGACCTGCACGACGAACTTGGTGAAGCGCAGGTCGTTGAGGTCGATGTCGGAGGTCTGAAGCCCGTGCACGAAGGGCTGGCCCGGCGCCTGATCGCCGCGCCAGGTGTATTCGGACCATTCGCGCCCGCCCTTGGCCTGATCCGGGCCGACGCCGCGCACATGCGCATCGACCAGTCCCAGAAGGTTGCACATGCGAAACAGGCCGAACTTGCCGATCACACCGTGGATCGGCAGCGACGACCCCAGTTTGATGGTGCGGGTGCCGGCCTCTTCCCAATGGGCCAGCATTTCCTCCGGATAGCCATCCTTGTCGATCAGCCGGGCGCGGCCTTGCTCGCCGCTGTAGGTTGTGGCGACCGCCATCAGGCCGCGGGCGAGATAGGCCGTCGCCTCGTCCCAGCTCATCCGGGTAAAGGTGTCGGTGCCTCGGCTGTCGAACTTGTAGGTGCTGCGCAGTTCGGGGGAGTCGGAAAGCGACGGAAATCCGGCATCCGCCCAGGCCTTCCAGCCATCGCGGATCATCGGCCCCTTGGCGCGGTAGGGGCCGTAGACCCGCCGGTGCATGGTATAACCCTTCAGGCACATGCGCGGGTTCCAGGCATAGGTGGCCTTGTTGCCGTAAAGATCGGTGTATTTCTGGTAGTCGTAATTCTGTTCCAGCCGTGTCACGATACCGTTGCGCACGAACGCCTTGACCCGGCACATGTGGGTGTCGTTGGGGGCGCAGATATAGGTGAAGCTGCGGTCATAGGCGTATTGATCGCGGTAGACCTGTTCCCAGTCGCGGTCGGGATAATACTCAAGCGGATTGTCGATGCGCACGACCGGCGTCAGCGCGCGCCCCTCGAACAGAGGCTGGGCGCCAAGACGCCCGAGCGCATCGGCCCCCGCAACCGCGCCCACCACCGCCGCGCCACCGCGCAGCACCTGGCGTCTGCTGAATGTCTTTCTGGTCATGGCCTTCGGTCCCCGGATCGGTGTTTTCCTGCGGCGGTCATTCGGCGCGCGGCGTGTAGCCCGTTTCGCGATAGAGAAAGAGGATCACCTGCCACGCCTCGTCAGGCGTGAGGTCGTTGCTGTGCAGCGACGAGGCATTGGCATCGCCCGGTGCTGCGACCCAGCGCGGCATGGCGCTGTTGAACTGGTTCTGGATGCCGCCGACGGTCAGGCGCCAGTAGACATAGGGCAGGGTCAGTTGGCCGATGGTACCCGCGTCCCGGAAATTGGCGGGCCGGATCGGATAGCGGAACCCTGCCGCCGCCGGCCCGGCGCCGTCGAGCCTTTCGCCGTGGCAGACCACGCAATTGGCGGTGTAAAGCGTCTTGCCGGCGGCGATGTCGCTGTCGCGCCAGTTGGCCGGCGCCGCGGCCCAGGGCGGCACGACGATCCGTGCCAGTGTCGCTTCGCCCACCGTCGGGTGGCGCTGGAAAATCTCGACCGGCGGCGCATAGGTCGGGCGCACGCTGTCATAGGCCCACCATCCCGCCGCCGCCGGCAACAGCGCCAGCACTGCCAGGCGTTGCAGCTTCGGCCATCCGCCCTCGCCGGGGTGCGACAGGAAAAAGTTCCAGAACCGGCGGATGCGGGTGTCCTCGAGCGTGATGTGAATGACGGTGCCCAGCACGATGAAACCCATGTAAAGCAGGATGACGCTATGCGGGATCACCGGGCGGACCGCCTTCAGCGCAACGAAAGCCGCGATGACGATCAGCGCCGCGCCGACGGGCAGCGGCAGCCATCGGTGGTTCGTTTTGCCGGATCCGGCGTTCATTGCCCGCCCTCCCGTGTGGTCAGATATTCGGTGAGTGTGAAAAGCTGCGTGGCGGTCAGCCTCTCGCCGTAGTCGTCGGGCATCGTGTCGGCGGGAAATTCCGTTCGCTGAATGGCGCGGGGATCGACGATCGATTGCATCACATAACGATCCACCGCCATGCCCTGTGCATCGGCGGCGGCGCGCAGTTGCGCTGCCACGAACGGCGGGCCGACCAGCACTTCGCCCGGCTCCATGCTGTGACAGCCGAGACAATCGAAGGCCTCCAGCATCGCGGCGGGGTCGGTGGGGACCGTCTCAGGCGACGCGGCCGCCGGGGCGGCGCTGGCATCCGACGGCGCCGGCAGGCTTGCCAGCGTCACGCTCGGCGTGCCGCCAAGCGATTCGAGATAGGCGACCACCGCCGCAACCTCGGCCCGGTTCAGCTTGGCCGGTGCCTTGAGCGAGGCCGGCATGATGTTGGAAAATCCCTCGACCAGATAGGCGCCGGGGGTATAGAGCGCCTGCGTCAGATAGCCGATCAACGTGTCGGGCCCGCCCGCGACGCCATTGGCGCGCCGCTCGGCCACGCCGGCAAGGTTGGGGCCGCGGCCCTGACCCTTGATGCCCTGGCCCGGCTCGATCGTGTGGCAACTCAGGCAGCCGCGTTCACGCACGATGGCCTGTCCGACCACCGCCAGTTCCGCCGGGGTCATGGTGGTGGCGATCTCGCGCGTCTTGGGCGGATCCCAGCGGGTCTGGGGAATCCAGTTGGCGAACCAGACGAAGAAGCCCAGCACCAAGAGCGCCGGCAGCGTCGCCGTGCCGTATGTCGTCAGCGCCCTCATGCCGCCGCCTCCCCGGCCCTGTCGCCGAATGCGGGCAGCCCGGCGCGCCCGCCAAGCGCCGAGATCGCGAAGGCGACGCCCAGCAGCGCAAAGAAGATCAGGGTGATCGCCGTCACCACGATGGCCGCATCGCCAAGCGGCGGCAGGCCGGCGCCGGGCGAGGTGTCCTCGACCAGCCCGAAAACATGCCAGTTGAGCCGCGCGCCGCTGCGCGCATAGCCCATCAGCCCCATCAGCCAGACGATCACGAAGGCGAGCAGGATGAGAATATACTGGCCGCGCCGCGGCATCGTGCCCCAGCGCACCGCCGCTTGGGTCCGGGCGCCTCTCAGAAGATAAAGATCGATCACGAAGGTGACCACGATGCCACCGATCAGCACGAGTATCTGCCAGATCGAGGTCTTGATGCGCACATCTGCCGGGGCGAAATATCCGTATATCCCCAGCCCCAGGATAGTCGCCGCCATCAGCGCGATCAGCGCCCATTCGATCCGGGTGCCGGTTGCCGCCCAGGCAACCACCGGCACCTTGCCCGCGCGCCGGTAAAGCAGATAGCTGACGTAAAGCACCACCAGGATCAGCGTGACCGCGATCATCTTCGGCGCCATCAGCCCCAGCGCGCCCAGGAGCGGATGGAACTGGCCGGTCGATTCCTCGATCGAGGCGGCCATCGAATGTGGCGTCGCCCAGACCATGAAACCGGCGATCAGCGCCACGTTGAAGGCCGGCACCAGGCGGCGCTGCGGCTCCGATCCCGGAATGCGCAACAGCCCCAGCCAGGCGTAATAGGCCGCGCCGATGAACAGGATCGCGATGACGATTGCCTGGATGATGAACAGCCACGACAGCACCCCGCCCATCAGCGTCACACCATAGGTGGCCGAATAGGCAAACAGCTCGAAGCCGAAATAATAGCCCGCAAAGGGCAGGAACAGCATGGTGAAAAGCGCGATCAGGTTGCCGGTGTAGCCCATCCAGTCATAAAGCGCGCGCTCGGCCTCGGTACGCGCCGACAGGAACCGGTAGGCCGCATAGGCCGCGCACAAAAGCGCGCCGAAGGTGATATTGGCGATCAGCCGGTGCACGTTCAGCGGCATCCAGCCGGGGTTCCAGATCGCGCCGTAAAGGCTGACCAGCGCACCGGCTTCGTCCACACCGCCCGGCGTCATCATGAAGGTCGCCCAGGCATTGGCGATGAACATCACGATGGTGCCGAATATGTTGAGCAGCAGCCCCAGCAGGATATGCGCCCATTTGCGGCGGCCCTGAAGGCGGTCCCAGGCGTAGTACCAGAAGTAGAGACAGAGGGTTTCGGCCACGAAGAACAACGGGTAGATTGCGAAGGTCGGCCCGAAGGTTTCGGTCATGTAGGCCATCAGGCGGGGATAGGCGGAAAACAGCAGCATCCCCAGCAACGCCCCCGAAATGGCGGTCAGCGAATAGGCCGCCGGCAGGAGCCGCGCCATCTCATGCGCCAGCCAGTCGTAGCGCGCCGCCCCGGCCGGGTCGCGGCGCGCCATTCGCCAGCCGAAAAACTCGATCGCCAGCGCGAACATCGGCACCGCCAGCACGAAGGCGGCGAAATCGAGGTGCAGTTGCGCGGCAATCCAGACCGCCAGACGGCTGTCGATGAATGCTGGCTGTGCATAATCGGGGATCGGGACGCTTTGCGCCAGCGCCAGCGCCGGGGCGGCGGCGGTGGCAAGAAACGCGACCAGGGCGATGCCGGCCGCTGGCGGGGTTCTGCGATCCGGGGTGGCGCTACGTCGCATCCTGTCGTTCCTTCGGCTTCCTCGCGCTACCGCGTCAGGCCGGCCTCTGCGGGTTTTTCGGCCCATAACCCATTGCACCCCACGCCACTCATCCGTTCCAGAAAGGCGCACATCTCGGTCAGCCGACTGAAATGCCTGTCTTCGCCGGACTGGACATGCTGGACGTGGCCACGCCAGGCGGGGTCACCGTTTCGGCGCCGCTCGAGCCAGATCCGGACAACGAAAGACGCCGCTTCCTGCCTGCGTCGCATTGGGCTTTCCTGATTCCCGGTTGCCCGGAAACACTACGAAACGCCGGTATCAGGCTGGTAACAGGACAGGCGCGCGCCGACCGGGCCCGTCAGTCGATTGACGGCCCCGCGGCGCGCAGCGCGCGGATCCGGTCCGCGACACCGCAAGTTTCGGGCAGGGGTTTCACGCCAAGTTCGCGGTCGAGCGCTTCGCGGCAGCGGCGGAACTGCCGCTCGGCCTGTTCCACCCGGCCCTGCGCCAGCAGACATTGCATCCGCAACCGGTGAAACACCTCGCGGCAGTCCTCCCGCGAAAGGGCCGCGTCGCAGATCCGACCTGCCGCATCGAAGGAATGCCGCTGCATCAGGATGTCGGCCAGATACTCCGCCGCCTCGAAATATAGCTCGCGCAGGCGCATGCGCGCTTGCGCGCACCAATCCTCATAGGCGTCCTCTTCGAGCAGGTCGCCGCGATAGAGCCTCAGCGCGTCGCCAAGACGTGTCGCGGCCAGCTCGGGGCATTGCCTCCTTGCGTGCCGGATCCCCTCCGAGACGAGCCGCTCGAACAGGGCGACATCCAGCAACACCGCAGCGGTCGGCAGCGCATAGCTCTTGTCGGCATGTTCGATCAGATTGCCGGACCCCAGCAATTGCCGTAACGAATGGATGGCAACCTTGAGACGGTCGCGCCCGCGCTTGTCGTCGACGCCGGGCCAGAGCCATTCGACCAGACGCTCGCGCGGCACGGGCTGGCCTGTGTGCATCGCCAGCATCTTGAGCAGTTTTACCGCGGCCTTGCGCTGCCAGGTCTCGGTGGCGATGGGCCGGTGGTTCAGCGCGACGGAGAACCGCCCGAGCATTCTGATGTGCAGCGGTTGCGGCATCGGTTGCTGTGGGTGCGCGCCATCGAGCCGATGCATGAAAACCAGCGCACGGGTCCGCGACTCATCGGCGGGCGCCGCGTCGGGCACGATCAGCGAACTGATGCGAACGCGCATGGCGTTCTGGCCGGCGCCCTGAACCAGACAATTGTCGATAGTGAACGGCGTTCCGGTATTGAAGCATATGCCGCCGTGACAGTCCGGGCCACACAAAGGTTCGCCATTGGGCATCTGCGCCGACACCACGTCGCAACAGCGCCGCCCGACTGCATCGTCCGCCGAAGATCCGAAGATGCGTTCGGCGGTCCGGTTCCACGCCAGAATCCGCAAATTTCCAGATACCGCAAAAGCTGCGTCGGACGACAAGGAAACGTAATCGCGCGCCCTGGGCATCGAACAACACCGCGTTCGGGGTTGGATTGGGACGGTGTAGCGCGCATAGCCTACTATGGATGGTGCGGGCAGGCAATCTGGGGGGCGCATCGCCAATGCGCCCGAAACATTATTGCTTGGGGGTGCCTTTCCTTAAAATATCGGCAAGATCGGCAAAGGGCCGCAGCGCCTCGTCGGTCAGCGGCGCAACGCCCGGCTGGCAAAACACCGTCTGGTCCAGCCGAGCCCCTCTGGAGCGCGGATAAAGCGGCAAGGCCAGCGCCAGCGCCTCGGCCATGACGGCGCCAAGATCGATGGTCTCGGGCAGGGGTTCGATGCTGTCGTCTTCGGGCATCTCGGTCTCTTCCGCCTCGGGGGGCGGCAGATCCGCGACATAACGGCGCAACACCGGTTCATGGATATCTGTCACGACCGGTGCCAGCGTGACGACACAGGGCTGTTCGACCTCTGCGTCAAGCTCTGCGGTCAACTGCCAGTCCTTATTGCCGCCCGCCCGCAACTCGCCTTTGAAGGTCAGTGCGCTGACTGCGGTGATGCCGAACGCTTCGGCAAGGGCGGAGCGGGCATCGGAGCCGGGCGCGAGGCTGAACCGTGTCGGCTTGCGCACGGGCAGATCGGCAAGGCGAAGCAGATGCGAATAAACCGGTGTGTCAGACATCCTGTGCACCCTACGCGCCACTGAAGCGCCGTTCAAACCCCAATTGCCGCCATCTGTCCTTGAACGACAGCCCCGGCATGTTGTAAGCGGGATAGAAGGCTTGAGGCAGCAAGGCAAGAGGGTGGCAATGGGCAGGCTCGGGATCGGGATGCGGCGCGGCGTGACGCTGCTGGCCCTGTTTGCGCTGGTTTCCTGCACTGCCATCTACCGCAATCACGGTTATGTTCCGCGCGACGAGGATCTGGAAAAGGTCGTCGTCGGGCAATCCACGCAACAGGATGTGGCCGCGGCGGTCGGGCGGCCTTCCTCGACCGGCCTTCTGGCAGGCTCGGGGTGGTTTTATGTGGGCAGCCGGTTCAAGTATTTCGGCGGGCGCGAACCCAAGGAGGTCGACCGGCAGGTTGTCGCGATCAGCTTCGATGACAAGGGTGTGGTCGAAAATGTCGAACGCTTCGGCCTGGAGGACGGGCAGGTCATCGTCCTGTCGCGGCGCGTGACCAGCAGCAGCATCAAGGGCATGGGATTCCTGCGCCAGCTTCTGGGCAATATCGGCAATATTTCGGCGGGCCAGATATTCGGCAACTGACGATCAGCAGAGGGCGTTATTGCGCGCGGCTTGCCGCCGGGCCGCGCGATGTGATCCGCGCCCGGCAATTGCGCGCCCTGGCGTTTCGCGGCCAAAGCCATGCGGGCGATGGCGATCCGGGCGATGGCGACATGTTCGACGACCGATGCTGTCATGGTCTGGTGGAGGATCACGAAACCGGGCGCCTGGTTGCGACGTTCCGGCTGCTGCCCATGACATCGGGCGCCGAGATCGGACAAAGCTACGCGGCGCAGTTCTACGATCTTTCGGCGCTTGCGGCCTACCCGCGCCCTCTGGCCGAGCTTGGCCGCTTTTGCGATCACCCTGACTGGCGGCATGATCCGGATATTGTGCGCATCGCCTGGGCGGTGCTGACGCGGATCGTCGACCGCCTCGGGGTCGCCATGCTTGTCGGCTGTTCATCCTTTGCCGGCACGGATGGCGATGCCTACCGCGACGCCTTCGGCTATCTCAGGCAAAGGCATGTCGGCCCGGATATCTGGCGGCCGGGCGAAAAGGCGGCGCAGGTCATCCGCTTTGGCACCGGCCCCGAGATGCGCGCCTGCGACATGGCCCGTGCGCTCGAGACCCTGCCGCCGCTCTTGCGGACATATCTTGCCATGGGGGGCTGGGTCAGCGACCACGCGGTCGTCGACCGCGACATGGGCACGCTGCATGTCTTCACCGGGCTGGAGATTTCGGCCATCCCGGCGGCGCGGGCGCGGGCGCTGCGTCAGATCGCGGGGCAGGGTGCGGGGCCGTGACGCAGGACAGCGACGCGCCCGGCGCCGGGGCGTTGAAATCCGCCGCAAGCGTTTCGGGAAGTGCCCGCCCCATCAATCATCGCCAAAAGCCAATGAGCGCCGCAGGCGCGGCAGGGTTCTGGCGATTCAGGATTTCCCGAACCGCCATAGCGGATGAAAAGCCATGCGGCGGCCCCGCCTGATCGGTCGGAGCCGCCGGATCATGTGGCGCGAATGGCGCCTGTTCAGCCGCGCCGGCGCCGTCCGCCTTCGCGGCCCGCGCGCCCGGCACTGGCGATCGCGGTCGAGGCTTCGGCGAAGGCTGTCCCTTCCCTGACCGACTCGAGCACACGGGCGAACTTGATCCAGTCGGTACCGTTGGAATCGTGGTTCATCAGCAAATTGGCGGCCCGGATCGCTTCCATTTCAACCGGGCGCACCGGGTTCATGATGGCCGAGGTCATGCCCGCGCCGATGGCCATCGGCAGGAAGGCTGCGTTGATCCCGTGCCGGTTGGGAAGGCCGAAGGACACGTTCGATGCGCCGCAGGTGGTGTTCACGCCCAACTCGTCGCGCAACCGCCGCACCAGGGCGAAGACCTGCCGCCCGGCATCACCCAGCGCGCCCACCGGCATCACCAGCGGGTCAACGACGATATCATGCGCCGGGATGCCATAATCGGCGGCCCTTTCGACGATCATCTTGGCGACGCCAAAACGTACGTCCGGATCCATTGAAATGCCGGTATCGTCGTTGGAGATCGCCACGACGGGCACGTTGTATTTCTTGACCAGCGGCAGCACCATTTCCAGGCGCTCTTCCTCGCCCGTGACGGAATTGAGCAGCGGCCGCCCCTGCGCCGCGGCAAGCCCTGCCTCGAGCGCGCCGGGCACCGAACTGTCGATGCACAGCGGGGCATCGACAAGGCCCTGAACGATATTGATCATCCTGGTCATCAGGGGCGGTTCGGTTTCATTCGGGTTGGGATTGGAATTGTAAACGACACCCGCATTCACATCGAGAACCATCGCCCCGCAGGCCACCTGTTCGATGGCATCGCGTTCGACGGTCGAAAAGTCGTTCGCCTCCAGTTCCGCGGCGAGTTTCTTGCGCCCCGTGGGGTTGATCCGCTCGCCGATGACGCAGAACGGTTCATCAAAGCCGATCGTGACGGTTTTCGTTTTTGATTCTATGACGGTACGGGTCATTTCTAACTTTCTTTATCAGCTTGTGCGGGCCGGAGCGGCAAAGGCGCCGCCATGCTCGATGGCCCAGGTTGCGTTGGTCTTGATACCGCCCAGCGGAAAGAAATGCACGGCTTCGATGCCGAATTTCGGGTTGGCCGCCTTGTGGGCCGCCAGTTCGGAGACAAAGTCGTTCGGCTCATAGGGCAAGAGCAGTTTGGTCACATCCATGGCGCGCTTTTGCAGCACCTTCAGCGAAGGGCCGACACCGCAGGCAATGGCGAACTTGATCAGCGTCTGCAATTTGGCCGGGCCGGCCACACCGATGTGAATGGGCAGATCAATGCCTTCGACAGCCAGCCGGTCGGCCCATTGGATCACTGGTCCGGCCGCGAAACAGAATTGCGTGGCCAGCGCCATCCTGGCGTCGGTGCGCGCCGAAAACGCCTGTTTCCAGCGCAGCGCGTCCATCACGTTCCTGTCGGAGCCATCGGCGTCTATGTCGCGGTTGCCTTCTGGATGGCCCGCGACATGGAGCCGCTCGAAGCCATCGAACTGGCCGGATTCGAGAAGTTGCATCGAGGAATGAAATTCGCCATGGGGCCGGGCAACGCCCCCCGCCAGCAGCAACGCCTGCCTGACATCGGCTTCGCCCCGGTAACGGGCGATCCAGTCGCCCAGCGTGGCCTTGTCCTTGATGATGCGCGCCGGAAAATGCGGCATGACGGCAAAGCCTTCGCCATTGAGCCGTTTTGCCGTGGCGACCATTTCCTCGATCGGCGTGCCTTCGATATGGGCGATGTAGACACGGGTGTCTTGCGGCAGGAGGGCGCGGAAATCCTCGACCTTTTCGGCGGTGCGCGGCATCACCTCGATCGAATAGCCTTTCAGAAATGCCTCGACTTGGGATTTGTTGCCGGCCGGGGCCGCCTCCTTGCGGCGGAAATTCAGTAGCGCCATCGCAGTTCTCCAGAAATGTTTTCGTGTCACGCCCAACCGTCGTTGGCAATCAGCGTCTTGATGCGGTCAGTGTCATATTCCGCGACGATTCGCGCCACTTCGGCTTCGGCGACGGCTTCGTCCTCGCCGTCGACGCTTACCGGGGCGGCCTTGCGCCATTCCGCCAGATAGGCATCCGTGCCCGCCGCGCCGATCTTCATGGCGCATCGGTCGATGGCCTGTTCGAACCGTTCCGGCAGGGCTTTTTTCGTCCCCCGGCGGCCCTTTCCGACGATGACCTGTGCGGGAATGTCGCGCCAGTAAACGATGGTAACCTCAGCCATGGCGAATCTCCCCGGAGTTGGGCCCTCAATACTGTGCCCGGGCCGGCAAACGATGACGATTTTCGACATTGTGCGCAATCAGAGCGACCTGTGGCAGGGTGGTGCGCCGCGGAACGCCGCCGTGTGCCTTGCCTGACAGGGCGGCAGCGGTTATTCAGGGGCCAACAAGACAAAGGAGGGCGCGACGATGGCGCCCAGGCGTCCCGGAGGTGCGGGCGCGTTCCCCAGGTCGGTAGAGCCGCCAAGCACCCCAAGGCCGGATTCCGCGCAGCTTTATGCGGCGCTGGATCTCGGCACGAACAGTTGCCGCATGCTGATTGCCCAGCCGCAGGGCAGTCAGTTTCATGTGATCGACAGTTTTTCCAAATCGGTCCGTCTTGGCAACGGGCTGGAAGCGTCGGGCCGTCTGGGGCGCGCCTCCATCGCGCGCACGATACAGGCGCTGCAAATCTGTCGGCGCAAGATCGAACAGCATGAAGTGACGCGGATGCGCCTTGTTGCGACCGAGGCGTGCCGGCGGGCGTCGAACGCCGGTGAATTCCTGCGGCTGGTGCGCAAGGAAACCGGCCTGCCACTGGAAATCATCGAAACCGAGGAAGAGGCGCGACTGGCGGTGGTTTCCTGTGCGCCGCTGGTGTCGGTCAAGACCGAACAATTGCTGGTTGTCGACATTGGCGGGGGGTCTACCGAGCTGGTCTGGATCGACCTGTCTGCCGTGGCCGGACCCCAGCGGCCGCGCGCGATCATGCGCCTGCATGGCGGATTCCATCCCCCCGACAGCCCCTTTCCCGCCGCCAAGGTGGTTGACTGGATATCGGTGCCATTGGGGGTTGCCACGCTCAAGGATCAGTTTTCGGATGTCCTGGATGATGCCGCCCGCTTTGCGTTGATGAGCTGGTATTTCGAGGAAAACCTTGCAAAGTTTTCGCCCTATAGTGCCAGCCAGCCGCGCGAGGGGTTCCAGATTGTCGGCACCTCGGGGACGGTGACCACGGTTGCCGCGAGCCATCTGGGGCTGAAACGATATGACCGCAGCAAGGTCGACGGGCTGAGGATGACCAGCGATCAGATCGACCGGGTGATTCGCGAATATCTGAGCCTGGGGCCGGAAGGGCGCCGCAACGACCCGCGTATCGGCCGCGACCGGCATTCGCTGATCATGTCCGGTTCGGCGATCCTGCAGGCGCTGTTGCGGGTCTGGCCGACCGACCGGCTGTCGGTGGCCGATCGCGGATTGCGCGAAGGGCTGTTATACGCGCAAATGTCGGCGGATGGCGTTCTGGAACCGGACTGCCTTTGACGGGTGCAGTTGCGGCGGCGATTGAGGTTGCAGGATTGAGATAGCAGGCCGGAATGGTTATCCGGGCGGCAGATTGCGGCAATTCCTTGAGGCAAATGCGGACATGGCAAAGACGCCGACAAGAAATACATCCGGGCGCGGGGCACGCGATTTGCGGGTCCGTGTAAGGACCGCCAAGGGGCGCAAGCTTTCCTCGACGCTGTGGCTGGAACGGCAATTGAACGACCCCTATGTCCAGCGCGCGCAAAAGGAAGGCTTTCGCGGCCGCGCGGCCTTCAAGATCATCGAACTGGATGACAAATACCGGTTTCTGGTGCCGGGCGCGCGCGTGGTCGATCTGGGCTGTGCGCCGGGCGGCTGGTGTCAGGTCGCGGTTGAGCGGGTGAATGCGCAAGGCACTCGGGCCGGAAAGAAACGGGGCAGGGTGCTGGGCGTGGATTTGCAGGAGGTCGAGCCGATTGCCGGGGCCGAAATCCACGTTCTGGATTTTCTGTCCGATGGCGCGGACGCAAAGGTCAAGGCCTGGCTTGGCGGCAAGGCGGATGTGGTGATGTCCGACATGGCCGCATCGGCGTCGGGCCACAAGGGCACCGATCATCTGCGGATCATCGCGCTGTGCGAGGCGGCCGCGGAACTGGCGTTCGATGTTCTGGAAATCGGCGGCACCTTCGTGGCCAAGGTTCTGGCCGGTGGGGCCGAGAGCGAATTGCAGATGCTGCTCAAACGCGCCTTTGCCAAGGTCGCGCATGTGAAGCCGCCTGCCAGCCGATCTGACAGTTCCGAAAAATTCGTGGTCGCCACCGGCTTTCGCGGCCATCCGACCGATGGGCGTTCGCCGGAGGGCGGCCAGGCGGAGAAATAGACCTTGCCGGCGGTCAGGCCGAGTCGAAGGCCCTTTCCATGCCGGTCCGGCACCCCAGGAGTGGGTCAGGGCGCGACGCTGGTCCAGGTGCCGTTCACGCTGACGGTAACGGGAACCGTGCAGTTGAACAGGTAATAGGTCAGCAGCATTTCGGGCTTGCGCAAGACGCCCGGCATATGCTCCAGATCGCGGGCAAGGCAGAATTCCTGACGAAACTGGGCCTTGCTTACATTGATCTTCTGATGCGGCGAGACGGTCAGATCTTCCTTGGGCAGATTGTGGCCCAGCGAACCCGCGCGGATCAGGATCGGCTGGGCGTCGGGATGGGTGCGCAGAAATTCCTCGTCAAGATGGATCTTGTCCACCCAGCCCACCGTCGCGATGGTTCCCGCAACGGTGCGCAGGGGGTCGCGCAGGCGAAGCGCATAGATCGGCATTTCACCGAAGCTGGTGGCGATCTTGGTGCCGCCACAGAAACCCGGCAGGGTCCAGAGCGTATCCTTGACGGGAAGCGGCCGGCCCTTCGCGCGAGGCCCGCGGCGCGCCGCGGCTGCCTGAGCGAAACCGGTCGCGGCGATTTCGGATGGGGTGGAACTCTTTACCTGGTGCATCGTTACCTACTCACTTACTCATTTACTTGTTCGACATTAGCCGACCGCCCCGCTGAACCGCCGGTACGGCATTGGCCTTTTCTTACATCACTTTGCGGCCCGACATCTTCGACCGCGGCTTGCCCCCATCCGTGTCCCGATCGCTGTTCTTTCGTGCTCATGGCCTGATGAAGGCAGATACCCCACCTTCAAGCAGTTGAGAGCAATGGAAAAAAACCCCACGCGATCGGGCGCCGCTTCCCCCAAGCCTTGCGCCAATTCTGCGGCAATGCCCGGCTGATTCAAAGGACTTTCAATTTTAGGTAGAGCAATGCGAAACAATTCCGGGCAGCATCGGCAAAAGTATCCGAAGAATTTTCAAAGCACCGATTCCATTGTCCTTTAGGATAGGTCGGGCCGGCCCGGAACCCGACGGAAATTCCCGCCGCAATTGCCGGGTCTGGCCCAAGGAGGCGCGAATCAGCGGTCTGTCGCGCGCGGCCGGGCCTAGGAAAAGCCGATGGCCTGGGCTAAGACGCCGACCATGACAAACCGGTTTGCCTTCACACTGAACTCCACCGACGGTCTGGCCCGCGCCGGTGTCATTTCGACCCCGCGCGGTGAGATTCGCACACCGGCCTTCATGCCGGTGGGCACCGCGGCGACCGTCAAGGCGATGTTGCCCGAAAATGTTGCCGCTACCGGCGCCGATATCCTGTTGGGCAATACCTATCACCTGATGCTGCGCCCCACCGCCGAAAGGATCAGCCAAATGGGCGGCCTGCACCGGTTCATGAATTGGCCGCGTCCGATCCTGACCGATAGCGGCGGCTTTCAGGTCATGAGCCTGGCCAGCCTGCGCAGGATGAGCGAAGAAGGCGTGCGCTTCAAATCCCATATCGACGGATCGCCCCATCACCTGACGCCCGAAAGGTCGATGGAGATTCAGCGCCTGCTCGGCAGCGACATCGTGATGGCCTTTGACGAATGCACGCCTTATCCGGCCGATGAGGCCACAGCCCGCAAGTCGATGGAGCTTTCGATGCGCTGGGCCCAAAGGTCGCGCGAGGCTTTCGGCGACAGGCCGGGTCACGGCCTGTTCGGCATCCAGCAAGGCAGCATCTTTCACGACCAGCGCGCGCAAAGCGCAGAGAAATTGCGCGAGATCGGCTTTGACGGCTATGCCGTTGGTGGATTGGCGGTGGGCGAGGGGCAGGAACGGATGTTTTCGGTTCTGGACTATGCGCCACAGATGCTGCCATCCGACAAACCGCGATACCTCATGGGGGTCGGCAAGCCCGACGATATCGTCGGCGCCGTTGCGCGCGGGATCGACATGATGGACTGTGTGTTGCCGTCGCGTTCGGGGCGCACCGGGCAGGCCTTTACCCGCAAGGGTGTCGTCAACATCAAGAACGCGCGTCACCAGGATGATCCGCGGCCGCTGGATGATCAATGTCAGTGCCCGGCGTGCCAAAACTATTCGCGCGCCTACCTGCACCATGTCTTTCGCGCGGGCGAAATCATCGCCTCGATGCTGATGACATGGCACAACCTTCATTACTATCAGGAACTGATGGCCGGTCTGCGCGCGGCGGTATCGGCGGGCGCGCTGCAAGGCTTTGTCAAATTGTTCAATGATTTGCGCAGCCAGGGCGATATCGAGCCGATTTGAAGGCCCTACCCGTGGGTCAGGTAGATAGACATCTGGCGCAGGGTGTCGTGGATTTCCGGGCTGAGCGTCTGCATGCCGATGGTTGCGTCGTGCAATGCCCTGAGATCCTTGTGGATTCCGGCCATCTCAACATCCGTCATTTCGCGATCGCCGCGCGAAAACCCGGCAATCGAACGGGACGAACCGCGCATGACCGAAGCCGCCATGCCAAAGCACATGCCGAATTTGGCGGCCTCGCTCAGCACACCCAGCGGGTCGGTCTGCGCCAGATCGCGCCAGCGGATCGAACCTTCATTGGAAAACCCCCAATGCACGATCGGGTCATTCATCACGAAGCCCTTGGCCGAATAGGCATCGAGCCATTCCTTGCTGTAGGACTGAAAGAAGTACCGGGGTGTGGTAAACTGGATATGCAGCCCGATCGCGAAGCCCGTCGGGCTGCGTTCATGGAGCCGCCTCAAAAGATCGTTCGCTTGCGAAACCTGAGTCACTTCGCGCTTTTCCTCGCGGTATGGGTTCTTTATCTGCCACGCCTTACCTGTCATAACTCGATATGCACAGTTTTCGATATTGCACCTTTTCTGACCGGAACGCAAAGCCTTGGCGAAAGAATTCATCCGCGCGGAGCCAGAAGATGAAGGCGCCGGAAGTCTCGAGTTTTCGGCCCTCGCTCCGGCAGGGTATTATATCGCCTTGCGGGTGGGTTTCGCGTTTCCGCTTGCTGAACAAAACGCCCTGCCGCCTGCCTGGGTCGAGCGTTACACCAACGAAAGCTACATGGTCTTCGATCCGGTCATGCAATGGGTCTATCGCAATTTCGGCACCATCCGCTGGAGCGAAATCACCCTGCCTGATCCGCGTGAAATCCTGCGAGAAGCGGCGACTCATGGCCTGAAATACGGCGTGGCCATCAGCTTTGAGGATCCCGGCCCGCATGGTCAGCGGTCATTCGGCAGCTTTTCACGCCCCGACCGCGAATTCACCGATGACGAGATCGCAGCCCTCATCCGCAGGCTTCAGTTGCTGCATGTCGCGACGGCGCCGCCGACCAATCTGACCAAGGCCGAACTCGAGGCTCTGGAGATGGTCAAAGAGGGGATGCTCTTGAAAGAAATCGCAAATCGGCTGGGCGTGTCCGAGGGTGCGGTCAAGCAAAGGCTCAAGAACGCCAAGGCCAAACTGGGTGCCAAAACCGCAAGCCAGGCCGTTTCCACCGCGGCCGGATACGGCCTGATTTGATTGTTAGGGTTTGAAAAACACAGCGTCAGGTAGAAAAATACCGAAACTTTCACCTAAAAGATTATAAACTGTTTCCAATAGTGATCTAATTGTCCCGCCTGAAAAAGGAGGGGCAATCCATGAAGAACATCACCTTCGATCTGTCGGAAATGCATCGTTATGGAACAGCGTTTTACGAATACCTGAAGTTGCGCAAGCAGTATTTTGTCGATTCGCTGAACTGGGACATTCCCCATAACGAGGCGGTCGAGATGGACCAATACGACAACCCGCTGGCGCATTATTCCCTTGTGGTCAAGGACGGCAAGGTGGTCGGTGGCGCACGGGCCATGCCGACGACCTCGAAATGGGGTGACCATACCTACATGATCCGCGACGCGGCGGAAGGCAAATTGCCGGGCATCCCCGACAAGCTGATGAGCAACGCGATCGTCACCCCGCAGGTGTGGGAGTGCACGCGGCTCATCACAGCTGATTCGGTGGCCACGCATTCCGACCGGTCGCAGGTGCTGTCGCTGGTCATGCAAGGGGTATCCGATATCGCCCAGGCACATGGCGCAAGCGAACTGATCGCGATCGCCCCGGTGTTGCTGGTGCGGGCGATGCGCCAGCTCGGCTGGCCGGTCAGCCGGGCAAGCGACCCCTATGTCGGCAAGGAAGACGGTCGCCGCTATGCGGTTTTGGCCATGCCGGTCGCGCCGATGCGCATCGCCGCCGAATAACGGCATCCGGGCGAGGCGCCCGGCGGAGCAAGAGATGATGGGCAGCACTGGCTGAAGCCGCAACGCATTTGGTCGCGGATGACGCGGGCACGCGCCCTGGCGGTGAAAGAAAGCCGGCAAGACCGCGCGCGGGGTGCCAATTCCGGGTTGCGCGTGAAGACATGCACACTATTGTCGCGCCACCAACGCTGAAGGCCGGTTGAAGAGGGCAGGCCGCATCCCTAGATAGCGTAGCTGAACAGGGGAAAGCCAAGCGCCGCCGATAATCGGGGCCGGTGTTTTCCTGCGAAACAAGGAAACCTGATGTCTGAACACAGCCCCCAAAACTACCCGGTATTGCCGTTGCGCGATATCGTGGTTTTTCCGCATATGATATTCCCGCTTTTCGTTGGCCGGGAAAAATCGGTGCGCGCCCTTGAAGAGGTGATGCGCGAGGACAATCAGATCCTGCTTTCCTCGCAAATCGACCCATCGGTCGATGACCCGGCCGCGGAAGGGATCTACCGCGTGGGTGTCCTGGCCAATGTGCTGCAATTGCTGAAACTGCCCGATGGCACGGTCAAGGTGCTGGTGGAAGGCAAGACACGGGTGCGGATCGTCGAATTCATCGACAACGAATCCTATTTCGAAGCGAGGGCAGAGCCCTTGACGGAAATCCCCGGCGATGAAGCGACGGTGGAGGCATTGCTGCGCTCGGTGCCCGAGGAATTCGAACGCTACGCCAAGATCAAGAAAAACGTCCCCGAGGAAGCGCTTTCGGCCGTGGCCGAAAGCCGCGAGGCCGCGCGGCTGGCCGATCTCGTTTCGGGGCATCTGGGCGTGGAGGTCAGCCAGAAACAGGATCTGCTTGAAACGCTGGATGTGGCCGAACGTCTGGAAAAGGTATTCGGCCTGATGCAGGGCGAAATGTCGGTCCTGCAGGTCGAGAAGAAAATCAAGACGCGGGTCAAGTCGCAGATGGAGCGGACCCAGCGCGAATATTATCTGAATGAGCAGATGAAGGCCATTCAGAAAGAGCTTGGCGACGGCGAAGAAGGCCAGAACGAAATCAACGAACTGGTTGAAAAGATCGCCAAGACCAAGTTTTCCAAAGAGGCGCGCGACAAGGCCGAGGCGGAGTTGAAAAAGCTCAAGTCGATGTCGCCGATGTCGGCCGAGGCGACGGTGGTGCGCAATTATCTCGACTGGCTGCTGGCTTTGCCTTGGGGGGTCAAATCGCGCGTCAAGAAGGATCTGAACGCGGCGCAGAAGGTCTTGGATGACGATCATTATGGCCTGGAAAAGGTCAAGGAACGGATTGTCGAATATCTGGCCGTGCAGCAAAGGTCCGCCAAGATGAAAGGCCCGATCCTGTGCCTCGTCGGCCCGCCGGGGGTTGGCAAGACCTCGCTCGGCAAATCGGTGGCGCGGGCGACGGGGCGCGAATTCATCCGCATCAGCCTTGGCGGGGTGCGCGACGAATCCGAGATCCGCGGCCACAGGCGCACCTATATCGGCTCCATGCCCGGCAAGATCATTCAGGCGCTGAAGAAAGCCAAGACCACCAACCCGCTGATCCTTCTCGACGAGATCGACAAGATGGGCCAGGATTTTCGCGGCGATCCGGCAAGCGCGATGCTCGAGGTGCTGGACCCCGAGCAGAACGCGACCTTCATCGATCACTATCTGGAGGTTGAATACGACCTTTCCAACGTGATGTTCCTGACCACGGCCAACACCTACAACATGCCGTTGCCGCTGCTCGACCGGATGGAGATCATTCCGCTGGCCGGATACACGGAGGATGAAAAGCGCGAAATCGCCAAACAGCACCTGATCCCCAAACAGATCAAGAACCATGGGCTGCGCAAACAGGAATTCCGCCTGACCGACGATGCGTTGCAGGAAATCATTCGCACCTACACGCGCGAGGCCGGCGTGCGAAACCTGGAGCGTGAAATCTCCAAGCTCGCCCGCAAGGCGCTGACACGGATCGTGCGCAAGGATGCCGAGCGGATCGAGATCACCCCCGCGCAGCTGGAAGAGTTTCTTGGCGTGAAACGCTTTCGGTACGGTCTGGCCGAAAAGGAGGACCAGATCGGCGTGGTGACCGGGCTGGCCTGGACTTCCGTGGGGGGCGATCTCTTGTCGATCGAGGCTGTGCAACTGCCGGGCAAGGGGCGGATGAAGACCACCGGCAAGCTCGGCGAGGTGATGAAGGAATCGATCGAGGCGGCGGCGAGTTTCGTGCGTTCCATCAGCCCGCAGATCGGCGTCAAGCCCCCGAAATTCGAGAAGGTGGATATTCATGTTCACGTCCCCGAAGGGGCCACCCCGAAGGATGGGCCGTCGGCCGGTGTCGCCATGGTCACCTCGATCGTGTCGGTGCTGACCCAGATTCCGGTGCGCAAGGATATCGCCATGACCGGCGAGGTGACGCTGCGCGGCAATGTGCTGCCCATCGGCGGATTGAAGGAAAAGCTTCTGGCGGCGCTGCGCGGCGGAATCAAGACGGTATTGATCCCGCAGGAAAACGCCAAGGATCTGACCGAGATTCCCGACAATGTGAAATCCGGGATGACGATCATCCCGGTGGCGCATGTGCGCGAGGTGCTTCAACATGCGCTGGTGCGGATGCCCGAGGCGATCATTTGGGATGAAGAGGCCGAGGAGGCGGCCGCCAAGGCGGCGATGCAGGACAAGGGTGACAACGCTTCGCGAACAGCGCATTGAGGGGCCGGCCGGCCGAACGGCCGGCTGCGAGCGATCGACCGTAGACGGCGAGCGCGGCCATTGCGCCGGGACACGGCCTTGGATCGATTGCGCGCTGAGTGTGTCTCCTACCGTCTGCCTTGGTTCTGAGGCGGAGTGAGAAGGCAGGCAGCGTCAAGCGCATGCGGCGCCGCACCTTCGGGCCGGGCGCCCGGCAGCTCATTGCCTTTCAACAGGGGCCGGAAACGCTTGAATTCTCGATTTCGCGAAAGCGTGATCATTGAAAATGCCACTCTGTTGCCCCATTTCGGCTGTATCGGTCCCGGTTCAGGCCCCTTAGCGGCGGGGCCGGCCGCGGGCTTTCGGGCGGTAACTTCCCGTTAACCTGGGAGGCGGTAGGAATTGGTTAATTGCGTTTCGGTCTTTGCTCGAAGCGTCGTGCGACAAGAGCGCGTCCGAGCGAAAGGAAAGGCAGGTCCGCGCGGCGCACCGCATAGGTGAGACGCCCCTGAGGAGGGAAGGCATGATTCATCCATCCGTCGTCGTCCAGCCCGCGCTGGCGAGCGATCGTTTTGTGCTGCGCCCCTTGCAGCAGTCCGATGCCGGGCTGATTGCGCTTCATACCGCCGACCGGCGCATCGCCGAAGGCACCAGAACCATTCCGCACCCCTTGCCGCCCGGCGCGACCGAGGCGTTTTGCGCCCGCATCCTGGCCGGTGGCAGTGGCGAGGATATCTGGATCATCGACGGGTCGGGGGCCGGCCATGCCGAGGTGATCGGCCTGGTCAGCCTGACCCCGATGGAACGCGACCAAAGCGAGATCAAGTATTGGGTCGCGCCGGCTTTCTGGAATACCGGCTACGCATCCGAAGCTGTCGCGGCTATCGTCGCGGCCAACCCGCAAGGCGCCCGGACGTTGTTTGCAGAGGTCTTTCAGGACAATCCCGGCTCGGCGCGGGTCCTGACAAATTGCGGTTTCGAATATCTCGGCGATGCCGAGGCCTTTTCCGTCGCGCGCAACGCCACCGTGCCGACCTGGACCTATCTGCGCCGGATGGCATGATTTTTTCTTCTCCGCTCCGGCGGGCTGGTCTCGTGCCGGCGATGCGACACTGAAAATCCGCCACGGCACATCCTGCGGCACGTCCTTTTGGCGACAGGGCGAGAATCCGGCGCCCTGTCACCCCTCTTTCCCGTGTCGCAGCCCTGGCCCGCTCTTGCGAAATCGCGCGCCACAGACTATCGCGGCAGGGATCAACGGAAAGCCCGCGCGATGAAGTTTCTCGACCTGACCAAAGTCTATATCCGCTCGGGCGGCGGCGGCAGCGGTTGCGTCAGCTTCCGGCGCGAGAAATTCATTGAATTCGGCGGCCCCGATGGCGGTGACGGCGGCAATGGCGGGTCGGTCTGGGTCGAGGCCGTCGACGGGCTCAATACCCTGATCGATTTTCGCTATCAGCAGCATTTCTTCGCCAAATCCGGCCAGCCCGGCATGGGTAGCCAGCGCACCGGCAAGTCCGGCGATGACATCACCCTGAAAGTGCCGGTGGGAACGGAAATTCTCGATGAGGATCAAGAAACGCTGATTGCCGATCTTACCGAGACGGGTCAGCGCCTGTGCCTGGCCAAGGGCGGCAATGGCGGTTTTGGCAATCTGCATTTCAAATCCTCGACCAACCGGGCGCCCAGCCGCGCCAATCCGGGGCAGGAGGGGATCGAGCGCACCATCTGGCTGCGGCTGAAGCTGATCGCCGATGCGGGGCTGCTGGGTCTGCCGAACGCCGGCAAATCGACCTTTCTCGCGGCCACGTCGAATGCGCGCCCCAAGATCGCCGATTATCCTTTCACCACGCTGGTGCCCAATCTGGGTGTTGTCGGTATTGACGGCCGCGAATTCGTCATGGCCGACATCCCCGGCCTGATCGAAGGCGCCAGCGAAGGGCGCGGCCTTGGCGATGGATTTCTCGCGCATGTGGAAAGATGTTCGGTGCTGCTGCATCTTGTCGATGGAACATCTTCAACGATTGCAAAAGATTACCGGACGATTGTCAGCGAATTGCAACGCTATTCCCCGGCGCTGGCCGCCCGGCCGCGCCTGACCGCCCTGAACAAGATCGATGCGCTGGACGCCAAAACCCTGGCCAGCCGCAGGCGCAGCCTTGAAAAGGCCAGCGGCGGCCCGGTATTCGCCATTTCGGGCGTATCGGGGCAGGGTATGCAAGAGGTGCTGCGCGCAGTTTACGCGCAAGTCGCCAGCGCCAGGCAGCCCACCGCCCCCGAGGAAAAGGCATGGCACCCCTGATTCCCGACATTTCCAGCGCCCGGCGGCTGGTCATCAAGATCGGTTCGGCTTTGCTGGTCGACCGGAAAACGGGGCTGAAGAACGCCTGGCTGACGGCGCTGGCCGAAGACGTTGCAGCCGCCAAGCGGCGGGGCACGGATGTGATCATCGTGTCGTCCGGGTCGATCGCGCTGGGGCGCGGCGTGCTGGGCCTGCCTTCCGGGGTGCTTTCGCTTGAACAAAGCCAGGCGGCGGCGGCGGTCGGGCAGATTCGCCTCGGGCGCGCCTATGAGGAAGTGCTGGCGCGGCACGGGCTGATCACCGCACAGGTGCTGGTGACGCTCGAGGACACCGAAAACCGGCGTCGCTATCTCAACTCGCGCGCGACGATGGAAACCCTGATCGGCCTTGGCGTCGTGCCGATCGTCAATGAAAACGATACCGTGGCCACTGACGAGATCCGTTTTGGCGATAATGACCGGCTGGCCGCGCAGATCGCGGTCACGATCGGCGCCGATCAACTGGTTCTGTTGTCCGATGTGGATGGGCTCTATTCGGCAAATCCCGTCGTCGATCCCACCGCGCGGCGCTTTGACGTAATCGAAAGGATCACCCCGCAGATCGAGGCGATGGCCGGCGATCCGGTCTCCGAGCATTCGCGGGGAGGCATGAAGACCAAGCTGATCGCGGCCAAGACGGCGGTGGCGGGGGGATGCGCCATGGCGATCATGCAAGGTGCGGTCGATCGCCCGATAACGGCCCTGGCGCAGGGTGCGCATTGCACCTGGTTCATTGCCCAGGGCGATCCGCAGGTGGCCCGCAAACGCTGGATCGCGGCGATGAAACCGCGCGGCACGGTGCAGGTGGATGCCGGGGCGATGGTGGCGCTGCGCGCGGGAAAATCGCTGTTGCCTGCGGGTGTGACGCGGGTTTCGGGCAATTTCGGGCGCGGCGATCCGGTGGCGATTGCCGGGCCGGAGGGCGAGGCGCTGGGTCAGGGCCTGGCCCGCTATTCAGGCGACGAGGCAAAGGCGATTGCCGGGCGCCGGTCGGGCGAAATCGCGCGAATTCTGGGCTATGCGGGGCGGGCCGCACTCATTCACCGCGACGACATGGTCATTTGAAGACGACCGGGAAACGGGGGCATCCGATGGAATTGAACGATCTGCCTGACCTGATGAAAGCGATCGGTGGCAATGCGCGTGCCGCCGCCGCGCAACTGGCCTGCGCCAGCGCAGAAAGCAAGGTTGCAGCACTCAGGGCCGCCGCGGAGGCGGTCTGGAGCGCCCGCGCCAAGATTGCCGCGGCAAATGACGAGGATATGGCCCTTGCCACCTCCAGAAACCTCAACCCGGCCATGCTGGACCGGCTCAGGCTGGATGAGCAGCGTATTGCCGGCATTGTCGAAGGCCTTCGATCGGTTGCGGACCAACCCGACCCTGTCGGCTCGGTCATCGCCGAATGGGACATGCCGTCGGGTCTGCATATTCGCCGCGTGCGCACGCCTCTGGGAGTGGTCGGGGTGATCTATGAAAGCCGCCCGAACGTGACTGCCGACGCCGGGGCGCTGTGTCTGAAGGCGGGAAACGCCGTCATTCTGCGCGGCGGATCGGAAAGCTTTCGCTCCAGCCAGGCGCTTCATGCCTGTCTGCGAACCGGGCTTGACCATGCGGGCCTGCCCGAAACCGCGATCCAGCTGGTGCCGACACGCGACCGCGCCGCCGTGTCGGAAATGCTGGGCATGACGGATTTTATCGACGTCATCGTGCCGCGCGGCGGCAAGGGGCTTGTCGGGCTGGTGCAGGCCGAGGCGCGGGTGCCGGTATTTGCGCATCTGGAAGGCATCTGCCATGTCTATGCCGATGGCGATGCCGATCTGGAAAAGGCCAGGGCCGTGGTGATCAACGCCAAGACGCGGCGCACCGGAATTTGTGGCGCGGCCGAATGCCTGCTGATCGACAAGGCCTTCCTTGCCGCCCATGGGGCGGTTCTGATCGAGGATCTGCTGGCGGCGGGTGTCGAGGTGCGGGCCGATGGCGATCTGGCCGCGATCGCCGGTACGGTGCGCGCGAAGGCGGGGGATTTCGGGCATGAATTTCTTGACAGCATCATCGCGGTCAAGGCCGTCGACGGGGTGGAAGGGGCAATTTCCCACATCCGCCGGTATGGCTCGAACCATACCGATGCGATCCTGACCGAAAACGACGCCACGGCGAACCGGTTTTTCCAGTGTCTCGATTCGGCGATTCTGATGCGCAACGCATCGACCCAGTTCGCCGATGGCGGTGAGTTCGGCATGGGCGCGGAGATCGGCATCGCCACCGGAAAGATGCATGCGCGCGGCCCGGTCGGCGCCGAGCAACTGACATCGTTCAAATATCTCGTGGAGGGGAACGGAACGGTCAGGGCGTAAATCGGCATTGCCGGAATTTTCCGGCGGCGCGGCCCGCGCCTTGATCGCGCAGGAAAGCGATGCGTGGCCGATCGGGAACGTCGCGAAACGCTGCGCATCAGAACCGCAGGGCCATCCGGGCGTCACCGAATTCGGCGATGATTTTGCGCTTCCTGCGCGCGAGCTCATCGGCAAGAAGCGCAAATTGCACATGCGCGGCAGACAGGTTCCTGTCGGCTGCCCCCGCGTCGAGGGTTTCCCAAAGCGTTGAGTCGACATTGATCTTTTCGGCGCTGGCGCTCACCAGCCAATTGCCTTGCACCCGGTCCATGCTGACATGGCCGCCGCCGGTCAGCGCCGTTTCAAGACACAAGAACGCAAGCATGGCGAGCTTGGCATCCTGCCGGGGCACGCGGTCGGTTATGTGCCAGTCTATCTTGATCCGGCCGGTGCGGCCGATGTCGTCGAAGATCGCGCGGGCTTGCTTGCTATCGACAAACTGATCGGCCCGTGCCAGACCGAAGGCGATACGAAACAGGCGTACCCTGGCATTGGCATTCGTGATACTGTCGAGGATCAGCGTGATTTCCGGGCCGCTTTCGGTGCCGGTCATCAGCAAAAGTTCCATGCCATTGCCAATGGCGCCCAGGGGGCTGACAATGTCGTGGCAAATTCGCGAGCTGAGCAATTCGCTCAGGTTGGGGTTTTCACCGGCCATCGGTTTCCTGAAACTGGATGTGATAGAATGAACGCACTCTTGGAACCGGGAATGCTGGTACGCCATCCGCGCCGCGAAGACTGGGGGTTGGGGCAGGTGCAGTCGAACATTGGCGGCAAGGTCACCGTGAATTTCGAACATGCGGGCAAGGTCGTCATCGACAGTTCCAATGTCAGCTTGGTCTTGGTCGTGGATTTCGAGTGATGCTGGAAGATGATTAAAAACCAGTTAACGCAACCATTAAGAGTGTCAATGCCAGCTTTTTCCGCGTCTTGTTGCAAATACGCGCCGTCCGACCTAAGAAAGCAGCCTCGCCATGGGATGTATGAAACCGAACGTTATCGATGATCCCTGAAAACACGCATTTTGAAATTCGACTTGCGGACGGCGAACGGGACGTGCTGGCCGCGCAGCGGCTGCGGTATCGGGTATTCATCGAGGAATTGGGCGGCGGCGGGGCATCCGCCAACCATGCCGACCGGCTCGAATGTGACGAATTCGACGCGGTGAACGACCACCTGATCCTGGTTGACCGGCGCCGGGATGCGGCCAAGCTCGACCATGTCGTCGGCGCCTATCGGCTGTTGAAAGGTGACGCAGCCGCAAGTTTCGGGCGGTTTTACAGCGATTCCGAATATGATCTTGGCCCGCTGCGCCGTTCCGGGCGGCGCTTGCTGGAGCTGGGCAGGTCATGCGTGCTGGGTGAGTTTCGCGGCAGTTCGGCCATGTTCCTGCTATGGAACGGGCTGGCCGAATACGTTCTGCAAAACGGCATCGAGGTGATGTTTGGCGTCGCCAGTTTTCACGGAACCGATATCGACGCGATCAGGATGCCGCTTAGCTGGCTTCACGAACATCATCTGGCGCCGGCGCATCTGCGCGTTCGCGCCCGTTCGGCGCATTATCAGCGCATGGACATCGTCGCCGGGGATGCGCTTGATCGCCATGCGGCGATGGTTGCGATGCCAGCCTTGATCAGGGCCTACCTTCGGCTTGGCGGGTTTGTCGGCGACGGGGCCTTCATCGACCGGGATTTCAATACGACGGATGTATGCCTGCTGATGGATACGGCGGCCATGAGCGTGCGCCACAAGAGCTTTTTCACGCGCAAGCATGAGGCCAAGGGGTGAGCACCTGGAATGCGCGCGCTGAACCCGATCCGGTGCGCATCGGCCCGGCCGGATGGGTGCGCGCCGCGTTGAGGGCGACGGCGCTGGGGGGGGTGACCTATGGCTGCCTGGGTGTGCTTCTGGCCGCCAGGCTGATCGAGGCGCCGCTTTTTGGCATGAACCGTCCCGTCACCCCCAATATCACCCGGTTTGTCTGCCGCTCGTCTTTGGCCATTCTCGGGATGCGTTACCGGGTGACGGGACAGCCGATGAAACACCGCGGCGCGGTGGTGGCCAATCATGTATCCTGGCTCGACATCTTTTCGCTGAACGCCTGTCAGAAAATCTATTTCGTCTCAAAATCCGAGGTAGCGGGCTGGGCCGGGATCGGCTGGCTTGCGCGCGCCACGGGAACCGCCTTCATTGCCCGCGACCCGAAGGAAGCGCGCGCCCAGCGGGCGCTGATAGAAGACAGGATCCGGGCCGGCCATCAGCTTTTGTTCTTTCCCGAAGGCACATCGACCGACGGGCTGCGTGTCTTGCCGTTCAAATCCACCCTCTTTGCGGCTTTCTTCAGCCATGGGTTGGAACAAGCACTGAAGATTCAGCCGGTAAGCGTTGTCTACCGCGCCCCGGCCGGGCAAGATCCCCATTATTACGGCTGGTGGGGCGACATGGGTTTTGGCGCGCATTTCTGGAAGACGCTGGCAACCCGGCGGCAAGGCACGGTCGATGTGGTTTTTCATCAGCCGGTCAGTGTCGATGCGTTCGAATCGCGCAAGGAACTGGCGGCGCATTGCGAAGCGGTCGTGAGAGACGGTGTGAAGAACATTCTTGGCGCCGACTACCTGGAGTGAGCGCAGCGCCCAGCGGTCAGTCCAGAGGTCAGCCGAGCGGCGCCAGCAGTTCCTTGAGGGTTTTCGCCGGATCGTCCGCTGCCCATATCTCGGCACCGATGCCGAAAAAATCGGTGACGGGGGCAAGAGTTTCGATCAGTTCGACCGAAAGCCCTCCCTCGCACACCACGGGCACCTCGATCATCTCGGACCACCAGGCAAGAAGATCACGCCCGACCACCTCGCCCAGCCCCAATGCCGAAACACCGACCGGGCCGAAGGCCACATAATCCGCACCCGCTTCGCCGGCGGTCAATCCGTCATGGCGCGACCGGCCGCTGAACGCACCGACAATGGCATCGCCGCCAAGTTCCTTGCGAGCCAGGCGCACATGCCGTGCGCCGTCCGACAGATGCACCCCGTCAAGGCCGTGGCGTTCGGCCAGGCGGATGTGGTTTTCGATCACCAGCGCCACATCGCGCTCATGCGCGATCTGCCGCAACGCGTCACATGCCCGCCCGATCCTGTCTTCGTCGCTGCCGGCCAGCGCCAGGCGAACGCAGGCAGTCTCCACCTGATCCAGCACGCGCGCCAACTGGCCCGAAAAGGTTTCCAGCGTGAAGTCCGGCGGCGAGATCAGGTATATCTGGGGACGATTGCCTGCGCCATCAACTGCGCCATCAACTGCGGTGTCATTTGCGGCCATGTCGGGTTCCTGCGCTGTGTCCGGTCCGCACTTAGCGCAGATTTCCGCGCTTGGCCATGATCGGTTGCCGGCAATGACCCGGCCGCCTTGCCAACCCGGCGGGCGCGGCGTATTTGGCCGCAGTTCGCATGAAAGGTCCGCATGCCCGGCAACGGCCCCAGCTTTGTACTTGTCCGCCCGCAGATGGGTGAAAACGTCGGTGCGGCGGCACGGGCGATGCTGAATTTCGGCCTCGACCGGATGCGGCTTGTCGCCCCGCGCGATGGCTGGCCCAATCCCCGGGCGGTGGCCATGGCATCGGGGGCGGCGGGGCGGGTGCTCGATCGCGCCGGGATCTTTCGGACGGTGCCCGACGCGATCGCCGATTGCACATTTGTCTTTGCGACGACAGCGCGCAGCCGTGAATTGATCAAGCCGGTGATGACGCCGGAACACGCGATGGCCCGGGCGCGTGAATTGATCGAAGGCGGGCAAAGGGTCGCGGTGCTTTTCGGCCCTGAACGGGCGGGACTGGAAAACGACGACGTGGCGCGCGCGCATGCGGTCATTTCGGTGCCGGTGAACCCCGCGTTCGCCTCGCTCAACCTCGCGCAGGCAGTTCTGTTGTGCGGCTATGAATGGTGCCGGCAGGGCACGGCGCAACCGGCCGAGATGATGGGGCTGGGGCGCAGCGAATTCGCCCCGGCGATCGAGATCGAGAAGCTCGGCGATCACTACGAACGATGTCTGGACGATGCCGGGTTCTTCTTTCCCGCGACCAAGGCTGACAGCATGAAGCTCAATCTGCGCAATCTGTGGACGCGCGCCGCCTTGACACGCGCCGATGTGCAGATGTTCCACGGCATCTTGCGAAAACTCGTGCGGAGCCGTGAAAAATAGTCGCACAAGCATGCCTTGAAGCCGGCTGGCCCGGCTTCTAGTCTCCGCCGCGTCAGGGAGGGATCGATGGCCGAAAAACGCAAACTGTTCGAAGAGGTAGGCCCAGAGGTGAAAACCCGCGCCGCGCCCAGAACCGGGCTGATCGACGCCCAAAGGCGCGGTGCGCGCGGGCCGATCCGTGGCTGGCTGATCGTCATCTTCGTGCTGGTGACGGCGATGATCCTTGTCGGCGGGCTGACGCGGCTGACCGATTCGGGGTTGTCGATCACCGAATGGCGACCGGTGACGGGCGCCATGCCGCCGATGAACGCGGCCGACTGGGACGCCGAATTCGCCAAGTACCAGCAAAGCCCGGAATTCCGGCTTCAGAACCACCAGATGGATCTGGCGGCATTCAAGTCGATCTATTGGTGGGAATGGGGGCACCGCCAGCTGGGCCGTCTCATCGGCCTGGTCTGGGCGGCGGGCTTTGTCTTTTTTGCCGCGACCCGCAAAATCCCCGCCGGATGGACGGGGCGGCTTGCCGGTCTGGGCGTGCTTGGCGCTTTGCAGGGGGCCATCGGCTGGTGGATGGTATCGTCGGGGCTGAGCGGGCCGGTGGTCGATGTGGCCTCTTACCGGCTGGCGGTGCATCTGGGGCTGGCCTTCGGCATTCTGGGGCTGAGCGCGTGGTACATATTCGCATTGGGGCGCAGCGAGGCCGACCTGATGCAGGCGCGCCGGTCGCGTGAGCCGAGGCTGTTCGCCATGACCACCGGGCTGATGTATTTCGCGCTCTTGCAGGTTCTGCTGGGCGCGCTGGTCGCGGGCATCGACGCGGGGCGCGGTTTTCCGACCTGGCCGCTTATGGGCGAAAGCTTTTTTCCTGCCGATGCCTTTTATGTTCCCGACGGGGCGGCGTGGCGGGCGTTTTTCGAAAATCCCGGCCTGGTTCAGTTCATCCACCGCATGGTGGGGTATCTGGTCTTCGGTTTCGGTCTGGCCGTATGGCTGCGCGGCCGCCGTTCGCCGCACCCCGGAACCGTGCGCGCCTGTGACTGGATGGCTGTCATGCTGTTCGGGCAGGTGGTTCTGGGCATCGTCACGGTCCTTCATGCGGCACCTCTGGATCTGGGGCTGGCGCATCAGGCGGGTGCGGTCGTCCTGTGGGTCTTGATCCTGCGGGCACGGTTTCTGGCGCGTTATCCCGTTGCCCGGCAGATCAGGGGCAGCAGATGAGTGCGTTTTCGCAGTTGATGGACTTTCAGCGGGGCACCGAGGCATTGGCGCAGATCGCCGGACGCTTGGGCTGGGATCAGGAAACCATGATGCCCAGGGGGGCGGCCGAACAGCGCGGCGAGGAAATGGCCGCGATCGAGGCCGTGCTGCACGCCCGGCGCACCGATCCCCGGCTGGGCGACTGGCTTGCCGCGGCCGAGGCCCCGGACGCTGCGGGCAGGCGGGCCGTCGCGCTGATCGGTCGGGCCCATGCCCGCAACACCAGGATCCCGGCGCGCCTTGCCACCGAAATCGCCCGCCAGACCAGCGTGGCACAGGGAATCTGGGCCGAGGCGCGGGCGCGCGATGACGTGGCACATTTCCTGCCGACGCTGACGAAGGTGATCGCCCTGATCCGCGAAAAGGGTGCGGCGCTGGCAGAAGGCGGTGATCTTTATGATGCGCTTCTGGATGAATATGAACCCGGCGCCACGGGTGACGAGATCGCCGCGATGTTCGGCCGGATGCGCCCGCGGCTGGTGGCCCTGCGCGAAGCGGTGCTGGCGTCCGATGTGCGCCCCGCCGCATTGACCGGAGTCTTTGGCCGGGACAAACAGCTCGACCTGGCGCGCGAGATGGCCGCGGCGCTTGGCTATGACTGGCGGCGCGGGCGGCTGGACATGGCGGTGCATCCGTTTTCCTCGGGGTCGGGCAACGATGTGCGGATCACCACGCGGGTGGACGAGGCGGATCCCTTCAACTGTCTTTATTCGACGATCCATGAGACAGGCCATGCCTGCTATGAACAGGGCATCGACCAGGCCTATCTTCTGACGCCGCTCGGGCAGGGTGCCTCGATGGGGGTACACGAAAGCCAAAGCCGCATCTATGAAAACCAGATTGGCCGGGGGCGTGCCTTTGGCGGCTGGCTGTTCGACAGGATGCGCGCCACCTTCGGCGATGTCGGGATCGCGGATGCCGATGCCTTCCATGCCACCATCAACCGGGTGCGGCCGGGGTATATCCGCACCGAAGCCGACGAGGTTCACTACAATCTCCATATCATGATGCGTTTCGATCTGGAGCGCGAATTGATGAAGGGCAATCTCGCCGCCGCCGATCTCGAGGCCGCCTGGAATGACCGGTTCCGCGCCGATTTTGCCGTCGTGGTCGACCGGCCGGCCAACGGCATGTTGCAGGATGTGCATTGGTCGGTGGGGCTTTTCGGGTATTTCCCCACCTATGCGCTTGGCAATGTCTATGCGGGATGTCTGATGCAGAAGCTGCGCGCCGACCTGCCGGATCTGGACGCCGGCCTTGGCCGGGGCGACGCGCGCGCCGCGACCGATTGGCTAAGAACCCGCCTGCACCGGTTCGGCAGCCTTTACGAGCCGCGCGACCTGGTGACAAGGGCCTGCGGTTTCGCCCCGACCGAGGCCCCCCTGCTGGCCTATCTGGAACAGAAGTTCACCGCGATCTACGGGCTCTGAGGTGCGATGTCGCGTGACGAACAACTGGGCGTCTGGGCGCTGGCCGTGGGGCAGACTTTGGGCTTTGCCGCGCTCATCTACATCTTCGGCGCCATCCTCGTATCGCTCGAGGCGGGCAGCACCTGGGGGCGCGCGGAACTGGCCCTGGGGCCGACGCTCGGGCTGTTGGTGTCGGCGGCATCGGCGCCATTTTCCGGCCGCCTGGTGGACAAGGGATATGGCGGAACGCTTCTGGGCGGGGCTGCCGGTCTGGGAGCCATCTGCCTGATCGCATTGTCGCGGGTGGACCATCTGGCGCTATGGCTGGGCTTTTGGGCAGTGATCGGGCTGGCGCAGGCGGGCAGTCTTTATGAAACCTGTTTCGCTTTCCTGACCCGGCGCCTTGGCGGGTTGGCGCGCGGCGCCATCATCCGCGTTACGCTGGTTGCCGGGTTCGCCTCGACCATCGCCTTTCCGCTGGGGGCCTATTCGGGCCACAGCCTTGGCTGGCGGGGCGCCCTTCTCACATTTGGTCTTGTGCAACTGGCCGTGACAGTGCCTGCCAATCTCATAGGTGTGGCCCTGTTGCGGCGCGGCGAACGGCGTGGCCGAGCGGCGGGAGAGGTGCCCAAAGGGGCCATTCGCGCCGCCATGCAGCGGCCCGAGTTCTGGTTGCTGGCGGGCCTGTTCGGCCTGATCCTCGGCAATCACACGATGCTGTCGACCTTTGCCCTGCCGGTCCTCGCCGATCGCGGCGCCGGGGCCGGGCTGGCCGTTCTGGTCGCCTCCACGGTCGGGCCGATGCAGGTGGCGGGGCGTATCCTGCTGATGGTCGGGGCAGAGCGCATCCGCGCCGGAACGGCGATCCGCGCCGTTGCCATGCTTCTGGGGTTGGCCAGCCTGTCGCTATTGCTTGCCGCGGGGCAATTGCCGCTCTTTTTTGCCTATGCGATATGTCAGGGGGCCGCGGCGGGGGTGTCGTCGATCCTGCGCCCGGTTCTGGTGGCCGAAGCGCTGGGGCGCGAAAACTTCGGCGCCGTCGCCGGCGCATTGGCCATCGCGCCGCTGACCGCCGCGGCGGCGGCCCCCTATGCGGGGGCGCTGCTGATCGGGGCAGGTGGCATCGCTTTGTTTCTATCGGGAACCTTGTTGATGGCTGCGACAGCGCTGGCACTGGCACTGGCGCTGCGCGCGCGGGGGATTTGAGGGCCGGCGCCCGCCTTACCGCCAGTCCGGGTCGCGCTTTTCGATAAAGGCGTTGATGCCTTCCTCGGTATCGCGCCAGAGCATGTTTTCGACCATGACCGCCCCGGCATGGGCATAGGCATCGGCGCGCGACATCTCGATCTGTTCGTAAAACGCGCGTTTGCCGATCTTGACGGCACCCGACAGTTTCGCCGCGACGACACCCGCCAAGGCCCACGTTTCGGCCCCGAGCAGTTGACCGGGGACGGTGCGATTGATCAGCCCGGTGGCTTGTGCTTGCGCGGCGTCGACGAAGGCACCCGTCGTCAGCATTTCAAAGGCCTTCTTGCGCGGCACATTGCGCGACAGGGCGACCATCGGTGTTGAACAGAACAGCCCGATATTGACCCCATTGACGCCAAAGCGCGTGCCTTCTGCCGCCACGGCCATGTCACAGCTGGCCACCAGCTGGCATCCGGCGGCCGTGGCGATGCCGTGGACCTGGGCGATGACCGGCTGGGGCAGGGCGGGGATCAACTGCATGACTTCGGTGCAGCGGTCGAACAGGTCGCGAAAATATCCCCGCCCCTTGTCGGGCGCGCCTCGCGCGGCCTGCATTTCCTTCAGATCGTGCCCGGCGCAAAAGGCCTTTCCCGCGCCTTTCAGGATGACCACGCGGATCGCCGGATCGGCGCCGAGGGCCAGCAATTCCGCCTTCAAGGCCGCCAGCATCGCATCGCAAAGCGCATTCAGCCGGTCGGGCGCATTGAGCGTCAGCGTGGCAATGCCATCGCGATCGTCGCGCAAAAGAATCTGGTCGGCCATCTTGCAATTCCCCCGGTTTGATAGAAACCCTGTGACCCGTGGATAGCGGCGGGTGTAGGGAATGCAAGTGTTGACTATAGAGGATCTGAGGGCATTTCTTGTCGCCGAGTTTTCCCAGGTCGCCGATGAATTCGACCTGCTGCGCCTGACACCAGACGGCATCGAGGTGAAACTCAACGTCGGCGACCGGCATCTGCGCCCTGGCGGCACGGTGTCGGGGCCGACGATGTTCTCACTGGCAGATGTCGCGATCTATCTTGCCATCCTTGCGCGCATCGGCCCGGTCGCCCTGGCCGTCACCACCAGTGCCAGCATTGATTTTCTGCGAAAACCGGCGGCAGGTGTCGATCTGGTTGCGACGGCGCGTATCCTGAAACTTGGTCGGGTTTTGGCCGTGGGCGATGTGCTGATCTATTCCGAGGGGGGCACAGACCCCGTTGCGCGCGCGTCGATGACCTATTCCATCCCGCCCGGGAGATAAGGGCGGATGGCCAGATCGCGGCAAATCGTCCGGTTTTCGGGGCAAAGAGTGGGGTAATATAATACCTATTTTGTAACCATATGAAGATAAACAATTAAATAGGTTTCAACGCTCTTGACTGCGCCACGCGAATACACGACAAGCCCCCATCCGAATGCGACTCTCGTCTTGAGGGTCATGTCAGATTGCGAAGTCAAAGGGCAGACCATGAAAACCTATACCGCGAAACCGGCGGAGATCGAGAAAAAATGGGTCCTGATCGATGCCGAAGGCGTCGTTCTGGGCCGTCTCGCCGTGATCGTCGCCAACCGCCTGCGCGGCAAGCACAAGCCAACCTTCACGCCGCATATGGACATGGGCGACAATGTGATCGTCATCAATGCCGACAAGGTGCAGATGACCGGCGCCAAGCGTGAAGACAAGCGTTACTACTGGCACACCGGCCATCCGGGCGGTATCAAGTTCCGCACCGCGGGTCAGGTACTTGACGGGGCGCACCCCGAACGGGTGGTGATCAAGGCGGTCGAGCGCATGATCAGCCGCAACCGTCTGGGCAGCCAGCAGATGACCAATCTGCGCGTCTATGCCGGAAGCGAGCATCCGCACGCGGCGCAGTCGCCCGAAGTGCTGGATGTCAAATCGATGAACCCGAAGAATACCCGGAGCGCGTGAACAAGATGGCCGAAGAAATCAAAACCCTCGACGATCTGAAATCCGTTGTGGCAGATACCTCCGCCACCGAGGCTCCCGCCGCCGAAACCCGCACCGCGCAGCGCGATTCCCTGGGGCGCGCCTATGCAACCGGCAAGCGCAAGGATGCGGTCGCGCGGGTCTGGATCAAGCCGGGTTCCGGCAAGGTTGTCGTAAACGGCAAGGAAATGACCACCTATTTCGCCCGCCCGGTGTTGCAGATGATCCTGCGCCAGCCCTTTACCGTCGCAGGCGTTGACGGCGAATTCGACGTGATGGCAACGGTCGCCGGCGGCGGCCTTTCGGGTCAGGCCGGTGCGGTCAAGCACGGTATCTCGAAAGCATTGCAGCTATATGAGCCTTCTTTGCGCCCGGCGCTGAAAGCCGCCGGTTTCCTGACCCGCGACAGCCGCGTGGTGGAACGAAAGAAATACGGCAAGGCCAAAGCGCGCAAGAGCTTCCAGTTCTCCAAGCGTTAGAGCGGGCTGCATCAGTGGAAATGGGGGCGTGCCGGGTTCGGTGCGCCCCTTTTTTCATGTGCCCGGGTGTTGCCGCGCGGACTCGGCCGCACAGATTTGCGATTTCGCCAGTTGACGCTGCGTCGCATCCGGTGTCATTGCTGGCCCTACAGAGGCAAATAACCGAGCAGAAAAATGCCCAACCAGTCCTTTTTTCATTCCTCCTCGGGGGGGTGCGATTTTCTTGGCTTGCGCACCTCGCCGACCGGCAAGATCGAAATCGTCTATGATGACGGTGTGAAACGCCGCATGGTGTGGCGCGTGCAGTCCGAATCCAGCGTCGGGCGTGTCGGCGATGCGCTGCGCAGCGCGGTCGACAAGCCGCGCGTTCTTCAGGCATTGTATTGCGAGTTGAAAAAGCGTTCCATCGCCATTGATGTTGTGCCTGTCTGAAACGCTCCGGTATTGCCGGATGCCGGTCTGAAATGCCGCGCGCGCCGAAGCGCCGTGCAACTGGTGTCGGCCGTCTGATCGTATCGGATGACTGCGTTGCCGAAGGCGCCGCCTGGCTGGCTGTGCGAGAGCCACGCTTTGCCGGGGCCCTGGCCGTGACCGGGCCGTTGCCGCTGCGTCTGCGGCCCGAGGGATTTGCCGCGCTGTTGAACGCGATCATGGCCCAGCAGGTTTCCGTGGCTTCGGCCGAGGCGATCTGGCAAAAGTTGCTGGCCGCCGGACTAACCGGCGAAGAAGCCGTGGCAAAGGCCGATGAGGACGCGCTGCGCCAATGCGGGCTGAGCCGGCAAAAGATCAGATATGCCAAGGCGCTGGCCCATGCGCGCATCGATTACGCGGCGCTCGGCGGTCTGCCCGACGCCGATGTGCTGGGCATTCTGACCCGGGTGCCCGGTATCGGGGCCTGGACTGCCGAGATTTACGCCATGTTCTCGCTTGGCCGCGCCGATGTCTTCGCCCCCGGCGATCTGGCGCTGCAAGAGGCTGCCCGCCTGCTGTTCGATTTGCCGCAGCGGCCAGGTGTGCGCGATTTTCGGTGCAGGGCCGAGGAATGGCGGCCCTGGCGGGCGGTTGCGGCGCGGATCTTGTGGGCCTATTACCGCAAGGCGAAAGACCGAGAGGGGATTTGATGGCGCGTGAACTCAACTTTGGCCACAGGGCGGCCCGGTCGGGGCAGGCCCGATCGATGGTGGTGTTCCTGCATGGCTATGGCGCGGATGGCGCCGATCTTCTCGGGCTTGCCGATCCGCTGGCGCCGCATTTGCCGGATACGGTTTTCGTGGCGCCAGACGCGCCGGAGCGCTGCACGGGCAATCCGCAGGGGTTTCAGTGGTTTGCGATCCCCTGGCTCGACGGATCGAGCGAAGCCGCGGCCGCTGCGGGGTTGCAGGCATCGGCCGCGGATCTGAACGGGTTTCTCGATGCCCGGATGCGGGCGGAAAAGCTGACCGCGCGACAGGTTGCGATCGTCGGCTTTTCGCAAGGCTCCATGTTGGCCCTGCATGTCCTGCCGCGCCGTGCCGATCGCTTTGCCGGTATCGTTGCCTTTTCCGGCAAGATGCTGCACCCCGAAACGCTCGCCGGCGAGGCTCTGTCGAAGCCGCCGGTCCTGCTTGTCCATGGCGATCAGGATCCGGTGGTCCCCTTTGCCGAAATGCCCGCGGCAGGGCAGGCCCTGACCGCCGCAGGGTTCGAAACCTATGCCCATGTGATGAAAGGCACGGGCCACGGCATCGCCCCAGACGGATTGTCGGTCGCGCTGGCCTTTCTGCGCGATCGGCTTGGCCAAAGCGTTTCGGGCAGTGACTGACCAACCGGGCATCGCCAAAAGCCCCGAAGCGCATCGGGCGTGGCCGTGTTTCGGCGCCCCGGCGATTTGGCAAAACGCCACAGACCGGGTGCGGGGCATCTTCTAAGACGCGCCGAAATGCGCGGATTGCCCCGAAAGATGAATGACAAACCACTGTGACAGGCACATTGAGGGGCTTGTCACACTGCGACCGCGATATATAGTTGCGTTGAATCGGCTTGCAGCCCGCCCTCTCGCGAAAGGCAGAGGCTGCCGGGGCAAGGACGGAGTCTTCGATGCTCGACGCGAGCGAAGGTGACACATTCAGAACCGCATTCGTGCGCGAACCGGTTGTGCTGAAACATTTTCCGGCGCTGGTCCTGAACGCCGATTATCGGCCGCTTTCCTATTACCCGCTGTCGCTTTGGCCCTGGCAAGAGGCGATCAAGGCGGTATTTCTGGAAAGGGTCACCATCCTGGCCGAGTATGACGAGATGGTCCATTCGCAGCGCGCGGCCTTTCGAATACCGTCGGTCGTGGTGCTGAAGGATTATGTGAAACCTCAAAAGCGCGTGGCCTTCACGCGCTTTAATCTTTTTTTGCGCGACGAATTCCGCTGTCAATATTGCGGATCGAAGGGCGATCTGACCTTTGACCATGTGGTGCCCCGGTCGCGCGGCGGGGTGACCAGCTGGAACAACGTGGTGGCGGCCTGTTCGCCGTGCAATCTGCGCAAGGGCAACCGGTTGCTGCGCCAGTCGGGGATGACTTTGCGCAAACGCCCCTATCAGCCCCAGCCCGAAGAAATGCGCAATATCGGGCGCCGGTTTCCGCCCAATTTCCGGCATGAAAGCTGGGTGGATTTTCTCTATTGGGATGCCGAACTGGAAGCCTGAAGGTCGTTAACGACGGCCGACCGTGTGCTGGCGGGATATGCTCGTGCCGGTAACGGCAGGGGCGTCGGGTCTCGGGACAGACAGATTCTATCGCCTGGTTTCGAGGATGGAAATGCCGCGGTTCATGGGCATCGCCACCTTCATGCGGCTATCGCATGTGCCCAGGGCATCCGCGCCTTGACGAGGTGCAGATCGGCCCCGTCGGCTTGCCCCCGGGACGGCGGCGCGTCGAACCGCCCCGGCCCGGGGGCACGGCCTGGCTTGGCGCATCGCTGATGTTCGAGATCCTCTGCGTGATGGTCGCGTTTATGCGCTATGGGCGGTCGATTCACCGGGGCTGCCGGTCGGCCCGGCAGGTTGGGCGGCACCGCAATGCATGGCGGCCGCGGACCGGCGCTGAGAGGAGGGTGGAGCGGGTGAAGGGAATCGAACCCTCGTCTGGAGCTTGGGAA
>JAGRDY010000008.1 GCA_020446815.1 Paracoccaceae bacterium
ACGCGGCATGGCTAGATCAGGCTTGCGCCCATTGTCTAAGATTCCCCACTGCTGCCTCCCGTAGGAGTCTGGGCCGTGTCTCAGTCCCAGTGTTGCTGATCATCCTCTCAAACCAGCTATGGATCGTAGGCTTGGTAGGCCATTACCCCACCAACTACCTAATCCAACGCGGGCTAATCCTTCTCCGATAAATCTTTCCCCCGTAGGGCGTATACGGTATTACTCCAAGTTTCCCTGGGCTATTCCGTAGAAAAGGGCATATTCCCACGCGTTACTAACCCGTCCGCCGCTAACCCCGAAGGGTTCGCTCGACTTGCATGTGTTAGGCCTGCCGCCAGCGTTCGTTCTGAGCCAGGATCAAACTCTCAAGTTGAAAAGCGATTGCTCGCTTATCCTTGACGTTCGAACCTCTGCACATCGTTCAACTACCTTGCAGGTAGTTGTCTACCGTTTGTCGTGCTTCAGTTACCAGAGTAACAAAAGCCGTCCAAACAGTGAAGCTGACACTCAAATCATCGGGCCGAAACCCTATCGAGCCGATATGCAGCGTTTGTCCATCGAATGGTCCAAACCGCCCACATATCTCTTCAGTAACCAGCGATTTCAAAGAGCCTGAGAGACAAAATCAACCGGATGCGCCGAAACTTTTTTGGCGCGCCCGCCCGTTATTCCCTCATTTTTTTAGTCTGAACTTCGTGGCGTTGTTGCCGCTTCGTCCGCCGCAGCAGTGTTGTCCGCTCCGGTGAGGGGGTATTTACGGATGGCGACCGGGGACCGCAAGTGCTTTTTTGAAGAAACATAAGATTTTTTCCGCGCCCCCCGATCAGCACTCAAAATCTAGCGGTCGGCGCAATCATTTCCACTAAGGAGGTGGAATTTCAGCAATATGATTGCGTTACGTTTTCTGCCTTTCCGGCACTTGCCCGAATTATCCACAGACTCAGCCTGCGTTTTCAGCCTGCGGGCGGCAAAAAGCTCGGATCGATACGGGGCCATTCACGGGCCAGCATGAAGATTCGCATGATTGCCGCGGCGTCATGAAATGATCCCATTCGAATCGCAGGCAGCAGCCTGCCTGGTTATGTTGTGACCCGCCCGGGGCGGCGAATCATCCGCAACCCCAGCAGCACCACGATGATCACCAGGTAGATCATCGGTTCCAGTGGCCAGGCCTTGACCAGGAGCATGAAATGCACGGCCGCCGCCAAAGCCGCCGGATAGACGAGCTTTTGCAGCCGGGCCCATGCAGCGGCCCCTATCCGCCTGACGGCAAGATCGTTCGAAGTGAGCGCCAAGGGCAGCATCAGAACGAACGCCAGCATGCCGATCGTGATGTAGGGTCGCTTCAGAATATCTTTCCAGATCAGATCTGCCCGCAGCCCCATGTCCAATACCGCCCAGACCATCAGATGCAAAACCACATAGACGAACGCCATCACCCCCAGAGATCGGCGGAATTTCATCAGGTTGAGCCCGCCCCAGCGGCGCAGGGGTGACACGCAAAGCACCGCGATGACCAGCCGCAGTGCCCATTGCCCCAGGTCGTGTTCCAATGTCCGGATCGGATCGACGCCCAGCCCGCCACTGAACATGCCGTAAAGCAGCGCCAGTGCGGGAATGGCGCACACCAAATACCCGACGCCTGCCGGCACGCGCCGAAGGGCGGCGTTGATCGGCTGGGCGGCCGCCACTTTTCAGAAATCCTTGCTCAGGTCCTGTCCGGCATAAAGGCTGGTCACCTCGTCGCCGTAACCATTGAACATCAGTGTATCCTCGCGACCGGCAAAATACCCCGCCCCGATACGCCTTTCGGTGGCTTGCGACCATCGCGGGTGGTCAACCTTCGGGTTCACGTTCGAATAAAAACCGTATTCGCGCGGGTTTTGCATGTTCCAGGTGGTTTGCGGCCGGGTTTCGGTCAGGCTGATTCGAACAATCGACTTGATCGACTTGAAGCCATATTTCCATGGCACCACCAAACGGATCGGTGCACCGTTCTGATTGGGCATCGCTTCGCCGTAAAGCCCGGTCGCCAGTATGCTCAACGGGTTCATCGCCTCATCAATCCGCAACCCTTCGCGGTAGGGCCAGTCCAGCAGCGGCGATTCTTGTCCGGGCATTTCCTCGGGCCGTACCAATGTTTCAAAGGCAACGAATTTGGCCCCGGGCCGAACCCCGACCTTGTTCAAAAGATCAGACAGTTGAAATCCGATCCAGGGAACGATCATCGACCAGGCCTCGACGCAGCGAAACCGGTAAATACGTTCCTCCAGCACCATTCCCGACATGAGATCGGCCAGATCGTAGTTGCCGGGGTTTTCCACCAGCCCGTCTATCTTCACGGACCAGGGATCGGTCGTCAGCCCGCCCGCATTACGCGCCGGGTCGCCCTTGCCGGGGCCGAATTCATAAAAATTGTTGTACTGGGTGATTTCTTCCAATGTGTTCGGTTCGGCATCCGTGGAATACTGCGACGGCAGGGCGTTGATCCTGGCCAGTGCAGGCGTGCCAAACCCCATGGCGACGGCGCCAGCGATCAACTGACGCCGGTTGATGAAATCAGCCCGCGGCGTGGTGTCGGACCAGTTGAGGCCGGTTTTGAAACGATAGGGCATGACGCATCTCCCGCAGCTTTTTCCGCGTCTAACCGATGATGGCGTGTCAGCCAAATGACGTCGTTTCACGTCTGCGTTGGTGAAATGAAATGTCAGGTGAATCTCGCCGATCACGACTCACAGGGCCCGGAGCGCAAGCCCCGGGCCCAGATTCGTTTGCCGAGCAGAAATGTGAACGTTTCACCGTTTCATTCTTGCCGGTCAGTGCAGCACGGCTTCTTCGGGGCGGGGGCGGGCCGATCGGGAAACCCGCTCTCCGACGATCAATCCCTCTGCACCCGCGCTCACATTCACGGAGTCGCCGTCCTTAACGTCACCGGCCAGAAGCATCTCGGCCAAAGGATCCTGCAAGTGCCGCTGCATCACCCGCTTCAAGGGACGGGCGCCGAAGACCGGATCATACCCTTCATCGGCCAGCCACTGCTTGGCGGCATCATCGAGATCGAGTGCGATCTTGCGCCCCGCCAGACGTTTTTCCAGCAACCCCAGCTGGATTGACACGATCCCTGCCATGTCGTCGCGTGTCAGCCGTTCGAAGATGATCTGGTCATCCAGCCGGTTGAGGAATTCCGGCCGGAAATGCGCCCGCACCGCCGCCATCACTTCGGCCCTTGCCGCCGCGCTGTCGGCCCCTTCGGGCAACTGGCTCAGCGCCTGGCTGCCGAGGTTGGAGGTCAGCACGATCATCGTCTGCTTGAAATCGACCCGGTGGCCCTGACCATCGGTCAACACACCATCGTCCAGGACCTGCAACAATACGTTGAACACATCGGGATGCGCCTTTTCCACCTCGTCGAACAACACGACCTGATAGGGCCTGCGGCGCACCGCCTCGGTCAGAACGCCACCTTCGTCATAGCCGACATAGCCCGGCGGCGCACCGATCAGCCGCGCCACGGAGTGCTTTTCCATGAATTCCGACATGTCGATGCGCACCATCGCCGCGTCATCGTCGAAGAGATACTCGGCGACCGCCTTGGTCAGTTCGGTCTTGCCAACCCCGGTGGGGCCGAGGAACAGGAACGATCCCAAGGGGCGGTTTTCATCGTTCAGCCCCGCCCGCGCGCGCCTGACTGCATTCGAAATTGCCACAACGGCGGATTTCTGGCCGATGACGCGCTTGCCCAGTTCCTCTTCCATTTTCAGCAGCTTTTCACGCTCGCCCTCCAGCATTTTCGATGTCGGAATGCCAGTCCAGCGTTCGACCACCTCGGCGATCTGTTCGGGGCGCACGGCCTCTTCCACGAGCCGCCCGCTTTCCCGGCTTTCGGCCTCGGCCAGCTTTTTCTCGAGCCCCGGAATGATGCCATAGGATAGCTCCCCCGCGCGCGACAGATTGCCCTCGCGCTTGGCGTGCTCCAGTTCCTGGCGTGCGCGGTCAAGCTCCTCGCGGGCATTCTGCGCCACGTCGCGCTGATCGCGTTCGGCCTGCCAGCGGGCGGTCATCTCGGACGACCGTTCCTGCAATTCCGACAATTCCTTTTCGAGCGTGTCCAGCCGGTCCTGCGACGCGGCGTCCTTTTCTTTCTTCAGCGCTTCTGCCTCGATCTGCTTTTGCAATATCTCACGATCGAGCGCGTCGAGCTCCTCGGGCTTACTGTCGACTTCCATGCGCAGACGGCTCGCCGCCTCGTCCACCAGGTCGATGGCCTTGTCGGGCAGGAACCGGTCGGTGATATAGCGGTGCGACAGCGTCGCCGCCGCCACCAGAGCCGCGTCAGAAATATCCACGCCGTGGTGGAGCTCATATTTCTCCTTGATGCCGCGCAGGATGGAAATGGTATCTTCCACCGTTGGTTCATCGACAACAAGCGGCTGGAACCGGCGGGCCAAAGCCGCGTCCTTTTCCACATATTTGCGGTACTCATCCAGCGTGGTCGCCCCGACGCAATGCAGCTCGCCCCGCGCCAGCGCCGGTTTGATGAGGTTGGCGGCATCCATCGCGCCGTCGGACTTGCCCGCGCCCACCAATGTGTGCATCTCATCAATGAAGAGGATGATTTCGCCCGCCGCCGACTCTATTTCCTTCAAGACCGCCTTGAGCCGCTCCTCAAACTCTCCGCGATACTTCGCGCCGGCAATCAACGCACCCATATCCAGTGCCATCAGTTTCTTGTTCTTGAGCGATTCAGGCACGTCGCCGGCGATGATCCGAAGCGCCAGACCTTCGGCAATCGCGGTTTTGCCCACGCCGGGGTCGCCGATCAGCACAGGGTTGTTCTTGGTGCGGCGCGACAGCACCTGCATGGTGCGGCGAATTTCCTCGTCGCGTCCGATGATCGGGTCGATCTTGCCCCGTTCGGCTGCTTCGGTCAGGTCGCGCGCATATTTCTTGAGCGCGTCATACCCTTCTTCGGCATTGGCGCTGTCGGCGGTGCGGCCCTTGCGGATATCGTTGATCGCCGCGTTCAATTTCTGTGCCGTCACCGCACCCGCATCCAGTGCATCCTTGGCCTTGGTATTGACCATCGCCAGCGCCATCAGGATACGTTCAACGGGAACAAAGCTGTCGCCCGCCTTCCTGGCCAGTTTTTCGGCCTCGTCCAGAACCCGCACCAGCGATGTGTCGACATAGACCTGGCCGTCGCCGCCCGACACCCTGGCGATCTTGCCAATGGCGGCATCTACCGCTTCGACCACCCGCGCGGGTTCGCCGCCGGCCCGTTTTATCAGGTTCGACGCCAACCCCTGATCATCATCCATCAAGGTTTTCAGAAGGTGTTCGGGAACAACGCGCTGATGCCCCTCACGCATTGCGATTGTCTGGGCCGCCTGAATGAAACCACGCGACCGTTCCGTGAACTTTTCCAGGTTCATCGGCATTCTCCTTTGTCCAAAGCCCCCGGTCATTCAGTCGCCCGCAGATGCAGCACGAACCTATCCGGGTCTTGATCTTGATTTGGTTCCGGGGCGGCGGGTTTTCAAGAAGGCAGATGCGGGCAATGCTTTCGCAACCATTCCGAAAGACAATTGCAGTTAACTGCCGCTAACCAGATTAGGACATTACGAGGATCGAGCCATGCGCATACTTTCTGCCCGGGTAAGCCGGGTTCACCACAATCGCACGACCGGCAAGGTCGATGCGGTCGTCACGCTACTCATCCGCGAACCTGCCCGGTCGGATGATTATCGGGTCATCGTGCGCACATCGGCCGCTGTCCACGCGCCCGGCGGCGCCGCGCTTCGCGACCGGCTGGCGGCCTCGGCCAAACTGATTTTCTCCACCCGCCCAGATATCCGCCACCCCCAGTCCTTCGCCGCGTGAACTGCGGGGCCGACGCTGCGGCGCCACGCGAACCGGCCATGCCTTGAATGTCAGCCAGCTCGGGCAATATCCTCGGGCAAGCCTGCCTCCCGCCACAGGCATAGAGAAAAGCCGGCCTTTGGCGGCACACCAGCAGCCTTGGCCCTTGACAGGGCCGCCCCTCCGGCCGATTAACGCCCGAGCCGATAAGGGGTGTTTCATGGCCCAACCCACAGCCGACGACCGCCTGATTGTAGCTCTTGATCTTCCGAACGCTTTGGCCGGTCTCGACCTGGCAAAGCGGCTCGGCAACCTGGCCGGCTTTTACAAGATCGGTCTGGGAATGTTGACCGGGGGCGGTCTGGCGCTGGCCACAGAGTTGAAACAGGATCTTGGCAAGCGCGTCTTTCTCGACATGAAGCTATTCGACATCGGCGCCACGGTCGAAGCGGCAGTTCGTGGCATAGCACAATACGATCTCGATTTCCTGACTGTCCATGGCGACCCCCATGTGGTCGATGCCGCCAAGCAGGGGGCAGGCGACAAGTATCTGAAAATCCTTGCCGTGACCGTTCTCACCTCGCTTGACAGGGCTGACCTCGACGCGGCCCTGATCCGCCCCGGAGACATGCGTGACATCGTTCTGGCCCGCGCAGCCAATGCCCTTACCGCAGGCGCAGACGGTGTCATCGCCTCGCCGCAAGAGGCGGCGGCCATCCGCGCCCTGCCCGAGGCTGCCGGCAAGCTGATCGTAACGCCCGGTGTACGCCCGGCAGGGGTTGCGCTTGGCGATCAAAAGCGTGTCGCGACACCGGCGCAGGCGGTGGCCGATGGGGCCGATCATATCGTTGTCGGCCGCCCGATCTGGGCCGCCGACGACCCCGGTTCGGCGACGCAAGCGATACTGGCCGAACTTGCCTCCAGCCAAGCCAGCCACCCCAACCGGTCAAACCACAGGTGAATGACTGCCTGGTGGTTGCATCATCTCCGGTAGCGTTCTGGCTGTTGCGTGAATCGACACCCGGCCCGATTCCTGCTTGAGCGGAGCGATTGGCGGCTCGGAGTCAGGGCAGGCACTATCATGTCCCCGCTGCCGGAAGAAACGGTCTGCCTTCACGCCGGATCAGATTGATCCTGGCGCATTCCGAACCCCTGTTTCTTCCGCGATCTCCGCCCGGCTCTTGCGGGCGCGTTCGGTTGCCGATTTCAATTGGCCGCAGGCCGCCATGATATCTTCGCCGCGCGGTTTGCGGATGGGCGAGGCATAGCCTGCCTGAAAAATGATCTCTGCAAAGGACTCGATTCGCGCCCAACTCGATCTTTCATAAGGCGCGCCGGGCCATTCATTGAAGGGGATAAGGTTAATCTTGGCCGGAATCCCCTGGATCAGCTTGACCAGACGGCGCGCATCCTCATCGCTGTCATTCACACCCTTCAGCATGACATATTCAAAGGTAATCCGTTCCGAATTCGATAGTTTCGGATAGCTCCGCAGCGCGCCCAGCAGGGTTTCGATGTTCCATTTCTTGTTGATCGGCACCAACCTGTCGCGCACCTCGTCGGAGGTTGCATGAAAACTTACCGCCAGCAGGCAGCCTATTTCTTCGGCCGCGCGGGCAATCTCCGGCACGACGCCCGAAGTCGACAGCGTGATTCTCCGCCGTGAAAGCGTCAGCCCTTCGCCGTCCATCGCGATTTTCATCGCATCTCGGACGTTTTCAAAATTGTAAAGGGGTTCGCCCATTCCCATCAGGACGACGTTGGAGACCAGCCTGGTTTCATCCTTGGGGGCACCGGGCTCTGGCCATTCGCCCAGATCGTCACGCACCAGCATGATCTGGCCGACAATCTCGCCCGCCGTCAGGTTTCGCACCAGCTTTTGCGTACCGGTATGGCAAAAGGAACAGGTCAGTGTGCACCCCACCTGCGACGACACGCATAAGGTGCCGCGATTTTCTTCGGGGATGTAGACCGTCTCGACCTCGTGCCCTCCGGCGATGCGCACCAGATACTTGCGTGTTCCGTCCGCCGAAACCTGGCGGTTGACCACATCGGGCAGTGTAATTTCGAAACGATCCGCCAGAAACGAACGGTAATCTTTGCCAAGGTTGGTCATCGACGCAAAGTCGCGAACCCCCCAATGGTATATCCACTGCCAGATTTGACCCAAACGCATCCTGACCTGTTTTTCGGGAGTACCCGCATTGATCAACGCCGCACGCAACCCGTCTCGGGTCAGGCCAACAAGGTTGATCTTGTCGCTTTCCGGCAATTTGCGCGGCACCGTCAGGACATCCGGGGTCACGGGTGCGGCGCGCTGGGCGTCTGTCATGGCGGCTGTCCTAACTGGTCGGGGCTGCCCAATATAATCCGCGGGTGTAAAAAACAAAAGCCCCGCCGGGGCGGGGCTATAGCGCGAAGCGGTCCGGTGATCCAGAATGGGTGGGGGCTGTCAACCAGACCACCGGAACCTAGCGTCATTCGCTATGTGCCGAATGTCGGTCACGATCGCGACTGCCGTGCGACCTTCTTGCGCCATAATCAGGGTCTTTTTGTGGCGGTTTCAGGGCGCGGCTTGATTTGCCCGCGAACCAAGATAACATCCGCCTCATGACGGTTCAGTCACCGACCCCTTTTCCGCATTCCGCGCAGCCGCAAGAGCAGGTCGCATTCGATCGCACGGAACTCGGCCTGATCCTGGGACTATACGGCCAGATGGTCGCGGCAGGCGAATGGCGCGATTACGCGGTGTCGTTCCTGCGGGACCGGGCGGTGTTCTGCGTGTTTCGCGTGGCCACTGAAAACCCGCTTTACCGGATCGAGAAAACTCCCAAATTGCGGTTGCGGCAGGGGCTGTACGCGGTCATCGGCATGGAGGGGCAGGTGCTCAAGCGGGGGCACGACCTTGCAACCGTCCTGCGTGTGTTACAGCGAAAACTGATCCGTCCGGTCAACTGAAATCAAGGCCGTTTGACCGCCAGCACCGGCCCGTCGCCCTGCGCCGCAATTCGGGCGGTTGCCTGCGCGATATCTTCATGAGTGACCGCCATGCTGAATGCATTGGCATGAATCATGCGCCGGGCATCCACCGCCATCGCAACATGCCCTTTCCAAAAAAGAAGGTCGCCCCTCTGACAGGCGCTGCCGGCCGACAGCTTTCGGCCCAGCCGGGCCATTTGCAGGTCGCTGTCGCCGGGGCAGGGAATGCCGCAGGCCAACAGCGCCGCCTGCACCAGGCCTGAACAATCAATCCCCGAGCGGGAATTGCCGCCCCAGAGATAGGGTGTGCCAAGATAGCTTTCCGCGACCGAGGCCGGATCATTGAGCCAATCGCCAACGGCCCGCAAATGCCTGCGTGGCACGAACGCCCCTGTATCGGTCTCAAAGAACCACGCATGTTCCGTTGCAACCGTCAGGCGCGCACCTTGTGACAGCATGGCATAGTCGCGTTCCTTGATGTCGGGGCCGGCATAAAGATGCGTCGCAGGAACCGCCACCCAATGGGTCGCCGCTCGATCCTCTCCGAGAGTCGTCAAAGGCAGATACCCGCAATAACCATCCTTTTCAGCCTGAACGAAACCGAAGCCTGCATGGCGCTCCAACACCAAGAACCGCTCGCCCATCAGAACCTGCCGATCCCGCCGCCCCTGCGGCGCGCTCAGCAAATCGGCAATAGGGCTGACGAGGCGCGCCCATTTGCCCGCAACGAACCGTTTGCCTGTCACGCTACCTTTCAGCGACAGATGCGCTACCCGTGCATTGCTGGGTGTAAGCCGCCTGTCGTTCATGATCCGAGCATTCGGGGCAATGCCTCCAGCAATGCCCGCGCACCCTGGCCGACGCCGCCTTTCGGACGGCCCGGCGCCGGCTGCGGTTGCCAGCCATAGATATCGAAATGCGCGTATCTGGGGGTATTGGTCACAAACCTGCGTAAGAACAGTGCCGCCGTGATTGACCCCGCCATGCCGCCCGATGGCGCGTTGTCGAGATCGGCAATCCCAGGTTCCAGGTTGGCTTCATAGGGATCCCAGAAGGGCATTCGCCAGACCGGATCGGCAACCCGGGCGCCGGCTCCGGCCAAGGCGGCGGCCAAGCCGTCATCGTCACAGTAAAAGGGTACTAGATCTGGCCCCACCGCCACTCGTGCCGCCCCGGTCAAGGTTGCCATGGAAACGATCATGTCGGGTTTTTCTTCATCCGCACGCGCCAGGGCATCCGCCAGCACCAGCCGGCCTTCGGCATCGGTGTTGTTGACCTCGATCGTCAGGCCCTTGCGGCTGGTCAGGATATCCTGCGGGCGAAAGGCGTTGCCGGATACCGCGTTTTCCACCGCCGGGATCAGCACCCGCAAGCGGAGCTTCAACCCGATCGACATGATCATCCGCGCCAGCCCGATGACCGTCGCCGCCCCGCCCATATCCTTTTTCATCAACCCCATCGAGGCCGCGGGTTTCAGATCGAGCCCGCCGGTATCGAAACACACGCCCTTGCCGACCAGGGTCAGCTGTGGGCCGGCCTTTCCCCATTCAAGGTCCAGCAACCGCGGCGGCCTGGTCGAGGCGCGCCCAACGGCATGGATCAATGGATAGCCCTCATCCAGAAGATCGTCGCCGCGCACCACCTGCAATTTGGCCCCGAACTGCCCTGCAAGTGACTGGGCCGCGGCTTCCAGTTCTTCCGGCCCCATGTCGGAAGCAGGCGTGTTGATAAGATCGCGGGTCAGGGCTTCGGCTTCGGCAATGGCCAGCAGTCGCCCGCTATCTGTCCCCGCCGGCGCCTTCAGCCGTGCCCTCGGCCCGCGCCCGGCCTTGTAGCGGTCAAATCGGTAGGAAGCCCACAACCACGCCAGCGCCGCTTCATCGGCCTCGCGCGCTGGCAATTGACCTTCAATATGCCAATCCGCTTCGGGCAGAATCGCCGCCGCATCCGCCAGGTGGAATCGGCCCCTTTTTCGCGTCAGGGGGGTTCCATAGCCGACGACCGCGCCGATGGGATTTCCATCCGGTCCCGGCAGGATGCAAACCTGTTTGAGCGCGCCGGTAAACGCGGCGGCAGTCAGCCAGTTTTTTTCAGACGGGCTGCGCGTCTCGACAAAGGCGGCGGCTTCGTTTTCCTCGACCAGAAAGATCGGCAAGGATCGCGAAGAAGTATCGGCAAATGAGAAAGGCATGAGGAACTCGCTGGTTGAAGCCGGCGCCGCGCGAAATTTGCGGGCAAAACGCCATGGCACCTCTCCAGTCTAAGGCACCAACCTGCTGATATGCAATCGAATGTCGGCCGGTCAATGCGTAGGGTATTGCGCTAGGATCAGGCGTTTCACGAAGATGCGCCGTCGTTTACCCGGTGCAAAAGCGCATTTCATTGGGGGCGGTCTTCGTTCATCTCAGGTGTTTGAGAATTTCAAGGCTTGCGTAACCGTCCGGGATCATTCCCATGGATCGCTGATAGGCCCTGACAGCGGCGATCGTATTGGGGCCGATCCTGCCGTCCACGCCTTGCGTATCGAACCCGGCGCGCGTCAGACGTTCCTGCAATTCCTGTCGTTCGGCAAAAATCAGCGCGCGGTCATCGCGGGGCCAGGCCGCCTGGATCGCCGGGCCGCCCTTGATGCGGTCGGCGAGATGGCCGACGCCGATCACATAGGCATCGGCGGTGTTATAGCGTTCGATCACATGAAAGTTCTGAAAGATCATGAAGGCCGCGCCATGCGCGCCTGCGGGCAGCAGGATGGATGCGCTGCCGTTGTCGGGCACCTTGCGGCCGCGCATGTCGCGCACCCCCATCGCCGCCCATTCAGCGGGCGATTTTCTGACCCTCTCGCCCGATAACGCGAAATCGAAATCAGCGGGCAGACTCACTTCGACTCCCCATGGCTGGCCCTTTTTCCAGCCGAAATGCGCCAGATAGGCCGCCGTGGAAGCCAGCGCATCGGCCGGATCGTCCGACCAGATGTCGCGCTTGCCATCACCGTCGAAATCGACCGCATAGGCCAGATAAGAGGTCGGAATGAACTGGGTATGCCCCATTGCACCCGCCCAGCTTCCGGTCATGCGTTCAGGGGTAACGTCACCCGACTGGATGATCTCCAGCGCGGCGACAAGCTGGCTTTCAAAGAAAGCGCCGCGCCTGCCGTCATAGGCAAGTGTCGCCAGAGATGCGATCAGCGGGCTGTCGCCGCGTACCTGGCCGTATGCGCTTTCCAATCCCCAGATCGCCACGACGATTTCCTTGTCGACGCCGAACTTTGCCTCGATCCGGTCAAGCAGTCTGCGATGATTCTTCAGCGCGGCCTTGCCGTTAGCCACCCGGTCGGCGGATACGGCGCTATCGAGATAGTCCCACAGCGCCTTCGTGAATTCGCTTTGGTTACGATCCCTTTCGATGACCTGGGCATCGTAGTCGACGCCATCGAAAGCGCGATCGAATGTCGTGGCACTAATTCCCTTGGCCAGTGCACGGGCCTTGAAGCCGGTGATCCAGCGGTCAAATCCCCTATTCGCGGAAATCTTCGTCACCTGTTCCGGTCCCTCGGCAAAAGGTTGCCCCAACACGCCGTTGACCCCTGTTGGACCGGCAATATTGGTGGTCGCCGACCCGATCATAGCCGCTGCGGCCAAAGCCATTGTCCAAACTAGCATGTTATGCGCCTGCCCTGTCTCGAGGCATGTTAACCTGTTCCAGCCTACCCGAAAAGCTGGGTCGGTCTTCCGAGCACTTTTTTGCGCAATCGAACCGATCAGCGGCGTTTGCGTTCGACCTTGCGCCTTATCCTGGCGGATTTGGCGCGGGCCTGTCCCGGCCTGCGCGGCGCGAACTTGCCGCGTTTGGCCGAAGGACCGCCCGGCATGGCAGTACCGTCGATTTCCAGCAGTTCAAGCATCAACCCGCCGGTCACAGGCACCGCTTCGGCCAGCCGCACGAGCACCCGTTGGCCGATGCCGATCCTCAGCCCCGTGTCGGCCCCCATCAAGGTCTGGGAGCCGGCATCAAAATGGAAGAACTCGCGCCCCAACGACCGGATCGGGATCAACCCGTCGGCGCCCGTTTCATCCAGCTTCACGAAACAGCCAAAGCGCGTCACTCCACTTATGCGCCCGGACAATTCGCTGCCAACCCGGTCAGCCAGATAGGCGGCAAGATACCGGTCGGTGGTATCGCGTTCGGCGGCCATGCTGCGCCGTTCGGTTTCCGAGATATGAGTGGCGGTTTCTTCCATTTGCTCGATATCCTGCGCCGACAGCCCATCCTTGCCCCAGCCATGCCCGGAAATCAGCGCCCGGTGCACGATCAGGTCGGCATAGCGGCGGATCGGCGAGGTGAAATGCGCATAAGACCGCAGCGCGAGCCCGAAATGGCCATAGTTTTCGGGATGGTAATAGGCTTGGGGTATCGAACGCAGCGTGGTGATGTTCATCAACTCGTCAAAATCCGTCCCTTCGGCCTGTGCCAGAAGGCTGTTGAGATGGCGGGTTTGCAGCACTTGCCCCTTGGCCAGCACAAACCCCGATGCCTGCGCCACTTCGCGAAGCGCATCGAGTTTTTGCGGAGACGGCTCTTCATGAATGCGAAACAGAAGCGGGCGTTTCAACCGGGTCAGTTCCTCGGCTGCCGCCACATTGGCGAGGATCATGAATTCCTCGATCAGGCGATGCGCATCGAGCCGCTCCTTCAACGCCACCGACTTCACGCGCCCATCGTCGGCCAGCACGATCTTGCGTTCGGGCAGGTCGAGATCCAGCGGTTGGCGGGCGGAACGCGCGGTTTTGACCGCCTCGTAGGCGGCATAAAGCGGCGCGATCACGTCCGAAAGCAATTCGCCACAACGTCCGTTCGGCTGGCCGTCCTGCGCGTCCTGCACCTCTTCATAGGCGAGGCTGGCGACTGACCTGATCATCGCGCGGGTAAAGCGGTGCGAAATCTTGGCGCCTCGGGAATCGAGCTTCACCGATACCGCAATGACCGGGCGCGCAACGCCTTGGTGGAGCGAACAAAGGTCGCCCGACAGCCTGTCGGGCAACATCGGCACCACCCGATCGGGAAAATAGCTGGAATTGCCGCGTTCCCGCGCATCGCGGTCAAGGGCAGAGCCTGGGGCAACATAGGCCGCGACATCGGCGATGGCGATCCAGATGATATGGCCACCGGGGTTTCTTGCATCTTCATCGGCATGGGCGAAACAGGCATCGTCATGGTCGCGGGCATCGGATGGGTCAATGGTGACGAAAGGCAGTGCGCGCAGGTCTTCGCGATCCCCAATACCCACCTGTTTCATCCCGTCCGCCTCGGCGATGGCCGCGTCGGAAAATTCGTCGGGGATACCATGTTGGTGAATGGCGATAAGCGAAACGGCTTTGGGGGCCGAAGGGTCGCCAAGGCGCTCGATGATGCGGGCACGGGGCAGACCCATGCGGTTTTTCGGCCCGGCTTGTTCGGCCTCCACCAGTTCGCCATCCTTGGCACCCTGCGTCGCACCGGAGGCGACCAGCCATTCCCTTTCGGCGCCCTTGTCGATCGGAACGATCCGCCCGCCTTCGGTTTCCTTGCGGAATACGCCCAAAAGTTTCAGCGGATTGGCGCCGATCTTGCGGATCAGGCGCGCCTCGTACTGATAATCTTCGTCCGCCACTTCATTGATACGGGCAAGGATGCGGTCGCCTTCGGCCACCGGCGCGTCGGCCTTGCGGGGCCGAAAGAGTACGCGGGGCTCAGGGCCTTCGCCCTGCCATTCCATCGGCTTTGCGAACTGGTCGCCATTGCGGTCAGGCGGCAGAACCACCAAGATGGTCACGGGCGGCAGCTTTTCGGCATCGCGGTAGTTGCGGCGGCGACGGTCAACGGTGCCTTCGGCCTCCATCTCTTTGAGCAGCCGTTTCAATTCGATCCGTTCGGCGCCCTTGACACCAAAGGCCTTGGCGATATCGCGTTTCGCGGTCAGGCCGGGATTGTCAGCGATCCAGGCGAGGATCTCGGGTTTGGTGGGAATCCGGTTCATGGGTGCTGAATTAGCACGGGGTCGTGGTCGCGTCATGCGGAAAGCGGCGCGCCTGCGGTCAGGCGAAGTAGTCGCGCAGGATACGGCTATAGATCGCCTTGAGCTGGTTGATCTGCGTCACTTCCACACGTTCATCGGTCTGGTGCATGGTCTTGCCGACCAGGCCGAATTCGACGACCGGGCAGTGATCCTTGACAAAACGCGCATCGGAGGTGCCGCCAGATGTGGAAAGCACTGGGTCACGCCCTGTCTCAGCACGGACAGAACCAGCCACCAGTTCCGTGAAATCACCCGGAGGCGTGAAAAAGCTTTCGCCCGAAACATGAATGTCGAGCGTGAACTCGATACCGGTTTCCGCCGCGACACGCCCGGCCTCTTCGTGCAGCCAGTCGGCAAGCCGGGCCGACGTATGGGCATCGTTGAATCGGATATTGACCGTGGCGGCCGTTCGCGCGGGGATCACGTTGGTTGCGGGATTGCCGGTGTCGATTGTCGTGATCGCCAGGGTCGAAGCATCGAAATGCTCGGTGCCGCCGTCCAGCGAATGCGACGCCAGCCGGTCGAGCAACCGCACCAGAGCGGGGATCGGGTTTCTTGCCCGGTGCGGGTAGGCCGAATGACCCTGCACCCCCCTGGCGGTGAAATGACAAGTCATCGACCCGCGCCGGCCGATCTTCATCATCTCGCCCATTTTCTCGGGGCAGGTCGGTTCGCCGACAAGACAGACCGACATCGCTTCACCCTCGGCCTTCATCCAGTCGAGAAGCGCGACTGTCCCGTCTTGCGCAGGGCCTTCCTCATCGCCCGTGATGGCAAGGATGATGGCGCCGCCTGGGGGTGTTTCACGGACGAAATCAATCGCGGCGGCGACAAAGGCGGCAACGCCGGATTTCATGTCCGTCGCCCCACGGCCCCAAAGGCAGCCGCCGGATATTTCACCGCCGAAAGGGTCATGGCTCCAGGCGGCAGTGTCGCCTGCCGGCACCACATCGGTATGGCCGTTGAACCCGAATGTCCGGTTGGCACCTGAACGACCCCAGCGGGCAAAAAGATTGGCAGTACCGTTGCGGTCAACCCTGGTGCAGGCAAAACCCGCCCCCGTCAAAAGCTTTTCCAGCAGAACCAGCGCGCCGCCTTCTCGGGGCGTGACTGAAGGGCAACGGATCAGTTCGGCGGTCAGTGCGACCGCATCCAGGGCAGCTGTGGATCGGGTGGGCAAGGGCAGGCTCCTTCCTCTTTGGCCTTAGCCCTATCGCCATCGCGCCTCTGCTTCAATCGCCTGGACTGTTGCATGTCGGCCACCGCCGAATCGGGCGGCACCCGCATCTTTGGAAAACAGTTAACAAAATGTTACTGCCCGGACATAGTGAGACGATAAGAACAGTCCTGAGGCAGGGCAAACGCAAAACGGGCGCAACGACGCCTGAAATCGAGCGGTCAGACGTGTTTGGAAGACGCGGGCGCGATGATGCGTCCGGAACTGCGTTTGCGCTGTCTCCAACAGGTATGGGGGCGGCATGGCAACCGGGGCAGAGCTCGGGTATGATACGCGTGCATCCGCGGTAGAGATGGCGAACACCATCTTCGGCAATGGCGTGACGGTGGTCGGCGCGTCCTATCAGGGTGACAGGAATTCCGCGGCAATCTATACGAATGGCGACGCATTGTCGCCCTATGCCACGCCGGGCGACACCGGTGTCATCTTGTCGACAGGCAGGGCAACGGATTTCACCCAGTCGTCCGGCGACCCCAACCGTTCCACCCACACCTCGACCAATACGCGCGGCCTGAATGACGACGCGGCTTTCAATGCGATCGCCGGCACACACACCTATGATGCATCGGTTCTGAACGTCGACTTCATTCCGACCGGCAACGTGATGACGATGCAATTCACATTTTCATCCGAAGAATATCCCGAATACGCCAATACGCAGTACAACGACATGGTCGGCGTGTGGATCAACGGCACCCATGTGCCGCTGTCGGTGGGCAGCGGCAACCCGAGCGTCGGCAACGTCAGCCCGGGAAGCAATCTTTATGTCGACAACACCGGCGATCAGTACAACACCGAAATGGATGGCTTTACGCTGACCATGACGCTGACCATCCCTGTCGTTCCCGGTGTGGTGAATTCCATCCGGCTCGGCATCGCCGACGTATCCGACACGGCCTATGATTCCAATCTGCTGATCGCGGGGGATTCGGTTCAAACGACGCTGGTGGCCATTGACGACAGCAGCGCGATCTATGCCAACCATGCCAAGGTGATCGATGTTCTGGGCAATGATGTCAACGCTACCGCTGGCTCACTGACGATCACCCATCTCAACGGGGTTGCGGTGGTCGCCGGTCAGACGGTGGTTCTTGCCTCTGGCGACAGTGTCACCCTGAACGCGGACGGCACGTTGACGGTTTTGACGGATGCCGATGCCGATACCCTGAACTTCACCTATGAGGTATCGAGTACGACCGGCGAAACCGATGTCGGTATCGTGACCATCAACACGATCCCCTGCTTTGTTGCCGGTACGCGCATTGCCACCCCGGACGGCGAAGTGCCGGTCGAGGCTCTCAAACCCGGTGACCTGGTTCTGACCCATGACGACGGGCCGCAGCCATTGCGCTGGGTCGGGCGCCGGACCGTCGCGGCGCAGGGTTCATTCGCACCGATTCGCATCCAGGCCGGCACCTTTGGCGACCACGGCGCCCTGCTGGTGTCACCGCAGCACCGCGTCCTGATCGGCGACAGTACCGCCGAGTTGCTGTTCGGCGAGGCAGAGGTGCTGGTGGCGGCGAAAGACCTGGTCGACGGCCAGTCCGTCCATGTGGTCGAGGGGGGCATGGTCGAATATGTTCACCTGCTGTTTGACCGCCATCAGGTGATTTATTCGGCAGGATTGACCACCGAGAGTTTCCTGCCGGGGCCACAGACAACGCAGAGTTTCGAGCGCGAAATCGTCGACGAGATTTGCGCGATATTCGCCGAGTTGGACCCTGAGACCGGCGAAGGCTACAGCCCGGCGGCCCGTCAGATGCTGAAAGGCTATGAGGCCCGCGTCTGGATGGCGAAGGGATTGGCTGTATGAGCTGGCTGGCGTTGCGCGGATCCGATGGCATTGCCCGGCGGTACGGGGCGGCCCATCTGCCCGACAGCCTGGAGCGCGGTACATTCGTGGTCGAACTGGACCTGTCGCAATTCGCCCATGTATCGGCACCGGCTTTGCGCATCACGCCAGGCGCAGAAAACGCCGGCATTTTCACGCTGGAACGGATGGCGGATGGACGGATGCATCTGTTGCGCGGTCAGGGCCAGGATGTCAGCGATCTGTCGATCGGGCTGGGGCGCGAACCGGTTTCGGGCTGGCTGCGACTGACCTATCATTGGGACACACAATGTCGGCGCAGCCTGCTGACTTCTGAAAACCAGACGGCAAATACCCTTCGCCAAAGGGAAATAGCCGACGCTGTGCCATTGTCGTACAAAGATGTACGCACCCTTTTCATATCGCAAAACGGCTGTCAGCGACATGCATCCATCGGGTGGTTCGCGCTTGGCGATCATCTTCAGCCCGTCGGCGCGACGCCGGGGCTGGCGGGCTCGACAATGATTGCCACGCCGCAAGGACCCCGCCCGTTGAAGACCCTGTCGGCCGGCGACATGGTGCTGACCGCCGATGACGGCCCGCAGCCGGTAGTCTGGCAGGGCGGGGTGTCTGTTCCGTCGATCGGTGCCTTTCGCTTGATCCGCCTGCTCGCTCCTTATTTCGGATCTTCGCGCGACCTTCTGGTTCAGCCAGGCCAGCATATTGCCCTGTCAGGAACAGAGGTCGAATATCTGTTTGGCGAGGATGAAGTTCTGGTTGAGGCGCGCCACCTGGTCGATGACCAGACCGCCTTTTGGGAGCCGGAAGGACCGTTGGTGCACTGTCACAGTCTGCTTTTGGAAAACCATTCGTTGATTCAGGCGAATGGTTGCTGGGTCGATAGCCATTTCATGGGGCATATCGCCAAGAACCCCGATCTGGCCCGCACGACCGCGCCTGGTGCGGTCATCAAAGCCAGGGATTTGCCCCGTCACCATACCCCTGTCCGGCGCGAACTGCTGGCATTCGAGGCACAGACACTGGGGCTGGCCAGGCTTCGCAGCCGCGCGCCCTATGCGGCGTGAAGCCCCGGTCAGAGATCGAACCCGGCAAAGACCGGCGCATGATCGGAAGGTTTTTCCCAGCCGCGCACATGACGCAGGATCTTGCTGCCACCCGCCGAATTGGCGATGTCCGGCGTGGCCCAGATATGATCGAGCCTGCGGCCCTTGTCCGCTGCATCCCAGTCAGCGGCACGATATGACCACCAGCTGTAGAGAGGCCCTTCGGGAATGTCCTGACGGGTTACATCTATCCATCGGCCAGCATTTTGCGCCGCGCCCAGGTGCTCCACCTCGATCGGCGTATGGCTGACGATCTTCAAAAGCTGCTTGTGGTTCCAGACGTCATCTTCACGCGGTGCAATGTTGAGATCGCCGACAAGAATTGATCGCTGGGGCGGTTCCTTGTGAAACCAATCGCGCATTTCGGTCAGGAAATCGAGCTTCTGGCCAAATTTCTCGTTCACGGCCCGGTCGGGAATGTCGCCGCCGGCAGGAACATAGCAGTTGTGGACGGTGATGCCGTTCTCGAGCCGTGCCGCAACATGGCGGGCATGGCCGAGTTGCACGAAATCGCGCTCGCCCGCATCGGTGATCGGCAGCTTCGAGATAATCGCCACCCCGTTGTAGCCTTTCTGCCCACGCGCCACCATGTGGTGGTAGCCAAGGTTGCGAAAGGCTTCTGTCGGGATTTTGTCGACCGGGCTTTTGCATTCCTGAAGGCAGAGAACATCCGGCGATTCCTCCTGCAACAGCCGCAGGACAAGCGCTTCGCGAAGGCGGATCGAATTGATGTTCCAGGTGGCGATGGTGACGGGCATGGGGTTTCCTGTAGATTTTTCCTGGCGACCTTACCGGCAGGCAACGGGCACGGCAACGTGGCTTTGCGCAAAACACATCGCGCGGGAAATGGCCGGTCTTCCCCGGGTAAACTGCATTGCTGCGTGCATTTCGTGACACCGCAAGCCCCGTACGCCACCCCACGGGGCCGGCGGTATCCGGGTTTCGCGTATCTTGCGATACTGTTCCAGTTCCACCCATCCGGGAGCCACAAATCAAAAACCGCCTCGGGCGCCCCGCCACGCATTGCCCCCTACAGTTTTTCTGCCTAACGAATGGGTCATTCGGAAAGCGCCAAAAAAAGGCCGGGCGCAAGGCCCGGCCAGTCCAACAGGGAGGATGCCGCATCATGACCCCGATGCGGCCAGGGGAACTCATGCCACCAACCTATACCCCCCGGATTCGGTGACAAGAAGGCGCGCGTTTGACGGATCTGGTTCTATTTTCTGACGAAGACGATAAATATGGGTTTCCAAAGTATGGGTTGTGACGCCCGCATTATACCCCCAGACCTCGTGTAGCAGCACATCGCGCGCGACAACGCCTTCAGCCGCACGGTACAAGTATTTGAGAATGTTCGTTTCTTTCTCGGTCAGCCTGATCTTTCGGTCGCGTTCGTCGATCAGCAGCTTCATCGCCGGCTTGAATGTGTAATGCCCAAGTTGAAATATGGCATCTTCGGATTGTTCATGGGTGCGCAACTGTGCCCTGATTCGCGCCAGCAAAACCGGAAACTTGAACGGTTTGGTCACATAATCATTGGCCCCGGCATCCAGCCCCAGAATCGTATCGGCATCGCTGTCATTGGCCGTCAGCATCAGGACCGGGCATTTCACCCCCTGCTTGCGCATCTTCTTGCACAGCTCGCGCCCGTCCGTATCCGGCAAGCCGACATCAAGAATAAGCAGATCAAAAAGCGCTGTCTTGATCTGTTCGATGGCTTCATGGCCGTCGCCAGCTTCGAATACCTCGAAATCCTCGGTCGAGCCCAACTGCTCGGCCAGCGCATCGCGCAAGTCTTCGTCATCGTCCACGAGCAGTATCTTTTTCAGGTTGGCCATCGCTACACCCTCCGCTACTTCCCCTGTCAGATGCGCCTGTCAGAAAGCTCCGACAAGATATGCGACGGAATTCTCACGCGGTCGTGTGGCATGGCGGGGATATGTTTCAATTTGCCCTGTGCCGGATTATCTATGTAACACTCTTGACCCCGGACAGCCCATGCCCCTTGGCCCCAGTATCGTCGAATGCCTGAACCGCGCCCGCGCCGATTTGCGCATGGGTGTGCCGGTTGTGCTTACCCGCGGCGCTGCCGGGGTGATCGCCGTGGCCGCCGAAGAACTGAGCAGTGACCGGTTCGAACGGATGCGTGCGCTGGGGGCCGTGACGCTCGTCATCACGCGGCGGCGCGCCGAAACCCTGAAAGCGCGCGCCTATGACGGCGATATCGCGCGCATCAAGGTTCCCCTGGACGCCACTCCGGCTTGGGTGTCGGCCATCGCCGACCCGGCCGACGACCTGCGCGCACCGATGAAAGGCCCGTTGCAAAGCGCCCGCGATGGCGATGCCGCCTTGCACCGCGCCGCCATCACCCTGGCGAAATCCGCCCGGCTCCTGCCGGCCGCGCTGGTCGTGAATGTGACCAGCCCCGCCAGCCTGGCCGCCGCCGAAGGGCTGACCTTGATCAATTGGGACAAGGCCCTGCCCGAATTGTCGGAAGCCGCCGTGCTGCATCCGGTCATTTCCGCCCGCCTGCCCATGGCGCTGGCCGGGGTCGGCCGGCTGCATGTGTTTCGCCCGGAAGATGGCGGTGAAGAACATTACGCCATTGAAATCGGACAGCCGCCGCGCGACAGGCCGGTGTTGGCGCGGCTTCATTCGGCCTGCTTCACAGGCGATCTTCTGGGCAGCCTCAAATGTGACTGCGGCCCGCAATTGCATGCCGCCATGTCGATGATGAGAGCCGAAGGGGCGGGGATGCTGCTCTATCTCAACCAGGAGGGGCGCGGTATCGGTCTTGCCAACAAGATGCGTGCCTATTCGTTGCAGGATCAGGGTTTTGACACGGTCGAAGCCAACCACCGGCTGGGCTTCGAGGATGACGAGCGCGATTTCCGCCTGGGGGCGGCGCTATTGAAGCGGTTGGGTTTCGCAACGGTGCGGCTCCTGACCAACAATCCCGCCAAGATCCGCATGATGGAGGCCAATGGCGTCGCCGTGGCGGAACGGGTGCCGATCAAGGCAGGGCGCGGCCCGCTCAACGACAGTTATCTGACCACCAAGGCCACCAAGTCCGGCCATCTGCTATGAGCCCGCATGACCTTGTTCTGACGCCCACAGGGTTGCGCTATCACGGCCGGATTTTCCCGGTTGTCCTTGGCCGCAACAGGGTCACGACGAACAAGCGCGAAGGCGACCTTGCCACGCCGTCGGGCACGCACCATGTCATCGGCCTGCTCTACCGTCCCGATCGCGTGGCCGCGACAAGCGTGCCGCCCTGGGCTGTCCCGATCCACCTGCAGGATCGCTGGTGCGACACCCCGGGCGATCCCGCCTACAATCACCTGACGCGCCAATCCATCGGCCCGGCTACCGAACGGCTGCGCAGGGCAGATCCGCTATATGACCTGGTCCTGCCGCTCGACTGGAACTGGCCAGAGGCGGCCCCGGGAAAGGGGTCGGCGATCTTCATCCATCAGTGGCGCTGTCCTGGCTACCCCACCGCCGGTTGTCTCGGCCTTTCGCGCCGGGACCTGCTCTTTGTTGCCCGCCACGCCCGCCCCGGCACGCAGGTGATGATCCGCCCCTGAACGTTGCCCATTCTTCTGTTCGAAAATACCTTCGGGGGTACGGGGGCAGACAGCCCCCGTTTATCCGTAATCGCGTGCGCCGAATATGGCCGAACCGACGCGCACATGTGTCGCCCCATGCGCGATGGCCAACTCGAAATCGGCACTCATCCCCATGGAGAGGCCCGAAAGGCCGTTGCGCTCGGCCAGCTTCGCCAGCATGGCGAAATGGGGTGCGGCATCCGCATCTTCGGGGGGGATGCACATCAGCCCCGCCAACGGCAGGCCAAGAGACCGGCAGTCGGAGATGAAACGGTCGGCATCATCGGGCAAGACCCCCGCCTTTTGCGGCTCGGCTCCGGTATTCACCTGAATGAAGAGTTCGGGGCAGATTCCACGCGCCTCGGCAAGCCCTGCGAGCTTGCGGGCCAGTGACGGGCGGTCCAGCGTATGGATCGCGTCGAACAGACCGACGGCGGCCCTGGCCTTGTTGGTCTGCAAGGGGCCGATCATGTGGACCGAGACCGCGCCAAACCGTTCGCGCAACTCAGGCCATTTTCCCGCGGCTTCCTGCACATAGTTCTCGCCAAACAATCTGTGGCCGTCGGCCAGAACCGCCTCGACGCGTGACGGGGGCTGCACTTTGGACACCGCGATCAGCCTGACCGATCCCGGCGCCCGCCCTGCCGCCTTTTCCGCCGCGGCTATCCGTGACCTGATGTCAGTCAGCGACATGGCCGGCTTCCTTCAATGCCTCCAGCATCGGGCTGAGCTCTTTTTCGTAGCGTTTCCAACCCTTGACGGAACCTTTGGAAATCGGTTGACGTGCCTGGTAGACACTCAATGTCTCGATCTTGCGCTTGTTTTCGTGGAAGTTGAGACAGGCATCTTCCCACTCCAGACCGCAAGCCGCGATAAGCTTGCGGGATTCCACTTCGGGGTTGGCGACCAGTTCTTCATACTGCACCTCATGGAACCAGTCCGGAACCCGGGCGCGCCAGAAGTCGATCATCTCGACGAATGTGCCGTAATACTGCGCCAGATCGCGTTGGTCATAGGCATAAAGATGGGTGTCGTCGGGGAACTTGTTCTTGTAGATCGACAGAAGATTATCGCGTGGATCGCGCCGCACGATTATGAAACGCGACTTCGGCATGGCCAGTTTCAACAGGCCCAGCGACATATAGGATTGGATGGATTTGTCCGTGATCTGCGGTGTGTCAGGAAAGCGGGCACGGATGTAGGTCGCGAAATCATGGCCCATCGCGGCAATGTCTTCGGGCGGGATCAGGCCCACGGCCAGAGGCTGGCCATTCGGCATGGCCAGCGTATGCGCGGCCCCGGCCGCTTCGCCCACCTCGCCGGCACCGGTGACCAGCGAATGGCTGGCGATGATCTGTTCGATCAGCGTCGTACCGGAACGCGGCATTCCGGTCACGAAGATCGGCGCGAAATCGGTTGTGCCCTCGATCCTGGCACCGTGCCAGTCAAAATTGTCGAATGCTTCCTTGGTCAGCCTGACCTGCTGAAACCGCTGCACGATATTGTAGGGAGATATCTCGCGCATCAGCGCGTTGGCTTCATCCAGATAACGGAAGACCCGATCGTATTCCTTGACATCCTCCAGCGCCTTGGCGATCGCGAAACCGATATTCATGCGATCGGTTTTCGGTAACTCCGGGTCGTTGTAACGTTCGAGCATCATGGCGATGACGGGATCGCCGGGGCGGGTCTTGTGCGAAGCGATGAAGGAACGGTAGTTTTCGCCGTTGTTGGGGTCGAGTTCGAAGCCCCGCCGGAACAACACTTCTGCCTCGTCGAACCGTCCCAGGGTCTGCAACAGCGAAGCCTTGCCGCCGACGCCCGCGGGATTGTCTGGGTCGAGCGACAGGGCGATATCAAAGTTTTCCATCGCGATGGCATCTTTGCCCGAGCGCGCCTGCGCCTGCGCCAGCAGGGCGATGGCATTTGCGGCCTTGCCGCCCGTCAGGTCGACAGCACGTTGAAATGCCTTTTCGGCAGGCTGATAATCGCGCAGCCGGTTATAGGCGTTGCCGAGTGCGATGTGGCACGCGGGCACGTCGGGGCCTGTGGCAACGGCCCGGTTGAGCAACAGCAATGCGTCTTGCGCCTTTCCCGCGCGGGTCATCAGGCTGCCCAGACTGACCAGCGCGGTCGGCAGTCCCGGCGCGAGCGCCACGGCGCGGCGAAAATGCTCTGCGGCCTTTTCCTCGCGTTTGTTATCCAGATAGAGACGGCCGAGATGATCATGGGCTTCGGCATATTTGGGGTCGATCTGGATGGCCTTGCGGTAATTCAGCTCGGCCTGGGCGAACTTTTTCTGGTTTGCCTGTGCGGTGGCCATGATATTCAGTGCCAGCGCCGAACCGGGGTTTTTTTTGACAATCCGTGCGGCCTGCCGTTCGGCATCGGCAAAGCGCCGGGCCTCGATCAATCCCAGCAGCAACCGGATTTCCTGGGTCTTGGCGCCGCCGGTCGCCGGTTTGGAGCTTGCGCGCCGCGCCCCGAACCGCTCCTGAAGCGCGATCCTGGTTTCCACAGCGACCGGCGCACCCTTCAGCAGCCGCAAGAATTCCTTTTCGTCCGCCGCGCTGCCGCCAAGGGCGATGGCCTCGGACCAGGCATACCAGACGGCGCTTTCGGAAACCCGCAGGCTTGTTGCCGCCTTGAGGTGCTGCATGGCGCGGGCGAAACGGTCGGTCAGGGTATAGATCCGCCCGACCTGAAAATGGACTTCGGCGACCTTGGGATTGGTCTCGATGATGCTGCCGTAGATTTGCAGCGCACCTTCAAGGTTTCCCGCATTCTGGAGCGTCAGCGCCCTGGCATAGGCTTTCTGAATTTCCGAGGTGGTCAGCGGGGCCATGCGGTGCTTTCTGAGGGCAATTTCAGGAACGCCGCGGACCATATCCGCGGCCCCCGACAATGTCGAGGTTGCCCGGTCATGCAAGAAGAAAAAGAGCGGGCGCAAGGCCCGCTCTTTCCCAAAACAAGTTCGATCAGAGGATCAGAACGACATCCCGAGACCCAGCGAGAAGGTGTTGTCGCCGTGGCCGTTGAAGCTGCCGCCGCCGGTGCCGGTGCTCGCACCGTAGCCAGCCATCGCAACGACGCCGCCGCCGAGGTCATAGTTGGCAACCAGGCCCCAGCCTTCGCCGCCGGAGTCATACTGACCGTAGTTCACACCGACCAGCAGCGGGCCAGAGGTGTAGGCGGCCGCAATACCCCACCAGGTATCGTTCATGGTGCCACCGAAGTCGGTGTAACCCAGGTTGGCCGAGAAGCCGCTCGGCATCGAGATACCGGCGCTCAGGCCGACGATGTCGATGGCGCTGTTGGACTGGTACGCAATGGCGGCGTTGACCGAATTGCCACCCATGTCGCCGGACCATTTACCACCGATCGCGAGAGCCGCGTCACCGACACCGGTTGTGTCCTGCTCGGCCGAAATCGCGACGGCGAAATCGCCGAAGGAATATTCGTAACGCATGATCTGGTTGTCATAAATACCGTCAAGGCCGGTGAACCAGTAGGCGCCCGAATGGGTCGAGTGATCGTCGAAGATCGAGGTGCCGGAATAGATTTCGGTCAGGGCCCAGTCAAAGGCGCCATCGGTTTCACCTAGGGTCACCTTGCCGAACGTGCCGGAAACCCAGAAGGCTTCGTCGTCGATCTTCAGGCCGCCGTTGATATTGGACGGACCGTTGGTTTCTTCGATCTGAACCTTACCGCCGATCGTCAGGCCGTTGTCGGTTTCGGTCGAGAAGTTGAAGTTCACCTGCCAGTCGTTGTGGAACTGGGTATCCAGGCCAGGCGCATCACCGCCGAAAATGCCGATTTCGGCATAGCCCGACAGGGTGATTTCAGCAGCCGCGGCGCCGGCCATGCCGACAAGTGCCGTGGATGCGAGAAGGAGCTTTTTCATTTCGTATTCCCTCGTGTGTCTAAAGGTAGGCCCAACTCAGGGAAATCCGAATTGGGTATGCCCCTATTTCCTCTCTTGGCTCTCTTATTGCAATGGAAAGCACGGGCCGGGCGGGAAGAGTCGGCCCTGTTGGTGCGTTCTTGCCACAGTGGCCCGTTCGCCCCTTGATTTACGGGGAAACCATTGCCCTGAAAAGCCTTGTTCGCGGCCTAGCGCTCGGCTAGACAACTAAAAGAGCAGACGGGGGCGAAGCTTATGAAGGTCCAGATCATGGTGCGCGGCGCGATTCTCGCCGGTCTTGTGGCCTCGCTGGCCGGGTGCAATGGAATCGGTAGCGGCGGCGGCGGCGGGTTCCTCAGCGGCGACAGCGGGCTGTTCGGGCGGCGCGACCGGGCGGTTCCGGCCGAAGATGCGGTTCCCGCCCCCGGCATCGATCAGAGCGGCCAGGATGAAAGTGTTGTCATCATCAACAACCGTGGCAAACGTGCGGGCCAGGGCGCGACGGGCAGACGCTCCAGGTTATTTGACCTTTTCCGCAACAATGCCGACCCCAATGTCACCGTCGAAGTGAACAAATACCTGTGGCAGGCATCGCTGGAGGTGCTGGATTTCCTGCCCATTCAATCGGTCGATCCCTTTTCCGGCGTCATCGTCACGGGCTATGGCACGCCACCGGGCGGGGGGCGCGCCTACAAGGCCACGATATATGTACAGGACCCGGCGCTCGATGCGCGGTCGCTGAAAGTGGCGCTGATGTCCAGGTCGGGTCCGGTCGATGTGGAAACCGCCCGCGCGGTAGAGGACGCGATTCTGACGCGCGCCCGCCAATTGCGCATCCGCGACAGCAAGCTCTAGAAACTTGGTTCCAGCCGAGTATAAACGCCGGGCCAGCGCGTCCGGCGTTTTGCATTCGAGGAAAGGCCCAGACCATGCCCAGCTACGACCCCGCCAAGAGTGAGCCGCATTGGCAGGCCGCCTGGGATCGCGCCAATGCGTTTACTGCCGTTCGCGATGCGGCGCGGCCCAAATACTATGTGCTGGAAATGTTTCCCTATCCCTCGGGGCGGATCCATATCGGCCATGTGCGCAATTACACGATGGGCGACGTGATCGCGCGGTACAAGGCGGCGTGCGGGTTTTCAGTGCTGCACCCGATGGGTTGGGACGCCTTCGGAATGCCTGCCGAAAATGCCGCGATGGAACGGGGTGGCCATCCGAAGACCTGGACCTATGACAATATCGCGGTGATGCGCGACCAGATGAAACCCTTGGGCCTGTCCATCGACTGGAGCCGGGAATTCGCCACCTGTGATCCGGAGTATTATGGCCAGCAGCAGTCGATGTTCATCGATTTCATGGAAAAGGGCCTGGTTTACCGAAAGAACGCCGTGGTGAACTGGGATCCCGTCGACATGACGGTGCTGGCCAATGAACAGGTGATCGACGGCAAGGGCTGGCGGTCGAACGCGCCGGTGGAACGGCGGGAGCTGACACAGTGGTTTTTCAGGATCAGTGATTTTTCCGAAGAACTTCTGGAAGCGCTGGACAGGCTGGAAAACTGGCCCGCCAAGGTTCGACTGATGCAGGAAAACTGGATCGGCAAATCGCGCGGCATCGAGATTCCGTTTCACCGCACCGATGGCGGCGCGCCGATCCTGTGCTATTCGACCCGCCCCGACACCATGCGCGGCGCAAGCTTCATCGCCATTTCGCCCGAACATCCGCTGGCGCAAGCATTGGCCGCCGACAACGCCGAACTGGCCACCTTCATCGCCGAAACCCGCAAGATGGACACCACGGAAGCGGCGATGGAAAAGGCCGAAAAGAAAGGTCTTGATACTGGCCTGACCGTTACCCACCCGGTTGATCCGGGCCTGAAGCTGCCGGTCTGGGTCGGCAATTTCGTTCTGATGGATTATGGCACCGGCGCGGTTTTCGGCTGTCCGGCGCATGACCAGCGCGATCTAGACTTCGCGCACCGCTACGGGCTTGCGGTACGCAACGCCTTTTATCTGCCGGGAAATGAGGTAGAAGTGGGCGACGTGGCGCTGGTGCCCGCGAAAACCGAGAAGGTGGCCTATATCGACCACTTTGCCGGAATCGGCGTGGCGACGAGCCAGGAAGGCATCGACGCCACCATCGGCTATTTCGAAACCAGGGGGCTTGGTCAGGGGCAGGTGAAATACCGCCTGCGCGACTGGGGAATTTCCCGCCAGCGTTATTGGGGCTGCCCGATCCCGGTGATCCACTGTGATGCCTGCGGCGTGGTGGCGGAGAAAAAGGAAAACCTGCCGGTGCGCCTGCCCGACGATGTCAGTTTCGACATTCCCGGCAACCCCCTCGACCGGCACCCGACATGGCGTGATTGCTCCTGCCCAAGATGCGGGGCCAAGGCGCGGCGCGAAACCGACACGATGGATACCTTCGTTGATTCCTCATGGTATTACGCCCGCTTCACCGCGCCACACGCCGCCACACCGACCGTCATGGCCGAAGCCGAATACTGGATGAATGTCGATCAGTATATCGGCGGGATCGAACACGCGATTCTGCATCTGCTCTATTCTCGGTTCTTCGCCCGGGCGATGCATATCTGCGGCCACCTGCCCGAAAGGGCCATCGAGCCGTTCGACGCGCTGTTCACCCAGGGGATGGTCACGCACGAGATTTACATGACCCGCGATGCCAGGGGCCGGCCGGTCTACCATCTGCCCGAGGATGTCGAGGGCGGCAAGGTCAGGGCGACGGGGCAAGCGGTGACGGTCATCCCCTCGGCCAAGATGTCGAAATCGAAAAAGAACGTCGTCGATCCGGTCGATATCATCCACAAATACGGCGCCGATACCGCCCGCTGGTTCGTGATGTCGGACAGCCCGCCGGAACGCGATGTGGAATGGACGGCGGCGGGCGCCGAAGCGACATTCAAGCATCTGGGCCGGGTGTGGATGCTGTGCGAACGCATCGCCAGCCTGCCGGACGACAAGCCGGGCAAGGGCGATGACGATCTGATCCGCGCCATGCACAGGGCCATCCATGAGGTGACGCAGACGATCGAGGGCTTTGCCTTCAACAAATCCATCGCCAAACTTTACGAATTCACCAATGCGATCCAGAAATCCGATGCGGCAAAGGCCACGCAGCGGCAGGCAATGATGGTTCTGGCACAGCTCATGTCGCCGATGGTGCCGCACCTGGCCGAGGATATCTGGGCCCACCAGGGCGGCGCGGGCCTGGTGGCGGAGACGGCCTGGCCCAGGGCCGACCCGGCGATGCTGGTTGACGATACCGTGACGCTGCCGATCCAGATCAACGGCAAGCGGCGCGCGGAAATCGTCGTTCCGCGCGATTTGCCCGCCGCAGAGGTTGAAAAGATCGCCCTGGCAGATGATGCTGTGATCAGGTTCCTGGCCGGGCAACCTGTCAGAAAACTGATCGTCGTGCCGGGACGGATCGTCAATGTGGTCGTATAGTCAATGTGGTCGTATAAGCGCAGAGATCTGCTGACGATGTTGGCCGCGCTGCCGCTGGCGGCCTGCGGCTTTACCCCGGCCTATGCGCCGGGCGGGCCTGCCGCCGGGCTGCTCGACCGGGTTCTAGTCGATGCGCCGAGCGACAAAAACGGCTTCGATCTGGTCGAGAGGCTCGAGGAACGGCTGGGCCGGACCAGAGCGCCCGCCTACCGACTCAGCTACACCATCGGCACCACGACCGAGGGGCAGGGCATCACGACCACCAATGCCGTCACCCGTTTCCGGGTAAATGGGACGATCGACTTTGCCCTGACCGACAGCGCCACCGACGCCGTGCTCAGCCGCGGGACGGTCAGTTCATTCACCTCCTATTCCGCATCCGGCACACCGGTTTCCACCGTCGCGTCAGAGGAAGACGCCAACAAACGCCTGATGCGACTTCTGGCGGATCAGATCGTTACACGGTTGATCGCCACATCCGGGCAGTGGAACCGGGGATGAAACTCGGCGGCGCCGCAGCAAGCCGGTTCTTCGCCCGTCCCGAACCGGACTTCAGCGGCCTGTTGATCTTTGGCGCCGACGCGATGCGGGTCGCGTTAAGACGGCAAGAGGTGATTGCCGCGCTGATCGGCCCCGAAGGGGAAAGCGAAATGCGCCTGACCCGCATGACCGCGGGCGAATTGCGCAAGGATCCGGCTCTCGTGCAGGATGCCATGAAGGCCCAGGGGTTCTTTGCCGGGCCGAGAGTGACGTTCGTCGAGGAAGCGGGCGATGGCATCGCACCGGTGCTGAAATCCGCAGTGGCGGAGTGGCAGGCCGGTGACGCATTGCTGGTCGTGACGGCAGGTAATCTGAACAAGTCCTCGGCGCTCAGGAAACTCTTCGAAACGCACCCCAATGCGTATGCGGCCGGAATCTACGATGACCCGCCGAGCCGTGAGGAAATCGAGGCCGCCCTGGCGAAAGCCGGTCTGGAAGCGATCGATCGTGACGCAATGCGCGATCTTCTGGCGCTGGCTCGGGCACTGGACCCCGGTGATTTTCGCCAGACAGCCGAAAAACTGGCGTTGTACAAATTCGGCGATGCAACGCCTTTGACCCCGGATGATGTCGCAGCCTGTGCTCCGGCCACAATCGAGGTGGCGGTCGATGACATCCTCCATGTCGTCGCGGAAGCGCGGGCCGGTGAAGTCGGGCCATTGATGCGGCGGCTCGAGGGGCAGGGGATCAACCCGGTCACGCTCTGTATCGGGGTGATGCGACATTTTCGGGCGCTCCATGCGGCGGCATCGGCGCCCGGAGGCCCGGCGGAAGGTATCGCCCGGATGCGGCCACCGATTTTCGGGCCGCGGCGCGACCGGATGCTGAAACAGGCGCAAGGCTGGGGCATGTACAGGCTGGAACAGGCGCTGGGTCTGATTACCGACACGGATCTGGCACTGCGGTCGCGTGCGCGCGCACCCGCGATGGCGGTCATGGAACGCGCCCTGATCCGCCTCGCCATGCTCAACCGCCGGTAATTTTCCTGGCCGATCGTGAACTATCGGAAACGCCTGCGGCGTTGCTGTCTTGGGATATGCCGCGCAAGCGCGGCACAGCGCCTCCGGCGGGAGTATTTCGGCAAAGGTGACGGACTGGCCTGGCGGGGTGTGGTGTGCATTCTTTGCTTGTACCCGGCCGCAAAGCCCGCCATCTTTTGGGCCAGACAACCGGCAAAGACCGGACCTCGATCGAGAGGAATGGGTCATGTACACTGTCATCGGCACAGCCAAGAGCCGCGCGGCGCGTGTATTGTGGATGCTTGAGGAGTTGGGACAGCCCTTTGAGCATGTCGCCGCCCCGCCCCGGTCGGAAGGCGTGACGGCGTTCAATCCCGCCGGCAAGGTGCCGGTGCTGATCGATGCGGGCACGCCGATCACCGATTCGACCGCGATCATCCAGTATCTGGCTGACAAGCATGGCGCGCTTACCCACCCTGCCGGAACCCTGGAAAGGGCCCGTCAGGATAGTCTGACGCAGTTCCTGCTTGATGAATTCGACGCCAACCTGTGGATGGCGGCGCGCCACAGTTTCGTTTTACCCGAGGAACTGCGCCATGCGGCGATCAAGAATACCCTGCGCTGGGAGTTCGAGCGCAGCCAGAAGGTGCTCATGGCGCGCATGGGGGGCGGCACGTTCATCATGGGCGACAGGATGACAGTACCGGATATCATCCTGACCCACTGCGGCAATTGGGCGATCAGAGCGAAATTTCCGATCGTCGACCAGCGGTTCACAAGTTATCTGACACGGATGCGGGACAGGCCCGCGTTCAAGCGGGCAATGGCTTATTGACGCAAAGCGCATGGCGCCCGGCCCAGAGACCTGTCGCCAGGCAGCCGGTCAGCAGGTAGCCTCCGGTGGGCGCCTCCCAGTCGAGCATTTCCCCGCAGGCGAAGACACCGGGCAAAGCGCGCATTTCCAGCCCCGCTGTCAGCCCCGATCGCATCACGCCGCCCGCGGTCGAGATTGCTTCATCCATTGGCCTTGGGCCCTTGTGACGGACCGGTAGCGCCTTGATCAGCGCCGCGAGGGCCGCACCGTCCGGCAGGGGTCGGCCCCATTCCTGCAAGAGCGCCAGTCGCACGGGATCAAGGCGGAGCGTCTTGCGCAGCCAGTTGGCGATCGTCGCCTTGCCAGGACCTGACGCCAACCGGTCGACGACGTCGTCAATTCCCCGATCGGGCACAAGGTCGAGCGACAAAGGGGCGCCGTTCCGGACGGCCGCGGAAACTCCATAAACGCCGCCGCCTTCGATGCCGCGCCCGGAGATGACGAATTCGCCCCGGTCGGCCAGACCTGCCGCGACGAGCGCCGCGCCTTTCACCGGGCGGCCGAAAAACCGCGCCATATGCGCCGACCAGTCGACCTGAAAGCCCATGTTGGCGGGCCGGAATGGCGCGACCGGAACGCCTTTTGCGGCCAGCCAGGGCACCCATGCCGCATCGGATCCGAGCCGCGCCCAACTTGCCCCGCCAAGGGCCAGAACGGTCGTGGCGGGGGTCAACCTGTGCCATCCATCGGGGGTGTCGAACAGCAGCGCGTCGCCGTCAAACCCCTGCCAGCGCCAGCGGGTTCGCAGCTCGGCCCCGGCTTTGGCGAGCCGCCGCAACCAGGCCCGCAGCAGCGGCGAGGCTTTCATCGCGGTGGGGAAGACCCGCCCGGACGTGCCGGTGAATACCTCCTGCCCCAGACCGCGCGCCCATGCCTGGGCCTCGGCCGGGCCGAAGGCCGCAAGCATCGGGGCCAGCCAGCCGGATCCGTATTTCCGCATGAACAATTCGCGTGGCTCATCCTTTGTCAGGTTCAGCCCGGATTTGCCGGCCATCAGGAATTTCCGCGCGGGCGTGGGCTTGGCTTCGGCGATCACGACCTTGCGGCCCGCCAAGGCCAGAACCTCGGCAGCCATCAGCCCCGCAGGGCCTGCGCCGATGACCAGGGCGTCGCTCATTGCGGCGAGGCGCCTTTCAGTTGGACAACCCGGTGGGGATAGGGGATTTCGATGCCCGCATCCTTCAGTGCGTTCCAGACCGCGAAGAGCACATGGCTGGCGTATTTGTTGCGGCCGTCATCAATGCCGCTGACCCAATATTCAACGGCGAAATCAATGCCGCTGTCGCCGAAGCCCTTCAATTCGCAATCCGGGGCTTCGGGTTTGCTCAGGACAAAGGAAAGCGCCGCAACGGCCGGGTTGATGATGTCGGGAATCTTGTTGATGTCGGTATCATAGCTGACCGAAAAAGGCACTTCGTACCGGTTGGCGCTGCCCTGATCCGAATAGTTCACGACGCGCGTGGTAATGAAATCTTCGTTGGGCACGACGATCCATTTGCCGTCGAAGGTTTCAAGAACGCAGGCGCGCGCGGTCATCTTGACGATGGTTCCCGCTTCGCCGCCGTCAAGTTCCACGTAATCCCCGACGGTTGTCTGACCTTCGATCAGCAGGATTACACCAGAGATGAAGTTGGCGGCGATCTGCTGCAAGCCCAGCCCGATCCCGACACCAAGCGCGCCGCCGAGGACGGCGACGGTCGTCAGGTCGATTCCCATGATCGACAGGAGAAGCAGGAACGCAGCGCCGAATATCGCGATCTCGGCGGCTTTGGCGGCCAATTGGCGGGTGGCGGGGCGCAGGTCGTCCTGGGCCTTGATGTAATCGGCGCTTTGCCGGTTCGACCAACCCCCCAGCCAGAAAAGCAGGCTGCCCGCGATCAAGCCGCGGATAAGGGCCATCATCGAAAAGGTGATGTTGCCTAGCTCTATCGTGAAGCCTTCGAGCCAGGTCGACACATCGTCGGTCAGACCCAGCGCATAGATCGCGGCGACGGGGATAAGAACATAGCGCCCCAGCAGTTTCAGGAAGGGTTCGCGCAGGATACGGGTCACGAAAACCCGTGCAGCCAGAAACAGGAAGACCCGCTTGCCAAAGGCGATGACCGCGCCAGAGCCGAAGACCGACCGGGTGATGCTTTCCCCCAGCGCGGTGAATCCGTATGCCAGCAGCGGCAGCAGCAAAGGCATGAACCGCAGGGCGAACCGCCTGATCATCGCGAACAACCCGGTTGCCCCGCTGGGCGGGGCCACGAAGGCGGAGATCCTGGCCCCCAACCTGCGCGACACCAGGATGGCGATACCCCAGGATGCCAGCAACAATGCGAATTGCGACCAGGCGGCCGGAGAACTGATCCAGCTTAGCGCCAGCAACCAGCCTTCATTGAGATAGGCAAGCGTTCGGGTCGCGATTTCGGGCTGGTTGTTCATGACTCCCCCGTCGGTTCAATTGGCACTTTCGCGCTGATTTCTGGCAACAATTCCCGGTTCCGGCAAGAGCGTGACCGCCGGCGATCAAGATACTCTCGTGCCCTTGCCTGCGGCGATTGCGCGTTCATACGCCAGCGCAGCCAAGGCGAAATCGCCAACGGCGATTCCGCGAAACACAAAGGCGCTGCGGCGCGCGGGGGCGAAGCCACCGGCAAGCCGGCCGGTCACAAGATCGGTCAGATCGCCTGAAACCAATGCCGGATCGACCATTGGCCTGGGGCTGCTTTCTTCCTGTTCCCGGTCATCGATGACGACCGATTCGAAAGCCCCCATGCTGGCGGGAATCCACGGCAAGGCCAGATCGGTGATCGCCGCAAAGGCGCCGGGTTTCAGCCAGCGGGCGTCCAGAAACGGATCGACATCGTAGGAAAGCGTGATCGAGCTGACAACAAGATCGGCACCGTCTAGCGCCTCCTGCGCCGAGGTACAGGCCTTTGCGGCCAGACCCATGTTGCGGGCGGTATCGCAAAACTGATCGACCTTGGCCTGCCCACGCCCGACCGCGCGCAATTCGGCAAGCGGAAATATCTCTGAAAATGCTTCCAGATGGCTGTGCGCCTGCACGCCGCAGCCAATGAAGGCGACGACGCTGGCATCAGGGTTGGCCATTCGCCGCGCCACGACGGCGCTCAGGCCTGCAGTACGCACGGCCGTAACCCAATTGGCATCCATGACCGCCCGCAATTCGCCCGTTTCACTATCCAGGAGCAGGATCGCGCCGTTGATCCCGCTCAGGCCCCGCGCGGGGTTCCGCGGGCTGACAATGACCGATTTCACAGAGATCATCCGTGGGTCATCCGCCGCCGCCAGAGTGGCCATCATATATCGGCCGTCGCCGGGCATGAAAGCGGCCTTTGGCGCGGTCCACAAAGTGTTCCGGGCCTTGGCCAATACGGTTTTTTCGATACAGGTGACGACCTCCGCCGCCCCGATCCCGAGCCCGCCCAGAACCTTGTCGGAAAGGTAGACAAAACCAGTCTGATCGTTCATCGCAACATTACCTCCGTTGGCGTATTGACGTCTATGAACTGCGAAGCATTGCCTTGATAGCCGCCACATGCGAGGCGTCCGCCGCCAATGCATCCGCCGCCAGGGCCGCTGCCGTCGCCATCAGGCCATCGGGCGGGGCGATCCTGTCAATCAGGCCCCAGGCCAGCGCCTCTTCTGTTTCGAGCCTGGCCCCGGCCATCAGAATCATTCGGGCGCGCGCCGGGCCGACCAGCGCGGTCAGCCGTGCGGGATCGGACGGTTGCGGCAGAAAGCCGAGTTTCATGACCGGATAGAAGAACCTGGCCTCCGGTACGGCCACCCGCAGATCGCAGGCCAGTGCCATGCCGAATGCGCCCCCGGCCAATGTGCCGTTCAGTGCCGCGATGGTCAGGCAGGGAAGTGCTGCGATCGCCGCCGAAACCTCTTCCCAGATGCCGTCTTGCGCCAGACCGGCGCGCGCCTCGCCCAAATCCGCCCCGGCGGAAAAGACCTTGCCCGCGCCGGTCAGCACCAGAACCCGCGCCTGGCTTTCGACGGCGCCGGCCGCAATGTCGGCCAATCGCGTCAGCATGTCCCTTGTCAGCGAATTGGCCTTTTCCGGCCGTGACAGAGTAACCGTCCAGGCCCCGTTTTCGCGTTTAACATCGATCATGCGCCATCTGCCCTCAAATCACCCCATTCATCCCCTGTAACAGCTTTGAAAGGCGCTAATCCACAAGATCAGACCCCTTGACCTGAATGCGCTGTCACAGGATGCTTGATCAATCGAATTCATAACCAACGAGTAGGCTTTAGGATGACAGACTGGAACACAAGCGGCGCATTTGCACTGGCCGCAGCCTTGCTGGGCGGCTCCGCCGCCATGGCGGACATTTCGGCCGAAGAAGTCTGGCAAGGCTGGACCAGCTACTATGCCGACATGGGCCAAAGCCTTTCTGCGGGCACCAAGACCATGCAAGGCGATACCCTTGTCATTTCCGATGCCATGATGACCGCGACCGTCCCGGACGGCACACTCAGCCTCAAGGTTGCCGAAATCAGGCTGCGGGAAATGGGCGATGGGCGCGTCGAAGTGACCATGTCGGAAGAAATCCCGCTTCGAATGCTCGGCCATCCTTCGACGGGCGAGAATGTCGACATGGGCATCAAGATGACCCAATCGGGCCTGACCATGGTCGTTTCCGGCAGTGCCGATGACACGACCTATGATCTGTCAGCGGCAGGGCTTGGGCTGTCCATCGACGGAATGAAAGTCGACGATGAAACGGTTCCAATGACAATAAACGCGTCAATGGGCGGAGTTGGCGGCACTTACCGCATGGCAAGCAATGACTTGCGACAGTTTACGTCGGATTTTCACGCCGACAGGCTCGATTTCACGGTGTCGGCGCAGGATCCGCAAGGCGCGGGCAGCTTTTCCTCGACCGGTGGCATCACCGGTCTGACGGGAACGTCTGTCGCGACGATGCCATCGGGGCTGGATCTGTCCAACATGAATGCGGCGTTGCAGGCCGGCATGGAGGTTTCCGGTTCCTTTGCTTATGGCGGCGGCGGTTACTCGATGGATTTCGCCGATGGCCAGGACACGGTCGCGCTCAAAGCCGATGGCGACGGAGGCAGCGTCAATTTCGCAATGTCGAAAGCCGGGCTCAGCTATGGCGTCGAAGGCGGCGCCAATCAGGTAGCGGTTCAGGTTTCCAGCTTTCCCGTGCCGATCGACATTTCGCTTGCCGGCTCAGCATTCAATCTTGCGGTCCCGGTCAGCAAGAGCGAAACCGATCAGCCCTTTTCGCTTCTTGTCAAACTGATCGACTTGAAGGTTTCCGACGGGCTTTGGAACATCATTGATCCGGGGATGCAATTGCCGCGTGACCCTGCGACGTTGATCGTCGACGTGAAGGGCGCGGCCAAACTGCTTTTGGACATCATGGATCCGGCCAACGCCCAGGCATTGAATCGTCAACCGCCGGGCGAATTGACATCGCTTGATGTCAATGAGGTGGAGCTTTCCGTTGCCGGGGCCGAATTGACCGGCAAGGGTGCTGTTGCCTTCAACAATCAAGGCGCGATGCCGCGGCCCGTCGGGTCGGTCGACATGCAGTTGATCGGCGGCAACGGGTTGATCGACAAGCTGGTCGGCATGGGGCTGGTACCAGAGGATCAGGCGATGGGCGCGCGGATGATGATGGGGCTTTTCGCCGTCAAGACCGGCGACGACACCCTGACATCGAAGATCGAGTTCAAGGAAGATGGCGGGGTCTATGCCAACGGTCAACGCATTCAGTAATTGTTACCGTTGCCCCTATTGATCATGTGACGGCAAGGCGGGCCCCGGCCCGCCTCATGTCTTCGTCGACGGTGGCACTTGCGTGTTGCCAGTACCCGCTTTAGGTCCAACGACATGACAGACATCGCAGGACATCCGATGACCGACAGGCTGGAAACCCTTACCGCAAAGCTGATCGCCGCCGCCCGCAAGGCGGGGGCGGATGCCGCCGATGCGATGGCGGTACATGGTACGTCGATTTCTGTCGATGTCAGGGCGGGAAAGCTGGAACAGGCCGAGCGTTCCGAAGGCACCGAGATCGGGTTGCGGGTCTTGCTGGGCCAACGTCAAGCCTCTGTTTCGGCGTCGGATATTTCGGAGCGCACCATCACGAAAATGGCCGAGCGTGCCGTTGCGATGGCACGCGAAGCGCCCGTGGACGACAGCGTCGGGCTGGCCGATCCGTCGCAACTGGCGAACGGCTGGAATCTGGCGGCCCTGGATCTCGTTGATCCATCGCCAGAACCTGAACCGGCAGTTCTTGAAGATGATGCCCGGCGGGCGGAAACGGCGGCGCTTTCGATCAAGGGGGTCAGTCAGTGTCAGTCTTCTTCAGCGGGTTTTGGCCGCCGCAGCCTGCATCTGGCTGCAACCAACGGGTTTTCGGGTGGCTACACCCGTAGTTCCCGATCTGTTTCCAGCGTTGCGATCAGTGGCGAGGGCTTGACGATGGAGCGCGATTGGGCCGCCGAAAGCCGGACCTTTCAAGCCGACCTGCCCTGCCCCGAAGAGATCGGGCAACTGGCGGGGGCGCGGGCGGCCGGGCGTTCCGGTGCCCGCAAACCCAAGACGGGCGCCTATCCCGTGGTTTTCGATGAACGGATCGCGGCTGGCCTGATCGGCCATCTGCTTGCGGCCATAAACGGGTCGGCAATCACCCGCGGAGCATCCTGGCTGCGTGACAAGTTAGGCGCGCGGGTATTGCCGGCAGGCCTGTCAATTCTGGAAGATCCGCATCGCCCGCGCATCTCCGGATCGCGACCGTTCGACGGGGAAGGATTGCCGACACGGCCCAGAACCATTGTCGATCGTGGTGTTCTTGCCGGCTGGACGCTTGATCTTGGCACGGCCCGCCGGTTGGGGATGGTATCGACAGCTTCGGCATCGCGCGGCGTCTCCGCGCCACCCACTCCTTCGGTATCCAACGTCGCACTCACGCAAGGCACGCAAAGCAAGGCCGAATTGCTGGCCGATATGGGCACCGGGCTATTGATCACCTCGATGATCGGCAGCTCGATCAACCCGACAACCGGCGACTATTCGCGCGGCGCTTCCGGCTTCTGGGTCGAAAACGGCCAGATCACCTATCCGGTCAATGAATGCACGATTGCCGGTAACCTGTGCGACATGTTGATGCGGATCACACCGGCCAATGACGCGCGCGCACATCTTTCGCACATGGTCCCCAGCCTGCTGGTTGAAGGTCTGACCCTTGCGGGCGCGTGATCTGGCCCTTTTGTCCGATGCCGCCTATGCCGCAGGTGATATCGCCCGGCGCTTCTGGCGCAAGGGCGCCCGGCAATGGGACAAGGCGGATGGCGCAGGTCCGGTAACGGAAGCCGACCTTGCCATCAACGACATGCTGGCCGATTCACTGCGTAACGCGCGGCCTGATTATGGCTGGCTTTCCGAAGAATCCCCCGATGCGGCGCCCAGGCTTGCCGCCAGACGAACCTTCATCATCGACCCCATTGACGGGACCCGCGCCTTCATCGCCGGGGAAAAGACCTTTGCCCATTCACTGGCGATCGCCGATCAGGGCCGCATCGTCGCTGCCGTGGTCTATCTGCCGATTCATGACACGCTCTATGCGGCAACGGATGACGGCGCGGCGATGTGCAACGGCCGCCCGATCAGGGCTTCGGCAAGGGTTGATGCCAGGGATGCCACACTGCTTACCGCGCGCAGCAACATGGCGGCGGAGCATTGGGTGAACGCCTCTCCACCACCCTTCAAGCGCGAGTTTCGCGCCTCGTTGGCCTATCGGTTGTGCCTGGTGGCCGAAGGGCGATACGATGCCATGCTGACCCTGCGCCCGACATGGGAATGGGACATCGCGGCGGGTGATCTGATTGCCCGGCAAGCAGGCGCGATGGTCACCGACCAGACCGGCGCCAGGCTGGGGTTCAATGCTGCGGACCCCAGGGCACGGGGGGTGATCGCAGCGCCCGCACCCCTTTGGCAGATTCTGCATTCAGGCTTGAATCAGCCGTAAGGTACGCGGGCGGTCCGTTGACGGGTCACTGGGCGTAGCCGGGGCTTTGCTCGTCGAGAATGGCCTTGATTTCGCGCAGATGTGCAGCGGCCTGGCCTGGATAGCTTTCCAGTTCGCGTGCGGTCTTTTCGGCAACCTCATGGCTGAGCACACGAAGCGGGCGGCCTGTTTGCAGGGCACGGATGTAGGTTTCCGCGGCCCGTTCGAAATAGTAGAGCCGGTTGAAAGTGTCGGCAACGTCGCTGCCGATCACCAAAATGCCGTGATTACCCATGATCATCACGCGGATATTCGGATCGCCGAGCATTTCGGCGCAGCGCGCCCCTTCGCTTTCGAAAGCAAGACCACCATAGCCCTCATCAATCACATAGCGATTGTAGAAGGTCGCACAATTCTGGTCGATCGGTGGCAGGTTGCTGTCGGCGAGACTGGCCAGCACGGTGGCGTGGATCGAATGGACATGCATCAGACAGCGGGCATGAGGCACCAGCCCGTGGATCGATCCATGCAGCCCCCAGGCGGTCGGGTCGGGCGCATCTGGTCCTTTCAGCGTGTCGGGATCGTTGGCATCGACCAGCAACAGATCGCTGGCGCGAATTCGCTCGAAATGCATCTGGTTGGGGTTCATCAGGAACAGGGTGCCATCATTGTTGACGGCCAGCGAAAAATGATTGGCCACGCCTTCATGCATGTTCAGCCGCGCTGTCCAGCGGAACGCGGCGGCCAGATCGATCCGCTCCGGCCAATAGGCCATGTTCTGCGTGGCGGCTTGCCGCTCGGCCTGATCCATGATGCGCGCCCCTGATCCAATGACGTTTTTCAAGATTGCAGAAGGTTACCGGAAACCCAAACAGGATCTTTGTCGTTTTGCGACATCCGGAATCATGCAGGAAAGCCGTTATTGCCACCACGCATATCGACGGGCGTGCTGCCTTGAGGCGCCCTAAACCATAGCATAGGGTAAGCTCCATATTTGTTCAGCACCCCGGAGAGCCCCATGACCCAGCGCCTGCATCTCGTCTTCGGCGGCGAATTGACGGACCCGACCAAGACGACATTCAAGGATCCGTCGGCGATACATGTGGTCGGCATCTTCCCCGACTACAAATCCGCGTTCAATGCCTGGAAATCAGAGGCCCAGCGCACCGTCGATGACGCCCATATGCGCTATTTCATCGCCCATATCCACCGATTGCGGGATGAAAAGGCGCCGGCAAGCCCTACGGAGGAACTGGGGCTCTGATCCGCCTCAACCATGAAACGCTCGCTTGCCCTCACGCTTTATCTGGCCATGGCCGCCCGGCGCAGTGCCGAAAAGACAACCCGCCCCGACGCCCGTCCGGACGGGCAACTGATCTGGATTCATGCCGGGGAAGGTGCGACATTGCAGAGCCTGGGGCGTTTGGCGGAGCGTCTGGTTCGAGAACCGATTCATCCGCAGATCCTGATGACCGCCGAAGGGCGGACCCCGCCCGATCAAGGGGCAGCACCGTTCGCTACCTTTGTCGATATCTTGCCGCGCGACCGGCTTGATGCCGTTGGTGCATTTCTCGATCACTGGCATCCAGATCTGGCATTTTTCGCCGGAACGAGCCTGCCGCCCGCGCTGATTGTCGAAACCCATGCCCGCGCGATTCCGCTCATTCTGGCGGATGTGAAGATTACGGGCGAAACCATCGGGCGGTGGCGCTGGCGCAAGGGCATGATCGGCGCGCTCCTGTCGCGGTTCACGCATATTCTCGCGCAAGATCCGCAATCAGCCGCGAAGGTCGCCAAACTGGGCGGCCGGGGCGTCGATGTAACTGTGTCCGGCCGAATCGAGGAAACGACCGAACCTCTGCCCTGCAACGAGGCAGAACACCATACATTGGCCCAGCTTGTTCAGACCAGGCCGGTATGGCTGAGCGTCGGATGCCCGCAATCCGAACAGGACGCCGTTCTGGCGGCCCATGCCGAGGCCATGCGCAAGGCGCACCGGATGTTGCTTATTTTCGCGACCGAAAATCCGACCCAGGCCCAGGCACTGAACGAAAGGATGACCCGCGAAGGCTGGATTGTCGGCCAGCGCAGCCGCGATGAAGAACCCGACCCCGACGTTCAACTCTATATCGCCGATGCAGAAGGCGAACTCGGCCTTTGGTACCGCCTTGCCCCGGTGACCTATATGGGCGGAACCCTGATGCAGGATGGTGCCGGCCGGAATCCGTTTGAGCCCGCAGCCCTTGGTTCGGCAATCGTTCACGGCCCAAACACCGCACCCTATCCCGACGCCTATGCGCGGCTTGGCGCGGCAAGTGCCTCGAGGCAAGTTGCGACCCCGGCAGAATTATCCGACGCGGTCTGCGACCTGATCGCCCCGGACAGGGCCGCGATTCTTGCCCACAATGCCTGGTCTGTGTCCTCTGGCGGGGCAGAGGTGGCCGAGCGCGTGGTACGCCTGATGTCGGCGGCATTGGGAAGACATCCCGCCCAGGAAGCGGCGGTTTGATGCGCGCGCCGGGGTTTTGGTATCCGCCGCCAGACCGGACCACCTGGCAGGCCCGCGCGCTGAACGTGTTGGGGATGGCTTATGCAGCAGCGACAGCCCGCCGCCTGAAGCGCGGCAAGAGCTTTCATCCGGGTGTCCCGGTGATTTGTGTAGGCAACATCAATGTCGGCGGCACCGGCAAGACGCCGACGGTCATCGCCATCGTTCAGTATCTCTTGCAGCGCAACCTGACGGTTCATGTCGTCAGTCGCGGGCATGGCGGCCGAATGGCCGGCCCGGTCCGGGTCGACGAGCGGCGCCACACCGCGGGGGACTGCGGCGATGAACCGCTTCTCCTGGCCGGATTTACCGCTGTCTGGGTCGCGCGTGACCGCGTCAAAGGCGTTCTTGCCGCCGCCGCCGCCGGGGCGCAGGTCATCCTTCTGGACGATGGATTTCAGAACCCGGACATTGCCAAGGATTTGTCCATTGTGGTGGTCGATGCCGCCCGCGGGTTCGGCAACGGGCTGTGCCTGCCTGCCGGGCCGCTGCGCGAACCCGTGGCGGCCGGGCTGGCGCGCGCGGATTTTCTCTTGTCAATTGGTGAGGCTGCGGCACAAGCGACTTTTGCCGGCAAATGGGGCTCGCCGATAGATGTGCCGCATCTGACCGGCGTGCTGAGCCCATTGCCAACCGGGATGGAATGGCGCGGCCTGCGTGTGCTGGCCTTTGCGGGGATCGGCCACCCTGAAAAGTTCTTCGATACCCTGCGGCGTCTCGGGGCGGACATTGCCCATGCCGAAGCACTGGACGACCATCAGCCATTGACCGCCGCGCTTTTGCACCGGCTTGAACGGCAGGCCGCCAGTCTGGATGCGCAATTGGTCACGACCGAAAAGGATTTCACGCGGCTGCCCGAAAGCCACCGGCCGAGGGTGCTGACATTGCCGGTACGCCTGACGATTGACAATTGGGCGCCGCTTGACGCGGCATTCCGCAAACTTGGACTGAATTGAAACGCAAGGGCGATTCAGGGCTTTTCCGGAGCACCAGATCCGCGTCCCTTGATATCAGGATCGTTCTGCCCAAGCTTCGGCGAGGCCCGATCAAGCGACAAGTCGGCCTCGGAAAACCGGAAGGGCGATCTGACCCCGGCGATACCCTCGGGGTCGATGCGCAGCGCGCGCGCAATGACCTGCGGATCTGTGAACACCTCGGAAAGGTCGTTGATCGGCCCGGCAGGGACACCCTCGGCCTCGCAGGCCGCCAACAGGTCAGCCTTTTGGAATTGCCGCGTGGCCGCGGACAGGGCCGCGCTCAACTTGTCACGGTTGGCAATCCGGTCGGCGTTGGTCAGGTAACCAGGGGCTTCGGCCAATGTCTCCTGCCCGAGAATCCTGCACAGCCGCCGATATTGCCCGTCATTACCCGTGGCCAGGATCACCCAACCGTCGGCACAGTCGAAAACCGCGTAGGGCACAAGGTTGGGATGGGCATTGCCCATCCGCTTCGGTGCCGTTCCCGAAGCCAGAAAGTTCATCGCCTGATTGGACATCACACTGACGGCCACATCAAGCAGAGCCATGTCGATATGTTGCCCCTTGCCTGTCGTGCCGCGCTGCACGACCGCTGCCAGAATGGCGGTGGCGGCATAGACTCCGGTAAAAATGTCGGTCACCGCAACGCCGGTTTTCTGCGGTTCGCCGTCGGGTTCGCCGGTCACGCTCATCAGCCCCGACATGCCCTGGATGATATAGTCATAGCCGGCCCGGTGGGCATAGGGGCCATCCTGCCCGAATCCGGTGATCGAGCAATAGATCAACGCGGGATTCAGTGCCGACAGGCTGGCATAGTCTAACCCGTATTTCGCCAATCCACCGACCTTGAAATTCTCGATCAGGATATCGGCATCCTTGACAAGGCCGCGCACGATCGCCCGCCCTTCGGGGGTACGGAAATCGGCCGTGACCGATTGCTTGCCTCGGTTACAGCTATGAAAATAAGCCGCCGACCGATCACCATCCCGGTCGATGAAAGGCGGGCCCCAGCGTCGGGTATCATCGCCTTCGGGAGCTTCAACCTTGATGACCTCGGCGCCCAGATCGGCCAGTGTCTGGCCAGCCCACGGACCCGCGAGAATACGCGCCAGTTCGACGACTTTCAGCCCGGCAAGCAGTGTCATGCCCTAATTGGCCAGCTTTTCGTCAAGTATCCCGGCGAAATCCTCATATGACATGTTGGAATATTTCTCACCATTGATGATGAAGGACGGGGTTGCGTTGATGTCGTCGTTCTTGGCGTTGGTCTGGAAGGTCGCAACCATTGCCTTGGCCATGTCGTCGTCTTTCATGCAGGCATCCAGCGCCTCGCCCGTCAGCCCGGCCTTCAGGCCGATCTTGCGCAGATTGGCCGCGATACCTGCATCAACCCCCGGTGCCAGCCAGTCGCGCTGGGTGTCATAGATCATGTCCGAAATGCCAAAATATTTCTGCGCCCCGCCACAGCGCGCCACCATCCCGGCCCAAAGCCCGTATTTGTCGAAATAGACCTCTCGGTAGACAAAGCGGACCTTGCCCGTGTCGATGAAATTGCTTTTCAGCTTGTCGAAAACCGTATCGTGAAAATTCGCGCAATGCGGGCAGGTGAAGGACGCGTATTCGATAACCTCGATCGGCGCATCGGCCTGACCAAGAACCATGTCCGGCACCAATGCCGCCTCGGAACTGGGTGTGGCGGCCGCCTCCTGTGCCAGGGCCGCAGTGCTGAGCGACGGTGGCAGTTCGCCGCCCCGCTGCACGGCAAAGAATGCGCCGCCTCCGAAAACCGCAAACGCGGCGGCAGCGACCAATAGATAGGTTTTCGACATGGTTTACCCTTTCCTGTTTGCGGGCCGTGATAGGACTTTTTCAGCCAGGGCCGCAAGCGCAGAGCGCAGATCCGCGTCGTGGACGCCATCAGACAGGGCGGTTGCCGCGCGCGCAATGGCAGGGTCGCGGGGCGGGCTGGTCATCGGGGCCGGTGCAAACGCCACCTGGCCCTCGGCGAATCCGGTGGGGGCGGTCTGGGTCACGGAAATCCGCGATATCGCGTTGTAGCCATAACAGGCATTGACCCTTTCGCGGATGGCCGGGATCTGCATTTGCAGGATCGGTGCCGAAGCCCCCGTGGTCAGAAGGGTCAGCGTCGCCCCAAAGCCGCCCTTGGCATAACTGACCTTCACCGGCCGCGCCATCGCGGCGACTTCCTGACCGACGATCTCGGGCCAGTGCGTCAACAGGCGCGACACCGCAAAACCGCGCGTCTCGCCCGCCGACCGGATCTGGTTGCGCAACAGGCCCGACGCCAGTTCAAACCCGCGTCTGCGGCGGGGTTGGCCCTGTGTCACACTCATCGCTGTCCTTTCATTTCTCAGGCAGTAGTCTATGCATCTGGGCAGAGCTTGCCCATAGCCAAGCCGCAAGGGGGATGACAATATTGCGTTACGAGGAAATCGGCGCGGCCCTGCTGGGCTGGTATGACCGGCAGGCAAGATCATTGCCCTGGCGCGTGGCCCCAGCCGACCGGCTTGCCGGGCAAAACCCGGACCCCTACCGGGTCTGGTTGTCGGAAATCATGCTGCAACAAACAACCGTCGCAAGCGTGCGCGACTATTTCTTGCGCTTCACGGCGCGCTGGCCGGATGTCAGATCGCTGGCGGCGGCGGATGATGCCGAGGTGATGGGCGAATGGGCCGGGCTTGGCTATTATGCGCGGGCGCGCAATCTGCTGAAATGCGCCCGCATGATCGTGAGCGACCACGCCGGCCGCTTTCCCGAAGCGCGCGAGGCATTGCTGGCCCTGCCGGGCATCGGCCCTTACACTGCCGCCGCCATTGTCGCCATTGCCCATGACACACCCGCAACCGTCGTGGACGGCAATGTCGAACGGGTTGTTGCCCGGCTCTTTTGTATCGAAACACCGCAGCCTGCCGCCAAACCGCAATTGACCGCCCTTGCCGCGCGGCTGACACCGCAAAGGCGGGCGGGTGATCATGCCCAGGCAATGATGGATCTGGGGGCTACGATCTGCACGCCGCGCGATCCCGGCTGTGACGATTGCCCCCTTGCCCGCGCCTGCCTTGCCCGCGCCAGGGGTCTTGCCGCCCATTTGCCGAACCGGGTTGCCAAACCCGCGAAACCGATCCGGCATGGCATCGCTTATGTCACCATGCGCAGCGATGGCGCTTTCCTGCTCGAAAAACGTCCGGCCAAAGGGCTTTTGGGCGGGATGTTGGGCTGGCCGGGAACCGACTGGTCCGAACAAAGGCCGGAACCCACACCGCCGATTCGTGCAAACTGGCAAAGATGCGAGACCGAGGTCCGTCATGCGTTTACCCATTTCAAGCTGCGCCTGACGGTCTATTGCGCGCTGGTGCCAACCGGTGCGCACCCCCGGTGCGGGCAATTCGTCACCCGACGGCGGTTCCGCCCATCCGATCTGCCGACATTGATGCGCAAGGCCTATGTTGCCGCCCGACCGGTCTTCGAAAATGATTGAGCGGCCGCGACCGGGCAATTAGGATTTCGGCCATGTCGCAGCCGCCAGCGGAGCCTCTCATGGCCCCCCAAGAAACACACCTTCCCTCTGCCCTGCCCTTCTGGGGATCGCTCGCGTTGCTGCCGCTGACGGTGGTCGGGGCGATCAAGGGCGGCTGGACGGTATTCCTGCCACCCCTCTACGCCTGGCTGCTGGTGTCGCTTCTCGACCGGATCGCCGGCGCGGACACATCCAATCCTGATACCGATACGCCCGACAGGGATCTTTTCTGGTATCGGTTGGTCACACTCATCTGGTTTCCCTTGCAAGCCTTCACTATCTACGCACTGATCTGGTATGTGACGCATGTCGCCGATCTGGCACCATGGGAAATGATCGGGCTGTTTTTCGGTGTCGGTGTCGTTTCCGGCACGATCGGGATCACCTATGCGCATGAGCTGATGCACCGCGCGGGGCGCGGCGAACGCTGGCTGGGCGATCTGCTGCTGGCCCTGGTGCTTTACAGCCATTTCCGCACCGAACATCTGCTGGTCCATCACCGCTATGTCGCAACACCGCGCGATGGGGTGACCGCACGCTACAACGAAGGTTTCCACCGGTTCTTTGCCCGCGTCCTGCGTGGCGGCGTCGGCTCGGCCTGGCGGGCCGAAAAGCAGCTTCTGGCCCGCGCCGGGCGCCGTCCGCTTCATCCCGCCAACGCGTTCTGGCGTTATGGGCTGTTGCAACTGGCCGCCATACTCATCGCCTTCATCCTGGGTGGCTGGACCGGCCTCGGCCTCTTCGTTTGGCAAGCCTACATAGCCGTCTGGCAACTGGAACTGACGAACTATATCGAACATTACGGCCTGACACGACGCCACCTGGGCGACGGCAAATACGAACCCGTCCGGCCACGCCACAGCTGGAACGCCGAGCACCGGGTCTCGAACTGGCTGCTGATCAACCTGCAACGCCATTCCGACCACCATTTCCGACCCGACCGCCGCTTTCCCTTGTTGCAAACCTATAGCGCCGCAGAGGCGCCGCAATTGCCCTACGGCTATCCGGCCATGACGACCTTGGCGATGATCCCGCCACTCTGGCGGCGGGCGATGAACCCGCGCGTCAGGGCCTGGCGGCGGCAATTCTATCCGGATGTGGCCGATTGGTCCGGCTACAACAAGGGCCGCCTGCCGTTTCCCGCAGGGGCAAGCTGACCGCCCCGGTTTCTTCTTTGGCAAAATACTCCCGCCGGAGGCACGCATCCGCGCCGGCGGATGCCATCAATAGCGCCGCGCCGCCAGGCGCGTCGGCCAGATCGTCTGTTAAATGAAAAACCCCCGCCGGGGGTGCGCTCCGGCGGGGTCGAGTTGGTGCATGTGGTCAGACCACAGTCACTGGCGGTATCTTGTAGATCAGTGGTGACGGCCGGTTTGATCGGCCTCCATTTCAGCTCGAATCTGTTGGCGCAATACATCGATCGACACCAATTTGCCGTCGCGTCTGAAATGCCAGTATGTCCAGCCATTGCATGACGGCGCGCCTTCCAGATGTGCCCCCACCTGATGGATCGACCCCTTGACATCATTGCCGACCAGCGTGCCGTCGGCACGCACCTTGGCCCTGTGCCGGTTGCCCAGCGAATAAAGCTCTTCGCCCGGCCGCAACATGCCGCGCTCCACCACCTGGCCGAAGGGTACGCGTGGCTCGGCACGTTTCGATCCGGTCGTTTCCAGTGCCTCGCGGTCGAATTTGCGGGTTTTCGCGATGCGCTTTTCGGCGATGGTGCGGTAAGCTTCCTCTCGCTCGATCCCGATGAAATCCCGGCCGAGCATCCTGGCGACCGCGCCGGTTGTGCCGGTCCCGAAAAACGGGTCGAGAACGACATCGCCCGGACTGGTCGTGGCGACCAGAACGCGGTGCAGCAGGCTTTCAGGCTTTTGCGTCGGGTGTGCCTTGTCGCCGGCGTCGTCCTTCAATCTTTCGTGGCCGGTGCATAGCGGCAAAACCCAATCCGAGCGCATCTGAACCCCGTCGTTCAGCGCCTTGAGCGCCTCGTAATGGAACGTATACTTGCCGCCTTCGGATTTCGACGCCCAGATCAGCGTTTCATGGGCATTGGTAAAGCGCTTTCCGCGGAAATTCGGCATCGGGTTCGATTTGCGCCAGACCACATCGTTGAGGATCCAGAAGCCCTGGTCTTGCAGTTCGGCCCCGATGCGGAAAACGTTGTGATAGGATCCGATGACCCAGATCGCCCCGTTGGGTTTCAAGAGGCGCCGCGCGGCGGAAAGCCAGTCGCGGGTAAACTGGTCATAGGCCTTGAAACTGTCGAACCGGTCCCAGTGGTCATCGACCGCATCCACCCTGGAATTGTCGGGGCGGTGAAGATCGCCCTTCAACTGCAGATTATAGGGGGGGTCGGCAAATATCAGGTCGATGGACTCGGCCGGTAACGCACGCATCCGTTCGATGCAATCTCCGGCCAGAATCCGGTTGAGCGGAAGGAGCGCCCCTTCCCGTTCCTTGGTATTGTTCATCTCTGCCCCATACCCGGCATGAGTTGCCGGTATCCTGCCCCGGCTTAGCTGCCGGCACCTTGCCAGTAAGATGAGTCATTGCCGATTCGCCGTCAAATTCTTTTTTGAATCAATGGCTTACAGTTTTTGCTTGGCACAATATATTGTGGACGGGTCTGAACGAACGCCTATGATGTGGGGTCACACCAAGATTTTGCAGCGCGTTCAGATGCTCTTTCGTCGGATAACCGGCGTTTCTGTCCCAGCCATAGCCGGGATATTGTTGCGCCAAATCCACCATGATGCGATCACGCAACACCTTGGCGATGATGGACGCGGCGGCGATCGACAGCGACCGCGCATCGCCCCTGACCACTGCTTCGGCGCTGTATGTGAAATCTCGCGGAATCATGTTTCCGTCGATAAGGGCATGGTCGGGCGTCACCGCCAAGCCGTCCACCGCGCGACTCATCGCCAGATGGCTGGCGCGCAGGATGTTCAGCCGGTCGATTTCGGCGACGCTGGCCTGACCATGGGAAACGTCAGCCGATGCCATAATCGATTCAAAAAGCTCCGCCCGCCTTGGCGCTGAAAGCTTCTTTGAGTCGTTCAATCCTTCGGGAATGCGGTCTGGATCCAGGCGCACCGCCGCGGCGAGAACCGGCCCGCAAAGCGGTCCGCGCCCGACCTCGTCCACACCGGCAACCAGCGGGCATCCACATGCGATGGCGGCAGCTTCCAAGCTGAAGTCCGGTCTATCTGGCATGGCCGCAGCTTGCGCAAAACACGCGCCCGCGCAAGAAAAAAGGCGGATGTCGGCACATCCGCCCAGTCATGGCACATTGCGGGAAGGCAATACCCGTGCCAACTGCTCTGACAAGTCTGCCGTCAGAATTGAAGATCGGCGATCCGGTAGCCGTTTTCGCGCAGGCAACGTGCGCCATAGACGACCCCCCAGCCGTGCTTGCCCTTGGCTTCAAAGGCACATTCCCGTGGCAGGCCCCGATGCATTCCGTAATCTGCAAGACACTGGCGCGACACAACCTTGCTGCGGCCGTTATAGCTTTTCAGGTCATAGGCACAGATTGACGGCAGCAACCGGTCCTGTCCATCACGATGGTCCCGGCGCCAGTTGTGCCGGCGGTCCTTGTCCTGATCACGCAGGAAATAGGGGTGATGGCTGTGATCGTCCCTCCACACGGGTCCCGTGTCGCGGCGATCCTTTTTCTTCGCTTCGTTCAGGATCAGGCCCAGCGTGGCCGCACCCAAAAGCAACGTCAGAACTTGTTTGTCACGCTTGCTGTCGGCGAGGGCGGAAGATGCCGAGAGCCCATTGAAGGCGATGGCGACAACAGCAAAGACGGTGATCAGACGAGATTTCATAGGATTTCTCCTTTTTCATTCCATGGCAGTCGTTGGCAGTCGTTCGGTCGGGCGGATCCGCCGGACATCTCGCAGTCAACGTTGCGCAACACCGAACAGACAGGCAATAACGGTGTCTCGCTATCCGATAACAGCGGCCGAAAGCCCCAAGGTTATTGATTATCCCGCTCGGGAAAGGCAGCATCCTCGATCATGAAGCACACACCTTTCCTTGTCGCGGCATTGGTCGCCATCTTGCCGGCCCTGCCCGCCGATGCCGCTTGCCGCGTTCAGTACAAGGCCAAGATGGACAACCCGCTGCGCCTTGACTTCGGCACAGCGGATTTGCCGGACGCGGCCTGCGCTTCCAAGGCCGCCGCCGCAAAGGCGCTGGCACCGATACTGCAAAAGCAGGGCTGGACGCTTCTGGCGATTGTCGCCATCCTTGCGGGCGGATAACCGCTACCCGAGGAAACCCGTCCGGCGATGGAAACCACGTCTGCTGCAACCGATGCCTTGCGTTCTGGCAACCGTGTGGTTGTCTGGGGCATCGTGGTAATTGTCGCCATCCTCGGGCTGGCGGCAGTTTTGCTGTTCATGGCCTTGCCCGATGCCAATGCGTTCAATTCCCGTGTCGAGCGGATCTTTGTCGACAATGACGCGCTGACAACGGGTGAGCAGATCAAACTTCTGGAAATCCTTGCACAGTCCGGCACCGCGTTTTCAGAAGTTCTGGCAGGTTACCGCACAGTCATTTTCGTACTCTTGGTTTTTTCCACGGCCCTGTTGATTGCCGCGCTGGTGTTTCTGGTGATGATCGTCGCCTTGAACAAACGCATGGGCGAAGTGGAGCGCCAGGGCATTCAGGTGTCATCGCTGCTTATCAGCCGTTCGGAAAACGCCGTATTGCTGAACAACATGGAATTCAAGCTGACCGCGGCGGCGATCGAAACCCTGTCGGTTCTGGCGGAGGCCAGAATGGATGACGAGGTGATGTCGGGATCCGAGATCGAGGCGGTGATATCGGGCCGCAACGCCGCGGACTGCGACGAAGCGGCCGGTGCGATGCGCATAAAGCGTTTACGGGATGCACTGGGCAATCAGATGGTTTCCGAACTGCTGGTCAAGAACATTTCGCGACGCGGCTATATGCTGGCGATCGACAAAGCCGTCATTCGCATGATCTGAATTGCCGATTCCCCGCCATTGTGGACCATTGCGATTTGCCACGCTAACATGGACGCTCGATCGCACGATGAAGGGTTTGACGCCGCAACCGCAAATGATTGTTCGCAAGTGAATTTGGCTGATCGGAAAAGAGGATGGCCCAAGGTGGGCTATCGGGAAGTAACGGAGACTGAGATCATATGACCCCCTTCGCGATTGCCGGCGTCCAGATGTATGTGAACGCCTTGCAACCCAATACCGACGGGATGCTGCATCGGCTCGATATCCTGATGGCGCGATTTCCCTGGACACAGATGGTGCTGTTCAGCGAACTTGCACCGCTGGGGCCGCTGCCGCGATTCGCGCTGCCCTTGATGAATGAACATGTCGGAAAGTTTCGGGAAGCGGCGCGGCGGCACCACATCTGGCTGATTCCCGGTTCGATGTTCGAGCGCGCCGAGGACGGGCGGATCTTCAACACTTCGCTGGTGATCGACCCGGATGGCGAAATTGTCACGGCCTACCGCAAGATGTTTCCTTTCCGCCCCTATGAAACCGAAGTCAGCGCGGGAACCGAGTTTTGCGTTTTCGATGTGCCCGACGTGGGCCGGTTCGGATTGTCGATCTGCTATGACATCTGGTTCCCCGAAACCACGCGGCAACTTACCAGTCAGGGCGTCGAGGTTCTGCTGCATCCGGTTCTGACCGGAACCACCGACCGGGATGCCGAACTGGCCATCGCGCGCGCTACGGCAGCCCAGTTCCAGTGTTTTGTGGTTGACGTGAACGGCCTTGGAGCGGGTGGTAACGGCCGGTCCTGTATCGTCGATCCTGCATCGACGGTCTTGCACCAGTCTGCCGGTCAGGAAGATATGTTTCCGATAGAGATCGATCTGTCGGTTGTCCGCCGGCAACGGGAAACCGGTTTGCGCGGGTTGGGGCAAGTTCTCAAGAGCTTCCGCGACCGGTCGACCGATTTTTCGGTCTATGACAGGGCCAGCGGGACCGATGCCTATCTGCACAGCCTCGGCGCGCTTGAAACGCCGCATCAGGGTTCCACCGCCGGCCTTGGCCCGAATCTTCGCGATGTGGCCTATTCCGATATGTCGCGCGCCAAGGATGTGCTGTGGTTCAAGGGAAGCGAAACACATGAACATGACGTTCTGGGCAAGACAATAACAGGCTGATGGAATCAGGGCGCACCGATCACCAGAACTCGTGCCACCATAACGGCAAAGCTGAAGGGAAGATTCGATGCAGTCAATGAGCGACTACTATTCGGCAGTTCAGCTTCGTTCAGACCGGTGGAGCAGCCTGCGCGAATCCCTTGATCTGCTGGCTCGCGATCCGGAAGGGCGGAAGGCCGCGAAAATCCGTGCAAGAGTTCATGAGCTTTTCGATTCGCTTGCGTTGATAGAGGCCTATTGGGCATTTCCCGGGGTTTCCGCGTTCGAGTATATGCGGCGTCAGCTGGAGAATGGGAATATCGACGATGTTGCCTTTGCCGCCCGCCGCGTTACCCGTGCACTGACCACGGGCGCCTATCGTCGGCGCCACATCCCTCTTGACCGAGATACGGCCGATGCCGAGGAGCATGACGACGAGGCAATGCTGTCGCCCGAGGCGCGGGTGCTGGCCAAACCCTATTTCGAGGTGATGATCGTTGACGATGTGAACGAACAGCAAGAGCGCTGGCTAAGGTCGAACATGACCGCCATGCGCCGGCCGGATGACGCATATATTTACGAACCGGTTGTCGTTTCCAGTTTGCAGGACGCATTGATCGGGGTTCTGTTCAACCACAATATCCAGGCAATAGTCGTGCGTCCGGGATTACGCATGGAATCCAAGGTCGAATTGCCGATCCTGACCAAATATCTCAATCGCGCTGGCGGGATCGAAGATCTTGAAGCTTTGTCGCCCACCGACTACGGCCCCGAGCTGTGCCGCCTGATCGCCAGGGTCAGACCGGAACTTGACGCCTATCTGGTAACAGACCGGTCCGTCGAGGATATCGCGGGCCTTGATCTGGGAATTTGCCGCCGCGTCTTCTATAATCAGGAAGACTTCATGGAACTGCACCTGAATATCCTGCGAGGCGTTCAGGCACGGTTCAAGACACCGTTTTTTACCGCGCTGAAAGAATATTCCAAGCAACCGACAGGTGTGTTCCACGCCATGCCGATCAGCCGCGGCAAATCCATCAGTCGCAGCCACTGGATTCAGGACATGGGGGCGTTTTATGGGCCCAATATCTTCATGGCCGAAACTTCCGCCACGTCTGGCGGGCTGGACAGCCTGCTTGAACCGCATGGCCCGATCAAAGAAGCGCAGGAACTTGCCGCCCGCGCCTTCGGATCGCGCCAGACCTTTTTTGCCACCAACGGCACGTCGACCTGCAACAAGATCGTGGTGCAGGCATTGGTGCGCCCCGGCGACATCGTTCTGGTGGACCGCGACTGCCACAAATCACACCATTACGGCATGGTGCTTGCCGGTGCGAAGGTCTGCTACCTCGATAGCTATCCGCTCAACGAATATTCCATGTATGGTGCGGTTCCGCTGGCGGAGATCAAGCACAAGCTCCTGAGACTCAGAGCCGAAGGGAAACTTGATCAGGTCAGGATGCTGCTTCTGACCAACTGCACGTTTGACGGCATCGTCTACAATGTCGAACGGGTGATGGAAGAGTGTCTGGCGATCAAGCCTGACCTGATTTTCCTTTGGGACGAAGCGTGGTTTGCGTTCGCCCGGTTCGGGCCGACCTACCGTCAGCGCACCGCGATGAATGCCGCCAATAACCTGCGCGAAAGGCTACGGTCGGACGCCCATGCCAAAGCCTATGCCGAGCAGCAGGAAAATCTAAAGGATGCCGATGAAGTAACGCTGCTCAAGACACGGCTGATCCCATCACCCAAGGCGAGGGTGCGCGCCTATGCTACGCAATCCACCCACAAGACACTGACTTCATTGCGGCAAGGCTCGATGATCCATGTCAATGATCAGGATTTCAAGGGCGAGGTCGAACAAAGCTTTCACGAAGCCTATATGACCCACACATCGACCAGCCCGAATTACCAGATCATCGCCTCACTTGATGTGGGCCGCAGACAGGTCGAACTCGAGGGTTTCGAATTTGTCCAGCGCCAGGTCGAGGCGGCAATGTCGATGCGTCGCGCCATCTCGACCCATCCGCTCTTGCAGAAATATTTCAAAGTACTGACGGCTGGTGACATGATCCCCGAGAACCACCGCGAAAGCGGTGTTTCCAGCTACTACGACCCAGATCAGGGCTGGACCGACATCTGGCATTGCTGGGAAAACGACGAATTCGTCCTTGACGCTACCCGCATCACCCTGGCTGTGGGCGGCACCGGCTGGGACGGCGATACGTTCAAGACCGACATCCTCATGGATAAATACGGCATCCAGATCAACAAGACTTCGCGCAATACCGTCCTCTTCATGACCAATATTGGCACCACCCGGTCCTCGGTCGCCTATCTGATCGAGGTCTTGGTGGAGATTGCCAAGGGGCTTGACGATCTTCTGGATGACGCCTCCAAGATGGAGCGTCTGTCCTTTGATCGCCGCGTCAGGAACCTTGTGCAGGATCTGCCACCACTGCCGGATTTCAGCCGATTTCACGAGGCGTTCCAAGACCCCGGGAAAACTGGGGAAGGCGACATTCGCACCGCTTTTTTCCTCAGCTACGATGAAAACAACTGTGATTATCTGGAGCTTGACGGACCGCTGAAAGAGGCGGTGGAGTCGGGGCAGGAATTTGTATCCGCCTCATTCATCATCCCTTATCCGCCTGGATTTCCGATCCTCGTGCCGGGGCAGGTTGTCAGCAGGGAAATACTCGCGTTCATGCGTGCGCTCGATGTCAATGAAATCCACGGATACCGCGCCGACCTGGGGCTGCGGGTCTTTACCAAAGAAGCGCTGGAAGCACAGAAAACAAAAAAATGAAGGTCCAAGATTGAACAACAAGGGAGGCAACCATGCCCAGGAAGGCTTTGAACAATATCTCGGAGATCCGCCGGTTCTTCCATCGCAACGAAGATCCGATCTATTTCATTTCTGCGACGAATTTCAACCTTTTGGGCATCGACGAATGGTGCAAGAACTTCAAATATATCTGCTACATAGATTGCTATGACGGGCGCCACCCGAATGTATTCTGCCCGTCCGAACAGCCACACGCCGAATTCCAGTCAATCGAAGACATCAACAATTATCTCTTGCAGCACAAAGAGGTCATCGACCTGATCAAGCGGCGTGGTGGCAAACCCAAGTTCGTCTTCCTGATGTTCGATCAGGAAACCGAAAGGCTGGCCAAGGAACTGGGCGCCGAAGTGTGGTTCCCCAAGGCCAAGCTGCGCACCAACATGGACAACAAGATTGAAACCGTCCGTATCGGCAACAAGGCGGGCGTGCCGTCGGTCCCGAATGTGCTGGCCGAGGTCAAATCATATGACGGATTGCGAAAGACCTGTGACAAGGCCGGGATCGGCCATGATCTGGTCTTGCAATCGGCCTTCGGTGATTCCGGCCACACCACTTTCTTCATCAAGTCAGAAGCGGATTTTCGCAAGCACGAACATGAGATCGTCGGCGAGGGCGAGATCAAGATCATGAAGCGGATCGACTGCCGCGGGTCGGCGATCGAGGCGTGCTGTACGGCCGAAGGCACGATTGTCGGGCCTCTGATGACGGAGCTTGTCGGGTTCAAGGAACTGACCCCGTATCGCGGCGGCTGGTGCGGCAATGAAATCCTGTCCACCGCTTTCCCGCCGAAAGTCCGCAACAAGGCCCGCGATCTGACGTTCAGGTTTGGCGAACAATTGCGCAAGGAAGGCTATCGCGGTTACTTCGAGCTTGATTTTCTCATCGACAAGAAGACCGGAGATCTGTGGCTTGGCGAATTGAACCCCCGCATCACGGGTGCGTCTTCAATGACCAACCACGCAGCCTTTGCACATGCCGACGCACCGCTGTTTCTGTTCCACCTGCTGGAGTTTTCGAAGGCCAAATTCAAACTGGACGTGGATGAACTCAACAGCCGCTGGGCAGATCCTGACATGATCGACAGCTGGTCACAGATGGTGATCAAACATACCGACGATTCCGTTGACATCATCACAGATGCCCCACAATCGGGTATCTACAAGATGCTGGAGGATGGCAGGGTTGTATTTGATCGCTTCGACTATCATCGCCGCGCAGTGGAAAGCGAAAACGAAGCATTCTTCCTGCGCATTCAAAAGGCGGGCGATTATCGCTATGAGGGGGCCGATCTGGGCATTCTCGTCACGCGGGGGCGGTCGATGACCAATGGCTTCAAGTTGAACGAGCGGGCAAAGCGGTGGATTCACGGGATCAAAAGCAGCTTTCACGCCCAACCCCTGCCGATGGCCCAGGCAGGGCCGGATATCGCCGATCCTGCATTCAAGATCCTGTAGGGTAGAAAGGCCGGTCTGATGAAGATCGTCTGGCGCGCTGTAAGTGAAGCGAACCCCGGCCCGACCTGGGCCGGGCTTTTCCATGAATACTGGCCCTTTTACCGGCAATGGTGGCTTGGCGAAGGCGCCGACGCACGCCAGACCTACTGGAACGGCCTTCAGGCGCTCAAAAAGCACATGCCGGAATTATTGCCGATCTATGATGAGTTGTGCGCATTGGCCGGGGGGGGTGATCACGCAGCCCGTTTCTTGAGTTTTTACTGCCCGCCTCCCTATCTTTCGGCCTGTTCGCAAGCGATCTGGCCGGGGGCGGAGCCGGTTCTGGTGCGCAACTACGACTATGATCCGCGGGCATTTGAACGGCTGGTTCTGCATACGCAGTGGCAAGGGCGAAAGGTCATGGGGACGTCGGACGGGCTTTGGGGGCTGGTTGACGGTGTCAATGATGCCGGCCTTGCGCTTTCGCTGACGTTTGGCGGCCGCCGCGTGGTCGGTGACGGGTTTGGTGTGCCCCTGATCCTGCGATATGTCTTGCAAACCTGCGAGACGACCGAGCAGGCAGGCCGCGCCCTTGCCCGCCTGCCAACCCATATGAGCTATAATGTCACCGTGGTCGACGCCGGACGCCGGTTTTTGACGGCGCTCATGGCGCCGGACCGCCCGACGCAGATCACCCATGCCGCCGTTGCGACAAATCATCAGGAAAAGGTCGAATGGGACCTGCATGCACGGGCTACCGGAACGGTCGAGCGCGAGAGGTATCTGCTGAACCGGCTGACCCTGCATGTCGAGCCCGAAGAAAAATTCGTCGGGGCTTTTCTGAAACCACCGCTCTATTCCTCTGCATTCGGCCAGGGTTTCGGCACGCTTTACACGGCTGTGTACCGGCCCCGACTCGGGCAGATGGAACTTAGATGGCCGAGGGCGGTGTGGCCCTTGGACCTGCACGCCTTTGCCCCCGATAGGCGGGCCATTTTCATCCCCGATGCGCATGAGAACATTGCCGCGCGGATCTGAGCCAACATGGCTCAGACACCGGCGGAATGCAGGCTTTCGCTCAGCTGAACCAGTACGCGGGCGGCGTCCAAGGCGACGTCATCTGCTTTTTCGAACTGAAGCAGGATCAAAAGATCGTTGGCCTTTTCGAATTCGTCGATCAGCCAGGCCGCATCCGGCGCCAGCGCGCCGGATTCTGCAAGGTAATCGCGAAACTCATCAACGGCCTGTTGGGCTGTTTCGATGAATTCCGCATTGTCGGTCAGCGCGTCCGATTGCACTCTGGCCAGGATATCCCGGATCACTTCGAGCCAGCGCGGCCAGGCCGTTGGCTTGTCAATGGCATCTTGGGGCGGCGTGGCCCGTGCGGCGGCGTCGGAAAGCGAAGACTTTGATGGGGGTTCGCCTGGCCCCGGCATTGCCGGTGTCGTTGGCTCCGCAACCGCCACTGCCGGTCGGGCCGGCGCGGGTCGGCGCTTGATCACGGTTTTCGTGCCAAAAAAGGCATCAAGTTTTGCCTGCGCAGGAACGATGGCCCTGTCGATAACGCGCCGCGCCTTTTCCAGCTCGGTTTCGCGCGCCCCGATTGCCGCCGTCATTACGGCATTGACCAGTTGATCCGCCCCGCTTTTCTGCCAGTCATTGGCCGGATCTTCGCCCTCACCACGCAGGGCACGCAGCGCGGCGGCCGGGGCCACCGCGATAGCACCGCTGAAACCCCCGGCCCGGTCCTGGTCCATCTGCGATGCCGCGTTCATGTCTGCCAGGCCCGAGCAGGTCTGCACCAGAAGGCCGTTGCGCGCCAACCTGCCCGGAATACTGCGCCAGGCCTCTTTCTCCGGTTCCGTGACTGGCCCCTGAACATTGCTGCACCACAACAAGACATCGGCAAGCCGCAACAGTGCAAAAACCGCACGCTTGCCGTTTTCCTTGTCGCCAAGTCCCGAAATGTCGATCAGCCAGAGATCCTTGAGAACGTCGCAATCGATTTCGACCGATACCAGATCGGGATTCAGATCGAAGGCCGCCTGAAGGTTGATGCCCTCCATTTCCTGGTTGGGCCGATCCCACCAGCCGGCAATGGTTTTTTCGGTTGGCGAATGGCGCACAATTATGGCGGATGTATTGAAATTCCTGCGCCCGGCAGCAAGCAAATCCTGGCCGATCAAAAGATTGATCAGGCTGGATTTTCCCGATCCCGGAAAGCCCGCGAAGGCGATTCGAACCGGTGTTTCCAACCGGGCTCGCAGGGCATGGGCCTGATCTTGTGCGCCTTCGATCAGGTCGTCCATGGGCGCGTCGGGGCGTTCAACCGCGGCAATGAACGCCTTGAGAACATCCAGCTCATAGTCCACGCAGGGTAGCTCAGGCATGGCCGCGCCTCCGGCATGGCTGGCAATGCTGGCAAAGCGCGACTGTCATTGCCCAGAACTTTCTTCTTTCTGGGATCGACCCCAGAGCGCGACCAACTCGGGGGCATTTGCCCGGTCGCAGACGGCAAGGACATGATCATCGGATGTCAAGGCGAGGCTGACAACATTATCTTCGGATCGTGCCTGCCGCATGATCATGCAGGGCATCCCGGCCAGTTCCTCGATATCGCTTTTCCAGTCAGCGATTTCCTTGTTCAGCGCTGTCGCTGCAGCCGTGTCAAGGCGCCGCGTTTCTTCGCCTGACGCATCGGTGATGCGACCGTTCACATCAATTTGCGTTTGTGCCGATGTTAGCCTTTTCGCCCGCTCGAAAAAACCGCCGTGCTCATCGGCATGTCCTTCGTCACCCGGTTCGTCCCTGAACCAGTCCCGCTCGGCAAGAAAACCACGCAGTTCGGATTCCGTTTGGCCGACATCCTCGGCGGCAATATCTTCGCCAATGACGCTGGTTTCGATCGTCAGCTTGCCCTTGAAATGCGCGAGCTTCGCCAATGTCCGGGCTGCGACGGCCAATCTGGCGTCACGCGTGCCGGCCTCCGGTTCCGGTATGGCGGGTGTTTCCGCATCGAATGGAGAAAGTCCGAGCATTCTGCCGCTTGCCACGGTGGCTGTTGCCAGAGGTTCGGTCTCCTCATCCCCGAAAAAGGTGTAACTGCGCGGCAGGACGGTGTCGCCGATCAGTTTCACGATCGCCTGAAGCCGATCTTGCGGTGACGTGCCGTCCACCTTGCGCCGCCCCGAAACCCCGCCGGCACCCAGAGCCTCGATCCCGGACAAGAGAGCAATGATCGCGGCGTCTAGCGCCATCGTGCCTGCCTCTCGCTTGCGTAGGCTTGGGAAAAGTTCTGCCTGAGCGGGTTACAGGGCATTCGCAATGGTCTCTCGGTTCTTCGCGACAGCGTCCGACAGGGTCTGCGTTTCGGCGCTGCGGGCGCACATATAACATATTGCGTGATTGGGGAAAGTCTTCGCCTTAACAAAGACATGGGTTCGGTTCTGGCCAAAGACAAATATATTTCTGTCGTCGTCATCTATTTTGTTGTTGTCATCCAACTTGTCGAACCGATCGGCAAGCGACGGGCTTTGCATCAGCCTGGTCGCAAGCGATGCGATCTTGTCATAGAATTCCTGCGGGCGGTGCTGGCGGCTATGTGACGCCAGCACCAAGCCGGAATCCATGTCGATATAGCATATCGTCTCGCACTGCGGCACCGTTTCGAGCCCTGCGATCAATGCGTCTTTCAATGGCATTCCACGCCCCCATGGTCATTGTGAAAACGCGACCGGCCCCTTCACCGGGGTCGATCTCTGCCAAAACGCGTGAAATGCGCGCGATTATTCAGCCGAGCATCCGCAATCGTGATGTTTCACCATCTTCGCCGGCCATGTCAACGTCACCGGTGTGAGCGGAAATCATCATGCCGCGTTCATCCAGGGTCTCGATGAACCGGGTAAATGCAGCCAGAAGATCGGGGACGGTCTGGACGGGGTTTGCGGCCAGAACATCCGCCCAGATCTCTTTGGCGGAATGCCGATCACAGCTCTCTGGCCGGGGTAAATCTGTGTTACCTTCTGTTGTTTTCGCAACGTTTTGGTCCACATCAGAGGCGCATTCTTCGCGGGTAGCTACGGCGGCATCAGATTCCTCACCGATGTTGTCCGCATCTTCGCACTCACTCACCGGGTCCGGTTTAGACGGCCGGGAAATCTCGTATTTCTTGAGATCGAGCACACTGGACATTTCAGCGCTTTCCTCGGCTCCCTCTTCCTCTTCAAAACAATCATCCTCGACCGAGGATGCCATGTCGATAATCTGCTGCGCGGGCGTTGCCGCGACGGCGCGGCCTGAGGCAGATTTCTGTTCTTCCAACGTTTCAGCGGATTCGCCGGTATTCTCTTCAGCGTCATCACTCAATGCAGCTGTCAATGCGTCCTCATATTCGGCGTCAGACTCCACCGGATCAGCCTCGCCGGCCATGTCTTGACCCAACCCGCCACTTTCGCCGGCCTCAGTCGCCACGACATCATCACCGGATAGCGCTGCGACACGGGTTTCGGTCGGTTCAGTGTTCGCGTCCTCGGTTGCGGTAACCATATCGGGGCCAGCGCGCCCCGGGCGGCGGCTTTGTGCAGGTTCGACCCTGGCTGGTCTTACCGGCGAAACCCGGGCAGGTTGAACCGCGGGTTGGGCAACTGCATCTTCACAGGGCGGAGCCTCCGGATTTGGCAGGGACAGCCCCGATTTGCCAGATGCCTGGGCGACCTCTGATGCTATGGTCTGTAGCGTTTCGATCAGGGCCTCACCGCCGCTGCTGGCCATCAGTTCGTCTTCATCTTCCGCCTGACAGGCGCGTATGGCGTCGGTTGCAGAGAACATGATGATCGAGCGGAACTTGTCGCCGGTTTCGCGTTCCAGACGCTGCCTGACGCGGCCGCGATCGCGTTCGCCCAATTTGTCCGAGCGGGTGGCCAGCAGGATGCTGTTTGCCTGCAAATGCCCGGGTATCGTGGCCCAGACACTGCGTTCGCTTTCGCGCCAGGCCTGGGTCGCATGGGTACACCAGATCACACCGTCAACATATTCAACGACAGCGGAGCGGTAATGATCGGGGATATTGGGATCGGAAATACCGGGTGTGTCGATCAGATCCATTTCCAACAGCACGTCGGCGTCGCAAAACAGCTTGATATATCGAACACCATCGACGGGAACCGAATGAAGGTTATCAATATCAAGATCATGCTGGTTCCCCTCCAGGTCCACATAATGGGCCGCGCGTTCGCCAAAACTCATCCACACCGGGGGAAGCTGCGTCGCGGTGACCCTGGTCGGAAGAAGATCTTCGCCAAGCAGGAAATTGATCAGCGTCGTTTTACCCGCACTGAATTCTCCCATTAGGGCGATGCAGGGCAGACGGGGCTGTTCCACCGCGCCAGTGATCAGAGCGGAATCCTGAATCGTCCGAGGTTCAAAGCTCAAGTCATCCATCTGTTCGTTCCTTATGCTGCCTCGTCTTCGAGATCCCGAAGGATTTCGCCGAAAATCGATTGTGCGTCTGTGGATTGCACCGCCGCCAAAGTGTCGATTGCTTGCGCTCTTCCCTGCTCGGCATCGTTTTGAAGCCGGCGGATGGTTTCCTGATGCTCGCCCATGAACGCCTTGAAAGTCGACCGGATACTTTCCAGAACGGCTGCCGCCTGAACATCTTCCAGATCCTGCGCGATCGAGGCTGCCTCAGCACGGATAAGATGCGCATAATCATTGGCGAAGGCTTCGAAACCGCGACGCTTTTGCCACCATGTACGCCACCAGCTGCTTTGCAGATCGAGGGCGATGGTCTTACCCAGGCCAACAGGCGGCGGGACAACCGGTGGATGGGGGGCTTCAATCTGGAAATCCGGCAGATTATCGCCCAGAACCGCACGATAGACCGCCTCGACGCTATTGGCGGCTTCGTCATATAATTTCGTTGTCCTCGAGCGAACCGCCCTGGAAAAATTGGAATAAGCGGCGCGCTGCAAGACCCGCAACCCGGCGGGATCGTAGTTCCAGGTGCCCTGCTCGCCGAATTTTTCCAGATAGGCGATCAGTGAATCGGTGGCGCGTTTCACAAACCCGGACTGCGCGGTATCCAACCTTGCGCGAAGATCGCTGCGCAGGCCCTTGGTCAGTTCGTCAATCTGCTGCGAAAACCGTTTGGTGATGTCATCAATGGCTTGCACAGGGTCATCGCCAGGAATGTCGGCTTTGCACGATTCGGCCGACCGCCGGGAAACGATCGTCGCGCGTGCTTCGTTGGTGAGGTTGCGCGCACTTCGGCATACGCGCGAGTAAAGCCGCTGCGCGCTGCCTTCGCAGATTCGTTCGCCTATCGACTGCAAGAGCGCGGGTAAGCCCGAAGCAGCCCAGGTGGCATCGACGATATCCATTTGCGCCAGGTCGGGCTGGCTGTCGATATAGGTATCCAGGCAGGCTTTCGAATCGGCCGATACATTGTCGAATTCACCTGTCAGCGCCGCTTCGGCCCAGATGGCGCTACCGAATATGACTGAAACATCGGAATCGATACGGTTCGCCTTAAGCGTAGCGAGAATGCCGTCACGAATTTCGGGAATCTGTTCGACCGGCGCGCTCAGTTCATCGACCCGGTTGACGAAGATGATCGTCTGGCGCTTGTCGAGTGTCGAAATGATGCGCATCAACGCCATGTCCGTCGTCGTCAGCGCCTGGTGAGCAGACAACACGACCACGCAAATCTCCGACCCGCGCAGACTGCGGATGGTGATCTGTTCGCGCATCATGAATGTATCGTTGACGCCGGGCGTGTCGCATAATTGCAATGGCATCGCATAGGCCGGAATATCCAGATATAGATCCGCCGATTTGGTGATGTCGGCAAACCGCCCGGTCTTGGCGTTCACATCCCCCATGTCCGGGTCATCGCCCAGGCAGACATACCGCTCCATCAGCTCTGTATCGACATAGCCGTAGGAATGGCTCTGCCCCAAGAGCAGCTCAAAATGCTTGCCCAGGCGCTTTTCCGTTGCCCTGCGCATTGCCTCGACCTGTTTCTGGATGCCCTGCATTTCCTCCGGGGCGCCGGCGCGCTCGGCCAACTCACCCAGGCGCCCGCCGCCGACGACGAGGTTGGACCATTCATTCTTGTCGAAAAAGGTGAACTGGGCCTTCGTCGCTTCCGGTGCGGAGTTGTCTGCCGACGCCTTCGTGTTGATCATCGCGGTGGTCACCACCGATGTCCACGGGTTCACATCAGACGGCAACAAACCGGGAGAGCCGATCAAAACATTGGTCAATGCGGATTTGCCAGCCTTCACCTGACCGACCAGAGTGACCTTGGCGGCGAATTCCTTCAATTTTCCACGCAATGCCGCGGCGCGTGCCGCAGTTCGCTGATCCGACAGCGATTCCAGCTGTTCGAGCCGACGCGACAGCTTGGCGAATGATTCGGTTGCCTTGGCTGTGGCCTCGTTCCCGGCCGACAAAAGATGTGCGTTCTTTACCATAATTTCAATTCACCCCAATTTTCGCACCCAAACACACGGGCGCGGACATGACGGCATCAAGCCGCCATTCGAGCGGCCCCCTTCAATTCCAGGCGTTCAGTCGTATTGATTGCCGCCTTGGCCAGATCAATGCGTTCGGCCCATGCGGCATCGTTCGAAAACCCTTTGACAACAAAGCGGATGCTTCTGAACACAGCCCCGTTCTCCAGGCACAGGATTGTCTCACTTCCTTGAAAATCCGGTGTTTTTGCGCCTTCAGGTATCGGCATTTTCTTGTTTGCGAACAGATAGCTTTTTCCACCATATTGCTTAAAGACGAAGGCCATGCCGATGCCCGGAAACAGGTTTTCGAGTTTCACGAATTCAGCAGCCAATGCCGAATGAAGGCACCGCATGTTTATGTTCTGGCGCCCGTCAACGAGGCACTTGTCAGTATCCATTTCGGTCTCTTTATGTGCTACTTAGGAACCAGTGTCCTCGCTCAGCCAATATCGTCATCGGAATCGCTACGCTGAGAATGTGGCGACATCGCGTCGTGAAAGTGACCCAGTGGGTTCTTTTTAGCGTAAACAATGACTTCGGTTCGCGGCATCGGTGCGGCTCCTGGCCCGGCCCGGCACGCTGGGGCCGATGGCGGCCCCCCGCCACAGGCGAAGCGAAAGGCAAGCCCGGCTGACTTTCATGACGTTTTGGGGAAATGATGCGCCTCTTGCCGCATCGGGCCGTGACTTTGCCGTCGGCAGTACGGGTGAGATAACCCCGCGCAAGTTTTATTGTGAACGATCTGCCCTGGCCCCGAATTGCCGACAACCATCCCCGACGCTCGCGGCACCGAATTGAAGACGTTTCGGCTTTTGTCGCCTTAAGTATCGAAATCGGAAACAAAAACCCCAAAGAAGGGAATTGTCACACTTGTCCGTTATTAAGTCACGTCCCTGCCCAATTTTCGCCGGGTTCAACAATAATTGTGCGGCTGAGGAATTGCTTCGTGATCATGAACGAAGGCGGCTTGGCACTCGGAATGCGGGGTATTTCTGACCGCGGAATGCCAAGAAACTTTTGGGCGGGGCGATCGAAATAGGCATTGAGGCCGAAGGGATTTGAGTATGGGACAGGAGAAACTCGCCGCAGCAGAGTTGCCTCTGGACGGTTTTGTGGACGAGCTCGATCCCGGCACGAAGTTGATGAACGGCCAGTATACCATTACCCGCTTTCTGAATAATGGCGGCTTTGGCATCACCTACCTGGCCAAAGACAGTCTCGATCGCGACGTGGTCATCAAGGAATGTTTTCCAAATGCGTTTTGCCGACGTAGCCAGACATTGGTGGCTGCGCGTTCGCGTGCCCATCAAGGCGAACTTCGCGCGGTTGTGAAGCTGTTCGTTCAGGAAGCCCGGAATCTGTCAAAACTTATCCACCCCAATATCGTCGGTGTGCACCAGGTCTTTGAAGACAATGGCACTGCCTATATGGCCATCGACTATATCAAAGGGCGCGACCTGCTCCAGCTGATCGAGGATGACAACGTAACGCTGCATCCCGAGCATATCGTGCAAATGGCCAGAAAGATGATTTCGGCCGTTGGCTTTGTCCACGATCACAGCGTCCTGCATCGCGATATCTCGCCGGACAATATTCTACTGACCGATACGGGCGAACCGATCTTGATCGATTTCGGAGCCGCGCGCGAACAGGCCTCGAAGAAAAGTCGTGCCCTGACAGCACTTCGCGTCGTGAAGGATGGCTATTCACCCCAGGAATTCTACATCGCCGGCAGCGAGCAAGGCCCCTGGAGCGATCTCTATGCACTCGCGGCGACCTTCTACCACCTCATCAGCCGTGAAACGCCTGTCAATGGGCAACTGCGGCTTTCGGCGCTGGCGCAGGGCAAACCTGACCCCTATGTGCCGCTGGCAGGCAGGGTTGCGGGCTACCCGGACGGCTTCCTAGAAGCGATCGACAAGGCAATGCAAACCCTGCCACGCAATCGGGTGCAAACCGCCCATGAATGGCTGCAAATACTTGATAATCCGCCGGATGCGCCCGTAGTTTCGGCTATACCCGTTGGGCCGGACGCGCCTGCGTCGGTCGATGGTGAACCCGAAGTCGCTATCGCCCGCATGATCGCCCAGGCCGATGACATACCGACCCCAGAGGTCGTTGAAGCGCCTGCCGACACAAGTGAAACCGTTGAGGAAACACCAGCAACCAGGCCCATCATAAATCCCGAAATCGCCCACCGCTTTGCGGAGCTGACGGTTCCACTGGACCCCGAACCAGAAGATGACCCGGACGAAATCGACCCGGATATGGATGAGGTACCGGATTCCGATACGATGATCGCGGTGCAATCGCCACCGGCCCCGGAAGAAAAGATCGTTCCCCAGCGTCCGAAGCGGCCGACATCCGTCAGAAGGCCGGCACTCGATCTCGCGCGGCCCGCTCCGGCCCGTCCCGCCCCGCTTTGCCCGGTAAAACCGGCCCGCTCGCGCGGCTATCTGTCGACTGCGACGGCGATACTGGTGACGATCTCTGCCGGGCTCGTCGCATTTACCTATTTGGGGTTGCCAGAACCCACGGCAGCCGTGCCGACAGATCAGACAGCCCCTGCCAAAGCGCCCCTGGCCAAAACGACTCCGGTAGAACCGACAACCTCGGCCGGGCTATCGGCACCTGAACCGTTTTCCGAAACCAAAGCGCCCGGCGAGGATGTTGCCAACCCCGTCGCGGCGGAGGTCAGAACATCGACGAAGGTCACGGTTTCACCCTTGCCGCAGGCCAAACCCGTCTTCGCACAGCAAGAGCCTGCACCAGAGCCAGTGGCAGTCGCGAAAATCGTGTCAGAGGTTCTGCACGAAACGACCCCGGCCACCGAAGCGAAAGCGCTACCGGAAAAAGTGGTCGAATCGCCCGCACCGGTGGCGGTTGCCGAAATCCAGATCAGTTTCGCCAAATGGGATGTGAAACTTCCTTTCGAGGAACGACCTGCCATACGCAATGGCGAACAGGTGGCCGTCGTCACCCGTGTTCTTCCCCAAGCCAATTCGAGCGGTGCCGAGGCATGGCTTAGGCCAGCAACGACAATCATTGCAGTCAATGGCAACGAACTGCCAATGGGTGCGTCCGCCGCATCGGCAGCGCCGACCGATCTGACCATCGACTATGACGGATCGGCGCGTGTGACATTCCAGTACCTGAATCCGGGCGAGGAAAAGCCTGCGAAGGGATCTGTCTCGGTGCCTGCCATCCGCCGTGTCGGCCTGATCGATGGGACCGATTTCGCCATCAAGGTCATTGAGGGCAAATGGCAGACGATCGTGACCTCAACGCCAGAAGGTGTGACCGGAGGCCTGCGCCCCGGCGACATCCTTGTTCGCGAACTGGGGCAGGACATGCCGGTCAATGCCCCGGACTCATTTGAAAAGATTATCGCCATCGCCGCTGGCAACAAGACGCCGGAAATCGAGTTCAACCTGTTTCGCAACAAGACAATGACAACGGTCTGGATGCCATTGGCGTCCGAATAACGAGTGAGTGACAGTACAGAAAACCACCAATAGGCCTGATGGGCTCTGAATGAAATGTGACAACGCCTGAAAAATGCGAAAGCGACAGGCAGCAAAGCAAAAGGTGAAACCGTGACAAATCACAATAGCCCCTTGGCGCGTTGGACCGCCAGCAAGCATTCAACGGATTCCGCAAGCAATCCGGTCGAGCAAACGCCTGGCAAGCGCAAGTTCATTTCGCCGCTCAATCTTTTTGCCAGACCGCCGCAGGCGATACCGCCCGCCGCCCAGACATCTGGCCTGGATGAAAACGACACCGTCGATATCCGTGATGACGAACCCTCGCTTTCGGATCTCATGTCACAGATCAATCCGCCCGAAACACCTGCCGATACTCCTGCGTCGGACGCTGGCGACGACACGGTTGATCTCGCATCGGACTTGCAATTCGTCGAACTGGACGACGACTTGGAAATGCATCCGGTTGACGCGGATGTATTGGCCAATGTTACGGAACAGGCTGAGAAAACCATCGCCGCCGAGGAAGAATCATGGACTTCAGGCTCCGATGAGGATGCCACTCCAGAAGAACCCTCCGGTCTGGCCGATGCTGTGGCTCCGGCGGCCAAAGCCGAGAGTGCGCCCGCGGTCGAGGCAGTTGTGCCTGCAACACCCGCCGTTACGCCAGAAATCGAGACAACCCAGGACGTTCCCGCGCCAGTGGCGGCGACGCCCCCGCGTGCGCGCAGCAGTAGCCGCGTCAAGACGACTTTCCTTGGCTTCGAGCATTCGGATGGACGCATCGAGGATGTTTTTGACCGGGCGCGCGAATCCGTTTCCGCCGAACGCGTCAAGTTCCCGGTGGGCTGGATGGTTATTGTTGACGGGCCGGGCCGCGGCACCAGTTTCACGTTGCTGACAGGGGTTTCCCAGATTGGCCGGGGCGACGATCAGGCCGTGCAACTCGACTTCGGCGACAATGGCATTTCGCGCAGCAATCATGCGGCGGTCGCCTATGATGACGAAGAACGCAAATTCTATCTTGGCCACGGAGGCAAGTCGAATATTGTCCGGCTAAACGGCAAACCCGTGCTGAGCACCGAACCCTTGGAAGATGGCGATCAAATCCGCATCGGTGAAACCACGCTGAACTTTGTCGCCTTCTGCGGGACGCATTTCACCTGGTCAGCCAAGAATTGAAAGAGGGGCGGATGATGTACGATATTGCCGCCGCCGCCAGCAAGGGTCGGCGCGACTATCAGGAAGATGCCGTTGCGATCGACTTTCAGGAACATGACGGCCCCGGATTTGTCGTGTTGGCCGATGGCATGGGCGGGCACGAGGCAGGCGATGTCGCCAGCAGGATCGTGGTTTCCGAATTCGCCGACATCCTCAAGGAACGGCTTTATGACGAACCCTGCGAGGTTTCGAGCATCCCCGAAATTCTCAAACAAGCGACCATCGCGGCCAATGCATCCATTGCATCCTATGTCGCGCGCAATCGTGACGTGGCGGGAATGGGGACCACGCTTTTGGCGCCGGTTCTGGCCAATGGGCATCTCTACTGGGTATCGGTGGGTGATTCGCCCCTGTTTCTGTTCGACGGCGAAAATCTGCGTCAGGTCAACGAGGATCATTCGCTGGCGCCACAAATCGACCTGATGGTCAAATCCGGCATGCTCGATGCCGAAACCGCGCGTCACCATCCTGACCGGAATTGCCTGACATCGGTGCTGATGGGAAGGGAAATCGCCAAGATGGATTGTAACAAACCCCCGCTCGAACTGCGGCCCGGCAATATCGTTATCGTGTCAAGCGATGGCTTGCAGTTCCTCAGCAATCAAGAGATTCAGGACATTGTCAAGAAACACCGTGATTGCAGAAGCAGCGAACTGGTTGATGCCTTGATGCAGGCGGTCGAGGATCTCGGCGATCCGGATCAGGACAATATTTCCTTTGCGGTGATCAAGGTCAAATAGCGGGCTGTGATCGCCGGCACAGCCTGTCAGCCCGATACCCCCTGACGGAACCTACCCACCCCGAACCGCCCCGTCTTTGGCGTTGCGGATCCAGAGCCGCAAAAGCCTTTCCATCTGGCAGTTGCCGCATCCGACAGCCAGCCAGGCGCGTCGCGCCACAGATTCAAGGCGTTTTGTCTCGGCAGATGGCTGAAGCCTGACCATATCGCGGCGGCGCCGGGTTTTCGGGGGCAGTCACACGGCTGATCTGAACCGGGCGATTTACCGGTGGGCCTTGGCTGAAAGGCAGGCAGGAACTGTGGCACCTTTTCCACAATAGTGCTGTCGAGGTGCGGGGTTGGCTGAGAGGCTGGCGGATAGCGCCCCTTTCGTTCCGGGTCATGCAACGGAAAGCCGGGCGCGCGGCTTCATTCCTTGCGCTCATCTCTTGCCTTGATGCAGGCTTTCGACCAAGGTTCGGTCAAGACCTGACAAGGAGGATTAGCCGATGAAAACCCGTGCCGCCGTGGCGCTTGCAGCCGGCAAGCCGCTGGAAATCATGGAAGTGAACCTCGATGGCCCCAAAGCGGGGGAGGTTCTGGTGGAAATCAAGGCCACCGGCATTTGCCATACCGATGAATTCACCCTGTCTGGCGCGGATCCGGAAGGGTTGTTTCCGGCAATCCTTGGCCATGAAGGCGCGGGCGTGGTGGTCGATGTCGGCCCCGGTGTCGGCAGCCTGAAAAAGGGCGACCATGTCATTCCGCTTTACACGCCGGAATGCCGGGCCTGCCCGTCCTGCCTGAGCCAGAAAACCAACCTTTGCACCTCGATCCGGGCAACGCAAGGTCAGGGGGTCATGCCCGACGGAACCAGCCGGTTTTCGACCCTCGATGGCGACCCGATCCTGCATTACATGGGATGTTCGACCTTTTCCAACTACACCGTATTGCCGGAAATTGCGGTCGCGAAGGTGCGCGAAGACGCCCCCTTCGACAAGATCTGCTATATCGGCTGCGGCGTTACCACCGGGGTCGGCGCCGTGATCAACACGGCAAAGGTGGAAATCGGGGCCAAGGCGGTGGTCTTCGGCTTGGGCGGCATCGGGCTCAACGTGATCCAGGGGCTGCGGCTGGCCGGGGCCGACATGATCATCGGCGTCGATCTCAACAATGAAAAAAAGGCCTGGGGTGAAAAATTCGGCATGACGCATTTCGTCAATCCGACGGATTGCGAAAATGTCGTGCGGGAAATCGTCAACATGACGAAAACCCCCTTCGATCAGATCGGCGGGGCGGATTATTCGTTCGACTGCACCGGAAATGTGAAGGTGATGCGCGACGCGCTGGAATGTACCCATCGCGGCTGGGGGCAGTCGATCATCATCGGCGTTGCCCCCTCTGGCGCGGTGATAGAAACCCGGCCCTTCCAGCTTGTCACCGGGCGGGTCTGGAAAGGCACGGCTTTCGGCGGCGCGCGGGGACGCACGGATGTGCCCAAGATCGTCGATTGGTATATGGAAGGAAAAATCCAGATCGACCCGATGATCACCCATAGGCTTAAGCTCGATGAGATCAACAAGGGGTTCGATCTGATGCACGCCGGGGAATCGATCCGTTCGGTCGTACTTTACTGAGATGTTTGGCCGATTACCGGTGAACTTGACCTTGAATCGCGTGTTCGCTGCCTCTCACTTCGGTCGAATGCGAAAAGCGATGCCTGATGCCTCACGTTGAAGCCGAAACGCCAAATCACCTGGTCAGCGGCATCAAAAGCGCAGGATTCAAGGCATGATCTGTCACCGCCAGAGGCTCTTGGCGATTCAGGATTTTCCCGAAACGCCATTGCCGATCTCAAAGCTTAGCGGGCGCACCTGCCGGAATTTGCCGGTGGCTCTCAGTTCCTGCACGACACTTTGCGGGACCGGTTCATCCAGATAGAGAATTGCGATGGCATCCGATCCGATACTGGTGCGGCCAAGAGTAAAGTTGGCGATGTTGACATCATTGTCACCAAGGACCGTGCCAAGCGTGCCAATGATGCCGGGCACATCCTCATTGGTTGTGTAAAGCATGTGCTCTCCGATCTCGGCGTCGATATTGATGCCCTTGATCTGGATGAACCTCGGCTTGCCATCCGAAAACACCGTCCCGGCAATCGACCTTTCGCGACGGTCGGTCACGACAGTCAGCTTCATGTAGCCATCAAACACACCGGCCTTTTCCTGCCGCGTCGTGGCGATCTTCACGCCGCGTTCCTTGGCGACGATAGGGGCGGAAACCATGTTCACGTCCGGATTGGCGGCCTTCATGATCCCGGCAATGGCCGCACAATTCAGCGCCTCCATGTTCATTTGGCTGACAGTCCCGTCATAAAGGATGTTGATCGCCTTGATCGGCTCTTCGGTCATCTGCCCGCAAAACGCGCCAAGATGCTGGGCGAGCTTCAGCCACGGCCCCATCACACTGGCCTCTTCCGCTGTCACCGACGGCATGTTGAGCGCATTCTGAACCGCACCCGTCAGCAGATAATCCGCCATTTGTTCGGCCACCTGCAAGGCGACGTTTTCCTGCGCCTCGGTCGTTGCCGCGCCAAGATGCGGGGTGACGACCACGTTCGGCAGATGGAACAATGGGCTATCGGTGGCCGGCTCCACCTCGAACACATCGAACGCCGCGCCCGCGACATGGCCCGACTTCAGCGCTTCGGCCAAGGCATGTTCATCGACCAGCCCGCCGCGCGCGCAATTTATGATGCGCACGCCCTTCTTGGTCTTGGCTATCGCCGCGCCCGACAGGATATTGCGGGTCTTGTCGGTCAGCGGCACATGCAGCGTGATGAAATCGGCGCGGGCCAGCAACTCGTCCAGTTCCACCTTGGTCACGCCAAGGCTTTTGGCACGCTCTTCGCTCAGGAACGGATCATAGGCCACAACCTTCATCTGCAAGCCCAGAGCACGGTTGCAGACTATGGTACCGATATTGCCCGCTCCGATCACGCCTAGGGTCTTGTTGAACAGCTCCACCCCCATGAACCTGTTCTTTTCCCACTTTCCTTCATGGGTCGAGGTGCTGGCCTCGGGCAATTGCCGTGCAACCGCGAACATCATTGCTATGGCGTGTTCGGCAGTGGTGACGGAATTGCCAAACGGTGTGTTCATCACGATCACACCCTTTTTCGAAGCTTCCGGAACGTCGACATTGTCGACGCCGATGCCGGCACGGCCAATGACCTTGAGGTTGGTCGCCGAGGCGAGCAGCTTGGCCGTGACCTTGGTGGCCGAGCGGATGGCGAGGCCGTCGTATTGGCCAATGACCGCAAGCAGTTGATCCTTGTCCTTGCCCAGATCGGGCAGATAATCCACTTCTACCCCGCGGTCGCGGAAAACCTGGACGGCTGTTTCGGACAGCTTGTCGGATACGAGTACCTTGGGTGCCATGATAGGCTCCTGCATATGAGATTTGCGAAACGCGGTCCCGGACCTGATCCGGGACCTTGGCGTCAATGTCGTGGCGGGCCCAGGATCGGGACCGGGGCCGCGGAGTGTCAGGCGGCATCTTTCTGCGTCTCGATCTCGCAGGCATAGGCCCATTCGATCCAGGGCATCAATGCCGCGATATCCGAAGTCTCCACCGTCGAGCCGCACCAGATGCGCAACCCCGGCGGCGCGTCGCGATAAGCGCCGATGTCGAACGCCACGCCTTCCGACTCCAGCCGTCTGGCCACGGCCTTGGCGAATCCTGCCGGGTCGACAATGCGCGGGTCGGTGAATTTCAGGCAGACCGAGGTGGTTGACGCAGTCGTCGGCTCAACGGCCAGATCGACGATCCAGTCCTTGCCTGCGACGAAGTCGCGTACCGTGCCCGCATTGGCATTCGCCCGCGCGATCAGCGCCGCCAGACCGCCGATGCCTTTCGCCCATTTCAGCGCAACAAGATAGTCCTCGACCGCCAGCATCGAGGGTGTGTTGATCGTCTCGCCCCGGAAAATCCCTTCGATCAACTTGCCACCCTTGGTCAGCCGGAAGATCTTTGGCAAGGGCCAGGCCGGGCTCGCACTTTCCAGCCGCTCAACCGCGCGCGGCGACAGGATCAGCATCCCATGCCCCCCCTCGCCGCCCAGCGCCTTCTGCCAGCTGAACGTGACGACATCGAGCTTGGCCCAGGGCAGATCCATCGCAAAGGCCGCCGAGGTTGCATCACAAATCGTCAGGCCGGCGCGGCCAGCAGGTATTGCATCGCCATTGGGCAACCGCACCCCCGATGTCGTACCGTTCCAGGTGAAGACCACATCCTTGTCGAAATCCACCTGCGCGAAATCGACAATCTCGCCATAGGGCGCCCTGCGCACCGTGGCGTCCAGCTTCAACTGCTTGACCACATCCGTCACCCAGCCTTCGCCAAAGCTTTCCCAGGCCAGCATCTCGACCCCGCGCACGCCCAGAAGCGACCAGAGCACCATTTCCATCGCCCCGGTATCCGAAGCCGGTACGATGCCGATGCGATAGCCATCTGGTACGCCCAACACTTCGCGGGTCAGCTCGATGGCTTCGGCAAGTTTGGTTTTCCCTACACCGGCCCGGTGCGACCGGCCCAAAGGGGCAGCTGACAGCATGTCTAGCGAATAAGCGGGAATTTTGGCACATGGGCCAGACGAAAAACGCGGATTAACCGGCCGCGCGGCCGGGGTCTTCAATGCAGTCATCCTATCCTTCCAGATATCTGCCCTTCGTTGGGGAAGGGTGGCCCAAGACGGGCCTACGAGATCCCTGAAAAAACGTCAAGTATCTATGTGGCTTGCCATGCCGATTACAACGGCACCCCGCAACCTGGCAATCCGGTCACGGGTCCAGGATGGCATCGGATATTCTAAATTTAAAAGTGGTGGCGAGGGGGGGACTCGAACCCCCGACCTCGCGATTATGAGTCGCGCGCTCTAAACCAGCTGAGCTACCTAGCCACACAGCCCGGGTAGCTAAGCCAGCCCCCATGCGTCGTCAAGGGCGAATTTCCGGGACCTACAGTCGATAATAGTCGCGGTACCAGGAGACGAAATGAGCCATTCCGGTACGGATGTCCGTCTGGGGGGAATAGCCGGTCAGGCGACGCAAGAGGCTGTTGTCGGCCCAGGTGGCGCGGACATCGCCTTTTTGCATCTCCATCAGGTTGCGCCTGGCCGTCTTTCCGGTCGCCGCTTCGATGGCCGCGATGAAATCACCCAGCGCCACCTTGTCCCCGTTGCCGACATTGACCACCCGCCAGGGGGCGACCGGCGACAGGCTGTCACCTTCGGCAATATCGCCCGCGTCCGGTGGACGCGCGGGGGCCGCGTCGATCAAGAGCCGGATGGCACGGACAAGATCGCTGACATAGGTGAAATCGCGGAACATGTTGCCCTGGCCGTAGACGTCGATGGTTTGCCCCGCCAGAATCGCCTTGGTGAATTTGAAAGGGGCCATGTCGGGCCGCCCCCAGGGTCCATAAACCGTAAAGAACCGAAACGCCGTTGTGGGGATGCCCCACAGATGGGCATAGGAATGGCTAAGCGCTTCGGTCGCCTTTTTGGTCGCGGCATAAAGTGAAACCTGGGTGTCGGCCTTGTGGGTTTCGCGGTAGGGCATTTCGGCATTGGCGCCGAACACCGATGACGTTGACGCAAGAAGCAGATGTTTGACCGCCAGTTCGCGGGCTGCCTCCAGGACATTGAAGGTGCCCTCTATATTGGCCGAAATGTAGCTGCGCGGAGCTTCGAGGCTGTATCTGACGCCGGCTTGCGCGGCAAGATGCACGATGGCATCGGGGCGAAACGCAGAGATATCGGCGAAAAGTGCCGCGTTGTCTTCGAGCATACATTCGGTAAAGCCGAAACCCGAATTTTGTTTCAGCCCGGCAAGCCGCCGCTGCTTGAGCGTCACGTCGTAATATTCTGTCATCCCGTCCATGCCGTGGACGACAAACCCCTCGTCCAGCAATAACTTGGCCAGATGAAACCCGATGAACCCGGCCACTCCGGTGATATAGACGCGACGCATAGGTTTCATTCCTTCCCGAGACTTGCCGAAGTCTTTACCGTCCCGGCATGAACACATCCAACCCTGACCATCGCCAAGGGCCGCAAGTCAAGGTAGGAAATCCGCAAAAAGGAGACTTGGGCAATGCGATCACAGATTCCCCTGACCCGCGATCTCGTCCTGGTCGGGGGCGGCCACACTCATGCCCTGGTACTGCGCATGTGGGGCATGAGCCCGCTTCCGGGGGTCCGGTTGACATTGATCAGCCCAGGCCCGACAGCGGCCTATTCGGGCATGTTGCCGGGCCATGTCGCCGGGCATTATTGCCGCGAAGCGCTTCAGATCGACCTTGTGAAGCTTGCACGGCATGCCGGTGCCAGGCTGATCCTGGGCTGCGCGACGGAAATCGACCGATCCGCACAGCGCGTAACGGTTCCGGGCCGAGCACCCGTTGCCTATGACGTTTTGTCGCTGGATATCGGCATCACTTCGGATATGCCCAGCCTGCCGGGATTTGCCGAACATGCGGTTCCTGCCAAACCGCTGGATGTCTTCGCGGACCGTTGGCAGGCTTATGTTGAAGCCGCACGCACAGGGAATTCCGGCACGAATGTTGCGGTAATCGGAGGTGGCATAGCCGGTGTGGAACTGGCACTGGCGGCAAGGCATCGGCTTGGTGACGACGCCAGGGTGACGGTCATTGAAGCCGCCGACGCCTTGACCGCGTTGGGCCGTGGTGCGCGCAAGGCGCTGCTGGCCCATCTGGAAAATGCCGGCATTCGCCTGCTCACCCACACCCCTGTCATCGGGATTGACAGCGGAAGGGTTCGCCTGTGCGACGGGCGGTCCATCGCTTCGGATTTCACCATCGGCGCGGCAGGTGCACGCGCGGCGCGTTGGCTTGCGTCAAGCGGACTCGCATCAAGAGACGGGTTCATCACGGTCGATGAAACGCTGCGTTCGACAAGCGATCCGGCGATCTTTGCCGCCGGTGACATCGCCGATCTGGCCCATGCACCGCGACCCAAGGCCGGCGTTTACGCCGTACGCCAGATGCCCGTGCTGCGCCACAATCTGACCGTGTCGCTGACCGGGCAGGGCCGGATGCGGGCGTTCAAACCACAATCGGATTATCTCAAGCTGATCTCGACCGGTGGCAAGGGGGCGGTTGCCGACAAATGGGGGCTGCCACTGAATGGCCGCTGGCTATGGCGCTTGAAGGACCGGATCGACCGGAAATTCATGCGCAAGTTCACCGAACTGCCGGTAATGCCCTTGCCCGGGTTGCCAAAGGTCGTTGCGCAAGGGGTACGCGAGGAACTGGGCGACGGAAAGCCGCTTTGCGGGGGGTGTGGTGCCAAGGTCGGGCTGGCCGGCCTGAAAGCCGCCATTGCCGGGCTGCCGGCGCCGCGACGTTGCGACGTGCTTTCCGGCCCGGGCGACGATGCCGCGGTTCTCGTCTGCGGCAAGGGTTATCAGGTGATCACCACCGATCATGTGCGGGCCTTCAGCCTGGACCCCTGGCTTTTCGCGAAGATCACCGCAATTCATGCAATGGGCGATGTCTGGGCAATGGGTGCGCGCCCGCAATCGGCGCTAGCACAGGTCATCCTGCCGCGCATGTCCGCGCGCCTGCAAAGCGAAACCCTGCGCGAGATCATGGCCGCCGCATCCGGGGTTTTCGCGGCCGCGGGGGCTGATGTTGTCGGCGGCCACTCCAGCCTGGGAAGCGAATTGACCGTCGGGTTCACGGTCACCGGTCTATGTGAAAAAATGCCAATCGGGCAATCCGGCGCATTGCCGGGCGATGTGCTGATCCTGACCAAGGCGATCGGTACGGGCGTCATTCTGGCCGCCGAAATGGCGCGTGCCGCACCGGGGCGGGCCGTCGCCGCCGCCATCGCCTCTATGGGGCGGCCGCTGATGACATCAAGCGCCATTCTTGCACCCCTGGCTCACGCCATGACCGATGTCACGGGCTTCGGGCTGGCCGGGCATCTTTTGGGGATGCTGGAGGCATCCGGCGTAGCCGCCACCATCGATCTGGATGCGATACCGGTTCTGCAAGGCGCCGAAACGCTCGCGGCGGCGGGCCACGGATCGACATTGCTGCCCGCCAACCGCCTTGCCGCGGCAAGAATGACGCTGACCGCAAGCCCGCGCAGCGATCTGCTGTTCGATCCGCAGACCGCGGGTGGATTGCTGGCCTGCGTCCCTTTGGAAAGCCTCGATGCCGTAAGCCGACGCATGGCCGAGGCGGATGAGGCTTTCGCCGTCATCGGCAAGATCACGAAGGGTACACCTTTCCTGACTGTGATCGGCTGAAATCACGTTCGAGTTTCCCGACGACGACATCGGCCAGCGATTCCAGGGCGTCCGGGGTCAAGGCGGGCCAATCCACAACCGTCTTTGTCTGGCCCTCGACCCGGACGCGGTGTTTTTCATAGCGTGGATCATAGTGGCGCTGCATAAGCTCCTGAGCCAATGGAACGAACCGGCCGGTTGCCGCCATGGCCAGCCAACCGTCAATGACGCTGGCGGCATGAAAGGGGCGCAGTTTTTCTATCACACCAACGACGCGTGCCTGATCCATCGTCACATCACCGTAAGCGCGCACCAGATATTCGGCACGCGCCGTCAGCGGAGCAGTGATGCGGATACGCGGGGCAGCACGCATGGCCGCCCAAAGCTGCTTCGGGATCACAAGTTTGCCGATTTTGGAACTTTCCGCCTCGATCAATACGGGGCGTTCGGGGTCCAGCCCGGACAATATCATCGCCAAACGCCCCTCAAAGGCCTTTTGGCTGGGTTGTCCGCCCGGCATGTTTCCAAACAGGGATCCCCGGTGATTGGCCAGGCCTTCAAGATCGATCACCTGAATGCCCCGCACCGCCAACAGGGCCAGAATATCGGTCTTGGCCGTGCCGGTATTGCCATCCAGAACCACGACCGGCGCTGGCACCGGCCTGTCCTGAACCTCGGCGACCACCAGTTTGCGCCAGGCCTGATAGCCGCCGTCAATCAGCTCTACGCGCCATCCGACCTGCGCCAGAATAGCGGCGAACGAGCCCGAACGTTGCCCGCCGCGCCAGCAATAGATCAGCGGCCGCCATCCACCGGGTTTTTCGGCAAGCGGCCCTTCGAGATGCGCCGCGGCATTGCGCGCCACCAGCGCCGCGCCAAGTTTGCGCGCCAGAAATGGCGATCGTTGTTTATAGATCGTGCCGATCCTCGCCCGTTCGGCATCATCAAGAACCGGCAGGTTGACGGCGCCCGGCAGGTGATCTTCGGCATATTCCGATGGCGATCGCACGTCGATCACATCATCGATGTTCATTGCCGGTATCTGGCCAAGTGAGGAAAGGATCAACGCCATGGTCTGCTTCTAGCGCCAGGCGCGAAGCGCCGGAAGGGGGTGGGCGAAACTATCGGCTCGGCTCCAGACACGCTGGAATGTACCTCACGGCAATTCGGGTATATCCTGACCCGCCAAAAACCGGTCAGGCAGTCCGGCCGGGTCTTGGCGGCATCGTGCTTCAAAGAGACCCCTGATCGGGAACCTTCACCGCCACGGCTGGCACCCAGACATCGAACGTTGCGCCCTCCCCCGGTTCGCTGGAGACAAGAATTTCACCACCGCTGCGAGAGATCAGGTTCCGGCTGATTGACAGGCCAAGCCCGGTTCCCGCGCCATGCTTCATGGTAAAAAACGGATCGAAAATGCGCCTTTTCACATCCTCTTCCATACCGACTCCGGTATCCTGAACCCTGATCCGAACCATTGGCTTGCCACCGCGTTCCCTGATCCGACTGCCAATCGTCAAACGGCCACCTTGCGGCATGGCTTGAATGGCATTGATCATGAGGTTCACCAGAACCTGTTGCAACTCGGTCTGGTTGATGCCGACGTTCGCCCCTGCGGCCAGATCCAGATCAACGGTGATTTTTGCCTTTGTCAGCAAATGCTGGACCAGTGGCAGGGTATCCCGGATGACCTCATCCGGGCTGTGGCCCATTCCACTCTGCGCAAACTCCTCGGGCCGGGCGAACTGCAACAATTTGCTCACCAGTATGTTTATCGCCTGGATCTGTTCGACGATCAGCGTGAATTCGGTTTTCAAAGTTTCGGCGCGCGGACCGAGATCATCATGGATCACGTCGATATTGCCCTGAATGACCGCCAGAGGGTTATTGATTTCATGCGCCACACCGGCGGTAATTTCGCCGATCGCGGCCAGTTTTTCCGAGACAATCAACTGGCGCGTTGTCATTTCAAGCTGGTGGTTGGCTTGCTCAAGCTCGCTGGTGCGATCAGCCACACGGCTTTCCAGCTCGTCCGCCCAGCCGCGTAACGATTGGTCGCGTTCCTGAAGCTCGTCCAGCAAATGATCCAGATGCCCCGCCACCCGGTCGATTTCGTCACCGTTGCCCTGCGCGCCGGTTCGCGCACCAAGATCGCCGGCCTGAACTTGCCGGATCGTCGCATTCATCTGTTCGAGCGGCCGGAAGATACCGCGCGCCCAGCGCAGGAGCATTGGGATGCTGAGCAGAAGGATCGCCACAAAACCAAGCCCGATCTGGCGCAAGGTTCGCCAGCGGGCCTCGGCGAACGGGGCCTCGAGAAATCCGACGTAGAGCATTCCGACACGCTGGCCAAAACTGTCAACGATGGGTTCATAGGCCGAGACGTACCAATCGTTCACAACGAATGCGCGGTCGAGCCAGACCCGTCCCTCATCCAGAACCCGTGATCGAACGGCAGCCGAGACACGGGTGCCAAGTGCGCGCACATCTTCGAAAAGCCGGACATTGGTCGATATCCGGACATCCTCGAGAAAAAGCGTGGCCGTGCCGATACTTCCTTCGGTCAGGCTCGCGGCAGGATACACCAGATCGTTGATCTGATCGATGAAGCCAAGATTGCGGTTCAAAAGCATCCCCCCGACAAGCACACCCCCAGGCGCCGGGGCGGCGGCATGCACCATCATGCCGCGCGTTTCCTGCCGGCGTTCGGTTGGAACCGCCTCAGATGTTGGAATCAACGGAATGCGCGCCCGTTCAACCAAGGCGGGGCCGAACCGTGCAAGATCTGCCGGGTCGAACAAATCTATGACCGCCCCCTGAGCGCCGGACAGGGCGGCCTCGACGACTGGCCATTCGCGATTGTTCTTGCTGCCGACAACCGGCGGCGAAGCGACGATTTCGCCATCATTCACGTCAAGGTAAAGGAAATCCAGCCCGAGCCCTTGCCGTGAAGCATTCAGCAAATCCTCCGTTGCAGACCGGTCGCCGCGCGCTATCGTGCGGGCCAGCAAGGCCGACTGGCCGAGGGCGGCGATGGCCGCGCCACGGTTTTCCAAAAGGCCGGCAAGATGCTGGTGCGCGATAGTCAATTCGCCATTGACCTTGGCGATCAGCACCTCGTCAAACCGCCGTGACCAGTTGGCCACCGTCAGACCCAGCAAGAGCGGCAGGATCAATAGCATCGGCAAGAGCGTAATCAGCAACAGCCGCGCGCGGACAGAGCGGTGGAACGCCAGTGGTGGGGTCGGCGCCGGTTCAGCCATTCCACATGGCGCATTTGCGGTCTATCGTCTTGCGCGAAATCCCCAGACGGCGCGCCGCCTCGGCGCGGTTCCCGCCCGATGCTTCCAGTATCGCCAGGATATGACGCTTTTCCATTGCATGCAGAGACTCAATCGGCTCTTCCTCCAGACTTTCCCCGTCGTCGGCGAACTCCGGTGGAAATTCACCTAGGATGAGCGAGCGTTCGATGAGATTGCGCAATTCCCGTACATTTCCCGGCCATGTGTAACGCGCAAGCTTGAGGGTGACGGCATCTGTCAGTGACAACCGCTTGACGCCCAGTTCCCGCGACAGGCCGTCCATGAAAAGCTCGGCCAGATCGGCTATGTCGCCCACCCTTTCGCGCAGGGCCGGCATGTGCAAACCCATGACATTGATCCGGTGATAGAGATCCTTGCGGAATCGACCCTCGGCCACCGCCTTTTCAAGATCTGCGTTGGTCGCGCAGATGACCCGCAGGTTCAGCGGCACTTCCCGGTCGGACCCGATCGGGCGAATGCGGTTGTCTTCGATCACCCGAAGCAATGCCGCCTGAACCGGCAATGGAAGCTCTGCCACTTCGTCCAGAAACAGCGTACCACCACTGGCCAACAGCAAAAGGCCGTCTTTGCGCCCTGCGCCCTGGTCGATATCGCCAAAAAGTTCCGATGCCACGCCTTCGGCAGAAATGCCGGCGCAGTTGACCGGAACGAAGGGTTTGCCGGCGCGGTCGGACATGGCGTGCAATGTGCGCGCGGCGATTTCCTTTCCAGTACCGCTTTCACCGGTCAGCAACACCGGTGTCGGCAAACGCGCCACCTTTTTCAACGCGCTCCTGACTGCCTCGATCCGTGGCGAACGCCCCAGCAACCTGCCCCGCGCGGTCTTGTTGTCAAGGCTCAGTTCATGTTTGAGCAAGGTGTTTTCGCGGCGCAGAAACCGATGATCGATCGAACGTCGGACCGCATTCAATATCTGGTTTGACCGGAAAGGTTTCAGCACCAGATCCGTTGCACCGACCCGTAGCGCATGAATGGCTGTATCGAGGTCGGCATAGGCCGTCATCAAGATCGCTTCCGAAAAGAAACCGACCCGGCGTTGTTCGGCCAGCCAGTCGAGACCAGACTGGCCCGGCATGACATTATCAAGGATCACCAGATCGAAATGCTGGGCATCCAGAAGCTTTGATGCCGCCGCGGTATCTGCCGCCTCCTCGATGCGCTTGCAACGCGGACCAAGCGTGCGCACCAGGAAATTGCGCATCCCCGGTTCATCGTCGACAACCAGAACAGAGACTTGACGCAATGCCGCGTCCTGTTGGGTATCCGCAGCATTTTCCGATGTGCGCGAGCGTCCGGTTACGGCGGTCATTGGCATGTTCGGCATCCGCCTTTCGGATCAATCCAGGCGGACGTCCGCACTGATGCTTGAGTCCCGCGTGGAAAACCCTGCCCGGGCGAGCGCCAGATCAGCAACGACCGCGATAACCGCAATAGCCAGAAAAGCCAGAACCATGCTTTTCAAATTCGTCCCCCTTGCGCGTCCCGGCCCGGCCGCTGCCGCCTATGCCGGTTCGAGGCACTCATTCGGCTGGCGTTCGGGTACTTGCCGGGTTCGCGTCTTCTTGCATCACCTCATCATACCACAGCCCATGGTGTTCCTTTGCCCATTGCACGTCAACAGTGCCATTTCCCATGGCATCGAACGCCCCCTGCATTCCCACCGTGCCAAGGTAGATATGAGCAAGGATGATGGCCATGAAAAGAAAGGCGACGATGCTGTGCCACGCCTGCGCCAGCTGCATTTCCTGATAGGGGCCAAGCGTGCCGGGCAATTCGCCGAACCCGAACATTTGCGGCAACCCAAGCGCATTCAACTTGGTGAAGGTCGCGGCGAACATCGGTAATTCAAACGGAAACAGCAAAGACAGGCCGGTGGCGGAAATCGAGATGCCGAAGATCAGAACGGACCAGAAAATGATCTTTTGGCCGGCATTGAATTTTCTTGCCGGCGGATGGACACCCCTGACAAACAGCCCGCCCCCGAGAGCCAGCCATTTCAGATCGTGACGGTTGGGCAGGTTCTGGGCGATCCAGAGTATCGTCACCATGACAAGTCCCATCATGAACGCCCAGGCAACATTGTTGTGCAGCCATTTTCCGGCGATCGCGATGGGTGCAAACGCGTCCTTGCCTATCAGCGGAATGATTGCCACGCGTCCGAACAGCGTCAGCAGGCCCGTCACGCCCAGCAGGACGAATGAACCGGCCAGTAACCAGTGGGCAAATCGCTCTACCGCACTGAAGCGCAGGATGGTCTGTCCTGCCGGTTGACCATCGAGTCGAATTTTGCCGCGCAAGGCGTAGAACAGGGCGAGAACCCCCAGCATCCCCAACAGCAGATAGCCACCCCAATGCGCCAGCGGACCCTTGCGGAACTTCAACCAGGCCATGCCGCTGTCTTGAATCACCACATCTGTGGCCGGGCCGCGGGATGTTGCCGTGACCCTGGCCGATCCAAAGCGCAGCGCGCGCCACAATTCGGGGTCTGACGCCCCGCCGAGGGTACCCAGTTGTTGGCTGATATCCGCGGCGGCTGCATCCGAACCCGTTGCATTGCGACGAAAAGCATCATCGATTTTTTCGCCTCGCTGACGGGCGAGAATGTCCTCCAGCGTTTGCGCACCACCCGTCGCGGCGCGGCTGTCGGTTGGCGTTTGAGCCAGACCGCCGGCTGGTTGCATGACAACCGACATCAATGCCAATACGGCAACGGCTATCTTAAACAGGGTCATGCACCGATCCCGATCTGTCACTGACTGTCGTTCCTCTTCGCGCCACCTGTCGGCGCCCTGCCTGGTATTGACCAAACAGCGCCGCGCATTGCGCAGCACTGTTTTATTGCACCGTCCGGGCGTCAATTGCCGGCTTTTTCCTGATAGGCGGTCCCCCAACCCCAGGCGCCCGAGCCAAATCCACGGGCAACGACCCGTTCGCGGTAGATGGTCGCGACAACGTCGCCGTCACCGGCCAGCAAGGCCTTGGTCGAACACATTTCGGCACAGATCGGCAGTTTTCCTTCGGCGATACGGTTGCGTCCGTATTTCTGGAACTCGACAGTGGAATTGTCCTTTTCGGGGCCGCCTGCGCAGAAGGTGCATTTGTCCATCTTCCCACGCGACCCGAAATTGCCTGCCTGCGGATATTGCGGTGCGCCAAACGGGCAGGCGTAGAAACAATACCCGCAACCGATGCACAGATCCTTCGAGTGCAGGACGATTCCGTCGGCCGTCTGATAAAAGCAATCCACAGGGCAAACGGCCATGCAGGGCGCATCCGAACAATGCATGCAGGCAACCGAGATCGACCGTTCGCCGGGCGAGCCGTCATTGATGGTAACGACCCGGCGGCGGTTGATACCCCAAGGGATCTCGTGTTCGTTCTTGCAGGCGGTAACGCAGGCGTTGCATTCGATGCAGCGTTCAGCGTCGCAGAGGAATTTTACGCGTGCCATGTCTCGTGCTCCTTATGCTGCGCTGATCTTGCAGAGGGTGGCCTTGGTTTCCTGCATCAAGGTGACGCTGTCATAACCATAGGTCTGCGCGGTGTTGGACGAATCACCCAGAACATAGGGATCGGCCCCCTCGGGGTATTTGTCCCGCAAATCCTTGCCCTGGAAATGCCCGCCGAAGTGGAAGGGCATGAAGGCAACACCTGCCCCGACACGTTCGGTGATCATTGCCATGACCTTCACCGCCGAGCCTTCCGCGCCCTCGACCCAAACCTGGGTGCGATCGCGAATGCCAAGATTGTTGGCGTCGCGCGGATTGATTTCGACGAACATGTTCTGCTGCAATTCCGCAAGCCAGGGATTTGACCGGCTTTCTTCGCCGCCCCCCTCATATTCGACCAAACGGCCCGAAGTCAGGATGATAGGATAATCCTTGGAGAAATCCTTTTTCTGGATCGAGGCATACAGGGTCGGCAGACGGTAAAGCCGCCGGTCCTCGTAGGTGGGATAGTCCGCCACCAGATCGCGTCGGCTCGTGTAAAGCGGTTCGCGGTGCAGCGGCACCGGATCGGGGAAGGTCCAGACCACCGCGCGGGCCTTGGCATTGCCGAAAGGTGCGCATTCGTGCTTGATCGCCACGCGCTGTATGCCGCCGGAAAGGTCCACTTTCCAGTTGGTCTTCGGCCCCCCGATGGCGTCGATCACCTTGCGTTCGTCATCGGTCAGATCGCCATCCCATCCCAGATCCATCAGCATCTGCATGGTGAATTCCGGGTATCCGTCCTGGATTTCCGAGCCCGCCGAATAAACGCCTTCGGCCAGAAGATTGTCACCATCGCGTTCCACCCCGAACCGGGCGCGGAAGGTCAGCCCGCCTTTGGAAACCGGTAGCGACATATTGTAGAGGATGGCCGTGCCCGGATGATTCATCTCGGGCGTGCCCCAACAAGGCCATGGCAGACCGTAAAAATCACCGTCGGCGGGGCCGCCATTGGCGCGCAACGTGGTCTTGTCGAACGTGTGCTGGTTGGCCATGTGCATCTTGAGCCGTTCGGGGGACTGGCCGGTATAGCCTACGGTCCACATACCGCGGTTGAATTCGCGGGTTATATCTTCGACCACCGGCTCGCCGTCACGGATCTCGATATTGCGGAACAACCGGTCCGCGAAACCGAACTTAGTGGCGAACTTGGCCATGATGGTCTGGTCCGGCAGGCTTTCGAATACCGGCGCGATGACCCGATCACGCCACTGAAGCGAGCGGTTGGAAGCCGTGACCGAACCCGATGTTTCGAACTGCGTCGACGCCGGCAGCAGATAAACCCCCTCTGTCCGGTCATGCAGAACCGCCGACACTGTTGGATAGGGATCGACGACAACCAGCAGATCCAGCTTTTCCATGGCGGTTTTCATTTCCGCGCCACGGGTCTGCGAATTCGGCGCGTGGCCCCAAAGCACCATGGCGCGCACATTGTCGTTCTGGTCGATGTTCGCCTTGTCTTCCAGAACGCCGTCGATCCAGCGACTGACCGGAATACCATTGGTATTCATCAGGCTGATCGGATTGCCATCCGTGTCCTTGGCGTCATTGCCGTCGGCATCCTTGAGATTGACGAACCGCCCCTTGAGCCAGTCGAGATCCTCTTCCCAGACGCGGGCCCAATGCGCCCAGGCGCCGGGCGCCAGGCCGTAATAGCCAGGCAGATCATGGCTCAGAACGCCAAGATCGGTGGCGCCTTGCACGTTGTCATGGCCGCGGAAAATGTTAGTGCCGCCGCCGGGGACACCCATATTGCCCAAGGCGAGCTGCAACACGCAATAGGCGCGGGTGTTGTTGTTGCCGTTAGAGTGCTGGGTGCCCCCCATGCACCAGATAACCGTTCCGGGGCGGTTATTGGCAAGCGTGCGCGCCACGCGCTCCATCTGGCTTGGTGGAATGCCGGTAACGCGCTCGGTTTCCGCCGGTGTCCATTTTTTGACTTCGTCGCGGATCTGATCCATGCCCCAGGCACGGGTGCGGATGAATTCCTTGTCTTCCCAGCCATTCTCGAAGATATGCCACAAAAGACCCCAGATGATCGCCACATCCGTTCCAGGGCGCATCCGCATATATTCATCGGCATGGGCCGCTGTCCGGGTGAAACGCGGATCGCATACGATCAGCGGCGCATTGTTTTCTTCCTTGGCCTTGAGCAGATGCAGCAGCGATACCGGATGTGCCTCAGCCGGATTGCCGCCGATCAGAAAAATGGCCTGGGAATTATGGATGTCGTTATAGCTGTTGGTCATGGCGCCATAACCCCAGGTATTCGCGACACCCGCGACTGTCGTCGAATGGCAGATACGAGCCTGGTGATCGACGTTGTTGCTGCCCCAATAAGCGGCAAACTTGCGGAAAAGATAGGCCTGTTCGTTCGAATGCTTGGCCGATCCCAGCCAGTAAACGCTGTCGGGTCCGCTTTCATCGCGGATCGCCAGCATCTTGTCGCCGATCTCGGAAATGGCGTCGTCCCAGCTCATTCGCTTCCAGGCGCCGCCTTCCTTTTTCATCGGGTATTTCAGACGGCGTTCGCCGTGGGCGTGCTCGCGCACTGCGGCGCCCTTGGCACAATAGCCGCCAAGGTTGAACGGGCTGTCATAGCCCGGCTCCTGGCCGATCCAGACGCCGTTGTCGACCTCCGCGATGATCGTGCATCCGACCGAACAATGGGTACAGACAGACTTGATCGTCTCGACCGCGCTATTGGCAGCGGTCTGCGCCGTGGCGCGGCTCACGCTGCCGCCGGTGGCACCCAAAGCCGCCAGACCACCGATCGCCAGGCCAGAGCCGCGCAGAAACGCGCGCCGGTCAACGGATTTGGCGCCTATCGGGGCGGTAAAGCTGGCGGATTGCGAACTGCGCGCCACGCCGCTGGTCTTTTTCCTCAGCATCGTCTTCTCCCTTGCTGGACCGGTCCGATGTACCGGTGGGCTGGGTTGTGTGCCGCCGGGCCGTCACGCAACATCGCGGCCCCGCAGTCATGAGATCACTAGAAGCGTGCGCTTTCGAAATAGGCACGCGTATGGGCGGTATCCTGAAGGCCGGAACCTTCCTTTCTGGTTTCCACGGCCTCTGCCTCGGTTCCGCCCAGCGCCACAGCCGCAACTGCCGCGGGCGCGGAAACGGAAGCCAGTTTCAGAAAGTCGCGGCGGCTGCCCGCTGACTTGCCGGTTGCCTTGCTCATCTGATGACCTCCTTCGTCATTTCGTTGTGGCGGAACCATCCGCCGGTATTGTCCGGGCCCGCCAGGAGACCGGTAATCTGGAACCCACAATCACCCGCCGGTCAGGCGGAACGCCTCACGTTCGATTTCCATGAAATGCCGCCCGGCCGCGCCGACGGGCGCGAAGAGAACCGACCCTTTCGCGCCTTCCAGATCGGTGAAAAAATGCGGCGCCCAGGGGGCGATATGTCTGTTGAAGAACTCTTTTTGACGGGCCAGTGATGCCGGATCGCCAAACCGGCCGGCAATCAGGCCGGCCATGATTTCCATCAGGCTGGCGATATTGTCCTCCGGCTCAAAGACATTGGCGGCGCGGCTGATCCCGAGCCCGGCCATGTCCTTGCGCAAAAGCGCCAAAGGTTTTTCGTTCAAAAAGCCGGTCATGTAATAGCTGGCATAAGGCAGCAATTCACCACGCCCGAGCCCTATGAAGAGGGCGTTGAATTCACGCTCGGCCGCATCCGGGCCGCATTGTCCTGCCAGTTTGGCCAGTGCGGCAATCGACCGGCCAAGCGGTGTTTCGTCGCCTTCCAGCAACGCCGTGCGCGCCAGCAGTTCCTTGTCTGGCGGGGCCGCCAGGAGGGCCGACAAAAATCCGTAGAGATCGGCGCGCAACCGATCTTCCTCGGCGATTTTCCAGCTTGTTGCGGCAGCATTTTGCATGATCAGTCTTCCCTGCCTGAATCGTCGCCAAAGGCAAAACGCATATGGCGACGCCGCGGTGCAACCGGGTCGGGCGCGGCCTCGATTTCCATTTCGGGGGCGGTGTCGTCGGTTTCGGCGGGTTCGACCGAAACCTTCGCCACGGGGTCGCTCGCGCCACTGTTCCCGCCGATCACAGGGCCTTCGTCGTCGGCCGCGGCATCCGCCGCGCCGGCGGGTTCATCTGCCTGACGGGCCATTTCCCGCAGGTGCCGAAGCGTACCCTTGCCGACCTGATAGGCGGTTTTCAGACCGGGCACGACTGTTGCCGCATCGCTGAAATCATCGCCATGATCGAGCAATCCGTCAAGATTTGCCAGAACCGGGTTTGACCGCCACAGTACCCGCAGCGCGCGCCGACGCAGGCGTTCGGGCACAGCCGACCGCATGAAGGCGGCAAAATCGTCGCCTGCGACCAATTCATCGGGGTCTTTCAACCCGAGTTCCTGAAGTATTTCGGCATCGGTCCGTAAGGCCTGTGCGCTGTCGTTTGCGCGCAGTTCCTGGGCGCTTCTTTCGGCCTGGCTGGCGGCTAATTCGGCGGCAGCCTCGGCCTCGACCGCTGCCCGGCGGCGCGACCAGAAATCGCCAGGGGTCTGCGCATGATCCATCACGCATTCCCTACATTGGCCGGGCGCGGGGCGCGGTAGACATCCGAAGCCTGGAGGACACGGGCATCTCCCTTGCCATCTTCGACCAGATCGACGCGCTTGCGATCCCTCTGGCGCTTGACGAACGGCGTATCAACATGGTGGGCATCGATGAAATCCCGAATCCAGGCGACAAGCCCGTCGGGCATCGGCACCAGTTCGATCAGGCCGTCACCGCTATCCATGTAATCCTGACCTTCAAAGGCAGACGCCGTAACCAGAACCGGTTCGAAAGGTTTGTCCGATCCGGGATCGGCGTTGTCGCGCAGCACAACCGCGATTCCGGGGCGCCTGGCGGCAAGTGTCACGCGGTAACTTTCCGTATCTGTGGAAAACAGCACCAGTTCCAGCGTGCCAGCGTGATAGTCGACCGCATCTGCTTCGCGGCGCAATTCGCGCCACCGGGCAGGCCCGGCACCCGGCAACACGGCAACAACTTTCCATGCCCAGGGCGCCCAGCGGGTTACGCCCGGCGATTTGCGAACGACTATTCCCAACGGCAACGATGCACGGACAAGTGCCATGGCTTCTCCCTTGCGGGCCGTCTTGGCGCGGCCTGCCGGGGCAAGTTTGCACCCGGCCGGGGGCATGGCCAAACAGTTTTTCTCGAATCAGTCGATTTCTTCTGCTTGGCAGACAGGTAAGGACAAAATGTCCACATCGTGGAAGTTGGCGGCCCACCTGATGGACTTACTGTCCTTTTCACTCAATCCCAGAATTTTGGTCAGGTAATTTGACCGCTCAAAACCGCGAATCAACGCCGATCGGTCGGATTCGCGCTTTACGCCGTGGCCCCTTTCATGCGTAGCTTTGCCGGGTACGCTTTGCCGAACACCAGGAAAACCGCCATCGCGCCAGAGGGAAAATTGGCCAAGCATCTGATTTTATGTGATTGCCTGGGAACCCAGAAGATCGATGCGGCGGGGCTGTCGCGCGCAACGGGGCTGAAATGTTCCAAGATCCACACAGCCCTCTGCACGCGCGAGACATCTGTGGCGGCGGCGGCGATTTCGGCGGGTGACGCGGTGATTGCGTGCCGCCAGGAACAGCAGCGCTTCGAGGAAATCGCCAGCGATCTGAAGGCGCCTCGCCCGGTCTTTGTCGATATCCGCGACCGCGCCGGCTGGGCGGATGACGCGCAGATAACGCCGAAAATGGCCGCCCTGGTTGCCGAGGCGCTTGTGCAGGCGCCGGCCTTCAAGACAGTCGACGTCACTTCCGAAGGGGTGTGCCTGATCATCGGCGCTGCCGCCGTGGCGCTGCCTGCCGCCGAGCAATTGGCAGATGTGCTGTCCGTAACCGTCTTGATGACCGACACAGGCGATCTGCCATTGTCCCGCAAGTTCGAGATCATCCGCGGCCGGAATCTTTTCGTCGCGGGAAGCTTGGGCAATTTCAGGATTCAGCTTGATGCGCTCGAACAGCTCGACCCGGGTGGCCGGGGGGACAGGGCCATGACCGCCCCCCGCGATGGGGCCGAAACCCGCTGCGATGTGATCGTCGATCTGGCCGGCGGCACACCACTGTTCCCGGCCCCGCATAAACGCGATGGATACCTGCGCGCCGACCCCGGCAACCCGGCGCTTGTCGCCCGCGCGGTATTCGAGGCGGCTCAGCTCGTGGCAACATTCGAAAAGCCACTCTATCTCAGCATGGAGAACAGCCTTTGCGCCCATTCGAGAGCGGGCCAAACGGGTTGCACCCGCTGTCTTGATATCTGCCCCACGGGTGCGATCATGCCGGATGGCGATCAAGTCGTCATCGACGCGAATATCTGTGCCGGTTGTGGAGCCTGTTCGGCGCTTTGCCCTTCGGGCGCGATCACATACGATGCGCCGCCGGTGTCGCATCTTTACCGGCGCATTCAGACCCTGGCCGAGACCTTTCTGGGCGCCGGTGGCGTCAATCCGCGCCTGCTGGTCCATGATGCAGATCACGGCATGGAAATGATCAGCCTTGCCGCGCGGTACGGGCGCGGGCTGCCTGCCGACATGATTCCCCTGGAGGTCACGGCCCTGGCAGGTTTTGGCCATGCAGAAATGCTGGCTGCAATGGCGATGGGGTTTTGTCATGTCGATATCCTGCTGGCCCCGCAGACCGAGCGCGAGGTGCTGGAGCGCGAATGCGCGCTGGCCGTGGCCATGGGGGGACGCGACCGCGTTCGCCTGCTGGACATGAGCGACCCGGAATGCCTATCCGCCACGCTTTATGCGCATGAAGCCGAACCGCTTGCCATCGCCACGATATTGCCGATGGGCAACCGTCGGCAGATCGCACGACTGGCCGGAAAGGCTCTGAACCCCAAGGCGGCCGCACCTTTGCCCTTGCCTGATGGCGCACCCTACGGCGCCGTGATTGTTGACCGCGATGCCTGCACGCTATGTCTTTCCTGCGCCTCGCTTTGCCCGTCCGGGGCGCTTCTGGACAACCCCGACAAGCCGCAGCTACGGTTCCAGGAAGACGCCTGCCTGCAATGCGGCATCTGCGCGACCGTCTGCCCTGAAAGCGCCATCACGCTTGCGCCGCGCTTTGACCCGAACGATACCGCCCTTGGCCAACAGATACTGAACGAGGAAGAGCCCTTTTGCTGCATCGAATGCGGCAAGCCGTTCGGGGTGAAATCCACGGTCGAAAAGATCATGGCAAAACTTGCGGGCAAACATTCGATGTTTAGCGACAGCGGTACGGGACGCCTGATCCAGATGTGCGACGATTGCCGCATTCGGACCCGCTATCACGGCAACGACAACCCTATGCAGTCGAATGACCGGCCCAGAATGCGCACGACCGACGATTATCTTGACTACCGCCGGGACCACTGATGCGCGCGTCAATGAGCGGCAACCGGCGCGCCCAGGTCGGCAGGCTCCAGCCCGGCCGCATAGGCCTGGATTGCTTCCACCTCGGCCTGACTCAACTCGACCGGATGGATAGTCGGCGGGAACGCCGGATCGAAGGGTGGGCTGATACCTGCGACACGCAGAAATGCCGGATGCGGATTAAGCGCGTAAAAGGTCAGGAATCTTTGCCGCCAGTCGCCAAGCGCGCGCAGCGCACGGAAGGATGGCGTCGACCCGATACCCACCCCGGCCCGGTCGGCACGGACCCGGTGGCAGCGCCCGCAGTGTTTTCCGGCCAGGGATTCGCCAAGCCGGGCATCACCCTCGAAGGTGATTTCCGCTGTAATCACCTCTTGCCGCACGCCGGTGAACCGCGGCCCGCCAGCCGGCGCGAAGGCCGCAATCGCCGTTTGCCCGATATCGGATCTCAGCCATTGCGCAAATCGGCCTGCCGCCGGATTGGCCGTCATCGGGACAAGTGCAAAAACCCGGCCCGCCCGCGCCAGAACGGCCTTGCCGGCTTGGGCTGTCTTCACGATCTTCAGGTCGGGGCTATCGTTCGTCAGCTTCGCCCGCCGCCCGGTTTTAAGCGCAAAGCGCGGCAAAAGATATGCCATCAGTCCCGATACCACCAGTTCGTCATCGACCTGAAGGCGAAATTCGCGGACCTCTTGCGTCAGCGCCGCCGGGGTGACGGCAAGAAATGCGCAGAACATGGCCACGAGTCTTCCGATCACACCGGCCCCCTTGCCGGCAAGGTTAGCGATGCCCATACATTAAGGTCAATCGAAACCCCAAATCCACGAGGCTCTGATGAATGACGAATTCAACATGTCGATGCGCAAGTTTCTCAAGCAGGTCGGCGTAACGTCGCAACAGGCGATCGAGGCCGCAATGCGCGACGTCGAGAGTGCGGCAGGCAAGACCTTCAAGGCCCGGATGGAACTGAAGATCGAAGGGCTGAACCTGACCCATGTTGTCGAAGGCGAAATCAAGGCCCCTGCCGAATGAGCGTTACACGCGACGAAATACTGGTCACCCTTCGCGGCGTCACCGACCCGATCGGCGGGCAGGATATCGTCACTGCCGGGCTTGTCCGTGCGCTGACGGTCGACGGCGGCACAGTCCGCTTCGTGATGGAAATCGATCCTGCCCGCGCCAAGACGATGGAACCGGTCCGCGCGCAGGCAGAGGCGAGGCTCAGGGCGCTTTCGGGCGTGCAGTCGGTTTCCATTGTCATGACTGCACATGCCGCCGCCAGTGCGCCCCCTGACCTGAAGATGAAACCGGCGACGCCACAGGGGCCAGAAAAAATTGCCGGTGTCGACCGCATTTTGGCGATTGCCTCGGGCAAGGGCGGGGTGGGGAAATCCACCGTTGCGGCCAATCTCGCCACAGCCCTGGCGGCTGAAGGGCGGCGCGTCGGGCTGTTGGACGCGGATGTCTACGGCCCGTCGCAGCCGCGCATGCTGGGTGTTTCGGGCAGGCCTGCCTCGCCGGACGGCAAGACCATCCTGCCGCTCCGGAACCACGGTGTCACGCTGATGTCGCTCGGCTTGATGACCCAGGAAAACGAAGCCGTGGTCTGGCGCGGCCCGATGCTGATGGGGGCCTTGCAGCAGATGCTTTTTCAGGTGCAGTGGGGTGCGCTGGATGTGCTGATCGTCGACCTGCCCCCCGGCACCGGTGACGTGCAGATGACCTTGACCCAGAAGGCCAACGTCGACGGCGCCATCATTGTCTCGACCCCGCAGGACATCGCGCTTCTGGACGCGCGCAAGGGGATCGACATGTTCAACAAGATGGGCACGCCGATCATCGGGATGATCGAAAACATGGCCGTGCATGTGTGTTCCAGATGCGGGCATGAAGAGCACATATTCGGCCAGGGCGGCGTCAGGGCCGAAGCGGAAAAGCTCGGCGCGCCGTTGCTTGCGGAAATCCCGCTGCACTTCGATATTCGTACTGCCTCGGACGGCGGCGCCCCGATCGTGGTGTCGAAAAGTGCCTCACCCCAGGCGCAGGCGTTCCGCAATCTGGCGCGCAAGCTTATCGAAACCGGTCAAGCATGACACTGATACCCACCTTTCCGCCGCTGCTTACAGGTCTGGCGGCAGGCCCGGCCAACCCTTTTTCGATAGCCATCGATCAGGCGCGTCGCGGGGTGGATTCGGGGCTTCTCACCTGGTCGATCGGCCCCGAACGGCTCAGGGCGGCGTTGGTGCTGGCCCCGGAAATCGCACTGGAACCGGCGCTGGCGGCGTTTTGTGCGGTAGCGGTCGGATTTCAGAATGCGCTTGGCGTATTGGCACCGCCTGAAACAGCGGTCTATCTGGAATGGTCCGGGGGTATCCGCATCAATGGCGGGCATTGCGGCGGGTTTCACATGGCCGCCAGCACGCGCAATCCCGCGGCCATCCCCGATTGGCTGGTCGTGGGCCTTGATCTCACTCTGTCTCACGCGGCGGAATGGGAACCAGGCGAAACGCCCGACTGGACCGCACTCGATCAGGAAGGTTGCGGCGACGTGGTGCCGATTGAACTGCTTGAAGCCTGGTCGCGCCATTCGCTGATCTGGTTGAACGAACTGGACGAGCCTGGCGGCCGCGCCCGATTGCACCGGGAATGGAGCGGGCTGGCCTGGAAACAGGGCGAGACGGTCAGCCTGCCAATCGGGCGCCCGCGCGCCGAAGGCGTCTTTCTGGGCGTTGACGAAAACTTCGGCATGATCCTGAAAGCCACCGATGGCGACACGCGGCTGATCGCGCTGTCGTCGATTCTTGAAGAGGCCTAACCCGATGCTGCTGGCCCGTGCCATTCATTTCGACGAAAGCGACCGCAACGTCTTTCACAGGCCCGCCAGGACAGGCGAGTGGGCGATCAGCGGAGGGTTCGAGTTTTCCAACTGGTCCGAAGTTGATTTGACGGGCAAGGCGCGTCAGGCATTCGCCAATGGCTGGCTGGGGGTGGAAACTTTCGGCCGGGTGACTTTCGTCGCGGTAACGCGGATCGAACCAGCCGAGTATGAGATGCTCGTCGAGCGACTCGCACAACATTTCGTCGATGTCTACGGCGCGCCCGACATCGCAACCGCACGACCCACAGCCATCGAGGAACTGGCACAGATGGCCGATCTTTGCGCCGATCACGCACCGAACACCGTGTTGACAGTGATACGTGAACTGACCGATGCCGGGGTGCGTGAACAGTTCCGTTTCATCGCGGCCAACGAGGCCGGCCTGGATCAGTTCGCCATACACGCCACGCTGGACGAGTAAGCGGGCGGCCGTATCGACTGACCGGCTCAAGTTTGATCACCGGATCTGGAAACCCACCCGGAACCGTCAATTCGCCTGTATCGCGTTTGGTCCGCGCGATTGCCGGCGCGCGCGGAGGCGATCCTGACCTATGGGGCGCGGGCTTTATGAGGCAATTTCCGCCAAAGATTCAGTGCGTTGCGAAAACGGTGCCAAATCGCCGCCGCGTGGGGGCGCGTCACGACAGGGGCATGCGTTCCGCATGACGATCGCGCGGCGGGCAGCGCCCTTGTCTCCGCGCGAAGGTGCTTTGTTCGGGCGGCCGTCACATGCCGCTGTCGCCTTCCGTCGACCGCCGCCGGAAGCGGTCAATCGTCGGAGCCTTTGGAATTACTGGGCGACCGCATTGAAGGTAAACAGCTGCTGGCCGTCGAGTTTGTAACCCTCGATCAGTTCCCTGGCCCTATCACTGGTCAGCCAGTCTTCCAGCTTGCGGGCGGCTTCGGCCTTTACATGCGGCTGCTTTTGCGGGTTGATCGGCAGATAGGCATATTGGTTGAACAGCGCGGGATCCCCCTCGAAGATCAGCACCAGATCACCCTTGTTGGCGAAATTGAGCCAGCTTGCCCGGTCCGAAAGGATATAGGCGTCAAGGCCGGCAGCCGTGTTCAGCGCGGCACCCATTCCGGCGCCAACCGCCTTGTACCAGGCACCCGCGGGGACGATGCCCGCCGCTTTCCAAAGCGCCAGTTCCGCCTTGTGGGTGCCGCTGTCATCACCGCGGCTGACAAACGGGGCCTTTGCGGTTGCGATTGCCGTCAGTGCTTCTGTTGCCTTGTGGGCCGCGCCCGCGCCTGCCGGATCGCCGGAGGGGCCGACGATGATGAAATCGTTATACATGATCTCGCGCCGGTGTGTCGCATTCCCGGCGGCGACAAAGGCATCTTCGGCAGCGCGGGCGTGGACCAGAACCGCATCGACATCGCCCGCCTCGCCAAGCTTGAGCGCCTGCCCGGTGCCGACGATCAGAAGTTGAACATTGATCCCGGTGTCGGCTTCGATCTGCGGCAGCAGAATCTCGGCCAGGCCGGAATTGGCGAAAGATGTGGTCACCGCCATTTTCAGGTCTTCGGCACTGGCGGCAATGGCAAAGAAAAGTGCTGACAGGCTCAGAACCAGCGTTTTCAGTCTCATGGTAAAAGATCTCCGTTGATATGAGCTTTGGCTTCGTTTGTCTTCGGGGTGTCGAAGAATTCCGCACGGGAGCCGGTTTCATGCAGGCGACCGTGCCAAAGGAACAGGATGTCATCGGCCAGACGGCGCGCCTGTCCGATATTATGGGTGGACATGACCATTCGTGTGCCCGCATTTCGGGCACCGATCAGAATTGTCTCGATCTCGGCCATGGACTTGGTGTCAAGGCTGGCGCAGGGCTCATCCAGAAACAGCACTTCGGGCTCACGGATCAGCGCGCGCGCCAGTGCGAGTTTTTGCTTTTCGCCGCCCGACAGCACCAGTGCGGGCAGATCAAGCATTGCTCCGAGCCCGACATTTTCGGCCTGCGCGGCTGCGGCAACGCGCGCCTTGGCCTTGCTCACACCGTCGAGAAAAAGCGGATAGGCTATGCAATCGACCACCGAACGGCGCATCAGGATCGGGGTTTGAAAGACAAAGGCCTGGCGGGCACGCGCGGTTTGCTGGCCGGTATGCCAGCGGATCGACCCGCGCCGGATGCGCTCGATCCCGTGCATGGCCCGCAACAGCGAGGTCTTGCCCGCCCCGTTGGGCCCCAGGATGATGGTGATCCCGCGGCCCGCCAGCGTCAGGCTGATCGGTCCGAGAATACGCCGGCCGTTTCGCCGCAGTTCTACGCCATCAAGGCACAGGGGCAGAATTGACGTCACCACCGGCTTTCCCTTTCGGTACGGGTCAGCATGTGCAGCGTCAGGTTGACCGTGATGGCCAGCGCGATCAGCACGAAACCCAGTGCGAGCGCCAGTGCGAAATCCCCCTTGCCGGTTTCCAGCGTGATCGCCGTGGTCAGAACCCGCGTCGCATGGTCGATATTGCCGCCCACGATAATGATCGCGCCTACTTCACCGATGGCGCGCCCGAAGCCCGCCAGCGAAGCGGTCAGCAGCGCCCGCCTTCCGTCCCAGAGCAGCGCCTTGATCCGTTGCAGCCGCGTGGCGTTGAGCGAAATCAACAGGTCGTGGTAATCGGCCCAAAGTTCCCGGATGGCCTGATGCGAAATCGACGCGATGATCGGCGTGATGATGATCACCTGCGCGATCACCATTACGGTCGGCGTGAAGAGCAATCCGAAAACACCGAGCGGGCCGGCGCGTGAAAACAGCACATAGACGATCAACCCCACGACCACCGGCGGCAGGCCCATCAGCGCATTCAGGAGCGCAATGACAATCCGCCGCATCTTGAACCGATTCACCGCGAGCCACGCCCCGAAGGGCAGGCCGATCGCCGAAGCGACAACCGTCGCACCCAAGGAAACCTCGAGCGATCTGGCGGTTATCTCGACGAGATCGGCATCGAACGAGGCCACGAGTCGGGCAGCCTCCCTGAGCCCTTTCAAGATGTCATTCATTCAATAACTTTCACGGCGGGGGCAAGGCGTTTTCCCCTGGCTCAGGATTAACTAGCGGGGCAGAAATGGGGCAAAAAGGGACAAATTGGGGGTAGCGCCTAATTCATACTGGACAATTTGTCCATGTCGGCATTTATCCCAAAACACCGGCCCTGGCACCCCGGAATCCGGCCTGGCAGGGGCTCTTTTTGCGCCCCGCCGCCCCTTGAAACTGCCGGTTCCGCCCTCCAAGATGCAGGTTGGACAGGAAAGCCCCGGATGACGATCAAATTCCCCATAATGCCACGGCCGGACGATCCGCATCTGACACGGCGGGTTTCGGGTACCGATCATTCCGGCGCGGTGACAGAGATTTCGGTTGTGGAAGAAAGGCCGCTGACCATCTTTCTCAACAGTCAGGAAATCGTCACTGCAATGACCATCGGCGACTACCCCGAATATCTTGCTCTGGGGTTCTTGCGCAATCAGGGGATGCTCCGGGCCGATGACGTGATAACCGGCATCGATTTCGATGCCGAAATAGAGACGGTGGTCGTGCGGACCCGTCGCAAGACCTCCTATGAGGAGAAGGTCAGGAAAAAGACCCGCACCTCCGGCTGTGCGGTCGGCACCGTATTCGGCGACATGATGGAAGGGCTGGAAGGGCTGGTATTGCCCCGGGCAGAGCTGCGGACAAGCTGGCTTTATGCGCTGGCCCGGGAAATCAACACCACCCCCTCGCTTTACCTTGAAGCCGGCGCCATTCATGGCACCGTTTTGTGCCAGGCGGACAAACCTCTTGTCTATATGGAGGATGTCGGACGTCATAATGCCGTCGACAAGATTGCGGGCTTCTTGTTCCAGAACTCGGTGTCGGCCGGTGACAAGATTCTTTACACAACGGGGCGGTTGACCTCTGAAATGGTGATCAAGACCGCTTTGATGGGTATTCCGATCCTCGTCTCGCGCTCCGGTTTCACCGGCTGGGGGGTCGAGATCGCGCGCCAGGTCGGACTGACCCTGATCGGCCGGATGCGCGGGCGGCGTTTTGTCTGTCTGAGCGGGGAGGAGCGGCTGCTCAGGGACGCCGATCCCGGCAACATCGACGATGAGGCGCCAAAACACCGGCGCAAGGGTGCCGCAGATGGCTGAAATTCCCGGCATCATTCTTGCCGGCGGTCGCGCGACCCGAATGGGCGGCGGCGACAAGGGGCTGAAGCTGGTCGGCGGCAGGCGGCTGATCGACCATGTGATCGCGCGTCTTGCCCCCCAATGCGGGCCGCTTGCGCTTAATGCCAATGGCGATCCGGCGCGGTTCATTGATCTCGGGCTGCCGGTATTGCCGGACAGCCTGCCGGATCACCCGGGACCGTTGGCCGGGGTTCTCGCAGGGCTTGACTGGGCATGCGAACAGGGAGGCGAGGCCATCGTGACCGCCGCCGCCGACACGCCGTTCTTTCCCACCGATCTTGTTGCGCGGTTGCGCGCGGCCGCCGGGCCATCCGGTCTGGCGCTGGCGGCAACACGGGACGCGGCGGGCAAGTCGAGACGGCAGCCGACATTCGGCCTTTGGCCGGCGGCCCTGCGCCATGACCTGCGCGCCGCGTTGAAAGGGGGCCTGCGCAAGATCGTTCATTGGACGGATCAACACGAGGCGGGCACCGCCGCCTTCGCCGACACGCCCTTTGATCCGTTCTTCAACGTCAACACGCCCGAGGATATCATCGAGGCGGAAAACCTGCTCGAGTCGCTGGCATGAAAGTATATGGTGTCACTGGCTGGAAAAATTCGGGCAAGACCGGGCTGATGGAGCGCCTGGTGGCCGAAATCACCGGGCGGGGCTTGCGTGTGTCGACCATCAAGCACGCCCATCACTCCATCGATGTCGATCAGCCGGGACGTGACAGTTTTCGGCACCGCGCCGCGGGTGCACATGAGGTCATTCTCGCCTCGCCCCGCCGCTGGGCCTTGATGCATGAATTGCGCGGCGCCGACGAGCCGCCGCTTGCCGCGCTGCTGGAGCGACTCGCCCAGGTCGATCTGGTGCTGGTCGAAGGCTATAAATCCGGCCCCCACCCAAAGATCGAAACCCACCGCGGCGCAAACCCCCAGCCACTGCTGGCACGAAAAAACCCCACGATCCGGGCCGTGGCCTCGGACACACCGATGGACGATCTCCACCTTCCGGTGTTCGATCTGGACGATACCGTAGCTATCGCAGATTTTGTCCTGACCGAGGCGGGGTTGACGGAATGACTGGCACCCCCCTTGTGCCACCCCGCCTGCGCGACGATTGCTTTGCCATGCCGCAGGGCGTTTCCTGGGTGCCGGTGGATACCGCCCTGGCCCGGCTCAGGGCTGTCCTGACGCCCATGACGGGCGTGGAATCGGTCACGGCCATTGACGCCTCGGGGCGGGTTCTGGCCGCCGATTGCATCGCCCGCCGGTCGAACCCGCCCCGGCCCAATTCCGCCGTTGACGGTTATGGTTTTGCCCATTCCGCGACCGGCAGGGGTGTGCAGCGCCTGCCGCTGGTTGCGGGGCGTGCGGCGGCGGGACAACCCTTTGACGGTGCCGTTCCGGCCGGATCGGCGATCCGCATCCTGACTGGCGCGATACTGCCCGACGGGGTGGATACCGTGGTTCTGGAAGAAGACTGCGCAAGCGATGGCAGGATTGTCGTCTTCGACGGGCCGGTCAAACCCCGCGCCAACACGCGAACCGCCGGCGAAGATGTCAAACAAGGGGAAATTGCCCTGACTTCGGGTCATCGGCTTCGCCCCCCCGATCTTGCGCTGCTATCGGCGCTGGGCATTGCCGCCGTCACGGTCTTTCGCCCGCTTCGCGTCGGCGTGCTGTCCACCGGAGACGAGATCATCGGTGATCCATCGCAGGATGCGGCCCCGCATCAGATTTTCGACGCGAACCGGCCGATGCTTCTTGCCCTGGCCCAAAGCTTGGGCTGCACGCCTATCGATCTGGGCCATGTCCGCGACGACCCGGCTCTGATCAGGGACAGGCTGAACCAGGGCGCCACCCTGGCCGATGTGATTCTCACATCCGGGGGCGCATCCGCCGGGGACGAAGATCACATCTCGTCTCTCTTGCGCAACGAAGGCACGCTGTCGAGCTGGCGCATCGCGATGAAGCCGGGCCGGCCCCTGGCGCTCGCCCTTTGGCAAGGCATTCCGGTTTTCGGCCTGCCGGGCAATCCGGTTGCCGCGCTTGTCTGCGCGCTCATCTTCGCGCGCCCGGCGTTGTCGTTGATGGCGGGCGCGGGTTGGCCGAAACCACAGGGCTTCGCGGTGCCCGCGGCGTTCAGCAAATCCAAGAAGGCGGGCCGGCGGGAATACTTGCGGGCGCGGATCGATGCCGATGGGCATGCGGAGGTTTTCGCCTCGGAAGGGTCGGGCAGGATCAGCGGATTGTCGTGGGCGACCGGCCTGGTCGAACTGCCGGACGCGGCGCTGGAGGTTCGGCCCGGAACACCGGTCTGCTTCCTGCCTTATGGCAGCTTCGGGATGTGACCGCGTTGCGGGTCTGTGAAGGGTTCAGCCCCGGCGGATCAGATAGAGCTGCACCGGTCCTTCCTCTCGGCTCTCCAGCAGTTCATGACCCGCCTCGGTGCAGAAATGCGGGACATCCACAACCGCAGCCGGGTCAGTGGTAATCAGGCGCAGAATCTTTCCCGCGCCCATGCTTTTCAGGCGCTTGCGCGCCTTGAGTATTGGCAAGGGGCATAAAAGCCCGGTTGCATCGATTTCCTGATCCCAGGTCATCAGGCAGGAAATAGGCGCTTTGCCAATCAATGTCTATTGACACCACGCCGCCCATGACAAGTAATGCCTCTGGAAATGCCAATATTTGATAGGTATAGCCTATCAACCGACGAGATACCGGCATTGATTGCTATGTTCGGGTTTGCCACAAGCTCGGACGAAAAGCAGTGCGCCCGAACGGCGACAACAGACAGATAGGCTTGACATGGCATTGGACGACAAGGATGGCGTTTGGAAATCGGGCAAGGGCCGGGGGCGCAAGACGCCCAAGGGAAGGCAACTGGACGATGCCGCCCTGGCCCGAGTTCGGGAACTGCTGGGAGAGCGCCCCCGCCGGCGTGATCTGCTCATCGAATTTCTGCACCTCATTCAGGACAAATACGGGCATCTTTCGGCGGCTCATCTGCGTGCGCTGGCCGAAGAAATGCGCCTGTCCATGGCCGAGGTATGGGAGGTAGCGACCTTTTACGCCCATTTCGACCCGATCCGCGAAAATGAAGCCCCACCACCCGATCTGACCATTCGGGTCTGCGATTCACTGTCATGCGAACTGGCCGGGTCGGATGCGCTCGTCGCGGCGCTCGAGGCCGGGCACGACCCCGCCAAAATCCGCGTGCTGCGCGCACCCTGCATGGGGCGCTGCGATACGGCGCCGGTGCTGGAAATTGGTCATCTACATATCGATCATGCCACCCCGGCCAAGGTTGGCGCCGCCATCGCCAAGGCCGATTTTCACGCCGAAATCCCTGATTACGAAGATCTGGCGGCGTATCAGGCGGCGGGCGGATATGCCAGGCTGGCCGAACTGCGCAAATCGGGGGATTGGGAAAAGGTCCAGGACACCGTGCTCGCCTCGGGGCTGCGGGGCCTCGGGGGCGCCGGTTTTCCGTCGGGCAGGAAATGGGGCTTTGTGCGTGCCAATCCCGGCCCGCGCTATCTGGCCGTCAATGGCGACGAAGGCGAACCGGGCACCTTCAAGGATCGCTACTACCTCGAACGCACGCCGCATCTGATGCTCGAAGGCATGTTGATCGCCGCCTGGGCGGTCGAGGCCGAACGCTGCTATGTCTACATGCGCGACGAATATCCGGCTGTTTTGCATATCCTTGCAACGGAAATCGCGGCGCTCGAAAAGGCCGGGATCGTCAAGCCCGGCTTTATCGAGCTTCGTCGCGGCGCCGGCGCCTATATCTGCGGCGAGGAATCCGCGATGATCGAATCGATCGAGGGCAAGCGCGGCATGCCGCGTCATCGCCCCCCCTATGTGGCGCAGGTGGGTATCTTCGACCGCCCGACGCTGGTTCACAATGTCGAAACCCTGCACTGGATCACGCGCGTCCTGCGTGAAGGGCCAGAGATCCTTTCGTCGGTGGAAAAGAACGGCCGAAAGGGGCTGCGCAGCTATTCCGTTTCGGGGCGGGTGAAGAACCCCGGCGTGTACCTGTTACCTGCGGGGTCCACGATTGTCGACGTGATCGAGGCATCGGGCGGCATGGCCGACGGACACAAATTCAAGGCCTATCAGCCGGGGGGGCCGTCCTCGGGCCTGCTTCCCGCGTCGATGAACGATATCCCGCTCGATTTCGACACGCTGCAACCTCATGGCACCTTTATTGGCTCTGCCGCCGTTGTGGTTCTGTCCGACAAGGACAGTGCCCGTGACGCCGCGCTGAACATGCTGCGGTTTTTCGAAGCTGAATCATGCGGACAATGCACGCCGTGCCGGGTCGGCTGCGAAAAGGCGGTCAAGCTGATGCGCGCCCCGAAATGGGATCAGGATCTGCTCGAGGATCTCTGTACGGTGATGGGCGATGCTTCCATCTGCGGTTTGGGCCAGGCCGCACCGAACCCGATTCGCCTGACCATGAAACATTTCCCGGAGGAGCTCTGACATGCCTGACGGAAACCGCCCCGAGACGATCACATTCACCCTCGATGGCCGCGAAGTCGTGGCCTCGCCTCATGAAAGCATCTGGGAAGTCGCCAAGCGCGAAGGCACGTTGATCCCGCATCTGTGCCACAAGGATCAGACCGGCTACCGGCCCGATGGCAATTGCCGCGCCTGCATGGTCGAGATTGAAGGCGAACGGGTGCTGGCCGCCTCGTGCTGCCGCAACCCCTCAAACGGCATGGTGGTGAAAACCGATACCGCGCGCGCCGAAAAGTCGCGCAAGCTGGTGATGGAACTGCTGCTGGCCGACCAACCGGAACAATCCCAGGCGCATGACCGTTCATCGCATTTCTGGGATATGGCCGAGGCGACCGACATTCACGATAGCCGGTTTCCCAAGCTGGAACCGGCCCGCATTCCGCTGCTTGACGACAGCCATGTCGCCATGCGCGTCAACCTCGATGCCTGCATCCAGTGCGGGCTTTGCGTGCGTGCCTGCCGCGAAGTACAGGTCAACGATGTGTTCGGTATGGGCGGGCGCGGGCATGACGCCTGGCCGATGCTGGATTTCGCCGACCCGATGGGGCAATCGACCTGTGTGGCCTGCGGCGAATGTGTTCAGGCCTGCCCGACGGGCGCGCTGATGCCAGCAACGGTTCTTGATGCCACCGAACAGGGCGACAGCAGGGATTTCGATGAAGAGGTGAAATCGGTCTGTCCGTTCTGCGGCGTCGGTTGTCAGGTCAGCCTCAAGGTCAAGGACGGCAAGGTCAAATATGTCGAAGGCATCAACGGCCCCGCAAACGAGGGCCGCCTTTGTGTCAAGGGGCGCTTTGGTTTCGACTACATCCAGCACCCGCACCGCCTGACCAAACCCCTGATCCGGCGCAAGGACGCGCCGCAAAAGGGGCTGAACGTCGATCCCGCCAACTGGCAAAAACATTTCCGCGAGGCAAGCTGGGAAGAGGCGCTTGACGCCGCGGCGAACGGCTGGAAAGCGCTGACGGCAAAGACCGGCGGCCAGGCGATCGCCGGGTTCGGATCGGCGAAATGCACCAATGAAGAGGCCTATCTCTTCCAGAAACTCATCCGCCAGGGCTTCGGCCACAACAATGTCGATCACTGCACCCGGCTTTGCCATGCCTCATCGGTCGCTGCCTTGCTGGAAAACGTAGGTTCGGGCGCGGTCACGGCCACATTCAACGAAATCGAGAACGCCGACGTCGCCATTGCGATCGGCTGCAACCCGATCGAGAATCACCCGGTTGCCGCGACCTATTTCAAACAGTTCACCAAACGCGGCGGAAAGCTGATCGTGATGGACCCGCGCGGCGTCGGCCTGCGCCGGTTCGCCACTCATATGTTGCAGTTCCGCCCCGGCGCGGATGTCGCAATGCTGAACGCGATCATGCATGTGATCGTGGAAGAAGAGCTTTATGATCGCCAGTATATCGAGGCCTTTACCGAAAACTGGGAGGCCGAAAAGGCACATCTGGCAGGTTATGCCCCTGAAAAGATGGAGCCGATCTGCGGCATTCCGGCCCAGACACTGCGCCAGGTCGCGCGCGAATTCGCCACGGCGAAATCGGCAATGATCTTCTGGGGCATGGGCGTATCGCAGCATATCCACGGCACCGATAATTCACGCTGTCTGATCTCGCTGGCGCTGATGTGTGGCCAGGTCGGGCGACCGGGCACCGGGCTGCACCCGCTGCGCGGCCAGAACAATGTGCAGGGCGCCTCGGATGCCGGGCTGATCCCGATGTTCCTTCCCGACTATCAGGACGTGACCAGCGACAAGATCCGCAACCATTTCACCAAGATCTGGGGTTCGGATGACTTTTCCAACGAAAAGGGCCTTACAGTAACCGAGATCCTTGACGCAGTGCATGCCGGGACGGTCAAGGGCATGTATATTCTTGGCGAAAATCCGGCCATGTCGGACCCGGATCTCAACCACGCGCGCGAGGCACTGGCATCGCTGGAACATCTTGTGGTGCAGGATATCTTCCTGACCGAAACCGCCAACTATGCAGACGTGATCCTGCCTGCGGCGGCCTTTTATGAAAAGAACGGAACGGTGACCAATACGAATCGGCAGGTGCAGATGGGCCGTGCCGCGACAACGCCGCCGGGCGAGGCACGCGAGGATTGGTCGATCACCACCGATCTGGCCAACCGGTTGGGGCTGGGCTGGACCTACACCCACCCAAGTCAGGTTTTCGCCGAGATGAAACTGGGGATGCCGTCGCTCGACAACATCACCTGGGACCGTCTCGAATCCGAAGGCGCCGTCACCTACCCCAGCCTGTCGCCAGAAGACCCCGGACAGGCCATCGTTTTCGGCGACGGGTTCCCACGGGCAGGCGGACGGGCCAAATTCACCCCCGCCAGCGTTATCCAGCCCGCCGAGGCGCCGGACGCAGACTATCCGATGATCATGACGACGGGGCGGCAGCTGGAACACTGGCATACCGGCTCGATGACCCGGCGATCCAAGGTGCTCGATACGGTGGAGCCCGAGGCGAACTGCTCGCTCAACCCCAAGACCCTGCGCAAGCTGGGAATAGAGCCGGGCGCACGGGTGAAATTGCAGACCCGGCGGGGCGAGATCGAGATCATGGCCAGGGCCGACCGCGGCGTGGCCGAAGACATGGTGTTTGTCCCCTTTGCCTATGTCGAAGCAGCGGCCAACGTGCTGACCAACCCGGCGCTCGATCCCTATGGCAAGATCCCCGAGTTCAAATTCGCGGCGGTTCGGGTAACGCCAGCCTGAGAGGTGCCAACCCTCTGAACTCTCTCGACGGATTGGGAAACCGGGGCCGCCCCCGATTTCCCTTTTTCCGTGCGCGCACGCGACGAAGGCCGACGATACCCGGTGATCGCCAGGAGAGGGATGCCATCGCGAACCCGGACGCGGGTCTTTGCTTGGACAATACCCGCCTTTGGGACTAATCAGGAATCAAGAGCCAACCGAAAAGGGTTTTCTTCGTGAGCAGCACCGTTAGACCCGACCCGCGCCGCCCATTGACGTTGCGCGATGTGTCCGAAGCCTCGGGCGTTTCGGAAATGACCGTCAGCCGGGTTCTGCGCAATCGCGGCGATGTGTCGGATGTGACCCGCGAAAAGGTACTTGAGGCAGCCAAACGGCTCGGCTACGTTCCCAACAAGATCGCCGGGGCGCTAGCCTCGCAGCGGGTAAACCTCGTGGCGGTCATCGTCCCATCGCTTTCCAACCTGGTCTTCCCCGAAGTACTCAGCGGGATATCGGAGGAACTGGAAGACAGCGGTTTGCAGCCGGTGTTCGGCGTCACCAACTATCTTGCCGAGCGTGAAGAAGCCGTGCTTTATGAAATGCTGTCGTGGCGGCCCTCGGGCGTGATCATTGCCGGGCTTGAACATACTGACACCGCCCGCGCCATGCTGGCGAATGCAGGCATCCCGATTGTTGAAATCATGGATGTCGACGGCAAGGCAATCGATTCCGTGGTGGGCATTTCACATCGCCGGGCCGGCCTGGAAACGGCTCGTGCCATCATCCGCGCAGGTTACCGCCGCATCGGCTTTCTGGGCACCAAGATGCCGCATGACCACCGCGCCCGCAAACGCATGGAAGGGTTCGAGGCGGGTCTTGCCGAGGCGGGCGTGGAGCTTGCCGACCGCGAATTCTATTCGGGCGGATCCGCTCTCCTGAAAGGTCGCGAGATGACCGAAGCGATCCTGAAGCGCGCACCTGATCTCGATTTCATCTACTACTCGAATGACATGATCGGCGCGGGAGGGCTGCTTTATTGCCTCGACAAGGGAATCGATGTGCCGGGGAAACTGGGGCTTGCCGGTTTCAACGGCGTCGACCTTCTTGACGGTCTGCCGCGGCGTCTGGCGACGATGGATGCCTGCCGGCATGAAATCGGCCAACGCGCGGCGGCCATCATCGCCGGGCGCAGCGATTCCGGCCTTATCGGCGGCGAACATGTCGAACTGACGCCGGTGCTGCAACTGGGGGATACGATCCGGCGGAAGCAGTGACGAAGTTGGGGGCAAGGCGTTGCGTGTGCTCAATGCCGCCCTTGGGCCTCGGCCCGGGGGGCCTGCCCGCCCGCATGAAGGCCCGCTTGGGTGGCCGCCGCTCCATCCGCCTCAGCTTGAATGGCCAATCGCTTCAAGGCCCGGCAGACCTGCGCCGCAGGATGTAGATATCCATGATCCAGCCGTGCCGCTGCCTGGCCTCGGCCCGGGTCTTGATGATCTGGTCCGACACCTGTGACAATGGCCCGGACAGCACGATCTCTTCGGCCATACCGACATAGGCGCCCCACCAGATGGTCACGCCCGAAGGATCGATCGTTTGAAACGCGCAATCGCCATCCAGCATGATTGCCAGCGTGTCCACCCCCGCCGGCCAACCCTTGTCACGCAATTGCCGGCCTGTTGTAACCGTGAATGGCGCACCAATTTCATTCAATGGTGCGGCATGTGCGGCGGTAAGCGCCTGCAATGACGTAATCCCCGGGATGACAGATATTGTCATGGGCAGGGTGCGACCGACCCTCTCGGCGATCCTGAGGGAACTGTCATAAAGCGAGGGATCCCCCCAGATCAGCAGCGCGACACGGCCAGTGGCGCCGATTTCCGCCAGAATAGTGTCTTTCCAGCGCTTGGCGATGGCATCGTGCCAGGCATCGACCCGGTGGCGGTAATCGGGGTCGCCTGCATCACGCACCGGCAGGGCAAACCCGGCCATCCGCGTGGCCGGGTTGGTCAGCACCCGCGCACAAATGTCGCGCCGCAATTCCGCCAGATCGGCCTTGTTCGCCCCCTTGTCGGGGATCAGCACCAGATCAACCGAATTCAGCGCCTTGACCGCCTGCATGGTCAGATGGTCCGGGTTGCCGGTTCCGATGCCGATCAGATAAAGTTCGATCATTTTCGTGCCCTGCCAGGACGCCTAAATACGTTAGATGGCAAATGGCCCCAGGCATGTCCATGCCCAAGGCCATTACACCGCACATCCTTCAGCGCGTTATTCGGCCTTTTTATTCCACAACGTCGCGGCAACCCAACCCAGCACCGCCCAGGCGGCAAGGCCGACGCCCAGTGCCCGCGCGGCAAACGCAGCACCGATTTCCGGCGGAGCGACACCCCAGAACGCATCCGGTTGCGGTGCCCCGATGACATGCGGCGCAGCCAGCAACGCCCCGGCCAAAAGCGCGGACAGCACGCCGCGCCCATATGACAGCAAAGCAAGCCCGGCCGCGGTCGCCACGACGGTTCCGAGCCACCAACTCTGACGCGCGCCGAGCTCCGCGGCGATGGTGCCGGGAAGCTCGGGCGGCAGCCCCATCGCCGGCGCAAGCTGAAACGTCACGAAACCCGCAACACCCCACAAGAGCCCGCTTTGCGCGTCAATTTTGTGGCCGAAATGTTCTGCCAGCGCAAAGCCTGCCACCAGAACCAGGCCGTAGCCGGCGTAAATCAGCGTGGTAAAGAGGACAGTCAGCGCATTCCGCGAAATCGCGGACCCTTCGCTGTCATTCTTGCCGTGGCCATCCGCAGGCCCGGCGTCGCCCGCGCCATGGTCATGTCCCTTGGCTTCGGGCATTTCACCCGACCCGGCAAAATGCACGAGCGCACCCGTTTCATATTGTTCGCCCAGAAGGATCAGTTTCTGAACAAAAGCGAAATGCAGCAGCGCCGCGAACAGCCCCGCTGCAAAGCCGGCGATCAGCCCGCCGGCCAGCATACGTTGGATCATTGTTGAACCGGCTGCCCGCCTTAGTGGCAGGGGAATCCGGTTGCGTGACGCATGTCATGCGCCGCATCATGCAGCGTCGAAGACTGGGCATGGCCCGCTACGAACAGCACCGTCGCACCGACAAGAGCCACGAAGACAATCGACATCAGGCTTGTCGATGTCCTGGCGGCGGAATGATTGATCGCTTTCATCTCTTTCTCCTTGCCGTCACACCCGACGGCTTTCGCGTTACCTTCATGCATGGCCGGTCTCCTGACTTGCGGGTCGACGCGGGCCTTCCGCCTTCCCGGGGCGTGCCCCAGTGGCTGTTGGAAAGCCGCTCTCCGCTCACAGTCGCGGGGGCGGTTGGGGCTTTGGGTGCCGTGTTCGGTCCACCTTTCCCCATTCCCGTTTGATTCCTGGCGCTTTGCGCCGTCTGGAAACCATGCGAGCGACATCTGACAGTATCCGGGCGGTTCGGTCAAGGCGGAAGACGGCTCTGAAAGGCTGGAAAACGACGCTAGCCGGGAATACGCGCGATGGCTTTTTCACGCAGCACCCCCAGCGGACGCGCGTCAGCAAGGTTTCCGTCGGGGCTTTGCAGATAGAGGCGGGCAAAGACCAGAATCCCCGGCAGATCACCATCGCCGATATCACCGAACAGATAGGCGGTCTTGCCCGGCGCCCGGAACGCCAGCGTCGTGGGCCGACTACAGCCCGACATGCAGTCGATGTCACGCACGTCTAACGCCAGTCCCGCCGATGCGACGGCGTGCCGCAGGCGATCGGCAAAACCCGCCTGCCCCGCCGCGCATGACCGGCAGACCGTGGCAACGGTGCCGCTCATGACCCCTCCGCCAGCGGCCCGATCAGGATCAGCGCCGGGCCGTCCGCCGCCTCGGTCGAAATCAGATCCGTCATTGTCGCCAATGTGCCGCGTACCAGCTTTTGCGCCGGTGTAGAGACGCTTTCCGCCAAAAGAGAGGGTGTTTCGGGCGGCAGCCCTGCCCTCTGCAAACGCCCCGCGAGTTCCGCGAACGTCCGCTTGCCCATGAAGACGACGGTTGTCGCCGCCGGATCCGCCAGAGCGGCCAGATTCAGATCCTCGGGCAACGCCCCTGTTACGTCATGGCCGGTCACGAACTGCACCCTGCGCGCCGTCAGCCGGCGGGTCAGAGGAATGCCAGCGGCGGCCGCCGCCGCCATGGCCGAGGTCACGCCGGGGATTATTTCATAGTTGATCCCGGCGGCCCGCAAGGCGGCGATCTCTTCTTCGAGCCGCCCGAAAAGCCCGCAATCCCCGGATTTGAGCCGCACGACCCTTGCGCCGGATCGGGCATAATCCACCAGAAGCCGGCTGACATGATCCTGCCGGGGCGAGGCGCGGCCAGCGCGCTTGCCAACACCAACCATATCGGCGCCGTCGCGCGCATGGGCAAGGATGGGGCCGGAGGCAAGATCATCAAACAACACCGCGTCGGCCTGCTCAAGGCGGTTCACCGCCTTCAATGTCAGCAACTCCGGGTCGCCGGGCCCGGACGAGACAAAACTGACAAAGCCGCTCATGTCGCCTCCGCGATCAGGTGAAAGAAGGTTCCCGTCGCCAAACCGCGGCGCGATCCGGTTTCCGCAACCGTGTCTCCATTTGCATCGACGACCCGCGCGAGAGGGGTATCAGGTTGATCCACGATCGTCGAATAATGGAATTCATGCCCGCGCTGCCGGCTGCCGGCAGCGTGGCCCGGTATCGGCGCCAGGAGTTCGGCCAACCGGTACCCCAGATGCATCTTGCGCCTTTCGTATGAGGTGACCAACCCGAGAACGCCCGCCATTTCGTGGCGCTCGCCGTCCTTGTCGATCAGCCCCGCCCCCATGGCCATATATCCCCCGCATTCGCCATGTACCGGCCGCGTCGCCGAAAACAGTCTCAAACCTTGCCGAAAGCGATCCGCCGCGGCGATCTGAGCTCCATGCAGCTCCGGGTAGCCGCCAGGCAACCAACAGCAATCGGCGCGTGGGTCGGGTGCCTCATCCGCCAGTGGCGAAAACGGCAAAATCTCTGCCCCTGCCGCGCGCCAGCCATCCAGAAGATGCGGATAAACGAATGAAAATGCCGCATCGCGCGCCAGGGCGATACGCTGGCCGGGCGGCGTTGCCGGCATGGGCCGCACCCCGGCATCGACCCGCGTGGCCCCGGCGGCACGGCGAAGGGCCGCCAGATCGACGTGAGCCGCGACAAATTCGGTGGCTTCGGCGATGATCTGCCCCAGTTGCGGGGTTTCCTCGGCCTGTACCAGCCCAAGATGACGCTCGGGCATCTCGATGCTCGCGCGCCGTGGCAAGGCCCCCAGAACCGGAATACCGACGGCTTCCATTCCGGCCCGCACCAGCACCTCGTGGCGCGGGCTTGCCACGCGGTTGAGGATCACACCTGCCAGCGCCACATCCGGGCGCATCTGGGTAAAGCCCTTTGCCACCGCCGCCGCCGATTGCGCCTGCCCCGACACATCGAGGATCAGCACCACAGGCCAGCCAGTCATCGCGGAAATGTCCGCGCTGGCCCCGGTTCCGGTTTCCCCTGGTCGCGCCACGCCATCGAAAAGCCCCATCGACCCTTCGGCAACGGCAAGATCGGCGCCCTCGGCGGCACGGATCAACCGGGCGATCCTGTCCGCACCCATCGCCCAGCTGTCCAGATTGTACGACTTGCGCCCCGACGCCGCACAATGAAAGGCCGGGTCGATATAATCCGGCCCGCACTTGAACGGTTGTACGGCCAGGCCTTCGGCCCGAAACGCCCCCAGCAACCCCAGCATCAGCGTGGTCTTGCCGGTCCCCGATGCGGGGGCCGAAATGATCAGGCCCGGCGCTGTCATGAGGTTTCCGGAAAGCGCGGGTGGCTGCCCGTCGGGCGATAGCGGCGGTCATAATCGCCTGCATAGAGCCTGCTTTCGTCAAAATCCTCGGCGCCGATGGAGCGCCCGACAAAGATCAGGGCGGTTCGTTCCATTTCGGATCCGACTGTCGTGCGCAGGCTCGCCAGGGTCGCCCGCACGATACGTTGGTCGGGCCAGGAGGCACGCCAGATGACCGCAACCGGGCAATCGGCCCCGTAATGGGGGGTCAATTCGGCCACCACACGTTCCAGCATATGCACTGACAGATGAATCGCCAGCACTGCCCCTGTGCGGGCGAAGTTATCCAGACTCTCGCCCGGAGGCATCGCCGTGGCCCGCCCTGACGTGCGGGTCAGCACAACCGACTGCACAATGCCGGGAAGGGTCAGTTCCGCCCCCAGCGCGGCGGCGGCGGCGGCAAAGGACGGCACCCCCGGCGTCACATCATATGGGATGCTCAGTTCGCGCAACCTGCGCAACTGTTCGCCCATTGCCGACCAGACCGACAGATCGCCCGAATGCAGCCGCGCCACATCCTGCCCGGCGGTATGCGCTGCCGCGATTTCGGCGATGATTTCATCAAGCGACAGCGGCGCCGTGTTGACGATCCTCGCACCCGCCGGGCAATGTGCAAGCACCGCTTCCGGTACCAGCGACCCGGCATAAAGACAGACCGGCGCGGCGGCTATCAGATCACGGCCGCGTAGTGTAAGCAGATCGGCAGCCCCCGGCCCGGCCCCTATGAAATGTACCGTCATCTCTCTCTCCCAATGGCGATGGCCGCAGTTGCCATCCCGTCACCCGAAACGGCCCTTGGCCCCAGCAATCGCGCGCCCGTCCCGGCGGCCGCCAATGCCGCGGCTTCGCAAAGCGATCCCGTACCGAACCGCTCGGCGACCCTTTCCGAATGGCTCAGCGTGTCTTGCCGCGCCAATTCTTGTCGCGCCAAGGCGCGCAATTCCAAACCCAGCATCGCCGCCAGTTCCTGCGCAACCGGCGCGCTGGCCTTTTTTTCCGCCGTGGCCAGCAAGTCAACCCTGCCACCCGTGCTGGCACGGGCCAGGGCGTCTTGCAATGAGGCAAGCGTTGCGGTGCTGCGAAATCCGATCCCTGCAACCCTCATCGCACGATGCTCCATTGAGTCACCGGGCGCGCCCGGTCCCAACCGCGCATCCGGCCAAGCGGTGTGGCGCAAGACATTTCCATCCTGATCAATTCGCCACCCTTGTCCGCCTGCCAGGCAGCGAACAGTGCCTCGGATTCCAACGTCACCGCGTTGGCTACCAGCCGCGTTCCAGCCGGCATCGACACCCAGAGTTGGTCCAGTAGCGCCCCTGACGCACCCCCGCCGAGGAACACGGCATCCGGCGCAGGCAGTGCGGCCAAACCGCCCGGAGCGGCGGCTTCGGTCACACTCAATTGTCGCGATAGCCCGAATGCCGCCGCATTGGCACGGATATTGGCCGCCCGGTCGGCGCGGCGCTCCACCGCGACCGCACAAGCCTGCGGCGCTGCCAGGCACCATTCGACCGAGATCGATCCCGATCCGGCGCCGATATCCCAAAGCCGTTCTCCGGCGCGCGGGGCAAGCGCCGAAAGCGTCAGTGCCCGGATCGGGCGTTTGGTGATCTGGCCGTCATGGGCAAAGAGATCATCGGGCAGCCCCGAGGCGCGCGAAACGCCCAGCCCGCCCGCCGCTTCGATCGCCACGGCAACGGGATGGGCGATGTTCGTCAGGCAAAACCCTTCGGCCGGCGCCGCGCGTATCCGTTCCGAGGGCCCGCCAAGAGCTTCCAGCACATGCATCTGCGACGCCCCGAAGCCGCGGCCAGTCAGCCAATCGGCCAGCGACTGCACCGCTTGGCCGTCTCGCATCAGGCACAGGATGCGCACCCCCCGCGACAGAACCGGCAGCAGCCGTTCGAAAGGGGCAGCGTGAAGACCGAAAGAAAATGTGTCCTCGATCCGCCATCCGAGCCGGGCTGCTGCCAGCGAAAAGGTTGACGGCGCCGGATAGGCGACCCAATCTCCCGGCCCAAGATGCGCCGCCAAACTGCCGCCCGCACCGTGCCAGAATGGGTCGCCCGAAGCGAGCACCACGACCTTTCGGCCTTTTTCCGCCAGAACAGGCTCGATATTGAACGGCACCGGCCACTCGCGCCCCTTTTCGCCGACGCGCGCCAGGGCCAGATGCCGCGGACCGCCAATGACAATTTCTGCCGCAGCCAGCGCTTGCCTACTTGCCTCGGACAGCCCGGCAGGTCCATCCTCGCCCAGGCCGATGATGGTCAGCCAGGGATCAGCCATGACACGAATCCTTCTTCTGGGCGGCACGACCGAAGCCTCGTCCCTGGCCCGCAAGCTGGCAGCCAAGGGGCTCGACGCGGTTTTTTCCTATGCCGGACGCACCGACGATCCGGTGCAACAACCCTTGCCGACGCGGATCGGCGGCTTTGGCGGCATTTCCGGGCTTGCCGATTATCTTCGCTTCGAAAACATCTCGCATCTGATCGACGCAACCCATCCCTTTGCCGCGGGAATGAGCCGTAATGCCATCGCCGCCGCCGAGCTGGCCAACATTCCGCTTTGCGCCCTTGAACGCGCGCCCTGGACGGCAAACGAGGCCGATGCCTGGACCCATGTCGCCAACATACCCGCCGCCGTTTCGGCGCTTCCCGAGGAGCCGACCCGCATCTTTCTGGCAATTGGACGGCAGAATCTGGCGCCCTTCGCCGCCAAGCCCTGGCATCAGTATCTGTTGCGGTTTGTCGATCCGCCGATCTGCCCGGTGCCCCTGGCGGGGGCCGAGCATGTCATCGCGCGCGGCCCCTTTACCGAGGCCGATGATCTGAAACTGCTGAAAACCCGTCGCATCAAGCTGATTGTCGCCAAGAACTCCGGCGGCAGCGGCGCGCGGGCCAAACTGGATGCCGCGCGGGTGCTCGGCCTGCCGGTCATCATGATCGACCGTCCCGCCATGCCAACACGATTGGTTGTCCATGACGTGGCAGCGGTCTTGGCCTGGATCGGTCATAGTGACGTCCTCGGCGTATAGACGAACCGGCCAACCCGGCGTGTATCGGCATTGCCGACAATCACCATCGTGCGCATATCGGCCATTTCCGGGGTTGCTTCGGCCAGCGTGACGGTTTCGAGCGTTTCCTCGGCGGTCGAAACCGCGCGGGCAAAGGAAATCAGCCTTGCGCCGCCGCATTCCTCGCGCAGGACATCCAGAGCGCGGCCAAACTGATGCGGGCGGCTGCGCGACCGGGGGTTATAGAAGGCCATGGCAAATCCCGCCCGGGCCGCGAGGCGCAGGCGATGTTCGACCAGTTCCCAGGGTTTCAGGTTGTCCGACAGGTTGATGGCGCAGAAATCATGGCCCAAAGGCGCCCCGAGCCTTGCGGCGGCGGCCAGCATGGCGGTGATGCCGGGCAGGATGCGGATGTCTGTCGCCAGATATTCCGGCGCCGATTCGATGGCTTCGAGAACGGCGGCGGCCATCGCGAAAACCCCCGGATCGCCCGAAGATACCACGACCACCCGGCCCCCCGCCGCCGCCAGTTCCAGCGCATGGCGGGCACGCATCAGCTCCACGCGGTTGTCGGATGGGTGGCGCGACAAACCGTCGCGCGGGGCAATGCGCGCGACATAAGGAACATAGCCGATGACATCGGTCGCCTGTGCCAGTACCGCCGTCACTTCGGGGGTGATCAGCGCCTCATCGCCGGGGCCGAGGCCCGCTATCGCCAACCAGCCAGTCATGGGCGCCGCCCCTGGCCGTGCACGACGACAATCGCGAAATAGGGTGTGTTGTCGCTCGCATCCGCGAGCCTTTGAACCGTTTGCCCTGCCATCGTGCCCCGTTCGACCAACCAGGCGGCATCGAGCCTTCCGGCCGCCGCGAGCGCGCGGCGCAGCTTGGGCAGATTGCGCCCGATCTTCATCACCACCAGCGCATCGCTACCGCGCGCCCGCGCCTCAAGTTCCTTCTCGGGCAGGGTTGCCATCAGCACGGCAAGCGCATCGTCACCCCAGGTGATCGGTTGCCCGGTTGCCGTCCAGCAACCCGACATGCCGGTGATCCCCGGCACCACCTCGACCTCGGCACGGCCCTTGAGCCGCCAGTGCAGATGCATGAACGAGCCGTAAAAGAACGGATCGCCCTCACAAAGAACGATCACATCGCAGGTCGCGGCGATTTCGATCAGACGTAACGCCCATGCGTCGTAGAAATCCGCCAGGGCGCGGTTGTATTCAGGGTCCGAGAAGTGAATTTCGGTCGTCATCGGATATTCCATCGGATATTCGCGCACATCCCTGGCCAGGATTCGTTCGACAATTTTTCGGGCCTGTCCGACGCGGCCCTTCTTGCGGAAATAGGCGACATGCGTCGCCTGGCGTACCAGCCGGTCGGCACGCACGCTCATCAACTCCGGGTCACCGGGGCCAAGGCCCACGCAAATCACCTTGCCCATGGTCATTCCTTCCGGCTGGCGAGCGCGTTGACGGCGGCAACGGTAATGGCCGATCCGCCCAGCCTGCCCCTGACCGTCAATGACGGCGCCGGAAGATCGGCCATCAGTGCGGCTTTCGATTCCGCCGCACCGACGAATCCGACCGGGCAACCAATGATCGCTGCGGGGCGCGGGCAATCCGGATCCTCGAGCATGTTGAGAAGATGAAAGAGCGCGGTGGGCGCATTGCCGATCGCCACCAGGGCGCCGGCCAGATCGGGCCGCCACAGTTCCAGCGCCGCCGCAGAGCGGGTGTTGGCCATGCTTGCGGCCAAATCCGGCACCTTCGGGTCGTTCAGCGTACAGATCACCTCGTTGTCCGCAGGCAGGCGGTGCCGGGTGATACCTTCCGACACCATTCGTGCATCGCAAAGGATCGGCGCGCCCGCCTCCAGCGCCGCCCGCGCCGCGATGGCCATACCATCGGAAAAGCGGATATCATGCTCGAGCCCAACCATTCCGGCGGCGTGGATCATGCGTACCGCGACCACCTCTTCTTCGGGGGTAAAGCGCGACAGATCAGCCTCGGCCCGGATGGTCGCAAAGCTTTCAAGATAGATTGCCGCACCGTCGGTCTGATAACTATAGGGCATTTTCGGCCTCGGTCAGTATTTCGGGGGCGGCAATCAGCGCGGCGCGCGTCAGCCCGGTGTGGGTTGGCGGATCCGATGCTCGCCCGTTGCGGATCAGGTCAAACAGGCCACCATCACATGCCCGCAGCGTCGCCGACGAGGCGATCGGGCGCGCACAGCCCTTGGCACAACCCGACACATGCAAATGCGCCCCGGCCGGCACCGCGCCGGCAAGCGCACGCGCCAGCGCACGGGTCTCGCCCTGCGCTTGCGGGCAGCCCGGAGCACCCGTACAGGCCGATACCCGCAGGCGCGGGTCGCCCGGGACGGTGATAAGGCCGGGGATATCGGGCACCGAAACCGCGCCCTCGACCAGGAGCATTCGCCAGGGTGTCACACGAATGGGGCCGGTTTGGGCCAGAACAGACAAGGTTTCTGGCGTTACCTGGCCAAATTCGAACCCGATCAGCACACCCAGAGCATGTGGCCCCGGGGCGGGGGCCGATGAGGGGGCCAGTGCGTGGAGGCGCGGCGCGACGGGCTGCGCAGCGAATGCTTCGGGCAAGGCAGCGCCACGCAATAGATGCGCCGCCATGCGGCCGCGCCCGCCAATCGCCCCGCCGCTATGCAAATACCACCGGGCAAGCGTCACAGCCAGGTCTGCGGCGTTGGTCCAATCGGCATCCGCGCCATGATCAGAACCATCGGCTCTTACGATCAACCCATGCGGCCCCCGTTCGATGCGTATATCGGCGGATATATCGCGCAAGACCGGAACCAGCCCGGTATCGACGGCAAAACCGAATTTACCAGGCAGATCGGGTGCATCCGGCGCGGCAAGGGCACTGGCAATCTCGGCGGCCAGCTCGCGCGTTCCGTCACCACGCCGCCAGAAAGGCGTCACGACGATATTGCGCCGGGCCTCGATATTTGCCGTCGGATCAATCAGTCCCAGCGCAGAGAGCCCTTCGATCAACGGCGGATGGCGCGCCTCGCTCACCCCGCGCAACTGGATATTGGCGCGGGCGGTCAATTCGAGAATGCCGTTGCCATGGCATGCGGCCAGACGGGCGACACCTTGCGCCTGCCCTTGCGTCAAACACCCTCCTGCGGGCCGGACCCTGACCACCAGGCCGTCGCCTGACGGCATCGGGCGCAGCGCGCCGGGGCACCAGCCCTTGATTTGCGGCGCGCTCATTCGCCCGCCCTCAGTGTCGCGGCGATCGAATTGCGCCGCGTTATCCAAAGCCCCGCCTCGTCCAGGGCGGCAAACCGTTCGCGCAAGGCATCGAGGGCCGCCGGATTTTCGCGGGCCATGAATGCGACAACATCGGGCCTGCCCAATGTGGCTTCATGATAAAGGTCGAACAGATGCGGCGGCACGGCACGGGCAAGATGGGCAAAGGCGGCCAGATGATCCAGCGTCGCGGCAATCTCGGCCGCCCCACGAAAGCCGTGGCGCATCATGCCGTCGGCCCAGGCCGGGTTAGCTGCCCGCGCCCGCACCACGCGGCCGACCTCTTCGGTCAATGTCCGGGCGCGGGGGGTATCTGGGCGGGTCGCGTCCAGATGGTAAAGTGCCGGTGTCTTGCCGCCAAGCCGGGCGGCGGCGGCGGCATAACCGCCTTCATGCGCGGCATAGTCCGAGGCGAGCAGCAGATCTGTTTCCGCCAGATCCTGCACATGCACAAAGCCGTCGGCGCCCTTGACCTGCGTCTCCAGCGCGGCGCGCGCCGGGCGCGAGGTGCCAGCCGCGTCAATCGCCCATTCCGACCCTGCCAGCCACGCCTCGCCCGCCAAGGCCCTGCCATCGGCGCCATAATCCTCGATCGCCGTGGCCATGGCCAGGCCATAAAGCCCCGGTCTGGGGCCGAATACCCGGGGCGACGGGCGAAGATAGGGGTTATCTTCAACCGATTCCGCGCGCTCGGCAAGGGCTCCGGCGGCGGTTTCGAAAAGCTGTGCGAGCCCCGGAAAAACGTCTCTGAACAGGCCCGAAACACGCAACGTCACGTCAATGCGCGGGCGGCGCAACAGGGCGAGCGGAATGATCTCGAACCCGGAAACACGTTCCGACCCCTCATCCCACTTCGGCGCGAGCCCCGCCAGATGCAGCGCCATGGCGAATTCCTCGCCCGCGGTGCGCATGGTGGCCGACCCCCAGAGATCGACGACCAGCGATTTAGGCCAGTCGCCATGGTCCTGCAGATGACGGCGCAGCAGTTCCTCGGCAAGTTTCACGCCCTGCGCCCGGGCCGCGCGCGACGGCACCGCACGCGGATCGGTGGTGTAAAGGTTGCGGCCCGTGGGCAAGACATCCGACCGGCCCCGATAGGGAGAACCGGAAGGCCCGCCGTCCAGCCGCTTGCCCGACAGCGCCGCCAAGAGCCCGGCGTTCTCTTCTTCGCCGCATTGACCGTGTCCGAATATGTGAAGCCCGTCGCCATACTGGCTTTCCTTGATGTCACAGACGAACCTGTCGATGCGGGTGATCGCCTCGGCGGGCGAAGCGTTTTCGGGAATGCCCAGATCATCCTCCAGCCCTTGTCCGCGCGCCTCGTCCCGGATCGCGCCGATCAACCGGTCGCGCCGGGCGGGGTCAAGCCCGTCGGCGGTGGAGTATTCGTCCAGCAGGCGTTCCAGATGACCCAGATTGGCGGGCAGCGCGCTGTCGGTCATTGGCGGCGGCAGGTGCCCGATGGTCACCGCGCCGATACGGCGCTTGGCCTGCGCCGCCTCGCCCGGATCGTTGACAACGAAGGGATAGATGACCGGCATGGGGCCGATCAGCGCCTCGGGCCAGCACTCTTTCGACAGGGCTACGGATTTGCCCGGCAACCATTCCAGTGTGCCGTGGGCCCCGATATGCACCAGCGCATCCATGCCTTGTGTGCGCAGCCACAGATAAAACGCCACATAAGCATGGCGCGGGGTGCGCGACAGATCGTGATAATCGTCGCCACGCGTCGTCACTTCACCGCGCTCGGGTTGCAGGGCGATGATGGCATTACCCCGGCGGATGGCATCGAACCGGAAGGCGCCATCTATCACGGCTGGGTCATTTTCCGGCCCCCCCCAGGCAGAAAAAAGCGCGTCGCGAAGGCCGCAAGGAAGCGTTGAAAGCGTCTCTGAATAGGCCGAAACCGGCCATTCCAACCTTTCAACCATCAGCGCTTTGCCGAGATTTCCAGCGGTGCTTACCGCATGGCCCGCACTGGCAAGCGACCTCACTATCGCTTCGGCCGACGCCAGCGCATCGAGACCGACGGCATGGGCAAGTTGATGCGCCTTTCCGGGATAGGTGGACAGGACCAGCGCCAGTCTGCGATCGCTTGCCGGTGTGACCGCCAGCCGGTGCCAGCCCGTAACCCGGTCGGCGATGGCGTCAATACGCCAGGTGTCGGCACGGTGGGCAAAGCGCGAATATTGCAGATCGGGATCTTTCACCGATGGTTGCTTGAAGCTCGCCACACCCGCAAAAATCCGGCCATCGACTTCGGGGAGCACCACATGCATGGCAAGATCGGCGGGCGACAGACCTCGGTCCGACGCGGCCCACTCGTGCTTGCGCGCGGTGGACAGGGCAACCTGGAAAACCGGGCAGCCGGCACTGTCGAGGGGCGATGCCGCACCGTCCGATCCCCTGGCCGAAAAGGCGGTGGCATTGACGATTGCGGCCGGCTTCAAACGCTCCAGCTCGTCGCGCAGCCACTGGGCTGCCGCCTGGTCCTTGAGGGATGCGGCAAAAACCCCGAAGGCAGTAAAACCGCGCGTGCCCAATGCGGCGATCAGCGCGTCAACCGGATCTGTGTCGGCCGAAGTGAGGTAGGAACGATAAAAGGTCACGACAGCGAGCGGAGATCGTGGTTGAGGATCAGGGCCAGGGCCAGAGTCAGAGCCAGGGACCGCACCTGGGCCCGCAACGACACCTTTATCGGGTAGATACCAGCCGAATTGCGGCACGGTCTTGTCGCCGGTCACCGGCCCCGCATAAAGCCCCGCCGCAAGTGCCATCTGTTGCAGGGCGGCCTGGGCGGCCACCGCACCCCCGGCATCGCAAAGCGCCTGCAACCGCCGCAGCGTCGATCTGGGCAGCGTCGAGAGTTCGTCAAGCCGCGCATCCTCGCGCCCGTCGGCAGGCAGCACCGCCAGCGCGATACCGTTTCTTCTGGCCATGTCCTGAACCTGCGCCAGACCATAGGGCCAATAGCTTTCGCCGCCGATCAACCGGATCAGGATGCCCCTGGCCCCGACCAGGGTTTTTTCCGCGTAGGTATCGACCGACAAGGGATGCCGCAATGCCACGAGGTTGGCGAGCCTCAGCGACGGCAAGCCGCCCCCTGCCCGGTGCCAGCCCGCCGCGAAAGCGCCCAGGTCGCTGTCTGAAAACGACAAGAACACCAACTCGGCCGGATCCTGGCCAAGATCGGTGGGCGTGTCGGTTTCTTCCAGCCCGTGGCTTTCGCGAAAGACGACGTGCATCGCGGGGTCAGGCTCCTACTGCTTCGGGGGCCAGCACCGCACGGATGCCGGCGGCGTCGATATCGTCATGTTCGCCAATCACCACCAGCCGCGACTGGCGCGGGCTATCGCCCCAGGGCCGATCATATTGGGCACGGACCCGTTCGCCAACGGCCTGGACCAACATCCGCATCGGCTTGCCCGCGACGGCGACATAGCCCTTGACGCGCAGCACTTTCCGTTCCCGCGCCAACCGGACAATGGCATCGTGCAACGCCTGCGGCTCTGCTATTTCGGGCAGATCAATGACCACGGTTTCGAAATCGTCATGCTCATGGTCGTCAAGGCCATCGTGATGCGATGGGCGCGCCGCGATATCGTCCTCGGCGGCGGCATTCAGCCCCAGGATGAGGCGCGGGTCGATCCGGCCTTCCTCCATGGCGATGATCGGCAGTTTGCGCGGCGCTTCGGCCTCGATCACCGCGCGGGCGGCGGCCAGACCCGCCGCATCGGCCAGATCGGCCTTCGACATAAGCACGATATCGGCGCAGGAAATCTGGTCCTCGAACACTTCGGAAAGCGGGGTTTCGTGATCGATGCTGTCATCGGCAAGACGCTGCGCGTCGACGGCCGCGACATCGGGGGCAAAGCGCCCTGCCGCGACGGCTTCGGCATCGGCCAGGGCGACAACCCCGTCAACCGTGATCCTGGACCGGATCGCCGGCCAGTCGAAGGCCTTCAGGAGCGGCTTGGGCAACGCCAGCCCCGACGTTTCGATCAGAATATGGTCCGGGCGCACCGGCAGGGCCATCAACGCTTCGATCGTGGGGATGAAATCGTCGGCAACCGTGCAGCAGATGCAGCCATTGGCCAACTCGACAATATTCTCGGCCGGGCAGCTTTCATCGGCGCAGCTTTTCAGAATATCGCCATCAACCCCGACCGACCCGAATTCATTGACCAGAACCGCCAGCCTCTTGCCTTGAGGATGGGCCATGAGGTGGCGGATCAGCGTGGTTTTGCCGGACCCGAGAAACCCCGTGATGACGGTAACGGGAATTTTGGCAAGTTCAGACATATCAAATCTCCATCGGGGGAATACGGGCAAGGCTTTGCTTGCGGAAAACGACCGGCCGGTCTCGCCAGGGCACGATACCGTCGCTGGATGCGGCATAAGCGGCGGCGCCCGCGAGAATTTCGGCGACATGCAGGTCGGGATCGAGGCCGCGATAGACATAGGACCAGCGGCCGGGGCCGGAAAGGGTGATGTTGCAGCCATGATCGCAAGCCGACAGGCATTCCACCGGCAGGATGCGCACGCCTTCGGGCGCACCGGCACGTTCCAATGCCGCCAGCAACCTTGCGCCCGGACGGGTTTCATCATCCGCGATCGGCTGACCCATGCGGCAAGTGGTACAGACATGCAGGTTGACAGTCACCGGCACCCGGTCCTCCAATTTGGCCGAAAGGGGCGGGCCTGCGGGGGTATCGTGAAAATACCCGAGCCGGTCGCGGAACCCCCCGTCCGCCGTCACGTTCCGTCGCGCTGGCAGGTCTCCCGGCTTGCGGATCCGGGGGCCGTTGGATCGGCGTCCCCTTCGGCCCTTCCCCTTCCCGGCAGATGCCAGTGGCTTGGAAGGACCTCTCCGGTCACGGTCGCGGGGGCGGCTGCGCTTCGGCCCGCGACAAAAAGCGTCGCAAAGCCTGTCGCATTCCCTCTTCGCCTGCCATAAGACAGGCACCAGCGCAGCCTCTCCTGCGGCAATCGTGATCCGTTTGTCAAGCGGACAAGCCCGAACATGCACCATAGTGATCCCCCGACGCACAAGAACGACCCAAGCGGGACCGGCGGCGGCATTTTCGCCACCGCGCACCGGCCGATGTTTCTTGCCGCCGGATTCTGGGCCGTCGTGGCGATCGTCTGGCGCTACTGGAGCGATTCGGGTGCCACTATGTCGGGGGCGCTCGGATCACCCGATGCCTGGCATGCCCATGAGATGCTGTTCGGTTTCGCAGGCGCGGCTTTCGCCGGCTACACCTTGACCGCCGCGTCGAGCTGGAGCGGCCGGGCGCCGCCATCGGGCGCGCCGATCATCATCCTGACGGCCCTCTGGCTATGGTCTCGTGTTGCGATAGCAGGGTATCCCGAACTCCCGCGCCCGTGGGTTGCCGTGGTGGCGGCGGCCTTTTTCGCCTGGCTTGCGCTTTTGCTGCTCCGCGAGGCGATCCGCGGGCGCTCGATCAAGGGCGGGCTTCAAGCGGCGTTCGCCACCGCTCTTTGCGCCGCAGACAGCGGCAACGTTTTAGGGCGGGCCGACAGTCATGTTGCAATCCTGCTTTTCGCACTGATCCTGTCGGTGGTTGGCGCCCCCATGGTGCGCGCCTTCACTGACAACCGCGGCGCGGCACAGAATGCCCTGCCTCTCCCTTCGGCCCCGCGGGCAGGGCGAACATCGGCTTTGGCCATTTTCGGCGGGCTGGGTTTGGCGATAACCGGATTCGAAGCATTGGCAGGCATCCTGCTGCTGGTCGCCGCCGCCGCCGATGCGTGGCGGCTTGTCGTATGGCAAGCGCCGGTCGTTCGCCGCGACCCGCTTCTTGTGATGCTGCATCTGGGGCTTTTGTGGTTACCGATCGGTCTTCTATTGTCCGGGTTGGTGCGGCTCGATTTCCCGTCACTTGCCGATCCGGTGGCGCTGCACGCATTGACCAGTGGCGCGATGTCTTGTCTGATCTATGCCGTTGCCGTTCGCGCGGTTGCCCGGCGCGGAAGCGATCGCCTGGTGGCAACCCCGATCAGCATCGCCGGCTATGGTCTGGTGTGGGTCGCGGCCTGTCTGCGCATCGGACAGGGGATGTATCCCGACCTGATCCCGATCACACCATATTTCTGGGTCGCGGGATGGCTGCTGTTTCTGGTCTCGCTCGCGCCCAGCCTTCGTGGCGGCCCGGTCCGGCCGGTCTTCAGCGGTCCGCGCGCCAAACCCGCCCCTCGCATTCCCGATCGCGATGACTTATTGAACCCGAAACGGACGCAACTGAAAGAGCTGCCATGACGACTTCAACTCCCCCCGACGACGGCGCCCGCCACGCCCAGAAGATGGCCAAGAAGAAGGCAGCGCGCGACAAGATCATGGCAACGAAAGAGGGTGAAAAAGGCCTGATCATCGTCCATACCGGTGCCGGCAAGGGCAAAAGTTCGGCCGGCTTCGGGATGATTCTGCGCTGCATTGCCCATGAGATGCCCTGCGCCGTGGTGCAATTCATCAAGGGCGCCTGGTCGACCGGCGAACGGACCCTGATCGAGGGTAATTTCAACCACCTCTGCCAGTTCTATGCCATGGGCGAGGGTTTCACATGGGAAACCCAGGACAAGGCCCGCGACATCGCCGCCGCCCAGCGGGGCTGGGAAAAGGCCAAGGAGCTGATCCGCGATGCGCGCAACCGAATGGTGCTTCTGGATGAAATCAACATCGCATTGCGTTACGATTATCTCGATATTGACGAGGTGGTGGGGTTTTTGAAGGATGAAAAACCCCCCATGACCCATGTCGTGCTGACCGGGCGGAACGCCAAGGAGGAACTGATTGCGATTGCCGATCTGGTGACCGAAATGACCTTGATCAAGCACCCGTTCAGATCCGGCATCAAAGGACAGAAGGGGGTTGAGTTCTGATGGCGCGAAAACGGCTCTTGACGGAATTCGGTCTGGGAACATCGCTGCGCCGTCAGGATTACACGGAGGCGGCGCTCCGCGCTGTCCGGGACGCGCTCTGGCACAATTCGATCAGTCTCACCGAGCTTTTCGGCCACGACAGGCAGGACATGCTGATCGATGTGGAAATTGGCACGCAGGAACCGGGCCAGGTGGACATCGCCAGGGTTCAGGCGGCATTTCCCTATGGCCAGCCCACGGTGAAGGTAATCAAGGGAGGGCTTGACGTGCCACGCCCGGATGGCGGCAAACCGACGGTGATCGCCAATGCGGCGATTTCGGTTTCTCTCGACCTGGGGGTATCGGGATGAGTGACCGGCGTTTCATCATCGAAATGGGCATGGGCAATGACCAGTACGGCCAGGATTACCAGAAAGCCGCCCGCCGTGCGATCGAGGATGCGATCCGCCATTCGGCGATCCCGATGTTCGACGCCCTGGGTCTCGACCCCGCCGAAATGAGGGTTCAGGTCACGGTCGGGGTGCAGGATCCCGCGGCGCTGGATACCGATGCGCTTGCCGCCGGGTTGCCAAGAGGGGCGGCCACGGTGACGGCCGCGCGAGGTGGGCTGAACATCACCAACCCCGACAATGGCAATGTCATTGTCATCGCCACGGCGGCGGTCGAGGCCTTCTTGCCGTTACAGGGGTAGTGGATGCGCCAAGCCGGAACCGCCAGCCCGATCCTTTTGGCGAATGATACCTTCACCGGATGCTTCGGCAGTTCCGGGCGACTCGACGATTGCCTGCACCCGTGACCGCGCTGATGATCCAGGGGGCAGGGTCCAATGTCGGGAAATCGCTGCTGGTGGCGGGCTTGTGTCGGGTGGCGCGGCGGCGGGGGGTGTCTGTTGCCCCCTTCAAGCCGCAGAACATGTCGAACAATGCCGCCGTCACGATCGACGGCGGCGAGATCGGCCGCGCCCAGGCATTGCAGGCGCAGGCCTGCGGGCTCGAGCCGCATACCGACATGAACCCGGTTTTGCTCAAACCGGAAACCGACATTGGCGCGCAGGTGGTGGTACAGGGCAAACGGCTGACAACTGTCCGCGCGCGCGATTACGCTGCGCTCAAATCAACATTGATGGGCTCTGTGCTTGACAGTTTCAACAGGCTGAAAGCTGCCCATGATCTGGTGATTGTCGAAGGCGCGGGCAGCCCTGCCGAGGTCAACCTGCGCCAGGGCGACATCGCCAATATGGGCTTTGCCCGCGCCGCCGGTGTGCCCGTCGTGCTTGTCGGCGATATCGACCGTGGCGGTGTGATCGCGCAGATTGTCGGAACCAAGGCGGTCCTGTGCCCGAATGATGCCGCGATGATTGCCGGATTCCTGATCAACAAGTTTCGCGGCGACCCTTCGCTTTTCGATGAGGGCTACCGCCTGATCGAGACCCATACCGATTGGCGCGGTTTTGGCGTTTTACCCTTTTTCGACGGTGCCGCGAAACTTCCCGCCGAAGATGCGCTCGATCTGGGTGGGGCGACGGGCGGCGGGCCGGTCAGGATTGCCTGCCTTGCTCTGTCGCGCATTGCCAATTTCGATGATCTCGACCCGTTGAAACTGGAACCGTCGGTAAGCCTGAAAATGCTTCGCACGGGCGAAGCCATTCCTGGTGATACGACGCTTGTGATCCTGCCCGGAACAAAATCGACGCGGGGTGATCTTGCTTATTTGCGCGCCCAGGGCTGGGATACGGATCTAGCCGCCCATATTCACCGGGGAGGCCATGTGCTTGGCATTTGCGGGGGTTACCAGATGCTCGGGCGCAGTATCGCCGACCCGGACGGGATCGAAGGAGAGGCGGGCAATACGCCGGGGCTCGGTCATCTCGACGTCGCGACGGTGATGACCGGAGACAAACGCCTGACGCGCGTCAGCGCCACGCATGCGCCGTCCCACACGCCAATGGCCGGCTACGAAATACATATCGGCCAGACCGATGGCCCGGATCGGAGTCGCCCCTTCGCCCTGGTCGATGGCCAGCCCGAAGGCGCTGTATCTGGTGACGGCCGGATCAGCGGCAGCTACCTGCACGGCATGTTCACAGGTGATGCCTTTCGCGCGGCTTTCCTGAAAAATCTGGGGGTCACCGCCACCGGCCATTACGGGCAAAGCATCGAGACAACCCTCGATGCGCTTGCCGATCACCTGGAAGCCCACATTGACGTGGCCGGGCTTCTGGCACTGGCCCGCTGACCCGCTTCATCCTTGGGTCCATGTTCCGGCCCCTCGCCGCGAAAAGATGGGGCCAGCGCAGCGCCGCCTGCCAGCCCCGGCCCGTGTCAAACAAAGGCGCACAGAGCGACGACAAGCGCCAGCGCCAACATCGCCATCCGGTAAATGCCCAGCCCCCTTTCAATGTCTTGCGGCTGCGGATCGGGGGCCGCACCGTTGACCCATGGCTCGTCGGTCATCCGGCCGGCATAGACGCGCGGGCCCGACAGACGGACATCGAGCGCACCGGCCAGGGCCGCCTCGGGCCACCCTGCGTTGGGCGAGCGGTGCTTGCCCGCGTCGCGCCACATTGCCAGGAGCGCGGTGCGCGGCCGGATCGAAACCATTACGAACAACAGGCCCGTCAGCCGTGCCGGAACCAGGTTGGCCAGATCGTCGATGCGCGCGGAAGCCCATCCAAAGGCTTCATATTTGGGGGAACGGTGGCCGATCATCGAATCCAGTGTGTTGATCGCCTTGTAGCCGACAATACCCGGCAGGCCAAAGACCACCCCCCAGAAAACCGGCGCCACAACCCCGTCCGAGGTGTTTTCTGCAAGGCTTTCCAGGGATGCCCGTGCCACACCGGCGCCGTCTAGAACCGATACATCGCGCCCGACGATCCGTGCCACGGCAAGGCGCGCGCGCTCCAGATCATGCGCTTTCAGAGGGGTCAGGACATCAACTACATGGTCGTGCATCGAACGCATGGCGATCAATGGCCAGGCCACAACGCCCGTCAACAAGGCGCCAACCCATCCCTCGGGCATCAACCAGCCAATCAGCAAGGCGCATTCCACCGACAGTCCAGTGACTGCCAGCGCGGCCACGGCCCCGGCAAGGCGACGTTCTTCGGGACGCGCATCGGCCAGATTGAGCCACCGGTCCAGCCGCCCGACCAGACCGCCGATCCATGACACCGGATGACCCACAAGCCCGTAAAGCCACCGGGGCCAACCCAGGAGCGCATCCAGGCCCAGAGCCACCAGTACGACAACCGCCGTCGTCATCCCCATTTTTCACCCCCCAACAGCCGCAATCCATCGGACATTCCCGTTTCGCGGCAGCACCCTCGATAACGCAGTATCATCCCCCACAGAAAACCGGAACGCCCCGAATCAGGCCGGATCGCCGGTTCAAACCGGGGTCCAGTTGGCGCCGATGATCGCCCAACTTCCGCCTGGCAAAGCCCTGATCCGCGTGACCGACAGCGGCGCCACCTCGAACCTCAGGGCCAGTGGCACCGACCCGATCGCCAGCGCCAGCGCCCCACGAACCACCCCCGCATGGGCCACGACGGCAACACGGCCACCTTTGCTGGCGACATGCATCAGCACCGGTTCCACCCGCGCGCAAAGATCGGCGAAACTCTCGCCGCCCGGCGGCCGATGCCGCGCAAGATCGGCGGATTCGAGTGATCCGAGATCGGGCAAATCCACATAGGCCTGCCCTTCCCAGCGTCCGAAATCCTGTTCCCACAACGCCCCGTCCGTCTGCGGATCCGGGCTGGCCGGCCAAAGGGCGCGGGTTGTCTGGAGGCATCGCAACGCCGGACTGCTCAGCACATGGTCGACATCGCCTATCGCAGCCCGCAACCTATCGAACCGCCCTCGATCGCTGCAGTCGGCCGCGACATCGGCCCGCCCGAACAGCCGGCCGTCGACGGAAACCGGCGCATGGCGGATCAGCAGCAATTCGGTCGCTCGTTTACCGCCCATTGTCGCGTTTCCCTCTTCCGTCAGGGCCGGGTTTCTGCTTTGTCACCGGGCCATGAGCAAGACAATTCTTATCACCGGCGGCGCCCGGTCGGGCAAGAGCGTCATCGCCGAAACGATGACACTCGGGTTTGGGAAAACCGCAACCTATATCGCCACCGCCGACAGCAGCGACGCGGAGATGACCGCACGGATCGCGGCCCACAAGAGCCGGCGCAAGGCGCAATGGACGACTGTCGAAGCGCCGCTCGATCTGGCCGGCTCGCTCAGGAATACCGAGGGGAAAGGCCCGCGCCTGGTCGATTGCCTGACCCTCTGGCTCAGCAACCTGATGCTCTCGGGGCACGACTGGCAGGCTGCCGGCCGCGACCTTGCCGCGCGTTTGCCGCGGCAATCCGACCCAGTGGTGATCGTCACCAACGAAGTTGGCGGCGGCATCGTTCCCGACAACCCCCTGGCCCGCGAATTCCGCGATGCGGCGGGTCTTTTGAACCAGTGGATCGCCGAGGTGGCGGATGAGGTCTACCTCGCCGTTGCCGGACTCCCCTTGAAAGTGAAGTGACATGACTCTGCCCGCCTTTGCCGCCCTGACCGATATTGCCGCCTTTGCCACCCGGATGCCCGCCGCTGATCGGGCCGCCGCCGAAGCCGCCCGCGTCCGGCAGAACGCCTTGACCAAACCGCCCGGTTCGCTGGGCCGGCTGGAGGAGCTGGCCGAATTCATGGCAGCCTGGCATGGCACCGCGCGGCCAGCGATCGAATTCGCTCAGGCGCTCATCTTTGCCGGCAATCATGGCATCTGTGCCCAGGGGGTAAACCCCTATCCTCAGGAAGTCACCGCCCAGATGGTTGCCAATTTTCAAAATGGCGGCGCTGCCATCAACCAGCTTTGTCGGGCCAATGGCGCCGAGTTGGAGGTCATTGCCCTCGATCTCGACCGGCCCACCGGCGATTTCACCGAAAGCCCGGCGATGAGCGAGGCCGAATGCCTCGATGCCCTTAACCGGGGCGCCGCCGCCGTCAACCCGAAGGCCGATATTCTCATTCTCGGCGAAATGGGGATTGGCAATTCCACTGTTGCCGCCGCGCTTGCCGCAGGTCTTTTCGGAGGCGCCACCACCGATTGGGTCGGTCCCGGCACCGGATCGGACAGCGATGGCATCGCCCGCAAGATCGACGCCATCGACCGCGGCCTCGCCCGCCACGCTGCGCTGAAGGGCGATGCACCCGCCATCCTTGCGGCTCTCGGCGGGCGCGAGCAGGCGGCAATCTGCGGCGCGGTTCTGGCGGCGCGCGCCCACCGGATCCCGGTCATTCTAGATGGCTTCATCTGCACCGCCGCAGCGGCGGCGCTTCACGCCACGGACGCGCGGTTTCTCGATCACTGCCTTGTCGGCCATGCCAGCGCCGAGCCCGGTCACCGCAAATTGCTCGAGGCGATCGGCAAGAAGCCGGTGCTGGAATTCGACATGCGCCTAGGTGAAGGCTCGGGCGCAGCACTCGCGCTTGGTATCCTGCGTTCGGCGCTTGCCTGTCACAACGGTATGGCGACATTTGGCGAGGCAGGCGTTTCCGGCACATGACCAGGCCCGCGAACACACTTGCCAGGAGACTCGCCCAGTTTCAGGTCGCCCTGATGCTTCTGACACGGATCCCCGCCGGACGAATCAAGGGCGACGCCCCCGCCATGGGCTCTACCACCTGGGCCTGGCCCCTGGTCGGCCTGGTCGTCGGCTCTCTCACGGCCTTTGCCTTCGGGATCGCCATTTCGGCCGGGCTTCCGCCTGTGATGGCCGCCATCCTGGCGCTTGCCGCCGGAATCCTGATCACGGGCGGGATGCACGAAGACGGTCTTGCCGATCTTGCCGATGGCTTCGGCGGCGGCAGGACCCGCGACCAGAAGCTCGCGATCATGCGCGACAGCGCAATCGGCAGTTACGGCACCATGGCCCTGATCTTAAATGTCGCAATACGGGCCACAGCGATCGCCAGCCACCCTGACCCTGCCTGGGCCCTGATCGGCCTTGCCGCCGCAAGCCGGGCGACCCTGCCCATCGCGCTGGCGCTGATGCCCGCCGCGCGCGCCGATGGGTTGGGTCGCGCCGCAACCGGGGTCGCGATGCCCCCGGCCCTGTTCGCCGCCGTTTTCGGCTTTTTCTGCCTAATGCCTTTGGGTCTTGGCACGGCACTGATTGCCGGGTTGACGATTGCCTTCGCCGCCACTTGCCTTTCCGCGCTCGCCCTGCGTCAGATTGGCGGCCAGACCGGCGATGTCATGGGTGCCATGCAACAAACCGGCGAAGTCGCTGGATGGGTCGCGCTCGTCGCCTGCGTCTGATCTTGCCCCGTCGCTTCGGCTGCGGACCTAGCCTATCGGGAAAGCCCCGAATTGCCACAACCCTGCCACGCCTCAGGTGATATCGGGCTTTTGGCGAAGCTTCATGGATCAGCATTTTCGTGACGCGACCCAGCTTTGCCGTCGCGACCGCGACCCCCCGCAGCAGCGGGGCCAAGGCCCGATCCCGTCTGGACTCCGGCAAGCCGCTCGCCTATCTCACCCCCATCATGGCCGACAAATCAAACCCCAATTACAAGGTTATTGCCGAAAACCGCCGCGCGCGGTTCGACTATTTCATCGAAAGCGATCTGGAAGCCGGCATCATCCTGACCGGCTCCGAGGTGAAATCTCTGCGTGTCGGCCAATCCAACATCGCCGACAGTTACGCCTCTGTCGAGGGCGGCGAATTATGGCTGATCAACAGCTATATCGCCCCTTACAAGCAGGCCGGGGTCTTTGGCCATGAAGAGCGCGCCCGGCGCAAGCTTCTGGTGTCGCGCAAGGAATTGTCGCGCTTATGGCAGGCCATCGGGCGCGAAGGCATGACGCTCGTCCCGCTGGTGATGTATTTCAACCATCGAGGCAGGGTAAAGCTGAAGATCGGCATCGGCAAAGGCAAGAAAATTGCCGACAAACGCGCCAGCGAAGCCAAGCGTGACTGGGGCCGACAAAAGCAGCGACTGCTCAAGCACGGGTGAAATCCTGGGAACAATTGCATTTTTTGCCTTATTGCCAGCAACTTGCAACCACATGATGCTTTGCGATGCGTATAGGCCAGCAACGAACGCGCGCCGTGTGGGTACTGGATTGTCCCGACAGGAAGGAATGCGCGTGACGGACAAAACGGATCATCAGCCTCGTTTCGGGCGCCGCGGACGGAAAAATCGTAGGTACGCTCTTAAAAAATCTTGGCCTTGCGTCGCCCCGTCGGTGACGGATAATCAGTGCCATCCCATGGGAGGCTCAGGATGGCACAGGACGACCCAAAGACGCTGGTTTCCACCGATTGGCTCGCAGTGCATCTGAAGAACCCTGACCTGCGTATCCTCGATGCTTCGTGGTACCTTCCCGAAACAGGGCGCGATGCACGGGCCGAATACGCCAGGGCGCATATCCCCGGCGCGCGGTTTTTCGATATTGACGAGATTTCCGACCATCGTTCGGCGTTGCCCCATATGGCCGCCCCGCCAGAAAAATTCATCAGCCGGCTGCGCGCGATGGGGGTCGGCGACGGCCATCAGGTGGTTGTCTATGATGGTGCGGGGCTTTTTTCGGCCGCCCGTGTGTGGTGGAATTTCAGGCTCATGGGCAAGACGGATATTGCCGTCCTCGACGGCGGCATGCCGAAATGGCTGGCCGAAGGGCGGGCCACCGAAGACATGCCCCCAATGATGCGCGACCGCCACATGACGGTTCAGCGACAGGCCCATCTGATCAAGGATGTGACCCAGGTTGCCGCCGCCTCGAAGCTTGGCGATCACGAAATCATCGACGCCCGCAGCGCCGAGCGTTTCGCGGGATCGGCCCCGGAACCGCGCGAAGGCTTGCGTGCAGGCCATATCCCCAACTCTAGGAATGTGCCGTTTCAGACGGTTCTCAACCCCGACAACACCATGAAATCGCCCGCCGAGCTTTCCAAGGTCTTTGCTGCCGCCGGTGTTGATATGACCAAGCCTGCCATCACGACCTGCGGGTCGGGAGTGACGGCCGCGGTCCTTAGCCTCGCACTCGAACGGATCGGCAAACGCGACCACGCGCTTTACGACGGGTCATGGTCGGAATGGGGCATGTATGGCGATCTGAAGGCCGTGAAGGGATAAAGGAAACCTAGCAATGTTCACCAATCTCGCACCGCAACCGGCGGATAAGATTCTGCAACTGGTCGGCATGTTCAGGGCCGACCCGCGCAGCGACAAGATCGACCTCGGGGTCGGAGTCTACAAGGACGCAACCGGCCTCACGCCTGTCATGCGCGCCGTAAAGGCGGCCGAAAAATCGCTATGGGAGGCAGAGACCACAAAGTCCTATACCAGCCTTGCCGGGGAACCGGCCTTTCAGGCCGCGATGGCAGCGCTGATTCTCGGCGATGCGGTGGCCAGCGACCGGATCGCCGCCGCTGCGACGCCCGGTGGCACCGGCGCCATTCGACAAGCGCTCGATCTGGTGCGGATGGCCACACCCTCTGCCACCGTCTGGGTTTCCGACCCGACCTGGCCCAATCACCTGTCCATCCTGAAATATCTCGGTATCAAGACCCGGCTTTACCGCTATTTCGACGCGGAAAGCTGTGGCGTGGATTTTCGCGGCTTGATGGCCGATCTGGCGGGGGCCCAGGCCGGGGATGTGGTACTGTTGCACGGCTGTTGCCACAACCCTACCGGTGCCAATCTGACCCTTCCGGAATGGACGGAAGTGGCAAGGTTGCTGGAAAAATCCGGCGCCGTGCCGCTGATCGACATCGCCTATCAGGGCTTTGGGGACGGGCTTGAGCCGGACGCCGCCGGCACCCGCCTGATCGCATCGCGACTGCCCGAGGTCTTGATCGCCGCTTCCTGTTCCAAGAATTTCGGCATTTACCGGGAACGAACCGGAATTCTGATCGGCCTGTCCGAACCGTCTGCCCGGCAGCTGACCCAGGACACGCTGGCTTTCCTGAACCGGCAGAACTTTTCCTTTCCGCCCGATCACGGTGCGCGCCTGGTAACAATGATCCTGAGCGATCCGGCCCTGAGCGCCGACTGGCGGGCTGAACTGGAAGATGTACGCCTTGGCATGCTGGCCCTGCGCCAGCAACTGGCCGATGAGCTGCGCCGGGTTTCGGGTTCGGACCGCTTCGGCTTCCTCGCCCAGCATCGCGGCATGTTTTCCCGCCTGGGGGCGACCCCGGAGCAGGTCGAAAGCCTTCGTACCAGGCATGGCATCTACATGGTGGGCGACAGCCGCATCAACATCGCCGGGCTCAACGCCACGACCGTGCCCATCCTCGCCCGCGCCATCGTCGATACCGGCATCTGAACACAAGAAACGAAACACTGGCAGTGCCGCACCCCTACGGGCGATCCCGGCGCTCTCGGGTGATTGGCGATACTTGCTGGTGCAGGCAATTCGCGAAACGCTTCATCTTGAGTTGTGGTAAGCGCTTTCACCATGCGACGACAGATCGAGCCCCAGACGTTCCGCGTCGCGCTCGACACGCAAACCGATCACCATATCGACCAGCTTGAAAAGCACGGCCGACCCGACACCGCACCAGAGTATGGTGATCAGCACGGCCTTGGCCTGAATGACCACCTGAGTCGCGATGGAAAAATCGGGGCCCCCGGTACCACCCAGCCCGGGGGCGGTCAAAACTCCGGTACCGATGGCCCCCACGATACCACCGATTCCGTGAATGCCGAAAACATCCAGGCTGTCATCATAGCCGCACCGGTTTTTCACCGCCGACACGAAGAAATAGCAGACACCCGCCGCAAGAGCACCCAGAATGATTGCCCCGACCGGTCCGATCGATCCGGCGGCGGGTGTCACCGCCACCAGCCCGGCGATCATCCCCGAGGCGGCACCGAGAAGCGATGCCTTGCCGCGCAACAGCGCCTCCAGCCCCGCCCAGGCCAGGATCGCCCCTGCCGTCGCGGTGAATGTGTTGATCATCGCCAGTACTGCGCCGCTGTTCGCCTCCAGGTTGGAGCCGGCATTGAACCCGAACCACCCAACCCACAGGATGCCGGCGCCGACCAGCGTCAGCGTCATCGAATGGGGTGCCATCATGTCACGGCCAAATCCGACCCGCGGGCCGATCATCAGCGCACCGATCAATGCGGCCACACCGGCGTTGATGTGAACGACCGTTCCGCCGGCGAAATCCAGCGCACCCATTTTGAATATCAACCCCGATCCATCCCAGGCCATATGCGCCACCGGAAAATAGACCAGGGTGACCCATAGGGCAGAAAACAGCACGACCGCCGCAAACCGGATCCGTTCGGCGAATGCACCGACGATCAGGGCAGGGGTTATGGCCGCGAAGGTCATTTGAAATGCGATGAACAGGTATTCGGGGATCGCCACGCCCTCGGTGAAGGTGGCCGTCGTGCTGTCGCTTGTGACGCCGGAAAGAAACACCTTTCCCAGCCCGCCCCAGAACGGCCCGGTGCCGCCGCCGAAGGCCACTGAATAGCCGTAGACGACCCAGATCACCATCACCAGCGCCGCGATCATCGTGCATTGCATCAATACTGAGAGCATGTTCTTGGTGCGTACCAGCCCGCCGTAAAACAGCGCCAGACCCGGCACGATCATGAAGAGGACGAGCACGGTCGCGATCATCATGAAGGCCACATCGCCCTTGTCCATCGCCTCGGCCGCGCCGCCCTGCGCCAGGGCGGGCGCCACGCCGGTTCCCGCAAACAGGCCGGCACTTGCCGAAATTCTCTTGTTCGATTTTCTCTGAAACCGCCTCTGTTTCATGGCGCGCCCTCCCCGGCCGCGCCGATGCCCGGCCGTATCGCATCCTCGAGCTCGAACCAGGAAGCCTTGCCGCTGCCGCTCTGGCCGGCCTTCATCACCCGGTAAAGGGTGCCGGCCGCCATCGCGACATATCCGGCGCCGCGACAAATCACGACATGGCCCGATAGACGGCCGCGACCTTTGCTCCGGTCTCTGTCCCTCTGCCAGCACCTGGCATCGTCAGCGCGGCGCGCCGTTCGGTGACTTTGTGCGTCTCTATCGCCGCGGTGATGAATTTCATGTGTTGCTCCCTGACTGCCGGGCAGGCCCGAAATTGAACATTCTTGGCAGCAATTCACGCGCTGCGGCGCAGCAACTCAATGGCTGAAGGCATTCCGGCGGGTCGCGAGACAGAAAACAGACACTTCATTTGCACCTTTTTCAGGCAATGCTGAATTGTTGGGCAAAAGCTGAATCGAATCGTGATGCTGCGCATCTCCACATTTCCGGCGCGGCCCTGTAAGGTTTCGCCAACAAAGGCTGGCAGCAGGTTCAAACAGGCATGAGCAGAAAAAATGGTAAAAAGCCGCCGCTGGTGGCGGAACGGCGGTTTTTCAAGAATGCCGCCAGCAAGCCGCGACCGGCCGCCAAGACAAGACACACCGTCAAACGCGGAACGAACCGGCGCCCTGCGCCAAGGGCAATTTGGCCGGTTCGCTTGATCGCCGGCCTGGTTCGCTTCGCGACGCGCGTGATCTGGGGTATCGGGTGGCGCCTGGGTGCCGGCGGCGCTTTGGTATTGGCCCTCGCCAGCCTGTATTTCTATGCCCAGCTTCCGCCACTGGAAAAACTCGTCGATGCACGCACCCGCGGGTCGGTTACGCTGCTTGACCGCAACGGTCAGGTCTTTGCCTGGCGGGGCGAAACTTTCGGCGGGCGGATCACCTCCGATACGGTTTCACCCTTTCTCAAGAACGCCGTCATCGCGACCGAGGACAAAAGGTTTTACCGCCATCTGGGCATAAGCCCGCGTGGCATCGCCTCGGCCATCAGGATCAATATGCGCGAAGGCCGCGGCCCGCTGGACGGTAATGGCGGCTCCACGATCACCCAGCAGGTTTCCAAGCTCATCTGCCTGGGCGTCGAATATGACCCGCAGAAATGGGCGAACGAGGCCGATTACGAACGCGATTGCCGTACCGGCGGCGTCTGGCGCAAGATCAAGGAAGTGCCGTTTTCCTTTGCTCTCGAGGCGAAATACGGCAAGGCCGGAATCCTGTCGCTATATCTGAACCGTGCTTATCTTGGCGCAGGCGCGCGCGGGTTCGAGGCCGCCAGTCAGCGTTATTTCGGCAAGTCGGCCAACGAGGTCAATCCAGCCGAAGCCGCGATGTTGGCGGGCCTGCTCAAGGCGCCATCCAAATATGCGCCCACGGCCGACATTCAACGCGCGCAAGACCGCGCTGCCGTCGTCCTCGGGCTGATGTATGAACAGGATTATCTGACCAGAGCCCAATACGAGGATGCGGTCGCCCATCCGGCCCAATTGTCCGAGGCGGCAGAGGCGCGTGCGGGGGGGTATTTCGCCGATTGGGTCATGGAAAGCGGCCCGGCCTTTCTGACCAGTGACACGACCGAAGATGTCATCATCCGTACGACGCTTGATCAGAACATGCAAAAGGCGGCCGAGGACGCGCTGGCCCGTGTTTTCGACCAAAAGGTCAAAGCCGGGTCGAAGGCCCAGGCGGCCATCGTCGTGATGTCGTCCGACGGGGCGGTGCGGGCCATGGTCGGCGGGCGGAAATCACAAGTCTCTGGCGCATTCAATCGCGCCACGCAGGCAAAGCGGCAAACCGGCTCGACGTTCAAGCCCTTCGTCTATGCCGCTGCGCTCGATATCGGCTACACGATGAATTCGGTTGTCGAGGACGCACCGATCACCATCAATGTTCCCGGCTCCGGCGATTGGTCGCCGAAGAATTACGGCCCCGATTACCGAGGGTTCATCACATTGACGGACGCCCTTGTACATTCGGTCAATACATCGACGGTCCGGGTGTCGCAGGCGGTGGGGCTGGACGCGGTGCGCCAGGTTGCAAGCGAGTTCGGCGTTGCCTCCGATCTGGCGGATGGGCCGGCGCTGGCGCTTGGTGTTTCCGGATCGACCCTGATCGAGATGACCGGCGCCTACGCCGGCATCTTGAATGGCGGATCTTCGGTCAAACCCTACGGATTGATCGAGCTGCGGCTTCAGGGCGACGATACCGTCCTTATCGGTCAGGCCGGTGGCATGGGCGAACGGGTGATTTCGGAGCAGGCAGCGCGGCAGCTTACCTATATGATGAACCAGGTCATCGAACGCGGTACCGGACGGCGGGCCAAGCTCGACGGATATCAGGCCGCCGGAAAGACCGGCACGACACAAGCCGCGCGCGACGCCTGGTTCATTGGCTTTACCGCCGATTATGTAACCGGCGTGTGGATGGGCAATGACGACAACAGCCCGCTGGTCGGCGTCACGGGTGGCGGCCTGCCCGCCGAGGTTTGGCACGAAGTCATGACCGGGGTGGAAGCGGGCATTCCACCAACACCCTTGCCGATGATCACACCGGAAATGATGCCCCCGCCGGTGTTTCCCGATCAAGGCACGCTCACTGACACCCCGGCAATCAACCACAAGCGGCCAAGGCGGCAAGAACCGTCGGGAAATGTCCTGTTGGATGTATTAGGCGCGATTCTGGGCAAACGACATTGAGGCGCCTCGCGAAATTGCCTGTCCATCAAGTATCGCCAAAGGCCGGAGAGCGCCGAAGGCGTGGCAGGATTCTGGCGATTCGGGGTTTTGCCGAACCCCCACATGACAAGGGCCAGGGCGGTTTGCCCGAAGGCAGGCGGTTTTCACGCGGCCGGGTTCAGCCCATGGTCTTCAGATCGTTGGTCAGCCGCGAAATATCGCCCCTGCGCTGATCGAGCATGGCGCCTATTTCGGTCCGCTCTGCCGCCAGCATATTCACGCCTTCGATGATGATATTGAAGAACAGATCCTTGCCGGATTTGTCAAATACATGCCATCGAACCTCGAAAGGGCTTTGCCCCTTGAGAACGGCAATGGAGGTGACTTCATAAAAGCTTTTCAGCGGTCGGGCACCGGTCACTTCGATCCTGCCGCCGATGAATTCACGAAACCTGCGCCCGTATTTGCGCGAAATATAACCCTGGAAGGCTTTGACATAGGCGCTCATCTGCGCTGAGGTTGCCCGCCGCCCGGCAGGCCCGAGCGAGCTTTGCGCGATATAGCGCACATCGGCAAAGCGCACGAAAATCGCTTCGAAAGACTTGAACATCGACGCTTCGGACTGACCCGAACTGATGACGGCGTTGACCGCGGCGACCAGTTTGTCGACCATCCTGCGCGCCTCGTCGACATTCAGCGCCATCACCGGACCGGGCAACATCAGCAACGATGCCGCGGCGGGCAGAGCGGTGATGAACGTCCGGCGGGTTCGATTACTGGCCATAGGGGTCCTCATACGGGTCAAACACATCCTCTTCGATGCCAAGCTCAAAATGACGGTTCTGAAGATAGATCAGGCGCATTTGTGCATAGCTGTCTGCGCTTTCATACAGGATTGCATCGATCGTGTCGCCAAACCTTTGCCGTTCGGCGGCCTTGCCACCCAGTTTGATTGCCGTGGCATAATAGCTTTCCGGCCGCCCAAGCAGGCTGTTGACCGGGTCGATCGCGATATCGACAACCTTGCCCGCAAGATCACGTTCGGTCGATGGGCCAGCCAGTGGCAGAACGAGATAGGCCCCTTCCGGCGCACCCCAGACGTGCAGGGTTTCACCGAAATCGGTGCTTTTCCTGGGGATTCCGATCGCCGTGGCAGGATCGAAAATACCGCCAATTCCAACGGTGGTGTTGAGCGCAAAGCGCAAGGTGTTTGTCACGGCAGGTCCGGGCCGAAACTGCAACAGGCTGTTTACCACGTCGCCGGGCGCGCCCAGATTTGACGCGACATTGATCAATCCCTGCGCAACCGGGGCGGGCAGGAACGGGCGCTTGTGTGGCTTGCCGCCGCCAAATATGGCCCGGTCAATTGCCACATTTTCATCATGTACGCGCCGGTTTTGCGCTTCATAAGGGTCGTTGAACTCTGCCCCGGGAACCGGCGCGGAACAGGCCGACGCCAACAGGACCAACCCGAGCCAGCAGGCGGCAATTCGTGGCTTTCCACGGCCAGGGCCAAAGGATAACAATGGATAAATCAAGATCGCACTCATTGTTTTTTAAAAGTCTTCCCGGCCCATGACCCGGAATCGAAATTAACGCTTAAAAGGCCAAGAGAGAAGGCGCAAGACAATGATTGGAATCCGGGGCCTTTCGGCAACGAACGGATCACCCAGGGGTTAGGATGGGCGTATTGGCGCAGTCGGAACAAAACCGCGGAAAAGAAGAACTGGTGCAGGCCCGCTCCGAACAGCGTTTGCTTTTTGGGGTCGTGGCGCTTTTTTCGGTATTCGTGAACTTGCTGATGCTGACCGGACCGATCTTCATGTTGCAGGTCTATGACCGCGTTCTGGGGAGCCGCTCCGAGGAAACGCTGCTGGCGCTTTTCATTCTCATGACGTTTCTCTTTGCCATGATGGGGTTACTGGAACTGGCCCGTGCCCGCCTGATGGCCCGGCTTGCCGCGCGCTTCCAATCAAGACTCGACGCGCGCGTGTTCGCCGCCACATTGTCGCGCAGTTCGCTTTTTCCCGGCGATCCGGTTGCCGCCACAGGGCTGCGCGATCTTGAATCGGTACGTCAGCTTTTGTCTTCTCCGGTCCTGATCGCGATATTCGACATGCCCTGGGCGCCGATCTTTCTGCTCGGGGTCTTTATCTTTCACCCGTGGCTGGGATGGCTGGCATTCACGGGCGGTGCCATTCTTGTCGCGGTGACGTTGTTCAACCAGCTGACAACCCGCCGTGCGGTGTTGGGTTCCAGCGCCTCTACCTTGCGCGCCGACCGTATGTCGGACCAGCTTCGCGACGAAGCCGATCTGGTGCAAAGCATGGGGATGCGGGGGGCCGGGCTGGAACGATGGTCCGCCGCGCGCGGCGAGGCGCTGATGCTGAATATCGCCGCCGGCGACCGGTCGGGGGTGTTTTCCACCTTCACCAAGACATTTCGGCTTTTTCTGCAATCGGCCATGCTTGGCCTTGGGGCCTATCTGGTCTTGCAGGGGGAATTGACCCCGGGTGCGATGATCGCCGGGTCAATTCTGATGGGGCGTGCCCTTGCCCCGGTGGAACAGGCTATCGGGGGCTGGGCTCTGGTACAGCGCGGGCAGGAGGCATGGCGCCGTCTTGCCGAACTTCTGGGCAATGCCGCGCCCGAATTGCCGCGCACCCAATTGCCCAAACCGCGCGCCATTCTCGAAGGCAACCAGCTGACGGTCGTGCCGCCGGGGCAATCCCAGGCGGCGTTGCGCATGGTTTCCTTTCGCATCGAACCGGGGCAGGCGCTGGGGGTGATCGGCCCTTCGGGTGCCGGCAAATCGACGCTTGCGCGCGCGATTACCGGCCTTTGGCGCCCTGCGGGGGGCTGGATCAGGCTCGATGGCGCGACCCTCGATCAATATGATCCCGACATTCTTGGCAGCCATATTGGTTATCTGCCGCAACGCGTAACCTTGTTTGATGGCACCATTGCGGAAAACATTGCCCGGCTGTCGACCGAACCGGATGACGCCGGCATCGTCGCCGCGGCCCAGAAAGCCGCGGCGCATCAGATGATCCTTGACTTGCCGGATGGGTACAACACCAGGGTCAGCCAGACCGGTGGGCGGTTGTCGGGCGGCCAGATCCAGCGTATCGGCCTTGCGCGGGCGCTTTATGGCGACCCGGTTATCCTGGTGCTGGACGAACCGAATTCAAATCTCGACAATGACGGGTCCATGGCGCTGAATGCCGCAATCAAGAAGATGAAGGCAGAAGGTCGATCCGTCCTGATCATGGCGCACCGGCCGGCGGCCATTCAGGAATGCGATCTTCTGCTGGTCTTGGAAGACGGCATGCGCCGGGCATTCGGACCAAGAGACGAGGTCCTCAAGGCCATGGTCAAGAACGCCCCGCAAATTGCCCGCTCCGCCGGTCCCGGGGGTGTCACATGAACCACAAGAACCCGGTGCGGATATCCACCCGCGCGCCACTGATGCTGGGTGCGCTGGCAATCGTGACCTTGCTGGGCGGGTTCGGAGCCTGGGCCACACTTAGTCAGATCGCCGGTGCCGTCGTGGCCGCCGGGGAGGTAGAGATCGAACAGAATCGCCAGGTCGTCCAACACCCGGACGGCGGTGTCGTCGCGGAGATCCAGGTCAAGAACGGCGATTTTGTCGAAGCAGGGGCACCGCTCATCCGGCTCGACGGCACGTTGCTTCAATCCGAGCTTGCCATTGTTGAAGGTCAGTTTTTCGAAATTCTGGCCCGCCGGGGCCGCCTCGAGGCCGAACGCGACGGCGCCGACACCATTGTTTACCCCAAAGAACTGGTGGATTTCGCGGTCGGACGCCCGGATATCAAGGCGTTGATGGTGGGGCAGGATCGTCTTTTCGAGGCCCGTGCCGAAAATCAGGCCAATGAACTTTCCCAGCTCCGCCGACGCCGCGAACAGATCGCCAGCCAGATCGAGGGCATCAAATCCCAGCGCATTGCAGCCGATAGCCAATTGCGGCTGATCGGTGAAGAGTTGAAGGATCTCAAGACGCTGCTGGATCGCGGACTGACACAGGCCGCCCGCGTTCTGTCGCTTGAGCGCGAAGAAGCCCGGCTTGCCGGCAGTGCCGGCCAGCTTGACGCCAGCCGCGCCGAAGCCGAAGGGCGCATTACCGAGATCGACATCGAGATCCTGAAACTGGGCTCTTCCCGGCGCGAAGAGGCCACAACCCAGTTGCGCGATCTTGGCTACCGCGAACTCGAACTGGCCGAACGGCGCCGATCACTGATCGAGCAGATTTCACGTCTGGAAATTCGAGCGCCGGTTTCGGGGCTCGTTCACGCGCTTCAGGTCACCACCCCCAGGTCGGTGATCCGCGCCGCCGATCCGGTGCTGTTTCTGGTGCCCCAGGATCGCCCGTTCATCATCGCGGCCAAGATTTCGCCGATCAATATTGATGAGGTCACGATCGGCCAGCCGGTCACATTGCGATTCGCCGCCTTTGATGCGCGGACGACACCGGAACTTTTCGGCCAGATCAGCAGCATTTCCGCCGATGCCCTGGTCGATGAACGAAGCAAGGTATCTTACTACCGCGCGGAAGTTGTCCTCGACCCCGGTGAAATCGAAAAGCTCGGTGGCCTGAAACTCGTTCCCGGCATGCCTGTCGAAGTGTTCATCAGGACAGGCGACCGCACGCCGTTGGCCTATCTTCTGAAACCGCTGGCGGAATATTTCAACCGCGCCTTCCGCGAAAGCTGACATCTCTTCCCCCGCATCTTCGCTACAGGTAACTTGCCTGCGAACACGGATTCGAAAGGACGAGAACATGACCGGAAAAATCGACGCTCGGCTGGGCAAGCTGGGCCTGAAACTGCCCGACGCACCCGCGCCTGCCGCCAATTATGTGCCTTATGTGCAATACGGAAATCTGGTCTTCGTGTCCGGTCAAATCAGCCAGGGGCCAGACGGGCTGATCAAGGGACGGCTGGGCGACAACATGGACGTGGCCGCCGGGACGGAAGCCGCGAGAAGATGCGGGCTGAGCCTTTTGGCGCAGATCCGCGCCGCCAGCGGCGGTGATCTCGACCGGGTGGTGCGGGTGATCAAGCTGACCGGTTTTGTCAATTCGACAGCAGAGTTCACCGATCAGCCCAAGGTGATCAACGGCTGCTCTGATCTGATGGTCGAGGTTTTCGGTGACGCGGGCCGCCATGCCCGTGCCGCCGTGTCGTCTCCTGCCCTGCCGCTGGGCGTCGCGGTCGAGATCGAGGCGATCTTTCAGGTCGAATGATGCCGCGCGTACCGTTACATGAATCCTTTCTAACCATTCCACTTGCCCATCGCGGGTATCACGACCTTGCTGAAGGTCGGCCGGAAAATTCGCTTTCCGCCTTTGGTGCGGCTCTCAGGGCGGGTTATGGAATCGAACTGGACGTGCAGCAAACCGCCGATGGGCGGGCGGTGGTGTTTCATGATGACGATCTCGACCGGTTGTCTGTCGCGACAGGGCCGGTCAGAAATCACACGGCGACAGCCTTGAATGCCGTAAGGCTTCGCGGTGGAAACGAGACCATTCCAACATTGGAAGAAGTGCTGGGGCTGGTCGCCGGCCGGGTTCCACTGCTGATCGAGATAAAGGAAAACCTCGACACGATGGCGGATACCGAAGGCAGGCTGGAACGAGCCGTCGCGGACGCCCTGAAAAACTACCAAGGTCCGGTTGCCGTGATGTCGTTCAACCCCCATGCCGTGGCCCATATGGCGCGGCTTGCCCCCGGTATCGCGCGCGGCCTGACCACCGAATCCTACATCCCCGAACAAAGCCTTCCGATCCCGCCGTCCGTTTGCGAACGCCTCCGCGAAATTCCGGATTACGATGTGACCGCTTCAAGCTTCATCAGCCATCAGGCCTCCGATCTCGCGCGACCGCGCGTTGCCGCGTTGAAGGCGCAGGGAGCCAGTGTGCTGTGCTGGACGATCCGATCCGTCGAAGCAGAAGCCGAAGCGCGGAAAATCGCCCATAACATCACTTTCGAAGACTACCCGGCGGAAATCCCGGCTTGACGCACCGCCGGTAAAGCCCCGGATCGAACGGGCAGGGAAAGTCACTGCCAATGGCTGAAACGACGATGCAAATGACTGTCCTGGCGGGCCTGGACGGCATCGACGCTGGCGACTGGGACGCCTGCGCCTGCCCCGAGGCAACCAGCGGCAGGCCTCGTGATCCGTTCACGACTCACCGCTTCCTGTCAGCTATGGAACGCTCTGGGTCTGTCGGCCCCGGCACAGGCTGGCAGCCGCGCCATCTGGTCTTGCGCAACGCCGGAAAGGTCATCGCCGTAGCCCCGCTTTACGTCAAGGGCAACAGCCAGGGCGAATACATCTTCGATCATGCCTGGGCGGATGCATGGCAACGCGCGGGGGGCCAATACTATCCCAAGCTCCTGATTGCTGTACCCTTCACGCCTGCAACCGGTCGTCGGTTCCTGACAAGGCCGGGTTGGGAATCCGCCGGCATTTCGGCTCTTTTTCAAGGGGCGGTGCAGATCGCCACCGAAAACGGCATCTCGTCGCTGCACATAAACTTCTGCACCGAAACCGAGGCGAAAGCAGGGGTCGATTGCGGCCTTTTGCATCGTGTCACCCAGCAATTTCATTGGGAAAATCACACCTATGCCGATTTCGGGGCATTTCTTGCCGCCCTTTCGTCGCGCAAGCGCAAAACGATCCGCAAGGAAAGAAAGACCGCCCAGGCGTTCGGCGGCACGATCCGGCATCTGACCGGGCCGGACATCCGCCCCGAACACTGGGAAGCGCTCTGGCAGTTTTATCAGGACACAGGCAGGCGCAAATGGGGCCACCCTTACCTGACGCGTGCGTTTTTTGATATCGCACAGGAAACCTTGCGCGATGACGTTCTGCTTGTCATGGCCGAACGTGGCGGGCACCCTGTTGCCGGCGCCTTGAACTTCATCGGGCGCGATACGCTTTTCGGCCGATACTGGGGGGCGCTCGAGGATCACCCCTGTCTGCATTTCGAAGTCTGCTATTATCAGGCCATCGATTTCGCCATCGCCCAGGGACTTGCCCGTGTCGAGGCGGGGGCGCAGGGCGAACACAAGATTGCCCGTGGCTACCTTCCGACAAGAATCCACTCGCTGCACTGGATCGGCGATCCGGCGTTTCGCAATGCCGTCGCCCAATATCTCGAAGCCGAACGCAGGGCAGTCGGCGCGGAAATTGCCCTGTTGACGGATTTCGGCCCGTTCCGCAAACTGGTCACGCCGGACTGAAACAGGTGTGTTTGCCGCGACTCTTCACAATTGAGAGGCATTGCCATGATCGAACTTCTTTCCGAAGCCGAGCGCAACGAAAGCCTTCCTGGGTTGGGCGACAGCGGCTGGGGCGCGGTGCCGGATCGCGACGCCATTCGCAAGATATGGAAATTTCGCAATTTTTCCGAAGCATGGGCCTTCATGTCACGCACGGCACTGGCGGCGGAAAAGCTCAACCACCATCCGGAATGGACAAACATCTACAATGTCGTCGATGTCACGCTGACCACCCATGATTGCACCGGGCTTTCGGCACTCGATATCAAGCTTGCCAGGCGGATGGACGGTTTTGCGGGCGATGCAGAAGTGCAAAGTGACCATTCCGAACCAGTCGCCTGTCTTTGCCAGATTCACGCCCGAAAATGACCGCGCGGGGGCGGCCGGACCGCGCCCCTGGGCGTCGTCTTCCGGGCAGCCACTGAACCCGCCTCTGAAGGCGCCAATCTGACTTGCCGTCACCGGCAGGGTTCTCTATTTCCTTGATCCAAACCATCCGAGGGAGTCCGCCCAATGAAAAACCGTCAGTTCGACAAATCGAAACTTCCCAGCCGACATGTGACCGAAGGACCGTCGCGGGCGCCGCACCGGTCCTATTTCTATGCAATGGGAATATCCGAGGCGGAAATTCATCAGCCCTGGGTCGGCGTCGCCACCTGCTGGAACGAGGCGGCACCATGCAACATTTCGCTCAACCGTCAGGCACAGGCGGTCAAGATGGGTGTGAAGGCCGGGGGCGGCACGCCACGGGAATTCACCACCATCACCGTCACCGATGGCGTGGCGATGGGCCACGAAGGGATGCGATCATCTCTCGCCAGCCGCGATGCGATCACCGATACGGTCGAACTGACGATGCGCGGGCACTGCTATGATGCACTCGTGGGGCTGGCGGGCTGCGACAAATCCCTGCCGGGGATGATGATGGCGATGGTGCGGCTCAACGTGCCATCCGTATTCATCTATGGCGGGTCGATCCTGCCGGGCAAGCTGGATGGCAGGGACGTGGTCGTTCAGGATGTTTTCGAGGCTGTCGGCAAGCATCAGGCGGGCCAGATGTCGGATGCGGAACTGGATATTCTGGAACGTGTCGCCTGCCCTTCCGCAGGCGCGTGCGGCGGTCAGTACACTGCCAACACGATGGCCTGCGTTTCCGAAGCGATCGGGCTTGCACTGCCGAATTCGTCTGGCGCACCCGCACCCTACGAAAGCCGCGACCAGTATGGCGAGGCTTCGGGCATGGCAGTGATGAACCTGATCGAGAAGAACATCCGTGCGCGCGACATCGTGACCCGCAAGGCGCTGGAAAACGCTGCGCGGGTTGTGGCCTGCACCGGCGGATCGACCAATGGCGGCCTGCACCTTCCCGCCATCGCCCATGAAGCGGGGATCGATTTCGACCTGTTCGACGTCTGCGACATTTTTCGCGACACACCCTATTTCGTCAACTTGCGCCCGGGCGGTGATTATGTGGCCAAGGATCTCTATGAGGCAGGCGGCGTGCCGGTGGTGATGCGCGAATTACGCAAGGCGGGGCTGATCCACGAAGACTGTCTGTCGGCCACGGGCCGCACCATCGGCGAAGAGCTTGATCTGGTGGATCGCGCCGTTGACGGCAAGGTGATCCATCCGGTCGAGACGCCGATCACCCCAACCGGCGGTGTCGTCGGCCTGAAGGGCAATCTTGCCCCCGAAGGCGCAATCGTGAAGGTTGCGGGAATGGCCGCCACCGAGCAGGTATTCACAGGCCCGGCGCGGGTGTTTGATTGCGAAGAAGAGGCTTTCGAAGCTGTCCAGAAGCGCCAGTACAAGGAAGGCGAGGTCATCGTCATCCGCAACGAAGGCCCGGCGGGCGGGCCGGGGATGCGCGAAATGCTTTCGACGACAGCGGCATTGTCGGGGCAGGGTATGGGCAAGAAGGTCGCGCTGATCACGGATGGCCGTTTTTCAGGGGCGACGCGCGGCTTTTGTGTTGGCCATGTCGGCCCCGAGGCAGCACATGGGGGGCCGATTGCCTTGCTGCGCGATGGTGACATGATCACGCTCGATGCAGTGAAGGGCGAAATTTCCGTGGCGTTGAGCGACGCCGAACTGGACGCCCGAAAAGCTGACTGGAAGGGCCCGCGACAAACCGAATATGCGACGGGCGCGCTCTGGAAATACGCCCAGCTCGTCGGCGGTGCGCGCTATGGCGCGGTCACCCATCCGGGGGGCAAATCCGAACGTCATGTCTATATGGATCAGTAGCGGCGGGCCGTTGCGCATTTGGACAGCTCTTGCCCTGCTGTCCACATTGCCCGGCTGCACGGCAGATATGGCCGGTGTCGCGGGGTCGCGCGCCCTGTCGGTGTCCGGGGGCGCGGTAACGGTTGCCGGGCCTGCCGGTTACTGCGTGGACAAGGGGGCCAGCAAGGACGGGTCGGCCGGCGCGTTTGTGCTGCTGGGCACCTGTGCTGCAATGACCCGGTCAACTGGCGCCGGGCCGACCGTTGCCCCGGCAATCCTAACCGCTTCGGTCATACCGGGCGCGCCGGACGAAGGCCCATTGTCGGCCGTATTCCCGTCGACGGCGCGATTTTTCCGCTCAGCGCCTGGAAGGAAGGCGCTCAGCCGTAATGGCAGGCCCGAGAATGTCGAGGTTGCCGATGTGATATCCAAAGGCGAGGTGTTGTACATCCGCCTGCGCGATACATCCGAATCCGCGGGCCAGTCGGTGGAGCCGGAATACTGGCGGGCAATCTTGTCGCTGCGGGGGCGTATTGTCACCCTTTCAGCCCTGGCATTGCGTGACCGGCCCTTGACATCATCGGCAAAGCGGAAAGTTCTGGAAGCCTTCGTTGCAAGGATGCAAGCCACGAACACTTGAATCCGCCGCGCTGCGTCGCCAGCAAGAACATCACTGGATGCGAGAATGTTCGCAAGGCTTGCGCCAGGACGGAAACGAAACGATAAGAAATTACTGTTTCTCTTTCATGATCAATGAACCGGACATTTCACGCCCTCATGGCCCTATTTTACGACAGGCTGTTTGACCGGTTGCTGTTCAGGCGCTCGCTTGTTCAATGGCGTCGCGCGGCAGTGCTGGGCGAGAAAACCGATCTGGGCACCCTGCGCAGACAGCGCGGTCAGGCCCGCCAGTTGCGGCGGGAAATCGACCAGTTGCTTTATGTCGCCGAAGGGCGGCTCTTGTCGCCGGAAATCGGCCAGAACGCGATCCGAAAACCGTTGCACGCCGATTGGGCCTGGCGCCCTGAATTGTGGAGCGGTCCGATCACGCCTCCGGGCATAGCCGCTGTCGAGAACCGCGAGACATTTGGCAGCCAGGCAACGGTATTCCACGATTGCGAACAAAACGAGCTGACCATTCGCCAGGTTCGCAATTGCCGGGAAAGCGATTTGTCGCCATTCGGTTTTCGAATGGATGTCTTTCGTTTCGACGGATCATTCCTGTCGCTGGTTATTGATTTGCCACATGAGGCCACGCAGGGTCTGAAGCTGCGCCATGTGATCCGCATGGACGTGACCGTCGAACTGGAAAAACCGCTGGAAATATTTGCCAGGCTGAATATCAAGCACGGCCCGAATTCGGAACAACTTGTTCGCGAACTGCCGATGGACAAAAACGAAATGACAGTGGAATTCGATCTGGCCTATAGCAAGATGAACGAAAAGCGGGTCGAACGGGCCTGGGTAGATCTGATTTTCGAGGGGCCCGAGATGAACCAGATCATCTTGCGGGATGTGACGTTCAGTCGCCGGCCGCGCGCGGAATTGTGACGGAGAACGCAATGTCAGAGCCGAGAGTTGCGGGCGCCCGGATACGGGCTGGCTACTGGGAGGCGGAAATCTCGACCGGATCGGGTGCTATTCCCGACATCGAGATTTTGCACCTGGAGAAACCGCTGGAAAATGTCACGGTTGGGGAATCGGCCGTTGATGGGAGCTGGCCGGTCTCGGCGCCGATTCCGGCAAAGCTCCTGTCGGATGGCGTGCAGACATTCGTGGTGCGCGACCGGAAATCGGGCGCGAGGTTGAGCCATTTCACCATTGTGACGGGCACCCCGCTGGAAGACGATATCCGCGCCGAGCTGGATCTGCTGCGCGCCGAACTGGATATGTTGAAAAAGGCCTTCCGGCGGCATTGTCTCGATGGCGATGGATAGGCACGGGCGATGGCGCGTGACGCCGCGTTCGACGTGACCCGGGATATCACATCAGGCATGTTCAGGGGAAAAGAGAAAGCACCCGGAGCGACGCCATGCCCCACTACCCACATCTTCTTGCCCCGCTTGACCTCGCGCATGTCACCTTGCCCAACAGGGTGTTGATGGGATCCATGCATACCAACCTGGAGGAAACCGGGGACTGGAATCGCGTGGCTGCGTTTTATGCGGAACGCGCAAGGGGTGGCGTGGGCCTGATGGTGACCGGCGGCATGGCGCCAAATCGCGAAGGCGGCGTTTTTCCCGGCGCTTCCGGGCTGTTTTCTGCGGCCGATCTCGCCAACCACCGAATTGTCACGCAGTGTGTCCACGAGGCAGGCGGCAGAATTGCCATGCAAGTTCTGCACGCCGGACGATATGCCTACAGCAAGGACTGCGTCGCACCTTCGCCAATCAGATCGCCCATTTCACCGTTCTTGCCCAACGCCCTGAACGAGGCGGGGATAGAAAAGCAGATCGCCGATATTGTGCAATCCGCGGCGCGGGCGCGCGAAGCCGACTATGACGGTGTGGAAATCATGGGATCGGAAGGGTATTTCCTCAACCAGTTTCTGGTGGCGCACACCAATCAGCGCAATGACCGTTGGGGTGGCACAGCCGAAAACCGGATGCGGTTGCCGATCGAGGTCGTCCGCAGGGTACGCGCGGCGGTCGGTCAGGACTTCATCCTGATTTACCGGATATCGCTGATCGATCTCATTCCCAACGGGCAGTCCTGGGGCGAAATTGTCACCCTTGCCAAGGCGATCGAGGCAGCAGGCGCCAGCATGCTCAATACCGGGATCGGCTGGCACGAGGCACGCATCCCGACGATCGCCACGTCGGTTCCGCGCCGGGCCTTCGCCTGGGTGACGAAAAAACTGATGGGCGAGGTGACGATTCCGGTCATCACCTCCAACCGGATCAATACACCTGACGTGGCAGAGGCGATCCTGGCCGAAGGCTGCGCCGATATGGTGTCGATGGCGCGCCCCTTCCTGGCGGACGCGCATTTCGTGCGCAAGGCAATGGAAGGGCGCGCCGCCCAGATCGCACCCTGTATCGCGTGCAATCAGGCGTGCCTCGATCACACCTTTCAAGGCAAGCTATCGTCCTGTCTCGTCAATCCGCGCGCCTGTCACGAAACCGAACTGGTGCTGGCACCTGTTGTCGCACCGAAGCGTATCGCTGTTGTCGGATCAGGGCCGGCGGGTCTTGCGGCTGCTCTGGCGCTGGACCAGCGCGGCCACAAGGTGACGCTGTTTGAAAAGGACACTGCCATTGGCGGGCAGCTCAACCTCGCGCGCCAAATTCCCGGCAAGGAAGAATTTCACGGGCTCGTGCACTGGTATGAAACGATGCTGGGCAAAAGCAATATCACATTGAGGCTGCGCCACTCGGCGCAAGCCACAGAGCTTTCGGGGTTTGACGAAGTGGTCGTCGCAACCGGGGTCAAACCGCGCGATCCGGGTATCGACGGGCAGGACGGGCAGAACGTGTCAAGTTACATCGACGTTCTGACAGGTGCCAAGCCGATCGGGCAGCGTGTCGCCATCGTGGGTGCGGGCGGCATCGGTTTCGACGTGGCGGAGTTTCTCGTGCAGGGCGGGGACAGCCCGACGGAAGACCTGAAATGCTGGTTGCATGAGTGGGGGGTCGTCGATCCCGAAACGGAACGCGGCGGCGTCACAGATGCCCACCCCGCACCACCGAAACGCGCCGTGACGTTGTTGCAGCGTAAATCGGGGAAATTCGGCCAGGGATTGGGCAAGACGACCGGATGGATTCATCGTGCCACGCTTCGCGCGAAAGGGGTAAAGATGATCGGTGGCGTGAATTATCATCGCATAGATGCCGCCGGCCTGCATATCAGCTTTGGCCCGACGCATGACAACGCGACCCTGATCGAGGCGGATTCGATTGTGCTTTGTGCTGGTCAGGTGAGCGAAACAGGATTGACAGACGCATTGCGCGAACTGGGAAAAACCGTTCATGTCATCGGCGGGGCGGAATTGGCCATGGAACTGGACGCAAAGCGGGCCATTGATCAAGGAACGCGGCTCGCAGCGCGCATTTAGGCCACCCGGAAGTTGATGCTTTCGCACCAATCAGCGGATTTTTGCCACTTTACCTTCGCGACAATACCCTTTTGTTGACCGTACCGCGCTGCATTCTTGCCCGAATTGGGGGTGATACCGGTACATGGCGGGCGAATGTATATGACGGGTGCACAATGGATCGTTTGACGGAAATGGAGGCCTTCGCCACGGTAGTAGATCAGGGGGGATTTACGGACGCTGCGAAAAAGATGGGGATTTCTAAATCCGCCGTCTCAAAACATGTATCATCACTGGAGGCGCGCCTGGGGGCACGGCTCTTGAACCGGACGACACGGCGGGTTTCACCCACAGAAATCGGGCTTGCCTATTACGACCGTGCGCGCCGCGTGTTGAACGATGCTGGCGAAGCGGATTCGCTGGTAACGTCGATGCAATCGGCCCCTTCGGGCCTGTTGCGGATTTCGGTGGCGACGGATTTCGGGGTCAATCTCCTGTCGCCGATACTTGGGGGGTTCTTGCTGGAATACCCTGAAATTACCGTGAACATGGTTCTCAACAACCGGTTCGTGGAATTGATCTCCGAAGGCTTTGACATGGCCATTCGGGTTGGCGAGCTGGAAGATTCCACTTTGCGGGCGCGCAAACTGACCGACACCGCAAAGCGTATGGTCGGGTCGCCGGCATATTTCGAAAAATACGGCCGCCCGCAGAAGATCGACGATCTCAATGAACATAAACTGCTGCATTATTCCAATCAGGCCGCCGGCAATGTCTGGAAAATCACCGCGCCATCGGGTGAAAAACGTCAAGTCAGAACGGCGGGCTGGTTGACCGTAAATGACGGGCAGTCTCTCTTGAATGCTGCCATTTCGGGCTTGGGCATCGCCTATCTGCCGTCCTTCCTTTACGCTGACGCCATGAAGGCAGGCCTGGTGCAGGAAGCAATTCCTGATCTTCCGGTTGAAACGCTGGGGATCTATGCGGTTTATCCGCCGGGCCGTTTCACCCAACCGAAAGTGCGCGCCTTCATTGATTTCCTGGCCGCATCCTTTGTCGACAAAGGCCCCGATACCTGGTGATTGCAGTAAGGATTTGCCAATGTTTTAAGGCGTTTCGGATTTTTCCGAAACGCCTCATTGCGTCGAGGTGATCATCGCCTCGACCCTTCGGTTTTCTGTTCTGCCCTCCTGCGTCATATTAGTCGCCCGCGGGCTGAGATACCCCACACCGTCCGCGCTCAGCTGCGAAGGATTGGCTCCATAATCGCTGATCAGATGCTGGCGCACCGATTGCGCGCGCCGCCGCGATAGCGCGATATTGGCATCCAGACTGCCTTCGGCATCCGTATGGCCGACAAGCGCAATGCGCCGGTCGGGGTTGGCTTTCAGATAGGCGGCAAGATCTGCCAGTGACTGGAACTTCCCGGGCCCCAACGCCACTGAACCGGTATCGAACCTCAGATCATCCAACACGACCGATCCGGCTGCATCCAGCCGTTGTGTCAAGGTACCGGTGGACTGAACCGCTTTTTCTATGGCCTCGGGTTCGATTTCTGCCTGCATGATGGGCGCGCTGACCTCGGCCCCGACACGGGTCATCTGCAAGTAGCCGCTGTCGCTGGACCGGCTGACCAGAAGCGAGACATATTCATTCACCGCACCACGGCTGCGCCGGGCGGAAAGAAACCGGAAATCGCCCAGGTCGACATGCATTTCCGGTTCGGGCAGCACATCGGTCGCATAAAGAAAGTCAAAGCCCCCACAGGCATCCGTTTCACACTGATAAAGGATATCAAAATCCTCGGCCTTCAACTGATCGCGCAACGGGGCCAGAAGCGCCAAAGTCGTCTGCTTGTCATCCCGAATGCGCCAGGCTGTCTGAATCACTTCGCCTTCAACCGGCCAGGTCTCTATCCCGTTGTCTTTCCATGGCCCCACAGGCAGGGCATAACTGCCCAGGCTTTCGGCATCTTCCGCGGTCTGGGTGGCGGCCGGCGGCAGGGCAAGGGTCGGCGCGGTCTGGGCAAAGCTGGGAGTAAGGCAAAAGATGAGGGCAACCGGCCACTTCATCTGTTTGCACCGTGGTATTCGGGATTGGGCGCCATCGCGGTTGCCGATGCCACACGGTTGGTCATATTGAAAAAGCCAGTGACCGAGGCGATATCCCAGATGTCACGATCCGAAAAACCGGCATCACGCAGGCCTTGCCTGTCACTTTCCTCGATCCTGGAGGATGCCACCGTCAGGTTTTCGGCGAATTCCAGCATCGCCCGCTGGCGCGCTGACAATCTGGCGACACGCCAGTTCATTACCAGGGCTTCGCCCAGAACCGGGTCACCGGAAAGTTCGCGCACGGCGGCCCCATGGGCCACCTGGCAATACCAGCACCGGTTGACCGACGACACCACGACGGCGATCATCTCGCGGTCCAGTTTGGATAATCCGCTATCGGCCAGCATGAGGTTGTTATAAAGGCCGGTGAAGGCGTTGAGCTTGTCGATATCGAAGGCATAGGCCTTCAACACATTCGGGACGAGCCCCAGCTTTTCCGCACAGATATCAAAATACTTCCGCGTTCCGTCAGGAAGCGGCTCGACCATGGGCAGGTCAAGTGCGGTGGGGCTCTCGCTTTCGTGTCTCAACTGCTCCTCTCGCCTCTTGAGGGGCTTATTTCGAGCGGTAGTGATAGTGTTCCACAATCCGCATTCCAAGGGAAGCATAGAGAGTATTGGCCGCAGTATTGGCGCGGGTGACGACAACAGAAAACCGTGTTACGCCTTGATATTGCGCCCAAATTGCTGCCCTACGCATCATATTGACGGCGGTTCCTTGCCGACGCCGGTCCGAAACGACGTAAAGTGCGTGCATCATGGCCGTTTCACCGTGAATGGCGACATAGGCAACCCCCGCCACACGGTCATTGCTACGCCCCAGAATGGCCGTCTTGGGGTGGCTGGCGCGCTCCATCACGGCAACCCGGCCAGGGCCGATGCCGCCTTCGGCCCATATGTCACGCATGATCTCCAGCGGGGGCCAGACGGAAAAGGCGGTCAGCGGCGCGGGCCTGACCGCGATCGCGGCAAGGTCGCCTCCATAAATCACCACCGGATCGACAATGGTATATCCACGCGCCGCAAGTTCGTTATCAAGAGCATTCTCGCCGGCCCGGACCATGAACAGCGAACGCTGGCCCAAAGCCGCTTGGGCCGCTTCCGCCCTGGCAATATCGTCGTTGCTCCACTCACCGGACACAGTGGCCGATGATACCCGCTGGCCGCCACCTTTGCCTTCCCGTACAATGACATTGCCAAACGCCAGATACCGCGCCGCAGGCCAAGTCGCATCGTTAATCGCGTGGTAATCAATCATGTTTCAGTTTCGGGGAACAACATGGCCAACCGCGACATGGCCGCATCGATCCGCGCGGCATCATCGCCACGGATGACGATATTCGTTCCAAAGACACCGTTCATGACGAAGGGATAAGAGCCAAGGCTGAGGTCCGAAAACTCTTCGGCCAGATCACCAAGGGGGCCGGCAATCGTTCCTTCGCCGCGCATAATCCGCAGTGTCTGGCTAAGCAATGGCCGACCGCCGGTCAGCCGCGGCAGGAGTGAGGCAACCATCGCCTGGAATATGTTCGGAACTCCGGCCATCGCATGTACGTTTTCCAGCGTGAACCCCGGAGCGGCAGAGATCGGATTGTCTATCAGCTCCGCCCCTTCGGGAATACGCGCCATGCGCAGACGCGCCGTGTTGAACTCCATGCCGTTACGATCATAATGCGCGGCCAGCAGGGCGCGGGCATCTTCGCGCACACCGATTGCGACATCAAACGCGGCGGCAATGGCATCGGCGGTGATATCGTCATGCGTCGGCCCAATCCCGCCCGACGTAAAGACGTGATCAAAAGCGACGCGCAGCGCGTTGACCGCAGCCATGATAGACCTGTGGTTGTCGCTGACAATGCGCACTTCTTTCAGCGCGATACCGATACGGTTAAGTTCCCCCGCGAGGTAATGCATATTCGCGTCACGCGTGCGCCCGGAGAGGATTTCATCGCCGACGATCAGTATGGCGGCAGTAGGATTGGCCTGGCGCGATTCGGACATAGGAACCATCCTTGCTTTGAAACAATTGTACAAGATTGCCCCCGCAGGCGAAAAGCCCGGCGGGCCTCTGGCCAAAGGTGCATTTGTTGACTATCTAATTTGCGCAACATGAAAAGGAAATGGCCGGTGGAAGAACCGCGCGGGCGTCAGACCAAAGACGGAATCAGGATCTATGAAGCGGCGGATTTCGCCGGAATGCGAGCCGCCGGGCGGCTGGCCGCCGAAATCCTCGACGATGTTGCCGAACTGGTAGTGCCGGGTGCAACGACCGAACTGCTGGATCGGTTCATCCGGGATCGCGTCGAATCCGCCGGCGCAAGATCGGCGACGATCGGCTATCGGGGGTATCAACATGCCTCGTGCATCAGCGTCAATCATGTCGTTTGCCACGGGATTCCGGGCAGCCCGATTCCGAAGTGGAAAAATGAAACCAACGCGCGCAGCGAAGACCCCACGCGGCCGGACGCGACGCTGAAAGATGGCGACATCCTGAATATTGATGTAACCGTGATCGTCGATGGCTGGTATGGCGACACCAGCCGAATGTATGTCGCGGGCCAACCCAAGAGCTTTGCGGCAAAACTGATCCAGGTGACCCATGACGCCTTGTTCAAGGGAATTGAGGCGGTTCGACCCGGTAACACTTTCGGTGATATTGGCAAAGAAATTCAAAGCTTTGTCGAAGCCAAAGGGATGTCGGTCGTGCGTGATTTCTGCGGCCACGGGCTTGGCCGGGTGTTTCATGCGCCGCCAAACGTGCTGCATTATGGCCGTGCCGGTACCGGGGCACGGCTCGAAGAGGGAATGTTCTTTACCATTGAACCGATGGTGAATCTGGGCCGGCCGGAAACAAAGGTTCTTGCCGATGACTGGACTGCGGTAACCTGCGACAAATCCCTGTCGGCACAATTCGAACATTCGGTCGGCGTCACGGCGGACGGGTGTGAATTGTTCACCTTGTCGCCTGCGGGCAGATTTCATCCGACCCGGGGATAAATACCCTGTCATTGGGCGGAACGCTGACACCATGCGGGCGGGCCGAAGCGCCTGGCGCCCGCTCTGATCGCCAGCAGCGGCAATCGTTCCCCTGGCCGATTGCGTGGGGATTATTCACAACCCAAGCAATTGCGGCAACTCATGCATATGACGAAAAACGGTCGCGCCCTCGTCCGCCAGCTGGTTACCTTTGCCATGAGGTGCATAGCCAAAGCATCTTATCCCCGCGCGGGCCGCTGCCTTGCAACCGGCCGGGCTGTCTTCGACGACGGCACAATCTGCGGGATGCGCCTGCAAGGCCTGTGCCGCAAAAAGATAAAGGGCCGGATCGGGCTTTGGCGCTCCGATATCGTGATGCGAAAAAAGACGGCCCTGCAGGCGCTCAAAGACCTGAGGGTGCTGGCCAAGAGTAATGGCCATCTTTTTGTGCGATCCATTTGAACCGACACCATAGGCAATGCCTGCGCGATCCAGTGCGTCCAGTACGGATGTGACACCGGCGACGAGAGGCGTACCCTGGGCCAAACGGTCGAATATTTCGCCATGGATACCGTCGAGCCAGCCAGGCGGCAGATCGGCCCCCAACGCACGGGCGGTTTCGCCGACACCACTGATCGTGCCGCCCAGGAACAAGGCTGAAACGCGCTCTGGCGGCAGGTTCAGCCCGTGACGCGCCAGATTGGCCGCTATGACTTCATCAGACAGTCTTTCGCTATCGACGAGCACCCCGTCGCAGTCAAAGATCACCGCTTTCAGGGCCATTGCGGGGCGCGCAATATTGTCACGATCGTATCGCCATAATGACGCTGGTCGAGCGGGGCAAAACCCGCAGGCGGGCATGGTGCCTTGCTTTCTTCCCATACGATCAGCGCGCCCGGTTCCAGCCAACCGCCTTCGGCCGCGCTGACAAGGGCCACTTCGCCCAGAGCCTTGCCATAGGGCGGATCAAGGAAGATCAGAGAAAAGCCCGCGCCGCGATTGTGCCCCAGCCGGCAGGCATCGCGCCGGTAAAGGTTGGTCACACCCGTGGCCTGCATCCGCGCGATATTGTCGCGCAAGAGCGCACGCGCAACCACACCGTCATCGACAAATGTCACCCTTGCGGCACCGCGGCTGAGCGCCTCCAGCCCCAGCGCGCCGGTTCCGGCGAACAGATCGAGCACACGCGCCCCGGCAACCGGATCGCCATACCCGCCGTTCATCAGCAAATTGAAGATTGCCTCGCGGACCCGATCCGAGGTAGGGCGCAGATGCGCGCCGCTGTCGCCCGCGCCAATGTCGGCCAGTTTCAACCCCCGCCGCGCCCCGCCGATGATCCGCATTATCTGAGCAACGTTTTCAAATCGATACCGGCATCGGCAATCGTGGCAGGGTCGGGCGAACGCCCCGCCTCGATCAGACGCTTGCCGATCATGTAGGCACGGGCGTCATTCATCGCATCCACGGCCAGAAGCGTGGCACCCCGATAGTACCAGAACGATGCCGCATCGCCATCGCCCCTGCGGGTCACGATGCGATCGTATCCGGCGTTGAGCCCAGCTATCTGAAGCTTCACGTCATACTGGTCGGACCAGAACCACGGCTTTGCCCGATAGGGCTTTGCAGCCCCGAGCATGTTTTCTGCGACACATTCCGCCTGATCTATGGCATTGCCGACGCTTTCCAGCCTGAGCCGGCCATCCTGCCAGGGAAACGACGCACAGTCGCCCGCCGCCCAGACCGAAGGGTCGGACGTTCTGCCGAATTCATCCGTGCGGATGCCGTTTTCCGTGGCGATGCCCGCTGCCTCTGCCAGATCGGTGGCGGGCATGATGCCGACACCGACGATCACGAAATCTGCGGGCAATTCACGCCCGTCACTCAGGGTGGCGCCAGTGACCCGCGCGTCGCCATTCAGCCGGGCCAGCCCGGTGCCTTCAAGAATTGTGACGCCATGGGCAAGATGCAGGGCGCGAAAGTAATCTGATGTTTCGCGTGCGGCAACGCGCTGCAAGATGCGTGGGGCCATTTCGATCAACGTGACTTCCAGGCCGAGTTTCGATGCCACCGCGGCGGCTTCAAGCCCGATATAGCCGCCGCCGACAATCAGTACCCGCGCCCCGTGCCGGAATTCACGGGCCATCGCGTCCACATCGGCAAGTGTGCGTACGGTATAGACACCCGCAAGGCCGCCGCCAATTTCGGCGGGCAGCCGGCGGGGCATCGACCCGGTTGTAAGGGCCAGTTGCACATAGGGGACTTGCCGTTCGTCGGCAAGCTTCACGCACCCCGCCGCAGTATCTATCGACGCGGCTTGCGTATCCAGCATCAGCGTGATGCCCTGTTCATCATAGAAGCTTTCCGAGCGCAGCAGCAGGCGATCCAATCCCATTTCACCCAGAAGATATTGCTTGGAAAGGGGTGGGCGCTGATAGGGGGCAACGGCTTCCTGACCGATCAGCGTAATCGCGCCGTCGTAGTCGAGCATGCGCAGCTTTGCCGCCAGCGAGGCGCCCGCTTGTCCGGCACCGACGATCACGATCCCGCTCATTGTGTTACTCCCTCTGGCACTTGGCGTTGCGGAGCCTATAACGCGAGACCGGGAAGATACAACGCGGGAGTAGTTGAAAATGGCCATTTCTCAAGGCGGGTGTTTGCCTGATTCCAACTTGATTGCGATGGGTCGGAACGGGCCGGAAACCGTCGAACTTGGCGCGAGCCTAAAAGGCCGCAAGGTTGTCGTGTTCGGGTTGCCGGGGGCCTTTACGGGGCCGTGCACCACGGCCCATATTCCCAGTTTCATCCGCACTGCACAGGCATTTCGTGACAAGGGGGTGGAAGATATCTTCTGCATTGCTGTCAACGATCCGTTTGTCCTGGATGCCTGGAGCAAGTCAACCGGGGCGGGTGCAGCGGGTATAACCTTTCTCGGCGATCCGGATGCATCTTTCACCAGATCAATCAAGATGGAATTCACGGCACCACATCTCGGACTGATCAATCGTTCCAATCGCTATGCGCTCTTGATCGAGGACGGTGTGATAGTCAAAGCCATGATCGACAAACCGGGTGAATGCAGCCTTTCCACCGGAGAGGCGCTACTGGAAGAAATCGCGTAACATCGGAATGATGACCATGGCGCGTTGCAGATCGGAGGAAGTCAGATGAATCAGGCGGATTTCGATCGAATCCCGGAAATCGCGCTCGACTGGCACCGCGCCGGACGCGGCGCGGCGCTGGCCACGGTCATCGAAACCTGGGGTTCCGCACCGCGCCCGGTAGGCAGTCAGCTCGTGGTTTCCGCTTCGGGAGAAATGATGGGCTCTGTATCGGGCGGCTGCGTCGAAGGCGCGGTGGTGGAAGACGCCCGCGATTCGCTCGTTGACGGAAAGCCCCGGATTCTGAAATTCGGGGTAAGCGATGATGATGCCTTTTCGGTCGGCCTGGCCTGCGGCGGAACGATCCGTATTCTGATCGAGCCAGTGGGCGTGGCAATCCCCGAGGCATTGCTGGCACAGCTTGTCACGGCGCGGTCTAACCGGCGGCCTGTGGTCTACTGCGTGGATCTTGAAAGCTGGGAGCGCCGAATTTCCGGCCCCGATCCGAGCACACAAGACCGGTTTCGCATGAACCGGTCGGGATTGGAGGGTAGCCGTTTTTTCGGCATCCATAACACCCCGCTTCGGCTGTTTGTCGTTGGCGCGGTACACATTGCACAGGCGCTTTTGCCAATGGCGCGCGCCTGCGCCTATCAGCCCGTTCTGATCGACCCGCGCGAGGCATTCGGATCAGCTGCGCGCTTCCCCGGAGAAACGATAATTCACAAATGGCCAGACGCGGCAATGGCAACCATCGGCCTTGACGCCCGGTCGGCCGTTATCACCCTGACCCACGATGCCAAGATCGACGACCCCGCCATTCAGGCGGCTTTGGCATCCGATGTGTTTTATCTCGGCTGTCTCGGCTCTTCACGCACCCATGCCAAGCGCGTTGTTCGCCTGCGCGAAACAGGCCGTTCCGATGCCGAAATCGCGCGTATTCACGCCCCTGTCGGGCTGTCGATAGGGGCCAGATCACCCGCCGAGATTGCCGTCTCCATCATGGCCGAGATTACCCAGGAGTTGCGAAGCCTCTGAGCCCAGGGCCGGAAAACCGTCAGCGGGCGCTTTCTTTTCTTGATTTATTCAATCGTTTGAATAAAATTTCGACTCAAGATGAAGACCCCTGAACAGACTGATCCCGATGCACCCCGAAGCACCCGCACAGCGCTGCTGGCCGCCGGCATTCATCTGTTCGGGAAAAAGGGATATATCGGGACATCGACGCGTGAGATCGCCCATCGGGCCAACACCAACATCGGTTCGATCGCCTATCATTTCGGTAGCAAGGAAGGCCTGCACCAGGCGTGCGGCGCCGAAATTTCCCGCAGGATAAGGGAGGGGATCGGCACGCCCGAAGCTTCTGCGCCATCATCGCCAGAAGCTGCACGAACCCGGCTGGAAACGACGATCCGCGCCTTTGTCATGTTCCTTAACGGTTCGCGTCATGCCGATGATGTCGTTTCATTCATGGTGCAGGAACTGGGCACAAAGGGCCCGGCCTTTGAAATCATCTACGAAACCTTGATCGAACCAAAACACCGGGAAATATGTCAATTATGGTCGACCGCGAGCGGCCAGCCCGCCGATAGCGAGAGCGTCAAACTCGCGGTATTCGCGTTTCTGGGGCAATCGCTCTATTTCCGTATCGGTCGTGAAGCAGTCAACCGCCGTATGGGGTGGGATGGCTCGACACCGGAAAATGCGGCCATGATCGCGAATATCCTGATCACCAATCTCCGCAAGATCCTGAATGAGGAGCCGAACGAATGATGGAGTTTCAATGATGGAGTTTCTCTGTGCTCTGCCTGTTGTGTCTGCATTGTTCACGTCCTGCCTTCCCCCCCTGCCCTTCGCAAGCGGCTATGTCGAAGGCGAATATGTTCTTGTCGCCCCCGTTGCCACCGCGCAAATCAAACGTATTGCCGTCGCCCGTGGGGATCATGTTTCGACAGGGCAGATCCTGGTCGAGATGGAAGAACGCGACGCCGTAATCGCATTGGCACAGTCCGAAGCGGCGTTGGCGCAGGCGGATGCGGAGCTCGCCAATTTGCTTGAGGGGGCCCGCCCCGAAGAAATCCAGTCGATCGAAGCGTCCCTGGCCTCTGCCAGGGCGCAGGCTGCGGAGGCGGAACGAAAGGCCGAACGTCAGCGGTCGTTGTCGGAACGCGGCGCCACGACAGATGCCCAGCGCGACGAGGCTGTTACGGCCGCGGCGATCAGCCAGGCGCATGTCGTCGAGATCGAGGCGCAACTTGCCGCCGCCCACCTGCCCGCGCGCCCGCAGCTTATCAAGGCAGCCCGCGCCGCGCTGGACGGCGCGCGCGCCGCGCGCGATCAGGCGGTATGGAATCTGGAGCAACGGCAATTGTCAGCGTCGTCGACCGGCACGATTTTCGATGTCATCCGGTCGCAGGGCGAACTCGGCGGCCCATCGAGCCCGGTCCTGTCGATGTTGCCGGAGGGCGCCGTGAAGTTGCGGCTCTATGTGCCGGAAAATACCGTATCCAGAATCGCACCCGGCAGCCGGTTGATGGTCAATTGCGATGGCTGTCCGAAAACGCTTTCGGCAACGGTCAGTTATGTCTCCGATGCGCCTGAATTCACACCACCGGTGATCTATTCCCTGCAAAATCGGCAAAAGCTGGTATTCCTGATCGAGGCGCGGCCTGATGCCGACTCCTTGTTTCTCAAACCCGGCCAGATCGTGGATGTACGCCTGCCGGACATTGGCGAATGAACAGAGAGCCCGCCATATCGGTCCGGGGGCTGGTCAAAAGGTTCGGCGACAAGACCGTCGTCGACCAGGTATCACTGGATGTAGCGACCGGCGAAATAGCCGGGTTTCTCGGGCCGAACGGGTCGGGAAAGACCACGACAATTCGCCTGATGTGTGGCCTTCTGACGCCTGATGCCGGTCAGGGCCGTGTTCTGGGCCATGACATTCTGCGCGAGGGGCGCGCCATAAAGCGCGAGGTCGGATACATGACCCAGCGGTTTTCATTCTATGAAGATCTGACGATCGAAGAAAATCTGAATTTTGTAGCGGGTCTTTATGGGTTGCGTCCGATGGGGCGATTCGTGGCGGACACATTGGCCGATCTTGGGCTCACATCCAGGCGCCAGCAATTGGCCGGATCCCTTTCAGGGGGCTGGAAACAGCGCCTTGCCCTGGCCGCCTGCATCATGCACCGCCCAAAGCTACTGTTGCTCGACGAACCGACGGCAGGCGTCGACCCCAAGGCACGGCGCGAATTCTGGGATGAAATCCACCAACGCTCGATGCAGGGGCTTACCGTTCTCGTCTCGACCCACTACATGGACGAAGCTGAACGGTGCCACCGGATCAACTACATTTCCTACGGCAAACTGGTCGCGCGCGGAAAGGTGGCTGACGTCATCAGAGACGCGGGTCTGACCACCTTCATCCTTGAGGGCGACGGCCTTGCGCAAGCGACCCGGCAGTTACAGGGCGCACCGGGCGTCGAGCAGATCGCACCTTTCGGCAATACCCTGCATGTGGTCGGGTCAGACAGCGATACATTGCAAAAATCGGTGACAGCCGTCGCCAGGGCCACCGGGGTGCAGATACGGCCAAGCGAAACAAGCCTTGAAGATGTATTCATCCAGCTTATGGGCAACTCGAGGGACAACATGCAATGACGCGCTGGTTTTCAATGCGCCGCCTATGGACATTGCTGGCCAAGGAAGTGATCCAGATGCGCCGCGACAGGATCACATTCGCGATGATGCTTGGCGTTCCCCTCATGCAGTTGCTGCTGTTCGGGTTTGCCATAAACAGCGATCCGAAGGGGCTGCCCGCGGCCCTGGTGGCACCCACCCAGGACAGGTTTACCCGCGCCATTGTCACCGCTCTCGAACTGACCGGCTATTACCGTTTCTCGCTCGTCGGTGTTTCGGCGGCCGAGGCGGAAGCATCGCTGCTTCGCGGGGATGTATCCTTTGTCGTCACCGTCCCATCCGATTTCGGCCGACGGGTCGAACGCGGCGACCATCCGACCATTCTGGTCGAGGCCGACGCGACCGATCCGTCGGTTGCCTCGGGTGCGATTTCAACGCTTGGAACAGTCGCGTCGCAGGCGTTTTTGCGCGAACTCGGCTCTGTTGTGACGCCCGCGCAGGCGGATGCCCAATTGCAGGTAACGGTTCACAGGCGCTATAACCCCGAAGGGATCACCCAGTACAATATCGTGCCGGGCCTTTTGGGGGTGATCCTGCAAATGACCATGGTGATGATGACATCAATGGCGCTGACCCGGGAAATTGAGCGCGGCACCATGGAAAACCTGCTGGCCATGCCAGCCACCCCGATTGAAATCATGCTGGGCAAGGTGATGCCCTATCTTGGTGTCGGGTCCGTCCAGGTGGCTGTCGTGCTGGTGGCGGCAAAGCTCGTTTTCGATGTCCCTTTCGAAGGCAGCTTGTCGATCCTGCTGTTTGGCGTATTGGTGTTCGTGCTCGCACTGGTTATCCTGGGCTACCTGATTTCCACGGTATCCCAAACCCAGATGCAGGCCATGCAGCTGACGGTCTTCTTCTTTTTGCCGTCGCTTCTACTGTCGGGGTTCATGTTTCCGTATCGCGGGATGCCAGGGTGGGCGCAGATCCTGGGCGAAATTTTCCCGCTGACCCATTTCTTGCGCATGATCCGCGCCGTCATGCTCAAGGGGGCGGATTATTCCGGCATCGCCCAGCCCATGGCCGCGCTGGTCCTGTTCGTTACGATATTCTCGGCGTTGGCGCTGTTGCGATTTCGGCGGACCTTGGACTGAAGACATTTCGGCGACGCCAGATCATGCTTTTTGCCACATCAGGCAGGCGCGCCAAGAGTGGAGTCGGAGCCAAGAAAACCGGCAATTTTCGATGCGAGTGCCGCCCAGTCGGTAAATTCATGCTCGGCCAGGGCCGGGTCAATCTCATGTCCGCGCAAAACCACATGGCGAATGATCTGCGAGGCATAAAAATCATAGCTGCTGCTGCGCACGGCACCGGCAACCAGCAAGGTGTCGCTTGGATGGAACTTGGTGCGCATCTTCATTTCAGTGACATAGTCTTGTGCATCTCCGACACTGTCGGGGAACGCGGAATGCAGGCTGACAGAAAGCAGCAACGTCTGGCGCGCTGCCAGTTCCCGCCGGTGGGCGCCGAGGTACACTTCAAACGACGCCGGGTGCCGCCGTTCGTGCACTGGCGCCGCGAGAATGACTTTCTGCGCATCCTCGAACACGAAGGGCGCCAGATTGTCAGACGCGTCGAACAACGAAACGTCATGCCCAGCCTTTCGGACTTCTTGTGCCACGAACTCGGCAATCTTGCGGGTTTGCCCTTCGACGGATTCGAAAAGGATTGGCACTTTCATGTTTCGCTCCAGCAAAAAATCCCATGTCGAAAGGCGGGCCACCAGTACCGACGCAGGCAGTCTGATCAGCGCCGGAGAGTTGCGCTGCTCCCGGTGTTTCCAGCCTGCGCCCCGGCCGAGACTAAGATCGGGGTTTCTTCCTGTCCTTGTCTCAAATCAAACGAGACGGCAAAACGGCCCGATCAGCACTTGGTCGGCCGATCCGCCGCGGCAGCCGCATTCTTTGGAAAGGAAAGCTCCGGAAATTTGTGATTTCGCCATCCGCCCTCACGTCGAACGGCGGCGTATCTTGCGCCGCGCATGCGGCGTGAACTGCCGCTTTGTTCTTGGTCGCAAAGTCAAAAAAAACCTGATGATCCTTCATGTTTTCCCGATAGCAATAGCAGTTGGAAATCGGGCCTTGTCACGGTCTTATGTTTGGCATGGAACCAACCAGAGGGCGCAGTCATGACCGCAAAAGCTTATTACAAACCTCTGGGCGGCCTGCCGCCACAAACCCAGCTTCTGACGGATCGGGCGGTGTTTACCGAAGCCTATGCCGTGATCCCGAAAGGCACGCTGAGCGACATCGTGGCCAGCCTTCTGCCGTTCTGGGATGCGACCCGGTTCTGGGTATTGTCGCGCCCTCTTTCGGGCTTTGCGGAAACGTTTTCCCAATATATCGCCGAAGTTCAGCCGGGTGGTGGCAGTGACCGGCCCGAAACCGACCCGTCTGTCGAAGCGGTTCTATTTGTCGTCGATGGCGCTATCACGCTGACAATCGACGGCAAGCGACATGAAATGCAGACGGGCGGCTATGCCTATCTGCCAGTCAATGCCAAGTGGTCCTTGCGCAACAATGGCACGGCGGTATCGCGGTTTCACTGGATACGAAAGGCCTTTCAGCCCGTTGAAGGGCTCGAACTGCCCGGCTCATTCCTAACCAACGAAAACGATATTGCCCCGACACCGATGCCCGGCACCGAAGGGAAATGGGCGACGACCCGGTTTGTCGATCCTGCAGATTTGCGCCACGACATGCATGTTACGATCGTGACCTTGCAACCCGGGGCCGTGATACCGTTCGCCGAAACCCATGTCATGGAACATGGGCTCTATGTCCTTGAAGGAAAGGCTGTTTACCATCTTAATCAGAACTGGGTCGAGGTCGAGGCAGGCGACTACATGTGGTTGCGCGCGTTTTGCCCGCAGGCATGTTATGCGGGCGGTCCGGGCCCGTTCAGGTACCTGCTTTACAAGGATGTGAACCGCCACATGCCGATGCGCCGGAACGCTTCGGGAAACCCCTGAATCGCCAAGACCCCAAGCGCGCCGATACATGGGTGCCCTCGGGCCGCGAATTTCCGACCGAAGCAAAGCCACGTCGTGGCCAAAGCGTCGCAAAAACCGCTTTTCAGCCTCGACCCCGCAAGGCATAGTTCTGGCCATTGGTACGCAAGGAGGCGGGAATGGATATCGGGCAGCTTTTGGGCAGTTTTATCGGTGCCAATGCGGTGGTGATCGCGATCGCGGTCTTTATCATCGTCTGTGTGCTTTTGGGTGTGCGCATCGTGCCGCAGTCTGAAAAGCATGTGGTGGAGCGGTTCGGGCGCTTGCGTTCCGTGCTCGGGCCGGGCATCAACTTCATCGTACCTTTCCTTGACCGGGTAGCGCATCAGATTTCGGTGCTGGAACGACAGTTGCCGAATGCGCTGCAAGACGCCATCACCGCCGATAACGTGCTGGTCAAGGTCGAGACGAGCGTGTTTTACCGCATCACCGAACCGGAAAAGACCGTCTACCGGATTCGCGATGTCGACGGCGCCATCGCCACGACCGTGGCCGGGATCGTGCGCTCCGAGATCGGCAAGATCGAACTTGATCAGGTCCAGTCAAACCGGTCCGAACTGATCGGCAAAGTGCGCGAACAGGTCGAGGCGATGGTCGATGACTGGGGCATCGAGGTAACACGGGCCGAAGTCCTGGATGTGAACCTTGATGAGGCGACACGGGCAGCGATGTTGCAGCAACTCAACGCCGAACGGGCGCGGCGCGCGCAGGTGACAGAGGCCGAGGGATCGAAACGCTCCGTCGAGCTGTCGGCGGATGCCCAGCTTTATGCCGCCGAACAGGTGGCGAAGGCACGGCGGATTACCGCAGATGCCGAGGCCTATGCAACCGGTGTCGTGGCGCAGGCGATCAGGGAACACGGGATCGAGGCGGCGCAATATCAGGTGGCGCTGAAACAGGTGGAGGCACTGGCAGCGGTCGGGCAGGGCGCGGGCAAGCAGACAATCATCGTGCCCGCACAGGCGGTGGAGGCGTTTGGCGACGCATTCAGAATGCTGAAAGGGCGAAGCTGATGGCGCTTTGGCAGGAATGGTGGGTCTGGGGCGTTGCCGGGGTGGTTCTGGCGATCCTTGAAGTGATGATCCCGGGGTTCATCCTATTGGGCTTCGCCATCGGCGCGCTTCTGACCGCGCTGTTACTTTGGGTTGGGCTGCTGGGCGGAGCATTGGGGCCGATGCTTCTGGTCTTTGCGCTGGGCGCACTCACCGCCTGGGGTCTGCTGCGAAAGCTCGTGGGCATACGTGCCGGACAAACGAAGATCTGGGACAAGGACATCAACGAAGGGTGAGGATCGCCACCGCATCCAACCGGGCACGCCGTGCCCGGCGCTTCGCTTCGTGCCGCCCGAAATCAACCCCTTTTGGGGTCTTCCTGCGCAAAAGCCTTGGTGAATGTATCCGTTTAACGCGGTCCACCTTCTATTCGGATCGGATTGAAGGCAGGCCGGGAGAGTGCCGGGAGTAGTTGCATCCTGCTTTTGATGTGGCGATTCAGATCAAGGGCGAAACGCTGAAACCTCGTCTTCTGGCCATCTTCAGGCGGCCGCAACAATAGCCCCGGCGCGCAGCTGACCGTGAAAAGGGTCTCCGGTAGCGCCGATCAGCGGATAAAGGCGCATTGTGGCGCCGGATTTGGGCGGGTGATCGCCCAGGATTTTTCCGGGGATGGTTTGGAGCGGAAACGGCGGTATCCTGAACAACCAGGTCTTTTGTGACAGGAGCAGGTCATGGACTATCAGAAAATGGAACCAAGCCCATATTCCTTTGAAGAAGAGCTTGCGCACCGCAGGGGGGGGGCCGTGGAAAGCAGCGGTGGCGCGGCACTATTGGTACTGGTTGGCGTTCTGGTGGTTTTGGTGCTCGTCATATTTGCATCGGAAATCAACTTGGGTTCAGAAGCCGCAAGCGGGAAGGGCATTGCAGCCCTGCCCGCAACATCAGCAAATACAGAGGCCACATCTGCCTCCGCCGGGGCCGATTGATCCGCGGCGGGAACGGGACTTGCCCGGCCCGCTGATCGGGCGGTAACGTTGCTGAAAGTTCGCACCTATATGTCGTCAAATCCATGATCCAAAGCGCATTTTTGCGGCTTTTCCTTTTTGTTGCGCCACGATATGCCGCTGGGCATGCGCGACACCCTGACGGAAATCTATGACCGGAAAGCCCGAAGGGGCGCGTTACGCGCCGATCCGGCGCAGCGGGCGTTGTTGCAGCGTCTGGAGCACGTCCGGCAGGCGCTCGAAAAGACCGCGCATCAAAGGAAGGGCGTATTGTGGGGACTGTTCGGCAAAGGCCCGGATATGCCCAAGGGGCTCTATATCTGGGGTGGCGTCGGGCGCGGCAAGTCGATGCTGATGGATCTGTTTCACGCCAATGTGGGTATTTTGGAAAAACGGCGGGTGCATTTCCATGCCTTCATGCAGGAGATACAGGCAGGGCTTGACACAGCCCGCAGGACCGGAGTTGACGATGCCATTCGACCCGTCGCCGACGAAATCGCCGATAAACTGCGGCTGCTTTGTTTCGACGAAATGCAGATCACCGATATTGCCGATGCGATGATCGTCGGCCGGCTTTTTCAAATGCTCTTGGACAAGGGTGTGGCGATTGTAACCACCTCGAACCGGGCACCGGACGGCCTTTACTTGAACGGGCTGAACCGGGCGCTGTTTCTGCCTTTCATCGCGCTATTGAAAGAGCGGCTGGAAGTGCGGGAACTGGCAAGCGAAACCGACTACCGCCAGGTGTTGCTGGCGGGCGCCCCGGTATATTTCACTCCCGCTGGGCCGCGGGCGAAACAGGCGATCACCGACATCTGGATGGAACTGACCGGAGGAGGCGGCGACGGCCCGCTGGTGCTGCGGGTGAAAGGGCGCAATGTCATCCTGCCCGATCACCGGTCTGGCGTGGCAAGGGCCAGCTTCCGGGAGCTTTGCGGGCAGCCGCTGGGGCCTGCGGATTATCTGGCCATAGCGGATGCGGTGCGGGTGCTGATCGTGGAAGATATCCCGCATCTCACGGCGGCGAATTACAACGAGGCCAAGCGCTTTGCCACACTGATCGACGCGCTTTACGAAGCAAGGGTACGGCTCATTGCTTCGGCCGCGGAAGAACCCGGAGGACTTTTCACCGAAGGCGAGGGAGCGTTCGAATTCAAACGCACCGCCAGCAGATTGCGCGAGATGCAGGGCGCGGACTGGGGATTGAGCGGCGAAAAGGCAAACGGCGCCCATTCCCGAGGCTTACATCCCACCGCAGGCCCGCAATCCGATTCGCATTGGAAATGAGCCCTGGCGACAAGGGCCAAGCCGCAAACCAGGGCAGCGCCCAAAAAGACAGGCCGGGTGCCCGGCGGGGCGGGATGACCAGCCGAAGGCGGAGTTTGGGCCTGCCAGGGCGCGATCCGGGGGCTATTCCAAGCGACGTGCCATCAGCCGTTTTCGCGCAGAACGCCGCCGGCAAGATAGAGCGATCCGCATATCAGGATGCGGGCGGACGGGTCGCGGGAAATGATGGATCGGACCGCAAATGCGACCGACGGCGCCGTACCGGCAGCGATACCGACACGGGCGGCGGCGGCCTGAGTGGTTTCGGCTGACAGGGTGTTGGCCTCGCCGGGGATCGAAACGGCCGTGAGACTTGTGGCGACGGCGGCCAGCGGCCGCAGGTAGCCGCCAATGTCCTTGGTGTTGAGCATTCCGACAATCAGATGCGTGGGCCGCCTGGGCATCGCCAGGAGCGTTGCGGCGACGGCAGCGCCACCGGCCGGGTTATGGCCGCCATCGAGCCAGAGCTCGGCGCCTGCCGCCGCATCGACCAGCGGCCCCCGGGTCAGCCGCTGCATCCTCGCCGGCCAGTCAGCTCGGGAGACGGCGGCGCCGCAGGCCGCCTCATCCTTGCCCAGACACCGCAACGCCGCTATTGCCACCCCGGCATTGTCGATCTGATGCGGGCCGGGCAGGTTGGGCAGCGGCAGATCGAGGAGACCGGTTTCATCCTGAAAGACCAGCCGCCCACGGTCCTGGGTGACATGCCAGTGCTGTCCGTACACCAGCAAGGGTACGCCCAGCCGGGCCGCGCTTGCCTCGATCATCTCGAGCGCGTCCGCGACTTGCGGCCCGACGACGCAGGGCACGCCGCGCTTCAGGATACCGGCCTTTTCACCGGCGATCTGTGAAAGAGTTTCACCCAGATATTGCTGATGGTCGACCGAAATCGGGGTAATGACCGTCAGTCGCGGGGTCTCCACCACATTGGTCGCATCGAGCCTGCCGCCAAGACCCACCTCCAGCAGCGTCCAGTCGGCCCGGTTGCGTGCGAATGCCAGCAGCGCGGCACAAGTGGTGATTTCAAAAAAGGTAATCGGCGTCGCGCCATTGGCGGCTTCGCACTCTTCGAGAATCTCCGCGAGATATTCCTCGGATATCAGCGTTCCGGCCAACCGGATGCGTTCGTGGAATCGTGCCAGGTGGGGCGAGGTATAGACATGGGCGGTATCGCCCGCCGCCTCAAGCCCGGCGCGGATCATCGCCAGAGTCGAACCTTTGCCATTGGTTCCGGCGACATGGATCACCGGCGGCAGGTCACGTTCAGGGTGATTCAAGACGCCCAGCAGGCGCCAGACCCTGTCGAGCGTAAGGTCGATGATCTTGGGATGGAGCGCCATCATCCGGGACAGGATCAGATCGGAACCTTGGGACATCATCGCCTCGTACCGCTGCTGCGAGGCCATGCGGGGGGCTATCCGCCCCCCTGCACCCCCCGAGGGTATTTTCAAACAGAAGAAGGGGTTATCCTGATTTGGCTCCAGCGTTGCCGGCGATTGGTTCGGGCCTTGGCAGTTCGCCTTTCACCGGGGGTGGCTGATGAGTCAGCATCCGGATGATCGACACCAGTTCATCGCGAAGGTTCTTGCGATGGGTGACGCGATCCAGCATGCCGTGGTCGAGCAGGTATTCGGACCTCTGAAACCCTTCGGGAAGCTGTTCGCGAATGGTCTGTTCGATAACCCGGGCGCCGGCAAAGCCGATCAGCGCATTCGGTTCGGCGAGTTGCACATCGCCGAGCATGGCGTAAGAGGCCGTCACCCCGCCGGTCGTCGGGTGGGTCAATACGACGATGTACGGCAGCCCGGCTTCTTTCAGCATCTCTACCGCGATGGTGGTGCGCGGCATCTGCATCAGCGCGAGAATGCCTTCCTGCATCCGCGCGCCTCCGGCCGCCGAAAACAGCACCAGTGGCAATTTCCGTTTCACGGCGGTTTCGGCGCCGGCGATGATGGCATTGCCGACATACATGCTCATCGACCCGCCCATGAAAGCGAAGTTCTGGGCCACGGCGACCAGCGGTGTACGGCCGACATCGCCGGTCGCCACCAGCATCGCCTCTTTTTCACCGGTAGCCTTTTGCGCGGCCTTCATCCGCTCGGGATATTTTTTCTGGTCGCGGAAATGCAATGGGTCCGCGATGGGTTCGGGAACCGGTATTTCGGTGAATACGCCACCGTCAAACAGGCTCGCCAGCCGTTCGCGGGCGCTGATCGGCATGTGATGATCGCAATTGGTGCAGACGTTGAGGTTTTCGGACAGTTCCCGATGAAACAGCATGGTTCCGCATTCCGTGCATTTGGTCCACAGGTTTTCGGGCACTTCGCGGCGTGAAAACAGCGAATTGATCGTGGGCCTGACGTAATTGGTGATCCAGTTCATCGTCGTTTTGCCTTGGTGGTGAGTACCTTCTGTCTGGGCAATGAGATAAAGCCCGTGACGGTGAATTGCAATCAGGCGCAGGAAACATGCCTGGCCGAAAGCCGGCGCGCGAAAGCCGGCAGGAAATCAATCACCATCCTCGGGCGCAGGCGGCATTCTTGTGCACGAAAGAAACAATCGCGGGGTATTCTGGTCGCAACTCAGGGGCGGGAACGCCATGGCGTACCCGGATGTCTGCGGGCCGCTTTGTTGGCCGATGCCGGCTCAGCCGGCGCAGCGCTTGGCGGCTTCGTCCAGCGCGGCACTGACCCCGAGCAGCGAAAACGTGTCCTGGGTGTTGGTGCCACGGCCGGATCTGGCCGACACGGTAGCGCTCGTGCCCGCCTTGAGTGCCGCGACGATCCTGGCATCGTCATCTGCCCCCGACCACGCCCATTCACCGTCGGTGAACAGATCGAAGCTGGTGCCGCCGATATTCAGCTCGACCGTCGATCCGTCCGCGAAAGGATAGCCGCCGGTAAAGGATACTTCGCCGGCAGGAGAACCGGGCCGGAACGTCACGAAAAGCAGAATGTCGCCGCGACGGACCGAAACAGCCTTGCCATCCTTGGTGTTGACGGTTTCCTTGGGGGCCGAAACGCTCCAGCATTCCTTGGGGCTTTCTTCGACAAAAACGCTCCAATCGGTTTTTGTCGCGACGCGGTTCGACGACACCTGTGCCATCGCCGTACCTGTCAACCCCAGCGCCAGAACGGCCAAGGTCGTCATGCGTTTTGGTGAAGTTTTCATCTGTCCCACAGCCTCCAGCCGTCGTATGCCTCTGGTTCGTCCGCAAAGCCTTTATCGGCGTTTTCCCATGGTCGAACGCATTTCAACTCGATATGCATGTCTTAACGCAGTTTCGTCCACCGGGAAAAGCCCTGACGGCAGAAAATCGCGCACCACTCAGGGGGGTAGCATGACGGCAGTTCCGATGATCGAGCTATGGCGGGGCGGTATGCTGGAAAGCGCCCATCTGGGGCATGCGGTGATTTGCGACGGCAGAGGCGCTATCATCGAGGCCTGGGGCGATCCGGAGGCGGTGATCTTTCCTCGTTCGTCATGCAAGATGATCCAGGCGCTGCCGTTGATTGAGAGCGGTGCGGCAGATGCGGCCGGTTTGAGCGACGAGCAACTCGCATTGTCATGCGCCAGCCATAATGGTGCCGCCATTCATACCGAGCGCGTGGCGCGGTGGCTGGACGATCTGGGCATGTCAGAGTCCGATCTGCGCTGCGGGCCGCAGATGCCGGACGATTTTCCTGCCCGCAAGGGGCTTGTCTGTTCGGGCATCGCGCCCTGCCAGATCCACAATAACTGTTCGGGCAAGCATACGGGGTTTCTGACCCTGACCAGGCATCTCGGGGCGGGGCCGGAATATATCGACGCCTCGCACCCGGTTCAGGTCGCCGTGCGTGCGGCGTTCGAGGAAGTGACGGGGCTGGCGTCGCCGGGATACGGGATCGACGGCTGTTCCGCCCCGAATTTCGCCACGACCGTCCACGGCCTGGCGCGCGCGATGGGCTATTTTGCGGCCGCCCGCCCGGATGGCCGCGGCCGCGAAGGTGCGGCTGCCCGGCTGGTCCAGGCGATGATGGGTCACCCTGATCTGGTGGCGGGCGAGGGACGCGCCTGCACCAGGCTGATGCGGGCAATGGGGGGCAGGGTCGCGGTCAAGACCGGGGCGGAGGCGGTGTTTGTTGCCATCCTGCCCGAGTTGAAACGCGGTATCGCGCTGAAGATCATGGATGGTGCGACGCGCGCATCCGAAGCGGCGCTGACGGCGCTGCTGGTGCGGCTCGGGGCGCTTGAGGCGGATCATCCGGTTGTGGCCGACCTGCTGACCGGCCCGATCCTGAACCGCCGGGGCATCGCCGCCGCCGCGTTGCGGCGGGCGGCCGGGTTCGCCGGATGCTGACGCATCTGGGGCGGGACGCACAGGTGCCCACGCAGGTTGCCTTTGCGAACCTGCGCGGTTCGCCTCCGGCGGGAGTATTTTGACAAAGGTGAAACCGGGTCCGGGGCGCCTTGGGGTTTCATTGAACTCTATTGCCCGCCGGCCGGCCGGGATTTTCGGATCAACCCTGACGCAAGGCACTTTGCGTCAGGCGAAATCGCTGGCGGCATAGCCCTGGATATAAAGCAGCGCCGTCAGATCGCCATGGTTGACGCGGATATCGCACTGGGCGGCGACGGAAGGTTTGGCATGAAGCGCGACACCGGTTCCGGCAAGGTGGAGCATCCCGAGGTCGTTGGCGCCGTCACCGACAGCGATCACATCGCCCGGATTGATCCCGAGGCGCGCCGAGATTTCCGACAATGCGGCGACTTTCGCGTCGCCGCCGAGAATCGGGCGGGCGACATCGCCGGTCAGTTTGCCGCAACAAGACAGAAGCGTATTGGCACGGTGTTCGTCAAAGCCGAGATGTGCGGCGACAGGACCCGTGAATGCGGTAAAGCCGCCCGAGACGAGGGCTGCGTAGCCGCCATTGGCCTGCATCGTGGCGATCAGGGTCTTGCCTCCGCAAGCGTAGGTGATGCGTTCGGCCAATACCTGGGCAATGACGGCGGTGGGCAGGTTGCGCAAGAGTTCGACACGCTCGATCAGCGCTGCTTCGAAATCCAGCTCTCCGTTCATCGCGCGGGCGGTGATTGCGGCTACCTTTGCCCCCTTGCCTGCCATATCGGCCAACTCGTCAATGCATTCCTGCCCGATCATGGTGCTGTCCATATCGGCGAGCAGCATCTTCTTTCGCCTTCCGGCGCTGGGTTGGACCACGAGATCAAGCCCTGACCGTTGCAGGCTCTGCCAGACCTGCGCGTGATTGGCAGGGATTTCGGCGAGGGCGAATTCAGCGGCGATGCCGGGATTGAGCCAGCCTGCCGCGCCCCCGCCCCAGGCATTGCGCAGCGATTCCACCGCGACACGGTCGAGATTGGCGCGTGACGGGTTTGCCAGAAGTGTGGCGGTGTACATTGTGTTTCCTCGTGTTTGTGCGGGTGCAGTAATCATGTAGCGACAAAAAACCAAGACTTCGGTGGTGCCGGGCAGGAAAGGTACGCAACGGGCGGCGTTGCCTTTTTTCCTTGCGCCGATTCAGGGCGCCGCCGCCTTTCAGGCGTTTGATCAGGCGGGGCAACGATTCGGGTTGGAACACCGATCGAGCCGGCCGGATCGGCACTGAAGCATCGACAGCCGATTGCCGACCCGTAGGCTTTGTCGATTCGTCAAATGGCGCAGCGGATCGGGCTGCCTCCGTTTGTTGGATGCAGCGGTGGCGGCGAGGATCCGGGCGCGCGGGCGCAGGCCCGCCCCAGTCCTGCCGGGTCTGGCGGCCGCACCTGGCGCGGGGGGCGATCAGGGTTGTACGGTCTTGCCGGACCAGTCCGCACCACGCGGACCGGTCAGGAATCCATCGGACAGGCGCATGGCCGCATCGATCCGGCTCATCGCGTCAACCAGATGATCGGCATCCACCACGCCATCCAGAAGTTGCCGGTAAAGCCCGCAAATCGCGGTGAATCCGGTCGATTGCGGCGACAGGCGCAGCGCATTTACCCCGGCATCCCTCAGCGCATCGATCTGATACGCCGCGCAGGTATAGCTGTCAGACAGGGTTTGCACCCCGTTCATTGCCAGGAAGGGCTTTCCCTCGAGAGTGTGCACCGCGAGCCCGTCGGGATCATCCTCGCAGGCAAACTGGCAGTTGTCCTTAGAGCGCCCGTGCAGACGCGCATGATAGCAGCGCCCCGAGATGGCCAGGGGCAGTCGGCCATGGCCCCAGACCTCAACGGCAAGACCGGCATCCGCGCCGGCCCTGGCCAGGCTGGAAACCGAAGCCAGCGGCAATTCGGGCGGCAGGCAGACGCGCGTTGCCCCGCGCGATGCAAGCCATGAAAGCGTACCTTCGTTATAGACATTGACCAGCGGGCCCACCGAAAATGGCAAACCTGCGGGCAGATGGGCCAGCGCGGTCAGATCGTTGACTTCCACCTCCACACCCATTTCGGACAGTTCGCCGGTCAGCTTGCGCTCGCGTTTCAGCGTGACCAGTGCGAGGCTGGTCAGGGCGACTTCCTTGCCTGCATCGACAATCGTGGAGATTGCGTCTGGGATACGGTCCTGAAAGAATGGCAGACGTTTGGAGCACACCAACTCGCCCAGCACGACCCGGTTCACAGGAGCCTTGGCCAGATCGTCATAGAACGATGTCCAGCGCTCCGCTGACCAGAAAAACTGGTTCGGTCCCACTGTCAACTCCATAGCGCTATCTCCAGGTTTTCTTGTAGGCGCCGGTGGTCATGGCCTGCCCTTCGGAAAGCCGCGCCAGCATCCCCTCTGGCATCGGCCGACCTGCCTCCAGCGCATCCACGGCGGCCCGAAAATTGCCGACGACCTGTGCCACATAAGAGCGCGAGCGTTGCCGCCCCTCGATCTTGAGCGCGGTGACACCCGCCTTTTGCAACTGCGGGATCAACTGTTCGGCATTCAGGCTGACCGGATCCTCAAAGAGATGCCCGGTCTTTTCGCCGGCACTGAAGCACCCCTTGCAGAGGGTCGGATAGGGGGCCGGTTCATCCTTTTGGACGCGGTGGATCGTATAGCCGCCAAGCCGCGCGTCCAGGACGCCGTTTTCATCGTGATATTCCACATGGCTGGCGGGCGAACAGACGCCGTTCATATTGGGCGAACGCCCGGTCGCGTAGGATGACAGCGAACAGCGACCCTCGGCCATCACACAAAGCCCGCCATAGACAAACACCTCGGTCTCGACCTCGGTTTCGGCATTGATCGCGGCAATCTCCTGTACCGAAAGGACACGCGGCAGCACGACGCGTTTCACGCCAAAGGATTCTGCGTAAAAATTGACCGCATCGGCATTGGCCGCGGCCGCCTGAACCGAAAGATGGCGCCGCAACCGGGGGTGATTGCGGGCGGCATGGTCCAGTAATCCGAGATCGGCCAGGATGACCGCATCAGCGCCGCAGCTTTCGGCATCGGCGACGGCGCGATGCCAAGGGGTCTCGTCGCCCGCGCGCGGAAATGTGTTGATGGCGATCAGAACCTTGGTGCCGCGGTCATGGGCAAAGGCGATCCCGTCGCGCATCTCGGCCCGGTCGAAGTTCAATCCGGGAAAGTTGCGCGCATTCGTCTCATCCGCAAAACCGCAATAGACCGTGTGCGCACCAGCCGTAACAGCCGCACGCAAAGAGGCAGGCGTGCCTGCCGGACAAACGATTTCCATTACCTTATCGCCCCTTCTGCAGCACGGGTCAGGCTCACACCGCAATGGCGTTCAAGCAGCATGATGACACGCTGTAACGGGCCTTTCATCGGCCCGCAAAAACGTGAAATTTCCAGTGAAAGGTCCAGTTCGGCATCATCAACCGCATTTCGCAACGCAAGCGCGGCCGAGGTATCGCCCTCGATCACCAGATCGCGCGAGAAAAACAGCGCATCGCCATCGAATGCCCCGTGAACCAGCCCCAGGAGCGCCGCAAGTGGCCCGGCGATACGCGCGGCACCTTCCCCGCGCCCGCGCGCCAGGGTCACACGCGGAACGCCGTCATTGGGATCGAGCAAGATCACCAGGGGCAGGTCGGTAGGGTCCAGAACGAACACAGTCTGGCTATAGGGGCCCAGCCTGCGAAAAAGCCCGGGATGGCGCCGGGCAATGCTACGCGAAACAGCGGTAAGCGAGACCGACAAGGGCGCCAGTGGCACGGCGCGCAACAGGGCAGCCAGTGCCACCGGAAACTGCGGAATTTGAGGGATGGGATGTGACAAGGGGCATTCCATGGTTCGCGGTCAGCGCATCTGCCCTTGTCTTAGTCGCATGAAGCGTAAGATAAATTGATGTACGTCAATTTCACGCCGCTTTATTGCTGTTAGCTGCGAGCAGATCCGTCAGACAGGATATCCCGTGCGTGTCTTGCCAACCTTTCTAAGCTTGCGCAGTTTTCTCGACTGGTGCGGTGACACCGGTCAATTGCTGCGCGTTGCCGACAAGGTTTCGGTTCGTCACCAGATAACGGCCGTTCATCGTGCAGTTCTGGAACGTGGCGGGCCGGTCCTGCGGTTTGACCATCCGACCCTGGCAGGCGGTAGCCCCGCCGAAATTCCCGTTGTCGTCAACCTGTTCGGAACGCCGGAGCGGGTCGCCGCAGGCCTTGGCATCACTTTGGACAGGCTGGATGAACTGGCAGCGTTTCTTGCCGCGCTGCGCTCACCATCGCCTCCGGATGGGTTACGCGACGCGCTGTCTCGCTGGCCGATGCTGAAAGCGGCACTGGCAACGCGCCCCAAGATCATCAAGGCCGCTCCGGTTCACGAATGCGTCCTGGAAGGGCCGCGGGTCGATCTGTCGGCCCTTCCGGTGCAGAACCATTGGCCGGGCGACGCCGGGGCGCTGATCACCTGGCCGGTGGTGGTGACACGCCCGCACGGATCGGCGATGAGCGAAATCAACCGCTATAACGCCGGCGTCTACCGCGCCCAGGTCATTTCCAGCGACCGGGTAATCATGCGTTGGCTGCCGCATCGGGGCGGTGCGGCCCATCATCAAAGCTGGGCGCGACAGGGCCTGGCCACACCGGTTGCCATCGTTCTGGGTGCCGATCCGGCGGCATTGCTGTCGGCCGCCCTGCCATTGCCGGAAACCGTGTCCGAACTGACCTTTGCCGGCGCGTTGAACGGCGCGCGCCCGCGGCTCGTGGCTGCGAAAACGGTGGAACTCATGGTGCCCGCCGAAGCCGAGATCGTGCTGGAGGGCTGGGTGTCACCCAGTGAACTCGCTCCTGAAGGCCCGTTCGGCGATCACACGGGGTATTACAATCCCGCCGAGCCGTTTCCGGTCATGCAGGTGACGGCGATCACCCATCGGCAGACCCCGATTTACCTTTCGACCTATACCGGCCGGCCGCCAGATGAACCCGCGATCATCGGCGAGGTATTCAACCGGCTGGCATTGCCCACGATCCGCGCCCAGATCCCCGAGATCCGCGACCTGTGGCTGCCGCCCGCCGCCTGTTCCTACCGGATTGCCGTCGTCAGTATCGACAAACGCTATCCCGGCCAGGCGCGTCGCGTGATGATGGCCCTTTGGGGAATGCTGCCGCAGTTCAGCTATACCAAGATGATCATCGTCGTGGATGCCGATCTGGATCCGGCCAATTGGGACGATATCGCCTGGGCGTTGGCCACGCGGATGGATCCGTCGCGCGATGTGATGCTCGTGGAGAACACGCCGATGGATTATCTTGATTTCGCTTCGCCGCGGGCCGGGCTTGCGGGAAAAATGGGTATTGATGCCACCGTCAAGATCGCAAGTGAAACCGGCAGGCATTGGGGCGAAGTGATGAAAACCGCCCCCGCGGATGCCGCGTTCGCCGCCGATCTTCTGTCGCGCCTGATGCCGGACAAAGGCGCGTGAATCTGCCCTGTGTCTTCGGGAATTTGAAAAGGGTCCGGGGTGCCCGCTCGGGCCGCAACTTGTCGGTCGATCACCGAGGCGCGCGGCGCCGGGATCGATTTGCCGACCGGTGCAGCTAACGGATGCACTTCGTCACAAGCGCTCCCTGACAGTTGCGAAGCTTGGCCATGATCGCACACGAGCCGACCATTCGTTGCATGACTAGGCGCTCCGGCGTCGGATCGAAGAAACGCGGGCGCGGGGCCCTGCCGATTCGCGCGGCACCCCCGGCCCTTGCGCGATTGCGCGCCATGACCGCCGCCCGGAACATCGGCAGGGTTCATCGGCCGCCAGTGCGGGTTTTCTGTCTGCAAGCGCAACACGGGCAAACCAGGTATCGGGAAGCCCGCCGCGGTTCACTTTCGGCTGCGAGATCAGCCAGGTGACGACAGAAGGCCCACCGCCCCAGACGGGCCGGACTGCAGGATATTGAGCGCGGCCGATTGCCCGGAAACCCCGCCAGCCGATCTGTCGGCAGAGCGCAGCAGGAACAGGCGCAGCATTTTTTCGATTTTCTCGCGGTCTGCGAACTGCGATATCTCGGCGGTTCCGAAGAAGCGTTCGGCACGGTCCTTGAACACCGCCAATTGCTGATCGAGATCGATGGAGGCAAAACTCTGCGGCAAGCCCATGGCCGTTTCCATCACATTTCTGAGCGGCGCGGAACCCATGATGCTGTACCATTTGGTGTCATTGGACAGGTTTTTGCCCGCAAGCATCGCGAATTCGCGTTCCGCATTCAGCGCGAGCCGCATGGTGTCGTCCTGTCTGCCGACGGCCGTCTCGAATTGCCGGGTTTCAAAGGCGGTGACGATCCTGTCGGCAAAGCCCGAAAGCCGGGTCGAGGGGATGGCATAGTCGCCAAAACCGAACGCTCTCGACATCTCCAGATAGCGCTTGTCGGCAAGCTTGTTGGCCAACGCATCCGGTTTCAAGGTGCCATCGTCGAGAACCTTCTGGATAAAGAACCTATTGTTGATATCTGCGTCGATGCCAAAGGCGCCCAGGGCGACTTTCAGCAACCGCCGATCGCTCACCAACGCCCCGGCGGTCGTGACCGACCCGATCCTGGCGCGAAAGTAATCGGTGTCGCGCCGAACAGAAGGGTCGTCAACGAACGCTTTTTGCTGCGTTTCGCGCGTACGGGTCAGGAAAGCCCAACCGGCATACCCGCCAAAAGGAACGACGGGTGAAAAGCTCATGCGCTTGCGCCAGCCAGAAGACGCGCCTCACGCGGCAGAAGGCTGCGCAGGGCTTTGAGCGCCGGATAGAACTGATTTTCCAATATTGCCGCCGTGGCGACTGTCAATTGCTTGCGGCTGTCGGCATCGACCAGAGCCTGGCTCAGATGCTCGATGCCGCGCATCATCTGTTGCCGGGCATCGCCCGGCTCGGCATCGCCCGACAAAACGAGCTGCGCGATATAGCAGACCCGGCGTACCGGCGTTGTCACCTGTTCGGGATGGATTGCATCGCGCAGGCGCAGGATGTTGGCATTGGGTGTCATGATGGAAAGGCGCGACCTTCTGTCGCCATTTTCAACCACGGCGCCATTGATCAGCACCCGTTCGCGGGGTGCGAGTTTCAGGACAAGCCCGGTCATGCCTTTTCTCCTGTACTGCGCAGGCCCCGCATGACCGAAGTATTGATGTCGATCAGCGCATCGGCGCTCGCGGTGCCGCCAAGAACGCTGCGTGTGTGATGGATGGTGAATTGTGCCAGATAAAAAATCTGCGCCCGCAACGCCTGCGGCAGCTTGTTGGCTCCGGCCGCAACATCCGCGGCGAGTGTCGTCCACAGGACACGGTTTTCGTGAAGGGCCGTGACCTTATGGGAAAAACTGCTGCTGTCGTCGCCGAAAGCGGCCTTCAGACGACGGGTGATGCGGGAAAAGAGTTCATATTCGGTGCCGCGGTCGGTGCGGGTCGGGGTCGCGGCACTGGCATAAGCCGCCTGAGCCAGATGATGTGCGTTCACAGGGATACCTTCCAAGGACGATTTTCGTCAGGTCACGATTTCAGGGCGCAATGCCGGGGCGCCATTCAGGCGCCCCGGTCTGGAGCGCTATCGGAACAGCGCCAGGATGTTTTGCGGCGCCTGGTTGGCAATCGACAGGGACTGAATGCCAAGTTGCTGTTGTACCTGAAGCGCCTGCAACCGCGCCGACGCCTCTTCCATGTCGGCGTCGACAAGGGTGCCGATCCCGGTTTTAAGTGCATCGGTCAGCTTGCCGATAAAGTCCGACTGGATTTCAATGCGACCCTGGGCAGAACCGAATGATGCCGCCGCGTCGATTGAATTGGCGATGAGCGTTTCGACATTGTCGAGCGCCGCATTCGCCCCGGCATTGGTTGTCACGTCAATCGAATCAAGCCCGAACAGCCCCCCCGATGCTTCGCCGCCGGCGTTGCCGGTGGCCGAGAACGAGAGGCTGGCAGAGTTGGATCCATCATTGTCGACCATCAGGCTCCATTGGCCGCTGGTCGCATCCTGAGTGACCTTGGTACTGATACCGCCCAATCCGGCGGAATCGACGGCTGCCTTCAGACCCTTGGCCACATCTTCCATCGTTTCGTATTTTCCGGCGACGTAGTTGTAGGAACCGGTACCAATGGTCACTTTGTAGCCGTCACCTTCGGCAACCGCGGCAGCGGTCGAGAAATCGATCTGTTCTGCGCGGTTGGCAATGTCGCCGGTCGTCAAGGACAAGCTGCCCGTGCCGTTCAGGCTGGTGATCACCGAACCTGCGGCGTTGGCGGTCAGACCGGAGACCGATACCGTCGCCTCATCGAAAGCGAGGGTCGAGGTGATCGTCAGCGCGCCGGACGCAGCAGACGCCGTGACCCCTTCGAGCCCGAGCGCATTGATCGCCCCGGAAAAGAATGCCGCGGCCTCGACTTCGGTATCGCCGGTGGTGCCGGTGAAATTCAGATCGACCCCGCCGACGGTCACGACCGCGGCAGAAGCCGAATAATCCGCCGCGGTGCCGTTGAAAGTGATGACCGCCGTATTGCCGGCCGAGGCCACGGCCGTCGCGGAGTTGGCGACGACGGAGTTCGCGGCCAAGGATGTACCCGAGCCGTAAACACCCGAATCCGTTGTCAGGTCTTGGCGCGCGACAGTAATGTTAGACGCGGTGACGGTGCCGTCCCCCGCCCGGTCGAGCGAAGACAGGATGTTCATGTCATCCGTACCCTTGAGCAAGTTCAGGCCATTGAACTGGGCGGCACCGACAACAGATTTGATCTGGCCCGTGAGGGCATCGATATCGGCCTGGATTTTCTCACGATCGACGTTTTGTTCTTGTGCCGCGACGACCTTGCCCTTGATATCGGTCAGCAGATCGGTGATCGTTTCCGATGCTTGGCGGGCAACGGCGACAGTCGATTCGCCCAAGCCCAGGCTGTCCGAAATCCCCTTGAAACCCTTGACATCGGCCTCCATCACCTTGGAAATGGCCCAGACAGAGGCGTTGTCCTTGGCAGAGCCAACCGTCTTGCCGGTAGAGATTTCATCCTGCGTCTTGGCCATGCTGGTATTGAGGCCGCGCAATGTTTGCAGCGCAACCATGGCGCTGGTGTTCGTCAGAATACTAGACATTGTTCATCCTTAGGTGGATCGACGCTTTGCGTCGGATTTCATAGGCCGTCCATCGACGGCGACAAAGGCGTTCTGACCGATACGAATGCCGGCTTCTCATCCGGTTCCGCGCCATCCTTTGGTGGATGCGAGGTGGACGATGCAGGCCAACCGCTAAAGTTTCGCTAATGGTCGGGTTCGATTACATAGATATTGATGCAATTCATCACGGCTTTCACGCCCGCCTCTCGACCGCGCTGGGAGATGCAAGAATGGAATTGGCGCGGCCGCGGCTGTCATAGGTCGTCAGGCTGGTGCTGGCCGTCTTGATCGCCATAACTCGCGACCGTGCGGCATCAATACCTTTCAGCGCCGCCGTCAGCAGGTGCTGATTCTTGCCGGAGCTTTTCTTGATCGCTTCGAGACGCGAAAGATATTCGGGCCGCAGGGCGCGCTCAAGGAGCCCCAGCAACTCGGCTTTTCGTGCCGCGATCTTTTCCAAATCGGCAAAATCACCGCTACGGATCGCGTTGCGCTCCGTATCCAACAGCGCCTTCAGACCCTCAAGCAGTTTGCTGGCTGGCATCACGCGTTCTCCTGGTCAGAGCCTGGAATATACTTTCTGACAGATCGATACCGCCATGCCTGACCATTTCGGTAGCTTGCGCGCGTCGCAGGAATGACGCGAACTGTTCTTCGCCAATGCCGCCGCCAAATCCTTCGCTGGGTTTGCCGAGACCCGCCGCCTTCAGCATTTCGGTCAGGAATTCTGCCTCAAGTGCGTCGGTGGCAACACGCAAGGAATCACTCTGTCTTGCCGGCAAAGCGGCTTGCAGATTGGCATGAGTCGGGAAAATGGCCATTTCGAGATGCCTCCAGTTGTACCGAATTTCGTGACTATCCATCGCTGGAGGTAAAGAAGCGGTAACTTTCGTCTGCCAGGTTGCCCGCGACACAGGCAGAAGTCGTGGACATCATGAACGCAGTAGCAATTGTTGATACCAGCCGCCCCGGCATATCCGCACGGGAACCAAATGCCGGGCCCGGGACCGAAACATCCCAGATGTTCTTTGCTGTTTTGGAAGCGCTATCGGCGGAGACCCAATCGGGCAAGGCGGTGCCGGAGTCTGCCGGGCAACCCATGCACGAAAGCGCTACGCCGGCCGGCCACCAGGAGCAGACCTCCGATCAACTGTCCGCGCCTGTTTCGATCTCCACTTCCCCCGAAAGAGTGGACAAGACCCTGACCAAACCGAAAGATCGCCCGGCCTGCGGGTTTGGCCCGACAGGGCATCTGGATCTTCGCGGCGCCGAGGGAATGTCGGATCGCGCGTTATTTTCAGGCACCGCGGTCGTGGCCGATATCCGAGCCGATGGTGATGAATGGGCGCGGGATGCACGAGATTTGCGGCATGGCCCGCAATCAGGGCCTGACACGGCGCGACATGATGTTCCGGCATCTGTAGCGCCACACGAGGACGGCACTGCCCCAGGCTTCATGATACCAGAGGGTATTGCCATGCCAGCAAACACCGGCGCCGTTGCGGATCTGGCCAATGCGCAGATTGGCGCCCAATCGGCATTGCAAACGGCCAATGAGATACGCCGCGACACGGTCGGTCCACCAAGAAGCGCTGCCTTCGGGGCCACTGGCCCCGAAGGCAGGGGCACGCAACCCATACTCGTTGAGGTGCCATCGAACACGGCGAAGCAGTCGCCCGTGAATTCAGCCTGGGCCGAAGATGTTTCGACGGCCGGAATCATGTCTGAAATCCGGGCCGCTCCAGGGCCGGAAACACCGGACGATGCGCGTGACGGCGCCCGACAACCAAACACCCGGATCGGGCGGGAAATGGATGCCCATCCTGAGCAACGTGCCGCGCCAAGCAACCGAACCGGCCTGGGGCCGGCACAGGAGCCCGAAAAGGGCAACATCGCCAAAATGGATCAAGTGAACGAAGCTTCTTTGGCGCCCCGGATCAGAACAGTAACCGATGCGCGCGGTCTGACGCATGGTCCCACAACGCCGCTACAATTGGCGCCGGAACAGAGCAGAGACACGGGCACGCAAGCTCCTGCGAACTCACCGCCGCCACATGCCGCCTCTGCAAACCTGTCGATCAAAGCCGGGGATGGCCTGGCGATACCGCGCACTCTGCGCAACCCGCCACAAGGGCATTCGCCCCATCAGCGGGGCCACTCGCCTGATCCGGGTAGGCAAGAAGTTCAGGTCGCGCACCCCAGTCGACCCGGCCAAGCCCTTGCCGAACCCGCCGCGGCCCCTGCCGCTGCTTCAGCCGAGCGATCCGCTACGGCAGATCTGCCGGATCCGGCCACCGCCGATCACCGGATGCCGCCAATAGTGGCCGGCGCCGACCCGGAAAGCGCAATTCCCATCCTGCACGGGCACGATGGGCCATCGGCTATTCATATTTCGGAGAGCTCCGCCAAACATAATGTGCCCGCAGCCGGTGCCTTGCCTGATGGCCTTGGCCGGATGCTGGCACATGCCGCATCGCAATTCACCGACCGGCCCATCGAAATGACCCTGTCACCAGAAGAGTTGGGGCGCGTCAGGATGACCCTTGCCACCCATGATGGCAGCCTGACCATGGCCATCCAGGCCGATCGCCCCGAAACGCTGGATCTGTTGCGCCGTCATATCGACACGTTGGCGCAAGATTTCCGGAACATGGGCTTTGACAATCTGAACTTCAGTTTCGGGCGCGATCAGGATCACAACCCGCAGGGCGGGAATCTCGCAAGAAACGTCGGCACATTGGTACCAGAGACGTCCGGTCGCGACGATTTGCAGGGGCCGAAACCGGCACGCAGGGCAGACGCGGCGAAAGACGGTCTCGACCTACGCATGTGAAAGGAGCGCCAGATGGATGCGATTGCTGCAACGACGCCCGGATCTTCCGCACCCGGCGGCCGGAACGGCCACGCCGCCGGCGCGTCCGGGACAATGATTGAAAGCGATTTCAATACTTTCCTGGTCATGCTGACAACTCAGATGCAAAATCAGGACCCGCTGAATCCGATTGATTCAACCGATTACGCATCTCAACTCGCCACCTTTTCCGGTGTCGAGCAACAGGTCAGGACCAATCAGCTTCTGGAATCTCTTTCCGCGCAGATGGGGCTTTCGGGTATGGCGCAGCTTGCCGGCTGGGTCGGGATGGAGGCACGGGTGGACGCGCCGGTCATGTTCGGCTCAACACCTCTGACGCTGTTCCCGACACCCGCGCAGGATGCCGATCAGGCCGTGCTGGTGACTTATGACGCCCAGGATCGCGAAGTGGCGCGGTCGCAGGTCGCCTTGACGACAGACCCGCTGACATGGACGGGTACGGATACGGCAGGCAACACGCTCGCACCGGGCGCCTATTCCTTCAGGCTCGAAAGCTACAGCGCCGGGGAGTTGATCGGAACCGGTTCCGTCGAAGCCTTCGGGCGCATCACGGAGGTGCGCAGCGGCGCCAATGGCACGGTTCTGGTCATGGAAAGCGGCGCCGAAGTGGCGCCGGCTCAAGTCACCTCATTGCGCAATGGCTCAGTGCCCTGAGGCTTTTCGGCTTCACGTTGGTATCTGCTGATCCGCGTCGAAACGGCTGTTGCCTTCAACCAAACCAGCCAAGCAAGCCTTTTTCAGAAACTCTGCCAAAGGGCAAACATCCCGCTGGCCAGCCCGGCACCCAGCAGAACCAGACCGGCCGAAACCCAATGCGATCGGTGTAACGGTGTTGCGGCCGTTTCATTCTGCCGGATCAACAGATCCTCGGCGAGTTGCGGCAACCGGGGACCGAAACGCCCGAGCACCCGGACGGTACGAACAAGGTCGCGCAGCAAGGCCTGCGGGCCGATATTCTGTTTGATATAGGTTTCGACGACCGGGCCGGCAACCTGCCAGATATTGACGTTTTCGCTAAGCGAGCGCGCGACACCTTCGACGACGACCATCGTGCGTTGCAGCAGGATCAGTTCGGTCCGGGTTTGCATTCCGAAACGTTCGGTCACCTCAAAGAGATAGGACAGGAGCTTTGCCATCGATATCTGTGTTGCATTCATCCCGAAGATGGGTTCACCCACTGCGCGAAGCGCCCTCGAAAATTCGTCGATGTCGCGGTCGCGCGGTACATAGCCTGCCTCGAAATGGACCTCGGCGACGCGCCGGTAATCGCGTTTGATGAAGCCCATCAGAATTTCGGCATAGACACGGCGGGTGTATTCGTCGATCTGGCCCATGATGCCGAAATCATAGGCGATGATATCGCCGTTGGCGGCCACCTTCATGTTGCCCTGATGCATGTCGGCGTGAAAATAGCCGTCCCGCAGGGCGTGGCTGAGGAAAAGTTGCAAGACCCTCGCCCCGAGTGCATCACAATCGTGCCCGGCCGCGCGGATGGCGGCAACTTCGCCCAAGGGGATGCCCTCCGCCCAGCCAAGTGTCATCACCCGCCGCGAGGACAAGAACCAATAGGGTTTCGGGACCTGAAACCCGTGATCTTTTTCTGTATTGGAAGCAAATTCCGAGGCCGCGGAGCTTTCCAGCCGCAGGTCGAGTTCGCCCATGACCACGCCTTCGAAATGCCGGACCACTTCCGAAGGCCGCAACCGGCGCGATGCCGGCGACAGAAATTCGATCAGCCCGGCCGCAAAATGAAAGGCATCGATGTCTTTGCGGAATGCCCGCTCAATGCCGGGGCGAAGGATCTTGACGGCAACGTCATCGCCGGTTCCCGCCTCTCGGGCATGATGAACCTGCGCGATAGACGCTGCCGCGACCGGTGCGGAAAACTCCGAAAAAAGTGAATCGACGGGTTGGCCAAGCTCTGCCGCGACGGTTGCCTTCGCAACTTCGGTCGGAAAGGGCGGCAGCTTGTCCTGCAAGACCCGCAACTGATCCGACAGTTCGTCGCCCACCACATCGGGGCGGGTCGAAAGCACCTGGCCGAATTTGATATAGGCCGGACCAAGCGCCGTCAGCGCGCGGGTAACCGGGGGCAGGGCCGGATCGCCACGGTAGCCAAGCCATTTGAACGGCCAGCCGAAGACCCGTGCAGCCAGCCGCAACCGCGGCGGCACATCCATTGCCTCGAGCGCTATCTTCATTGCGCCAGTGCGCTCAAAGGTCGCCCCGGTGCGGATCAGCCGCCAGATATTGTGAGGGCCGCGCACCTAGATTTTCCACCCCGAATGCAGGGCGGCGACACCCATGGTCAGATTGCGGTACTTTACCTGTTCAAAGCCCGCCTGCCGGATCATCGCGGCGAAAGTCTCCTGATCCGGGAACTTTCGGATCGATTCGACCAGATATTGATAACTGTCGCGATCCTTTGCCACGATTTGCCCCATCACCGGGATGATGTTGAAGGAGTAACGGTCATAGGCCCATTGCAACGCCGGGTTGGGCAGCTGGCTGAATTCCAGAACCATCAGCCGCCCGCCCGGCCTGAGAACCCGGAATGCCTCGGACAAGGCATCGGCAATGCGCGTCACGTTGCGAATGCCGAAACTGACCGTGTAGACATCAAAACGGTTTTCCGGGAAAGGCAGCGCCATGGCATCGCCGACCACCCAGTCAAGCCGGTTCGCAAGGTTATCGGCTTCGGCCCGTTTGCGACCCTCGATCAGCATCGATTGCGTCATGTCGAGAACGGTAGCCCTGGCGCCCGGCGCGCGATTCAGAAACCGGAACGCGATGTCACCCGTTCCGCCAGCAACATCCAGCAAATCCTGCCCTGGCCCCGGCGCCAGCCAGTCCATCATCGCATCTTTCCAGAGCCGATGAATACCAACCGACATCACATCGTTCATCAGGTCATAACGGGTGGCCACACGCGAAAAGACGCCATGGACCATGCCGGCCTTGTCGCCCTCGGCCACGGTCCGAAAGCCGAAATGGGTCGTTCTTTGGTTCTGATCGCTCATCGGGCCTTGCCGTTTTCCTAAACTCACCCTCCTTATAGAAGCCTTGGCCGCCAAGACAATGCGGCGCGGTTGCCGAAGGACCTCGATGCCCGAACTGCCCGAAGTTGAAACCGTCCGCGCGGGGCTGATCCCGGCGATGGAAGGCCATGTGATTGAAAAGGCCGATATCCGCCGCCCCGGCCTGCGGTTTCCCTTTCCCGAGCGGATGCCCGAGCGCCTGATGGGCGCGCGGGTATACCGGTTGCGGCGACGGTCGAAATACATTCTTGCCGATCTGTCGACGGGTGAAACGTTGCTGATCCATTTGGGCATGTCCGGGCGGATGCTGATATCGGGGAACATTGCAGGCGAATTTCACCATGATCATCCGGCACCGGCGAAACATGATCATGTCGTGCTGGACATGTCGGGGGGTGCGCGCGTGACCTTCAACGATGCGCGGCGATTCGGTGCCATGGACCTGATGGCGACCGGTGCGGCGGATACCCATTGGCTGTTGTGCGATATCGGGCCCGAACCGCTGGGCAACGATTTCCATGAGGACTATCTGGTCAAACACCTGACCGGCCGCGCGATACCGATCAAGGCCGCGCTGCTCGATCAACGGCTGGTCGCCGGTCTGGGCAATATTTATGTCTGCGAGGTGCTCTTTCGGGCCGGGATCGACCCGCGCCGCAAGGCCGGGCGGATATCGGCGAAACGCATCGCCAGCCTGGTGCCGATCATCCGCGATGTGTTGCGCGAAGCGATTGCGGCGGGCGGGTCGAGTCTGCGGGATTTTCGCAGGGCGGATGGCGCGTTGGGCTATTTTCAGCATAGATTTCAGGTCTATGGCCGTGAAGGTGGGGCGTGCAACACTGACGGTTGCGCAGGCTTTGTCGCCCGTATCCCACAATCTGGCCGGTCCACATTCTTCTGCCCGCGCTGTCAAAGATGACTTGATCCTTGCCCAAAGGATGCTAGGAGTCGCGACCGCAAGGAGAGCCTGAAAGGTCCTGCCAAATGGCCTATGAGACGCTGATCGTCGAAATTCAAGAATATGTCGCCCTGATCCGGCTGAACCGGCCCGATGCGCTGAATGCGCTCAACACCAAGTTGATGAGCGAACTGGCCGACGCGCTGTCGGCTGCCGACAGGAATGACAAGGTGCGCTGTGTGGTGCTGACCGGATCCGAAAAGGCCTTTGCCGCCGGGGCGGACATCAAGGAAATGTCGGAAAAGAGCTTTGTCGATGCCTTCACCGAAGATTTCTTTTCCGATGCGACCGAAGCGATTTCACGGTTTCGCAAGCCGCTTGTCGCCGCCGTCTCCGGCTATGCGCTCGGTGGCGGTTGCGAACTGGCGATGATGTGCGACTTCATCCTCGCCTCTGACACCGCCAAGTTCGGTCAGCCGGAAATCAACCTGGGCGTGGTGGCCGGCATTGGCGGGACGCAGCGGCTGACCCGCTTTGTCGGCAAGTCGAAGTCCATGGAAATGCACCTGACCGGTCGTTTCATGGATGCCGCGGAGGCAGAGCGCTCGGGCCTTGTCAGCAGGATCGTGCCGGCGGGCAAGCTGGTTTCCGAAGCCATGGCAACTGCCCGCAAGATCGCCGAAAAATCCAGCCTGGCCGTAATGACCGCAAAAGAGGCCGTCAACCGCAGCTATGAAACGACACTGCGCGAGGGCGTTCTGTATGAGCGGCGGGTCTTTCATGCGCTTTTCTCGACCGAAGATCAGAAAGAGGGTATGCAGGCCTTCCTGGAAAAGCGCGAACCGCAGTTTCGCGACAAATAGCGCAAAAACCTGTGGAAGCCTTGTTGACTTACGACCGAGTCGGGCCTAGAAGCGCGGCTTCAGATTTACCCGTACCGATATCGGAAAGCGACACATGGCCAATTCGCCCCAATCCAAAAAGCGCGCCCGCCAGAACGAGAAGCGTTTTGCCGTCAACAAGGCCCGCCGTTCGCGCATCCGCACCTTCCTTCGCAAGGTCGAGGAGGCGATTGCCTCTGGCAACCAGGAAACGGCGGTTGCAGCGTTGCGTGCCGCCCAGCCGGAAATGGCACGCGGCGTGACCAAAGGCGTCTTGCACAAGAACCTTCTTGCCCGCAAGATGTCGCGCCTGTCGGCCCGCATCAAGGCGCTTGCCGCCTGACAAGGCGACCCTGCCGGTCTTTTAGGGGACGTGGCCTTCGGGCCGCGTCCCTTTGCGTTTTGGCAAACTCCGAGAACCCTGTGATCGATTTGCACAGGCCATCGGATTCGCTGCGACAAAGAGGGAGTCAAGCGCGAAGATAAGTTGCGGTGGCCGCGGCAAGCTTGCTAGCGTCTCCTTGCGATTCACATCGTCTTGGGGGGACACACGGTAACTTCGGGTAGGGACGGCAGCTGCAATCCGTCTGGTTCCGAACTATGCGCCGAGATATCGGCGTTGAAAAGCTGTTATGGCGCGGGTGCATCTCATACCCGCGCGAACGACAGAGGCAGAGATAGAGCCGGCGATTTTGTTGGCTTGATCCGTCGTTGCCATGTCCGATGACCCACGCTTCCTTTTTCGGGGGGCGGCTTTGACCGGAACGACATTTTTCCGGCCAGGGTTGCCGTATACCCTGCCCGAGGCGCAGAACGAACAGATCGCCGCAGTTGACGATAGTCGCCACAGGCTGCTCTGTGCGACGGATAATGGACGTGGGCAAAAATGACTGAAGACTCTTGGGGACGGGTACGTGAAGAACTTTTGAAGGTTGTGGGCAAAAACAATTTCGCCTCGTGGATAGAGCCGCTGAGACTGACGGAATTGAAAGACGGCATTGCCCATTTTGACGCTCCAACCAATTTCGTGCGCAATTGGGTATCACGCAATTTCGCGGAACCGATTCGCCAGCAACTGATCACGGCCGGTGAAGCCGTCGATCGCGTCGAGTTTCATGTGGCGCCAACACGACCGGTGGCCGTGGAAAAAGCCGTCAAATCGCAGGCCAGGCGCAACACCAGACCGGCGCAGGCCAGCCGCGCCACCGATGAAGGCGCACTTCCGGGCGCTGTGCTCGACAATCGCTTTACCTTTGACAGTTTTGTCGTCGGCAAGCCCAACGAACTGGCCCACGCTGCGGCGCGCCGTGTCGCAGAAGGTGGCCCCGTCACCTTCAACCCATTGTTCCTTTATGGTGGGGTCGGGTTGGGTAAAACCCATCTCATGCATGCGATCGCCCATGAACTACGGCTTCGACACCCAGAGATGAAAGTGCTTTACCTGTCGGCCGAACAGTTCATGTACCGCTTCGTGCAGGCATTGCGCGAACGGCAGATCATGGATTTCAAGGAACTGTTTCGTTCGGTCGACGTTTTGATGGTCGATGACGTTCAGTTCATCGCGGGAAAGGATTCTACTCAGGAAGAGTTTTTCCATACCTTCAACGCGCTTGTGGATCAGAACCGGCAGATCGTCATTTCAGGCGACCGCGCGCCAGGGGAAATCAAGGATCTGGAAGAGCGGATCAAAAGCCGGCTGCAATGCGGATTGATCGTCGATCTTCATCCGACCGATTATGAACTGCGCCTGGGGGTACTTCAGCAAAAGGCCGAACTTTATCGCGAACAATATCCGGGCCTGCACATGCACAAAGGTGTGCTGGAGTTTCTGGCCCATCGGATCGCGACCAATATCCGGGTGCTGGAAGGGGCCTTGATGCGGCTTTTCGCCTTTGCCAGCCTTGTGGGCCGTGAAATTACGCTGGATCTGGTGCAGGATTGTCTGGCCGATGTGCTGCGTGCCTCGAACCGCAAGGTGACGATCGAGGAAATTCAGCGCAAGGTGTCGGAACATTACAATATCCGGTTGTCGGATATGATCGGCCCCAAGAGGGTGCGTACCATCGCCCGCCCGCGGCAGGTCGCGATGCATCTGGCCAAGGTATTGACCACGCGGTCATTGCCGGAAATCGGGCGGCGGTTCGGCGGCCGCGATCACACGACAATCATGCACGGCGTCCGCAAAATCGAAGAGTTGCGCGCCACCGACAGCCAGCTTGCAGAGGATATCGATCTTCTCAAGCGGCTTTTGGAGACATGACAGGCCGCAAGCACCCTTGACGCCCCTGCCAATCCAATGGACATTCCGCGAAAGTTCTTGAGCCTGCGGAGAAAGTTGATAACTTTCCCCTCCCGGCGACGCTTGAGGGGATGAATATGAAAATCAGTATCGAACGCGCAACGCTTCTCAAAGCGGTGAGTCAGGCGCAATCGGTGGTCGAGCGGCGCAACACCATTCCGATATTGGCCAATGTACTGATCGAGGCCGAGGGCGACAGCATCAGTTTTCGCGCGACCGACCTGGATATCGAGGTGGTCGACCGGGCCGAGGCCCAGGTGGAACGGGCCGGCGCCACCACGGTTTCGGCGGTGATGCTGCACGAAATCATCCGCAAACTGCCGGATGGCGCCTTGGTGCAACTGACCGATGACGGTGCGGCGGGCCGGCTGACAATTCAGGCGGGCAGATCGACCTTTTCACTGGCGACACTGCCGAAAGAAGACTTTCCGGTGATGGCCTCGTCGGAATATACGGCAAATTTCTCGGCACCGGCATCGACATTGCGACGGCTGTTCGACAAATCGAAATTCGCCATTTCGACGGAAGAAACCCGGTATTACCTGAATGGCGTCTACATGCATGTGGCCAAGGGTGAAGATGGCCCTGTGCTGCGCTGTGTGGCCACCGATGGTCACCGTCTGGCGCGTATTGACACGGCCGTGCCCGAAGGTGCCGCCGACATGCCGGGCGTGATCGTGCCACGCAAGACTGTCGGCGAATTGCGCAAGCTTCTTGACGAAGACGACATGCAGATCGCCGTTTCAGTTTCGGAAACCAAGGTGCGCTTTGCCACGCCTGTGATCACACTGACATCGAAGGTGATCGACGGCACATTTCCCGATTACACGAGGGTGATCCCGACCGGCAACAGCCGCAAGCTCGAGGTGGACGCCGCCGAATTCGCCAAGGCGGTGGATCGTGTGGCCACCGTATCCTCGGAACGGTCGCGCGCGGTGAAACTGCAACTGGATGAAGATCGCCTTATCCTGTCGGTAAATGCCCCCGATGCGGGTGCCGCCGAAGAGGAATTGGTCGCGGCCTATGCGGATGAGCGGCTGGAAATTGGCTTCAACGCCAAATACCTTCTGGAAATCGCCAGCCAGGTGGATCGTGAAAATGCGGTGTTCCTGTTCAACTCCTCTGGCGATCCGACGCTGATGCGCGAAGGTGATGACACATCGGCGGTTTATGTCGTCATGCCGATGCGCGTCTGACATTCCGGCTTCACCGGCGATATATGTGCCAAAATGAAAGGCACGGGAAAACGTGCCAGGACTGGCCATCACATCACTGTTCTTTTCGCATTTCCGGTCGCATCGGAGGGCCGACCTGACATTCGATGGCCGACCTGTGGCGATATTCGGTGCCAATGGAGCCGGCAAGACCAATATACTGGAGGCCATGTCGCTCCTGTCGCCTGGCCGTGGGCTGCGGCGTGCCGCGCCCGACGATCTGGCGCGTCAACCCGAGGCATTGGGCTGGAAGCTCAGGGCGGAACTGGAAAGCCTGCATCAGATCCACGAGGTCGAAACTCATGCCGGTTCGGGCCAGTCCCGGACGGTGACGATCGACGGCAAGCCCGCGCCACAGGCGGTACTGGGGCGCATCGCGCGGATGTTGTGGCTGGTGCCGATGATGGACCGGCTTTGGGTGGAGGGGGCCGATGGCCGCCGCAGGTTTCTCGACCGGATGACACTTTCCTTCGAACCCGGCCACGCCGAGGCTGTACTGATTTATGAAAAGGCCATGCGCGACCGCAACCGTTTGTTGAAAGATATGGTGCGCGACGCAAGCTGGTATGACGCCCTGGAGGCACGGATGGCCGAGGCGGGTGCCGTGATTCAGGCAAACCGATCCGCGGCACTGACGCGGATCGCGGCCGCGCAAGACGGCGCCGAGACGGCCTTTCCGGTCGCAGATCTGGAAATCACCGGGCCGGATGCTGAAACCGGCGCTGTTGGCGCAACAGCGCTGGTCGCGGCCTTTGCGCAAGGGCGGGCGCAAGACATGGCGGCGGGGCGGACGCTGGCGGGGCCGCATCGGGCCGATCTGGCAGCGACCTACACGGCCAAGAGCATTCCGGCGGGGCAATGCTCGACGGGCGAGCAAAAGGCGTTGCTGATTTCACTGATCCTTGCCAATGGCCGTGCCCTGGCCGAAGATTTCGGGGCGCCGCCGATCCTGTTGCTTGACGAGGTGGCGGCGCATCTCGATGCTGACCGCCGTGCCGCTCTTTATGACGAAATATGCGCAATGGGGGCGCAGGCTTTCATGACAGGAACCGGAAAAGAGCTGTTCGACGGCCTGCAAGGCCGGGCGGCGTTTCTGGAAGTGACGGAGAAGGGCGGCCTGTCTTCCATTCTGGAAAGGACGATATTATGACCCCGCAGCGCGTGACGCTGATCACCCTTGGTGTGGATGATCTGGCCCGATCACGGTCGTTTTACGAAGCCCTGGGATGGCGCCCGCATACCGCAATGGACGAGGTTGTGTTCTACCAGATGCACGGCGCGGTCCTGGGGCTTTTCGGACGGGCGGCGCTGGCGGCGGATCAGGGCCGCCCCGGAACGAACCTGGGAACCGGGGCGATGACGCTGGCGCAGAATTTCAACACCGAGGCAGAGGTGGACGTCGCTTACCGGGCGGCGTTGAAGGCAGGCGCAGCGGCGTTGAAGGCACCCGAAAAAGTGTTCTGGGGCGGCTATTCGGGATATTACGCAGACCCGGACGGGCATGTCTGGGAAGTGGCGATGAACCCGTTCTGGGGGCTGGGCGAGGGTGGCAGCCTGACATTGCCGGACGCGAACTGAAAAACCCAGAGTTACACGACATGACGCTCACCCTTTCCAGCCTGCTGCTCTATATCGGTGCGCTCGGCATCCTGTTCGTCACGCCGGGCCCGGTCTGGGTGGCGCTGACCGCACGGGCACTGTCGGGCGGGTTCGCAAGCGCCTGGCCGCTGGCGGTAGGTGTGACGATAGGCGATTTTCTTTGGCCGCTGACGGCGATTTTCGGGCTCTCGTGGGTCGTCGATCAGGTTGATCCAGTCATGGCGGCAATGCGCTATCTGGCCGCTGCGATCTTTGCCGTCATGGGATGGCTGCTGATCCGTCATGCCGGCCGGCCGATTTCGACCGACAGCCGGTTGACGCGGCCCGGTCGCTGGGCGGGATTCATGGCTGGGGTGGCGGTGATCATAGGCAACCCCAAGGCGATCCTGTTTTACATGGGTGTGTTGCCGGGGTTTTTCGATCTGCGCCACGTCTCGCTGGCAGATACCGCGGTGATCGCGCTGGTATCGATGACGGTTCCGCTGTTCGGCAATCTTGTTCTGGCGGCACTGGTGGCGCGGGCGCGGGCAAGGCTGGCGAATGCCCGCACGATGGTGCGGATGAATCAGGTGGCGGGGGTATTGCTGATCCTTGTGGGTGGGGTGATCGGGTTTGCCCGGATGTAACATTGCCTTGCGCGCAATAGCCATGACCAAAGCATCCGCCCATTGTCCGTCATCGCCGCAGGGAAATATCCAAGTTGGCCAGGCTGATTTGCCGGGCTTTCGCAGTGTATTTTCCATGGCGGTCCGAGCCCCTGCCAAAACCACCAAATCTTGTGGCATCAGCGTGACAACCACCGCCGAAAACGCTATAAAATGCGTCACGAAACAAGGACACGCAGGCATGACTGACGACGCGCAACAACCGGCCGAATATGGCGCGGATTCCATCAAGGTTCTCAAGGGTTTGGACGCAGTCCGCAAGCGGCCTGGCATGTATATCGGCGATACCGATGACGGATCGGGCCTGCACCACATGGTCTATGAGGTGGTCGACAACGGCATTGATGAGGCGCTGGCCGGTCATGCAGACTATGTGCATGTGAAAATTCACGCCGATAACTCGGTTTCCGTGCGCGACAATGGCCGCGGGATACCCACCGATCTGCATAAGCAGGAAGGCGTTTCGGCGGCCGAAGTCATCATGACCCAACTTCATGCCGGAGGCAAATTCGACCAGAACAGCTACAAGGTTTCCGGCGGCCTGCACGGCGTGGGGGTGTCGGTTGTCAATGCCTTGTCAGACTGGCTGGAGCTGCGCATCTGGCGCAAAGGCAAAGAGCATTACGCCAGATTCGTGCGTGGCGATACAGCCGAGAGCCTGCGCGTGGTCGGCGACGCCAGGCCGGGCGAAAAGGGTACCGAGGTACGGTTTCTGGCCTCGACATCGACGTTTTCCAACCTCGACTACAACTTCAAGACGCTGGAGCACCGGCTACGCGAACTTGCGTTCCTTAATTCCGGGGCGCGGATCATTCTGGAGGATCTGCGTCCGGCAGAGCCGCTCAGGACCGAACTTTATTATGAAGGCGGCGTGCGCGAATATGTGCGCTACCTTGACCGGTCCAAGACCTCGGCGATGAGCGAACCGATTTACATAACCGGTGAAAAGGGCGGCATTACCGTAGAAGTGGCGATGTGGTGGAACGACAGCTACCACGAAACCGTTCTGCCCTTTACCAACAACATCCCCCAGCGCGACGGCGGTACCCATTTGGCGGGATTTCGCGGGGCGCTGACGCGGACGATCAACAACTATGCCCAAAGCTCCGGAATCGCCAAGAAGGAAAAGGTGGAATTCACCGGGGACGATGCCCGCGAAGGGTTGACCTGCGTGCTGTCGGTCAAGGTGCCGGATCCCAAATTCTCGTCCCAGACCAAGGACAAGCTGGTCAGTTCCGAGGTGCGCCCGGCGGTGGAAAGCCTGGTCAATGAAAAACTTGGCGAGTGGTTCGAGGAAAACCCCGCCGAAGCCAAGATCATCGTCGGCAAGATCATCGAGGCGGCGCTGGCGCGCGAGGCCGCCCGCAAGGCCCGCGATCTGACACGGCGCAAGACCGCGATGGATGTAGCCTCGCTTCCGGGAAAACTGGCCGATTGCCAGGAAAAGGACCCTGCCCTGTCAGAGCTGTTCCTGGTCGAGGGCGATAGCGCGGGCGGGTCGGCCAAGCAGGGCCGGGCGCGGCAAAATCAGGCGGTGCTGCCCTTGCGCGGCAAAATCCTCAATGTGGAGCGTGCCCGGTTCGACCGGATGCTGTCATCCGACCAGATCGGCACGCTGATCACCGCACTGGGAACCGGAATTGGCCGCGACGAATTCAATCTGGCCAAGCTGCGCTATCACAAGATCATCATCATGACCGATGCCGATGTGGACGGCGCCCATATCCGGACATTGCTCTTGACTTTCTTCTTCCGCCAGATGCCGGAGCTGATCGACCAGGGGCATCTCTATATCGCCGAACCGCCTCTTTATAAGGTCGCACGAGGCAAATCCGAGGTCTATCTGAAGGATCAGGCGGCACTGGAGGATTTTCTGATCCAGCAGGGTGTCGATGGCGCGGTGCTGAAGCTGGGATCGGGCGAGGAACTGACCGGCGCGGATCTGACGCGGGTGGTGGAGGAAGCGCGGGTGGTACGTCGGGTGTTGCAGGCCTTCCCGACCCATTATCCGCAGCACATCCTGGAACAGTCGGCGATTGCCGGGGCGCTGCTGCCGGGCCGGATTGATGCCGATGCACAGGGCGTGGCCGATGACGTGGCCAAGCGGCTCGATGAAGTCGCGGTGGAATTTGAGCGCGGCTGGAAGGGCCGCCCGACACAGGATCACGGGTTGCGGTTTTCGCGGTCCCTGCGCGGCGTGGAGGAGGTGCGCACCCTTGACGGTCAGGTGCTGCGTTCGGGCGAAGCACGCCGGCTTGCGTCTCATACGCAAGCATTGCGGGAGGTCTACGGCACGGTCGCCCGATTGCAACGCAAGGAACGCGAGCAGTTGATCCACGGGCCGGTCGAATTACTGACGGCGATCCTTCAGGAGGGCGAAAAGGGGCTGAGCCTGCAGCGCTACAAGGGGCTGGGCGAAATGAACCCGGAACAGCTCTGGGAGACCACACTCGACCCGGCCGCGCGGACATTGTTGCAGGTAAAGGTCGAAGACGTGGCCGATGCCGATGACATTTTCACCAAGCTGATGGGCGACGTGGTGGAACCGCGCCGGGAGTTTATTCAGAAAAACGCACTTAGCGTCGAGAACCTGGATTTTTGATGAATTGCAGGGGGTCGCAAGGCCTGCTTTCTGCACGAAACTTCGCGTGATATGGCTGATCGTTCGCGCGGCCGGGATAGTTGCGGCGATGCCGTTGGTAGCGGACAGGTAGAGGCGGTCCCGGATCAAAGGGCTTGTTGCGTTGCGACAAAGGTTCTTGGTTCAATCCTGTTACAGGACCCGCTGCCTCAACGTGTGGCATTCCAGCTGATCGAGGCGCGCTGACGCGTGAAATATTCGCCCAAGAGGCCAACCATGATCAGGACGATCGTCACATAGACGGGGTAGCTGACACTCGAATTATGCGGGTAGTAATTGATGAAGGCAAAGCCCCGAGCCTGGTCGATAATATGAAAAAGCGGGTTCCAGTCGAACATCTTCAACATCGCGTAGCCCAGCGAATTGGCAACGAACATCTTGCCAGAGGCGATCATGTTGGCGCGCATGTAGATCGACGTCAGCAACGTCGCGGCGCCTGGCGACCAGGGTGTGATCGCCAGAAAAACCATTCCCACCGCTACGCCGGTGAGCCATGAAAGTAGAAACATCCCCAGCGCGCCAATCGGGTTATCGACATAAATATGTTCAACCGCCAAATGATAGAGCGAGAGGACCACGATGAGCGACAGCAACTGGGTATAAAGACTGCCGAGCGCGGAAGATGCGATGGAAATCACGTTATTCATCGGCGCGTGTTTCATCATCGGCGACGTGGGGCCACCGGAACGGGCAACCGCGCTCATGGTCTTGACGTGGGTCATGTAAAGAAAAATACCCGACATAAGATAGACGACAAAATTTCCGCGTATCGAATTGGCGCGCATGCCGAGCAGGTAGAACATCAGATAAAATGCGCAGACCAGGAAGATTGTCTGAAGGATATTGACGAGAATCGCCACCAGGGCATTGCGATTGCCGCGGCGAACGGACTGAACGGCGCAATGGTAGATCAAGGCCAGAGTGGCGAAGGCCGAAGCCAGGCCGAACCGGCGACGGTTGACACGGAACATGTTACGCTTCGGCCTCCGGATTCATTTGCCTGCCATTATCATCGCAAGGAAATCTTGCCGTTCCTTTGCCGCGGCATCATAAGGTTAACCGGTATTTTGATCAACTTGCCCGGCCATAGGAGAATACATTGAATTTTGACCATCTTGCGGCAGTCATGCGTCAACTCGCGCTCGAGGCCGGGGACCGGATCATGGACATCTACAACTCCCCCGATTTCGAGGTTCGCACCAAGTCTGACGCCAGCCCGGTGACCCAGGCCGACGAAGCCGCCGATGCGCTGATCTCGGCCGGTCTGGCCAGGGAATTTCCGTCACTGGCGCTGGTCACGGAAGAGCAGGCCGGCAGCCACGCACAATCGGTTTCGACCTTTCTTGTCGTTGATCCGCTTGACGGAACGAAGGAATTCATCAAGCGGCGCGGCGATTTTACCGTCAACATCGCCTATGTGGAAAACGGTGTACCGTTGCGCGGTGTTGTTTATGCGCCTGCCAAGGGGCGGTTGTTCTATACGCTGGCCGACGGTCGGTCGGTCGAGGAAAAGGGCCGCTTCGATAAGGCGACACCGGGCGAACAGGTGCCGATATCCGTAGCGGTCCCGGACAACCGGGCGCTGATGGTGGTGGCATCCAAATCGCATCGCGATCAGGCGACCGACGACTATATCGCCCGCTATGGTATCCGCGATCTGACAAGCGCCGGATCGTCGCTGAAGTTCTGCCTGGTTGCCACCGGCGAAGCCGACCTTTACCCGCGGCTGGGGCGAACGATGGAATGGGATACCGCCGCGGGCGATGCCGTGTTGCGCGGCGCCGGCGGCGAAATGATCCGGTTCGAGGATCACGCGCCCTTCACTTATGGCAAGCCCGGTTTTGAAAACCCCTTTTTCATTGCCTATGCTCCGGGCGTAATTCTGGTGAAATAGTGTCTGTTTTGATCGTGATACCGGCGCGTTATGCATCGACGCGCTATCCCGGCAAGCCTTTGGTTGAATTGCGTGGCGCCAGCGGTACATCGCGCAGTCTGGTGCAGCGAAGCTGGGAGGCCGCAAAAGCGGTTGGCGGTGTCGACAGGATCGTCGTGGCCACGGACGACAATCGGATCAGGTCTGCGGCAGAAGGCTTTGGCGCCGAGGTTGTGATGACCTCTGAAAGCTGCCGGAACGGAACGGAACGCTGTGCCGAGGCCCATGCTGCGCTGGGTGCGGCGTATGATGTTGTCGTCAACCTGCAAGGCGATGCCCCGCTGACGCCTCACTGGTTTGTCGAGACGCTGGTTTGCGGTCTTCTGGCCGATCCGGCGGCCGACATAGCAACACCGGTCCTGCGCTGTGAAGGCCGCGCGTTGGCAGGGTTTCGGAATGACCGGCGCACCGGACGGGTGGGTGGCACAACGGCGGTGTTCGGAGTTGGTGGCCGTGCGCTTTATTTTTCAAAAGAGGTGATACCCTACACCGAGCGAAGCTATGGCGATGATGACCCCACGCCAGTCTTTCATCATGTGGGGGTCTATGCATTTCGCCCCGCGGCGCTGGCGGACTACGCGAATTGGCCGGTCGGGCCGCTGGAGACGCTGGAAGGACTCGAGCAGTTGCGCTTTCTGGAAAACGGCCGAAGTGTGTTGTGCCTGGAAGTCGACGCGCGGGGCCGTCAGTTTTGGGAACTGAACAACCCCGAAGATGTCGCACGGATCGAGGCCATGATGCAGGAAATGGGTCTGGACTAAGGCCGCGCCGGGGATTCGGCGGCATTGATGCCGTTTTGGCGACAATATGGGATTGTCCAGGTGTATCGTTGCCAAACTGATTCAAGTTTCGAGAAATTCCCCATCGCGACCTTGGTTCTGCTACCCTATACTTGTTCTATTGATGACGGGCGGATTAGATATGCACCGGGGAAGTGTACTGGCTTTTGGCGTCAGGGATTGTGGTAGGGTATTGTTATGAAGCGTAAGGTTACAAAAGCGATTTTTCCGGTAGCCGGTCTGGGGACTAGGTTCCTTCCTGCGACAAAATCGATCCCGAAAGAGATCATGACGCTCGTGGACCGGCCGTTGATTCAATATGCAATTGACGAAGCGCGCGCCGCGGGGATCAAGGAGTTCATCTTTGTCACCTCGCGCGGCAAGGGCGCATTGGAAGATTACTTTGATCATGCGCATGAGCTAGAATCCACCCTGCGGCGGGCTGGCAAGGATCACCTGCTGGAAGCGCTGCGCGACACCAACATGGAATCGGGTGCCATCGCCTATATCCGCCAGCACAAGGCTCTGGGGCTTGGGCATGCCGTCTGGTGTGCCCGGCGCCTGATTGGCCAGGAGCCTTTCGCGGTCATCTTGCCTGATGATGTCATCGCGGCGGAAAAACCCTGCTTGCAACAGATGGTCGAGGCACATTGCGAAACCGGTGGAAATATTGTTGCCGCGATGGAGGTAGCCGCCGACAAGACTTCGGCCTACGGTATTCTGGACATCAGGGAAGATATGGGGGCGCTGGTTTCGGTCAAGGGAATGGTCGAAAAACCCGACGTGAAGGAAGCGCCTTCCAACCTTGCCGTTATCGGACGCTATATTCTGACGCCGAAGGTTCTTCAGCATCTCAGCCGGGTGAAATCCGGTGTCGGAGGCGAAGTCCAGCTCACCGATGCCATCGCCGAGGAGATTACCCGGTCGAACAACGTCTACGGTTTCCGGTTTCGGGGCCAGCGGTTCGATTGCGGGTCGAAGGCCGGTTTCCTGCAAGCGACAGTCGCCTTTGGGCTGGCGCGCGAGGAATTGCACGACGAGTTCATTCAGTTCCTGATCAGCATGACCGCGACACGCAAGGCAGCCGAGTAGATTATGGGTCAACATGTCTTGGTGACAGGCGGCGCCGGTTACATCGGCGCGCATGCCTGCAAGACACTGAAGGCTGCGGGATACATACCGGTCACCTTCGACAATCTTGCCAACGGCTGGCGCGAGGCGGTCAGATATGGCCCGTTCGAGCAGGGCGATCTGTCCGACCGCGCGCGGCTGGAGAAGGTTTTCTCACAGTGGCAGCCGGTTGCAGTGATGCATTTCGCCGCGCTCAGCCTCGTTGGCGATGCGATGCGCGATCCAGGCACTTATTGGCGCGCCAATGTGCTGGGGTCGCTTAACCTGATCGAGGCAACAGTTGCGGCGGGGTGCCGCAATTTCGTCTTTTCATCAACCTGTGCCACCTATGGCGACCAGGACGGCGTCGTTCTGGACGAAGATACGCCGCAACAGCCGATCAACGCCTATGGCAAGTCGAAACAGGCCATCGAACAGATGCTGGGCGATTTCAAGACGAGCCATGGCCTGCAATCGGTCGTATTCCGCTATTTCAACGTTGCCGGGGCCGACCCCGATGGCGAAATAGGCGAGTTTCACCAACCGGAAACGCACCTTATCCCCTTGATGCTGGATGCGATCGACGGAAAGCGCCCGGCACTTACCGTATTCGGTACGGATTATCCGACCAGGGATGGCACCTGCATACGCGACTATGTTCATGTGATGGATCTTGTCGATGCGCATGTCAGGGGGCTGCGGTGGCTGGAGGCTGGTGGAGCAAGCCAGGTATTCTGCCTGGGAACCGGCAAAGGCTTTTCGGTTCGCGAGGTAATTGATCAATCCCGCGCCGTGACAAATCGCGAGGTACCGGTGATCTATGGCGACCGGCGCGCCGGTGACGCGGTCAGTCTGGTCTGCGGCAGTGCCCGAGCCGTCAGGGAGCTTGGGTGGCAGCCGACGCGTTCGAACATGGCCACGATGATCGCCGATGCCTGGCGCTGGCATCAGAATGGCGGTTTTTCCAAATAATCGCGCTTATGGCATCTCGATCGGAAGGCTGGCACACCGGCCCTGTTGACGCGATGACAATCAGGTTTACGAAAGACCGCGCAGTATGTACTCTTGCGCAAGAAAAACAAGAAGCTAGCGGGGGCGGGGTGACGCGGATCGCGGATGTAAGGGCTCGGTTTATCTTGCCTTAAGCGGGATGTGGCAAAACCGGCCTGACCCGGCGGCGTACCCGTCGAGAGGGACCAATTGGGCGTCTGGGGCAGATATCGGCTTAGACTGCGGCGAAAGCGGCTTCGTTTTCGCGCCTTTCGCAGGCGGCGGGAACTTTCGGTTGTGGTCAATCGAACCAAGGAAATCGGCCGGTCTGACATTCTGGTCTTTGCGGTGCTTCGCAACGAACGTGTACGTCTGCCGTATTTTCTGCGCTATTACCGCGACCTGGGCGTCAATCGGTTCCTGATTGTCGAAAACGGCTCGGACGACGGTTCGCGCGAATATCTGGCCGAACAGAAGGATGTATCACTCTGGACAACTTCGGCCAGTTACAAGGGTTCGCGCTATGGTGTGGACTGGGTGAATTGGCTGCTCATGCGCTATGGGCACAAGCACTGGACACTGACCGTCGATGTTGATGAGTTCTTTATCTATCCCTTTTGCGATACGCGCCCGATACGGGCGCTGACCGACTGGCTGGACACCTATGCGCTGCGAGCCTTCCCGGCGATGGTGCTGGACATGTATCCCAAAGGTTCGATCGAAGCCACGCAGTACCGCGAAGGCCAGAACCCGTTCGAAATTGCCAATTATTTCGACAGCGGGAACTATATGATTTCCAAGAATCCCACATTCAGAAATTTGTGGATACAGGGCGGCCCCCGCGCCCGGATGATGTTTGCCGACAATCCGCAAGAGGCGCCTTCGCTCAACAAGATTCCGCTGGTTAAATGGCACCGCTCCTACTGTTTTGCCAGTTCGACCCACATGCTGTTGCCGCGCGGGCTCAATGCGGTTTACGACGAATGGGGCGGGGAACGGCCCGCGGGCTGCCTGCTTCATGCCAAGTTCCTGTCCACGCTGAAATCCAAGGTGGATGAAGAGATGGTTCGCAAACAGCATTTCGCCGGAAGCCGCGAATACCTGGCTTATGCCGAGACGCTAAAGGACGATCCCGACCTTTGGTGCAAATGGTCTGAAAAATACATCAATTGGCGACAACTGGAAATTCTGGGCCTGATGTCGAAAGGCAACTGGGCATGAGGTGGGCGGCGTGACAGTCGGCTTCATCATGATGTGCCACACGGCACTGGACCGGGCAGCACAAGTCGCACGGTTCTGGTCTGTCGCGGGCTGCCCGGTTGTCATCCACGTCGACCGCCGGGTGCCGCGCCATGAGTTTCGGGAGTTTGTGCAGGCTCTCGCCGATCTGGAAAATGTCAGCTTTTCGCGCCGGTACGCTTGCGAATGGGGTACATGGTCGCTTGTTGCTGCCACGCAGACGGCAGCCATGCAGATGCTGATGCAGCACAGGAACGTCAGGCATGTCTATCTGGCGTCGGGCTCATGCCTCCCGCTCAGGCCGACAAACGAACTGGTTGACTACCTCAATGAACGGCCGAATACCGATTTCGTGGAAAGCGTGACCACCGCGGATGTCACCTGGACAGTTGGCGGTATCGACTATGAACGATTCACCTTGCGGTTTCCGTTTTCCTGGCGCCGGCAACGTAAACTGTTTGATACCTATGTTCGATTGCAGCGCCGTTTTCGGGTAAATCGCAAGATACCGAATGGGATTGTGCCGCATCTGGGGTCGCAGTGGTGGTGTCTGACCAGACAGACGCTCTCGGCGATTCTGGAGGACAAGGACCGCGCCAAATATGACAGCTACTTCCGGCGGGTCTGGATCCCCGACGAAAGTTATTTTCAGACGCTGGCACGGCTATATTCCACCAATATCGAAAGCCGGTCGCTGACACTTTCGAAATTCGATTTCCAGGGAAAGCCGCATACTTTCTACGACGACCATCTGCAACTGCTGCGCCGGTCCGACTGCTTTGTCGCCCGCAAGATATGGCCCCATGCGGATCGCTTGTTCGAAGCCTTTCTGGCGCCGCCCGAAACACAAGCGGCGCGGGCCGAACCCAACCCCGGCAAGATCGACCGTTTGTTCGCCAAGGCGGTTGAGCGGCGAAAACGCGGGCGACCGGGGCTTTACATGCAAAGCCGGTTTCCCGTGAAGGACCATGAAAACGGCAAGACCTGTGCCCCCTATTCGGTTTTCCATGGTTTTTCCGATCTGTTCGAAAATTTCGATGGCTGGCTGGCGCGGTCGGTCGGCGGTCGGGTACATGGGCATATTTTTGGCCCCGACGGTGTCGAATTCGCCGGCGACGAAACCATTTTCAATGGTGCATTGATTTGCAGCGCCAAGCTGCGCGATCACAACCCGCGTTCCTTCCTGACCAATCTGATCTGGAACACCAGGGGTGAACGCCAGTGCTTTCAATTCAGCCCGCGTGACAATCAGGAATGCAACTGGTTCATGGCCACTGACCCCAACGCCCAGATTTCGGTGGTATCGGGTACCTGGGCCGTACCGCTCTTGCGCTCCAATCTCAATTTCTCGGAAATCCGCAAAGAGGCGGCCCGATTACAAAAACTGGAAACCGAGCATCTGGAAATTCTGCGCACCATGTATGTCAAGGCGCGGGTACGCATCTGGACGATGGCGGAATTCATCGAAAACCCCATGGAGCCTTTGCAGACCATTATCGACGAAATTCGCCCGCGCAGTTCGCGGCAACCCGCCGAGGTGCCGAAGCTGGTTGATCTGACCGGGTTTGGTCAATTCTTGCAGAACATGAAGAATCAGGGAATGCAGCCAATGCTGATGGGTGATTTCGCGGTGGGGCTTGACCCGCGCCCGCCGCTGCCCGAGCAAAACCGCCCCTATCTGGTCCGGTGAGCGAATGGGCCGCCCTTTCGACTATTTCGTGATTTTCGCGGAGATGCGCACCGGTTCAAACTTGCTGGAGGCAACGCTGAGCCAGCTTGACGGTCTGAGCTGTCATGGCGAGGCCTTCAACCCCGACCATATCGGCGAACCCAGGAACGCAAGCTTGCTGAATATGACCCTGGCGGACCGTGTGAACGACCCAATGGAGCTCTTGCAGCGTATCCGGCGGGCCGAGGGGTTCAACGGTTTCCGCTATTTCTTTGATCACGAACCACGCGTGTTCGATGCAATTCTCAATGATCCGCGCTGCGCCAAGATCGTGCTGACGCGCAACCCTGTCGACTGTTATATCAGCCTGAAAATCGCTTATAATACCAAGCGTTGGAAACTGACGGACGTCAAGGACAAGATCGCGTGGAAGCCACCGTTCAAGCCTGCGGAATTCGAAGAGTTTCTGGCCAATCGACAGGGTTTCCAGCTCAAGCTGCTCAAGGCGCTTCAGACGACGGGCCAGACTGCGTTTTATCTCGACTACGAAGATTCTCTTGATGCCGATGTCCTGAACGGGCTGGCCCGGTATTTGGGCTTTACGCAGGAAATCACCAGTATTTCCAGAAAAATGGTGCGGCAAAATCCAGAAGCGATGGCCGACAAGGTGCGCAATTTTGCCGAAATGGAATCGGCGCTGGCACGGGTCGACTGGGCAAATCTGGCACGCACGCCCAATTTTGAGCCGCGCCGCGGGCCCGGCGTTCCGCGTTTTGTGGCGGCCAAGGATGCGCCGCTTCTCTACATGCCGATCGTTCCCAACAGGGACGCGCATTTGTCGGCGTGGCTAAGTGCTTTTGGCGCTGGCGGGGTGGTACAGGATTTCAACCAAAAGACTCTGCGCGCATGGAAACGCAAGGCCGGTGATCATCGCAGCTTCACGTTCGTGCGCCACCCGCTGATGCGCGCGCACGACAGTTTCGGCACAATCCTTCGCAGTGAGCAGTTCACCGATATTCGTGTGGCGCTGCGGCGCGACTTTGGTGTCAACATGCCTCCCGATGAGGATCTGGCGGGGATGAGCGCGCAGCAATATGGCGCCGCGCTTGAGCGGTTCCTGAATTTTGTCACTGTAAATCTGAAGGGCCAAACCGGGCTGCGCCAGGATGCGCATTGGGCCAGCCAGTGGTCGGTTCTGCAGGGGTTCGCGAATTTCGCGACACCTGACCTGATTTGCCGTGATGACACGCTGGCTATCGATCTGGCCTACCTGACACGCGCGATCGGAATCAAGAAGGCCCCGGCGCTGCCCGAGAACGCACCACACCCTTTCTTCGAGTTGGCGCAGATTTACACCGCCGAACTCGATCACGCGGCGCGCGGCGCCTATCAGCGCGATTACATGACTTTCGGGTTTTCCGATTGGAAGCCGGTCAAATCGCAGTGAACGGTTTCTCGGTCAGGCCGCCTTGCTTGACTGCGATTCAGTCAAAACAGCGTAAAGCGTAGCCGGGTCGTTATTGGCGCGCAGTTTGGCGCAAGTCGCCGCATCACGCATCGTGCGTGAGACAAGAGCCAGCGCCTTCAAATGCTCCACCCCCGAATCCTTGGGGGCGAACAATGCAAAGACGAGATCAACAGGCTGACGGTCCACGGCATCGAAATCAAGCGGCCGATCGAGGCGAATGAAAACGCCGACAATCGAATCCAGCCCCTCCAGCCGGGCATGGGGCAGGGCCACACCGTAGCCGACACCGGTCGGCCCAAGGCTTTCGCGTTCCTGCAAGGCATCGATCGTTTCTTGCTGATCCAGTCCGTAGACTTGCAATCCGATGTCGCCAAGATCCTGAAACAGCCTTTTTTTGCTGGTGGCATTTCCCAACACCTTTACGGCCGCCGGTCTTAATAGGCTTGTCAGTTTCATTCGTCCTATCTGCTCTTTGCTTTGGTTCAAGCTGCATTAGCTGCCGGTCGACGGATCGACCCAACCAATATTTCCGTCATCCCGGCGGTGGACGATGTTTATCCTGCCGTGCTTTTCGTTGCGAAAAATCAAAAGCGGCGACCCGGACAACTCCATCTGCATTACCGCCTCACCGACAGAAAAAGACGAAATCTTCGTCTCCATCTCGGCGATGATCATGGGTTGCAGGCTGTCTGGCTCCGACTCGTCATTTCCTCCGTTTCCGGCGAGCACATACATAGGCGCGTCGGCGAATTCAACCGGTTCCGACCGTTCTTTGTGGTGATCTTTAAGGCGGCGTTTATAGCGGCGCAACTGCTTGTCCATTTTTTCCCGGCAGTTTTCAAAAGCGCTGTAGACATCCGTCGCGGATCCCTTGGCCGATGCCGTCAGACCTGTCGACAGGTGTACGGTAGCCTCGCAAATGAATTCATGGGCGTTGCGCGAAAAGATCACGTTGGCATCGGTCGGGCGCTGCGCGTATTTTTCAACGGTCTCGCCCAGTTCGGATTTCACATGAACCTGCAGCGCGTCGCCCACATCCATCTGTTTGCCGCTGATCTGGTACCGCATGACATCTCCTCTTGTTGCAGTTATCCGCCGGGTTCCTAGGCAAGAAGCCCGTGCAGGGTGGAAAATTGGTGGATCTATTGAATGCTGCTATGACCATCTGCGGGGTCTCGGGTCTGGACCTGCCGGCGGCGCCTTGCGGACGATGGGGGTATGCGCATGCATTTGCGATATTTGGCGACAGTTCTACGGGCGATGTCAACGCCTTCATGCATGAGTTCGACGCAAATACTTTCGTCGCTGCGTGGCGCATCGGCGGATTCGCGGGAAATGATCTGCCGAATCCGCATCTGAATGTCAAAAGGTGACACGCCACCATCCGGGCCTGCCAAAGCCTCGGAAAAGAAAGTCGCCAAAGGATAGAGGCGGCCATCGGCCATCAGGGCTTTGCCGGCGACCGCCCGCCCGAGCGTCGACGGGTGCATTGCCAGGGCTGCGGCAGCATCTGAACGGGTGACGGGGGTCATCGTCATGTGCCCTCCCAGAAAAAACGCGGATTGTGTTGCGGCAATATACCGGCCGACGCGCAAAAGCGTCTCTAACCTGGCCGAAAGGCCAGATCGCATACGCTTGGCGCGGTCGAAATAGCGTTGCAGTTCTGGCTCGGGTAGATCCGATCTTCTGGCGCTCAGAACCGAAATCCGCGGCAGCGACGTGCCCATCAAACTGACGCTGAGGCTATTGCCCTGCGTGCGCCGGATGACAAGTTCGGGGATGAGCGTGGCAACCCAATCGGAACCGGAAGGGACTGGCGCGGCGGGAAAGCTGCGCAACAGATTCGCGATGCGTTCGACTGCCGCCCGATCTTGATCGAGTGCCTTGGTCAATTGCCGCCACCGGTTTTCGGCGAAGTCATTGACGCGATCGACACATTTGCGGGCAAGCGTGGGCGCGATGCCGGCATCAATGAGCCTGAGCGCAAGGTATTCAGCCAATGATCGCGCGCCGATGCCCGCCGGTTCGCAGTGGTGAAGAACCTCCAGCCCCCGTTCCAATACTCCGACCGGCAGGTTTCTGGTTTCGGCCAGGTCGGGCAAGGACGTATCCAGATAGCCATCCTCGCGCAGTTCTGTGACCAGAAAGAGAGCCGCCGCCCTGGTTGTGTCATCAAGCCGTTGAATGGTGATTTGCCGGGTCAGTGAATCGACAAGGCTTTCTCGGCTGGCCGTCGTGGCGAGAGCGACATCGAACGATCCTGCCGATCCCGCGGCCGGTTCGACAGCCAGAAAAGGGTTTTCTTCGGCTTCGCGGGCTAGTTCGTCGTAAAGCGTCTCGGTAGGCATACGCAGCAAGGTCAGCGACTGGCGCATCGAGGGCGACAATGTCAGGCGTTGGCTTTGGGAGATGCCAAGTTGCGGCTTCAATGGCATTCAGATTCCCTTTGTTCAGGATCTGCGAAAGTTCTGCCCAAGATAGACCCTGCGGACATTTTCGTCACGCACCACTTCGTCTGCCGTTCCGCTCATCATCACGGCGCCATCATGCAAGATATAGGCGCGATCGACGATTTCCAGCGTTTCGCGAACATTATGATCGGTTATCAGCACGCCGATGCTACGTGATTTCAGATCCTGCACCAATGTACGGATATCTCCGACCGATATCGGATCGACGCCGGCGAATGGTTCGTCAAGCAACAGATATTTTGGATCGGCAGCCAGACAACGGGCGATTTCAACGCGCCTGCGTTCGCCGCCCGAAAGGGCTATGGCCGGTGCAAGGCGCAGATGCGTAATGGAAAACTCGGAAAGCAGTTCTTCGAGCCTTTCACGCCTCTTGTGGCCATCGCTTACGGCAATTTCCAGGATGGCCAGAATATTGTCTTCGACTGACAGCCCACGAAAAATCGAAACTTCCTGTGGAAGATAGCCAATGCCCAAACGGGCGCGGCGATACATTGGATAACCTGTCACGTCGCGCCCGTCGATCGTGACCTGACCGCTATCGGGCGCAATGAGCCCGGCAATATTGTAAAAGCAAGTCGTCTTTCCCGACCCGTTGGGCCCAAGCAGAGCCACGACTTCGCCGCGTCCAAGTTCAAGCGATACGTCCCGAAGCGCCGGTCGGCGCCGGTAGCTCTTGCTCAGGTGCTGCACCCGCAGCCCTGCGCCACCTTCGGCAACCGTCAATGTGGGCGGAGGTGTCATCAGTTTCCCGCAGGCTGCAGAACGGTTCGCACCCGGCCGTCCATGCGGCCCTTTCCGGTGTTCAGATCGACAATGAGCTTGTCACCCGCCAATGTGCCGCCACTTTGCGTAAGCAGCACATTGCCGGTCAATACGACTTCGCCGGAGGCAATGGTATAGATGGCCTCGGCAGATTCCGCCGCGTCTTTGCCATTGACCAGAATGACGCCGCCGCTGGCATGAAGGCGCTCTATCTTGCTGGTGTTGCCATCGGCATATTCAATGCGCACTTCGGCCGCAGAAAGGCGCATTTCGCCCTGAACAATAACGACATTTCCCGAAAAAACCGCGGTTCCGTCAGCTTGATTGACACTTAGCTGATCCGCTGTCGCTTCGACGGGCAAGCTGGTATCAGCGCGCAAGCCGCCGAATGCGATGGTGGCCGCCTGGGAAAACACGGCTGTCGGCAGCATGACGGCCAGGGCCAGAGCCGTTGCGAATGGGCGCGTTTTGAAAGACATATGTGATCCTCAATTCACCGGCCTGTATATCATTTTGACGCCCTTGTTGAAAACGAGCAGATAGGTGGGAATTTCGTCATTGCCAAGACGCAATTCCATCTTTCCGCCGTCGATTTCACCAAAGGGCGCAGTGGCACGGATGGCCCCGTCAGACACAAGCTCAGTCCGATCAAGTGCCATGGCAAGTCCGGTAGCCAACACCTGGTACCCCGTCGACGTCACAATTTCGACATTCCGGGTCAGCGTCAATCGTTTCTTTGAATAATCAATTCGCCCCTCGTCAGCAGTAAGATCAATGCGCAACCCTGTCGGTGTTTCGATTGCTGCAACCAGATCCTTGGCGACGGCGCCGTCATTTCCGTCGCTCGGCAACGCACTGGCGGCCGTCATCTGCACGGCCGCGCCGTCCGATGTGACGCTGGCGAATTCCGGCGATGTCAGGCGCTGTTCGCGGGCAAGTTCATCGACATCGATATTGGCAAAGGGCAATTCTCCGTCGGTTTCCAGATGCCGCGAAAACAGAAAAAGCGTCGCCAGGATCGCCAGTGCCAGCAGTGGAAGAAGAATTTTCAGCCAGAACACCAGTCGCGAATGGATGTTGTCATAGGCCGCCATCGGGCTAGACCACGCCCGCGCGCAAACAGTCGTGAATATTGAGAATTCCGGTGGCTCTGCCATTACCGTCCTGGCCCACGACGAAAAGGCAGGTGATCTTTTTGTCTTTCATCACCCCGACAGCTTTTTCAGCAATCCAGTCGGGGTCCACGGTACGGGGATTTTTGGTCATCACCTCGGCTGCGGTGAACCCCAAAAGCCCGTCCATATGCCGGCGCAGATCGCCGTCGGTGACGATGCCAACCAATTTGTGATCGGAATCGGTTACACCGACCACACCGAAGCCCTTTTGGCTCATCACCAATAGCGCTTCGCTCATCGGCAGGGTTTCAGGAACCAGCGGCAAGGCGTCTTCGCCGTGCATGAGGTCAGCCACTTTCATCAACTTGGCGCCGAGTTTTCCGCCCGGGTGGAAAGCCCGGAAATGGTCGGGCGTGAAGCGTCGGTGTTCCATCAGCGCCAGTGCCAGTGCGTCACCCAGCGCCAGTGTCATCGTGGTGGATGTCGTCGGAACGATACCGGTGCCGCAGGCCTCTTCGGCGGCGGGCAGATGAATGGCTACGTCGGATTGGCGAAGCAGGGTCGATCCCGCTTTGCCCGCCACCCCAATCAGGGGAATGCCAAAGCGTCGGGTATGGGCGACAATGTCGCTCAGCTCCGGCGTTTCGCCCGAATTGGACAGGACCAGGGCCACGTCGTCTTCGATGACCATGCCAAGGTCACCATGGCTGGCTTCGGCGGGGTGGACATATTGCGCAGGCGTCCCCGTCGAGGCGAGCGTCGCGGCAATCTTGCGCCCGATATGGCCTGATTTTCCCATGCCCGAGACAATGACACGGCCTTTTGCCTTCAGGATCAGCGTTACGGCGGCGGCAAAACTGTCATCGAGTGACATCGACAGCGTGGTCAATGCGCGCGCCTCGACATCAATGACGCGCCGGGCCGTTGCAAGGAAAGTTTCAGCGTCCGTCATCGGATTCAATGCATGAATATGTCTGTCGCATCATCCCACCCCATCAGGTCGAGCGTTGCGCGCGTCGGCAGGAAATCAAAGCACCTTTGCGCCAATTCGCTGCGCCCCTCACGGGCCAGGCGCGAATCGAGCTCTGCCTTGAGCCGATGCAGATACAGCACATCGGACGCTGCGTATTCCTGCTGGGCTTCGCTCAATGTCTCGGCGCCCCAGTCAGATGTCTGCTGTTGTTTGGAAACATCGACATTTACCAGTTCCTGCAAAAGCTGTTTCAGCCCATGGCGGTCGGTAAAGGTGCGGATCAGCCTGGATGCGATCTTGGTGCAGTAAACGGGCGCCGTGGTGACGCCGAAGGCGGATTTCAGCGCGGCGATGTCAAAGCGGCCGAAGTGAAAGAGCTTCAGCTTGTTCGGGTCGCGCAAGAGCGCTTCAAGATTTGGGGCATTGGTCTGGCCGCGCGCGATGCGCACCAGATGAGCATTGCCGTCGCCGGAGGACAACTGAACCAGGCAGAGCCGGTCGCGCACCGGGTTCAGGCCCATGGTTTCAGTGTCAATCGCAACCACCGGGCCAAGGTCGAGTCCATCGGGAAGGTCTTTTTCATAGAGATGGATTGTCATCTTCATCCTCGGTCGGGTGCTGGTCGTCAGGCCATGGCATTGGATAAGTGAAACACCGGCGGTCGACAAGCCTGGCAAATTCCGGCGCCAAAGATCAGCGGGATTTCCCCCATCGCTTGCCAGCCGCCGCGGTACAGACTTATGGTTGCACCACGGAAATGGGGAATATCGTCATGCAGAAACTACAGACCCAGGGCGTTCACCACATCACATTGATGGGGGCGGACCGGCAAAGCTCGATCGATTTCTGGGAAGGCGTGCTTGGCATGCCGTTTGTGTTTGAGCAGCCGAATCTCGACGACCCTGGCGAAGGGCACCTGTATTTCGACCCCGGTGACGGGCGGTTGATTACGGTATTTACCAATGAAGACAGGGCTGGCGGCGCGAAACCCCGCCGCGCCGACACCGGCGAGGTGCATCATCTGGCATTTGCGGTGTCACGGGCGAGCTTTGCGCAGGCGGTCGGCCGGCTGGACGCGCGCGGGATCGCGCATTCCGGCGTGAAGGATCGCGGCTTCATGGATTCGATCTATTTCCGTGACCCGCTTGGGCTGCTGGTGGAGCTTGCCAGTTATCGGTTCGAGCCGCCCTTTGGTTATTCGCATGTCGATGTATTGCATGAAGCGCATCTGATCCGGATTGAACGCGGCGCCGGCAACATCGCGGAGGTTCATCTTGCGGATGCGATCGAGGCCCTTGTCGCGAGACGGCAGCGGTCATTGTCGGCAGATCGCGGGGCGAAGGATCCCTACGGGCGCTGAATGAGCAAAGGCGGCCCAAGGGCCGCCTTTTCGGATCTTTCCGGTGATTCGTCGGCTGTGCAACTCAACTTTGCAACATCGCCATTTTCAAAGCAGCCGCTGCACGTTGATGCCAAAGGTTATCGCACCGATCATCTGGCCCGTTGCGGGATCGTATATCGGAAGCGAGGCCTGGCTCTGGTAGAACTGGGTGCTGTCGTCGAACTCGACTTCGCTGATATCCATGTTGCCGCTGCCATCGCCAAAGGTGTTCTGCCACTTGCCTTCGTCACCCTGCCAGTAGTCCGAGGTTTCAACGCTCTGGGCTACATTCAGGCCCCGGTTGTCCATCACGAACACTTCGGTGACAAAACCGGCAGTCGCAGCGGATTGCTGACGCAACCATTCCGACGACGGGCGCGACAACAGATCAGTGATCAATTCCCCGCCGCCGGCCTTGCGCTCGGCGCGCCATTCCAGATCAAGCCCGTCGATATCGTCCTGGCTGAGGCTGGCATGCTTCGCATTCTGATCCTTGATCGCCTGAATCAGTTCCGGGTTGGTCAGCCATTTCTTCAGTTCGTTTTCGGCATACGCCGCTAGAGGGACGCGATAGACATCTTCCTGACCGGGCGTCGACAGCATATATAGCGTCACGACATTCTGCATGTCATCCATCAGCGTATGGGCAAGCTCGGCGGTTGCGGTGACGCCTTCGGGGCTGATGCTGTCGGCGGAGGCGAACGCCACAAGGTCAGCCTGCTTGCCTTCCCAGATGGTATTGATCGCGGCCAGTTCGTTCTTGATCGCGTCATTGGGGGGCGGATTGATGCCGACATCGGGAAGGCCTTCGCGAAGGGCGGCCAGCGACCGTTGGAACACTTCGACCGTTTCGGTAAGCTCGCCGGGTGTGCCGAGGCTCGCGTTATCGGTCGCCATGCCACAGACGGCGGTTGCGACCTGATTGATCAACATGCTTTGACGTCCGGCGATACCGATCGACATTGCGTCGCTTTGCAGCAACTCCTGCGGGTTGGAATATTCACCGGTAATTTCCGTTGACAGCACGATAGTGGCTTCTTTCAACGCTTCGTTCGCGCCAGCAATCACGGCCAGATCGGCGGCCGATCCAGAGTTGGCCAGGATATTGGTCGAGGCGGCGCGCACCGGTGCCCAGGTATCCTTGACGCCCTTCAGCGCCTTGAGCGTGCGGCGGTTTCCTTCGGCGGACGGGATGCCCAAAGTAAGGTTTCCATTTTCCAGACCACTCAGGATCGTTGCGAAATCTTCCAGCGATACGCGCAGTTCCTCGCGGGCGTTTTCCGCGTCGATCCCGGCGGTCATGCGGCAACTTGCCGAGGTTACCTGCTGTGTCAGAGTGCGCAGTTTGCCGGCCAGATTCACCCGCGCCTTGCTGCCGTCGAAAACCGTTTCGGATAGTGCGGGGGCCGGGGTTAGCGCGGTCAACCCGGCCAGCAGCGCCGCACACGCCGCTCCATTAGGCGAAAGTTTCAGTCTTTTATTGCCTGACATCACCAATTCCTCTTTTCGTCGTCTCGCAAATGCCAATCCGGGTGAATTGCGGGATCTGTCATCATTTCCGGAGGTCGTTCCGCAAATTTGGGCAGCCTCCACGATACCGTGATGGTGCGCTGATCGCCAACGTTGCCGCCGGCGGCCAGCCCTAGTTGCTGGCCTCTACCCAGACTTCGACACGGCGGTTCAGACCCTTGCCGATCGACGTTGTATTGCAGGCCGCAGGGGACAATTCGCCGAAACCACTGGTAGAGATTTCGATATTCGAAAGGCCGGAAGGGGCGGCAGCCTTGATATCCGCTGCCACTTGTTCAGCCCGTGCAACCGAAAGCCTTCGGTTGGCATCAAAAGCACCTTCATCATCGGTAAAGCCGACAAAGCTGACCCGGGTCCCTTGCGGCAGCGTTTCGAGATAACTGATAAGGCGTGCCATATCGAGGATACCTTTTTCATCCAGCTTCGACGAACCTGTCCGATAGCGGAATGTCGTTGAAAGGCGGTCCTGATCGACCATCGCGCCTAGCATTTCACGCATCTGGCTGGATTGATAGGCATCATCTGTCGGCGCCATGAGCGCCCGCGCCCTGTTGCCTTTCAGATCCTGCTGCGTCCTGATGATGCCGAGGCTGATGAAACCAGATTTAGCAATAACCGCATCCGAATCCGCCGAGGTCACATAATCCAGGAATTCCTGGGTGGCCGCATCGGTGTTGTCAGCGCGGTTATAGAAATAGAGGCGTCGCTGAATGGCGTATTCTTCGGTCTTGGCCGAGAACTCATCCGGCGAGGTCACGATACCGCATTCGTTTTCCACCTGAACCGCTTTGGCGCCACGGGTGAACGCAAAGCCGACAAAACCGATCGCACCGGGATCTTCATTGACCAGAATAGACATCTGGTTGCTGTCGGCGGCTTCTTTCTGAGGCGCCGGACTGGCATTGGCGGCATCGCCGAAAATCCTGTCATAGAACACGGTTTCGGTGTCGACACCGTCCGCGTAACCGATCACGTCAATCGGCAGATCCGGGCCTCCGACGGCGGACCAGTTGGTGATTTCGCCTGCATAGATACGGCGCAAATCATCGATGGACAGGGTGTTCACGGGGTTGCTGGGATGTGTGATGACGACGATGCTGTCGACTGCAACGACATGTTCCTGTGTCGGGCTGACCATGTTTCCCGCACCCGATTTCCGCAAGGCGCGGGCCTCTTCGGGGGTGATGCGGCGCGACGTCATGCCGATTTGGGCGGACTTGTCCATAAGCGCCTGAAATGCTTCGTCAGAGCCGGTGGACGTCACGAGATAACTGCCCAGTTCATCGCCGAACCCACGGTCGCCGATCAACTTGGTAATTGACTGCCCGCTTTGTGCGGTATTGGAGACTTCGGCCTCGGCGTCCTTGAAATCGGAAAACCCGGTCATCAGAAGCGGCATGAGACCGACCGCGACGGTATCGGAGCCAGCGAAGCTCACATCGGCTTTTTCGGTTTCGAACACGGGACAAGCCGCGCCTTCGCACCGCACCCGGCTCGCGCTGATACGCAGATTGCCGAGACTTGTCTTGATGATATAGGTCTCATCGGCAAAATCCACGAATTCGCCGACCAGGTTGACCGTTCCGTCCGCTGATTTCAATGTCACGACATCCGCGAAGGATGCCGTCGGCGCCAGCCCCGCGCCAACAACGGCGATCGAGCTCAGCAGGTTTCTGACACGGGCTTTGTGCAAATTTACCACTGTAATTCTCCCAAGTAACTCGGTGGGTCATTTTGGCAGGTGACAGCCTTTATCGTGGTGCAAACGATGTGTTTCACGAGCGGTGCTGCACTTTCGTGCCAAGGTATTGATAGTCTGGTCTTCTGCTTATGATTGTTTCCCAATTATGTCACCAACTTGAGAACAGCGTGGCTCTTTTGTGAAATTGGAAACAATCACGATGGTAGGAACCCATAAAGGCGCAATGGTTATGCGATCGACTTGGCTATTGGCCGTTCGACGCCCTGGCAAAGCGGGAACCGGACGATTTTCTGGCATATCCCGTCGTGGCGGCGATCTGACCGGCACCGCCTTCATTCGCGGCTTTTGGTTGCAGCGCAGGCGCATGCTGGAAATTCGAAAGTTGTGGCGCGGGCGCCGTTTGTTTCCTGACCGAAACCAGCCTGTTGATCTTCACGACCGAAATCGTGACATTGTCCTGATCGGGGTCCTTTAACGCTTCGACAGAGGTCAGCAGCGCCCGCGCTATTTCAGTGCAGCGTTCCTTGCGGTTCTTGTGAAGGATTTTCTCGATCTGGGTGTCTTGCAGATATTGCAGACCGTCACTGGCAACGATGAAGATGTCGCCTTGCTTGATTTCAAAAGGCTCTGCCGGGCAATCCTTCTTGGCGATATCTTCGCCCATGATTACCGAGGTAAGGCAATTGCGGTTCGGGTGGTTCCTGCCGGTTTCGGCATCCATCATGCCGGCCTCGACCAGAAAGTCGATCTGCGGTGACAAGGAATGGTCTTCATTCAGCTGGCTGAGCTTGCCATTTCTGAAATGAAACAAGGGTGAATCACCGATCGACATCCAATAGAGCCGGTTATCGACAAAAACGGTTGAAACGAGGGTCGCGCCCATGCCCGCCGCGTCGGGGTGTTTGGCGATATGGCGCATGGTGGCCAAGTTGGCGGCGGTCGCCGCTTCGCCAAGCAGGGCGGGAATATTGGTGCCTTGGTACGGGATGCTATCGGACCTGAACTTGAGATGACGGAACACTTCGGTAACCACGGTCTTGCTGGCGACATCACCGGCGGCATGGCCACCCATCCCGTCGGCCAAAACAACCATTCCGAATTCCGCACCGACAGGAAAATCGGCGATGACCGCATCCTCCTGATAGTCGCGGCTGCCCTGGCTGATCGCCGATGCCACGTCGATATCGGGTTCTGATGGATGCCAAAACATCTTTATCCTCCAGCTTCGATTCATGCGCCTGGCTGGCATGGCCACGCCAGGCACTGGTTGAAGTCATTCTTGAAATGCAGGCACTCGTGCAAAATCAACAGAGGTTGGCGGCACAGGGCCGCCTGGGTGGCGGTCAGTTAGGCACCGCGTTCTTGTATGAATAGGTGGTGAACCAGATACCGCCGTCGCGCATTACGGTAAAATTGAGGGTGACGAGCTTTTCAGAAGCCTTGCCCGCCAGTATTCTGGCCAGGGTGTCATACCCCGATATTTCTTCACCATTTGCCGCATAGGCCACAAGGATGTCACCCGGACGCATATCGGTATCGACCTGGGCAGGGATTTCGACAGCCTTGGTCTGCCATGCCTGGTCAATGTACCGGGCCTCAAACCTGGTGCCGTTCAGAAAGACGATTTCATGCATGACCGGCAGCGCGGCAAGTTGCTCTGAAACGCTTCCCGTTGACGCATCGACGACACTGAAGGCAGCCTGAACCATGGGCGCGTCGCCCGGATCAACGGAATCGCGCAGGATCGGCGCGATTTCATCAAGCGATGTAATCTGCTGGCCGTTCACGGCGATAATCTGAACACCTTTTTGCATCCAAGGCAGGGCTGGCCCGGTGATTGCGCCGATCGTGTCTGGTGCTTTGGGCGAAGCGGTGAAAGGCAGGGTCACCGACCAGCCTGACATGACCGACGACACATCCGATGCCAGGACACCCGAAGCGTCATCTGTTGCCGTCACGGCTTCCGGCGCCGATGCGTCGGTCGCCGCGTCCACTGCCACCGCTTTTGAAACAGCGGCTGGCGCGGGCTTGGAGGTTTCGGAAATATCTTGCGCGGCGCCCGGACTGGCCGGGGGGATTGCCGGCGCACTGACGGAAAAGTGGATTTCCAGCGTCGCGTTCGGCGCCGCAAGTTCAGGCGACATCGAGGCGGCAAGCACAGAAGGCCTTGGCGGCAGAATCGATGGACGAACCAGACCGGATATTGTCCCGGTTATCGTTCCGGCGGGCTCCAGCCTGGCATTGTTGGTCGCCGTCACGACGGGCGGCGCCAACGTGTCAGCTTGAACAAAGCCTTGGCCAGTATCGGTCGTCGGGACGCCAACGGGAGCGACCGCGCTCATTGCGGCGCGCGGAGCGTTCATCCCGGTCTCCGGCTTCACATCGACCTCCGCAGTGCGGGCCCGTTCGGTCGGAACCGCCTGCATGATCGGGCTATCAATCGACTCGGCTGCAAAGGGCGGGGCTTCATTCGCCGGTTCGGCCTGCATTACCGGGGCGGGCGCAATCGGGGTCGCGGATGCGTGCTGCGGTGACGTATTTGCAACGGATCCCGTTTCGACAGGCTTGGCAACGGGTGGTGGCGTATCCTTCGACAATCCACCAAAGGTGTAGAGGCCAACGGCGCCGATCACCGTGATTGCGGCGGCCGATGCCAGCAACAGGCCGATACGCGATGTATTGCCGTCAACGGCTGCGGTCGCATCCCGTGTTGACGCAGGCGGTTTCGGGGCGGCGGGCGTCTGGGGCCTGTCGACATTGGTGACCAGTTTGACGACAGGGTTTTCGGCGGGAGTATTTTCAGAGGGGGAATTTTCGGCGGGAAGATTTTCAGCCACGGGTCTTTTGATGGGCGTAACCGTCTTTGCGGCAGGTCTTGCCGCCTCATTGCCGATCTGCGCCAACCATTCGGATGCTTCCTGAATGCGGTCCTTGGGCAAAACACGCAGGGCAGCGTCAATGGCGTCAAGAAACGAAATGTCATAGCCCGTTGTCTTCTGGCTGAGCGGAAGGCATGGATCGGCTTCGCCACCCGCAATGGCGGCAAGGCGGGCCTGACTATTGGGCGGGGCTTCGCCAGCGATGAGATGATAGAAGGTCGCCGCCAGGGCGTAGAGGTCGCTGCACGGGTATTGCGGGCTGCCGGCAAGATAGAATTCCTGCGGCGAATATCCGTCCTTGACCACCCGGAAGGCCGACATTGCCCGCTCGGACTTGGGCATCTGCTGGCGCGCAGCGCCAAAATCGATCAGGATCGGTTTGTTGTTGGCATCGAGCAGAATATTGTCGGGCGAGATGTCTCGGTGAAGAATTTTCTGGCCATGCATGAAGCTGACGGCCTCAAGAAGCTGAACGAGGATCGATTTGATCTCGGATGGCTTGAGACCGTGGTCCGGGTCGCTCAGCGTATCGTGAAGATCGCGGCCATCGACAAAATCAAGCGCCATATAGGCTGTATGGTTGTCTTCGAATACCTGGTGTACGCCGACGATATTGGGATGCTTCAGCCGCGACAGGCTTTTTGCCTCTTGCACGAAGAGCTTAACGATGGATTGAAAATCTGCCTGATGTTCGCGCGAACGGGCGCGCACGATGGCACGGGTGCGCTGACAAAACGCGTTGGGAAAACACTCCTTGATAACGACCTTGCGATCGAGGCTGTCGCGGGCGGTGTAGGTGATGCCGAACCCACCACTGTTGAGAAAGCTCTCGATCGTGAATTGCCCTTGCAACAGGGAGTGGCCCGGCTGGAGATGATCGGAAACTTCCTCAATATCGATGTCATCCTTGAGTTTGCGTACAGAACCCATGTTTCACCACATCCTTGCAGCCGCGCCGGCATTTCGCAGGCCGCCGGCACCTGTCGCTGTCAGTTTCGCTTGATTGTTTATGCTCAGAAAATGTGGCCTAAAAGAGGACGCTTTTCCGTGGTTTGTGGCTTTATTGTGGGAATTTTCACCAACAATTGCAGCGCCATCGTCGCTGAATTCGGGCCACTGAAATGGCTTGCCTGCCAGGTTCTGATATCAAAATCGCATAAAAATACAGACAATGATCGCCTGCTGCGGGAAAGAAACCGGTTGGGCGGTCTCGGGTCCATTGCCCAATTTCCCGCCATGGCGAGGTTTTCGGCCGCGCGAGGCTCGGCCCGGGGGCGAACCTGTTGCAAAGCCCGGATTAGTTGCCGCCGCTTGCAATGTACGGGCCCGGAAATGCATGCTCGGGATTGTCCGCGGAAGGTTGTGACGCCGGTCTGCCGCGGCCCATGCGAACAAGAACCTGAGTTCGGAAAGGGAATTGAAATGGAGCTGAATGCCGATTTCACGGTGCGCGTGGTCATCGATTCCGATACGCTCGAATGGCAGGCCTCACCGATGAAAGGGGTCGAGCGGCGGATGCTCGACCGCATCGGAGACGAAGTGGCGCGGGCGACAACGATCGTGCGCTATGCGCCCAATAGCCATTTTTCGCCCCATACACATACCGGCGGCGAGGAATTTGTCGTGCTCGAAGGTGTGTTTCAGGACGAACATGGCGATTTTCCGGCCGGGTCATATGTACGCAATCCACCGATGTCATCGCACAGGCCGGGATCAGAGAAGGGCTGTGTCATTTTTGTCAAGCTGCGGCAATTTGCGCCCGAGGATCGCACGCAGGTGATGATCGACACGAACAAGATGGAACCTGTCGCGGCGGCCAATCGTGCCGGGGTGTCGATCGTGCCGCTGTTTCACGACCTTCGGGAAACGGTGCGAATTGAATTCTGGGCGGCGGATACCGAAGTGGATCTTGATCTGCCGGATGGGGGCGAGTTCCTGGTTCTCGAGGGCGGGTTCGAGGACGGCAGGGACAGGCTCGGCAAAGGTGGCTGGCTGCGGTTGCCGGTGCGCAGCAGGCTGAAGGCGACGGCGGGAAGCAAGGGCGCCAAGGTCTGGATGAAGCTGCGCCATATGCCCCATGCCGGGCCGCCCGATCGCTGACAAAGGCCGCCGAAAGGGTGCTTTCGGGTGGCGCTCCCAGCTTCCGCTGTCATCGGCAGGCCGGAAATTGCTTGCCAGTTGCGGTCAAACCGATACTTTCGGGGGATAAAAAAACGGGAGGAAGAAGATGAAGTTTGTTGGAACCCTGATTTCGACGGCCGCCCTTGCGGCCGGATTGGCCTTTTTCGGGGGGGCCGCCGCGGCGCAGGAATGCCCGCATGGCGATCTGGACAAGCGGTTTTGCGATGTCGATGGCGATCTGATCGCGGATATTCCGACAGATCCGGCACAACAGGTCGATCCGGACACCCTGATTTTCGCCTATACTCCGGTCGAAGATCCGGCCGTTTACAAGACTGCATGGGCGGATTTTCTGACCTATCTTGAAAAGGAAACGGGAAAGAAAGTTGTGTTTTTCCCGGTTCAGAACAACGCGGCCCAGATCGAGGCGATGCGCTCTGGCCGGTTGCATATTGCGGGTTTCAACACCGGCTCGAACCCTCTGGCCGTCAACTGCGCCGGATTCCGGCCCTTCACCATCATGGCGTCTCCTGACGGCTCGTTCGGGTATGAGATGGAAATCATCACCTATCCCGGCTCCGGCATCGAGAAGATGGAGGATATAAAGGGCAGGAAGCTGGCCTTCACGGCGCCGACCTCGAATTCCGGGTTCAAGGCGCCTTCGGCAATCCTGAAAGCCGATTACGATCTGCTGCCGGATCGCGATTTCGAGCCGGTTTTCTCTGGCAAGCACGACAATTCCGTTCTCGGTGTCGCCAACAAGGACTATCCGGCCGCGGCCATCGCCAATTCGGTCATGACCCGGATGTTCGAGCGCGGTGTCGTTGACCGTGATCAGATCGTGACGCTTTACAAATCGCAAACCTTTCCGACCACCGGATACGGTGTCGTCTATAATCTGACGCCGGAGTTGCAGGAGAAGATCAAGAACGCCTTCTTCAGCTTCAACTGGGAGGGAACCTCGCTTCAAGAAGAATTCCAGAAGAATGGCGAAGGCCAGTTCCTGCCGATCACCTACAAGGAATATTGGGATGTGATCCGCAAGATCGACAAGGCCAACGACGTCTCCTACGCCTGCAAGTGACCTGACAACAAAGGGCGGCACGGCGTGATCCGGGCCGCCTTTCAAGAACAAGAGCAGGGGACAGGCATGCTGCGGCTGGAAAAGCTGACCAAAACCTATCGCACTGGCGACATGGCGCTGAAGGCCGTCGATCTGGAAATCCCGCAAGGCCAGGTGCTTGCGCTGATCGGGCCATCGGGTGCGGGTAAATCGACGCTGATCCGATGTATCAACCGGCTGGTGGAACCGACCAGCGGCAAGGTCTGGCTGGGCGATGTCGAACTCACCCATCTTGGCGCCGCCGCGTTGCGCCGCGAGCGCCGCCGAATGGGCATGATCTTTCAGGAATACGCGCTGGTTGAACGGCTGACGGTGATGGAGAACGTTCTGTCGGGCAGGCTGGGCTATGTCGGCTTCTGGCGCAGCTTTACCCGCAGGTTTCCGCAAACCGATGTCGACGAAGCGTTTCGCTTGCTCGATCGGGTGGGCCTGCTGGAAATGGCCGACAAGCGCGCCGATGAATTGTCGGGCGGTCAGCGCCAGCGCGTCGGCATCTGCCGCGCGTTGATCCAGAACCCGGCACTTTTGCTCGTCGATGAACCGACCGCATCTCTCGATCCCAAGACCAGCCGCCAGATCATGCGGCTGATATGCGAACTTTGCGCCGAACGCGGGTTGGCGGCGATCATCAACATTCACGATGTTGCGCTGGCGCAAATGTTTGTCCAGCGCGTCATCGGGCTAAGGCTGGGTGCCGTCGAATTCGATGGGCCGCCCGACGCGCTGAGCCCGGATGTTCTGACGACGATCTATGGTGAGGAAGATTGGCAGGCGACGATCCGCAAGGTTGAGGATGAAGAGGAAGAGGCACTGGCATGAGCACCGCTACCCTCGATGCGTGCATCGGAAGGCGCTGGCGCAAGCCACCGATGATCAGGCGGGCATGGCTGCGCTGGGGTCTTTCCATCGGGGCTGTCGTCTATCTGGTCGCGGCCATCTCGTCGATCGAGGTAAACTGGGCGCGCGTCTACGAAGGGCTTGACCGCGGAGCAGCGTTCATCGCTTCTTTTGCACGGCCGGATTTCATCAGCCGTTGGGGCGGCATATGGGAAGGGATGGTGGAAAGCGTGGTGATGACGGTCGCTTCCACGGTTGTCGGCATTGCCATATCGGTTCCCATCGGCCTTGGTGCAGCCCGCAACATCGCACCTTTGCCTGTCTATCTGATCTGCCGCGGCATCGTCGCACTCAGCCGGGCCTTGCAGGAAATCATCGTGGCCATTCTGCTGGTGGCGATTTTCGGCTTCGGTCCGCTGGCCGGGTTTCTGACACTATCCTTTGCCACCATCGGCTTTCTGTCCAAGTTACTGGCCGAAGACATCGAATCGATGGACAAATCTCAGGCAGAAGCCGTGCGCGCCACCGGGTCGCGCTGGTGGCAATGGATCAATTACGGTGTGCAGCCGCAGGTGATGCCGCGCCTCATCGGGCTGTCAATGTACCGTCTGGATATCAATTTCCGCGAAAGCGCCATTCTTGGGCTCGTGGGTGCCGGCGGCATCGGCGCGACGCTGAACACAGCCTTCGACCGCTATGAATTCGATACGGCGGCCGCGATTCTGTTGTTGATCATCGGTACGGTCATGATGCTTGAATACCTGTCGGGCATCATCAGGGCGCAGGTTCAGTAATGCCGATCGTAACTCATTCCGATGGCCGGCAGGGCTGGCAGCGGCGCGACACCAAGGCCCGGATGCTGCGCTGGTTTGGCTGGCTTATCGGCGTTGCCGCCTTTGTCTGGTGCTGGAACCGGATATCGGAAACGACGACCTGGTTCTTCGTCTGGGACGCGCCACGCATCGCAGGCGACATCCTGGGCCGCGCAACACCGCCGCGCTGGTCCTATATCGACAAGCTCTGGTGGCCGATCTGGGACACTCTCAACATTGCCACCCTGGGCACCATCGGCGCGTTGATCATGGCTGTTCCGGTGGCCTTCATGGCGGCGCGAAATACCACCCCGTCACGGCTGTTCGTCCGGCCCCTGGCGCTTTTGATCATCGTTGCCACGCGGTCGATCAACTCGCTGATATGGGCGCTGCTGCTCATCGCCATCATCGGGCCGGGGGTTTTCGCCGGTGTCGTGGCCATCGCCATCCGTTCGATCGGTTTTTGCGCCAAGCTGCTTTATGAGGCGATCGAGGAAATCGACCATACCCAAGTCGAGGCGATAACGGCCACCGGCGCCAGCCGCTGGCAGGTGATGGCCTACGGCATCGTTCCACAGGTGATGCCCGCCTTCGCGGGGATCTCGGTGTTCCGATGGGATATCAATATCCGCGAATCAACCGTACTGGGCCTGGTCGGCGCAGGTGGGATCGGCCTGCAACTCTCGGCGTCGCTCAATACGCTGGCATGGCCGCAAGTGTCCTTGATCCTGTTGGTGATCCTGCTGGCGGTGGGCATCAGCGAATGGGTTTCGGCAAAGGTGCGTGGCGCCATCATCTGAGACCATCGGCACCGGGATCGGCACCGGGATCGGCACCGTTATGATATTGAGCCGCCCTCGCAAGAAGGATATGGCTCTGCCAGAGCATTCCGATGGAGAATTAAATGAAAAACGCTGAGATCGAAACCCGCCGCCAGTCCGCCATGTCGCGCGGTGTCGGCGTGATGACGCAAATCTACGCCGATCGGGCCGAGAATGCCGAAATATGGGATGCGGAAGGCAACCGATATATCGACTTTGCGAGCGGTATTGCGGTTTTGAACACCGGTCACCGCCACCCCAGGGTCATCGCCGCGGTCAAGGCTCAGATCGACAGGTTTACCCATACCTGCCATCAGGTAGTGCCTTACGAGAATTATGTGCGGCTGGCCGAACGGCTGAACGGCCTGGTACTGGGCAAGGGCGAAAAGAAGTCGATTTTCGTGACAACCGGCGCCGAGGCGGTTGAAAACGCCGTCAAGATCGCCCGCGCCGCCACCGGGCGCCCCGCTGTGATCGCCTTTTCCGGCGCGTTCCATGGCCGTACCTTCATGGGCATGGCGTTGACGGGCAAGGTCGTGCCCTACAAGGTCGGGTTCGGGGCGATGCCGAATGATGTTTTTCATGTACCCTTTCCGGTGCCGCTGCACGGTGTCTCGGTCCAGCAGTCGCTTGATACGCTCAACTATCTCTTCAAGGCGGATGTCGATCCCAAGCGCGTGGCCGCAATCATTGTGGAGCCGGTGCAGGGCGAAGGTGGATTCTATGAGGCCCCGCGCGATTTCATAAGCAAACTGCGGGAAATCTGCGATGAACACGGGATTTTGCTGATCGCCGATGAGGTTCAGACCGGGTTCGCGCGGACAGGCAAGATGTTCGCGATGGAACATCATGATGTTTCACCGGACCTGACAACAATGGCCAAATCGCTGGCCGGTGGCTTTCCGCTGGCCGCCGTGACGGGGCGGGCCGAAATCATGGATGCGCCTGCGCCCGGCGGCCTGGGCGGCACCTACGGCGGCAGCCCCCTGGGCATTGCCGCAGCCAATGCGGTACTCGATGTGATTGAGGAAGAAGGGCTGTGCGACCGGGCCAACCAGCTTGGCAGCCGTCTCAAACAGCATCTGGCGAGCTTGCGCGACGATGTACCCGAAATTGCCGATATCCGCGGCCCCGGCTTCATGAATGCGGTCGAATTCAATGTCGGCGGCAAGCCGAGCGCCGATTTCGCCGGAAAGGTCCGGGCCGAGGCGCTGAAACGCGGTCTGCTGCTTCTGACTTGCGGGGTTTACGGCAATGTGGTGCGCTTCCTGTCGCCGATAACCATTCAGGATACCGTATTCACCGAGGCGCTGGGCAAGCTCGAAGAATCCATTCGCGCCGCCCGCAAGGGCTGAACCCGCAGCCAGCCATTATCCGGCGAAAGCGCGCGCGAAGCGACGGTTTTCATCATGCCGCCTGTGTGACGCGGCGCGATGTCGCCGGCGGATTTCGTCGCCGCGCCATGAAAGGGGTAAGGCAGACGGCGGCGCGAGCGTCGGCCGAAGCTCCATCGCGTGGCAGTGACTGGCCCATACGCGAATTCTCACTTTGAAAGGGCGCAAGGGCCAATGTTTTCCCCAGGCAAGTTTTTGGTGGCGAAGGAAGGGCTGTACCGCCGGATTGCACGACAGGTACGAACCGGTAGGATGGGTGCGTCGGGCAAGAGAATTCGGACCCATCCATGCGCATATCGCGACGTAGTTTCGGAATGAGTATCCTGGCCCTTGCGCTTGGCGGATGCGGCAGGCCGGGGCCATTGCGGGTTGTCGCCTCCGGCCCGGCGGTCGTGGCCGCTGATCTTCGGCCTGTCGCGAACAAGGGTTATGATGCCTGGGTGGCAGCGTTTCGCACCCGCGCGGGCCGGCATGGCCTGTCAGAGGCGACGCTCATGACGGGGTTTCGCGGGGCGGGGTATCTGCCCGGCGCGGTCACGCGCGACCGAAACCAGACGGAATTCAGCCGTAGCCTGGAGGATTACCTGTCCATCGCCGCCTCGGATGAGCGCATCAGAAAGGGCCGCGCCGCCTTTGCCCGGAATCGGGGCACATTCGCGGCGCTGGAGGCCAGATACGGTGTTGACGCCGAAATCATCGCGGCGATCTGGGGGCTGGAGAGCTTTTATGGCGAACGCCGGGGTGACGTGCCGGTTATTTCGGCCACCTCGACACTGGCCTATGACGGGCGGCGCAGGGCGTTCTTCGAACGACAGCTCATCGCGGCGCTGAGCATTCTGCAAGACGGCGATGTCACAGCGAACCACCTGACCGGAAGCTGGGCCGGGGCGATGGGGCATACACAGTTCATTCCGACCTCTTATCAGGCTTATGCGGTCGATTTTACCGGTGATGGGCGGCGCGACATCTGGTCCGACGATCCCAGCGACGCGCTGGCTTCGACCGCCGCCTATCTTGCGCGCAACGGATGGGTGCGGGGGCTGCATTGGGGCGGCGAGCTGGGGGCGGGTGCGGCTGCAGGCGATATCCTTCAGCCCCAGCCAGGCGGGCCGCGCTTTGCCGTGACAAACAATTTCGCCGTGATCAAGCGGTACAACCATTCGGATGCCTATGCGATCGGGGTGGGGCATCTTGCCGACAGGATCGCCGGGGCGGGGCCGCTGCGCGGCGGCTTTCCACCCGATGCCAACGGCATGACCAAGAAAGACCGCATTTCACTGCAGCGGCGGCTGACCGCCGCCGGCTTCGACGCTGGCGGCAGCGATGGCGTGATCGGCCCCGATACCCGCCGCGCGATCAGCGCCTATCAGGCCAGCCGTGGCTTGCCGGTAACGGGAGAGCCGTCGCTGACGTTGCTGCGCAACCTCGGCTAGCGCGGTATCTGCCGGATCAAGCGAGGGGGTCACTCCGCCCCTGTTCGGCAGTGCGGCCCGAAACGGCATGATGCGCCGATGGCAGTTCTTGGGCTGCTTGTCATTGGCGAATGCCGAGATGGCTGAAAAAAGCGCGCGCCGGAATGGGTTTTCGCCCGGCAGAGTTCTGATGTATTGCCCGGATCGCAAGCGGTCATCGGCCTTGCGCCGGACCGGGGGCAACGCAATCATCCCCAGTCGAGCACCACCTTGCCGCTCTTGCCCGACCGCATCACGGCGAAACCCGCCTCGAATTCGTCGACATCGAAGCGATGGGTGATCACCTTTCTGACGTCGAGCCCGTTTTGCAGCATTGCGATCATCTTGTACCAGGTTTCGAAAATCTCGCGCCCATAGACGCCCTTGATGGTGATCGCCTTGAAGACGATGCGGCTCCAGTCGACCGGGGACTTTCCGGGCGGGATGCCCAGCATCGCGATGCGGCCGCCCATCACCATTGCCTCGACCATCTGATCCAGGGCTGCCTGATTGCCGGACATTTCCATGCCGACATCGAAACCCTGTTTCATCTTGAGCCGGGCAATCACGTCTTTGAGATCCTCATCGGTCACGTTGACCGGCACGACATCGACCACCTCTGCGGCCAGCGCCAAACGCGCCGGGTTGACGTCGGTAATCACCACATGGCGCGCGCCGACATGGCGGGCGATGGCCCCGGCCATGATGCCGATCGGCCCCGCCCCGGTGATCATCACGTCCTCGCCCACCATGTCAAAGCTGAGCGCCGTGTGCACGGCGTTGCCCAAGGGGTCGAGAATGGCGCCGATATCGTCGTCGATCTCATCCGGCAAAGGCACCACATTGAAAGCCGGCAGGCGTAGATACTGGGCAAAGGCCCCCGGCTCATTCACACCGATACCACGCGTGGCCGGATCAAGGTGAAACTTTCCGGCCCGCGACTGGCGGCTTTGCTTGCCGATCAGATGGCCTTCGCCGGAACATCGCTGGCCAATGCTCAGGCCCTCCACATTGCGGCCCAGTTCGACAATTTCACCCGCGAATTCATGCCCCGTGACCAATGGTATCGGTACTGTCCTGGCCGCCCACTCATCCCAGTTCCAGATATGGATATCGGTACCGCAGATGCCGGTCTTGCGGATGCGGATCAGGACATCATCGGGCCCTATTTCCGGCACCGGACGGCGCTCCATCCACAGGCCGGGTTCGGGTCTGGCCTTGACCAGCGCCTTCATCTCGTTCGACATCAGAGTGCCCCCACCGCTTTGCCGGCGCCACGAAAGGCGTCCAGAGCGAAATCCAGATCATCGCGAGTCAGCCGCGCGTTCATCTGTGTCCTTATCCGGGCCTGTCCCTTGGGCACCACCGGGAAAAAGAATCCCGCAACATAGATGCCTCGCTCGAACAATTCTGCTGCGAGGCGCTGCGACAGGGCTGCGTCTCCCAACATCACCGGCACGATCGGATGTTCGCCCGGCAACAGCCGGAATCCCGCATCGGCGAGACCTGCCCGCCAATAGGCGGCGTTGTCGAAAAGCCGCGCGCGCAGATCGTCGGCCGCCTCGACCAGATCGAGCGCGGCAAGCCCGGCGGCCACCACGGCAGGCGGCAACGCGTTGGAAAAAAGATAGGGCCTTGCGCGCTGGCGCAAGAGATCCACCACGGCCTGTGGCCCGGCGACAAACCCGCCGAGAGCCCCGCCCAACGCCTTGCCAAGCGTGCCCGTCATGATATCGACCTTGCCCTCGACCCCTGCATGATGGGGCGTGCCCCTGCCCTTTGGCCCCATGAACCCGGTGGCATGGCAATCATCTACCATAACCAAGGCACCATATCTTTCGGCCAGTTCGGTGATCTCGGCCAGTTCGGCCAGATAGCCGTCCATCGAAAACACGCCGTCGGTAGCGATCATGATGAACCGTGCGCCTGCATCGCGCGCCTCGACCAGCCGCGCCTCCAGTTCATCCATGTTCGAATTGGCGTAACGGTAACGCTGTGCCTTGCAAAGCCGGATACCGTCGATGACAGAGGCGTGGTTCAAGGCGTCGGATATGATCGCATCTTCCGGGCCCAGAAGCGGCTCGAACAAACCACCGTTGGCGTCAAAGCAGGCGGCAAATAGAATGGAATCGTCCTTGCCGAGAAACCGGGCCAGCCGGATCTCCAACGCGCGATGAAGATCTTGGGTGCCGCAAATGAACCGAACCGAAGCCATCCCGTAGCCATGATCGTCCATCGCCTTTTTTGCCGCCGCGATCAGCGCCGGATGGTTGGCAAGCCCGAGATAATTATTGGCGCAAAGGTTGACGATCCCGTCGCGCCGCGCCGCGCCGCTACCCACGGAAATCCGGCTCCCCTGCGGTGAAGTGATCAAGCGTTCATGCTTTGTCAGGCCAGCGTCGCTGATCCCGGCAAGCACCTGACCCAGATGATCCAGAAAACCGCCCCTGTCGGACATTGCTACAAATTCCTCCGGTAATGCGGGCCGTTCCTTCAACAGGGTGATCCGCCTTCCGCAAAAGGTCAACGGGGCAGATATTCAATGCGGTCAGGATCAGCGGCTTCGGCAAGCAACCATTCCTTGAAGGCCTGGAGCGGCGGATACCAGGCCCCGACACTGGGCCAGACAAGAAAATAGCTTCCGTCGCCCTGCACCGGTTCACCCCAGGCGGCAACCAGCCGGCCGTCGGCCAGTTCCGGCTTGGCCAGAAATTCCGGCAGCAGCGCCACGCCCAGCCCGTGGATCGTGGCCTGGATCATCGGGGCAAACTGATCGAACAGCATACCCTGCGGCACCGGGCCACCGACCCCGTGATGGGCAAACCAGGATGCCCAGGCGCCGGGCCGGGTTTCCAGTTGCAGCAATGGCTGGCCGATCAGGTCATTCGGTTGCGACAAGGGATGGGCGGCCAGAAACCCCGGCGCACAGGTGGCGATCAACTGTTCGTCAAACAGTTTCGCCGCCCCGGCCTGAGACCAGGTGTCAGCACCAAAATGGATGGCGGCGTCAAAACCTTCCTCCTCGAAATCGAATGGCTTCACCCTGGTTCCGAGATTGATGGTGATGCCGGGATGTTCCGCCAGAAACCGGGACAGTCGCGGCGCCAGCCAGCGGGTTCCGAAAGTCGGCAGGATCGCCAGCGACAGGGTGCCTCCGCCGGTGTTCGAGCGCACCCGCATCGAGCCGCGTGAAATGAGATCGAGCGCCTTGACCACATCGCGGGCATAGGCCAGCGCATGATCGGTCGGCACCAGCCGCCGCCGGTCACGCAGGAACAATGTGACCCCCAACTGGATTTCAAGATTCTGGATCAGCCGGCTGACGGCCCCTTGGGTGAGGTCGAGATCACGAGCCGCGGCCAATGTCGAACCGGTACGGCAGACGGCTTCGAACGCCGCCAGCAGGCTGATCGAGGGCAAAAGGCGCCTTGGAGTTGCCATGTATTTCCATAACTCATAGTTTTGCGCCAAATTAGCGATGGATAGGCCGGATTGAAAGGCGCATAATACATATGTATATCGACTCTGGGATCACGCCCCAGGCTTTCGACCACATCCTGGCGCCAAAGGAGACATCATGGCCAACCTCAAAGCCAAGGACGCCCCCGATCTTGCCCGTTTCGACTGGCAAGACGCCTTTCGCCTCGAAGAACAGCTTTCCGATGAAGAACGGATGTTGCGCGATGGAGCCCGCGCATATGCCCAGGAAAAGCTGCAACCCCGCGTCATCGCCGCCTACCGCGATGAGAACACCGATCCGGCGATATTCCGCGAAATGGGCGAAACGGGTCTTTTGGGTGTGACGGTTCCCGAAGAATATGGCGGCCTTGGGTCGTCTTACACCGCCTACGGCCTGATCGCGCGGGAGATCGAGCGGGTGGACAGCGGATACCGGTCGATGATGTCGGTGCAATCCTCGCTGGTCATGTACCCGATCCACGCCTATGGCTCGGAAGAACAGCGCCGGAAATACCTGCCGAAACTGGCCCGCGGAGAATCGATCGGCTGTTTTGGTCTGACAGAGCCCGACGCCGGGTCGGACCCCGCCGGGATGAAGACACGGGCCGTCAGGACCGCCAATGGCTATGTGCTGAACGGTTCCAAGATGTGGATATCCAACGCCCCCATCGCCGATGTCTTCGTGATCTGGGCCAAGTCCGAAGCCCATGGCGGCAAGATACGGGGCTTCGTGCTCGAAAACGGCATGAAGGGACTTTCCGCCCCGAAAATCGGTGGCAAGCTTTCGCTGCGCGCCTCGATCACCGGCGAGATTGTCATGAAGGATGTCGAAGTGGGTGAAGACGCGTTGTTGCCGGACGTCGAGGGGCTGAAAGGACCATTTGGCTGCCTCAACCGGGCACGCTACGGCATTGCCTGGGGGGTCCTGGGGGCCGCCGAATTCTGTTGGCATGCGGCGCGTCAATATGGGCTTGACCGCAAACAGTTCAACCGGCCGCTTGCCCAGACCCAGCTCTTCCAGAAGAAACTGGCCGACATGATGACCGAAATCTCGCTTGGCCTTCAGGCCTGCCTGACCGTCGGACGGCTGATGGACGAGGCCAGGGCGGCGCCCGAGATGATCTCGATTATCAAACGCAACAATTGCGGCAAGGCGCTGGATATTGCCCGGATGGCGCGCGATATGCACGGCGGCAACGGCATTCAGGAAGATTATCAGATCATGCGCCACTCGGCGAATCTGGAAACCGTGAACACCTATGAGGGCACACATGATGTTCATGCGCTGATCCTCGGGCGGGCAATCACCGGTTTGCAGGCATTCTTCTGATTTCTTCTGTTCGAAAATACCTCCGCCGGAGGCTCCCGTCCCAACCTCCCGAAGCCTCCGGCGGGAGTATTTGGGCAAAGAAGAAACTGGTTTTGGAAAGGCACGATGGACCGCGCTGACATTGTTCACGAGAATTTCCTGCGGCGGGTTGCCAGCGGCGATCTGCCTGCCGGCGCCGATCCGTCCGGGACGCTCGGGCCCGCCGAGGCAGTGGCGATCTATCGGGCCGCGTGCCTGTCGCGCGCACTTGACCGGCAGAGCCGCGCCATGCAGCGGGCCGGGCAGGGGTTTTACACGATCGGCTCGTCCGGGCACGAAGGGATGGCGGCGGTTGCGGCGGCATTACGTCCGACTGATATGGCATTCCTGCATTACCGCGATGCGGCGTTTCAGATTGCACGGTCGGGGCAGGTAGCGGGCCAGAGCGCCGCCTGGGACATGCTTTTGAGCTTTGCCGCTTCTTGCGAAGACCCCATTTCCGGGGGACGGCACAAGGTGTTGGGATCACGGGCGTTGATGATACCGCCCCAGACCTCGACCATCGCCAGCCATTTGCCCAAGGCGGTGGGGGCCGCCTATGCGATCGGCGCCGCCCGCCGCCATGTGCCGGAGCACCGTATCCTGGCTGATGACGCCATTGTCTGCTGTTCCTTTGGCGATGCCTCGGCCAACCATTCAACGGCGCAGGGCGCGTTCAATACCGCAGGCTGGACCTCTTACCAGTCGATCCCGCTGCCGCTGCTTTTCATCTGCGAGGATAACGGGATCGGCATTTCGACAAAGACACCAGCCGGCTGGGTCGCTGCCGGGTTCGAGAGCCGGCCGGGGCTCAGGTATTTTGCCTGTAACGGGCTCGATATATATGAGACGTTTCGGATCGCCAAAGATGCCGAGCACTATGTCCGGCATCGCAGAAAGCCGGCATTTCTGCATATCGCCACAATCCGCCTGTATGGTCATGCGGGGGCAGACTTGCCGACCGCATATCTTCCTCGCGGTGAAATCGAGGCCGAAGAGGCGGACGACCCGCTGCTGCACTGCGTTCGGTTGCTGGATCGGGCCGGGGCGCTTTCCCGTTCAGAGGCTTTGGCGATTTACGAGCAGACCAATGCCCGTGTGCAGCGTGTCGCCGCCGAGGCCGTCAAACGGCCTCGGTTGAAGAGCGCCAAAGAGGTGATGGCAAGCCTCATTCCGCCGGCGCGAAAGTGCCGCCCGACCAACGGTCCCTCGGACGAGGCGCGAAGCGATGTCTTTGGCGGTGACATCAAGGCGATGGAAGAGCCGCAGATCATGTCACGGCACATCAACTGGGCGCTGACCGACCTGATGCTGGAACATGGCGAAATTTCCCTGATGGGAGAAGATGTCGGCCGCAAGGGCGGCGTCTATGGTGTCACACAAAAATTATACCAGCGTTTCGGCCCTGACCGGGTGATCGACACGTTGCTAGACGAGCAATCCATCCTCGGGCTGGCCATCGGCATGGCACAAAACGGCTTCGTGCCGATCCCGGAGATCCAGTTTCTTGCCTATCTGCACAATGCCGAGGATCAATTGCGCGGCGAGGCCGCGACGCTACCATTTTTCTCGAACGGGCAATTCACCAATCCGATGGTGCTCAGGATTGCGGGACTCGGCTATCAAAAGGGTTTTGGCGGGCATTTCCACAACGACAATTCCGTGGCGGTGATCCGCGACATTCCGGGTGTGATCCTCGCCTGCCCGTCGAACGGGGCGGATGCGGCGCGGATGTTGCGCGAATGTGTGCGCCTGGCACGCGAGGAACAACGTGTGGTGGTGTTTCTGGAACCCATTGCCCTATATTCGATGCGCGATCTTCATTCCGACAAGGATGGTGGTTGGATGCAGCTCTATCCGTCCCGAAACGAGGTGATTCCGTTGGGTCAGGTCGGCATTCACGGGAAAGGCCGTGATCTGGCGATTGTGAGTTATGGCAACGGTTTCTATTTGTCACGTCAGGCGGAAAAACGACTGGCGGCGACGGGTGTCGAAACACGGGTGATCGACCTGCGCTGGCTGTCGCCCCTGCCGGAAGAGGCGTTGTTGAGTGCCGTCAAAGGGTGCAGGCGCATACTCGTCGTCGATGAGTGCCGCAGAACCGGCGGACCGGCCGAAGGGTTGATGGCACTGTTGGGTGAGCAGACCGATATTCCCCACGCGCGCGTCACATCGCAGGATTCGTTCATCGCCACCGGCCCGGCCTATGCCGCAACGATGCCTTCGGCGGAGTCCATCTTTGATGCGGCAATGACGCTGGCCGGAGACAAGCGATGAAAACCGCCGTCGTCATCTGCCCCGGAAGAGGCACTTATGGTAAGGCCGAACTAGGCTACCTGAAGCGCCATTTCAGCGACCGCGCCCAGCTTGCCGGGTTCGATGCCGCCCGTGCCGCACTGGGGCAGGAAACACTGAGCGAGCTGGACAGCGCGCCGTCCTACGCGTCTGGCAGGCACACGCGGGGGGACAATGCCTCGGGCCTCATCTATGCCGCGACGCTTGGCGATTTCAGGGCCATTGACGATAACAGCGTTGAAATCGTCGCCGTGACCGGAAATTCGATGGGCTGGTATTCGGCGCTTGCCGTCGCCGGGGCATTGACTGGTGAGGCTGGCTTCGAACTGGTCAATACAATGGGCACGCTGATGCACGAGGCGTCGATCGGCGGCCAGATCATCTATCCGTTCATGGATGAGGACTGGCGGCCCAATCCAGCAAGGAAAGCGGAGCTGCTGGCGCTGGCCGATGAGATTTCCGGGCGGGCCGATCATGTACTGACGCTTTCCATCGACCTTGGCGGGATGCTGGTCCTTGCGGGGAACGATGCGGGGCTTGCGGCTTTCGAAAGCGCAGTTGCGCGGGTGCAGGGCCGCTTTCCGATGCGGCTGACCAATCATGGGGCCTTTCATTCGCGCCTTCAGGCGCCGGTTGCCGAAAGAGGCCGTGCCCGGCTGTTCCCCGACATTTTCGGCCAGCCCAGATTGCCGGCGATCGACGGGCGCGGGGCGATCTGGTGGCCGGGGGCGACAGATAGCCATGCGCTTTGGGATTATACATTGGGCCATCAGGTAACCGAAACCTATGATTTCACCCATGCGATCCGTATCGCCGCCCGCGAATTCGCCCCCGATCTTTTCATCATCACCGGACCCGGCACCACCCTGGGCGGGGCCGTGGCCCAATCGCTGATCCTGGCGAATTGGCGGGGCATGGCATCCAAGAACGATTTTCAGACATTGCAACAGACAACGCCTCTGCTGGTCTCCATGGGCATGGATGGCCAGCGCCGCACCGTCACCAAGGGAGACTGACATGGATCACGCAACCACCCTCAGGGCCGCAGGCCTGTCGAAAACCGAATTGACGGCTGGAACGCTTACCGTGCACTCGCCCATCGATGGGGCAGAAGTGGCGATGGTCGGCGAAACCAGCCCCGCCGACGTGGCCGCGATCATCGCCAGATCGCAAGCCGCATTCAAGGCCTGGCGCCAGGTTCCGGCCCCGCGCCGGGGCGAATTGGTGCGCCTTCTGGGCGAGGAATTGCGGGCCGCCAAGGCAGAGCTTGGCGCGGTTGTCACGCTGGAGGCCGGCAAGATCACGTCGGAAGGTCTTGGCGAAGTGCAGGAGATGATCGATATCTGCGATTTCGCGGTCGGCCTTTCGCGCCAGATCTACGGGCTCACCATCGCCTCGGAACGGCCAGGCCACCGGATGATGGAAAGCTGGCACCCCATGGGCCCCTGCGCGGTCATCACCGCTTTCAACTTTCCCGTTGCCGTCTGGTCGTGGAACACCGCGCTGGCGCTCGTCTGCGGCGATCCGGTGATCTGGAAGCCTTCGGAAAAAACACCGCTGACGGCAATGGCCACGATGAAGATCATGGAGCGCGCACTGAAGCGTTTTGGCGATGCGCCCGAGGGGCTGGTGCAGCTTGTCATCGGCGGACCGGCCGTCGGCGAGGCTCTGGTTGCCTCAAAAGACGTGCCGATCGTGTCGGCCACCGGATCGACACGGATGGGCTCGATCGTGGGGCCGAAGGTGTCAGGACGTTTTGGCAGGCCGATTCTGGAACTGGGCGGCAACAACGCGATGATCGTCGCCCCTTCGGCCGATCTCGACATGGCGGTAAGGGCCATCGTGTTTTCGGCGGTGGGGACGGCCGGGCAACGCTGTACTTCGCTTCGCCGCCTGATCGCCCATCGATCGATTCGGGCCGATCTGGTGGCAAAGCTGGCCAAGGCCTATGCCAGCCTGCCCGTTGGCGACCCGCGCAAGGCAGGCGTGCTGGTTGGCCCGCTGATCGACAAGGGCGCGCGCGACAGGATGCAGGCTGCCCTTGCCGCCGCAAGAAAAGAAGGGGGCACCATCCATGGCGGTGAAACCGTCAGCACCGGTGTGCCCGAAGGCGGGGTCTATGTGACGCCCGCCATCGCCGATATGCCAAAACAGACCGACACGGTGCGCACCGAGACCTTCGCGCCGATCCTCTACGTCATGGGATACGAGACGCTGGAGGAGGCCATCGCGATCCAGAATGACGTGCCGCAGGGGCTGTCGTCCTGCATCTTCACGCTGAACATGCGCGAGGCCGAGGCATTCCTTTCGGCCGCCGGTTCCGACTGCGGTATCGCCAACGTCAATATCGGCCCTTCGGGCGCCGAGATCGGCGGCGCCTTCGGCGGCGAGAAGGAGACCGGCGGCGGGCGCGAAAGCGGCTCGGACGCCTGGAAGGGCTATATGCGGCGCCAGACCAACACGATCAACTATTCCGCCGAGCTGCCGCTGGCGCAGGGGGTGAAGTTCGACTTCTGAGGTATTATGCGATGCAATCCCGGACCTGATCCGGGACCTCTGCCAGACCGAAGAGGCCCCGGATAAAATTCGGGGCCTTTTTTCAGGCCTGAGCATCGGCTCAGTGAAACCCTCATGGTCCATGGCCAATTTCACCATGAAGCGTTGAGCGCGGATTTGGTTTACCGATTTGCTATTGGTTTGCTGTCGATAGACCGATTGCATTGGCCGCTGCCTTGAGCCGCCGATAGAACTCAGTCAAACTGTCGACAACCTCGGGGCGGTTAACCACTGAACACATCAACGTAAAGTCTTTGTCCAAAAGTACGGAGCGCGTTTGCCATGCCTTGATGGCCAGGTACATCTCTGGCCGGTGTCCACCTCTGGGCGCTTCTTCGAGGTAAAAGTTTTCGATGGATCTTTCGTCGGCCAGTTCGAGAACCTTGGGTATCGCATGCCGCTTCACGAATGCAGCCAGCCGCTCCAGACCTGATTTTGGACCAATCGCCGGATGGAAACTTAGTTGAGGTTCGCCAACGTTGCCAAGGGACCACATGCGCGAACGCGTAGGTATCCTCGTGGCGCTGTACTCTTGACCGGTTCCAGCGCAGTAGATGCGTTGGACTGGCTGCCAGTAAATCTGCGGATACGTGTCGATCCAAACATTTCCATCCGCGAACTCACGATGCTGCAATGCGATCGCCCCGAGCATCTGATCGTTCAAACGACATGCAACCAAACCGCGACGCACACGTCGCCCGCCCATCTCAGCGAGGCGGTTCGTGCAAAAGTCAAGAATTTGTCGCGTATGGGGCTTCAAGTGCCAACTCCTAAAATCTCGCAAAGTAATATTGGTGTTTGTGGATGGCCACAACGGGCCTGGCAAGGACGTTGAAACGCTAGTTGGCTCCCGCCCTCGATCCTTCCGGCACATTGACCGACCACTCTGGCACTTTTTTGCGTTCTTTCGTCAAAACCGTCGGAATAACGGCAGAAATCGCCAGCCGTTCGGGCGATTGTGGCGGCGTACCGGCGCATCGCCGGAGGCGTCAAGGAAGCAAAGGAAGCGCGTCATGTCGTTCAACAAGGTTGCCGTTCTCGGCCTCGGAAAGGTGGGCCATCTGGCCGCAGAATTGCTCGCCGAGGCAGGCTTTGCCGTCACCGGCGTCGATGCGCGCGAGATTTCGGGCTGTCCGTTCCCGACAAAGGCGGCCGACCTGACAGACAAGGATGCGCTGGCCGCGATCCTCAAGGGTCAGGAGGCGGTTCTGTCCTGTCTTCCCTATCATCTCAATATCGGCGTCTCCACCGTTGCCCACGGCCTTGGTCTTCACTATTTCGACCTGACCGAAGACGTGCCGACGACGAAACACATCCGCGATCTGGCCAAGACCGCGAAGGGAATCATGGCGCCACAATGCGGGCTCGCGCCGGGTTTCGTCGGAATCGTCGGCGCGCATCTGGCGGATCAGTTCGAGCGTGTCCGCTCGATCCGGCTCCGCGTCGGCGCGCTGCCGCAGAACCCCACGGGGCTTCTCGGCTACGCTTTCAACTGGTCGCCCGAGGGCGTGGTCAACGAATATCTCAACGACTGTGAGGTGATCGAGGAGGGTGTGCTGAAATCGGTCTCGGCGATGGAATGGCTTGAGACGATCTATATCGACGGCATGAAGCTCGAAGCCTTTACCACGTCGGGCGGTCTGGGCACGATGTGCGAAACCTATGCCGACCGGATCGAAAACCTCGATTACAAGACCATGCGCTATCCCGGCCATGTGGAGCTGATGAATTTCTTCTTCCACGAATTGCTGATGCGCGAGAACCGCACCGAGGCAGGGCGTATCCTGACCAATGCCAAGCCGCCGGTGGATGAGGATGTGGTCTATGTCCATGTTGCCGCCGAAGGCTATGCCGATGGACAATTGAAGCGGCGCGAATTCGTGCGCTCCTATTATCCGCTGGAAATCGGCGGCAAACGGCGTACGGCAATTGCCTGGACCACCTCTGCCTCGGTCGTGGCGGTGATCGAGATGGCGCGTGATGGCAAACTGCCCGCCAAGGGTTTCCTGAAACAGGAAGAAATCCCGCTCATGTCCTATCTCGAAACGCGCACCGGCAATTATTACAACATCGGCCACAAAGGCCGTCACGGCTAAGGCGTTTCGGCAAGAATGGCCGTTTCAACAATGGTCAGCGCGCGGTCGAGATCCGCTTTGGCAATGGTCAATGGCGGCGACAGGGTCAGTACCGACCCGGCGCTGATCTTGAAGCTCAGCCCGGCCTCGAGGCAGCGATAGTAGATCCGTTCGGCCCGGTCGCGCGACGGGATACGGCCGGCTTTGTCTTCAACGATCTCGACCCCGAACATCAGGCCGCGCCCGCGAATATCGCCGACAAAGGGGCTTTGGGCTGCAAGCGACGCCAGACGGTCGAGCGCATGGGCTCCCAGTTCGGCGGAACGCTCGACCAGCCCTTCGTCGCGGATGATCGCGATGGTGGTGAGCGCGGCGCGCGCCGTCACGGGGTTTTTCTCATGCGTATAATGGCCGATGGCGAAATCGCCGCAAACGTCGAGATCACGGCGCGCGACCACTGCCGCGATGGGCAGAATGCCACCGCCCAACGCCTTGCCCATGGTGACGATATCGGGGACCACTCCGTCATGTTCGAAGGCATACATGCGCCCCGTCTTGCCAAGGCCGGTAGGGATTTCATCGAGGATCAGCAACGTACCGCGGCGGTCACAGGCGTCGCGCACCGCTTTCCAGAACCCTGGCGGCGGAACAACCGGCACCGCGCGCATCGGTTCGGCAATCAAGGCGGCGACGTCACCTTCGCGTTCGAGCACATAATCGACCATCTTCGCACAGGCGAGCGCGCAATGCTCTGGCCCTGAATGGCCATAAGCGCAGTGGTAGCAGTTGAAAGGGGCGACATGTTCGGCACCGGGCAGCAACGGCCCGGCAACATGGCTGCGAAACGTCGCCTCGCCGCCGACGCTGGCGGCGCCGAAACCCGCACCGTGAAAGGCATCCCAGAAGCTGAGCGTCTTGAACCGCCCGGTAGCGGCACGTGCGATCTTGAGCGCGACTTCATTGGCATCCGAACCGCCGGTGGTGAAGAGAACCTTGCCCAGATCACCCGGCGCGATTTCAGCCAGGGTTTCGGCGAGTTCCACGGCTATTTCATTGGTGAAGCGGCGCGGTGCAAAGCTCAGATCATCGAGCTGCGCCTTGATCGCCGCGATCAGCCTTGGATGGCCGTAACCGATGTGGTGAACGGAATTGCCGTGGAAATCCATGTAGCGGCGCCCGGCGGTATCCTCGATCCAGATGCCTTCGGCCCTGACGATGGTCGATACGCAGGGCGACGACAGGCTTTGATGCAGAAAAACGTCACTATCCCGGCTCAAAAGGCGTTGGGTGGCGGCATCGGAATGCCGCGCTGCCCAATCGCGCCGGGCCGCCGACCTGTTGGATTCACCTTCGGTATGGGTGATCACGGCCTTGCCTTTCATTTGGGGCGTTTCGGGAAATACCTGATCGAACACGCATCGTCAAAAACCCGAGAACGCCGAACGCGTGGCAGTGTGCTGGCTTTTCGGGATTTTGCCGAAACGCCGTTGATCCCGAAACCGCAGCCAGAGGCTTTTGCCGGCTCAACGCGGCCAGGGCAGCGAATAGGTCTTGACGTTGGTGAAGAATTTCATTGCCTCCAGCACACCTTCCTTGACGCCATTGCCGCTGTCCTTGATGCCGCCGAAGGGCGACATCTCAATACGGTAGCCGGGCTGTTCCCAGATGTTCACCGTACCGACATCGAGGCCGTTCACATAGGCGATGGCGCGGTTGAGATCATTGGTGCAGACGCCCGACGACAGGCCGAAATCGGTGCTGTTGGAAATTGCCATGACTTCGGCATCATTGTCGGGAACGCGGACGATGGGCACGATGGGGCCAAAGGTTTCCTCCATCACAAGTTCGCTGTCATGCGGCACGTTATCGACCACGATGGGAGGCAGCAGGGCGCCGCGCCGGCCGGGGTGATAAAGGATGCGTGCCCCCTGCTTTTCGGCATCATGGACCCGTTTTTCGAACAACTCGGCCGCTTTGGAATGGATCACGCAGCCAAGCTGGGTATCCGGGTCCATCGGGTCGCCGAACCGGATTGCCTTGGCCTTTGCCAGAACCAGTGGCACGAACCGGTCGGCGATACTTTCCTGTACCAGGATGCGCTTGACCGCCGTGCAACGCTGGCCGGAATTGCCGGTGGCACCTGCCACGGCGATGGTTGCGGCCTTTTCCAGATCGGCATCCGACAGATCGTTGAGAATGATGATCGGGTCATTGCCACCCAGTTCCAGCGCCGTACGCTTGTACCCGGCTTTGGAGGCGATCATCTTGCCCACCGGCACCCCGCCGGTAAAGGTGATGATGTCGATATTGGGATTGGTGATCATTTCGTCACCGATGTCCTGGGGCCAACCGGTCACGACCTGAAACATCTCATGCGGCAACCCCGCCTCGTAAAGGATGTCAGCCAGCGCAATTGCCGTCAGCGGCGTCAGCTCGGTCGGTTTGCAGACCACGCAATTGTTGGTGGCAATCGCGGGGGCGACCTTGTGGCTGACCATGTTCAGCGGGTGGTTGAAAGGCGTGATCGCCGAGATTGCCCGCACCGGTTCGCGCAGGGTGAAAATCTTGCGTTCCTTGCCCTGGGGCGTCAGGTCGCAGGAAAAGATCTGGCCGTCGTCGAGAATGGCCATCTGGCCGGCAAGCATGAACACATCATAGGCGCGGCCGGTTTCATAAAGCGCGTGCTGCTTGCAGATGCCCAGTTCCAGCACCAGCCAATGGGCAAGTTCCTCGCGTTTGGAGCGGATCAGTTCGGCCGCCTTGAACAGGATCTGCTGTCGCTGATAGCGGCTGAGCTTCGGCCTGTAGGCCGCTGCGATCTCGAATGCGCGGGCGGCATGTTCCGCCTTGCCCGCCGGAACCGTACCGATGACTTCGTCGGTATAGGGATAAAGCACCTCGATCACATCGTCGGCAAAGACGATTTCGCCGCCGATACGCATCCCTTCGTGGCGAATGCCGGTTTTGTCTTTCATCGCATTGTCTTTCATTTCAGAGCGCCGCGGCCGTGGTTGCATAGAAGAACGCATCGAAATTGCGCAATACGGGCTGGTTGGGCAGATCGATCACCCGATTGACGATGAACGGCACTTCCTGCTCGGTCAAGCCGCCGTGGCTGCGCAGAGGCTCCTTCAGCGCCGCCAGGTCATGCCGGTGCGCCGAGGTACCGATGGTCATGCCTTCAGTCGAGATCATCACGATATCGCCGATGCGGTCGCCGGGCAATTCGAAGCGGCGAACGGCCTCGGCCTTGCTCATCACCTCGAGGATTTCGGGACGGGCGGCAAGACGCGCGATGATCTCGGCCTGATTCGCGCCTTCGGGCAGATAGGCCGTGCCAAAGCCGCCAAGGGCGCCGTGATGAACCACATAAGGGTCGGTAATCGGCAATATCACCCGCGCTTTGCCTTCGCCCAGCCATGTGTCGAGAAGATCCTGGACGTAGATCACCGCCGGGTCGCCTTTTGCGTCATGCTTGGGCTTCATGCCATGGTCGGCGGTGACGACAATAGCCGCGCCCAGCGCATCCAGTTCGCCCAGATACTTGTCGAACATCTTGTAGAATGCCTTCGCTTCGGGCTGTTCGGGGGCATATTTGTGCTGCACATAATCCGTTGTGGTGAGGTACATCACATCCGGTTTCCATTCGCGCAGGAGCTTGACGCCGGCGGCAAAGACGAATTCGGAGAGTTCGGCGGAATAAACCTCGGGCTGGGGCATGTTCAGCCATTTGCTGGCGGCGTCCTGGCCGTGCTCGGCCTTTGTGGAACTATCGGATTTTTCCGCCGAGAAGCATTTGGCACGATCATCGTCGAATTTCAGCCCGGCCCCCAGCAACGCACGCAGCTTGTCCTTGGCGGTGACGACCGCGACGCGGGCACCGGCTTCGTAGAATTTGGCGAAAACGGTCGGCGCGCGCAGGAAGCGCACATCATTCATCATCACTTCCTGGCCGGTCTCGGGCTCATACAGATAATTGCCGCAAATGCCGTGCACAGCGGGCGGCCGGCCGGTGGCGATGGAAAGGTTGTTGGGGTTGGTGAAAGACGGAATGACCGAATGGGCCAGCCGATCGGTGCCGGTTTCACGCATCCGCTTCAGCGTCGGCATCAACCCGTCCTTGATCGCCACTTCCAGATAGGCCGGTTCGCACCCGTCCAGGCAGATCGCTATCGCGGGCACCTTCGGCCAGGGATAGGCGCGGTCATTGACCATCACGGGCGCATGGGTGGTCTTGGTCATTTCTTGTCCTTCCAACATGTCTTGTCTGTGTTTCACGCGGCCAGTTTCGCGCGTTCGGCAATGGCCGATGCGGGCGGGGCGGCATCATCCACACCCATTTCCGCCAGGGCCTCGCCCGCCGCCGCAACAACCCGCGACATCACATGTTCATCCATCCGGCCTATGCAGCCGATACGGAACGAGTCGACCACGGTCAGCTTGCCGGGATAGATGATAAAGCCTCTTTGCTTCATCAGATCATAGAACCGGGCGAATTCGAAGTTAGGATGCGCCGGGTTGAAGAAGGTCACGATGATCGGGCTCAGCCATCGGTCCTTCAACAGGGTTTCAAACCCGAGATCGCGCATTCCGGCAACCATGACATCGCGGTTGCGGGTATACCGGGCGCCGCGCGCCGCAACACCCCCTTCGGCAGCATGGATGCGCAAGGCTTCGAGAAACGCGGCGACCACATGGGTCGGCGGCGTATAACGCCACTGCCCGGTTTTTACCATAGCCGCCCATTGCGCATGGACATCGAGCGACAGCGAATGACTATTGCCCTTGGTGGTTTCCAGCTCGGACTTGCGGGCGATGACGAAACCAAAGCCTGGAACGCCCTCGATGCATTTGTTGGCCGAGGAAACCATCGCCTCATAGCGGATGCGGCTCACATCAAGATCCAGGGCGCCAAAGGCGCTCATCGAATCGATCAACAGTTTACGGCCCCGCGCATAGACGGCCTCGGAAATTTCGGCGACCGGGTTCAAGATGCCAGACGAGGTTTCGCAGTGAATGGCAATGACATGGCTGATGGCCGGATCGGCATCGAGCGCCGCGCCCACCTCATCGCCGCGCGGCGGCATGTAATCGCCCTTGTCGATCAGGCTATAGGCGCGGCCCAGATACCGCATGGTTTCCGCCGCGCGAAGCCCGTAGGCCCCGTTGGCCAGTACCAGCACCTTGCCATCCCTGGGAATGAAGGTGCCGAGCAGCGCCTCGACGCAATAGGTTCCCGACCCCTGCATCGGTACGCAGACAAATTCGCCCCTGGTGTCGCCGGCAAGCGCGACAAGCTGATCGCAAAGCGATTTCGTCATGGCGCGAAAGTCACTATCCCACGACCCCCAATCACGAAGCATGGCCTGCTTGACTTCAAATGCGGTGGTCAGGGGGCCGGGGGTCAGCAGATAGGGCTCGCCCAGCGGCGGTGCCTGAAACGGTCGATTGTGGGAAGAGGCAGACGGTGACATGGATGCTCCTTCGTGTCGGGCGGGTTTTCGAAGTGCTTTTGTCATGTGTTGATCTATATGTAAAATCGTTATTTTAGATTGACCTATAAGTTTGCCTCGAATATTGACGCTGTGCTGATGGAACGAGGATAGCCCATGCGTTATGTACAGTTGCGTGCCTTTCACCATGTTGCGGTCTGTGGCGGGTTTTCCCGCGCGGCAGAATATCTGCGCCTGACCCAGCCGGCGATTTCCGATCAGGTGCGCAAGCTGGAGGAAGAATATGATGTGTTGCTGTTCAACAGGCACAAGAAGCAGGTCGCGATGACGCCATCGGGTGAAAAGCTGCTGGAAATCACCCGGCGGCTTTTCGACAATGAAGAACAGGCGCTGGAACTGCTGTCGGAAAGCCGTGCGCTCAGGTCCGGGACGTTGCGCATCGTGGCGGATTCCGCCCATCATGTGCTGCACATTTTGGCCCGTTTCCGCGAAACCCACCCCGGTGTCCGGGTCACCTTTCACAGCGGCAATACCGACGAGGTGATCAACAGGTTATATAGCTACGAGGCCGATATCGGTGTTCTGGGGGATATGCCTGCGGCCCGCGATTTCGAATGTGTTCAGCTCAACTCGACACCGATTTCCGCCTTTGTCGCCGCCTGTCACCCTTTGGCCGAACGGCGATCGCTCTCATTTGCCGAGCTTGCGAAGCTGCCTTTGGTGCTACGCGAAAAGGGGTCTCGGACGCGCAGCAAACTTGAAGAGACTGCATCCGCCGCAGGTTACAGCTTGCAACCCGTGATCGAAGCCGAAGGGCGCGAAGCGGTGCGTGAAATCGTCGCCTCGGGCGCAGGCGTCGGGTTCGTATCTGCCGCAGAGTTTGGCCAGGACGCGCGGCTGGTAAGGATCGACATAGAGGGCGGCGAAGCGATGACGATGGACGAGGCACTGATCTGCCTGAGTGACCGCAAGGGCGGCAAACTGGTGCAGGCTTTCCTTGACATTGCGCGCGGTTTCGCAGCCGAAGCGTAGAGCGGCATGTTCAGTTTCGGGCAATGCGCGGCCGGCCATGCGCCGTTACCTTCAGCCTGGCCTCGATGAAGATCGTCTGACCTTCGATTTCCACCTCGGACAGGTTCTGTTCGGATGTCAGGCGTATTTCTTCGATACCCGCCCTGCCTGCCTTTTGCAAAGCCTCCTCGGTCAGGGCCGCCTGCAAGGCGGCAAGTGCGGTGCCACGGTCAGAGAAGGTTTCCGGCCCGGTCGGCAGATGCACCACAAAACGCCCCGGACCAGGGCTGGTGACGCTTCCTTCGGCATGCATGGCGATCTGTCCGACAACCGCGCCGATGGCATTGGCAACGCCGGCGTGTTCAGGCAGGACCATGCGTACCCCGAGCCGTTCACCGACCGCGCCGTAATAGCTGGGTGCGGAGGCCCCGAGGCCGATCACAGGTACACCCAGCGTGGCGGAAATCTGCACCACATCCTTGTGCCCATCCAACGCCGCCAGCATCACTGGATGACGCGCCAGGGTTTCGGGGGAATTATTCCCCCAATCGCGACGGTCTTCAAAAAAGGCCGCCTCCAGGAGGCAATCGACGGTTTGCGATTGCAGTTGATCAATGATCGCCAGAGCCAGGGCTTCGGGCCCCGGCGTAATCCGGTCGCCACGGCCATTTCTCCGGCGGGCAAACAGCGTCACGGCCTTGGTCGCGGCGGCACCGTCCCAGCTATCCAGCTTGCCCAGCACATGCGACGCATCCGACGGGGTCACCCCGGCAATCATCACCTCGCCCTGTGAAACCAGCCGCATCAATGCCGGATGTTCCAGCCGGGTTCTCACGGCATCGGAAAGCCGTAACGGCCCCCCAAGCAGCCGAGCCACCACTGCCTCTTCACGCCCCGACAGTCCCGCGGGCGGATGATCTTGCCACATCGGCAAGACAAACCGGCCGTCATGTTCACCCGGAGATTCGAGCAACAATGCCTTGTCCAGCGCCTCGTGGACCAGATCCGGCCAACGGCTTGCCGCAAGCGCCACGGGAACCAGCCGCCGCGGCCCGAGACGCAGCCGGGTTGCCATCCCCTCGACAAGATTAACCTCGCTGTCACCGCCAAGGCCGGTGGTGCGCATTGCCACCGCCTCGACCATGGTGCGATATTTTCCGACACGGGCACCCATCGGGTCGATCGCCGGTTTCCCATTTCGCAGCAGGCAGACATCGGTCGTGGTGCCGCCAATATCGCTGACAAGGGCATCCTTTTCACCTGTCAGCCAGCTTGCCCCGGCGATCGAGGCGGCAGGGCCGGACAGGATCGTTTCGATGGGATGCTCGCGTGCAAGCACCGCCGATACCAAGGCCCCGTCACCACGCACCACCATAAGCGGGGCGCGAATACCCAAATGGGCCATATGTGCCTCGCAGGATGACACGAGGTGGTCGATCATGCCGATCAGGCGTGCGTTCAGCACAGCCGTCAGTGCCCGACGCGGGCCGTTCAGGGCAGCGGAAAGTTCGTGCGAACAGGTTACCGGCCGCCCGGTGATCCTGCGGATCAGATCACGCGCAGCAAGTTCGTGGCCCGGATTGCGGGTGGCAAAGCTCGCCGCCACGGCAAAACCGGTAATCCCTGGCCCGAGTGCGGCCAATTCAGTCTCTAATGCGGCCAGATTCAGCGTCGAGATTTCGGCGCCGGCATGGGTGTGCCCGCCAGAAAGCCAAATCACCGGATCGCCCTTCAGGGCGTCTTCCAACCCGGCGCGGGCCAGCTCGGATGTGTCGAATCCGATGAAGATCAATGCCACGCGCCCGCCCTGACCTTCGACGAGTGCGTTGGTCGCCAAAGTCGTCGACAGCGAGACCATGGCGATATCGGTCGCCTCGATCCCGGCATTGGCGATCGCCATATCGATCGCGCTGCCGACACCATGAGAAAGATCGGGGCGGGTCGTCAGCGATTTGGCCGAGGCGATGACCCGGTCTTCGGTGTCATCCAGAACAACGGCATCAGTGTAGGTTCCGCCAGTATCAACGCCAAGTAAGAGTGCCATTCGTGTTTCCTGTCCCCTGCCGAGAGAAACTACGCATCCGCCAGGATGCGCTCCGCACCGATCCAGCCAACCAGAATGCTCGGGGCATTGGTATTGCCCCCGATCAGCGCGGGAAAGACCGATGCGTCACAAACACGCAGGCCTTCGGTGCCATGAACCTTCAGATCCGGGCCTGTCACGGAACTTGCCGCGTCCATGCCCATGCGCGCCGTACAGGACGGGTGATACACCGTGCCCGACCGGGCGCGCATGTCTGCGATCAGGTCCGCGTCGCTTCGCACCTCCGGTCCGGGGCGCAGCTCTTCGGCAATCAGCCCGCGCATCGGATCGCAGGCGGCGATCCGGCGAAGAAACTTCACCGCCGTCAGCATTTCCGCCACATCCTGATCGGTCGAATAGGCATTGGCGACGATCTTCGGATGCGCGAAGGGATCGCTGGAATGGAGCGTGATCCGGCCCCGGCTTGTCGGCCGGCAATTCGACAGGCCCAGAGACAGGCCTGAAAACGGATCCGGCGTCAGCAGCGGGCGTTCGCCGTCGCGGGGGATAAGCGTGGAAAACGCCTGCATGTAAAGCTGCATGTTGGGGCGCGGCAAATCCGGGCTGGTGCGGAAAAAGCCGCCGGCATGATTGATCGACTTGGCCAGGGGCCCGCCACCGGTCAGGAAATATTGCATTCCCACCCACATCTTGCCCCACCAGGGACGCAGGATGTCATTGTAGGTCGGCACCTTCATCCGCCAAGTATAGTTCAAACCCTGATGATCGCTCAGATGGGCGCCCACGTTCGGATTGTCGGCAACCACGGGCAGGCCCTTGTCCTTCAGGTGCCCGGCCGCGCCGATGCCCGACAGCATCAAAAGCTGTGGCGAGTTGATGGCCCCACCCGACAGGATCACCTCGCGCCCCGCGCGTATCTGGTGCAGGGTGCCCTTATGGCGGTATTCGACACCGCTGGCGCGGCGGCCCTCAAAAATAACCCGGCTGACCTGGGCATCGGTGAGGACGGTGACATTGCCGCGTTTCATCGCAGGGCGCAGAAACGCCCGTGCCGCCGAATTGCGCCGGCGGCCCTTTATGGTCATCTGGTAGATGCCTACGCCTTCCTGTTCGGCCCCGTTGAAATCCTTGTTGGCCGCCAACCCGGCGGCGCCGGCCGATTTGATGAACGTATCGCAAAGCGGATGCAGGTCATGACGGTTGGCGGAAATGAACAAGGGACCGCCGGTGCCCCGATAGGCGTCGCCGCCGGCTTCGTTGTCCTCGATCTGGCGGTAGGCCGCCCGGACCGCCTGCGGCCCCCAGGCATCCCCGGCAAGGGCGCCCCAGTCCGTGTAGTCGCTGGCATGACCGCGAATCCAGACCATCGCATTGATCGAACTGGAACCGCCCAGAATACGCCCTCTTGGCCAGTGATCGCGGTTGCCCGCCAGCCCGGGGTCTGGCTCGGTCTTGTAAAGCCAATTGACGGCGGGATCATAGAACAGCTTGCCGTAGCCCAATGGCAGGTGAACATAAAACCGCCGGTCGCTGCCACCCGCTTCGAGCACGAGCACCCTGTACCGCCCGTTGACCGAAAGGCGTTCGGCCAGCACGCATCCCGCGGATCCGGCGCCGACAATGATATAGTCGAATTTCGTCTCTGGCACGGCGCGTGGAATCCTTTTTCCACTGACGAGAGATCAACAGAAGGCGATGATTTACGCCTTCAATTGCGACGGCAAAAGTCGTTTTTACTCAATTCGATCGGCCGTCAGCGGAAATAGATATTATAGGCCTTGCGGATAGCCTGATCGAGTGCGGGGTCAATCACACTGCCTGCCTTTGCCAGAATATCGTTCTTGCGGGCGATCGCGGCATCCAGCAGCAACGGCTTTCCGGCCTCGTTCCATTCCTTGGGGCTCATCCGGTTGGCAACAGAGGGATAGATATATTCCGTCTGCATCAGCGCTAGCGTCTGATCGGCACCAAGGTAATGGCCCGGCCCGCCCATGCAAACGGCTTTCATCGCCTCGATGCTGGTGCTGTCTTCGTTCACATCGATCCCGCGCACAAGGCGCATGGCCTGGCCCAGAAGATCGTCCCCGAGCACCAGGCTCTCCATGCAGAACCCCAATAGCGAGGCATGCATCCCCACCGCCTCATAGCACATATTCAATCCGGCAAGACCTGCCAGCGCATTGGTGATGCCCTGCTCCCAGCCTGCCTGCATGTCTGGCAGCTTGCTGTCGGAAATGCCGCTCGCCGCACCCCCCGGCAGGTCATAAAACCGGTGCATCTGCGCGCAGCCCGCCGTCAAGAGCGCCTGTTCGGCCGATCCGCCCGACATGGCCCCTGTCCGCAGGTCCGATACGAAAGGCCAGGTGCCGAAAATGGCCGGTGCGCCCTTCTTGATCGCGTTGACATAGACAACGCCCGCCAGGCATTCCGCAACCGCCTGAACGATGGTCAACGCAATAGGCGCCGGGGCCGTGGCTCCGGCCTGCCCGGCGGAAAGCAACAGCATCGGCATCCCGCGACGGATGCATTCCTCCATCGTGATGCAGCTTTCCTCGGCAAATTTCATCGGCGGTACGACAAAGCAGTTGGAGTTCGACACGAAGGGGCGTTCGAGCCATTTTTCCTCGCCGCCCGCCACCATGTAGAGCATGTCGAAACAGTCCTTGACGTGGCTCGGATCACTGAAAGATGTGCCGACATGCTTGCGTGTGCCCGAAAGCGACCCGTAAAGGGTATTCAGATCCATCTCCAGGTTATCCAACACATCGCGGCAGACCATGGTGCGCTGATAGAAATGGATATTGTCGAGATTCTCGACCAATCGCGCCGCATCATAAAGATCCTGCGCGGTGGAGTCGCGATACTCCAGCGTGACCGGATCGACAATATGTACGGCGGCGCCCGCAGTGCCGTAATGAACCCTGGTGCCGCACAGATGCAGGTCGTGCCGGGGGTCGCGCGCATGAAGCGTGATATCGCGCGCCGCTACCGCCAGCATATCCTCGACCAGGGCGCGAGGAAAGCGGATGCGCCCGTCCTCACCCAGAATGGCGCCCGCCTCGGTAAGCAGCCTCACCCCCGATTCCGGTGCCTGACTAAGCCCGATCACCTCGAGCGCCTCAAGGGCCGCGGCGTGGATTCGGGCCACATCCGCATCGCTCAACGGTTTGTACTGCCCCCCAGGCATGCCGGGGCGAACCGGGCGAACCGCTTCTGTCAGGGGGGCCGCCCGCAATGCGCGGCGCGCCTCGCGCCCGCCCGCCCGCGCCGGGCGTTTCGCTTCCATCTTCAGCGCTTCTTCCGACATTTTCGTCACTCCATTGAAAGACTGCTGCTTTCGGCTTGGGTCAAATACCTTCCGGGGTCCGGGGGCGCAAAGCCCCCGGCTTGCCGGTCACATCCGCATACGTTCCGATTTCGGGTCATAGATCGGGGCCAAAGACGCCTCGGCCACAACCCTGCGGCCGGCGATTTCGACCTCATAGGTCGATCCCTGCACATCGGACGCGGTTTCGCCCGCGCAGGGGACATAACCCATGCCGACGGCCGCCCCGACATGATGGCCGTAAGCGCCCGACGAAAGGTAGCTCACGATCTTGCCGTCGCGGATCAGCGGCTCGTTGTGATAGAGCATCACTTCCGGGTCCGTCATCCTGAACTGCACCATCCGCTTGGCCAGCCCGGTTTCCTTCTTGCGCAGTACCGCGTCGCGACCGATGAAATCGGGCTTGGCGGTCTTGACCGCGAAACCAAGCCCCGCTTCCAGCACATGGTCCTCGCAGGTGATGTCATGGCCGAAATGGCGATAGGCCTTCTCAATGCGGCAACTGTCCATCATGTGCATGCCGCACAGCTTCACGCCCAGGTCCTGCCCGGCGCTCCACAGGGTTTCGAAAACATGCCCGGCCATGTCGGAGGAGACATAGATTTCCCAGCCGAGTTCGCCCACATAGGAAACGCGGTGGGCACGGGCCAGCCCCATACCCAGCTCGATCTGCTGCGCGGTGCCAAAGGGGTTGGCTGTATTGGAAAAATCATTCGGGCTGACCTTTTGCATCAACTTGCGCGCGTTCGGCCCCATGACAGCCAGCACGCCTTCGCCTGCGGTCACGTCGGTCAGAACCACATTGAAGTCGCCCTGGTGACGGCGCATCCAAACCTGGTCCTTCAGCCGCGTCACCGCCGGTGTCACCACGAGATAGGCGGTTTCCGAAAGGCGCGTGACCGTCACATCGGCCTCGATCCCCGCCTTGGCATTCAGAAACTGGGTATAGACGATCTTGCCGACCGGAACCGACATGTTCGCGCCAGAAATATGGTTCAGGAACGCCTCGGCATCACGGCCTTCGACCCTGATCTTGCCAAAGGACGACATGTCATACATGCCGATATTTTCGCGTACCGCCTTGTGCTCTGCGGCCTGATTGGCAAACCAGTTTTGCGGCCCCCAGGAATATTGATACGCTCGGTCCTGGCCCCGATCGGCAAACCAGTTGGCGCGTTCCCAGCCGCCGACCTCGCCGAACACCGCACCTTCGGCTTGCAAGTGCGCGTGAAACGGCGTCCGGCGCACACCGCGCGCGGTTTCCTTTTGCCGGAAAGGATAGTGGTCGGCGTATAGCAGCCCCAGGGTTTCCTTGGACCGTTCGTAAAGATAATGCCGGTTGCCCTGAAACGGTTGATTGCGCCCAACATCCACATCGCCGAGATCGAAAGGCTTTTCGCCCGTCTCCATCCATTCGGCCAGGGCCATGCCGGCGCCGCCCGCAGACTGGATGCCGATCGAATTGAACCCGGCCGCCACCCAGAAATTGTCCACCTCCAGCGATTGGCCCAGATTGTAGGCATCATCCGGCGTAAAGCTTTCGGGACCGTTGAAGAACGTGTGTATCCCCGCGTCGGCCAGCATCGGCAGCCGGTTGATGGCACGCTCCAGGATCGGCTCGAAATGGTCGAAATCTTCGGGCAGCTGGTCAAAACAGAAATCTTCGGGGATGCCGTTCATCCCCCAGGGCTTGGCGTTCGGCTCGAATGCGCCCAGAAGATATTTGCCGGCATCCTCCTTGTAATAGGCGCATTCGTCGGGGACGCGAAGCACCGGCATCTGGGCGAGGCCGGGGATCGGCTCGGTCACGATGTAAAAATGCTCGCAGGCGTGCAATGGCACGTTTACGCCCGCCATGCGGCCCACCTCATGGCCCCACATGCCGCCGCAGTTGACGACATGCTCGGCGGCGATCTCGCCTGTTTCGTCTCCCTGCTGCCAACGGACAGACCGCGCGCGGCCCTTGTCGACCGAGACACCCGTGACCTTCACGCCTTCAGCCACCAGGGCACCGCGCTGCCGTGCGCCCTTGGCCAGTGCCAGGGCGATATTGGCCGGGTCGCCCTGCCCGTCGGTCGGCAGCCAGACGCCTGCCGTCACGCCGTCGATGTTGAGATGGCCATAACGTTCCTGAACCTCGGTTGGCGACAGTTCTTCGACAGGCACGCCGAAGGCGCGCGCCATCGAGGCGGATCGAAACAATTCCTCCTTGCGCGCCCCGGTCAGCGCGACCGAAACCGAGCCTACCTGCCGCACCCCGGTGGCCAGGCCTGTCTCTGCCTCCAGGCCCCGGTACAGATCGGCGGAGTACTTGGCCAGCCGGGTCATGTTGGCCGAAGCGCGCAATTGTCCGATCAGCCCCGCCGCGTGCCAGGTCGTGCCACAGGTCAACTGCCGGCGTTCCAGCAAGAGCACATCCTTCCAGCCAAGTTTGGTCAGGTGGTAGGCCACCGAACAGCCGACCACACCACCCCCGATGATCACGACCCGCGCGTTTCTTGGCAGATTAGACACTGTTTTGCCCTTTCATTCTGGCACAAATGCAATTGAGAATCCGGCGACTGAAATCCCCGGTTTCAGGCCCGGATACGGGCGTTTTCCGCATCCCACAGCGGTTGGTCGGCCTGGATGACGGCGCGGCAGCGGGCACCATAAATCTCGACCTCGATCTCGGTTCCCGGTACCGCCAGATCGGCGCGGATCATGCCCAAGGCGATCGACGCATTGACCCGGTACCCCCAGGCCCCCGATGTGGTCTCGCCGACAACCTCGCCGCCATGCCAGAGCGTCGACATGTAGGGCGCGTCACAGTCCTTGGCGTCGACGATCAGCGTGACGAAGCGCTTTTTCGCGCCGCGCTGCTTTTCTGCCAGAAGTGCCGCCTTTCCGGTAAAGTCCTGCGGTTTGTCGAATTTCACGAACCTGTCCAGCCCGCCTTCCAGAAGCGAGTAGTCGGTTGAAAGATCACCTTTCCACGCCCGGTAACCCTTCTCGATGCGGAGCGAGTTCAAGGCCCACATGCCGAAAGGCGTCGCCCCCGCCGCAGTGACCGCATCCCAGATCGCCGCGGCATCGGCCATTGCGCAGTGAATTTCCCAGCCCAGCTCGCCGGCGAAAGACACCCGGACCAGCGCGCAATCGCGGCCCGCCACCTTGCCCTTGATGCTGACGCTCAGCCACGGCGCGTCAAGGTCGTGATCGCTCAGCGGCGCGAGAATCTCGCGCGCCCTGGGGCCGGTGACCAGCAGGCATTCAACTTCGTCGGAATGGTCGCTTACCGTGATCCCCTCGGGCGCCTGCCGTGACAGCAGCTCTCCGTCGTGCCACTGCGCCACGCCGGCGGTGATCAGCCCGACCTCGTCCGGCCCGTGCACCATCACCGACATCTCGGTCAGGATGCGCCCCCGGTCGTCGGGGAAATAGGCCAGCCCGATCCGGCCCGGTTTCGGCAGGCGTGTCGCGGTCAGCCCATCGACGTAATCCCGCGCGCCCGGACCTGCGACCTTCAGCCGGGTAAACCCGGTGATGGCGAGGATACCGCAGTTGTCACGAACCGCCTCGCATTCCTCGCGGATGCGCGCCTCCCACGGGCCGGCGCGGTTCCAGGTCTGGGTCGATTCCTCGGAGGTATCGTCGCCGGGCCTGGCGAACCAGTTGGCACGCTCCCAACCGTTATAGGCGCCAAAGACCGCCCCCGCGGCCCTGAGCCTTTCGTGCAGGCTGGAATGCCTCTTGTCGCCCCCGGCCGGCCAACGGTGCCAGGGGAAGTGCATCGCATATTCGTGACCGTAGGTCTCCATCCCCTTGGCGATGCAGTAGTCGCGATCGGCATAGGCAGTGTAGCGCCGCGGATCGCACGACCACATGTCCCATTCGGTCGCGCCCTCGGTGACCCATTCGGCCAGTACCTTGCCCGCTCCGCCCGCCTGGGCGATGCCGAAGGTAAAGACGCAGGCCTCGAATGCGTTGGGCACCCCCGGCATCGGCCCGATAAGCGGCAGCCCGTCGGGTGCATAGGGGATGGGGCCATTGATGACGCGGCTGATCCCGGCGGTGCCCAGAAGCGGCACACGGGCCATCGCGTCCTCGATATACCATTCCAGCCTGTCGAGATCGTCGGGATAGAGCTGGAAGCTGAAATCCTCGGGCATCGGGTCGTCGGGTGTCACCCAATGCGCCTTGCAGCCCCGCTCATACGGGCCGAGGTTGAGGCCGGTCTTTTCCTGGCGCAGATAGTAGGAACTGTCGACGTCGCGCAGAAGCGGCAGCTTGCGGCCATGTTCCTTCGACCAGGCTTCCAGCTCGGCGATCGGCTCGGACAGCATGTACTGGTGGCTCATCACCATCATCGGCACGGTGCGCCCGCCAAAGGGCTTGAACCATTCACCGACCTTCTGTGCGTAATAGCCGGCGGCATTGACGACGTATTCGCAGCGGATATCACCCTTGCCGGTATGCACGATCCATTCGCCGTTCTCGCGGCTCACCCCGATCGCGGGGGTGAAGCGCAGAATCGTCGCGCCCATGTCGCGGGCACCCTTGGCCAGCGCCTGCGTCAGTTGCGCCGGGTCGATGTCGCCATCCGCCGGGTCGTAGAGCGCGCCTTTCAGATCGTGGGTCTCGAGGAACGGATATTTGCCCTTGATCTCGCCCGTGCCGAGAATCTCGATCTCCATGCCTTGATAGCGGCCCATGCCTCGGGCGCGTTCGAATTCCTGCATCCGCTCCTTGGAATGCGCGAGCCGGATCGAGCCCGTTACATGGTAGTTCATCGGGTAGTCGACCGCCTGCCCGAGGCCACGGTAAAGCTCGGTCGAATAGCGCTGCAGGTTCATGATCGACCATGATGTGGAAAAAGTTGGCACATTGCCCGCAGCGTGCCAGGTAGACCCGGCAGTCAGTTCGTTCTTTTCCAGAAGAACACAATCGGTCCAGCCGGCCCTGGCCAGATGATAGAGCGACGATGCGCCCACCGCACCCCCGCCAATGATAACCACCCGTGCCGTTGTCGGTATTGTACTCATGTCCCCGTCCTCTGATTTGCCGCCGGAATTATTGTGGGAAAAACACCGGCTTTCAATTCGATCACTGCATGTTTATTAATCGGAGATCCCGATTAGGAATAGCCATGCAAATTGACCTGATCAAAACCTTTCTGGATCTGTGCGAAACCCGAAGTTTCAACCAGACGGCCGATCGGCTGGGGGTGACGCAATCAACCGTTTCCGGGCGCCTGAAAACGCTCGAATCTGTGTTGGAACGACGGCTATTCACCCGTTCGCGGGCTGGCACGCAGCTTACCACCGATGGTTTGCGCTTTGCGCCCCATGCCCGGTCGCTGCTGCATGACTGGACCGAGGCACTTCATGCCCTGGGCGATGCCACCGCCGGGGCCGTCACAATGCGCATCGGCATTCAGCATGATCTGGTCGGCGTTCATTTCAGCGACCTGATCCTTGGTTTTCGCAGCGCCTTGCCCGACACGTCGTTTTTCTTCGAGGCCGATTACTCGGCTCAGATGAGTTCGGATCTGATTACCGGAATCGAGGATTTCGCGATTCTCTTTTCACCGCGTTTTCATCCCGATCTCTATTTCGAGACCCTGGGCGAGATTACCTACCTGATGGTCTCGACCGAGACGGACCGGCTGTCGGAGGTGCGGCCCGACACATATATCCTGCCGCATTTTTCCGACGCAATCCCGCATATCCATTCCGGATTGCATCCGAAACTGTCGACCGCGACCCTGTCGATCGGCCAGAACGCCGCGATGGTGGCGCTGATCGGGTCGCTGGGCGGGGCGGCCTATGTCCTGCGTCAATCGGCGCAGGAGATGGTTCAGGCGGGAATCTGCAAGCTGGTGTCCGATGCGCCACCAATTCCGCAACCGGTTTTCGCCGGGCTCCATATTCGGAACCGGCACCGGGCAATGCACAGGCGAATCCTGCAAATCCTGCGAACACGGTTCGGGCCGGACCGCATGACGGACGCACGGCGCCGGGTCGGTTAGCGTGCGCCGATGGCCGATGCCAGCGCGCCGTGCTGCGTGTCGGCGAGAACGCGGCGGAAGATCACGAGATGCGGACATTACTGTAACGCACTTGGCCAGAGGCAGGCAGTTGGTACAGATGACTGACGATGGAGAACCGAAAGCCAATGACACATAAGCGGCGCATGTTCCACCGGCAGGAATATCTGACAGAAATGGCCGGATATGCGGGAATGGATAAATGAAAAAGCCGATCCTGTTCGCGCTGGTTGCCGCGGTCATCGTCGTTACCCTCTACTTGCTCGCCAGGAATCCCGTCGATCTCGAGATGCTGCGCGCGGAACTCGACGGGCTCGATCGTTTGCGGGCGGCGCGGCCGCTTCTTGTCGTTGCGGTTTTCTTTGCCGTTTATGTCGCCGTTGCTGCCCTTTCGTTGCCACTGGCCCTCTGGATGACGCTGGCCGCGGGTGCGCTGTTCGGCTTTGGCTGGGGGTTGGTGCTGGTTTCCTTTGCCTCTTCGATCGGGGCGACTCTTGCCTTTCTTGCCGCCCGCTACTTCCTGCGCGATTGGGTTCAGGACAGGCTGGGCGATCGGATCGGCACCATCAACGACGGAATCGCCCGTGATGGCGGGTTCTATCTGTTCACGCTCCGGCTCATTCCTGCGGTGCCTTTCTTTGTCGTCAATCTGCTGATGGGGCTGACACCGATCAAGGCCTGGGTTTTTTATGGCGTGAGCCAGCTTGGGATGCTTGCCGGCACCGCCGTTTATGTGAATGCCGGTACTCAGCTGGCGCAGCTTGAGGGGGTTTCCGGCATTCTGTCGCTACCGCTTGTCGTTTCATTCGTTTTGCTGGGTATCTTCCCATGGATCGCAAAGCTGGCCATCGGCGCCATCAAGCGCCGCCGAGCCTATGCGGGCTGGAACAGGCCCGCCAGATATGACCGCAATCTGATTGTCATCGGCGCCGGCGCCGCGGGCCTGGTCTCGGCCTATGTTGGCGCGACGGTCAAGGCCAAGGTCACGCTGATCGAAAGCCATAAAATGGGTGGAGACTGCCTGAACTTCGGTTGTGTGCCGTCAAAGGCCTTGATCGCCAGCGCCAAACTGGCACAGAAAATGCGCCATGCCGACCGCTATGGCCTTTCTGCCGTCTCACCCGTGTTTTCATTCAGAAAAATATTTGAACGGATCCACGCCATCATCGCCAGGATAGAGCCGCATGACAGTGCCGAGCGATATAAAGGCATGGGCGTCGAAGTTCTGCAAGGGCACGCCCGGCTGATTGACCCCTGGACCGTTGAAATCACCGGAGCCGACGGCGAAGTCAGCCGGCTGACCGCACGCGCGCTTGTCATTGCCACAGGCGCGGCGCCTTTTGTACCACCGTTGCCGGGCATCGAAGACAGCGGCTATGTCACTTCGGATACTTTGTGGGAGAGGTTCGTGACGCTGGACGAGCCTCCGGAACGCATGGTGGTGTTGGGCGGCGGCCCGATCGGGTGTGAACTGGCGCAGAGCTTCGCGCGCCTGGGATCGCAGGTCACACAGGTGGAAATGGTATCGCGCATTCTGATTCGGGAGGATGAAGAAGTCTCTGACCTGGCCAAAATGGCCCTGGAATCCGATGGCGTCAGAGTTTTGACCGGGCACAAGGCTCTGTCATGCGGCATCGACAACGGCGAAAGATACATCGAAGTCGAGGCCAATGGCGAAACCTCGCGCCTGCCGTTCGATGCGTTGTTGGTGGCCGTTGGCCGCGCGGCCCGGCTGACCGGTTTCGGGTTGGAGGATCTGGGGATTCCGGCCGATCGTGTGGTCGAAACAAATGACTATCTCGAAACGCTCTACCCCAATATCTATGCCGCGGGTGATGTGGCCGGGCCGTATCAGTTCACCCATACGGCAGCACATCAGGCCTGGTTCGCGTCAGTCAACGCGCTTTTCGGGATGTTCAAACGTTTCAAGGCCGATTACCGGGTCATCCCCCGGGTCACGTTCACCGACCCCGAAGTGGCGCATGTGGGCCTGAATGAACAAGAGGCCCGTGAAAAGGGCGTATCATTCGAAGTGACCCGATATGGCATCGATGATCTTGACCGCGCGATCACCGATGGCACGGATCACGGGTTCATCAAGGTGCTGACATCGCCAGGCAAGGATAGAATTCTTGGTGTCACCATCGTCGGCGAACATGCCGGCGATCTTTTGGCCGAATTTGGGCTGGCGATGAAACATGGGCTGGGCCTGAACAAGATACTTGGCACGATTCATGCCTATCCGACACTGGCCGAAGCCAACAAGTTCGCCGCCGGCGAATGGCGTCGCGCCCATGTGAACCCGCGTATTCTGGACCTGGCGGAGCGGTTCCATACATGGCGGAGAGGATAAGCCATGATTGATCGCCTCTTGCTTCCGTTCCAGAAGCGATTGCTGCAATGGCCCGCACGGGCGCTGGCCGGGGCAGGTATTTCGGCGGATTCCTTGACGCTTGCGGGGTTTGTGCTGGGTCTGGCGGCGGTTCCCTGTCTGGCGGCGGGGGCATATGCGCCTGCACTTGGCTTGATCCTTTTGAACAGGGTCGCTGATGGGCTGGACGGTGCGGTGGCGCGCCTGACAGCACCGACCGATCGGGGGGCATTTCTGGACATCGCATTCGACTTTTTCTTTTATTCCGCCATCCCGCTTGGGTTCGCGCTGGCCGATCCGGCGGCGAACGCGCTTGCGGCGGCGATTCTCATCACCGCCTTTGTCGGCACGGGATCAAGCTTTCTGGCCTTTGCAGCCATCGCCGCCAAGCGCAGGCAACTGCCCGAAGGCTATACCGCGAAAGGCATCTACTATCTTGGTGGGCTGACCGAAGGGGCCGAAACCATCGCGGTTTTCGCCCTAATGTGCCTGTTCCCCGCCATCTTCCCGGTTTTGGCACTGATTTTTGCCGCCGCCTGCATGCTGACAACCGTGATCCGTTGGCACCAGGGCTGGACAACGTTTTTCAACACCGACGCAATAAAAAACTGAATGGAGAGACCATGCGCTTAGCTGTTCTTGCCGCAGCGATCCTGGCGGCCGCATCACCGGTCATGGCCACGAATTGGAACGATACACTGGCCGCCGCAAAGGGCCAGACAGTCTACTGGAACGCGTGGGGCGGCGATGAGCGAACCAACAGTTTCATTGCCTGGGCCAGTGATGCATTGTCGGCCCGATACGGCGTGACGATCCAGCAGGTCAAATTGACCGATACAGCCGAAGCAGTCACCCGCGTCATCGCCGAAAAGGCCGCAGGGGTCACCGAGAACGGGTCCGTCGACATGATATGGATCAATGGCGCGAATTTTCTGTCGATGAAGCAACAGGGGTTGCTCTTTGGTCCGTTTGTCGCCGATCTTCCCAATGCAAGATATCTGGATCTGGCGTCCGGCTCCGCCGCAACAGTTGATTTCACCGTCCCCGTGGAGGGCTACGAATCGCCCTGGAGGCTGGCGAAATTCGTCATGACCTATGACAGCGCGCGGGTATCCGAACCGCCCCGTTCTATGAGGGCGCTTTTGAAATGGGCCCAGCAACATCCGGGCCGGTTCACCCACCCGGCCGTATCCAACTTCATGGGGGCGACATTTCTCAAACAGGCGCTGATCGAACTGGCACCCGACGCATCGGTCCTTCAGTCGCCTGTCACGGATGAAGCCTTCGCTGCCGCCACCGGCCCGCTTTGGCAATGGTACGATGCCTTGCGGCCCAATCTGTGGCATTCGGGAGAAACCTTTCCCGAAAACGCCTCGATTCAAGAACAGATGCTGAATGATGGCGAAATCGACATTGCCATGTCTTTCGACCCGGCCTCGACCGCCGCTGCCATCGAAAAAGGGCTGCTGCCCGGCACAGCACGCGCCTACGGGCTTGAAGGCGGCACGATCGGCAATATCAGTTTTGTCGCCATTCCCTTCAATGCCGCCCACAAGGAAGGCGCGATGGTGGTGGCCAATTTCCTGCTTGACCCCGCCACCCAGGCGCGGGCGCAGGACATCACCGTTCTGGGCAGCTATTCGGTTCTTGACCAGGACAAGTTGGGCCCACAGGAACGGGCGGAATTCGCCGCCCTGCCGACCTCACCCGCGCTGCCCACCAATGAGGAGCTTGGCGTGACACTGGTGGAACCACACCCCAGCTGGATGACCCGGCTGACCGACGTTTGGGCACAGCGATACACGAAATGACCGGTGCAGAGGGCCGCTGGCTTCGGTTTTTTGTGTTGCTGCTGGTCACCGGTGGATTGGTCCTGCCAATCCTGACCGGTCTTTGGGAAACCGGCCGCGCGGCTTTTGGCATTTTGCCCGCGATCGGTGCGGAAACCTGGTCACTGGCACCTTGGCAGCGGCTCTTTACCCTTCCGGGAATTGGCTCCAGCCTGAAGCTCAGCCTTTGGACCGGCCTTGCATCCACCTTGCTGGCGCTGCTTCTGGCGACCGGGTTCTGCGCCGCAATTCACGGCTGGTCAGGGCAACGGCATGTCAGCCGCATCCTTGGTCCGCTGCTGGCGGCCCCTCACGCCGCGCTTGCCATCGGGATTGCCTTTTTGATCGCTCCGTCCGGCTGGATCGCGCGCATGATCAGCCCATGGGCCACCGGCTGGAACCTGCCGCCGAACATCGCGACAGTGAATGATCAGATGGGGCTGGCTCTTGTTCTCGGGCTCTTGGTCAAGGAAGTTCCCTTTTTGCTGTTGGTGATGCTTGGAGCACTTGGACAAATACCGGTGAACGCGCAATTGGCGGCGGGCCGCGCCTTGGGCTATGGCCGTGGTGTCGTGTGGATCAAGGTGATCTTGCCGCAGGTCTACCCGCTGATCCGTCTACCGGTTTTCGTTGTCTTGTCCTTTGCCTTGTCGGTAGTCGATATGGCGATCATCCTTGGGCCTTCCAACCCGCCGGTTCTGTCGGTTGCAGTGACCCGTTGGTATTTCGCCGCCGATACATCGCTGATCCTGCCCGCATCTGCGGCGGCGCTGGCACAGGCCTTTGTGGTCGCGTTCGGCATCTTGCTGTGGATATGTGCCGAACAGGTGGCGGCGCGGGCCGGGCGGTGGTGGATACGCCGTGGCGGGCGCGGCTATTCGGCGGGGCCGGGGCTGATCCTGGCCAGTGGCGCGACGCTAATCTTGATGGGCCTTGGGGCGTCAGCTCTGATTGATCTGGCGATCTGGTCGGTGACCTGGCGCTGGTCCTTTCCATCTGCCCTGCCGGAAGGCTGGTCATCGGGCATCTGGGCGCGGCCCGGCTCTGGCTGGGGCAGCGCATTCATTCAGACGACGGTCATCGGCCTGACAACGACGGCGATCGCGGTTCTGCTGGCGATTGCCTGGCTCGAAGGGGAGGATCGTGCCGGGATGCAGCGCGCCCGCTGGGCCGAGGTATTGATCTATCTGCCCTTGCTGGTGCCGCAAATTGCCTTCCTTTATGGGCTGAACGTGGTCTTTCTGCGCGCCGGGCTGACGGGCGGACTCGGCGCAGTCATCTGGGCGCAGGCGTTGTTCGTGTTTCCCTATGTGATGATTGCACTTTCCGATCCGTGGCGGGCGCTTGACCGGCGTCTGGTGTGCGCGTCGGCGGCACTGGGAGCCGGGCCGATGCGACGGTTGGTCGCGGTAAAGCTGCCGATCTTGCTGCGCCCGCTTTTGACTGCGGCGGCAATCGGATTCGCGGTATCGGTCGCCCAGTACCTGCCGACGCTTTTCATGGGGGCGGGCCGGGTCGCCACACTCACCACCGAGGCGGTAACGCTTTCGTCCGGCTCCGACCGCCGCGTGACGGGTGTTTACGCGGTGTTGCAGGCGGTATTGCCGCTGGGCACTTATGTGGCGGCGCTGTTTCTGCCTGCCTTCGTGCATCGGAACCGTCGCGGGCTTTCCGGGGGCGCGGCATGAATACGCTGGCGCTGAGCGATGTGGAAATCCGGCGACACGGGGCAAGCGGGCCACTTTTCGCACCGCTGTCGCTGATCGTTCCGGCCGGAACGATCACAACCGTCATGGGCCCTTCGGGCATCGGAAAATCGACTCTGATAGATTTCATCGGCGGGCATCTTGGCTCGGGGTTCGTCGCCACGGGCAAGATCATGCTGAACGGCCTGGACGTGACACATGTTCGTGCCGAAAATCGACGTATCGGCATACTGTTTCAAGATGAGCTTTTGTTTCCGCATCTTTCGGTGGGTGACAATCTGGCCTTCGGGTTGGCTGCACGGCATCACGGTCGCGCAGCGCGGCGAAGGGCTGTTGACGCCGCCCTGGAACAGGCTGGCCTGGCGGGATTTCACGATCGCGATCCGGCCACGCTATCGGGTGGCCAGAGGGCACGGGTGGCACTGATGCGGGCCTTGCTGGCGGAACCTCGGGCATTGCTTCTGGATGAGCCGTTTGCCAAGCTCGACGCGGAGTTGCGGACCGAGATACGGAGTTTCGTTTTCTCTCATATCCGTGCGCGGGGGGTGCCGGTACTGTTGGTCAGCCACGATGCGTCCGATGCCGACGCGGCGGCCGGGCCGGTAGTGGCGATGTGACAGGGCAGCAGCGCTTCAAGGATCAGTTCAATCAGACCGCGGTCTGATTGAACCTGTCAGCGCTGCAAGAACACGGCACCTTGCATGGACTGTGGAACACCGGCGCCTAAAAGGGTCAGGATGGTTGGGGCAAGCTGGAGCTGGTCGAGGACGGTATCCGGCGCCGGCCCCGTCGCCGCGCCGAAATAGTAAAGTGCGAAATCCTGTTGCAGGTCACTGCGCCCGCCGTGGTGGCCGCGTTCGTCCTGGCCATGATCAGCGGTGACGATGACCTCGTATCCCATCGACCGCCATCGCGCGACATAAGGCGCGAGCATTTCATCGAGCTTGAAACAGGCGTCATCCATTTCGCGGCAATCGTGGTAGAAACGGTGCCCCATACTGTCGAGCGTGCAGCTGTGCAGGATGCCGTAGTCGAGACCGTGGCGCTGGCAGAGCATCGTCAGGGTGGCGAACAGATCGGCATCGCAGGGGGTTGTCTGGTTAATCAGCCCATACCCGGTCATTGTATGGAACCGTCCGTGATTGATCGTCGCGCTGTCTGGCTCGTCATATTCGATGTCGCGGACAGGATCGAAGGGCGAACGGTTGAAGAATTCAGACCAGAAGGAATGGGTAACCGCCCCGGTGATGCCGCCTGCCTCGCGTGTTTGAGAAAAGATGTCGGGGAGTTTCAGCCGGAACACATTGGCATTGCCGGTGCAGCCATGTACCGCCGGTGTCACGCCCGTATGAATCGAGGCATAACAGGAGGCCGAGGTGGAAGGCAGAACCGAGCGCATTTTCCACACCCGTGCCGCGCCGTTATCCACCCAGCCTTCCAGATTGCCGAATAGCCTGCGCCAGTTGCGCCATGGAACGCCGTCGATAACGATCAGCAGGAGCTTGTTTTGCACGATTGTTCCTGTCGTGGCTGTCTGTTGGATTCAGGCTGTTGGATTCAGGGCCGGCCGGCTCCATCTTCGTCGATGATCATGGTTTCGTCATGCCCATTGGCGTCGCTATCGCCGGATCGGTCGAGCCGGTCTTCGCCGGCAGCATCCGCCGAGGCAAGATGGCCTACGATCAGCGGCAGCATGTCGGATCCGTGGGCCATGGGGCTTTCGCTTTGCGGCGGTTCGCGCCAAGACAAGGTATCGAGACCCCCGCAGCCTTCACAGGTGGGCGCCCATTCGGAATAGACGTTGTGGCATTTGTCACAGACCCATTTCGGGCCACGGCTCGCCGTCAGGGCGCGTGTCAGCCATCCGCGCACCAGAACGTCATCGGCACCTTCGCCGCGGGTGATCGCCGCCATGATCGTCAGGCTGCGGGCTGTCGGGTGGCTTTCGGGCAGATTGCCCAGCGCCCGGCGTGCTGCGGGGAAATCTTCGGCGGCGATATTGAGTTCGGCACGCAACATGCGGGTTTCTTCGTCCTGGGGATTTATCGCCATCAGCGGCTCGAATCGCCTGAGCCGCGCAGCGGCGGTTTCGTCGGGCACAATGGCCGCGAAGGCGGTTGCCAGATCCGGATGGGGCTGCGCCTCCCATGCCTTTTTCAGAATTCTCGTGGCCAGTTTTGGCTTGCCATTCATGATATAGCTTTGCGCGGCAAGAACGGCCGCCGGAATCAGATCGGGTGACAGGCGATTAGCGGCGATCGCGGCCTCGCGCGCCTCGATCGAAGCGTTTTCGTCAAACACCTGCCTGGCTTCTTGCAAGGCGAGCACCGCATCGCGGCGCTGGTGCACGTCGCGCGGCAAGAGCCCCTGTTTTCGCTTGGCCCCAAGAACATCACGGGCGCCTTTCCAATCGCCTTTCGATGTCTGGAGTTTCAGCAAGGCGTTCTGCAACTCTTCGTGGCGCGGCTTCAACGCATAGGCGGTTTCGGCCAGTTTCAGTGCAACGTCGGTGTCGCCTTCGGCCAGTTTCTGTTTCATCAGCCCACGGATGCCGACAAAGCGGGTCCGATCGTCACCCAAAAGGCGTTTGTAAACCTCGGTCGCGCGTCGCGTGTCGCCGGAAAGTTCGGCAGCCTGGGCGGTCAGGAGATTGGTCAGTTCGGGGCGGTTAAGGTATTTTTCGGCCTTGGACGCCTGAGACATTGCCACGCGCGCCTCGCCGGAGGCGAGCGCCATCACAGCGTCGGACAACGCCTGATACCCCTTGCGTTCACGATTGCGGTCAAAGTACCGGCTCAACGCAGTTTCATCCCCGTTGAGAAATTTCACCAGCGCCACGATCAGACCGAGAAGCTTTAGCGCGATCCAGAAAAGCAGCAAGGCCACCAGCGCGAGGATGATGGCCTGCACCGGGCCGAGGTTGAACTCCATGTTGGCGACAGTGATGCGTACACCGTCGCCGTTTTCCGAAAGATACCCGGCCAAAAGGGTCAGGCCCGCGACGGCAGCGACGAAAAGAACGATTTTGACAAATGACCAGATCATCTATTCCTCAATTCATCGCGCCGGCAATTGCCGCGACTGCTTTTGTCGCTGCGATCCGGCGTTCGGCAAGCGCTACCCATTCGGCCATCTTCGCCTGCCCTGTTTGAGGAAGCTTCGACAACTCTGACACCGCCATTTCGAGATCATGCGCCTTCAGCGCGGCTTCGGCACGCGACAACACCGCATCGGGGTCGACGCCCGACCGGGGGCTTAATGATCTTGCGCCAAGCTGGCTCTTGAAAAACCCGACAAGCCGTTCCCAGGTGCCAGAACCGGTGGATTCCTTTAGCGAAGCCGACAGCGCTTCGCGCGCGGCGGCGGGAAACTTGTCGCGCAAGGTGGCAAAACTTGCTACGCCCTGTGCCTGATCGGACAGTTCGGGCGGGATGGTGATTCCGGCGGAGGCGAGATCAGCCAGGCTGGGCTCAAGTGCGGCGCCACTTTCCAGAGCCGCCTGCACGCGGCTGAGCGCGGCGCGTGCCCTGGCCCTTTCGCCTGCCGCCTCGGTGTCGGCGCGAAGTTGGGCGGCTTCTGCCTGTGCGGCCTCGATCCGTGCCGCTGCCTGTTCGGCTGTGGCCTTGATCTGGGCCTGCGCGGCTGATGCCGCTTCGCGGTTGGCATCGATTTCGGCCCTGAACTTGGCCATTTCGCGGCCGAATGCCTCGAGCGCCAGATTGGATGCCGCTCCATCGGCCAGAGGGCGCTTTTCCACCTCGGAAAGCCGGGCGTCGAGCGAATCAAGGCTTGCGGTGTTCTGGTCCAGTCTTTTCGAAAGCCCGGCGGCGGCGGTCTCGATCTCCTGGGAAAGCCGGGAAGAAAGATCCGATTGGGCGGCCGCCAGATCGGCAACGCTAGTGTCGGATTTCTGCGCGTCCACCTGCGCGCGCAGCGTGGTGATACGCTCGTTCTGATCGGCGATCGCCTTTTCCAGTACCGATGTATCGGCCTTTGGCGGTGCCGGCGGGGTCAGAATTTTCGGCAGCACATAGACCGCCGTGCCAAAACCAATGCCTGCCGCAACCGCACCGCCCATCACCATGGGGAAAAACCCGCCCCTCGATCCGGGCTCTGGCGGCCGAGAGGGCGGCGCCTCGGTCGAGATTTCCGGCTCCGGTTGTTGGGGTGTGGCATCGTCATGCAGGGGTTCGGCCTGATCGGTTTCAGACCCGGCACTTTCCAATGCATCACCCGCCGCGCCGCCTTGCCCGTCATCCCGTGCCAGATCGGCGGAATCTTCGGGGGTATTCGCCGGCGATTCATCGTTGCCGGGTGAAGAAACAGGCGCTCTTGCATCGGTGTCGATCTTTGGTGTCTTGGCCACCCGAAACTCTCCCCTTGGTCGTAAGCTATCAACAAATCACCGTTCGCGATGCCGATCGAGTGTAGGCGGTGACGCAATGGTCCTCAAGGCTTGTCGTACCGGGATAACAACTCTGCCAATGCGTCAAGTAAATGATCTGAATCAGGGTGGCTGGCGACAGTGCAGGCAGCTTTGGTGATCCGATCAGTTGCATCGGCGACGGTTGGGCTGATCGCAGCCAACAGGATCGGTGCGCGGATCTCGGGGTAGTTTATTCGGAAGATGTCTGCCGAGCGGCGTGAAAACAATGGCAGGAGTATCGGGGATCCACCTGCCAGAAGAGCCGCCGCCTCGGCCATGGGCGGGCAGCGTTCTTGACGGTACACAATAAGCTCAACAGTATCTATTCCGCCTGTTTCAAGCTTTTTCGACAGGTCAAAGGCAATATCGCGCGCACGAGGATAGAAGGCACGCCTGACCGTGCCTTCGGCAATGATGCGATCGGCCAGCTCTTCGGCGGTGCCGGGGCCGATGGTCGAGTCAAAACCTGCCATGCGGGCCGCCTCGGCGGTCTTTTTGCCAACACACCAGGCATGAAAACGCCGATCCGGCGTGAGACGGCTGAAACCGGCCACCCCATTTTGCGAGGTGAAAATCACATGCCCGATATCCTGGCCGTCAAAAGGCGGGTTGTGAAATTCCAGCCGAGCAAGCGGCGCGATGAGAATCGGCCAGTCGCTGCAAAAACGGGCGCGAAATTCCGCCGCAAATCCTTGCGATTGCGCAAAAGGGCGAGTGAGCAGCAAGGTGGGGTGCGGCTTTTCCAATTGCCCCTCGGGATTGTGCGGCATCGCCGCCGGTGTTACCTGCCAATGAGTTTTCACGCAACCGTCGGGAACATGGGCAAGACGATCACGATCCTGGGCCTTGAGAGCAGCTGCGACGATACGGCGGCGGCGGTGGTGCGTTATTCCCATGGCCAGACCGAAATATTGTCATCCATCGTTTTCGGCCAAGGGGAGCTGCACGCCGATTTCGGTGGCGTCGTGCCGGAAATCGCCGCGCGCGCCCACGCGGAAAAACTGGATTATTGCGTGGAGGAGGCGTTGGCCTGCGCCAGTGTTTCGCTGACGGCGATCGACGCGGTCGCGGTGACAGCGGGACCGGGGTTGATTGGCGGCGTTGTCGCGGGTGTGATGTGCGCCAAGGGGATCGCCGCGGGGGCGGGACTGCCGTTGATCGGCGTGAACCATCTGGCGGGTCACGCACTGACGCCGCGTTTGACGGATGGTCTGCCCTTTCCGTATTTGATGCTGCTGGTCTCGGGCGGGCATTGCCAGTTTCTCATTGTCAACAGCGCTGATGATTTCACCCGGCTTGGCGGCACTATCGACGATGCCCCTGGCGAGGCTTTCGACAAAACGGCGAAACTGCTGGGGTTGAGCCAGCCCGGCGGGCCCATGGTCGAGGCCGAGGCGCGTGGCGGTGACGCGGGGCGATTTGTCTTCCCGCGACCGCTGCTGGACCGGACGGGGTGCGATATGTCGTTTTCCGGTCTCAAGACCGCGCTGATGCGGGCGCGCGATCGGGTTGTTGCGGAAAAAGGCGGCCTGGCAAGGCAGGATCGCGCCGATCTGTGTGCCGGATTTCAGGCGGCGGTTGCGGAGGTTCTGGCGGAAAAATCACGCCGGGCCATAAGGGAATATCTGGATGCAAAACCGGTTGCGCCGAATTTTGCGGTAGCCGGCGGTGTTGCCGCCAATAGTACCATTCGGCGTGCAATAGAGACTGTTTGCCAGGAATTTTCACTGCGCTTTGTGGCGCCGCCCGTGGCGCTTTGCACAGACAATGCGGCAATGATTTCCTGGGCGGGGATCGAGCGATTTCGCGCCGGCCTCATCGATGGTTTCGATCTTGCCGCGCGCCCGCGCTGGCCGCTAGACCGGTCGCAACCCGCCATGCTCGGATCCGGCAAGAAGGGGGCAAAGGCGTGAAGATCGCTGTCTTGGGTGCAGGGGCGTTCGGCACGGCACTGGCCATTGCGTTGGCGCACCGGGGAAACCAGGTTGGCCTGTGGGCGCGGGATGCCCTGCAGGCCGAAGCCATGCGCGAAACACGGCAAAATGCGCGGCGGCTGCCGGGTGTCGATTTGCCGGACACGGTCACGGTATCGGCGGATATTGCGGATTTTGACAGGGCGGAAATACTGCTGCTGGCGATGCCAATGCAACAGCTTGCCAGCTTCACGGCGCAACATGGCCCCATTCTGGCGGGCCGGATGCTGGTTGGCTGCGCCAAGGGTATCGATGTGGCCACGGGGCGTGGCGCGACACAGATCATCGCGGCATCTTGCCCGACATCCGATGTGGCCATTCTGACCGGCCCGAGCTTTGCCGCCGATATCGCTTCCGGTTTGCCGACGGCCCTGACATTGGCCTGCGGCGAAGAAGACAAAGGTGCCTGGCTGCAAGGGGCGCTATCGACAGCGACGCTGCGGATATACCGGACGACCGATACCGCCGGCGCGGAACTGGGTGGCGCGTTGAAGAATGTCATCGCCATCGCGGCCGGTGTCGTTATCGGTGCAGGGCTTGGTGACAGCGCGCGGGCGGCATTGATCACCCGCGGTTTTGCCGAGATGAGCCGGTTCGCGTCATTGCAAGGTGCGCAAGCCGAAACTCTGGCGGGGCTCGCGGGGCTGGGCGACCTGATTCTGACCTGCACGTCGGTGCAATCGCGCAATTTTCGCTTTGGGCAGTCCATCGGGGCTGGTTCGGCATTCGATGCGTCCGTGACGGTCGAAGGGGCGGCAACCGCGAAAGCAGTCTCTAACCTTGCCAGGGAGCATGGCATCGAAATGCCCATTTCGACGATGGTGGCCGCGCTTGTCGATCGGCGCATAACTGTTAAGGATGCCGTTGCGGCGCTGCTGGCGCGCCCGTTGAAAAGGGAATGAACGATGTTGTTTGCTGTAATATGCCGGGACAAACCGGGATACACGCAGGTACGGGCGGAAACCCGTGCAGCCCATCTGGCGTATATCGAGGCAACCGGAATCGTGAAGATGGCCGGGCCTTTTTTGCAGGGCGGGGTGATGTGCGGCTCACTGATCATCCTCGAAACGGACAGTCTGGCACAAGCCGAAGCCTGGGCAGCCAATGATCCCTACAAGGCGGCCGGGCTGTTTGCGGATGTAACGGTCATTGAATGGAAAAAGGTGATTGGCTGATGGCGTATTGGTTGTTCAAGTCCGAACCCGATGCCTGGGGATGGGATGATCAGGTTGCCAAAGGCGATGCCGGCGAAGAATGGGACGGTGTGCGCAATTATCAGGCACGCAACAACATGCGGGCCATGAAAATTGGCGATCTGGGTTTTTTCTATCATTCCAATGTCGGAAAAGAAGTGGTCGGCATTGTCGAGGTTTGCCGGCTATCGGCGCCTGACAGCACGACCGATGATCCGCGTTGGGACTGTGTCCACATCAGGGCCGTGAAGCCGCTGAAGCATCCCGTGACGCTCGAACAGGCGAAGCGCGATCCGAGGTTGGCGGAAATGGCGCTGGTGAAGAACACGCGCTTGTCGGTTCAACCCGTGACAGAAAGCGAATGGAAGGTAATCTGCGAATTGGGAGGGGTGTAGACTTCCGGTTTCGGCCGTGCACGTTGTGTTGGACCGGGAAGCCATTCCCGCGCATGATGACGGCACTGCGCGAAAAGGAGCATGATTATGGAAGTCATCAACATTGTCGTGGCGGCGGCCGCCGCCTATGCGTTCGGTGCGCTCTGGTACATGACACTGGCAAAGAAGTGGGTTGCGGCCTCTGGTGTCGCTTGTGATGCCGACGGCAGACCCTCAAACCCGAGCAAGGCACCCTTTGTCATTTCAGCGGTTGCGATGCTGGTCGTGTCGGGGATGATGCGTCATATGTTCGGCCGGGCCGGGATCGACACTTTGGGTAGTGGTCTGGTGGCCGGGTTCGGATTGGGTGCGTTCATCGCCCTGCCCTGGATCATGACCAACTATGCCTATGCGGACCGGCCCAAGGATCTGTTCTGGATCGACGGCGGTTTCGCAGTGATCGGATGCACCATCATGGGCACTGTCCTGGCGCTGTTTTGAAAAGGAAGGAAGGGCCCCGGAATACTGACCGGGACCCCTGCCACCCCGAGTGCACCCCTGCACCGCGTAGATCTGCCAGGTCACGGCCATACTGGCCCGTTGCTTTCACGTTAGATGAACCTTGCCCGGGGCGCAAGATTCCAGTTTCTAAAATATCTTTCAAATTCAGACGATTAAGTCGTTTCACCAATTACCTTATCCATCAAGCATCGGCAAAAGTCCCGAGAAGCTGATTGCGCGGCAGGGAATTGGCGATTCAGGCCTTCCTGAACCGCCACAATTTGACACCATTACGCCTTGCAATGTCAAAACGTCCTCGCACACTACGGGCGCTTGAAGACGCGACCAGAGCCTAATTGTAAACGGATTCCTTGCCAAAATGCTTGACCAGCATGTAGTAAACGACCGCGCGGTATTTGTTACGCTCTGATCTTCCATAGGTCTCGATCACCGAATTGATCGCATCCATCAATTGCGGGCTGTCTTGGAGGCCGAGTTTCTTGACGAGGAAATTGTTTTTGACCGTCTCCAGTTCGGAAGCCTGTCCGCCGGCAACAGTCGAAGCGTCGGCGTCATAAACGGACGGCCCGCAGCCTATGGTCACTTTGGTCAGTAGTGCCATGTCTGGCGTCATCTTGCATTTGGTTCTCAGATCATCCGCGTATCTGGCGATCAATTCGTCACGCTTTCCCATTGGTTCGCTCCCTCGATTCTGTCTCTGACCTAGATGCTGTTTCTTCACCACGGGCCACAAAAGCCCACAGGGGCCAAGGTTAACGGGAAACGGATTTGAGACAATGGTAAAGACAAGAAAGTTTTCCCATGACGCCATTACTCGGCATGATCCGGCACAGATCCGGTCAGATCAGCAAAAATCGGGGCAGGGAAATCGCCGGCCCCGATCAGCCATTCCGCGGCATCAGTACCGATAATGCTCGGACTTGAACGGGCCATCGGGCGCAACACCGATATATTCTGCCTGGTCGGGCCTCAGCTTTGTGAGCTTCACACCAATTCGCTCAAGATGCAGGCGCGCAACTTTTTCGTCCAGATGCTTGGGCAGGATATAGACGCCGGGCGCGTATTCCTTGCCCTGCGTCCAAAGCTCCATCTGCGCCAGAACCTGATTGGTGAAACTGGCGGACATCACGAAAGACGGATGACCGGTCGCGTTGCCAAGGTTCAGAAGACGGCCTTCGGACAGCAGGATGATGCGCGCACCCGAGGGCATCTCGATCATGTCCACCTGGTCCTTGATATGGGTCCATTTGTGGTTCTTCAGCGCCGCCACCTGAATTTCGTTATCGAAATGGCCGATGTTGCCGACGATCGCCATATCCTTCATTTCACGGATATGTTCGATGCGGATCACGTCCTTGTTGCCGGTTGTCGTGATGAAAATGTCGGCGGTTGCCAGCTCGTCTTCCAGCAAGGTCACCTCAAATCCGTCCATTGCCGCCTGAAGTGCACAGATAGGATCGACTTCGGTCACCTTTACCCGTGCACCGGCACCCCGCAAGGACGCTGCAGAGCCCTTGCCGACATCGCCGTAACCGCAGACGATCGCGACCTTGCCCGCCATCATCGTATCGGTGGCACGGCGGATGCCATCGACCAGCGATTCCCTGCACCCGTATTTGTTGTCGAATTTCGACTTGGTGACGGAATCGTTCACATTGATCGCGGGGAAGGGCAACAGGCCTTTCTTGTGCAGATCATAAAGCCGGTAGACACCGGTGGTGGTCTCTTCGGATACGCCCTTGATCGCATCGCGCTGTTTGGTGAACCATCCCGGCGAGGCTTTCAGCCTTTTTTTGATCTGATTGAAGAGACAGACTTCCTCCTCCGAGGCCGGCGCCTCGATGATATCGGTTTCACCCGCTTCGACGCGGGCGCCGAGCAGGATATACATCGTCGCGTCTCCGCCATCGTCGAGGATCAAGTTGCAGGTGCCACCCTCGCCGCCGAACTGGAAAATCCTGTCGGTATAGGCCCAGTAATCCGCAAGCGTTTCGCCCTTGATCGCGAATACCGGCACACCGCTTTGCGCAATGACCGCAGCGGCATGATCCTGGGTCGAAAAGATGTTGCAACTTGCCCAGCGCACCTCTGCACCCAGCGCGGTCAGCGTTTCGATCAGGGCGGCGGTCTGGATCGTCATGTGCAGTGAGCCGGCGATGCGCGCGCCTTTCAGCGGCTTTGCTGCACCGAACTCAGCGCGAAGCGCCATGAGGCCGGGCATTTCGGTTTCGGCGATATCCAGTTCCTTGCGGCCGTAGGCTGCCAGATCGATATCCTTGATGATGTAGTCGGCCATTTTGGTTTGCTCCCGGCATTGATCGGGCGGAGCCTTAACATCGGTCCGCAGGTATGGCAATGTACGCCCGAGCGACGCGGTCGCGACAGCGTTTACGGGCGCTGCTACGGCAGGATGTTGCAGGAATTCCATGACGGACCCCGCATCCGGGATTGCGCGAGAAACGGAGGCCGAAATGAAATTCACGCTGCCCCTGAAATCGATCGAGGCTGTTACCCACAACGTCTTTCGCCTGCGCTTCGACCGGCCGCGCGATTTCCGCTTCCAACCCGGTCAGGCGACCTTGATCCGCCTCGACCGCGACGGTTGGCGCGACAACAAGCATCCCTTCACGATGACCAGCCTGCCCGAAGACGACGAGCTTGAATTCACCATCAAGAGCTATCCCGAACACCAGGGACTGACCGGCCAGATCGCACTGATGAAGCCTGGCGACAAGGTGATCATCGGCAATGCCTGGGGGGCGATCACGGATTCGGGGCCGGGCGTCTTCATCGCCGGCGGTGCCGGGGTAACGCCGTTTGTCGCCATCTTGCGCCGCCGCCAGCGCGACAATGAATTGAAGGGGTGCATGTTGATCTTCTCGAATACGGTGGAAAAAGACATCATCCTGCGCGAGGAATGGGAAGCGATGAAGGATCTGAACACCGTTTTCACGCTGACCGGCGAGGATAGCGGCACCTTCCCCAACCGCAAGATCGACGGCGATTTCCTGGATGAGGTGCTGGAGGACTACGACCGGCGCTTCTATGTCTGCGGCCCGCCACCGATGGTAGATGCGATTTCAAAGATCCTGACGGCGAAGGGCGTACCCGAGGACCGGATCACGGTCGAGGCTTCCTAGAGTCGATCGCGGCTTTACATTGCCGCGCGGTTCCGGTGAGAACGGGCGGAACTGCAAGGAATGAACCGGTGTCCCGACAACCCCGTGCCTGGCAACGTATGCTTTCGGGCCGCAGGCTCGATCTGCTGGACCCGACCCCGGTCGATATCGAGATCGAGGATATCGCCCATGGGCTGGCGTTCGTGGCGCGATGGAACGGGCAGACCGCAGGTGACTGGCCCTATTCGGTGGCCGAGCATTCATTGTTGGTGGAAGAGATTTTCAGTCGACTCAATCCCGGCATTGCCACCCGGTGGAAATTGGCGGCGTTACTGCATGACGCGCCCGAATATGTCATCGGCGACATGATCAGCCCGGTCAAGGCTGCGGTCGGGCCGGGATATGGGGCACTCGACGACCGGTTGGCGGCGGCGGTGCATCTGCGCTTTGGCCTGCCGACCGTTCTGCCCGCCGCAATCAAGAAAGAGATCAAGCGCGCCGACAGGATCTCTGCCTGGCTGGAAGCAGTGCAGATTGCCGGTTTCAGCCGCGCCGAGGCGGACCGGTTTTTTGGCGCGCCCGATGAACGCATTACCGGGCGTCAAAAAATACGGCTACGCGCGCCAGTGGAAGTGCGGGCGGAGTTTATCCATCGGCATGCCACGCTGTTGTCGGATCTGCCGACATAGGCAGTTTCGATTTCATGAAAGCGCGGATCAAATCGCGATGTCGTCAAGCGACTTACCGGATTTCAGCACGTCGGCCACCCAAAGAGGTTTGCGACCGCGTCCCGTCCAGGTTTGTGATTTATTGGCCGGATTCGCGTATTTCGGCTTTGCGGGCCTTCGCGTGCGCTTTCCCGAAGTATTGACCAGCTCATTCAGCTTGTAACCCAACGCCCTGGCCTTGCCTTCCAATGCGGCGATTGCCTCTTGTTTCTTGCGGTCTTCAAATTCGACAATTGCACGGTCGACACGTTTTTTAAGATCCACGAGCTCTTCCTTGGAAAGCCCTTCAAGATTTATTTTCACGACTTGTCCTTCATCCCGGCGTCGGCGCGGCCATATATAATGGATTGGCGCGCCTATTAACAAGTGCATGTATTATTTTATTGTATCAGAAAGCCTGATTCTATTTAGGGCTGCGCTTGGCAAGGATCCTCTGAAGCGTGCGCCGGTGCATGCTTAATCTGCGCGCCGTTTCCGAAATATTCCGATCGCACAGCTCATATACCCTTTGGATATGCTCCCAGCGCACCCGATCGGCGGACATCGGGTTTTCCGGTGGCGGAGGCAATTTATCGCCGCTTGCCAGCAGGGCGTTGGTGATATCATTGGCGTCGGCGGGTTTGGACAGATAGTCGACCGCGCCTATCTTGACTGCCGCCACGGCGGTGGCGATCGCGCCATACCCGGTCAGAACGACGACACGGCAGTCCGGGCGTATTTCAC
>JAGRDY010000035.1 GCA_020446815.1 Paracoccaceae bacterium
CCAGTGCAGGCCAAGGGTCACGCAGGGGGTGCGCTCTCGCTCGACGACGCGCTCGACGAGATCGCCGTCGACGCGATCCCAGGCTCGGAGGCGCGTGCCTGGGGGGAGGGCGGGATCGAGGACGAGCACCTCTTGCACTCCGATGGCGAGGTAGCGGGCCAGCTTCTGGTCGAGCGTGAGCTTCTCCATGTCGCTCGGGCTCAGGATCTCGACGCAGAGCTCGGGCACTCCGTCCTCCCACGTCTTCCACGAGTCGAGCTCTCGCGGTGTGGAGTCGAGCTTGACGAAGGCGTCGGGCGCGCACTTTCGTGTGGGATCGGAGGCGTCGAAGTACACGAACTGGTCGGCGCCGGTCGCTCCGTCCTCGCCGACGGCGGCGAGCAGGATGCGGCGGAGCAGCGAACAGAGATCGAAGTGCCGCGTGTTCTGGCCCAAGTCCCACTCCGGATCCGTCGCGGGGAAGTGCACGGGCACGACCGGGCGCACGTAGCGGATCTGGTCTCGGACAGACGCGGACATCGTTCGAGCGATCTTAGCGCGGCCGGTGGCGTGGTGCATGCGACGACCCGACGGAGAGCAGGGCGTGTGCCGTCGCGCCAGGCGCTGGGCGACGCGCTATTTGGGGCGCGCGAGGTGGCCGGGCCGGCGCGTGGGTGGCGTGGGCCAGGCGGCGGCGAGCACACGAGGATGCGGGAGCGCAACGGGGCGTGGGTGACATCGTCGTGACATGTGACGTGCGACGAGACGTCGCCATGTCGTCACAGAACGGACACGCGCCCACGGTACCTCTGTCACGTGGCGCTCGACTCTTGGAGCAAAGGCGAAGAGCAGGACGCGGCGCGGGCCAAGCGGCTCGCGGCGTCTTATGTGGCGGCGGCTGCCGTGGTCGCGACGTTGCTCGGCGTGGGCGTCGCGTTCGGCGGGCAGATCAAGAAGCGGGTGCTCGAAGAAGAGGTGACGGTCAAGTTCGTCCCTCGCGAGCCGGTCAAGCTGCCCGACCCTCCCAAGCCTCCTCCCGCTCCTCCTCCCAAGGCCGCGCCCAAGTCGGCGGCCGCCAAGGGCGCGCATCGCGATCCTCCTCCGACGGCGATCCCCAACAAGCCGCCCGAGGAGGGCGATCCCAACAACGCCAAGAAAGAAGAGGCGGTCGGCGATCCCAACGGCGTGGTCGGCGGCACCGGTCGCGGGGGTGGGGGCGCGCCCACGGCTCCTCCCGCGCCGCCGCCTCCTCCTCCTGCGCCGCCGCCTCCGATCCAGCAGATCGTCGAGGCCGCGACCCCGCCCGTGCAGCTCTCGAAGAGCATGCCCGCGTACCCCGACGACGCGCGTCGTCAGGGGATCGAGGCGGTCGTCGTCGTCAAGTTCGTCGTCGACGAGCTCGGGCGCGTGCGCGACGTGAAGATCCTCCGCGGGCACCCGCTGTTCGACGACGTCGTCCTCAGCGCGATCCGCAGCTGGACGTTCCAGCCCGGGACGATCGACGGCAAGCCCACGCGCACCACGCGCAAGGTGAAGATTCCCTTCCGACTGAAGGCATCCTGAAAGAAGGAGTGACGGCCATGGTTTCGTTCAGCCCCATGCACATCTGGGCCAGTATGGGCCTCCTCAGCAAGGTCATCGCGTCCATCCTCGTGCTGATGGCGACGATGAGCCTCGCTGTGGTCGTCGAGCGTCAGATCGCCATCTTGCGCGGCGCGCGCGAGACGCGCTCGTTCCTTCGCGCGCTGCTCCCTCTGCTCGAGGCGTCGCGCTTCGACGAGATGATCTCGCTGAGCGACAAGCACAAGGCGTCTCACTTTGCGCGCATCGTCTCCGCGGTCGCGGGCAAGCTCGCCAACGACAACGGCAAGAACGTCGACGTCGTCGAGCTCGCGCGGCGCGAGGCGGAGCGGCAGAAGGAGGCCGTGGGCGGTGACCTGCGGCGCGGCATGGGCGTGCTCGCCTCCGTCGGTTCGGTCGCGCCGTTCGTCGGGCTGCTCGGTACGGTCGTCGGCATCATCACCGCGTTCCAGGGCATCGCGGCCACGGGCTCGGGCGGCCTCGGCGCCGTGTCGGCCGGTATCGCCGAGGCGCTCGTCGAGACGGCGCTCGGCCTCATGGTCGCCATCCCGGCGGTGCTCTTCTTCAACCAGCTCAACAACAAGATGAACTCGGTCGAGGCCGAGCTCGCGCGGCGTACCGGCGAGCTGCTCGACGAGGTGGAGAACAGCCATGGGCAGCGCAATTCAGGCGAGCTCGAGCGGGCGGCGTGACGCGGCGCCGGACATCAACGTCACGCCGCTCGTCGACGTGGTGTTGGTGCTCCTCATCATCTTCATGGTGATCGCGCCCGCGCTCGAGCACGGCGAGTCGGTCGACCTGCCGGGCGTGCTCTTCCCCGACAAGAGCCCCAAGTCCAAGGTCGACCCTGTCACCGTCACGCTCGGTCGCAGCGGCACCATCTACGTCGAGAAGGTCGCCGTGCCCGAGGCCGAGCTGCCCGCCAAGCTCGCCGCCGTGCACGAGGCCGATCCCACGCGCCGCGTCGTGCTGCGCGGCGACTCGACGCTCGAGTACCAGAAGGTGCGCGCGCTCTTCGGCACCGTGCAGGCCGCCGGCTTCCCCGGGGTGTCTCTCATGGTGAGCAAGAAGAAGGGCGCGGGCGGCGCGGCCGACGACGACGGAGAGGAGTGACGCCGTGGGTATGAGCATCGGCTCCGCGTCGCGGAGCAAGAGGCCTCAGGTCTCGCCGCAGATGAACGTGACGCCGCTCGTGGACATCGTCCTCGTGCTGCTCATCATCTTCATGGTCATCACGCCGCTGCTCTCCAAGCAGATGTGGCTGCAGCTCCCCAAGCAAGACGACAAGGCCGACGTTCCCCCGAGCGACAACAAGAGCGTCGTGCTCACCGTGGCCGCCACCGGCGCGCTCTCGATCAACGGCGCCGAGGTGCCCAAGCAGGAGCTGCGCGATCGGCTCGAGCGCATCATGGCCGCGCGCTCCGACAAGGTCCTCTACTTCGACGCCGCCGACGGCGCCCCTTACGCGAGCACGGTCGAGGCGATGGATATCGCCAAGCAAGGCGGCGTGAAGACGCTCGCGGTGCTGACCACCAAGGTCGCGCAGTAACCCGGAGATCCCTCTCCCCATGATCCCTTCGCTTCGACGTGCAGGCCCGAGATCTACCCAGATCCGTGTATCCACATGTGTGCTGGCGTCCCTGCTCGTCACCGCGAGAGCGAGCGCCCAAGAAGACGCCCCCGCACCTGCAGACGCCCCCGCCCCCGCGCCCGCGCCCGCCCAACCAGGCGCGCGCGTCCTTGCCTCGCCTCTGGCCCGCCGGCTGGCCAGGGAAAAGGGCATGGACATTGCCGCGCTCACAGGGTCCGGCCCGCATGGGCGCATCGTCAAGGCGGATGTGGAAGCGGCTTTTGCCACACCCAGGCCGGCAGCCGCCCCTGCCCCGACCGGCGCCATGGCTGCACCGGCCCAGCCGACCGGCATGGCCGCCGGGACGGTGGCCGCCCTCTACGAAGGCCGCGACTATGAGGAAATATCGCTTGACGGGATGCGCAAAACGATTGCCGTGCGCCTGAGCGAAGCCAAACAGACCATTCCGCATTTCTACCTTCGCCGTGATGTGCGGCTCGATGCACTGTTGAAGTTCCGGGGCGAACTGAACAGGCAGCTTGGCGGGCGCGGCATCAAACTCTCGGTCAATGATTTCATCATCAAGGCATGTGCCTTGGCCCTACAAATGGTGCCGGATGCCAATGCCGTCTGGGCCGGCGATCGGATATTGAAGCTCAAGCCATCGGATGTGGCGGTGGCCGTCGCGATCGAGGGTGGGCTTTTCACTCCGGTCCTGAAGGATGCCGAACAAAAATCGCTGTCGGCACTTTCCGCCGAAATGAAGGATATGGCGGTCCGGGCGCGCAACCGCAAACTTGCCCCGCACGAGTATCAGGGCGGCAGTTTCGCAATATCCAACCTGGGGATGTTCGGGATCGACAATTTCGACGCGGTGATCAACCCGCCCCATGGCGGCATCCTGGCCGTGGGGGCCGGGGTCAAGAAACCTGTCGTGTTGGAGAGCGGCGACATCGGTGTGGCGACCGTGATGTCCGTGACCCTTTCGGTCGATCACCGCGTCATCGACGGCGCCCTGGGGGCCGAACTGCTGAAGGCCATCGTCGACAACCTTGAAAATCCGATGGCGATGCTGGCCTGAACGTGGCATCCAGCCGTCAAACCGGCAGCACTGATAAACTGAAAAGAGCCAGGCAATATCCTTGCCTGGCTCTTTTGATCGCTATTGTCAGATTGAATTCGATACGCCGAATTCGTCGCTGATATCAGGTGCCCGAAGACGCCGCAGCCGCAAGGCCAAGCAGCAGGATCGCCGGAACGATCAGGCCCGCGCCCGAAGAGCTTGCATCCTGGACAACCATGGGTTCCGCTTCGACCATAGGGGCCGAATAACCGCCGGCGACGGCGGCGCCGGCCGAAAGGCCCAGCACCACTGCGAGAGTAGCCATTTTCTTCATTTCGTGTCTCCGCTCTAACCACAACAAGCCGTCGATGGCCGACAGCTTCGTGGGAACAAAAACACAAACGGCTTGCAAAGAAAAGAAAAAACCCGTCGCTTGGCGAACTGCCGCCGAAATGTGTTGCCTGATGACCTATTTGCATCACTTCCGTATCAAGGGTCATTTTTGCGCATGAGCCGGTCGAAGGACGGCAGGCAGGCCCCCCGCAACCGCCGAGAGGCGAGCCGTGCCGTCGCGGCAACGCTTCGATGCTTCAGCCATCGACCACACGGAGACCCCGAGCGTCAGGGCCAACATGGGCCCTTCGGAGCTTCTGGCAAAGCAAGATGGCGGGGCTTTCCGGATCGGACACAAGCCCGTTGATTTGTGACCACTGTGCATGAAAGGTTGGCGATAGTGGGGCATTTGGGCATCGCATGGGCGCCGGGGCGTTGACAGCAAACAGCCGTTCGTTCCATGTCGGCCCACGCATTTGACGAGGGCATATAGATGAAAATTGCAATGATCGGAACGGGCTATGTCGGGCTCGTGTCAGGGGTCTGTTTTTCGGACTTCGGCCATGACGTGATTTGTGTCGACAAGGATCCGCGCAAGGTGGCGATGCTTCTTGACGGCCAGGTGCCGATCTATGAGCCGGGTCTCGATACCCTGATGGCCAGGAATGTCGCGGCGGGGCGGTTGGGTTTCACCGGCGACCTCAAGGCTGCGGTCGATGGCGCCGATGCCGTCTTCATTGCGGTCGGCACACCCACGCGCCGGGGCGACGGCCATGCCGATCTGAGCTATGTGATGGCGGCTGCCGAGGAAATCGGACAGGCGCTGACCGGATATGCCGTGGTTGTCACCAAATCGACCGTTCCTGTCGGCACCAACGCCACCGTCGCCAGGACCATCGCGAATGCGGCCCCGGACGCAGACTTCGATGTGGCCTCAAACCCCGAGTTCCTGCGTGAGGGCGCGGCGATCGACGACTTCATGCGCCCGGACCGGGTTGTCGTCGGCACCACCTCCGAGCGCGCCCGCGCCGTCATGGGCGAGATTTACCGGCCCTTGTTCCTGCGCGATTTTCCGATCCTTTACACCGATCTGGAAACTGCCGAGATGATCAAATATGCCGCCAATGCCTTTCTGGCGACCAAGATCACCTTCATCAACGAAGTGGCGCGCCTTTGTGAAAAGGTCGGCGCCGATGTGAAACAGGTTTCTCGCGGCATGGGGCTCGACGGGCGTATCGGCAACAAGTTCCTGCATGCCGGGCCGGGCTACGGCGGGTCGTGCTTTCCAAAGGACACACAGGCCCTTGCCAGGATCGGCCAGGAACATGCCGCGCCAATGCAGATTGTCGAAACCGTCATCAAGGTCAACGAAGAGGTCAAGCGGCGCATGGTTGACAAGGTGCTCGACCTGTGCGGCGGATCGGTCAATGGCAAGACCGTGGCGGTGCTCGGGGTCACCTTCAAACCCAATACCGACGACATGCGCGACGCGCCGGCGCTGACCATTGTGCCGGCATTGGTCGGCGGTGGCGCCCAAGTGCGGGCTGTCGATCCGCAAGGCAAGCGTGAAGGCGAACATCTTCTTCCCGGCGTGTGCTGGAAGGACGATGCCTATGCCGCGGTCGAAGGTGCCGATGTCGTGGTGATCCTGACAGAATGGAATGAATTCCGCGCGCTCGACCTGGAGCGGATGGCCAGATCCATGGCGGCGGCCCGGATGGCCGACCTTCGCAATGTCTATTCCGAAAAAGACGTGAAGGCCGCGGGTTTTACCGCCTATTCCAGCGTCGGCCGCTGAGCGAACAGCGCAGATTTCCGTCACCGCGCCCGCCGCGGCGAAAATCAGGCACGAAAACGCCCACGCAATGCGTCGCGCAAGACATTCTTTTGAACCTTGCCCATAGCATTGCGCGGCAATTCATCGCGCAATTCTATATGCTTGGGCAGCTTGAAACGGGCCAGGTTTCTGCCAAGCTCATCGACAACGGCGTCAAGGTCCGGCGCCCTGTCGGACGCGGGCACGATGACTGCCACGACCGCTTCGCCGAAATCCGGGTGCGGTACACCGATGACGGCGGATTCCAGTACGCCGGGCAAGGCGTCAAGCAGCAGTTCCACCTCCTTGGGATAGATGTTGAACCCGCCCGAGATGATCAAATCCTTGCTGCGGCCCACGATCGTCACATAACCGGTGTCATCCATCCGGCCCAGATCGCCGGTAACGAAGAAGCCGTTCGCCCGTAGCTCCTCTCGGGTCTTTTCGGGCATGTTCCAATAGCCCGAGAACACATTCGGCCCGCGCACTTCGACCGCCCCGATCTCGCCTCTCGGCAACGCCCGCCCCTGCGCATCGCAGATTTTCAGCTCCACCCCCGGCAAAGGCCGCCCGACAGTGCCCGCGCGTCGATCGCCGTCATAGGGGTTCGAGGTATTCATGCCGGTCTCGGTCAATCCGTACCGTTCAAGGATCGTGTGGCCCGTGCGCGCCCGCCATCTTTCATGGGTTTCGCCCAGCAATGGTGCGGAACCGGACACGAACAGCCGGACGCCGCGCACCAGATCGGCGGTCAGGCGCGGTTCATCCAGAAGTCGAGTGTAAAATGTTGGCACCCCCATCATGGCCGTCGCGCCAGGCAGTTGACGGATTACCTCGCCAACTTCGAATCTTGGCAGAAAGATCATCGAACAGCCGGCCAGCAAGGCCACGTTGGTGGCGACGAAAAGACCGTGGGTATGAAAGATCGGCAAGGCGTGCAACAACACATCGCGTTCAGTGAAATGCCAGCAATCCGTCAGGACGCGGGCATTGGACAAAAGATTGTCGTGGCTGAGCATGGCCCCTTTCGACCGCCCGGTGGTACCCGACGTATAAAGTAGCCCCGCCAGGTCGCCCGGAGCGCGCTCCACCGGGCTGAACGCCCTATCCATCCGCCGCGCGAGATCGGCCAAATCGCCCGACCCGTCGGCATTCAGTACCGACAATACCGCCCCCGAGGCAGCGGCGACGGGTGTCAAAGGCTCTGCGAAACGACCGTCGCACACCAGCAGTTTCGCCCCCGAGTCCTGCACGAAATAGGCGATCTCCGTCGGCGTATAGGCACTGTTCAGCGGCAAAAAGACGATGCCCGCGGCTATGGCCCCGGCAATCAGGGCAAGCATTTCGGGGCTTTTTTCCAATTGCAGCGCCATCCGGTCGCCGGGCTTCAGCCCATGCGCGCAAAGTGCATTGGCGAAACGCTGCGCACTGGTCACGAATGCCCCATAGCTTTGCACATGCCCGTCCGGCAAGCGCAGGAATACCGCGTCGCTGCCCGTGTGCCGGGCGAAAAGCGCGTCAAAAAGATGGTTTGCCATTTTTCCCGCCTTGGAAGACTTCGCCCCGATAGCCTTATTCGTGCGCAAACGCTACCGCCTGACAGTCCCGAACGCGAGGCCCAGCACGAAAAGAAAGGCCGCCGCCACGACAATCGACGGACCCGCGGGTGTATCGAACCGCAAGGACCCCCAAAGCCCCCCCAGAACCGAAACGATGCCGACACCGGTTGCGCCTGCCGCCATCGCCTCGGGGCTGCGCGCCATGTTATGGGCCGTTGCGGCGGGAATGATCAGCAGTGCCGCGATCAGAAGCGCACCGACGATCTTGATGGCCACCGCCACGACCAGCGCCAGCGCGATCACCAGAGCCAGCTTTTCGCGGCGTGGATCAAGCCCGGCCGCCTGCGCCAGTTCCTCGTTCAGCGTTGCCGTCAACAACCCCGACCAGCGCCAGGCAAGCAGCGCCAGAATTATCAGCGATCCGCCCCAGACCCAGATCAGATCGTATCGGCTGACCGCCAGGACATCACCAAAAAGATATGCCGACAGATCGACCCGCAGCCCCGGCACGAAGGACACCGCAACAAGACCAAGCGCCAGGGCCGAATGCGCCAGAACGCCCAGCACCGTATCGGCCGCATGGCCCCTGCCCCCCAGCGCCGTGACGGCAAAGGCCATCGCCAAGGCAACCGTGACGGTTCCGGCGTAGATGGGCAGCGACGTGGCCAGCGCCAGCGCCACTCCCAGTATCGAGGCATGTGCGGTCGCGTCGCCTATATAGGCCATGCGTCGCCATACGACGAACGACCCGAGAGGCCCGGCCGCAACGCTGAGCCCGATTCCGGCCAATCCGGCGCGGATCAGAAATTCATCCGGCATCTTCCGCCTCGTGGTTGTGGTGACGGTGGCTGTGGTCCGTGGGGCCATGGTCGCGGTCATGGTCATGCTCGTGGTCATGCTCATGGTCATGGGCGTGGTCATGCTCGTGACGGTAAAGCGCCAGCGCGCCGCCGGTGCCCAGCCCGAACAGCGCCCGGTATTCGGGCGCGGCCGACACAACTTGCGGCGCGCCTTCGCAACAGATGTGCCCGTTCAGGCAGATGATTCGGTCCGACGCGCTCATCACCACATGCAGATCATGGCTGACAAGCAGCACGGCGACGCCCGTCTCGGCGCGCAGTTCGGCCAGCAGCCGGTAAAAGCCGGCGGAGCCGGTCTGATCCATCCCCTGGGTCGGCTCGTCGAGGATAAGGATTTCCGGGTCTGAAAGGATCGCCCGTGCCAGCAGCACGCGCTGCAACTGTCCCCCCGACAGACGCGACAATTGCTGCCTGCCAAGCGCCGCCACCCCTGTTCGCGCCAATGCGGCATCTGCCTCGGCATCCGAAACCGGCCGTGGCAGCGACAGGAACCTGCGCACCGTCATCGGCAGACCTGCGTCGATATGGAGCCGCTGCGGCACATATCCAATGCGCAGCCCTTCACGGCGGATCACCGCGCCCTGCGTCAAGGGTTCAAGCCCGATCAAAGCCCGCACCAAGCTAGACTTCCCTGATCCATTGGGCCCGACAATGGTCACGATTTCGCCGGGGTCGATGGCGATACTCACAGCCGAGATCACCGTGACCGCGCCACGCCGGACGGTCAAACCCGCGGCTTTGATCAGCGACACGCCCGGTTCCCCCGACATGCCGGACATCGCCCCACGGCCTCGACATTCGTCCTCTCGATCACAAAACCGATGCTGGCGGCGGCGGCATCCATCGCACCGCGCACATCGTCAGCCGGCGCTTCCGCAACCAGCTGGCACGAGGTGCAGATCAGGAAGACCGGCACATGCGCCTCGCCTGGATGCATACAGGCGGCGAATGCGTTCAGCCGGCGGATCCGGTGGGCAAGCCCCTGCTCGACAAGGAATTCGAGCGCTCGGTAGGCTACCGGCGGCTGATTGCCGAATCCGTCCGCAACCAGCCTCTCCAGAACATCATAGGCGCCCATCGCCTTGTGCGATTCCAGCAGGATTTCCAGCGTGCGGCGGCGAACCGGTGTCATTCGTGCGCCGCGCGCATTGCTGAGCGCATCCGCGCGTGCGAGAGTATCCTTGGCGCAATGGCTGTGGTCATGCCGCACAAAGGCAAGACCGGTATCGCCCAGCGGTGGCATGTCCGGCATTGTCAGGTTCAATAGCTGGTTGACTTGTTATGCTATAACATACGATATCGCGACCTGCCTCGCAATACATGATGAGACCGCCCATGCGTTCTGCCCACATTCCCGCCACCATGCTGATTTTGTGCGCCGCGCCGCTGTGGGCCGAAGTCCCTGTTGTCATGACCGACATCCCGCCGGTCCATGCGTTGGTGGCACAGGTGATGGGCGAACTTGGCAATCCGGTTCTCTTGCTGGAACCCGGCGGCGACGCGCATGATTTCCAGCTGCGCCCGTCACAGGCCAGCGCCCTTGCCGATGCCGATGCGATTTTCTGGGTCGGTCCTGAACTGACCCCCTGGCTGGACCGCGCGCTGGTCGTTGCCCCGGATGCCGATTCCGTGCCTTTACTTGGCACGGCGGGAACCGTGTTGCGCGCCTATGGCGACAGCGATGCGATCGCCGATTCCGAAGCCCTGCCCGGCGTCGGGGGCGATCAGGAGGCACCCATGCCGGTTTCGCCGGAACCGGGTGGCCCGGCGGGTCATGGCAATCTTGATCCACATGCCTGGCTCGATCCCACCAATGCCGAAATCTGGCTGGGCCGGATCGCCGACGAGCTTTCCTCGCTCGATCCGGGCAATTCGATCACTTACCGCGCCAATGCCTCGTTGGCTCAGACAGCGATTGCCGCACTTGATACGGACCTTCAGGCCCGTCTCGACCCTGCCAGAAACGCCCCGATCGTCGTTGCCCATGACGCCCTGGGCTATTTTGCCAATCATTTCGGCCTGTCGATTGCCGCGACGATATCAGCGGGCGATGCCGCCCGCCCCGGTGCGGCACATCTGTCAAAAATTCGGGCCTTGCTTGAAAAGGGCGGTGTGGCGTGCATCTTTCCCGGCGCTCTCGACGATCCGTCGCGCGTCGAGTTACTGGCCGACGGGACCGGCACGGCCATCGGCGGCGCACTCGACCCGGAGGGCCGCACCCTGACACCCGGGCCGCAGCTCTATACCGAATTGCTAAGCAACCTGGCTACCACGATTTCCACCTGTGTCGCGCCACCCTGAATCGGCCACGCAACGGATTACCGGCCGATTGGGTGCGAACATCCTGTCGAAGGTCAATCCGAAATCCGGCAAGGTGCCCGTCAAGACAAAAAGCGCCCAAAGGAAGAAACACAACCGTCTGGAAAGCGTTTGAGAGGTTGCCCTCAGTTCAGCGCCATCCGGCGGTCGATAAAAGCGCAATCACGGTTTTGCAGGGCAATTTCAACTTCTTCCTGGCTGGAAAAGAACAAGACCGAAGGCTGATCGCCGTCAACGCGCTGCATGGAAAATTCTTCACCGGGGGTTTCCAGCACCGACCAGATCGTCCTTTCGCCATTCTCGTTGCCCAACCAGAAGGAAATCGACTGGCCGGTCATTTTCGGTTCTTCATCTTCATGCAATGCCAGTGCCACCGGCCCGCCGGCCATCTGATACCCCGCTTCGGCCAGCATTTCCTTGGCGCTGGCAAGGTTGATTCCGCGCGACAGGTCGAACGCGTCACCGATAAGCGGCACGACATCAAACGTACCGCCCGGAAATAACATCACCTTCTCGCAACGTACCGGGGCCACCGGATGCACCCACAATTCCATTGCGACAGGGGCCGATGCCTCTTCCTCGCCCAGATAGAACAATTGCGTATCCTCAAGCATTTCCGGGCCGCTTTGGGACTCTTCCAAAAACGTTGGATCCATCAGCGCACGCCCATCCGACACTTCGATCGAAGCGCCGGTGCCCTGCGGCAAGTGAACGACATAATATGGCGCATCAGTACCCTCGGCGGCGACGAGACACTGCGCGCCGTCATCATGCAGCGCCATCACCCAAAACCGCGCCCCGGCAAGCGGATGACCCGGACCAAACCTGCGGTGCAGGCTTCGGCCCAGCCGCCATGCCTCGATGCGCCCCGCCTTGCGCCAGCCGTCTGGTAAATCGACCATGAAAATCCCCCTGAACCGCCAAAAACTGGTGGCAGCCCCCATATTCCTAAATTACCCGAATCCGGTGCGACATTGCTGGACCGTTCCCTGGCGCCCTTTTCGGCACCCCCGATATCGATGGTGCGCGTCGCCACTTTGACAGATGAAATACCTGCCGCAAGAAAAACCTTGCCTGCTACTGCCGCAATCCCTGATAGCGCTACGGCCTTTCGCTTTTGATGTGGCTCACCGCGCCAAGAGCAAAACGCAACTGTCCCCAACACGCGCCTGCCTTGGTTCGCCCTCGCTCTGAGTCAGATGGAAGGCAAACCGCTTTAGGTGTTTGATCCCGGATCTTGATGGCGTGATCCTTTCATTGGAATGGAAGGAGGCAGTGTTCGCATGGTCATTGCGTAGGGGTATCGGGTCGGGAAACCTGCCGGGAACGGGGCGAAAGAAAGACTGCACGAATTTTGCGCGAATCCACACGAATGTTCTCATTATGTTCCGTGAAGGTCCGCAAATCCGGCGCGCCGGTGAAAAATCGGCCGGACAGGAAAATCGCCTTGTTTATTAGGATTGCCGCCCCTATACGCGGGGGCGGAGCTGTGGCCGAGTGGTCGAAGGCACGCCCCTGCTAAGGGCGCAGACGGGAAACCGTCTCGAGGGTTCGAATCCCTTCGGCTCCGCCA
>JAGRDY010000036.1 GCA_020446815.1 Paracoccaceae bacterium
CTTGCTGAAAACGTCGTTCGGGTCACGATCCCCGAGCAACTCATCCAATACCTGCTTCGAAATGGCCATGCGATGATCCTCCTTCTTCCATCATCATGACCCAAAGCACAGAATTTGGGACAGTCCCGTACTTCGTGTTGGCCTTAAACCGCGGCAGCCGGGACTGACAGCGTTGCATCTCGTGTTGTCGACGCTCAACCCGTCGAAGAAGGTGCTGCCGTCGGCGAATTCCGCCAGGCGGAAGTTGTTCGATCCAGACAGCCCGACCAGCATCTAGACAACGGCGCCTGTTTGCGATGTCAAGCGACGCCTCGCGAGACGCTTTCGCCGAGTAGCGCGACGCAACGCGATACTGCGCGATCCATACGTGAACATGTGCTGCACAGGAGGCCTTGCAACCAATTGAAATAAAACCGAAATCGCCACCACCCATCATGGGGGCGATGGAAAACCGCGCCGCCTCGGTGGTGGTATTCAGGCGCATGCAAGATTCTCCTCGGGCCCGCCGGGATTCGCAACGAAACCGCGGTGCACTCCATACCCAAACGGAACCCGTCCTGCTACCCTGCCCAGTGCGGGATCGGACGGTCGGCGGTACCCGGGCCGGGGTGGTGCGCCCGCGCTTGAAGAGCTGAACGCGGGTGAGGCGCATCTACATTCGCCTTGCCGCGCTTTTGATGCCTGCAAGGGTCTTTCGGGGTGGGCCTTTCCGATCACCCGACCGGTCGGGCACGCTGGAGCATTCCGAACAGGTCGCGCGGATCGTCGGGGTCGGCGATGATGTCGAGCTCCTGATAATGGGGATGGTCATGCAGCTTGTCGCGCAGATAGCGAAGCGCGCTGAAATCCTCGATCGCAAAGCCGACCCCGTCAAATAGCGTGATCTGACGGGCGCTGGTGCGGCCCTTGGCGACCCCGGTGATGACCTGCCACATCTCGGTGACCGGAAAGTCGTCCGGCATCTGCTGGATCTCACCCTCGATCCTTGTCTGCGGCGGGTATTCGACGAAGACGTCCGAGCGGGCCAGGATATCCTTGTGCAGCTCGGTCTTGCCGGGGCAGTCGCCGCCGATCGCGTTGATGTGCTGGCCGCTGCCCACCATGTTGTCGGTCAGGATCGTCGCATATTGCTTGTCGGCGGTGCAGGTGGTGATGATCTGCGCACCCTCCACGGCCTCTTCGGGCGTGGCGCAGGGCACCAGATCGAAGCCCTTTTGCTTGAGGTTGCGCACCACCTTTTCGGTCGCCGCCCGGTCGATATCGTAGAGCCTGAGCGTGTCGATGCCACAGATCGCACGCATCGCCAGCGCCTGGAATTCCGATTGCGCGCCATTGCCGATCATCGCCATCACGCGCGCGCCCTTCGGCGCGAGGTGGCTGGCCACCATGGCGCTGGTCGCGGCCGTGCGCAAAGCGGTCAGCAGGGTCATCTCGGTCAGCAGTTCCGGATAGCCCGTGTCGACCCGCGCCAGAAGTCCGAAGGCGGTCACCGTCTGCAACCCCTCCCTGGTGTTCTTGGGGTGGCCGTTGACGTATTTGAAGCCGTAATCCTCGCCGTCCGAGGTGGGCATCAGTTCGATCACCCCCTCGGCGGAATGGCTGGCGACGCGGGGCGTCTTGTCGAATTTCTCCCAGCGGCGGAAATCGTCCTCGATATAGCGGGCGAGGTCTTTCAGCATGGTTTCGAGCCCTATGCTGTGCACGAGCTTCATCATGTTCTCGACACTGACGAAGCGGATATAGGCAAGTTCGGAAGCTATCGGGGCTGGCATGGCGGGGCTCATGTATGGCTGTGGCTGCGGGTCGGGCGGTCGAACACGCGGCGGCCGAAGAGTGAGGCCACAAGATCGACCATAAGCGAAGCGGTCCGCCCGCGCTCATCGAGAAAGGGATTGAGCTCGACCAGGTCGAGCGAGGTCACAAGGCCGCTGTCGTGCAGCATCTCCATGACCAGATGCGCCTCGCGGAAGGTGGCGCCGCCGGGAACGGTCGTGCCGACTGCCGGCGCGATGGCGGGTTCCAGGAAATCGACATCGAGCGAGACGTGCAGGATACCGCCCGCGGCGGATACGCTTTCCAGGAATTCGGCCAGGGGCGCTGCGATGCCGCGCTCGTCGATCTGGCGCATGTCGATGGCGGTCATGCCCGCGCGGGTGATGAAGTCGCGTTCCGGCGCGTCGACCGAGCGCAACCCGATGAAGCAGACGTTTTCGGGCGGCACCGGCGCAGGGACGGCAGGAAAGCCGTCGAAGCCGTCCTGCCCCGTCACATAGGCGATGGGCGTGCCGTGCAGATTGCCGGAGGCGGTGGTCTTCGGCGTGTTGATATCGGGATGCGCATCGAGCCAGAGCACGAAAAGCGGGCGCCCGGTTGCTGCCGCATGGGCCGCCACCCCCGCCACCGTGCCGAGCGACAATGCATGATCGCCGCCCAGAAAAATCGGGAAACCCGCGCCCATGGCGGTCTTTGCGGCTTCTGCCAGCGCCTGCGTCCAGGTGACGCATTCCGCCAGCGCATGCACCTTGCCCGGCGGCGCGTCGGCGACCCATTGCGGGCCGTCAAGGTTGCCGCGGTCCTCGACCTGCCAGCCAAGGGCGCGCAGCGTTTCACCGAGGCCGGCGGCGCGATAGGCGTCCGGCCCCATGAGACAGCCGCGGCGGCGCTTGCCGCAGTCCATGCCGGCCCCGATCAGGATGCATTTCTGCGCGCTCATGTCTTGCCTGCCTCCGCGATGGCCGCGGTGACGATGACTTCAACCCGCAGATCGGGTGCTGCGAGCCGTGCCTCGCCGCAGGCCCGCGCCGGCGCGTGGCCTTCGGGCACCCAGGCATCCCAGACTTCGTTCATCGCTTCGAAATCGCCCATCGCCGCAAGCCAGATTACGGCCTGAAGGATATGTTCCTTCGACGACCCGGCCTCTTGCAGAAGCGCCTCCACGCGCGAAAGGCAATCGCGGGTCTGCTCGGCCACATCGGCGCCGCGGCCGACCTGCCCGGCAAGATAGACGATGCCGCCGTGTTTCACGATCTGGCTCATTCGCGCGTTCGTGTGCTTTCGCTCGACCATCGGGGATCTCCTTTTTGTCGTCTCTGTCATCATGTTCAACGGACGGGTTCGGGTGTCATCTCCGCCACGTCCGCGCTTTCGCGACCGGTCAGATGGCGCAGATAGCGCCGTTCGATCCAGCGAAAGACGCGGGTGATGGTGAAGACGATCAGGAAATAAAGCAGTGCCGCGGTGATGAAGCCTTCATAGGCGAGATAATAGCGCCCGTTCAGCCAGCGCCCGACACCGAGGATATCCTGCAAGGTGATCGTCGAGGCCACGACCGAGCCGTGCAGCATGAAGATCACCTCGTTCGAATAGGCCGGGATGGCGCGGCGGAAGGCCGAAGGCAGGATGATGCGGCGCATCCGCGCGCGGTAGGAATGCCCGGTGGCGATGGCGGCCTCGACCTCGCCCTTCGGGGTGTCGACGATGGCGCCGCACAGCAGTTCGGTCGTATAGGCCGCCGTGTTCAGCGTGAAGGCGATGAGCGCGCACCACCATGCCGAGGACAGGATCGGATCCCAAAGCCAGCTTTCGCGCACCAGATCGAACTGGCCGAGACCATAGTAGATCAGGTAGGTCTGCACCAGAAGCGGCGTGCCGCGAAAGACGTAGGTGTAGGTCCAGACCAGCGGATTGAAGACCGGATGGCGCGCCGCCCGTGCAACGGCCAGCGGAACCGCCATCATCCCGCCGATGATCAGCGACAGGACGGTGAGGTTCAGCGTTATCCAGACACCGTAGAGAAAGCGGTCGAAATTCTGCGCGATCAGGCCGATATCGAGCGGGATATAGCTAAGAACGGTCTCCATGGTCACGCTCTCGGCATTCCGCGGCTGTAATGCCGCTCGAGCGCGCGGAAACCGACATCGGAAATCGCGGTCAGGATCAGATAGATGACAAAGGCGGCGAACATGAAGGTGAAGAGCTTGTCGGTCGATCGCCCGGCGGTGAAGGCGTTGTAGGTCAGATCCTGCAGTCCGATCACCGACACCAGCGCGGTAGCCTTGAGCTGCACCAGCCAGTTGTTGGTGAAGCCGGGCAGCGCGTAGCGCACCATCTGCGGCCAGATGACATGCCGGAAGATCAGGCTTTTCGACATGCCGCAGCTTATGCCCGCCTCGATCTGACCGCGCGGAATGGCCAGGATGGCACCGCGAAAGGTCTCGGTGAAATAGGCGCCGTAGATCACCCCGATGGTGGCGGTGCCGGCGACGAACTTGCTGATGTCGACGTAACCCCAAAGGCCGGTCGACGCGCCGATGGAATTAATCGTCACCTGCCCGCCGAAGAAGACCAGCAGGATCAGCACCAGATCGGGGACGCCGCGCACGATCGTGGTATAGGCGCCGGCAAGCCGCTGCGCCAAACGGCTGCGTGACAGTTTCGCCCAGGCGCCGAGCAGCCCCAGGACCAGCGCGATGACCAGCGACGCGAGCGCCAGTTCGATCGTCACCAGCGTGCCTGTGGCAAGCTGGCCGCCATAACCGACAATCTGGTCCATGCTGCACTCTCCCCCTCAGGATTGGCAGGGGCGCCTATCGCCCCTGCCGTGATCGTCACTCGGTCGCACCCTTCGGTGCGGGTCAGTCCCCGTAGATGTCGAAGGGGAAATACTTGTCGTCGATCTTCTTGTAGGTGCCATCTTCGCGGATCTTGAGGATCGCCTTGTTGAGCGCCTCGCGCAGCGCGTCGTCGCCCTTGCGCACCGCGATACCGACGCCTTCACCGTAGCATTCCACATCAAGATGATCGGTGCCGAGGAAGGCGAAATCCGCGCCCTCGGGCTTGTCGAGGAAGCCTTCCTTCGCGATCAGCGAATCAGAGAGCTGCGCATCGAGCCGCCCGATCGCCAGATCTTTGAAAACCTCTTCCTGCGTCCCGTAAAGCACCAGTTCGGCCTTGGGGAACATCTTCTCGGCATAGCACTGGTGGGTGGTGCCGCGCTGAACCCCGAGCCGCTTGCCGGCCAGACCATCGGGCGTATCGGTGAAGTCGGCACCCTTGGGCGCGACCACCCGGGCCGGGGTCTGGTAGTATTTGTTGGTGAAATCGACCTGGCGCTTGCGCTCTTCGGTGATCGACATCGACGCGACGATGGCATCGAACTTGTGCGCCTTGAGCGCGGGGATCATCCCGTCCCATTCCTGTTGGACCATCTCGCACTGGCGATCCATCGCGGCACAAAGGGCATTGGCGATGTCGATGTCGAAACCGGCAAGCGTGCCGTCGGCCTCGACATAGGAAAACGGCGGATAGGCGCCCTCGACACCGATCCGAAGCGGGTCGGCGGCAATGGCGGGGCTTGTCACCGCAACCGCGGCGACGATGGCAAGAAAGGTTCTTCTGATCATGGGTTTCCTCCTTCGGGGTTGGTCGATCAGTTCATCCGGGACAGGAATGCCCGGAATTGCTCGGTTTCGGGGTTGGAAAACAGTTTCGCCGGCGGGCCTTGCTCGCAGATCTCGCCCTGGTGCAGGAAAACCGTGCGCGACGACACGTCGCGGGCAAAGCTCATCTCATGCGTGACCACCAGCATCGTGCGGCCCTCGTCGGCCAGATCGCGCATCACACTCAGGACTTCGCCTACCAGTTCGGGATCAAGCGCGCTGGTCGGCTCGTCAAAGAGCATCACATCCGGGTCCATCGCCAGCGCCCGGGCAATCGCCACCCGCTGCTGCTGGCCTCCCGAAAGATGCGCGGGATAGTAATCGGCGCGATCCGAAAGCCCGACCTTGTCCAGCAGCGCGCGGGCCTTTTCGCGCGCCTCGGCCTTCGGCGTCTTCTGAACGTAGACCGGGCCTTCCAGCACGTTCTCCATCACCGTCATGTGCGACCACAGGTTGAAGCCCTGGAACACCATCGCCAGGCGCGCGCGCATCCTCTCGACCTGTTTGATGTCTTCGGGGACGCTTTCGCCGTGGCGGTTCTTCTTCATGCGGATCTTTTCACCCGCCAGATAGACATCGCCGGAATTCGGCGTCTCCAGAAGGTTGATGCAGCGCAGAAAGGTGCTCTTGCCGGAACCCGACGCGCCGAGGATGGCAATCACATCGCCCTTCATCGCCTCCATCGAGACGCCCTTGATCACCTCGTGGTTGCCGAAGCTCTTGTGCAGGTCGTCGATTCTCAATGCGGCGGGTTCGGTCATGATGATGTCTCCTGATGCGCGGCAAGCGCCGCCAGTTCGCCGAGCGTCACGGGCTTGATCGGGCTACGGGCGCGCGGCGCCGCCGGCGCTGCGCCGCAGGATGCCAGAATACCGCGCGTGGTCAAGTCGCACATGCGGCCCTGGCAGTGGCCCATGCCCGCGCGGGTCGCGGTCTTGACCTGGCGCGGCCCGATTGCGCCCTCGGCGTATGATTGCCGGATCTGGGCGGCGGTAATCTCTTCGCAACGGCAGACGATGGTATCGCCTTCGGGCGCGAGGATTTCTGGCGCCGGTGCATAGGCGCAGTCGAGGAACGGGCGGATCGCCCATGCCCGACGCAACGCGGCCCGGTCCGCGGCGGCGCGCTGGTTGCGGGCGTCGGCGCTCCAGCGGCCCAGCCGGTAGAGGATGTCGAAGGCCGCCAGGCGGCCCGCCGCCTGCGCCGCCTCGGCCCCGCCAATCCCGGCCCCGTCGCCCGCGACGTGAATACCATTGACATCGGTTGCGCCCCAGTCGTCGGTCTTGGGCTGGAACGCCTGTTGTGCCGCGTTCCATTCATGTGCCACTCCGGCGGCACGGCTGATATGGGTCGACGGCACGACACCCTGATGCGTCAGCAACAGCGGCGTTTGCAGTTGATGCGCGCGCCTGCCGGTGCGGAAGCTGAACACAATGCCCCCGTCACCGGTCGGGGATGCGTTGAAGCCAGAAGCGCCGGTATGGCGCGCCACCCCGGCTGCCACGATCCGGGCGATCAACCGCACCCCCTTGAAAAGCATGGGGAACGCCGCAAATGCGCCCGGAAGATGCCGCATGGCCCCGAGCATCGCCGCAGGCGTCTGCGTCTCGACCAGCGCCCGGGGCGGCGCGCCGGCTTCGATCAATTGCGCCGCAATCAGGTAGAGAAGCGGCCCGCACCCCGCCAGCACCGCGTCGCGCGGCAAAAGCCCCGACGTCTTCATCAGGATCTGAGCCGCGCCTGCCGGCATTACACCGGGAAGCGTCCAGCCCGGAAAAGGGGTGGGGCGTTCTTGCGCGCCACCTGCCAACAGAACGTGGCGCGCGGTGGCCATGTGGCTCTTGCCGCCCTGCGACCAGACAACGCGCCCGCCGGGCTCGACGCGCCAAACTGTCGCGCCGAACTCGGCTCGGATACCCGCGCCGTCGAGCGCCGCGATCAGCGCCCGGCCCGCGAAATAGTCAGGGCCGAGATACGCCCGCGCGTCGTCGCCCGCCCCGAGATTGCGATAGATTTGCCCCCCTGCCCGGGGCTGTTCGTCCAGAATCAGTACCCTCGCCCCGCCCCCGGCGGCGGCAGCGGCGGCGGCCATGCCCGCGGGGCCCGCGCCAATGATGGCAAGATCGACCTCAGGCACGGTCTTCGTCTCCGCTCAGTCTGCGCAAACCATGCTGCCGCCGCAGCACCATCCCGTCGCGCACCTGGGTCATGCACCCCTGGCTGTTCGGCTGTCCATCCACTTCGATCAGACAGTCGAAACAAACCCCCATCATGCAATAGGCGGCGCGCGGCGCGCCCTTGCCGGTCTGCCGAAAGGCATCGCCCGAAACAGCCAGCAGCGCCGCCGCGACGGTATCGCCCGCCCGTGCGGTGAACGGCGCGCCATCGACCGTCAGTCGAACGGTCCCGGTCGTGTCAGGCCGCGTCAGAAAGCGCGAAGCGATTTTCATCGAAAGCCTCCAGTTCGGGCGCGTTCGAGGCACCGTCAATCCACTCCGCCAGGATGCTCGCATGAAGCGGGGCAAGCGTGACCCCGCTGTGACAGGTGACAAGGCTGGCGCCGGGATGCCGCGATGAGCGTGCATAAACCGGATAGCCGTCCGGCGACATAACGCGCAGCGCGCCCCAGGCGCGGACCACCCGCACATCGGCAAGCGCCGGCAGGACTTGCACGGCGTGTCGCGCAAGACCGGCCATCACCTCCAGCGTTTCGCTGTCGTCAGGCCCGGCATCGGCCTTGGTGCCGCCGATCTGCACGCCACCTTCGTCTACCTGCCGGATCGTGCTCGACAGGAACGGCAGACGGTGGGCGAGCTTCTCGGTGATCAGCAATTCGCCGCGTTGCGGGCGCACGCGGGTGATGAACCCCAGCTGCGCGGCCAGCGCCGGGCTGCCGAGCCCCGCGCAAAGGACGATCCGCTCCGCTCCGCGCGTGCCGCCCCCCCGCAGCGCCAGATCGAACCCGCCGTCGGGCCCCGGCACGATGCCGGTGACCTGCGCATCCGCAAGAACCCGGCCGCCAAGGGCGACAACCGCACAGCGCAACGCCCGCAGCAGGCGCAACGGGTTTACATGGCCGTCAAGCGCGCAGAACGTGGCCCCGACCACGTCCGGCCCGATCATGGGATAAGAGCGCCGCAGGTCGTCGCCGCCGATGACCTCGTGGCTGAAACGGTTGCCCAGATGGGCCTGTTGGCGATCGAGTGCCGCCGCAAAATTCGCAAGTTCCGCCGGATCGGTGAAAAACTCGAAACCGCCGGACTGATCCAGCGCCAGATCGATGCCCGCCAGATCCGCGAGATCGCGGGCAAACCCGGGCCACGCCGCCACCGCCTTGCGGGTCAGTTCGCAATAGGGCGCGAAATCGGCGCCCTTGCCTTGCAGCCAGACCAGCCCGAAATTGCCCTGCGAGGCGCGCAAGTCACTGTCCGATCCATCAAGCACCGTCACCCGGTGCCCGGCACGAACCAGCCCCAGCGCGACCGACAGGCCGACAACGCCGCCGCCGATGATGGTGATCTCGGATATTCCAGCGCCCATGCGAGTCCTCCGAAACAAAGGTTAGCACAGGTTCGTACATACGATAAATACCAGTTTTTGCGTAAACCATACGGCCATGATATGAAAAGCGATCATGCTTCACCGACTCACCCATCGACAGATCGAAGCTTTCCGCGCGGTGATCGAAACCGGGAAAGTCACGGCGGCCGCCCACGCGCTCAACACGACCCAACCCTCGGTCAGCCGGATGATATCCGATCTCGAAGGCGCCGCCGGGTTCGGGCTTTTTGAACGGCGCGGGCGGCAACTGGTGCCGACGCCAGAGGCGCTGGCGCTTTACGAGGAGGTCGAGCGTTCCTTCGTCGGGCTGGCCGAGATCGCGCGCGTCGTCGACGACATTCGCCACTTTCGCCGCGGCAGCCTGCTTGTTGCGGGAATGCCGGCGCTGGCGCTGAAATTCCTGCCCGACGCGATCGCCGCCTTCATCAAGGCCGAACCCGGCATCACCGTCTCGCTGCGGGCGCGCAGTTCGCAGGCGGTGCTGCGCCACCTCAGTTCGCAGCAGTTCGATCTCGGCTTTGCCGCGCTCGATGCCGATCATCCTGCGGTGACGCGCCGCCCGATCTGCACCGCGCCGATGCAGGCCGTACTGCCCGTCGGGCACCCGCTTGAATCGAAAGACCGGCTGGAGCCCGGCGATTTCCACGACCAGCCCTTCGTGGCGCTCGGGGCCGAGATCGCCACGCGCTCCGAGACCGATGTTTTCCTTGCCGCAGGCGGCGCGCGCCCGCGCATCGTCGCCGAGGCGCAACTCTCGGCGTCGATCTGCGAACTGGTCGCGGCAGGTGCGGGCCTGTCGATCGTCGAGCCGGTGACGGCCGCCAATTTCGCGGCGGCTGGCAAGGTCGTCGCGCGGCCGCTGCACCCCGAACAACCGTTTCGTTACGATCTGCTTCTGCCCGCCTCGCGCGAACCCTCGCGCGTGGCGGCACGCTTTCTGGACCTGGTCGAGGCGCGGTTCGCCGCATTGCTCAACCGCTGATCCTGGCCGCGGCGAAGATCGACGGACGCCACACAGCCGTTTCCATCACCGCCCCGATTTCGCCGCCCGGTGCCGTTGCAGCGTTTCGCCCGTGATCTGCATCGCCACACCCAAAGCAGGATGCATCTATTCCCGCCGCTCGCCGGCCCCGGTTTGCCCTCGGTCCGGCTCAGATCGAGGGTGAACCGCTTTAAAACGGCTATTGAAGAAAGCGCAAAGGGCGACTAAGACAACCGGAACCGCGGGTGTAGCTCAATGGCAGAGCGAGAGCTTCCCAA